>NZ_QLLT01000011.1 GCF_003259315.1 Kitasatospora sp. SolWspMP-SS2h | reverse complement strand
GGCATCCGCAACGACGGCGTCGGCGCGTACAGCCGGGTCCACTACGGCAGCAACTACGTCAACGCGTTCTGGGACGACAGCTGCTTCTGCATGACGTACGGCGACGGCTCGGGCAACACCCACCCGCTGACCGAACTCGACGTCTCCGGCCACGAGATGAGCCACGGTGTGACCTCCAACACCGCGGGCCTGAACTACTCGGGCGAGTCCGGCGGCCTGAACGAGGCCACCAGCGACATCTTCGGCACCCTGGTCGAGTTCTACGCCAACCTGTCGAAGGACAACCCGGACTACCTGATCGGCGAGCTGATCAACATCAACGGCAACGGCACGCCGCTGCGCTACATGGACAAGCCCTCCAAGGACGGCGCGTCCGCCGACTACTGGTCCTCCAGCGTCGGCAACAAGGACGTCCACTACTCCTCGGGCGTCGCCAACCACTTCTTCTACCTGCTGTCCGAGGGCAGCGGCGCGAAGACGGTCAACGGGGTGAGCTACAACTCGCCCACCTACAACGGCTCGACGCTCACCGGCATCGGCCGGGACAAGGCCGCGCAGATCTGGTACCGGGCGCTGACCGTCTACATGACCTCCACCACGAACTACAAGGCCGCCCGCACGGCGACCCTGAACGCGGCGAAGGACCTGTACGGCTCCGGCTCGACCCAGTACAACGCGGTCGCGGCCGCGTGGACCGCGGTGAACGTCAACTGACGCCGACCCGGTAGCAGAGCCCGCGGCGGTCCGGCCTCCCACGAAGAGGCCCGGCCGCCGCGCACCACGTTCCGGGGCGGCCGGGTCAGGCGGCGGCCGGGGTGGCGGCGCCGAGTTCGCCGCGCTCCTCCCGGGCCAGCGTCCGCTCGGCGAAGAAGCCGCCGGTGGGCAGCACCGAGAGCACGAAGAGCAGCAGGGTGCGCTTCGGCTCCCAGCGGCGGGCCTGGTGCGCCTGCACCAGGAACACCAGGTAGAGGATGAACAGCACGCCGTGCACCATGCCCATCACCGGGACGGCGTTGAAGCTGGTGGTGCGCTTGAGCACCGAGCAGACCAGCAGCAGCAGGAACGACAGGCCCTCGGGGCCGGAGACCAGGCGCAGGCGGTGGACGGCGGCGACGCTCTTCACGGGGATTCCTCACGGGGCACGGCACGGCGGACGGCTGGGTTTGTGAACGGATGCACAAGCCGGTCCCATTATCACCGACCCGACACCGGCGCCGACGGCGGACCCCCTATCCTGCTGTGCTGCGCGCGCCCCGACCGTCGGGCCGCGCGGACCCACGGGGGAACACGCCATGCTGAAACGGGACTGGGACCGCCACACCTGCGCCACGCGCGGCCACGTCACCTACGCGCCGGACGAGCCCGAGCTGCGCGAGCGGCTGCGCACCGCCACCGCGGTCGGCACCGCCTGGCGCTGCCTGCGCTGCGGCGACTTCGCGCTCGGCGACCCGCACGGCTCCGGCCCGGCCGGGGACGCGCCGCTGGTGCCGCGCGGCAAGGCCCTGCGCGACCTGTTCATCCTGCGCTTCCTGGCCGTCGAGCGGCTGCTGCGCGGCCTGCTGATCGTGGTCGTCGCCTGGGGGGTGTGGAAGTTCTCCAACAGCCAGGACGCGGTGCGCCGGATCTTCGACGAGAACCTGTCGGTCCTCAAGCCGGTCACCGAGCACTTCCACTGGGACCTGGAGCACTCGCCGATCGTCGACACCATCCGCAAGACCTTCGACTACAAGCACTCCACCCTGGTCTACGTGGCCGCCGCGCTGGTGGCGTACGCGCTGATCGAGATCGTCGAGGCGTTCGGCCTGTGGTGGGGCCACCGCTGGGCCGAGTACCTGACGGTGGTGGCCACCGCCGCCTTCCTGCCGCTGGAGGGCTACGAGCTCAGCGAGCACGTCAGCGTGCTGAAGGTCTGCACCCTGCTGCTGAACGTCGCCGCGGTGCTCTGGATCATGCTCTCCAAGCGCCTGTTCGGCCTGCGCGGCGGCCGGGCCGCGTTCGAGGCCGAGCGGCACTCGGCCTCGCTGCTGGAGGTGGAGGTCTCGGCGGGGGCGCTGCCGCAGCAGGTCTGACCTCCGCCCGCCCGGGGGGTTTCGCCCGATATGCCCGGCTGACGGGTCGTCCGATGTGCGGGTTCCGTACCGAACCGGTACCAGCACGGCCGGTTCCCCTCCCCCGCCGGGGAGGGGCGCGCTAGATTCCCGGACGTGGCACAGTTCCGACTCCAGGGGTCCAGGGTCCTCGCCGTCGATCTCGCCGGGGACACCGTCAAGGCACGCAACGGCTCGATGGTCGCCTACACCGGGCAGATGGGCTTCAAGAAGCTCTCCGGCGGCGGCGACGGCCTGCGCGGCATGGTCACCCGCCGGCTCACCGGCGAGCGCATGGAGGTCATGGAGGTGAAGGGGCAGGGCACCTGCTACTTCGCCGACCGGGCCACCGAGATCAACCTGGTCCGGCTGAACGGCGAGACGCTGTTCGTCGAATCCGACAACCTGCTCTGCACCGAGGCGACGCTGCGCACCGGCACCTCCTTCACCGGGCTGAACGGCATGGCCAGCGGCAACGGCCTGTTCACCACCAAGGTCGAGGGCCAGGGCTGGGCGGCGGTCACCTCGGACGGCCCGGCGGTGATCCTCCGGGTCGGCCAGGGCCTGCCGCTGCGGGTCGACCCGGGCGCGTACATCGCGCACACCGGCAACCTCCAGCGCTCGCTCAAGTCCGGGGCGGGCTGGTCCACCCTGATCGGCGAGGGCGGCGGCGAGGCGATGCAGGTCGAGTTCACCGGCGAGGGCCTGGTCTACGTCCAGCCCTCCGAGCGCATCACGCTGGGAGGCGAGGTCTGATGGCCTTCACCCGGATCAACGGCAAGATGATCTCCGCCCAGGTGGTGCCCGGGCAGCGCGTCCTGTCCCAGCGCGGCGCGATGCTCGGCTACACCGGCGAGGTCTCCTTCCAGCCCAACCTGATGGGCGGCCAGGGCGGCGTGATGTCGATGATCGGCCGCCGGGTCGCCAACGAGGACACCCCGCTGATGACCGTCGAGGGCCACGGCACCGTGATGTTCGGCCACGGCGGCCACCACGTGCACCTGGTCGACCTGGTCGGCGACACCCTGTACGTGGAGGCCGACCGGCTGCTGGCCTTCGAGGGCAGCCTCCAGCAGTCCACCATGTTCATGGGCCAGCAGGGCGGCCTGATGGGCGTGGTGCGCGGCCAGGTGACCGGCCAGGGCCTGTTCACCACCAAGCTCACCGGCAAGGGCGCGGTCGCGGTGATGGCCCACGGCGGGGTGATCGAACTCCCGATCCTCCCCGGCCGGCCCGTCCACGTCGACCCGCAGGCCTACGTCGCGCACCGCGGCGAGGTCACCAACAAGCTCTCCAGCGCGCTCGGCTGGCGCGACATGGTCGGACGCGGCTCCGGCGAGGCGTTCCAGCTCGAACTGTCCGGGCAGGGCACGGTGTACGTGCAGGCCAGCGAGGTGAAGCTCTGATGTCCCACCCCCCGCAGCAGCCCTACGGCCAGCAGCCGTACGGACAGCAGCCCCCGCCCTACGGCCAGCAGCCGTACGGGCAGCAGCCCCCGCCGTACCCGCCGCAGGGGCCCCCGCCCGGGTACTCCCAGCAGCAGTACGACCAGTCCCACCAGGCCACCCAGGCCGGGATGCCCGTCCCCCCGCCGCCCTACCAGGCCGGGCCCGCCGGGCAGTTCGGCGCGCCGGTGTTCCAGCCGCCCGGCGGCGAGGGCCCGCAGGTCTGGGACCCGGGCACGCTGCCCTCGAACGACAACGTCAACCCCTACTGCTTCTCGGTCGACCTGAACGGCGCGTACTACCTGCAGAAGGGCAAGATGATCGCCTACTACGGCGAGATGCGCTTCTCCGGGATCGGCCGCGGCGCGCTCGACCGCGTCCTGGAGCAGAACTTCAACTCCCCGCTGCACGCCGCCGACTGGGTGGTCGCCGAGGGGCGCGGCAAGCTGCTGCTCGCCGACCGGTCGTACGACCTCAACTCGTACGACCTGGAGGACGGCAACCTGACCGTGCGCTCGGGCAACCTGCTCGCCTTCGAGCCCACGCTGCGGCTCAAGCAGTCGATCATCCCCGGGTTCCTGACCCTGATCGGCACCGGCAAGTTCGTCGCCGCGTCCAACGGGCCGGTGCACTTCGTCGAGCCCCCGGTCCGGGTCGACCCGCAGGCCCTGGTCGGCTGGGCGGACTGCCCCGCGCCCTGCCACCACTACGACCACGGCTACCTGCACGGCGTCCTCGGCGGCCTGCGGCACCTGACCGGGATCGGCGGCGCGAGTGGCGAGGAGCACCAGTTCGAGTTCATCGGGGCCGGGCAGGTGCTGATGCAGTCCTCCGAGACGCTGATGGCCGAGCGCTCGGTCGGCGTGGTCGGCGCGGAGCCGGGCATCCCGGGCAGCGGCGTCCCGCACCAGGCCGGCGGCCACCAGCAGGCCCCGAACATCCCCGGGCTGGGCAACCTGGGCGACCTGGGGCGGCGGTTCGGCCTGTAGGACCGGAGGGCGGAACCGGGCGCGCGGGCCTCGCCGCGCCCCCGGTTCCGCGGCCGGCGGCCTACAGCGGCGTGAACTCCACGGGGAGCGAGACGAGCGCGCGGTGGATCGGGCCCGGGCGCCAGAGGACGTCCGCGGTGGGGACGGCGAGCCGCAGGTCGGTGAGGCGGCTGATCAGGTACTCGACGGCGGTGACGGCCATCAGGACGGCGGGCTGGCGGGCCGGGCAGCGGTGCGGGCCGGCGCCCCAGGCGAGGTGGGCGTAGGAGCCGCCGAGGGACTCGCTCTCGGCGGGGGTGAGCACGGCCTGGGCGTTGGCGGAGGCGTAGGAGACCAGGACGGGCTGCTCGGGGGTGAGCGCGGTGCCGTGGAAGACGATCTCCTGCCGGGGGTAGTGCGGGGAGAAGTTGGACAGCGGGGGGTCGTTCCAGAGCACCTCGTTGACCGCGTCGTGCGCGGTCATCGCGCCGCTGTGCAGGGAGCCGGCGTAGCGGTCGTCGGAGAGCATCCGCAGCAGCGCGTTGGCGATCAGGTTGGCGGTGGGTTCGTGGCCGGCCATCAGGGTGAGCGTGATGTGCCGGACGACCTCGTCGTCGGCGAGCCGCGCCGGGTGGCCGAGGAAGGCGGAGATCAGGTCGTGCCGGGGGGCGGTGCGGCGGTCGGCGACCTGTTCGGTGATGACGGCGACCAGGTCGGCGTACGCGGCGGCGGCGCCGGTGGAGGTCTCGAAGGAGCGGTTCATCGCGGTGCTGATCCGGTCGATGTCCGGGTCGGGGACCCCGTACCAGGAGGTGAGGATGAGCAGCGGGAGCCGGTAGGCGTACCGGGCGAGCAGGTCGGCCTTGCCGGCGCCGGCGAACTCGGCGATGAGCTGTTCGGCGACGGCGGCGGTGTCGCGCTGCAGCAGGTGGGGTTCGAGGATGCCGACGCTGTCGGTGATGACCTGGCGGTAGCGGGCGTGCGCGGGGCCGTCGGAGAACAGCGCGGTGGGGCGCCAGCCGAACAGCGGGAGCAGCGGGGAGTCGGCGGGCTGGGTGGCCTGCCAGCGGCGCGGGTCGCGGGTCCAGGTGTCGGTGTCGCGCAGCACCTCCAGGGCGACGTGGTAGTCGGTGACCAGCCAGGCGTCGACGCCGGGGGCGAGTTCGACCGGGGCGAGCGGTCCGCGGTCGCGCAGCCGGGCGTAGTGGGCGTGCGGGTCGGCGGCGAACTGCGCCCCGTAGAGGGCGGTGCGGGCGGTGCGGGGGGTCATGGGGCGGTCTCCTGGGGGAGGCGGTCCAGGACGTGCTCGGTGAGGGAGATCAGCGCGTCGACGCAGCCCTCGCGGGCGCGGGCGTCGCACTCGACCAGCGGGGTGGCGGGGTCGAGGTCGAGGGCGGCGCGGACGGCGTCGAGGGCGATCGGCGGGGTGTCGGGGAAGCGGTTGACCGCGACGGCGTAGGGCAGGCCGGCCTCCTCGACCAGGTCCATGGCGTCGAAGGCGTCGGCGAGGCGGCGGGTGTCGACCAGGACGAGGGCGCCGAGCGCGCCGCGGGCGAGGTCCTCCCAGAGCGGGAGGAAGCGGCGCTGGCCGGGGGTGCCGAACAGGTAGAGGACGAACTCGCCGGCCGACAGGGTGAGCCGGCCGAAGTCGACGGCGACGGTGGTGGCGGTCTTGCCGGGGGTGCGGCTGGTGTCGTCGACCGGGACGCCGGCCGCGGTCATGGTCTCCTCGGTGTGCAGGGTCGGGATCTCCGACAGGGTGCGCACGAAGGTGGTCTTGCCGACCCCGAACGGCCCGGTGACCATGAGCTTCATCAGGATCGGGTCGGTGGGGGGCAGGTAGGCCGGGGCCCCGGGGGGTCCGTCACCGGGGGCGGTGGCGGTGCTACTTGAGGGCGCGAAGTCCACTGAGGAGCCTTTCGGCGAGGTCCCGGTTGACCGGCTGGGCGGAGGGGATCGGCGCGCGGACCGCCAGGGCGCCGCGCTCGGCCAGGTCGGCCGCGACGAAGACGGTCGCGCTGACGGGGAGCCGGAGGTGGGCGGCGGCCTCGGCGAGGGTCAGCGCGCCGGGGCGGACCAGTTCCCATAACTGGCGGTGTTCGCCGCCGAGTCCGGCCGGGAGGTCAGCGGCGGCGTGCAGCACGCTGAGCCGGTCCAGGCGGTGGGCGCCGGCGGCGGCGTCGCGGCCGTGGGTGGCGAGGTAGGCCGGGACGAGCCGGCGGCGGGGGCGCCGCGGGTCCGGGCGCTGCGGGTCCGGGCGCTGGGGGCGGGGGTAGCTCATGTGTGGCTCGCCTCCCGGGCGGGGCTGGCCAGCGCCCGGGCGAGCGCGGCGACCTGGACCTGCATCTGGTAGGCGATGGTGCCGAGGTCGGCGCCGGGGAGCGCGAAGACGGCCAGCGAGGAGTTCTCGCCGGCCGGGGTGACCACGGCGTAGCCGTGCTCGGACTCGACCACGGTCTGGTTGAGCCGGACGTTCTCGGCGCCGGTGAAGGCGGTGGTGAAGGCCCGGGCGGCGGCGTGCAGCGAGGCCGTCATCGCGGCGACCCGGTCGGCGCCGTCCCGGCCGAGGTCGGCGGAGTGGCCGGTGACCAGGCCGTCGCCGGTGGCGATGACGGCGTTCTGCACGCCGGGCAGGTCGAGCAGCGGGATGAGGACCCAGGAGAGGTCCTCGGTGTGGCGGCGGAGCGGGGTGGTCACGGGGTTTCGACTCCTTCGGGTGCGGCGGGTCCTTCGGGGCGGGCGGTGCGGTCGGCGGCGGTGTCTGCGGTGCTGCGGCCGGCGGCGGTGTCGGCGGTGCTGCGGCCGGCGGCGGTGTCGGCGGCGGTGTCTGCGGCGGTGCGGCCGGCGGCGGTGTCGGCGGCGGTGTCTGCGGCGGTGCGGCCGGCGGCGGTGCCGGACTGGAGCGCCGACCAGGCGCTGCGGGCCCGGTCGGGCGTGGTGCCCGCCGGGGCGGGGAGGGCGGACGGGGCGTCCTGCTGCGGGACGCGGGGGGCGCGGCGCTTGCGGGTCGGCAGCGCGTCGCCCGCGTCGAACACCGGGGCGCTCTGGGTGATCGGCCGGGGGGCCAGGGCGGAGAGCGGGGCGGTCGGGTCGGTCAGGGTGAGCAGGTCGGCGGGCAGCCGCAGGATGGCCCGGACCCCGCCGTACGGGGAGGGCTCGACCCGGCAGCCGAAGCCGAACTGGCGGCAGAGCAGGCCGATCACCGCGAAGCCGGCCTGCGGCGGGTCGCCGAGTTCGGTGAGCAGCACCTCGGCCTGGCCGTCGAGCAGTTCGCCGGCCCGTTCGAGCTGGTCGGGCTCCATGCCGACGCCCATGTCGTCGACCACCACCAGGGCGCCGGAGCTGCCCTGTTCGACGGAGACCACGACCCGGGTCTCGGGGTGCGAGTAGGCGGTGGCGTTGCCGAGGATCTCGGCGAGCGCGATGGCGACGGGTTCGGCGGCCCGGGCGGCCACCGCGAGCCGGGGTTCGCGCAGGTGGTTGGTGATCTCGATCCGGGCGTAGCCGGCCACCCGGGACTGCGCGCCGACGCAGAGTTCGGCGAGCGGGGAGTCCTCGCGGGTCATGCCGGGCCAGGCGCCGGAGAGCACGGCGAGGGACTGCACCCGGCGCAGGGTGAGTTCGTTGCGGAAGTCGAGGGCGAGCAGCCGGGGGTCGTCGACGGAGAGCTGGACCTCCTCCAGCAGCGAGCGGACCTGGATCAGCAGCGCCTGGATCTTGGAGGCGGCGCCGCGCAGCGCGGCCCGGGCGGCGGCGTCGGTGCGTTCGCGTTCGGCGAGGGCGGCCCGGACGGCGGCGCTGAGGACGGCGTCCAGGGCGCGGTGCAGCTCCTCCTGGCCGGTGCCGGTGTCGAGCGGGCCGGGGACGGGCGTGCGGGGGTGGGTGAGCGCGGTGGCGGCGGCGGGCAGCCGTTCGTGCGCGAGGTGGGCGAACTCGCGGACGGCGGTGGCCAGTCGGGCCTCGGCGAGGGTCTGCCGGGCCTCGGCGGCGTGGGCCCGGCCCTCGGCCGTTCGGGTGCGCCCCTCGCCGGCGCGGACGCGTTCCTCGGCGGTCCGGGCCCGGACTTCGGCGCCCTGGGCGCGGTTCTCGGCCTCGGTGGCGCGCCGGGCGGCGGCCCGGGCGGTGCGGGCGGCGCGCCGGGCCGACCAGAGCAGGGGGCCTGCGGTCAGGGCGGCACCGGCCAGCAGGGCGAGCACGATCTCGACCATGGGGTCCTCGGGGGGAGTCGTCGCTGGGGCGGGGGACGCTGGTTCAGGCGGTGCGGGCGCGCTGCCGGGCGAGGCCGGCCATCCGGCCGACGACCTCCAGCATGGCGGGCTCGGGGGAGCCGTCGAGGTGCCGGTACTCGGTGCCGATGGTGACCAGCAGCCGCTCGGGGAGGCCGAGTTCGGGGTAGCGGGCCTCGTCGATGACGGCCTGCGCGGCCTCGGCGGCCGGGAGGCCGGCGGCGTGCAGGGCGTGCGCCCGGTCGCGGACGTAGCGCAGGTAGCCGGCGTGGGCGCGCAGGTCGGCGCGGGTGAGCAGCGGGCCGTGGCCGGGGACGACCGTCTCGGCGCCGGTGTCGAGCAGCCGCTCGACGGCGTCGATGACGTTGCCGAGCGGGCCGGCCCAGTGCACGGGGTGGTCGCCGGGCCGGTCGGCGGTGGAGCCGAAGACGATGTCGCCGGTGAAGACGGTGGAGCGGGTGGGCAGGTGGACGATCAGGTCGCCGCTGGTGTGGGCCGGCGGGAGGCTGCTGACCTGCATCGGGATGTCGCCGACGCGCAGTTCGAGCTCGCCGGTGAAGACGGTGTCGGGGACGACCGGCGGGGTGTCGGCCCAGTCGAAGCAGCCGAAGTGCTCGTGCAGGTAGGAGCCGGTGTCGTCGTCCGGGTCGAGGTCCTTCAGCAGGGCGTGCTGCTGCTCGGGGGTGGGCTCGTAGGCGATGTGGTGCAGCGCCTCGCGGGTGGTGATGACCTCGGCCCCGGGGAGGACGCCGGCGCCCCACAGGTGGTCGCCGTTGGCGTGGGTGACCACGATCCGCCCGACCTCGGTGCCGGGGGCGAGGACGGCGCGGGTGCGCTCCAGGAACTCGCCGGCCAGGGTGCGGTCGTACGGGGTGTCGATCCACAGCGCGGAGCCGCCGGCGGTGACCAGACCGCAGTTGGCCAGGCCCCAACCACGTTGCCGCGGCTGCCATGCGTATATACCGTCGGCTATCGAATGGAAGTGCGCGCTCGGCGTCGTCATGGGCGCGATTATGCCCAACTCTGTGTCACCGTTTGACTCCGGTCCCGGAATTGGCCGTGTCCGACTCAACTCGGCCAGACGGGGCAGTGGTTGTCCGTGGACGGAGCGGTCGGCCCGGCGGCCGGGCCGGGGCCGGGGCCCGGGTTGTGAATTCGTACAACATTGAACAACTTCGGCTATACTCGGTCGCATGGACGACTCCGTGACCGAAGCGCCCGCGGCTCCCCCCTCCCGGGGCGGGGAGGCGGACACCCCGTGGCTCGACGCGCGCGAGCAGCGGCTGTGGCGCGCCCACCTGGAGGTCGGCAAGCTCCTCGACCACCAGCTGAGCCGGGAGCTGCAGGCCCACAACCTCGCCATCAACGACTACGAGATCCTGGTGGTGCTCTCCGAGTCCCCGGACCGCCGGATGCGGATGACCGACCTGGCCACCGCCACCCTGCAGTCCAAGAGCCGGCTCTCGCACCAGATCACCCGGATGGAGGCGGCCGGGCTGGTACTGCGCCAGGAGTGCCCGGGCGACCGCCGCGGCCTGTACGCGCACCTGACCGGGCACGGCTGGGAGACGCTGCGCAAGGTCGCCCCGGACCACGTCCGCAGCGTCCGCGCGCACTTCATCGACCGGCTCACCGACGAGCAGCTGGACGCGCTGTACGCGGCCCTGGCCCCGATCGCCGAGCACCTGCGCGGGCTCCGCGGCCGGGGCTAGGGCCCGGACGCCCGCCGCTAGGGCCCGTCTTCACACCCCCGTCTGCCCCACGACGCCTGGCACGCCCTCTCGCCGCACCGGCCGAAAGGCCGAGTACATCCATACGCGACCTTCCACCCGGCACGCCGAGAGCACGCACCAGACGCCGCGGGGCTGCGACGGGGGTGTGAAGACGGGCCCTAGCCGGTGAGTTCGGCCACCAGCCGGTCGGCCGCCGCGTACGGGTCGAGTTCGCCCGCGGCGACCTGCCCGGCCAGGGTGTCGAGGTGCTGGTCGCCGCGCAGGTCGCCGATCCGGGCGCGCAGGGCGGCGAGGGTGATGGCCTCGACCTCCTGGGCGGCCCGGCGGCGGCGGCGGGCGTCCAGTTCGCCGGTCTCGGCCAGCCAGCCGCGGTGCTTCTCCAGGGCTTCGACGAGTTCGTCCAGCCCCTCGCCGCGGGCCGCGACGGTCTTCACGATCGGCGGGCGCCAGTCGCCGGCCTGCCGGGACTCCCCCAGGCCGAGCATGTGGTTGAGCTCGCGGGCGGTGGCGTCCGCGCCGTCCCGGTCGGCCTTGTTGACCACGAACACGTCGCCGATCTCCAGGATGCCCGCCTTCGCGGCCTGGATGCCGTCGCCCATGCCGGGGGCCAGCAGCACGACCGAGGTGTCGGCCTGCGCGGCGATCTCCACCTCGGACTGGCCGACGCCGACGGTCTCCACCAGGATCACGTCGCAGCCCGCCCCGTCCAGCACCCGCAGCGCCTGCGGGGCGGCCCAGGCCAGGCCGCCGAGGTGGCCGCGGGTGGCCATCGAGCGGATGAACACCTCCGGGTCGGTGGCGTGCTCCTGCATCCGCACCCGGTCGCCGAGCAGCGCCCCGCCGGAGAACGGCGAGGACGGGTCGACGGCCAGCACCCCGACCCGCTTGCCGAGCTTGCGGTAGGCGCTCACCAGCGCCGAGGTGGAGGTGGACTTGCCCACGCCGGGCGAGCCGGTCAGGCCCACCGTGTAGGCCCGCCCGCTGTGGGGGGCGAGGGCCGCCATCACCTCGCGCAGTTCGGGCGCGGCGTTCTCCACCAGGGTGATCAGCCGGGCCACCGCCCGGGGACGGCCCTGCCGGGCCTGCTCGACCAGCGTCGCCACATCGGCCATCGGGTTGTGCTCCTCGCAGCAGAAAGACGGACGCCCCGCCGGGGCCGGGTGTCACGGCCTTGGCGGGGGTCCTGGGGGGTCCTGGGGTCCTGGGTCAGCCCTGCGCGGGGACCTTGACGATCAGCGCGTCGCCCTGGCCGCCGCCGCCGCACAGCGCGGCCGCGCCGACCCCGCCGCCGCGGCGCTGGAGCTCCAGCGCCAGGTGCAGCACCACGCGGGCGCCGGACATGCCGATCGGGTGGCCGAGCGCGATCGCGCCGCCGTTGACGTTGACGATCCCGTCGCTGACGCCCAGGTCCTTCGTCGACTGGTGGGCGACGGCCGCGAAGGCCTCGTTGATCTCGATCAGGTCGAGGTCGCCGACCGCCAGCCCCTCCTTGGCGAGGGCGTGCTTGATCGCGTTGGACGGCTGGGACTGGAGCGAGTTGTCCGGGCCCGCGACGTTGCCGTGCGCGCCGATCTCGGCGATCCAGTCCAGGCCCAGCTCCTCGGCCCTGGCCTTGCTCATCACCACGACCGCGGCGGCGCCGTCGGAGATCTGCGAGGAGGTGCCGGCCGTGATCGTGCCGTCCTTGGCGAAGGCCGGGCGCAGCCTGGCCAGGCCCTCGACGGTGGTGTCGGCGCGGATGCCCTCGTCCTGGCTGAACAGCACCGGGTCGCCCTTGCGCTGCGGGATCTCCACCGGCACGATCTCGGCCTCGAAGACGCCGTCGGCCTGGGCCTTGGCGGCGCGCTGGTGGGAGGCGGCGGCGATGGCGTCCTGCACGTCGCGGGCGATGCCGAGCCGGGTGTTGTGCTTCTCGGTGGACTCGCCCATCGGGATGTTCTCGTAGGCGTCGGTGAGGCCGTCGTGCGCCATCGCGTCGAGCATCTCGATCGCGCCGTACTTGAAGCCCTCGCGGGACTTGGGCAGCAGGTGCGGGGCGTTGGTCATGGACTCCTGGCCGCCGGCCACCACCACGTCGAACTCGCCGGCCCGGATCAGCTGGTCGGCCAGCGCGATCGCGTCCAGCCCGGAGAGGCAGACCTTGTTGATCGTCAGGGCGGGGACGTTCATCGGGATGCCGGCCTTGACCGCCGCCTGCCGGGCCGGGATCTGGCCCGCACCGGCCTGGAGCACCTGGCCCATGATCACGTACTGCACCTGCTCGCCGGTGATCCCGGCCCGCTCCAGCGCCGCCTTGATCGCGAAGCCGCCCAAATCGGCGCCGGAGAAGCCCTTGAGCGAGCCGAGCAGCCGGCCCATCGGGGTACGGGCACCTGCGACGATCACAGAAGTAGTCATGGACGAGCCCCTTCGCGCGTCGGACCAGAGGGTACGGGGATGCCGTCAATGTACTGACCGGTCACCTCTGCGTCACCGCCGCGGTGATGTGATCAGCGCTACTGGCACCCTCCAGTGAACACCGTGCCGGAACCGCGCCGGAACGTGTGAGCAGGCTCGCAGCGCGGCCCGCTGGCGCCCGGTCGCCGGGATGCGCTGCACTGGGTGCCATCCCTCACCGTCCCGCCCCTTTCCGGAGGACACCGTGCTGACCCGCATCGACCACATCGGCATCGCCTGCTTCGACCTGGACCGGACGGTCGATTTCTACCGCTCGACGTACGGCTTCGAGGTGTTCCACACCGAGGTCAACGAGGAGCAGGGCGTCCGCGAGGCCATGCTGAAGATCAACGACACCGGGGACGGCGGGGCCTCCTACCTTCAGCTGCTGGAGCCGACCCGGGAGGACTCGACGGTCGCCAAGTGGCTGGCCAAGAACGGCGAGGGCGTGCACCACATCGCCTTCGGGACGGCCGACGTGGACGCGGACGCGGCGGCGGTCGCCGGCAAGGGCGTGCGGGTGCTGTACGACGAGCCGCGGCGCGGGTCGATGGGCTCGCGGATCACCTTCCTGCACCCCAAGGACTGCGGCGGCGTGCTGACCGAACTGGTCACCGCGGCGGACCCGTCCGCGCACTGACCGGTTCCGGCGCGGAGCGGGCCCGGGGACGGGCCCGGGGGCGGGCCGACCGGTAACGAACCGGCCGGTAACTTCCGAAAAGGACCTCGCCCCCATTCCCCCGGGAGCGGCTCCCACTACAATGCCCAGGTGCGCTGGTACCACCGGTCCGCGCACCGCAGGGGAGTCCACGACGCGGGCACGGCCGGACGGTCGCCGTTCGGATCTGTCACCATTCTCCAGAGGCACCATGTCGCTCACGAGTCCACCCGGACGGCCGAGCGATTGCAAGGACCAACCGATCCGCCCGTGGACCACGGAGCGGAACGGCCCGGTCGAGGACGCGACCAGGAGATGGATGGGACCGCGGAGTGCGGGGCTACGACCGCTACGAGGTTGAGGATCACCTCTCCAAGTTCGAGGCCGAGCTGGAGAAGGCCCGCAAGGAGCGGGACAAGACCATCGAGCACGCCGACGACCTCGCCTACCAGGTGGAGGTGCTGCGGGCCAAGCTGCACGAGGCCCGTCGGCAGCTCGCCCAGCCGCGCGCCTTCGACTCCGTCTCCGGCCAGGCCGAGCAGGTCCTGCGCAACGCCGAGATGCAGGCCGAGGCGCTGCGCGCGGACGCCGAGCGCCAGCTGCGCGAGTCCCAGGCCGCCACCCAGCGGATGATGGCCGAGGCCGCCGAGCGCACCGCCCAGCTGGAGGCCGAGTTCAACGCCCGGCGCCGCCGGCTGGAGGAGGAGCTCGCCGAGTTCCGGGCCGCCGCCGAGCGCCACGTCAACGAGAACGTCAACTGGGCGGAGCAGACCCGCGCCGGCACCGAGCAGGAGGCCCAGCGCCTGCTCCAGGAGGCCCGCGCCGAGGCCGACCGGATGATGGCCGCCGTCCGCGCCGAGGCCGCCGCCCTCGCCGACCAGGCCCGCGCCCAGACCGCCGCCGACGTCGACGCCGCCCGCGGCGAGGCCCAGGCCCAGGCCGAGGCCGCCCTGCTGCGCGCCCAGACCGACGCCGAACGCCTGCTGCGCGCCGCCTCCGAGCAGGCCCAGCAGACCGGCGCCCAGGCCGAGGAGCACCGCGCCGCCGCCCTCACCGCCGCCCAGCAGGAGCTGGCCGGCGCGCACGCCGCCGCCCAGCAGAAGCTCGCCGCCGCCGAGGCCGAGATCACCGCCCTCAAGCGGCAGGCCCTCGCCGACCAGGAGCGCGCCGAGGCCGCCCTGGGCGGCGCCCAGGCCGAGATAGAGCGGCTGCGCGCCGAGGCCCTGGCCGAGACCGAGCGGGCCCGCGCCGAGGCCGCCCGGATGCGCGAGGAGGCCACCGCCGCCGCCCAGCGCCTGCAGGCCGAGGCCACCAGCGAGGCCGAGCGCAAGGTCGCCGACGGCGCCGCCGCCAGCGAGCAGCGCTCCGCCACCGCCCGCGCCGAGATCGCCAAGATGGTGGCCGCCGCCACCCGCGAGGCCGACCTGATCCGCTCCGCCGCCGCCACCGTGCAGGCCGAGGCGGACGCCGCCAAGGCCGCGGCCCGCGAGGAGAGCGAGCGCCTGCGCGGCGCCGCCGAGTCGGTCGCCACCCAGCTGCGCGCCGAGGCCGAGGCGGAGATCGCCGAACGCCGGGCCGCCGCCGAGGCCGAGGCCGCCCGACTGCGCGAGCAGGCCGCCGCCGAGGCCGACCGGATCCGCGCCGAGGCCGAGGACGCCGGCCGCGCCGAGGGCGCCAAGGACGCGGCCCTGCGGCTGGCCCGCGCCGCCAAGCAGGCCGAGGAGGTGCTCGCCCGGGCGGGCACCGACGCCGAGACCACCCGCGGCGAGGCCGCCGCCGAGGCCGACCGGCTGGTCGAGCACGCCAAGTCCGAGGCCGGCACCCTGCTGGAGCAGGCCCGCGAGGCCGTCGAGCAGGCCCAGAACACCGCCATGGAGGACGCCGCCTCGATCCGCGAGCAGCTGGAGCGGATGCAGGCCGAGGCCGCCCTGGCCCGCGAACAGGCCGAGGAGCAGCGCTCCGCCGCCGAGGCCGAGGCCGAACGGGTCCGGGCCGAGGCCCGCCGCCAGGCCGCGGTGCAGATCGAGGAGTCCGCGAAGCAGGCCGAGGAGCTGCTGACCAGCGCCAAGTCCGACGCGGACGCGCTGCGCTCCGGCGCCGGCGAGGAGGTCGAGCGGCTGCGCGCCGAGACCCGCGAGCAGGCCGCCGCCGTCCAGGGCCGGGCCGAGCAGACCCTGACCCGGGCCCGCGCCGAGGGCGAGAAGATCACCGCCGCCGCCGAGCGGGCCCGCGCCGAGAAGCTGGCCGCGGCCGAGGCCGCCGCCGAGGAGACCCGGGCCGCCGCCGAACGGGACGTCGCCGAACTGCGCGAGCGGGCCGCCGCCGCGGCCGAGACCGTCCGCGCCGAGGCCGACGCCGCCGCCGAGGCACTGCGTGCCGACACCGCCGAGTGGGCCGAGCGCCACCGCGCCGAGGCCGAGCAGGCCGCTCGGGCCGCGCGCGCCGAGGCCGAGGAGGCCGGCCGGGCCGCGCGCGCCGAGGCGGAGCAGGCGGCCCGCGCGGTCGCCGAACGGGCCGAGGCCGACGCCCTGGCCCTGCGCGAGGAGGCCGCCGCCGCCCGCGAGGCCGCCCGCGCCGACCTGGAGCGCGACCAGGCGCTGACCGCCGAGAAGCTGGCCGGGGCCACCGCCATCCGGGAGGCCGCCGACGGCGAGGCCGAGCAGGTCCGCGAGGCCGCCCGCACCGAGGCCGCGGCGCTGCGCGAGAGCGCCGCCACCGACGCCGCCCTGGCCCGCGCCGACGCCGAGCAGGACGCCCAGCGGCTGCGCGCCGAGGCCGAGCAGGCCCTGGCCGCCGCCCGCACGGACGCCGCGGCGCTGGGCACCGAGGCCGCCGCCGACCGGACCGAGGCGGCCCGGCTGCGCGAGGAGGCCGACGCGTACGACCGCGAGCTGCGCGCCGCCGCCGAGCGGGAGACCACCGAACTGCGCGCCGCCGCCGAGCGGGAGACCACCGAACTGCGCGCCGCCGCCGACCGCGAGACCACCGAGCAGCGCGAGGCCGCCGAGGCGTACGACCGCGAACTGCGGGCCGCCGCCGAGCGGGAGACCACCGAACTGCGCGCCGCCGCCGAGCGGGAGAGCGCCGAACTGCGCGAGAGCGCGGAGACGTACGACCGCGAGCTGCGCGCCGCCGCCGAGCGGGAGACCGCGGAGCTGCGCGAGCGGGCCGAGCACGCCGCCGAGCAGCTGCGGGCGAACGGCGAGGCGCGGGCCGCCGAGCTGGTCGCGGCGGCCGAGCAGGAGGCCGCCGAGGTCCGCCAGTCGGTGGCGGGCATGCACGAGAAGGCCACCGGGCAGATCGCCGAGCTGCGGGCCGTCGCGGAGCGCGAGAGCGCCGAGCTGCGGGCGGCCGCCGAGGCGTACGACCGCGAGCTGCGGGCCGCCGCCGAGCGGGAGAGCGCCGAACTGCGGGCCGCGGTGGCCGAGTTCGTGCAGCAGCAGCGCGCCGAGGCGGAGGCCGCCGGGCAGCGGGTGCTGGCCGAGGCGGAGGAGCTCGCGGCGTCCGCGCTGGCGGACGCCGAGGAGCGGTCGGCCGCGCTGCGGTCGGACGCCGAGGAGTACGCGCTGGCGACCCGGACGCTGGCGGAGGAGTTCGACGCGGACATCCGCCGCCGGGCGGAGTCCTTCGACCGGGAGATCCGGGAGGCCGCCGAGTCGTACGACAGGGCGACCCGCGAGCAGGCGAAGTCGGTGCTGGAGCGGGCGTTCGCGGACGCCGAGCAGCTCGGCGAGCAGGCCCAGGCGGAGGCGCTGGCGGTGGCCGCGGCGGCCGAGGAGCAGTCCGACGCGATGGTGTCGGCGGCCCGCCAGGAGGCGGAGCGGCTGCGCGCCGAAGCCGAGGCGCGGGGCAAGGCCGAGGTGGAGAAGGCCCGTTCGGACGCGGACGCGCTGCTGTCGGAGGCCCGGCGGGACTCCACGGCGATCCGCGAGCGGGCCGAGGAGTTGCGCGAGCGCACCGACGCCGAGATCGAGGCGCTGCACGAGCGGGCCCGCAAGGAGAACGCGCAGGCGATGAAGTCGGCCGGCGAGCGGGTGGACGCGCTGGTGACGGCGGCCCAGGAGCAGCTGACCGAGGCCGAGGAGCAGGCGCAGGCGCAGGTCGCGGAGGCCGAGGAGCGGGCGGCGGAGCTGATCGCGGCGGCCGAGGCGCGGGCGTCCGAGCTGACCTCGGAGGCGTCCGCGGAGGCGGGCCGGGTGCGGATCTCCGCGGTGCGCAAGGCGGAGACGCTGCTCAAGGAGGCCGAGAACAAGCTGGCGGACTCCACCACCCGCGCCGAGGCGCTGATCATCAAGGCGGAGGCGAAGCTCAAGGCCGCCGAGATGGAGTCGGAGGAGCAGCTGGAGGCGGCGGCCGACGAGGCCGCGTCGCGGCTCAAGCGCGCCGACGAGGAGGCCGAGAAGCGCGTCCGCCGGGCCGGTTCGGACGCCGAGGAGCAGGTGCGGCTGGCGGCCGAGGAGGCGGAGCGGATGCTCGCCGAGGCGAAGTCCGAGGCCAAGCGCGTGACCGACGAGGGCCAGCGGGAGTTGGACGAACTGGTCCGTCGGCGCAAGGACATCAACACCGAGATCTCTCGGGTCCAGGACGTGCTGTCGGCGTTGGAGGCGTTCGAGGCGCCCGCTCCGGCGGTGCACGGCAGCGGGGGAAGCAAGAAGGACGGAGGGCCCAAGGCAGGTGCCGGAGTGGGCTCTCCGCGGTCGTCGGGCAATCGCCCCGGGGGCGCGCCACCCGATTGAGCGGACATTGTCCGCGAACCGACGGCGTTTCGCCGTTGACACTCCGGTACCGTGTCAGGATTCCCTCAACCATCTCAGCGGTTTGACGACAGGAAGCCCAGAAATCCCATGAGCGACAGTCACTCCCCGCACGGCTTCGACCTGGTACGCCGTGGGTACGAGCGCGCCCAGGTCGACGAGCGGATCGCCAAGCTGGTGGCCGACCGAGACAGCGCGCTCTCCCGGATCAGCGCGCTGGAGAAGCGCATCGAGGAACTCCACCTGGAGACCCAGACGGCCCAGGCCGCGGTCACCGACGCGGAGCCCTCGTACGCCGGTCTCGGTGCCCGCGTCGAGAAGATCCTCCGCCTCGCCGAGGAGGAGGCCAAGGACCTGCGCGACGAGGCGCACCGCGCCGCCGAGCAGCACCGCGAGCTGGCCGAGGCCGCCGCGCAGCAGGTCCGCACCGAGGCCGAGAACTACGCCAAGGACCGCAAGGCCAAGGCGGAGGACGAGGGCCTGCGGATCGTCGACAAGGCCAAGTCGGACGCGGCGCAGCTGCGGGCCGAGGCCAACAAGGACGCGCAGAACAAGCGCGAGGAGGCGGACGCCCTCTTCGAGGAGACCCGCACCAAGGCCGCCCAGGCCGCCCTGGAGTTCGAGACCAACCTGGCCAAGCGCCGGGAGCAGTCGGAGCGCGACCTGGCGGCCCGTCAGGCCAAGGCGGAGAAGCGGCTGGCCGAGATCGAGCACCGCGCCGAGCAGCTCCGCCTGGAGGCGGAGAAGCTGCGCACCGACGCGGAGCGCCGTTCCCGGCAGACCATCGAGACCGCGCAGCGGCAGGCCGAGGACATCGTGGCCGACGCCAACGCGAAGGCCGACCGGGTCCGCAGCGAGTCGGAGCGCGAGCTGGCGGCGCTCACCAACCGCCGCGACTCGATCAACGCCCAGCTGACCAACGTCCGCGAGATGCTGGCCACGCTGACGGGCGCCGCGGTCGCCGCGGCCTCGCTGCCGAACGACGACTCGATGGGCGTGCCGGCGCAGCAGTCGCGCTGACGCCCCGTCGCCCGTGTCGGGACACCGCTGAAGTCCTGAAGTGCCCGGAGGGGCCCGGAGCTCTCGCTCCGGGCCCCTCCGGCGTTCCCGGCGGACCGGCGGCTACCTGACGCGCTTGAGCAGGGCCCGGACGGCGGCGTTGAAGGTCTCGGGGGCCTCCAGCGAGGAGAGGTGGCCGACCGCGGGGATGACGGTCAGTTCGGCGTCGGAGAGGGCCTCGGCCATCATCCGGGCCTCGCTGAGCGGGGTGACGGTGTCGAGTTCGCCGACGATGACCGCGGCGGGCACCTCCAGGGCGGCCAGTTCGTCCAGCGAGTCGGGGCGGGCGGCCATCGCGCGCTGCGCCCAGGCGACCGCGGCCGGGCTGGCCCCGGCGATCATCCGGCGCACCGCGTCGACGAGTTCGGGGTCGGTGCCGGGGGCGAGCAGGTTCTCCGCCGTCCGCTCCTCGGTCAGCAGGTCGACGCTGCCGCGTTCGAGGACGGCGGCGGCGATCCGCTCCCGGTTGGCGCGGGCGGCGTCGGTGTCGGTGGTGGCCTTGGTGTCGGCGAGGACGAGTCCGGCCAGCCGCTCGGGGTGGCGGCGGGCGAAGGCCATCGCCACGTAGCCGCCCATCGACAGGCCGCCCAGGACGGCCTGTTCGACGCCGAGCGCGTCCAGCAGGTCGGCGAGGTCGTCGGCGGCGGTGTCCAGCGACGGCGGTCCCTCGCCGAGCGGGGCGGTGCCGAAACCGCGCTGATCCGGTGCGACGACCCGGGCGTCGTCCCCGGCCGGACCGGGTACGCGCTCCAGTTGGACCTCCCACATCCGCGCGGAGAGCGGGAAGGCGTGCAGCAGGACGAGCGGGGTACCGGTGCCGTTCTCGCGGACGGCCGGCGCGCTGGGCGAGGTCATGGTTCCACCGTAGGGCCCGGGGGGCGCGCGCCGGACGCAGGTTGTCCGGTTGATCCGCTTTTTGCCATAACCTGGCCGCAGACCAAGGAGAGGTACATGATCGAGTTGCATCACCTGACGAAGCGTTATGGTGACAAGTTGGCCGTGGACGATCTGAGCTTCCGGATCCCGGAGGGCGTGGTGACCGGCTTCCTCGGCCCGAACGGCGCCGGGAAGTCCACCACCATGCGCATGATCCTCGACCTCGACCACCCGACCGGCGGCGAGGTCACCATCGACGGCAAGCGCTACGCCGAGATCCAGGACCCGCTGCGGCAGATCGGCGCCCTGCTGGAGGCGAAGGCCGTGCACCCGGGCCGCACCGCCTACGACCACCTGCTCTGGCTGGCCCAGTCCAACCGGGTGCCGCGCGCCCGGGTCGACGAGGTGCTCGACCTGGTCGGCCTGAGCGCGGTGGCGAAGAAGCGCGCCCGCGGCTTCTCGCTCGGCATGGGCCAGCGGCTGGGCATCGCCTCCGCCCTGCTGGCCGACCCGCAGACCCTGATGTTCGACGAGCCGGTGAACGGCCTCGACCCCGAGGGCATCCTGTGGATCCGCAACCTGATGAAGCGCCTGGCCGCCGAGGGCCGCACGGTGTTCGTCTCCTCGCACCTGATGAGCGAGATGGCGCTGACCGCCGACCACCTGGTGGTGATCGGCCGCGGCCGGCTGCTCGCCGACCTGCCGATGGCCGAGTTCATCAAGCGCAACTCCCGCTCCGCGGTCCGCCTGCGCTCCCCGCAGCCGGAGCGGCTGCTGGACGTCCTGCACGGCGCCGGCCTGGCCGCCGAGCCCGGCCCGGACGGCTCCTGGGAGGTCGTCGACGGCGATCCGGCGGCCCTCGGCGAGCTGGCCGCCGCGCAGGGCGTCACCCTGCACGAACTGAGCCCGCAGCAGGCGTCGTTGGAGGAGGCGTTCATGCAGATGACCGCCGAGTCGGTGGAGTACCGCACCGGCGGGCACCCCGGCGCCCCCGCCGCACCCGGCACCCCCGCCGGACCCACCGAACCCACCGCTCCCGCCCCCGCCTGGGGCGCGGGCTGGAACGACCGCCCGTCCGGGAAGGAGAGCTGAGATGGCCGCGTTCCCCGCCGTCGCGCAGTCCGAGTGGACCAAGATCCGCAGCGTCCGCTCCACCGTCTGGACGCTCGCCGCGGCCTTCCTGGTCACCCTGGTCGTCGGCGCCCTGCTGTCGCTGGTGACCAAGAACAACTTCGCCGACGTCACCAAGGACTCCACCACCCCGTTCGACGCCACCGGGACGGCCTTCGCCGGGATCATGCTCGGCGAGCTGGCGATCGTGGTGTTCGGCGTGCTCGCGGTCGGCAACGAGTACAGCAGCGGCATGATCCGGGTCTCGCTGGCCGCCGTCCCGCAGCGCGGCACCCTGCTGGCCGCCAAGGCGGCGGTGGTCGGCGCGCTGGCCCTGGCGGTCTCGCTGGTGACGGCGTTCGTCACCTTCTTCGCCGGCCAGGCGATGCTGGGCGAGCACCGCACCACGCTGGGCGAGCCGGGCGTGCTGCGGGCGGTGTTCAGCGCCGCGCTCTACCTGACCCTGCTCTGCCTGTTCTCGGCCGGCGTGACGGTGCTGCTGCGCAACCAGACCCTGGCGCTGGGCATCCTGGTGCCGTTCTTCTTCCTGCTCTCCCCGATCCTCTCGGTGGTGCCGAAGGTGAAGAACGTCGCCCACTACTTCCCGGACTGGGCCGGCTCCCGGTCGCTCCAGGTCTACCAGCCCGCCAGCCAGCCGTACGGCCCGTGGACCGGCCTGCTGATCTGCGCGCTGTGGACGGCCGCCGCGCTGCTCTGCGGCTACCTGGTGCTGAAGCGGCGGGACGCCTGACCCGCCGTCAGTACTTCGGAGCGCCGCGGCCCCGCAGGACGTTGGAGCCGCGGCGCTCCCGCGCTCCCCAGCAGGCCCGGTGCCAGTGCCGCCGGTCGTCCACGCCGCCGTGGTCGGGCCAGGCCACCACGTGGCCGACGCCGGGCGGGATCTCCTGGTCGCAGCCGGGGCAGCGGTAGTGGCGGCCGGCGGTGCCGGCCACGGTCTGCACCACCCAGTCCTCGCCCCGGTACGCCTCCACCCGGCGCAGCGAACCGCCCGTCGGTGCGGCGCTGCCGCGGTCGTCGGGCTTCTCGATCCGGTTGCGGCGGGGTGACACGTGACGACCTCTCCATCGGCGCGCTGTCCCTCCAGGGTAAGGGGCACCCCGGGGCCGTTCCCAGCCGGTGACCGGAGGGTCGCGCGCCGCGTCGCACCCGGTGGCGCCCCGGGGTTCCCGGGCGTCCCGCCGGTCCCGTCCGCCCCAATAGCACGGAGCGGTGGGCGGGCGCCGGGGTTTCCGGGGTAATCCACCCTTTCCTCCAGCAAATCGGGGGTTCGGCGTGCCATTGGCACATGACATGGGTTACTCACGTGGTGACACGGCGGGGCCCGCAGACCCTGCGCGGCACCGAGGAGGCACCCGATGACGAAGACCACCGCCCGGCCCGAGGCCCGTTCCGCCGCCCCGCGGGCGGCCGGCGGCGTGCGGCCGGCCGAGCGGCCCGCCCCCGAGCAGTCGCCGGGCGCCGGCACGGACGCGCTCCGGGTCGGCGCCTTCCTGCTGTCCGCGCAGTTCCCGGGCCAGGGCCACGGCGAGGCGCTGGAGCGGACCGTCTCGGCCGCGCTGGCCGCCGAGCGGGCCGGCCTGGACGCGGTCTGGCTGGCCGAGCACCACTTCGTGCCGTACGGGGTCTGCCCGGACGCGGCGACGCTGGCCGCGCTGCTGCTGGGCCGCACCCGGCGGATCGGGGTGGGGACGGCGGTGAGCGTGCTGAGCACCCGTCACCCGGTGGCGCTGGGCGAGCAGGCGGCGCTGCTGCACCTGACCTCGGGCGGCCGGTTCACCCTGGGGGTGGGGCGCGGCGGGCCGTGGATCGACCTGGCGGTGTTCGGCGGCGGCCTGGAGGCGTACGAGCGGGGCTTCCCGGAGCGGCTGGACCTGCTGCTGCGCTGGCTGCGCGGGGCCCGGGTGGGCGCGGCGGGGCCGCAGTTCGCGTTCCCGGAGGTGGCGGTGGTGCCGCGGGCCGCCGAGCCGGCCCGGCGGGCGGACCTGGCGGGCTGGCTGGGCCTGGAGGGCGCGGTGATCCCGCGCCAGCGCCAGGACGAGGCGGGGACGGGGCGGTCGGGCCCGCCGGTGGTGGTGGCCTGCACCTCGCCGGGCGGGGTCCGGACGGCCGCCGAGCGGGGCCTGCCGATGCTGCTGGGCATGCACGCGGGCGACGAGGACAAGCGGGAGATGGTGGTCGCGTACCGGGCGGCCTGGCGGGCGGCGGGGCGCGGCGAGGAGCAGCTGGCCCGGGTGGAGCGGGAGCACGTGGCGGCGGGCGTGGCGCAGGTCGACGACCGGGCGGGGGCGGCCCGGGCCAGCCTGCTGCGGGCGATGCCGGACTTCTTCGCGCACGGCCTGGGCGCGCACCGCACGGTGGACGGCCGGGAGCGCGCGATGCGCGACCCGCGGGCGTACACCGAGCTGCTCTGCGACCTGCACGCGGTCGGCACCCCCCGGCAGTGCGCGGACCGGCTGCTGGCCACCGCGGAGCGCACCGGCATCCGGCGCTTCGCGCTGCTCGCGGAGGGCTCGGGCGACACCGCGGCGACGCTGCACAACCTGGCCCGGCTGGGCGCGGAGGTGCTGCCGCAGCTGTCCTGAGCGCGCGGGAGCAGCAGGGGTGGCGGGCAGCGCAGGTGCACGCGGGCGCGCGGGTGGCCGCAGGCGCGCGCGGGGGCCGGTGCGGGCGCGCTGACGGCCCGTCGCGCGGCCGCGGGCCGCCCCGGGTGTCCTGACCGGGGGGCCCGCGTGCGGCGGCGGCACAGGGGCGCTGACGGGCCGTCAGCACATGTGTGGCGCCGGGCGCTGACGGCGGGTCAGCAGTCGCGCAGCTCCGGCGACTGGTTGAGCAGCTGGGCCCGGACCGAGGTGAAGCGGGCCAGCCGCGCCTCGGTGTCGGGACCGGGGGCGAAGACCGCGACGCGGTGACAGTTCTGGAACGCCAACTGGACGCCGAAGTGCCGCTGCAGGGCGCCCCGGATCGCGTCGCTGGCCAGCGCGCGGAGCAGCTGCCCGCGCTCCTGCTCGCTCGGCGGGGGGACCTCGTTGTCGGCGAAGTCGGTCCCGTCGACCTTGAGTTGGGCGACCAGTGAGCTGATCATGTCCCAGGCGTAGGGCAGCGAGGTGCGGACACAGTCGACGAACTCCCGCTCGTCGACCTCGCCTCGTTCGGCCTTCTCCAGCAGGGCCGGTGAGACGTCGAGCGACATGGGTTCTCCTCTCGCGGTCCGCTCCGACGTGGTCGCCGGGGCGGTGGTGCCGGTGTGCTGAGGGTGGTGCGGTAGGGGTGGCACCGGGGGTGCGGTGCCGGGGAACGGTGGGACGGACGTGCGGTGGACCGCGCGCGCCGTTCGAGCGTCGACGGTGCGACAGCCCGGTGGACGCCGCGCGTCGGGGTTCGGTCCTGGGGGGTCAGACCAGCCTGGCAGGCCCCCCCTCACCCGGGTCGGTGAATCGGCGGATTGCCGCCCGGAACGCCCCTCCCGGGGCGAGATTGGCCGGAATCAGCCGTGTCCCAACCCAGCGCGCCGAACTGCGGCCCCTCACCGCACGTGCTCGCGCGGTCACCATGTTTCGCCGCTCCCGCCCGGCCGACACCCGGCGTGCGCGCACTCGCTTCAAACGGCTCCCGGGCCCGGCCCGCCCGGACCGGCTGTCTCGGGATTGCGCCGCCTCGACCCCACCGGCCCGGCCACCGGTGGCCCGCCCTCCGGAATCGAACACGGACCGGGGCACTCCCGGCGGGCCTTAGGCTTGTCCCCATGCGTCTTGTCATCGCCAAATGCACCGTGGACTACGCGGGCCGCCTCGCTGCACATCTGCCCTCCGCCGTGCGCCTGGTGATCGTGAAGGCCGACGGGAGCGTCAGCATCCACGCCGACGACCGGGCCTACAAGCCGCTGAACTGGATGTCGCCGCCGTGCTCCCTCAAGGAGGGCGACGGCGTGTGGACGGTCACCAACAAGGCCGGCGAGAAGCTGATCATCACGCTGGAGGACGTCCACCACGACTCCTCGCACGAACTCGGCGTCGACCCCGGCCTGATCAAGGACGGCGTGGAGGCCCACCTCCAGGAGCTGCTCGCCGACCGGATGGAGGTGCTCGGCTCCGGCTGGCAGCTGATCCGCCGCGAGTACCCGACCCCGATCGGCCCGGTCGACCTCCTCTGCCGCGACTCCGACGGCACCACCGTCGCCATCGAGATCAAGCGCCGCGGCGAGATCGACGGCGTCGAGCAGCTCACCCGCTACCTCGAACTCCTCAACCGCGACCCGCTGCTGGCCCCGGTCAAGGGCGTCTTCGCCGCCCAGGAGATCAAGCCCCAGGCCCGGGTGCTGGCCACCGACCGGGGCATCGGCTGCGTCGTCCTCGACTACGACGAGCTGCGCGGCATCGACGACGACAAGCTCAAGCTCTTCTAGCCCTCCCCGGGCCCCGGGGCGGCCCGCCCCGCACGCGACGCACCCGACGTCGGCCCCCGACCGGAGCCGGGGCGCCGGCGGGCGGGGCGGCCCCGCTGCGGGAGGCGCACGCCGCCGGGGGCCCGGACGCCGCCGAAGCCTGGCCGTGCGCACGCGGCACCCCGCTGGGCCGGCCCGCCGCCCGCTGCGCCGCGCCCTCGGCCCGGACGCCGCCGACCCGCTGGAGACGCTGCCGACCCGCCCGGCCCGGGCGGCCCACGCGCGCCGCCTCGCCCGCGGGGACGCGGCCCTGGAGCAGCTGCTGCCCTGACGGGCGGTCACGGGTTCCGCTAGGGGGTACTGGTGGGTGTCGCCGTGGCGGGGGGTGTGGTGGTCGCGCTACCGGTCGGCGTGGGCGGCGTCGGGTCGGTGGTCGTGGGCGTGTTCGTCGGCTTCGCCGTGTCGGTGGGCTTGGGGGTCGTGGTGGTCGGCGGTGGCGTCGTACCCGGATTGGTCGTGGTGCCCGGCTTGGTCGCGGTGGTGGTCGGGCTCGGGGTGCTGCCGGGCCGGTGGGTGGCCGACGGGCTGGTGGTGGCCGGGCCGCTGGTGGCGGGGGGCGGGGTCTCGCTCGGGCTGCCCGGGTCCGTCGCGGAGGGGCTCTCGCTGCCGGAGGGCGCGGGCGCGGGGGAGCTGCTGGGGCGGGGGGAGGTGGCGGGGTCGAGCGGGGGCAGGTCGTCCGCGGAGTTGCCGGTGCGGTCGCCGCCGGGGTGGTCGTCGCCGCCGGCGGCGACGCCGATCGCGGTGCCGAGGACACCGAGCGCCATCACGGCGGCGCCGGCCAGCAGGACGGTCTTGCGGGCGCCGCGCGGGGCCCGCTTGCGCAGCCGGCCGGGCACCACCTGGGCGATCGCCCGGATGGCGCGGCGGCGGCGGGCGGGTTCGCTGCCGGGGCCGGCGGTGAGTGCGGCGGTCTCCTCCAGCCGGATCAGGTCGAGCATCCGGCGGGCCGCAGCCCCGCCGCGCTGTTCGCCCGCGGCGGCGCGCAGCGCGATCGCCGCCTCCAGTTCGGCGGCGGCCCGCTGCGGGCTGCCCGCGCAGAGCGCGTACACGCCCAACTCGTGCTGGAACCAGCCCTGTTCGGCGGGTGCGCCGAGCATCCTGGCGGCTTCCAGGCCGAGTTGCAGGGCGCGTTCCCAGGCACCCCAGCGCAGCGACAGGGCGAGCGCGGGGGCGGCGGCCCGGGCCAGCCGGAGCACCTCGGCGGGCCGGTCGGCGTCCCGTTCGGCGAGCAGCACGGCGAGGATCACCTCGGCCTCGGCGGCGACCTGCCGGGTGGAGACCGAGGCGTGGCCGACCCACCAGGCGAGGTGTTCGGCGGCGCCGTGCGCGATCCCGTCGGGGGCGAACGGCGCGGGCAGGCCGTTGCCGTCGGCCTCGACCTCGGGCAGCAGCGCGTCGAGCACGCCCTCGGTGAGGCGGTGGTGGCCGCCGACGGAGACCGCCAGTCCGGTTTCGACGAGTTCCTGCAGGGCGCTCTCGCCGAGGCCGACGTCGACCAGGGCGGGCAGGTGCGGCGCGGTCGGGCACTCCCCGCCGAGGGCGAGCGCGAGGCGCAGCACCAGCCGGGCCGACTCGCTCAGCCCCTGGACCAGGCGGCGGGCCGGGGCGGCGCTCTCCCCCACCGAGGGCAGCGGCACCTGGCGGCGCAGCTCGCGCTCCAACTCGGCCGGGTCGCGGGGCAGTTCGTACTCGTGGACGGAGCCGAACACGCTCCGGCGGTCCTCCTGCGCGGCGATCAGCGCGTCCACCGTGACGTCGCGCTGGCGCAGCAGCGCGGCGGCCCGGACGAAGCGCAGCGGCAGGCCCTCGGACTCGAACCAGAGGTCCACCGCCCAGGCCCGTTCGGCCTCGTCCAGCGGGCGTCCGGCCAGTCGGGCGGCGAGGGTCAGGCAGGCGGGGCGGGACAGGCCGGCCACCAGGTGGTCGCGCAGCCGGGAGCCGGGGGGCGAGGGCGGGGTGTCGGGGAGGGCGGCCAGCAGGAACGCGCACTCGGGGGCGGCGGCGAGCAGTTCCTCCAGTTCCTCGCCGGACGGCTCGACGTCGTCGATCACCACCACCGCGGCGACGCCGGCCAGCAGTTCGGCCAGCTGTTCGCGGTCCGGGCGGAAGTCGGGGGCCTGGTGGGTGGCGGCGAACAGGTCCTGGAGCAGGTCGGCGGTGGTGCGCCGGTAGCCGCTCAGCCGCACCACGCCGTCCGGGGCGAGCTCCCCGGCCGCCTCGGCGACGGCCGCGAGCAGCGCGGAGCGGCCCGAGCCGGCCTGGCCGAGCAGCTGCACCGAGCGTCCGGCCCGGAGCTGTTCCAGCAGGGCGGCGATGTCGGCGTCGCGGTCCAGCAGCCGCAGGTCGCCGGGGCCGGCGCCCAGGGCGAGCGGGCCGACGGCCGGGCTGGGTCCGAGTTCCGGCCGGGCCTGCACGAGGCCGCGGATCCGGCGGGGCTGCGGCATCCACTCGTCCGGGCAGTGCCGGGCCTCGGAGCCCTCCGGGCCGCCGACCACCACCAGCCGTTCGCCGCTGACCAGTTCCCCGCTTCGCGGGCGCACCCCGTCCCCCCGGAACTCCCCGCTCGGCTGACCCACGTCGCTGCTCCCCGCCACTCGGACACCTGAGCGGAGACTTTCCCACATGGACACGACGGGTCACCACACAGGGGTGGTTCCGACGCCGAGCCGTCCGCACACGAACCCGGCCGTGCGCCGTCCGCCTCCCGGCCGTCGCCCGGCCGTCGCCCGTGGGCCGGCCTAGCCGAGCGCGGGAAGCGTCGTCCCGCAGGGGTCCTGCACCGCTCCCTCGACCGCCAGGATGCGGTGCAGCCGGGTCGCCACCAGCAGGCGCTGCAACTGGACCGGCACCTCCCGGAGCACCAGCCGACGCCCGACCCGGCCGGCCCGGCGGTGGGTGCCCATGATGACGCCGAGCCCGGTGGCGTCCCAGAACTCCAGGCGTCCGAGGTCGAGGACCAGGTCTCCCTCGCCGCCGTCGACGGCGGCGTGCAGCAGCGCCCTGGCGTCGGCGGCGCTGCGCACGTCGAGCCGCCCTTCGATGGCCAGTCCGGTGTGGTCGCCGGTGATGCGCATGCTGTCCTCCTCCTCGGCCGTCCGTCGGGCGTCCGCTCCACGGTGCCGCCCGCACCTCGGGGAACGTCCGTGCTCCACGGGGCCGTGGCCGCGCACCGGCCCCTTCTGAATCTGACGGTGAACCAGTTCCGCAGGTTGCTGCCACCCGCCGGACTGCCCCTCAACTTCACCCGTCCGAGGGAATATACGCAGGAACACCTCACACCTACGCTCGATTGCCGCCCAAATCACCCGTCTGCGGGCGGACCGTGAGCAAACTCACCCAGCCGCCCAGAACGTCCCGCACCCGGGCAGTACGGACCGACCGCGGGAGCGGCAGCGCTCTCGCCGGACTCTAGTGGGAGCGCGCCCGCCGTGGTGCGTTCCGGCAGTGTGATCTGCGCCGGGACGGGTGTGATCTGTGCCCCTCGCGCCCCGCCCCCGGCCGCGTCCCGCCCGCACCGCTCCCCCGGGCCGGGCACCCCGGCTCCTGGGCGAGGATCGCCGCTTGTCCCCGCCCGAACCCGGCTGCCGGAGGCCGAGCCCGGCCAGGACGCGGCTGACGTGCGTCTCGGCGGTGTGCGCCCGGGCGGCGGCCTCGGCGTTGGACAGGCCCGCCCCCGAGGCAGCCCAGCACCTCCCGCTCCCGGGGCGCCGGCTCCGCAGCACCCGCCGGAGCCGCCGGGGGCCGCACGGGGCGAGCACCCCGCCGCCACGGGCCACCGCCCGGACGCCGTCGGCCAGCGCCTCGGCCGCCAGGTCCTTGAGCAGGGACCCGGCGGCGCCGACCCGCAGCGCGCCCCACCGGCACTCGTCCAGGTCGAAGGTGGTGAGCAGCAGCACCCGGATCACGCCCGCTCCCCCGCCCGCCGCCCGCCGCCCTCGCCCGCCGTCCGCCGTCCGCGGCAGCACCGGCCGGCCCGCCCCGGCCCGGTGCGCGGACTCCACCGGGATCGCCAACTCCCGCTCGCCGTACCGGATCTCCAGCCGCACCGGACCGGGCGCGGCGGGCTTGACCGCGTCGGTCAGCGGCTCCTGGACGCGGCGAGCTCCAGCGGCGCGGACAGCTCGCCGCGCCGGTCCGACTCGGCCGACAGCGGGGCCCGTTCGGCCCGCAGCCCTTCGGCCTCGGCGCGGTCCCGGCGGCGGCGCAGCGGGTCGGCCGTCCGGACCGGGGCCAGGAGGACCAGCCCGGAGAGCACCAACATGGCTGCGGCGAAGGCCGGTTGCCGCACCTCGCTCATCCGGACCGGACCCCACAGGGTCGCCGCGCACAGCAGGCCGGTGTACATCGGCAGAGTGGCCGTCAGCGAGCCCCGGTACGCCCCGGCGCCGAACAGCGCGCCGCCCTGGCAGACCGTCCGGGCCGTCCGGGCCGTCCGCCGCCTGGTCCGCTGCTGGTGGTCGGCGCCGACCTGCTGATCGCCGCCGGGCGGGTCAGCGGTTCTCGCCGGGCACCCAGAGCACGTCGCCGCGCTCCTTGTTGGCGGTGCGGGCCAGGATGAACAGCAGGTCGGACAGCCGGTTGAGGTACTTCGCGGTCAGCGGGTTGACGCCCTCGCCGTACGCCTCGATCGCCGCCCAGGTCGACCGCTCGGCCCGCCGCACCACGGTGCACGCCAGGTGCAGGTGGGCCGCGCCGGGCGTACCGCCGGGGAGGATGAAGCTGCGCAGCTTCTCCAACTCGGCGAGGAAGCGGTCGCAGTCGGCCTCCAGCCGGTCGACGTACGACTGCTCGACCCGCAGCGGCGGGTACTTCGGGTCCTCGACGACCGGGGTGGCCAGGTCCGCGCCGACGTCGAACAGGTCGTTCTGGACCCGGGTCAGCACCGTGACCAGTTCCTCGTCCAACTGCCCGGCGGCCAGCGCCACGCCGAGCGCCGCGTTGGCCTCGTTGGTGTCCGCGTACGCGATCAGCCGGGGGTCGGTCTTGGTGGTGCGGCTCATGTCGCCGAGCGCGGTCGTGCCGTCGTCCCCGGTCCGGGTGTAGATGCGCGTCAGGTTCACCATGCCCGCAGCCTAGCGCGCGGGTTCACCACCGTTAACAGCGCCTCACCAGGCCGACGTTGACCCGTCCCCCGCCAGCGGGTCCGTCGCTACGCGACGTTGACCCATCCCCCAGCCTTCGGCCGGGGGTGCCCCCACCAGCGGGCCCGTCGCTACGCGACGTTGACCCGCTGTCCGGGCGGCGCCGCCTCCAGCCAGGCCAGGAAGCCGGTCAGCGCGTCGTCGCTCATCGCCAGCTCCAGCGGGGCGCCCTTGTGCAGGCAGCGCAGCACCACCGAGCCCGAGAGCAGGGCGAGTTCCTCCTGGCCCTGCGGGTAGCGCCGGCCCAGCACCTCGATCTCGGTGCGCGGCAGCACCCGGCGCGGTCGGGGGGCGTAGGAGAAGACCCGGAACCACTCGATCGAGTCGCCGCTGTAGCGGCCGATACCAAAAACCCACCCCTTGCCGTCGGTCTGCGGGACCGGGGCGGAGGTGGGTTGGCCGTTCTCGTCGAGATCCGGCTGCGTGGAGGCGTCGGCCGGCATTTTCAACCGGTAGGAGCAGTCGAAGGTGCCGCCCACCCGCTGGATGAGGCGGCGGCGCACCGCGAAGCCGACCAGCCCGGCGATGGCCAGGACCACCACCACCGCGCACACCACAAGGGCGAGGACCACGCTCACCTACCTCCTCGCTGCTTCCCCGTGGCGGCCGACCCACGGCCGCTCATTCCTACCAACTGATACGACAGTCCCGGGGTCACGCTCCAGGCGTCCCCGGGACCGTCGCTGAGACCAGGCTCAGTGGTGCGCCTTCAACCCGCCGGCGGCGAGCAGGCGGACCTCGGCGCGGCGCTCGGCGTGCGAGTCGGCCTCGGTCTTGGCGTTCTCCAGCGCCCGCTCGGCCCGGGCGACGTCGATCTCGTCGGCCAGCTCGGCGATCTCGGCGAGGATCGACAGCTTGTTGTCGGCGAACGAGATGAAGCCGCCGTGCACCGCGGCCACGACAGTGCCCTGGTCGGCGGTGCGGATGGTGACCGGGCCGGTCTCCAGCACGCTCAGCACCGGGGTGTGGCCGGGCATGATGCCGGTGTCACCGGAGGCCGTACGGGCGACGACGATGGTGGCCGCACCGGACCACACCTTGCGGTCGGCTGCGACCAGCTCGACGTGCAGCTCAGCCAACGTGGGCTCCTTGGCTCTTGCCGGCCATCGGACGCCCGGGCGAACGGGCGGCGATCTCGGCAGTTTCGGTAAGAATAACGGTCACGCGTCCCCGGAACGAAACCAGGGGCCCGTAGATGACCGGGATCACAGCAGATCCAGCGGTGAGGGGTGGCCCCCGACGAGAGCCGGGGACCACCCCTCAACGGTTCGGTCTGCCGTGCAGCCGGCCTGCGGTTACTTCTTCAGCAGCTCGGCGGCGTTGCGCTCGAGGTCGTCGATGCCACCGCACATGAAGAACGCCTGCTCCGGGACGTGGTCGTACTTGCCGTCCGCGATCGCGTTGAAGGCCTCGATGGTCTCCGACAGCGGCACGGTCGAACCGTCCACACCGGTGAACTGCTTCGCCACGTAGGTGTTCTGCGAGAGGAAGCGCTCGATGCGGCGGGCCCGCTGCACCGTGATCTTGTCCTCCTCGGACAGCTCGTCGATGCCGAGGATCGCGATGATGTCCTGGAGGTCCTTGTACTTCTGCAGGATCCCCTTGATGCGGACGGCCGTGTCGTAGTGGAGCTGCGTGATGTACCGCGGGTCGAGGATGCGGGACGTGGAGTCCAGCGGGTCGACGGCCGGGTAGATGCCCTTCTCCGAGATCGGGCGCGACAGCACGGTGGTCGCGTCCAGGTGGGCGAAGGTGGTGGCCGGCGCCGGGTCGGTCAGGTCGTCCGCGGGGACGTAGATCGCCTGCATCGAGGTGATCGAGTGTCCGCGGGTCGAGGTGATGCGCTCCTGGAGGAGGCCCATCTCGTCGGCCAGGTTCGGCTGGTAGCCCACCGCGGAGGGCATGCGGCCGAGCAGGGTCGACACCTCGGAACCGGCCTGGGTGAACCGGAAGATGTTGTCGATGAAGAGGAGCACGTCCTGCTTCTCGACGTCGCGGAAGTACTCCGCCATGGTCAGCGCGGAGAGCGCGACCCGCAGGCGGGTGCCCGGCGGCTCGTCCATCTGGCCGAAGACCAGCGCGGTCTTGTCCAGGACGCCCGAGTCGACCATCTCGTCGATGAGGTCGTTGCCCTCACGGGTGCGCTCGCCGACACCGGCGAACACCGACACACCACCGAAGTTCTCGGCGACGCGGTAGATCATCTCCTGGATGAGCACGGTCTTGCCGACGCCGGCGCCACCGAACAGGCCGATCTTGCCACCGGTGACGTACGGGGTGAGCAGGTCGATGACCTTGATGCCGGTCTCGAACATCTCGGTCTTGGACTCGAGCTCGGAGAAGTTCGGGGCCTTGCGGTGGATCGGCCACTTGACCTCGACCTGGGCGTCGAACTCGGCCTTGTCGACGTTCAGCACCTCACCGAGGGCGTTGAACACCTTGCCCTTGGTGATCTGGCCGACCGGGACGGAGATCGCCGAACCGGTGTCGGTGACCTGCGAACCGCGGACCAGGCCGTCGGTCGGCTGCATCGAGATGCCGCGGACCAGGCCGTCGCCGAGGTGCTGGGCGACCTCGAGGGTCAGGGTCTTGCGGCCCGTGCCGTCGGGGTTGTCCACCTCGACGTGCAGGGCGTTGAACATGTCGGGAATCGCGTCGACGGGGAACTCCACGTCGACGACCGGGCCGATGACCCGGGCGACGCGGCCCGTGGCCAGTCCGGCGCCCGTCGGCTCAACAGTGGTGGTCATACTCATTCGCTCCCGCGGCTAGCGTCGGCGAGGGCGTTGGCACCGCCGACGATCTCGCTGATTTCCTGGGTGATCTCGGCCTGTCGGGCCGAGTTGGCAAGCCGCGTGAGCGACTTGATGAGCTCGCCGGCGTTGTCCGTCGCGCTCTTCATCGCGCGGCGGCGGGCGGCGTGCTCGGAAGCGGCCGACTGCAGCAGCGCGTTGTAGATCCGGCTCTCGACGTACCGCGGCAGCAGCGCGTCGAGGACGCCCTCCGCCGACGGTTCGAAGTCGTAGAGCGGGAAGATCTGGTCCTTGGCCGGCGTCGCGTCGCTGAGCTCGACCTCGTCGAGCCGCAGCGGCAGCAGGCGCCGGTCGATGGCGTTCTGCGTCAGCATCGACACGAACTCGGTCGACACCAGGTGCAGCTCGTCCACGCCGCCGGTCTCCGCGGTGAAGGCCTCGATCAGGTCCGCCGCGACCGTCTTGGCGTCCCCGTAGGTCGGCTTGTCGGAGAAGCCGGTCCAGGAGTTCGCCACCGCCAGGTTGCGGAAGCCGTAGTAGCCCACGCCCTTGCGGCCGACGATGTACGTGACCACCTCCTTGCCCTCTTCGCGGAGGCGGGCGGCGAGCGCCAGCGACTGCTTGATGGCGTTGGTCGAGTAGCCGCCCGCCAGGCCGCGGTCCGCCGTGATCAGCAGGACCGCCGCGCGCTGCGCGTTCGGGTTCTCGGTGGTCAGCGGGTGCTTCGCGGTGGACCGGGTGGCCACCGCGGTCACCGCGCGGGTGAGCTCGTCGGCGTACGGAGTGGAGGCGGCCACCGCGCGCTGCGCCTTGACGATGCGCGACGCGGAGATCATCTCCATCGCCTTGGTGATCTTCTTCGTCGCGGTGACGGAGCGGATGCGGCGCTTGTAGACCCGAAGCTGTGCTCCCATTGGGTCGTTACGTCCTTTCCCTCGCTACCGGACTCAGGCCTGCTCGGAGAGCAGCTTGCCGTCAGCCGTGGTGAAGCCCTGCTTGAAGGACGTGATCGCGGCGGTCAGCGCGTCGATCGTGCCGTCCTCGAGCTTCTGGGTCTCGGCGATGCCGGTCAGGATGCCCTTGTGCTCCAGGCGCAGGTTGTCCAGGAACTCGCGCTCGAAGCGGCGGATCTCCGCCACCGGGACGTCGTCCAGCTGACCGGTGGTGCCGGCCCAGATGGAGACGACCTGCTCCTCGACCGGGAACGGCTGGTACTGGCCCTGCTTCAGCAGCTCGACCATGCGCGCACCGCGCTCCAGCTGGGCCTTGGAGGCCGCGTCCAGGTCGGAACCGAAGGCGGCGAACGCCTCCAGCTCGCGGTACTGGGCGAGGTCCAGGCGCAGGCGGCCGGCGACCGACTTCATGGCCTTGATCTGGGCGGAGCCACCGACGCGGGAGACCGAGATGCCGACGTTCACGGCCGGGCGGATGCCGGCGTTGAACAGGTCGGACTCCAGGAAGCACTGGCCGTCGGTGATCGAGATGACGTTGGTCGGGATGTACGCCGAGACGTCGTTGGCCTTGGTCTCGATGATCGGCAGACCGGTCATCGAGCCGCCGCCGAGGGCGTCGTTCAGCTTGGCGCAGCGCTCCAGCAGGCGGGAGTGCAGGTAGAAGACGTCGCCCGGGTACGCCTCGCGGCCCGGCGGGCGGCGCAGCAGCAGGGAGACGGAGCGGTAGGCCTCGGCCTGCTTCGACAGGTCGTCGAAGACGATGAGGACGTGCTTGCCGTCGTACATCCACTCCTGGCCGATGGCCGAACCGGTGTACGGGGCGAGGTACTTGAAGCCGGCCGGGTCGGAGGCGGGAGCGGCCACGATGGTGGTGTACTCCAGCGCGCCGGCCTCCTCCAGGGCGCCGCGGACGGACGCGATGGTGGAGCCCTTCTGGCCCACGGCGACGTAGATGCAGCGGACCTGCTTCTCCGGGTCGCCCGAGCGCCAGTTGTCGCGCTGGTTGATGATCGTGTCGACGGCGACGGCGGTCTTGCCGGTCTGACGGTCACCGATGATCAGCTGGCGCTGGCCGCGGCCGATCGGGGTCATGGCGTCGATCGCCTTGATGCCGGTCTGCAGCGGCTGCTTGACCGACTTGCGGGCCATGACGCCGGGGGCCTGCAGCTCCAGGGCGCGGCGGCCGGTGGACGCGATCTCGCCCAGGCCGTCGATCGGGTTGCCCAGCGGGTCCACGACACGGCCGAGGTAGCCGTCGCCGACCGGGACGGAGAGGACCTCGCCGGTGCGCTGCACCGTCTGGCCCTCCTCGATGCCCGAGAACTCACCGAGGACGACGACACCGATCTCGCGGGTGTCGAGGTTCAGCGCGAGGCCGAGGGTGCCGTCCTCGAACTTCAGCAGCTCGTTGGCCATGACCGAGGGCAGGCCCTCGACCTTGGCGATACCGTCCATGGCCTCGGTGACCGTGCCGACCTCTTCACGCGAGGCCGCGTCCGGCTGGTACGACTGGACAAAGTCGGCCAGCGCGTCCCGGATCTCCTCCGGACGGATCGTAAGCTCCGCCATCAGGCTTCCCTGCTCTCCTAGTTTGCGATCCTCGGCCCGCCATTGAGGGCCGCAAGTGCTCGACTCTCGGCCGGGTCGGGTGAACCGGCCGTACGTTTTGCCGGCCCACCTGGTGTGGACCGACGCCCGACCGAGGGTCGGATAGTGCTGGTGCTCAGCCTTCGAGGCCCTGGCGAGCGCCTTCCAGGCGGCTCGACACGGTGCCGTCGATGATCTCGTCGCCGATCTGCACCCGGACACCGCCCTGGACCGAGGGGTCCACGTCGATGTTCAGGTGGACCTGCCGCCCGTAGAGACCGGCCAGCGCGGCGGCGAGGCGGTCCTTCTGGCGGTCGGAGAGCGGGATCGCGGTGGTGACCAGGGCCACCACGCGGCCCCGCCGGGAGGCGGCGAGCTTGGAGTAGGTCTCCAGGCCACCTTCCAGGCTACGGCCCCGGGGGGCGGTGACCAGGCTGGTGACCAGGCGGACGGTGCCCGCGTTGGCGCGGCCGCCGAGGAGCTTGCGCACCAGCGCGGCCTTGGCGGCGGCGTCGGCCTTCGGCTCGGTCAGCGCGGCGCGCAGCTCGTGCGAGCCCGCCACCACCCGGCCGAACCGGAACAGCTCGTCCTCGACGTCGTCCAGCGCGCCCGCCCGGTCGGCGGCGATGACCTCGGCGTACGCGGCGAGCTGCTCGACCGCGTCGACCAGGTCGCGCGGGCCGGACCAGCGCGAGCGGACCAGGCCGGAGACCAGGTCGACGCTCTCGCCGGAGACCTGGCCGTTCAGCAGCGAGGCGGCCAGCCGGGCCTTGTCCTGACCGGACCGGGACGGATCGGTCAGCACCCGGCGCAGCGAGACCTCGCGGTCCAGCAGCGCGGTGACGGCGGTGAGTTCCCCGGCGAGCTTGGCCGCGTCCACCGAAGTGTTGTCGGTCAGGCTCTCCAGGTTCTCGCGGCCGGCGGCGAGTGCCTCACGGCTCGCGCCGATCACTTGGACGCACCCTGGGCAGCGGTGGCCTTGGACTCCAGCTCGTCCAGGAAGCGGTCGATGACCCCGCTCTGGCGGGCGTGGTCCTCCAGGGACTCGCCGACGATGCGGGAGGCCAGCTGGGAGGCCAGCGAACCGACGTCCTGGCGCAGGACCGCGGTGGCCTGCTTCTTGTCGGCCTCGATCTGGGCGTGGCCGGCGGCGACGATGGCCTCGCGCTGGCGCTGGCCCTCCTCGCGCATCTCGTTGATCAGGGCGGCGCCCTGCTCACGGGCGTGCTCGGTGATCCGCGCGGCCTCGTGGCGCGCCTCGGCGAGCTCGGCGCGGTACTGCTCCAGCAGGGCCTGGGCCTCGGCCTGAGCGGTCTCCGCGCGCTTCATGCCGCCTTCGATGGCGTCGCGGCGCTCTCCCAGCACCTTCTCGATGCTGGGGAGGAGCTTCTTGCCGAGGATGCCGAAGACGATGAAGAAGCAGAGCAGGCCGATGATGACCTCGGGCCACGCGGGGAGAAGAGGGTTCATCTTCTCTTCTGCCGCGAGGAGAACCTCGGGGGCCATATCAGAACCTTTCGTCGGAATTGGCTACCGGAACGTCCGGCTCAGGCGCCGTAGACGAACGGCATGACGATGCCGATCAGGGCGAGGGCCTCGGTCAGCGCGAAGCCGATGAACATGTTCGAGCGGATCAGGCCGGCGGCCTCGGGCTGGCGGGCCATCGCCTGCACGCCGTTACCGAAGATCAGACCGACACCGATGCCGGGGCCGATCGCGGCGAGGCCGTAGCCGATGGAAGCGACGGAACCGGAAACCTCAGCGAGAGCGGACATCTCAGCTAATCCTTTGCGGGGATGGGATACCGGTGGGTGTTGGCCACCGGGAGTTCGGGGCGCGGCCGGGGCCGCGGGGCTCAGTGCGCCTCTTCCAGGGCACCGGCGATGTAGCTGCTGGCGAGCATCACGAAGATGTACGCCTGCAGGAACTGCACCAGCAGCTCGAAGGCGGTCAGGGCCGCGGCCACCACGAAGGACACCGAGCCGTACAGGGCGCCGATGCTGGGGCTCAGCAGGTACCAGGAGGCCACCGAGAAGACGACGATCAGCAGGTGACCGGCGAACATGTTGGCGAAGGCTCGGACCGCGAGGGTGAAGGGGCGCACGAAGATGTTCGAGAAGAACTCGATCGGCACCAGGATGAACATGACCCAGCCCGGGATGCCCGACGGCCAGCAGAGGTTCTTCATGCCGCCGACGAAGCCGTGCTTCTTGAAGGTCAGCGTCATGTAGGTGATCCACACGATCGCCGCGAGCCCGACCGGGAACGCGATCCGCGACATCACCGGGAACTGGGCGAACGGGACGATGGACATGATGTTCATGATCCATACGAAGAAGAACATCGAGACCAGCATCGGGACGTACTTCTCGCCCTTCTTGCCGATCGTCTCCAGCACGATGCTCCGCTTGACGAAGTCGTACCCGATCTCGCCGACCAGCTGGAGCTTGCCCGGGAGCAGCTTCGGCTTGGCGAACGCGGCCCAGAAGAAGCCGACCACCAGCAGCGCACAGATGATCGACAGCAGCATCGGCTTGGTGAAGTCGACGCTCCCGACCGAGAAGATCGGCTTGAACTCGAACTCGTTCAGGCCGGGGGCGGGGAAGCCGCAGCCGGAGAAAAGGTGGCAACCGGCCTCGGAGGCGAGCTGGACGTCAGCACCCACCACAGACTCCTTCGTTCTGACGCATGGTTACGGCAACCTCGGTGTGTCGGCGTGGCCGTCGGCCACGGTGCGGCACTGGGACTAGTTGGATTTCTCGCTGACCCGGCGCGGCGCATATCCCCACCGCGGGATCTTCGAAAGCTTCGTGGAGCCGGGGGGCGATCCGTCCGATTCTCGGAGGGACCTGGCCGCTTCCCGTACTCCGCCGTCGGGACGGACGATAGCAGCCCGTCAGGAGGGCATAAACACCGCCCCCCTCGCGAGGGGGACGGCATGCCCCGCTCACGGTTGACGCCCGGATTTCGGCTTGCCGTCGGGTTCCACGTAGAAGGTCTTGGCCTTGAGCCAGCCCCGCACCTGGAAGCCCATCCAGACGATCACCAGGCCGAGCAGCGAGAGGCCGAAGACCTTGTGGTCGAAGAAGGTGAGGCGCTTGGCCACCGCGAGCAGGACGCCGACCACCAGGATCTGAGTGGTGTAGACCAGCATCGCGACCGGCATCAGCATCTGCGGGTTGTTCCGGCCCAGCCGGTCGAGCGCGATCTGGCCGGCGCCGAAGAACAGGATCACGACCACCGTCGCGAGCAGGGCACCGAGCAGCCCCTTCCCCTGGGCGACGGCGAGGGCGATCGCCATGGCGACCACTCCGGCGACCGCAGTGGGGATTGCGGCGCCACGGAGGATCCGGGCGTCGTGGGACGGCATGTCGGCAACTCCGGCGGCATGTCGGAAACGGGGGGCAGAGAGAACGCGGGGGGTGCGCGGAACGCGCCGCGGACAGCCGCCTGGACGGCGCGTCCGTCGAGGGAGACCGACCAGGGACGGAAGTCCTCCACCTGTCAGGTCTTTCGGCGTGTTCTCGGTACTCGTGAACGGTATCACAAACTATTTGATGAGAGCTTTACCATGAAGGTGTGGTACCTGTCACACCAAGGGCGGACAAGTGCCTCCGAACGGGTGCCGCCGGACGGCCCAACGGGAACTGACCTGCCGTCAGGAGCGCCGCTCGCCGCGCGGCCCGGCCGCCGTGGCGCCCGTCCCGAGCCGTCCCAGCAGGGCCTTGTCCTCGGCCGACAGCTCGGCCATCGCGGCCGGCTCGGCGTCCTCGGCGTTCTGGGCGTCCTCGGCGTCCTGCCCGCGCTCCGCCGACGCGACCGACCCGGCCGACTCCGCCGCCCGGCCCGGCTCGCCGTCCCGGTAGCGGGGCGGCACGAAGGACTGGACGGCCCTGGGCGCGCGCGGCTTGAACCGCGGCATCAGCAGCACCGCGAGGCCGACCAGGCACAGGCCGGCCATGGTGAGCACCACCGCGCGGCCGGTGTGGGTGATCGACACCGCGACGGTGCCGAAGGCGATCAGCGCGGCCCAGAAGTACATGATCAGCACGGCCCGGCTGTGCGAGTGCCCGACCTCCAGCAGCCGGTGGTGCAGGTGCTGCTTGTCCGCCGCGAACGGCGACTTGCCCGCCCAGGTGCGGCGCACCACGGCCAGCAGCAGGTCGGCCAGCGGCAGCGCGATCACGGTCAGCGGCAGCAGCAGCGGGATGTAGATCGGCACCAGGGCGTGCACGGCGGTGGTCTGCGAACCGACCTGCTCGGTGATCAGGTCGGGGTCGACCCGGCCGGTGATCGAGATCGCCGCGACGGCCAGCATCAGGCCCAGCATCATCGAGCCGGAGTCGCCCATGAAGATCCGCGCCGGGTGCAGGTTGTGCGGCAGGAAGCCCAGGCACATGCCGATCAGCACCGCGGTGAACAACGCGGCGGGCGCGGCGTCGTTGATCCCGTAGCCGAGCCAGAGCCGGTACGAGTAGAGGAAGAAGGCCATCGCGGCGATGCAGACCATGCCGGCGGCCAGGCCGTCCAGGCCGTCGATGAAGTTGACCGCGTTGACCATCACGACCACCAGCACGACCGAGATCAGCATGCCCTGGGTCGGGGTGACCGGGACCGAGCCGTAGCCGGGCACCGGGATGGCGATCACCGTGATGCCCTGCCAGACCATCACGCCGGCGGCGATCATCTGTCCGCCGAGCTTCACCAGCGCGTCCACGCCCCACTTGTCGTCCAGGACGCCCAGCACGAACATGATCCCGGCCCCGGAGAGCAGCGCCTTGATGTCCGCGCTCTGCACGAACAGCCGCCCGAGGTTGGTCAGTTGGGACGCCGCCAGCAGGCCGGCCAGCAGGCCGCCGAACATCGCGATGCCGCCGAGCCGCGGCGTGGGCTCGCGGTGCACGTCGCGCGCCCGGACGGCGGGCATCGCGCCGGCCGCGATCGCGAACTTGCGGACCGGGCTGACCAGCAGGTAGGTCACCGCCGCCGAGACGAACATGACCAGCAGATACTCACGCACCACCGGCCTCCAGGGTCGCGCTCGGACGGACGAGTACGCAGGGTACTCCCGCGCTGGTTCGGGATTCGAGGTGCGTCGCCACGGAGCACACCTTATTGACTCCGACGCCCGGGCCCCGCATCGCGGTTCTCCCCGACGGCCCCGAACCCCGTGCCGGGGGGCTCAGCGCCGCCCGGCGAAGGCCCGGGCCAGCTCCCGCACCCGGCCGCGCACCGGCTCCGGGCCGTCCCCGGCGAGCACCCGGCCGAGCAGGGCGCCGACCTCGCCGAGCTCCTCCTCGCCCATCCCCTGGGCCGCGCAGGTGCCGGTGCCCAGCCGGATGCCGGAGGTCTCGGTCGGCGGCGCCGGGTCGTACGGGACGGCGCACCGGCCGAGCAGCAACCCGGCCGCGGCGCAGCGGCGTTCGGCCTCCACGCCGGTCAGGCCGAGGGCCCGGACCGAGGCGGTCACCAGGTGGGTGTCGGTGCCGCCGGTGAGCGGCTGGGCCCCGGCGGCGGCCAGCGCGGCGGCCAGCGCCCGGGCGCCGGAGACCGCCCGCCGGACGTAGCCGGTGTGGGCGGGGGTGGCGGCCTGGGCCAGCGCGACCGCCTTGGCGGCCACCTCGTGCATCGCCGCCCCGCCCTGGGTGAACGGGAAGACCGCGCGGTCGATCCGGTCCGCCAGTTCGGCGGTGCACAGCAGCAGCCCGCCGCGCGGCCCGCGCAGCAGCTTGTGGGTGGTGGCGACGGTGACGTCCGCGTAGGGCACCGGGGAGGGGGCGGCGCCGGCCGCGACCAGGCCGGCGGTCTGTCCGGCGGCGGCGATCAGGTAGGCGTCCACCTCGTCGGCGATCTCCCGGAAGGCGGCCCAGTCGACGTGCCGCGGGTAGGAGATGCCGCCGGCCACGATCGCCTTCGGGCGGTGCTCGCGGGCCAGGGCGCGGACCTGGTCGAGGTCGATCCGGCCGTCCTGCTCGCGCACCCCGTAGCCGTGGAAGCGGAACCAGCGGCCGGAGAAGTTGGCCCGCGAGCCGGCGCTGAGGTGGCCGCCGTGCTCCAGCGACATGGCGAGCACCGCGTCGCCCGGCCGCAGCAGCGCGGCGTAGGCCGCCAGCATCGCCGAAGTCCCGGAGCGGGGCTGGACGTTGGCGTGCGGGGCGGCGAACAGTTCGCGGGCCCGGTCGATCGCCAGCAGTTCCACGGTGTCGGCGGGCGCGCAGCCGGTGTGGTGCCGGCGGCCCGGGTAGCCCTCGGCGTACTTGTCGGCCAGCGGGCCGGAGAGCGCGGCCAGGACGGCGGGGGTGGCCAGGTTCTCCCCGGCGAGCAGTTGCAGCGAGTCCGCCCGGCGCTCGGCCTCGGCGGTGAGCAGGTCGGCGACCAGCGGGTCGGCGGTGCGCAGGGCCTCCGCGGCCTCCCAGTGGACGGATGGGGCGTCGGCGACCGTCATGGTGCGGCTCCAGGCTGCGGTGCGGGCAGGTCCTTCCAGCGTAGGTCGGCCCCCACCGCCCGGCCCGCCCGAACGCGCGGGCTTGCGCCTTTCCGGTTGCCGCCATCGCCTGCGCACGCAGTCTTCACAAATCCCCCACGGAAACTTTAGTGGAGGGCGCTCAACTCAGCGGGCCACGCCCGTCAGGGCGGTCACCACCGGGTCCAGCGCGTCGAATATCTCCTCGCCGCAGTTGCGGAACATCCCGATCGGTGCCCCATAGGGGTCCCTCAGCTCGTCGAACTCGGGTGCGGAGGCCAGCAGCCAGCCGCGCAGGGCGGCGGCCGAGCGGACCAGCGCGCGGGCGCGCTCGGTCAGCCGCGCGCCGTCCCGGGGGTCCGGCAGGGTGCGCGGGTCGACCCTTTGCACCAGACGGGTGAACTCCTTGATGGTGAAGGTGCGCAGTCCCGCCGCGTGGCCCATCGAGATGACCTGCGCCCGGTGGTCCAGGGTCGCGGTCAGCACCAGGTCGGCGTCGATCACGTGCTCGTCCAGCAGCTCCCGCCCGGCGAAGTCCGCGCTGTCCGCGCCGTACTCGCCGAGCACCGTCGCCGCGTGCGCCTCCATCGGGGCGCCCTCGTGGCCCCAGGTGCCGGCGCTCTCCACCACGATCCGGCGGCCGACCCGCACCCCGAGCCGGGAGTCGAGCTCCAGCCGGGCGAGCCGCTCGGCGATCGGCGAGCGGCAGACGTTCCCGGTGCAGACGAACAGGATGCGGAAGGCGTCCAGCGGGAGCGGCCCGGGCTCCGCGAAGGGTGCCCGGGCGCTCCGCGCTCCGTACAGGGGGGCGGCGGCGGTCAACTGCCGGCCTCCACGTCCGGAACGACCTCCCTCAGCTGCTCGACGCCGATCGCGCCCGCCCGCAGCACCACCGGCACCTTGCCGGTGACGTCGACGATGGTCGAGGGCGTGCCGTAGTCCGCCGTCCCGCCGTCCAGGTAGATCGACACCGCGTCGCCGAGCTGCGCCTCGGCCTCGTCGCAGGTGGACGGGGACGGGCCGCCGGTCTTGTTGCCGGAGGAGACCGCGAGCGGGCCGGTGGCGTTCAGCAGCTCCAGCGCGACCGGGTGCAGCGGCATCCGGACCGCGACGGTGCCCCGGGTCTCGCCCAGGTCCCAGCGGAGCGAAGGCTGGTGCCGGGCCACCAGGGTCAGGCCGCCGGGCCAGAACGCGTCCACCAGTTCCCAGGCCTGCTCGGAGAAGTCGGTGACCAGCCCGTGCAGCGTGGTCGGCGAGCCGACCAGCACCGGCGAGGGCATGTTCCGGCCCCGGCCCTTGGCGTCCAGCAGGGCGGCGACCGCCTCCGGCGAGAAGGCGTCCGCGGCGATCCCGTACACCGTGTCGGTCGGCACCACCACCAACTCCCCGCGGCGGATCGCCGTGGCGGCCTCACGCAGCCCGCTCGCGCGGTCCTGGGCGTCGGAGCAGTCGTATCGGCGGCTCATCGGAGCAATCCCCTTCCGGTGGTGTCAGTTGGTACTTACAGCGAAGCGCGGCGCGCGGTCGTGCTGTGCCCGGTGCTCACAACGACGCCCTCCGGGCCGTTGTGCTGTGCCTGATGTTCACAACGACGCCCTCCGGGCGGTTGTGCTGTGCCTGATGTTCACAACGACGCCCTCCGGGCCGTTGTGAAGCGCGGCCGGTTGTTGAGGTCCCGGTGGTCGGCGGCGTCCGTCCAGCCGCCCTCCTCGCGGAAGATCCACGGGACCTGCCCGCCCTGGGTGTCGGCGTGCTCGATCACCACCGCGCCGCCGGGCCGCAGCAGCCGGGCGGCGACGCGTTCGATGCCGCGGATGGTGTCCAGGCCGTCCTCGCCGGAGAACAGCGACAGCTGCGGGTCGTGGTCGCGGGCCTCGGGGGCCACGTACTCCCACTCGGTCAGCGGGATGTACGGCGGGTTGCTGATCACCAGGTCGAACCGGCCGTCCCAGCCGCGGTCGTCGGCGAAGGCCAGGGTGGCGTCGCCCTGGTGCAGGTGGACCCGGGCGCGGTCGGGGCTGGCCTCGACGTTGCGGCGGGTGTAGGCGAGGGCGCCCTCGTCGAGTTCGAAGGCGTGCACGGTGGAGCGGGGCAGTTCCTGGGCCAGGGCCAGCGCGATCGCCCCGGAGCCGGTGCACAGGTCGACCACCAGCGGCTCGGCCACGTCCATCGCGCGGACCGCGTCTATCGCCCACTCGACCACCGACTCGGTCTCCGGCCGGGGGACGAACACCCCGGGGCCGACCTCCAGTTCGAGGTAGCGGAAGAACGCCCGTCCGGTGATGTGCTGGAGCGGCTCGCGCTGCTCGCGGCGGGAGACCGCCTCCCAGTACCGGGCGTCGAAGTCCCCGTCCGGCACGGTGTGCAGCTGGCTGCGCTTCACGCCGTGGGTGTGCGCCGCGAGTTCCTCCGCGTCGAAGCGCGGCGAGGGCACGCCGGCCGCGGCCAGGCGCTGGGTGGCCTGGGCCACCTCGGCGAGCAGCAGGTTCATACCCTCGGGCCCCTTAGCCTCGGCTCAGTTCTCCTGCGCGGCGGCCAGCTTGGCCGCGGCGTCGGCGTCCACGCAGGACTGGATCACCGCGTTGAGGTCGCCGTCCAGCACCTGGTCCAGGTTGTACGACTTGAACCCGGTGCGGTGGTCGGAGATGCGGTTCTCCGGGAAGTTGTACGTCCGGATCCGCTCGGAGCGGTCCACGGTGCGCACCTGGCTGCGGCGGGCGTCGGACGCCTCCCGCTCGGCCTCCTCCTGCGCGGCGGCCAGCAGCCGCGACCGCAGGATGCGCATCGCCTGCTCCTTGTTCTGCAGCTGGCTCTTCTCGTTCTGGCAGGACGCCACGATACCGGTCGGCAGGTGGGTGATCCGGACCGCGGAGTCGGTGGTGTTCACCGACTGCCCGCCGGGGCCGGAGGAGCGGTAGACGTCGATCCGCAGGTCGTTGGCGTGGATCTCCACCTCGACCTCCTCGGCCTCCGGGGTGACCAGCACGCCCGCGGCGGAGGTGTGGATCCGGCCCTGCGACTCGGTCGCGGGCACCCGCTGCACCCGGTGCACGCCGCCCTCGTACTTCAGCTGCGCCCAGACGCCGTGGCCCGGCTCCGGGTTGCCCTTGGTCTTGACCGCCACCGAGACGTCCTTGTAGCCGCCGAGGTCGGACTCGTTGGCGTCGATGATCTCGGTCTTCCAGCCCAGCCGCTCGGCGTAGCGCAGGTACATCCGGAGCAGGTCGCCGGCGAACAGCGCGGACTCCTCGCCGCCCTCGCCCGCCTTGACCTCCAGGATGACGTCCTTGTCGTCGTTGGGGTCGCGCGGCACCAGCAGCAGCCGCAGCTCCTCGGTCAGCTCCTCCTGGCGGGCCTCGGAGCTCTTCGCCTCGGCGATGAAGTCCGGGTCCTCCACGGCGAGCTCGCGCGCGGCGGCGATGTCCTCGCCGGCCTGCTTCCAGGCCAGGTACGTCCGGGTGATCGGGGTCAGCTCGGCGTACCGCTTGGCCAGCTTGCGGGCGTTCGCCTGGTCGGCGTGCACCGACGGGTCGGCCAGCCTCTTCTCGAGGTCGGCGTGCTCGACGAGGAGCTCTTCGACTGCCTCGAACATCGGTCTGTCCTACTTCCGTGAGTGTGCCGCAGCGGGGGTGGCGAGGGGGCGGGAGGGGGAGACGCGAACGGCGCCGGTCCGGAAGCCCCCGTGCACGAGCACGGGGACGTCCGAGACCGGCGCCGTGGAAGCGCTAGGCCTTGCCGCCGGAGAGCTTCTTGCCGAAGCGCGCCTCGAAGCGGGCCACGCGGCCACCGGTGTCCAGAATCTTCTGCTTGCCGGTGTAGAACGGGTGGCAGTTCGAGCAGACCTCGGCGCGGATCTCGCCGCTGGTCTCGGTCGAACGAGTGGTGAACTCGTTGCCGCAGGTGCAGGTCACCTTGGTGAGCACGTACTCCGGGTGAACGTTGGACTTCAAGGGATTCTCCTAGCTGATCGGGAGGGCACCGGGTCGGCGGACTGGGCAGCCGCTCGTGAACCGGGACCGACGGACCAGTGTGCCAGCACTGCCCGCTTCTTCCCAAACCGGGAGGCGGAGCCCGCTATTCCGCCCCCTCGAAGGCGTCGGCGAGGGCGTCCGCGGAGGCCTCGGCCGAGGTGCCGGCCGAGGCTCCGGTCGAGGTGCCGGCGGAGGCTCCCGCCCCGGCGCTCGCCGGGGCGGACGGGTCGGCCTGCGCCGGGTTGGCCGGCTGCTGCCGGAGCACCTGCGGCGGCACCGCCCGGTCGGCCCGCAGCGCCGCCCACAGCTGCTGGGCGGCCGGGTTGCTCGGGACCACCCGGTTGGGGTCGCTGACCGAGTACGCCACCGGCAGGGTGACCATGGTGAGCTGGTCCGGTCCGATCTTCTTGACGGTCTGCGCCATGCCGACCAGCGAGCTGACCGAGGCCAGGTCGGAGTCGGTGGTCAGCGAGCTGGTCAGCTTGTCGCCGAGCTGCCACATCGCCACCGGGTTGGAGCCCAGGCCGAGCGCGCCGACCTGCCCGAGCATCGCCCGGACCATCTCCTTCTGGAGCTCGATCCGGCCCAGGTCGCTGCCGTCGCCGACGCCGTGCCTGGTCCGGACGAAGGCCAGTGCCTGCTGCCCGCCCAGGTGGTGGGTGCCGGCGTCCAGGTGCAGGCCGCTGTCCTCGTCGTCGATCGGCACCGTGGTGGTGACGTCCACCCCGCCGATCGCGTCGATCAGCGCGGCGAAGCCGGTGAAGTCCACCTCGACGAAGTGGTCCATCCGCATCCCGGTGAGCTGCTCGGCGGTCTTCACCGCGCAGGCCGGGCCGCCGACCTCGTACGCGGAGTTGAACATGGCGCTGCGGGCCGACGCGACCTGCTTGCCGTCGCCGCCGGTGCAGGCCGGGCGGGGCACCAGGGTGTCGCGGGGTATCGAGACCACCGAGGCGGCGGTGTGCGCCTGGTTGACGTGCACCACCATCGCGGTGTCCGAGCGGGCGGTGTCGCCGGTGTCGCCGCCCGCCAGGCTCCCGTTGGTGCCGGAGCGCGAGTCGGAGCCCAGCACCAGGACGTTGAACGCCCCGCCGGTGGAGGCGGGCGGCCGGGCGGTGCCCAGCTGCCCGGAGATGTCGACGCCGTGGATGTTCCGGTTCAGCTTCCAGTAGGCGATCCCGCCCAGTCCGGCCCCGACCAGGACGAGGCCGGCCAGCGCGAACAGCGCGATCCGCAGCCCGCGGCGGCGCGGGGTGCGGTGCTTGGGTTGCTCGGCCATATCGCCTCATTTCACCCTCAGTGCGACCTATCGAGCATAAGTGACGGACCGGTACGGTGATCGGTTTCCGGGCCCGGCCCGGGAAAGCAGCGGGCCCCGCACCGCCTGGCGGCGGTGCGGGGCCCGGGTGGTGCTACCGGTGTCAGTCGCCCGAACCGGGGGTGTTCTTGGCGATCTGCATCAGGAACTCGGCGTTCGACTTGGTCTGCTTCATCTTGTCCAGCAGCAGCTCGATCGCCTGCTGCGAGTCCAGCGCGTGCAGCACCCGGCGGAGCTTCCAGGTGATGGCCAGCTCCTCGTGGCCGAGCAGGATCTCCTCCTTGCGGGTGCCGGAGGCGTCCACGTCGACGGAGGGGAAGATGCGCTTGTCCGAGAGCTTCCGGTCGAGCTTGAGCTCCATGTTGCCGGTGCCCTTGAACTCCTCGAAGATCACCTCGTCCATCCGCGAGCCGGTGTCGACCAGCGCGGTGGCCAGGATGGTCAGCGAGCCGCCGTTCTCGATGTTGCGCGCGGCGCCGAAGAACTTCTTCGGCGGGTACAGCGCGGTCGAGTCGACACCGCCGGACAGGATGCGGCCGGAGGCGGGCGCGGCCAGGTTGTAGGCGCGGCCCAGGCGGGTGATGGAGTCCAGCAGGATCACCACGTCGTGGCCCAGCTCCACCAGGCGCTTGGCGCGCTCGATGGCGAGCTCGGCGACGGTGGTGTGGTCCTCGGCCGGGCGGTCGAAGGTCGAGGAGATGACCTCGCCCTTCACCGACCGCTGCATGTCGGTGACCTCTTCCGGACGCTCGTCCACCAGGACGACCATCAGGTGGCACTCGGGGTTGTTGTGGGTGATCGCGTTGGCGATCGCCTGCATGATCATGGTCTTGCCGGTCTTCGGCGGGGCCACGATCAGACCGCGCTGGCCCTTGCCGATCGGCGACACCAGGTCGATGATCCGGGTGGTCAGCACGCCCGGGTCGGTCTCCAGGCGCAGCCGCTCCTGCGGGTACAGCGGGGTCAGCTTGCCGAACTCGGGGCGGCCGCGGCCGCTGTCCGGGTCCATGCCGTTGACGGAGTCCAGCCGCACCAGGGCGTTGAACTTCTCGCGGCGCTCGCCGTCCTTGGGCTGGCGGACCGCGCCGGTGATGGCGTCGCCCTTGCGCAGGCCGTGCTTGCGGACCTGGGCCAGCGAGACGTAGACGTCGTTCTGGCCGGGCAGGTAGCCCGAGGTCCGGACGAAGGCGTAGTTGTCGAGGATGTCCAGGATGCCGGCGACCGGGATCAGGACGTCGTCGTCGCTCAGCGGGACCTCGGGGCCGCCCGCGCCCTCGAAGCCGTCGCGGCGGCGGCCCCGGCGGTCGCGGTAGCGGCCGCGGCGGCCGCGGCGGCCGTCGCCGAACTCGTCGTCGTCGTAGCCGCCCTGCTGCTGGTTGCCGCCCTGCTGCTGGGCGCCGCCGCCCTGCTGCTGCTGGCTGCCGCCCTGCTGGCGGCCCTGGCCGCCGTCCTGCTGCTGGCCGCCGCCCTGCTGGCGGTCGGCGCGGTCGCGCTCGCGGCGGTTGCGGCGGTCCCGGCGGGACTCGCGCACCTCGTTGTCGTTGTCGGCCGCGGGGGCCTCGGCCCGCTCGGCGCGCTCGGGGCGGTCGGCCCGCTCGGGGCGGTCGCCGCGCTCGCGGCGGTCCCGGCGCTCGCGGCGCTCGGCGCGGGCCTCGCCGTCGGCGGCGGCCGGGCGCTGTGCCTCGGCCTTGGCCTCGGCGGGGGCCTGCTCGGTGGCGGTGACGGCGCCGGGCTCGGCGGTCGGGGCGCCGGCCGCCGCGGTGGCCCGGCGGCGCGGGCGCTCGGCCCGGGCGGTGGCGGCCGCGGTCTCGGCGGCGGCCTGCACCGGGATCTCGATCTGCGCCTGCGGTTCGGCGGTGGCGGCGGCGCGGGTGCGGCGGGCCGCCCGCGGCGCAGCCGCCGGTTCGCCCTGCTCCTCGGCCGGGGCGGCCGGGGCGGCCTCGGTCCCGGCGGCCGGGGCGGCGGTCTTGGCGGTCTTCTTGGCGGCCGGAGCGGCGGCGCCGGAGGCGCCCGCGAGCAGCGGGTCCCCGCCGCTCTTCTCCTTGATCGCCTCGATCAGCTGGCTCTTGCGCAGCCGTCCGGTACCGCTGATCCCGAGGGACGAGGCGAGCTTCTGGAGCTCGGCCAGCACCAGGCCGTCCAGGCCGGCGGCGGCGGTACGACGACGGCGCGCCGGAGCCGCGGGGGCGGCTGCGTCCGACGCCTCGGCGTCCGGGCGCGCGCCCATCAGATCGGTGGTGTCGCTCACTAAGGGTCCTTCCCTGGAGCGGACGTCGGCCTGTCTGGCACGGCGACCGGTTGTGCTGTCCTGGCCGGCGTCTCTTCGCGCTGGTCAGGGGCGGGATTCCCGCGGGAGGCTGGTCCTCCCGGGGAGCTGCGGAGTGCGGTGCACTGTGGTGCGAAGCGGCGCGGACGGCCGGGTTTCTGGTGCCGACCTCGCTGCGCCTTGTTCGATGCCCGGGCCCCCGTCGCGCGGCGGCGGCGCGGGCCCCGCCCGGTCTGGCCTCAGTGCGGAGGCTGGAGGGGGGAGTCCGGTGCCGTCACGGCTTCGGGATGGGCCCCACTTGCGCAGGCAGGCTGCGTACGCGGTGTGGCGAGCTCCCGGAGAATCGTGCTCCCGAGCTTCCGGCCCCCGTGCGGACGGGGGAACGGGATCGGGATGCGTCGCACCGGCGCCCGGAGGGCATCTGGTGCAGCAATGAGGTTAACACTACCTACCCCCTGACACATTCCCCAGCCCTTTGCTTGTCAATCGTGTCCGTCTCACATGTCGAGCGGCAGGACGGTCGCCCCGGTGCGGTCCAGCTCCAGCCGGTGCGCCGCGAACTGCGCACCGGCGCCGTACCCGCGGTCGCCGGCGGCGAAATCCATCACCTTGCCGACGTGGGCCTCGTCGGTGAGGGCGAGCACGGTCGGTCCGGCACCCGAGATGACGGCGGGGACGCCCTCGGTGCGCAGGGCGGCGACCAGGGCCGCGCTGTCCGGCATCGCGGAGGCCCGGTAGTCCTGGTGCAGGCGGTCCTCGGTGGCGGTGAGCAGCAGTTCCGGGCGGCGGGTGAGCGCCTCGACCAGCAGGGCCGCGCGGCCCGCGTTGACCGCGGCGTCGGACAGCGGCACGGTCTTGGGGAGCAGGCCGCGGGCGGTCTCGGTGAGCACCTCGGTGGACGGGATGAACACGAGCGGCACGACCTGGTCGGACGGGTCCAGGGTGATGGTGCGGGCGCCGTCGTCCTCGGTCCAGGCGACGGTGAAGTTGCCGCGCAGGCAGGCCGCGACGTTGTCCGGGTGGCCCTCCAGCTCGGAGGCGAGGGCGAGCAGCGCGTCGTCGCCGAGCGCGGAGGCGCCGCCGATGGTGACGGCGCGGGCGGCGACGATGCCGGCGCAGATCGCGGCGGACGAGGAGCCCAGGCCGCGGCCGTGCGGTATGCGGTTGGCGCAGACCACTTCGAGGCCGCGGGGCTGGCCGCCGAGCCGGTCGAAGGCGGCCCGCATCGCGCGGACCACCAGGTGGCGCTCGTCGCGGGCGAGGTTCTCGGAGCCCTCGCCGGCGATGTCCACGGTCAGGCCGGAGTCGGCGACCCGGACCACCACGTCGTCGTAGAGCCCCAGGGCGAGGCCGAAGGCGTCGAAGCCGGGGCCGAGGTTGGCGCTGGTCGCGGGGACGCGGACCCGGACGGCGGCGGCGCGGAACGCGGGACCGGCCATGCGGTGGACACACTCCTGAACGGTGGGGGGAGAGGCCCGGACGACGGGGCCTGCGGTGGTACGTGGCGGCGGGGTCTCGAAAGGGGCGCGCAGCATGGCGCGGCCCGCCGGGGTCAAGCGTATCGAAGAGAGGTTCCGGAGCGGTACACCCCGCCCGGCCCGGATCTTCCGTGTTGCCGCGAGCAGCGTGGAAGCGCCGGCGGGTCGACCGGAAAGCGGCGGCGAGCGGCCGCCCTCGGGGGCGGTCCGCTCGCCGGGTTGACGCTCGGTCAGGGGTGGGTCAGTCGAGCAGGCCGAGGCGGCGGGCGGCCGTCTCCGGGTCGATCGGGACGACCTGCGGCTGCGGCGCGCCGGCCACCGCCCAGTCCGGGTCCTTGAGGCCGTTGCCGGTGACGGTGCAGACGATCCGCTGGCCGGGGTCGACCAGGCCGGCCTCGGCCTTGGCGAGCAGGCCGGCCACCGAGGCGGCGGAGGCGGGCTCCACGAAGACGCCCTCCTGCGCGGCCAACAGGCGGTAGGCGGACAGGATCTGACGGTCCGTCACCTTGTCGATGAGGCCGCCGGAGTCGTCCCGGGCGGCCAGCGCGTAGTCCCAGGAGGCCGGGTTGCCGATCCGGATCGCGGTGGCGATGGTCTGCGGCTTGAGCACCGGGGCGCCGTCCACGATCGGGGCCGAGCCGGACGCCTGGAAGCCCCACATCCGGGGGGTGCGGGCGGCCAGGCCGTCCGCCGCGTACTCGCGGTAGCCCTTCCAGTAGGCGGTGATGTTGCCCGCGTTGCCGACCGGGAGGACGTGGATGTCGGGGGCGTCGCCGAGCATGTCGACGATCTCGAAGGCGGCGGTCTTCTGGCCCTCGATGCGCACCGGGTTCACCGAGTTGACCAGGGCGACCGGGTACTTCTCGGAGAGTTCGCGGGCCAGCGTCAGGCAGTCGTCGAAGTTGCCGTCGACCTGGAGGATCTTGGCGCCGTGCACCAGCGCCTGGCCCATCTTGCCGAGGGCGATCTTGCCCTGCGGGACGAGCACGGCGGAGACCATGCCGGCCCGCACCGCGTAGGCGGCGGCGGAGGCCGAGGTGTTGCCGGTGGACGCGCAGATGACGGCCTGGGCGCCGTCCTCCTTGGCCTTGGAGATGGCCATGGTCATCCCGCGGTCCTTGAAGGAGCCGGTCGGGTTGGCGCCCTCGACCTTGAGGTAGACGTCGCAGCCGGTGCGCTCGGAGAGCACCTGGGCGGGGACGAGCGGCGTGCCGCCCTCCAGCAGGGTCACCACCGGGGTGGAGCCGGTGACCGGGAGGCGGTCGCGGTACTCCTCGATGAGGCCGCGCCACTGGTGGGTGTGGCTGCCTCGGACGGTGCTTTCGGCAATGGCGTTCATGGCGGCTTTCCTATTCCCCTTCGACCCGCATGATGCTGGCCACGTCGCGCACGCTGTCCAGTGCGCGGAGCTTGTCGACCGTCGCCGACAGGGCGGCGTCGGTGGCGCGGTGGGTGACCACGACGAGCGCGGCGTCGCCGTCGCGGCCCTGCTGGCGCACGGTGTCGATGGAGACGCCGTGCTCGGCGAAGACCGAGGCGACCTGGGCGAGCACGCCCGCGCGGTCGTCCACGTCCAGGCTGACGTGGTAGCGGGTGACCACCTGGTCCATCGGCTTGGCGGGCAGCGCGGCGTACACCGAGTCGCCGGGGCCGGTGGTGCCGTTCACCTTGTTGCGGCAGACCGCGACCAGGTCGCCGAGGACCGCGGAGGCGGTCGGCGAGCCGCCGGCGCCGGGGCCGTAGAACATCAGCCGGCCGGCCGCCTCGGCCTCCACGAAGACCGCGTTGTACGCCTCGCGGACGGAGGCCAGCGGGTGGCTGAGCGGGATCATCGCCGGGTGCACCCGGGCGGTGACCGAGGCGCCGTCGGCGGCCCGCTCGCAGATCGCCAGCAGCTTGACCACGCAGCCCATCTGCTTGGCGGAGGCGATGTCGGCGGCGGTGACCTCGGTGATGCCCTCGCGGTAGACGTCCGCGGCGGTGACCTTGGTGTGGAAGGCGATCCCGGCCAGGATGGCGGCCTTGGCGGCGGCGTCGAAGCCCTCCACGTCGGCGGTCGGGTCGGCCTCGGCGTAGCCCAGCGCGGTGGCCTCCTCCAGCGCCTCGGAGTACCCGGCGCCGGTGGAGTCCATCTTGTCGAGGATGAAGTTGGTGGTGCCGTTGACGATGCCCAGCACCCGGTTCACCTTGTCGCCGGCCAGCGACTCGCGCAGCGGGCGCAGCAGCGGGATCGCGCCGGCGACGGCGGCCTCGTAGTAGAGGTCGACGCCGGCCGCGGCGGCGGCCTCGTGCAGTTCGGCGCCGTCCTTGGCGAGCAGCGCCTTGTTGGCGGAGACCACCGAGGCGCCGCCCGTGAAGGCTTTCAGGATCAGCGACCTGGACGGCTCGATGCCGCCCACCACCTCGACCACCACGTCGATGTCGTCGCGGCCGACCAGGGCCTCGGCGTCGGTGGTGAGCAGGTGCTCGGGCACCCCGGGGCGGGGGCGCCCGGCCCGGCGGACCGCGATGCCGGCGAGCTCGACCGGGGCGCCGATGCGCGCGGCGAGGTCGTCGGCCGTCGTCGTCATGATGCGCGCCACCTCGGAGCCCACCACACCACAGCCCAGCAACGCCACCTTCAGCGGGCGCGTACGCATCATCCGACTCCGCTCTGCATTCTTCGGTCCCCGTCGGGGTGTTCCGTCGCCCCCGGGGGCCTGCCTGTTTCCCACCAGTCTCCGGGACTTTCCGCACGGATCTACGGCTGGTCCACGTTCTGAGACGAAAATTTCGTCAGCCGATATCGAGCCGCAGGAGATCCTCCTCCGTCTCGCGGCGGACGATCACCCGGGCCGCTCCGTCCGCGACGGCCAGCACCGGGGGCTTGAGGGCGTGGTTGTAGTTGCTCGCCATCGAGCGGCAGTAGGCGCCGGTCGCGGGCACCGCGATCAGGTCGTCGGGGGCCAGGTCGGCGGGCAGGAAGGCGTCCTTGACCACGATGTCGCCGGACTCGCAGTGCTTGCCGACCACCCGGGCGAGCATCGGCTCGGCCTCGCTGGTGCGGGAGACCAGCGCGACCGAGTACGCGGCGTCGTACAGCGCGGTGCGGATGTTGTCGGACATGCCGCCGTCCACGCTGACGTAGGTGCGCAGGCCCTCCAACTCCTTGACGGTGCCGACCTCGTACAGCGTGAACGCGGTCGGACCGACGATCGCCCGGCCGGGCTCGACCGAGATCCGGGGGACGGCCAGCTCGGCGGCGGCGCACTCGCGCCGGACGATCTCGCTGAGCGAGGCGGCGATCTCGGCGGGCTCGCGCGGGTCGTCCTCGGGGGTGTAGGCGATGCCCAGGCCGCCGCCGAGGTCGATCTCCGGCAGCTCGACGCCGTGCTCGTCGCGGACCTCGGCGAGCAGGCCGACCACCCGGCGGGCGGCCACCTCGAACCCGGCGAAGTCGAAGATCTGCGAGCCGATGTGCGAGTGGATGCCGCGCAGTTCCAGGGACGGCCGGGCCAGCACCCGGCGGACCGCCTCGGCGGCCAGGCCGCCGGAGAGCGACAGGCCGAACTTCTGGTCCTCGTGCGCGGTGGCGATGAACTCGTGGGTGTGCGCCTCGACGCCGACGGTGATCCGGATCAGCACCGGCTGCCGGACGCCCTGGGCGTCGGCGATCTCCGCCAGCCGCTCGATCTCCTGGAAGGAGTCGACCACGATGTGGCCGACCCCGGCCTTCACCGCCTGCTCCAGCTCCGGCACCGACTTGTTGTTGCCGTGCAGCGCGATCCGCTCCCCCGGCATGCCGGCCGCCAGTGCCACGTGCAGCTCGCCCGCCGAGCAGACGTCGACGTTCAGGCCCTCCTCGTGCAGCCAGCGCACCACGGCCTTGGAGAGGAACGCCTTGCCCGCGTAGTACACGTCGGCGTCCGCGCCGAAGGCGTCCCGCCAGGCCCGGGCCCGGGCGCGGAAGTCCGCCTCGTCCATCACGTACGCGGGGGTGCCGAACTCGGCCGCCAGGGTGCGCACGTCGACGCCGCCGACGGTGGCGACGCCCTCGGCGTCGCGGGTCACGGTGCGCGACCAGACCTTGGGGTCGAGCGCGTTGAGGTCGGCCGGCGGGGCCTGGTAGTGGCCCTCGGGCAGCACGTCGCCGTGCCGGGGGCCTGCGGGGTGGGCGGAGCGACTCATCTTTGGCGACTTCCTCGACCTATGGCGAGGGGCGGCCACCGGTCTCCGTCGACCGGTCGCCGCCCCCGCTGTGCTGCGCGTTCGGGGGTGGGGTGGCTACATCCGCTCGGGCGCCGAGACGCCGAGCAGGTGGAGGCCGTTGGCCAGCGTCGTCCGGGTGGCGTCGGCCAGCCAGAGGCGGGCGTGGGTGAGGTCGGTGACCTCCTCGTCGCCCTTCGGCAGGATCTGGCAGTTGTCGTAGAACCGGTGGTAGGCGCGGGCCAGTTCCTCCAGGTACGTGGCCACGTGGTGCGGCTCGCGCAGCTCGCCGGCCTTGGCCAGCACCCGCGGGAACTCGCCGAGCTGGCCGAGCAGGGCGTTCTCCCACTCGGAGTCGAGCAGCTCCGGCGTGAAGTCCGCGCTGCGGGTGATGCCCTTCTCCACCGCGTTGCGCTGCACCGAGCACATCCGGGCGTGCGCGTACTGCACGTAGTAGACCGGGTTCTCCCGGGAGGTGCTGGTCACCAGGTCGATGTCGATGGTGATGGTGGAGTCGGTGGACTGCCGCACCAGCATGTAGCGGGCCGCGTCCACGCCGATCCAGTCGATCACGTCGTCGATCGTGATGATGTTGCCCGCGCGCTTGGAGAGCCGGACCTCCTTGCCGTCGCGCAGCATCTTCACGAACTGGCCGATCATCACCTCGATGTTGCGGTCCATGTCGTCGCCGGCGCAGGCCGCGATGGCCTTGAGGCGGTTGACGTAGCCGTGGTGGTCGGCGCCGAGCATGTAGACCGAGACCTCCGCGCCGCGGTCCCGCTTGCTCAGGTAGTAGGCGGCGTCGGCGGCGAAGTAGGTGTTCTCGCCGTCGGCCTTGATCAGGACGCGGTCCTTGTCGTCGCCGAAGTCGGTGGTGCGCAGCCAGATCGCGCCGTCCCGGTCGAAGACGTGGCCCTGCTCGCGCAGCCGCTCGATGGCCTTCTCGACGGCGCCGGAGTCGTGCAGCGTCCGCTCGGAGAACCAGGTGTCGAAGTGCACCCCGAACTCGGCCATCGAGCGCTGGATCTCGGCGACCATCAGCCGGAGGCCCTCGGTGCGGAACACCTGGAGCTGCTCGTCCTCGGGCAGGTCGAGCACGCCGGGGACGCCGTCGGTGACGGCCTTGGCGATGTCGGTGATGTACTCGCCGACGTAGCCGTCCTCGGGGGCGGGCCGCCCGTTGGCGGCGGCCCTGAGCGACGTGGCGAACTTGGTGATCTGCACGCCCGCGTCGTTCAGGTAGTACTCGGTCGACACCTCGGCGCCGGTGGCCTTGAGCACCCGGGCCAGCGAGTCGCCGACGGCGGCCCAGCGGACGCCGCCGATGTGGATCGGGCCGGTCGGGTTCGCCGAGACGAACTCCAGGTTGATCCGCAGGCCCTTGAGCGCCTCGTTGCGGCCGTACGCCTCGCCCGCCTCGACGATGGTGCGCGCCAGCTCGCCCTGGGTGGCGGCGTCCAGCGTGATGTTCAGGAAGCCCGGACCGGCGATGTCGACCTTCGCGACGCCGGGGATCTCTCGCAGCCGCCCGGCCAGGACCTCCGCGACGGCTCGCGGCGGCTTGCCGGCCGACTTCGCGAGCTGGAGGGCCACGTTGGTGGCGTAGTCGCCGTGGTCCCTGTTCTTGGGCCGCTCGACCGTGACGTGCGCGGGCACGTCGACGGTCAGCTCGCCGGCCTGGGCGGCGGCGCTGACGGCGGCCTGGACTGCCTGGGAGAGTTCTGCGGGTGTCACGGTGCCAAGCGTAGGCGAGAGGGGGGACCCGGCCGCCACCCGGTTTGCCCGCGGCGGGCCGCGCCGCGCCGCCGGGCGTGCTTCGTCTCGTCGGACGTCACCGCTGGCGGGCACATCTCACGGGTGGGGCTCCTCCGGCCGGACGAGTTCCTGCGCCTGTTCGCTCAGGGCTGAATCGCGGCAGGTTTGCGCGAGCGCCCGCGCCTGTCCCCCGAAGTCGTAGGCGAACCGCCGCCGTCCGGCCGCCGCCGCCCGCAGCCGCCGCACCAGGGCGACCAGCTCCGCCGGGTCGAAGGGCTTGGCCAGGTAGCCGTCCACCCCGACCGACTCGCCGCGCTCCAGGTCGGCCGGCGTGCAGGCGCTCACGATCGCTATCGGCAGGTGCGCGGTCTCCCGCGCCGCGCGCAGCCGGGCCGCGGTGCGCAGGCCGTCCAGCCGGGGCATCACCACGTCCAGCGTGACCACGTCCGGCGCGACCCGGCCGACCACCTCCAGGCACTCGGCACCGTCGGCGGCGGTCACCACCTCGAAGCCCTCCAGCTCCAGGTTGACCCTGATCAACTGGCGGATCACCTCGCTGTCGTCCACCACGAGGACCCGCCCCGACGTCGCCGCCACCTCACCGAGGGTAGCCGCGCCCCGCCCTTCGCGTCCGGCCTTTCGGCCACTTGCCGGCCACCCGCCGACGGGGCGTCGGAGCGGCGCCCGACCGGGCCGGGGAAACCCGTGCACGGAGCACGGAGTTTCCCTGGTAGTGTTTTCCCCGTCAGGCCGGGCAGCACCGCGAGGTCAGCCCAAGGCCCCCGTAGCTCAGGGGATAGAGCACCGCCCTCCGGAGGCGGGTGCGTAGGTTCGAATCCTACCGGGGGCACTTCGCAGGAAGTGTCGAACAAGGCCCAAGTCCAACGGACTTGGGCCTTTCCGCTGTCCCCGGGCTGTCCCGGCGCCCCCGGACGGCGGGCGCCGGGCTGCCCGCCACCGCGGCCGCGCGAGCGTGCGGCCGGAGAGCGAGGGGGTGGCGCGGTGGCCAGGACGGAGCCCGTCCCGCGCCGGCCGGACGGACCGCCGGGCCGACCGGCCGTCCGGGGCGAGTCGGGCCGGACGCACGCGTGCGCCTTCACCGGGGACGGCGCGGTCGCGCGGCTCACCGCCGGGGAGCGGGCGCGCCCGCGCGCCACCGGCGGAGTCCCGGAGCGGTTCCCGGCCGAGGTCGGCCGGCCGGCCGGGGAGCGCGCGCGGCGCTGAACTCCCGCCCCGCCGACGGGGTTCCGGCCCGGGGCCGGCCGCCGGGGTGTGGCAGGGTACCGGGGTGATGATCTCCGCTGAGCAGGTCCGACTCGTGTCCGGGGCGTCCGCGCCGATCCTGCTGCTGGGCGGCGCCCCGGTGCACGGCGCGCTGCCGGTGCTGCGGGTCGCGGACGGCGCGGTGCCCGGGCTGGACGGCTGGTCGGTGTTCGCCAGCCTGACCATGTGCGTGCTGGACGGCCCCGGCGACGCGGGCTGCCTCTTCCCCACCCTGGGCGGCTCCTCCGGCACCGACGGCGTCGCCCGCTGGTGCGCCGAGGTCGAGCGGGCCGGCGGCGCGCTCGTCGTCTCGCTGCCCGACCCGGCCGCGCTCACCGGCCCGCTCGACTGGCCCGCCCTGCTCGACGGCGGCTCCCGCGGCGGCTTCGCCCCGGCGGCGGCGGCCTGACGGGGCGTCAGCGCGGGCCGGGTCGGCGGTGGCCGCCGCGCAGCACCAGTGCCGGGGCGCCGCGGTCGTACGCGCCGCAGGCCGTGGTCGACCACGGCGACCACTGGCGGGGGACGGCGAAGTAGGGCACCAGCACCGGTCCCCTGCGGCCCGGCGCGGCCTTCGCGGGCAGCAGCGCGGGCAGCACGTCCGGGGTCTGGCCCGCGAGGATCGCGGCCCGGCAGGAGCGGCAGGCGGGGCGGCGCTCGGCGGCGGCCTCCCGGGGCGACAGGTGCGGGCGCCGCCGCGCCTTGCCGCCCCGGCCCGGCGCGGGCGGGGTCTCGGCGGGGCCGTGCAGCGGGTTCCAGTAGCAGCGCACCTGGAGCGGGGCGGGGCGCTTCCCGGCGTGCAGCAGGTGCGCGGCGCCGAGCCGTTCGACGGCCTGCTCGGCCAGCACGATCGCGGCGGCCAGGTCCGGCAGGTCGGTGTCCGCGTCCCCGGCCCGGTCGAGCAGCCGCCCCGCGGCCTCGTACGCCTCCAGCGCCCACTGGTAGGCCAGCCGGGCGGCCGACTCCTCGCCGCCCAGCTCCAGTTCGGCGGTCCGGAAGACGGCCCCGGCGGCGGTCACCCGCTCGGCGGCGGTCTCCCGCAGGCGCTCCCGCAGCGCCTCCCACTCCCCCAGCAGCAGCGCCCGGCGGGCCCGCTCCTCGCGCCGGGTCGGCGGTGCGGCGGGGCTCGCCGGGACGGCCGCCGCGACCTTGAGAAACCACCAGCGCCGGAACACCGCGCCTCCCCCCGTGCCTGTGCGTCGACGCCCCATTGTCGCCTCCCGGGCGGGCGGCGGACAGAGCGGCGCGGCCGGGCGGCGGGCCCGGTCCGGCCGGTCCGGTCCGGCCGGTGCGATCCGCCCGGTGCGGTCCGCCCGGTCAGCTCGCCTCGGCGAGGAGTTCGGCGACGGTGTGGTCGAAGGCGGCGCTGTAGGAGGTGTCCTCGGTGTCGCCGCCCTGCTGGTAGCCGCCGATGACGCCGATGACCCGGCCGGTGGCGGTGTCGACGAAGGGGCCGCCGCTGGTGCCACCGGGGAAGGAGGGGCAGTCGATGCGGCGCTGGTAGGTGTCCTGCCGGCTGGTGGTGTTGGTGCACAGGCGGGGGAGTTCGGCGCCGGCCGGGTAGCCGTAGAGGCGGACCTGGGCGGTCCAGGAGGCGTCGGTGCCGAGCGGGTTGCCGCCGAGGACGTCCTCGATCAGGCGGCCGTCCCGGGGGGCGACGGCGAGGATCGCGAAGTCCTCGTCCGGGTCGCCGCCGTGCCGCCAGCCGTCCGCGGTGTACACCTCGGTGACCTGCCAACTGCCGTACGGGGCACGGCCGTCGCGGTAGCCGGGGACGAAGGTGACGCCGTTCGCGGAGGAGAGGCAGTGCGCGGCGGTGAGGATCAGGTCGCGGCCGGGGCTGTCGATGACGCTGGCGGTGCAGAAGTGGTGGCCGGGGCCGGTCGGGCCGGAGAACAGGGCGCCGACCCGGCGGGACTCGGCGTCGTCGGGGGCGGTCGCGGTGGTGCCGGGGGCGGTGTCCGGCGGCGCGGCGGGCGGGGCGAGCAGGGTGGGGGCGGTGACGGGGGCGGCCAGCTGCACGGTGTCGGGACCGCCGGCCGCGGGGTCGGAGGCCGCGGCGGGGGTGACCGCGGGGGTCGGCGTCGGCGTCGGGGCCGACGAGGACGCGGCGGTGGCGGCGGGCGCCGGGGCGGTCATCGCCACGGTGTCGGTGCTGGGCCGTCCGGGGTGGCGCAGGTGGACGGTGAAGACCCCGGCGGTGGCCATCGCGCCGACGACGCCGACGGCGAGGACCGAGGTGAGGGCGGCCGACCGCAGCGGGCTCCGTCCGTCCTGCCTGGTGTGTCGTCCCATCGGTGCCCCGTTTCCGGCCGGTACTGGTCATGGCGGTGCGCGTGTGCCCGCTCCGGGCTCCAATATCCGCCGCGGAGCTGGGAAAGCCGTCAGTGCCGCCTGGGAGCCCGGTGAGATTCCCGGCCCGGACGGGTGCCGGGCCGGGGCGGGCCCGCCACCCGTCCGGGGCGGGCCCGCCACCCGGCGGTGCGTCCGTGGTCCGTGCAAGCGGGTCGGCCCACGGCGGGGTCGGACCACGGCGCGGGTCAGACCACGGCGCGGGCCTCGGCCGCGGCGCCCTCGCCCTCGGCCTCGCCGGGGGCGGGGCGGTGGTTGATCAGCAGGAAGGCGATCACCGCGGCGAGCAGCAGGATGCCCATGGCGACGGTGGTGGCGACGGCGTAGCCGTGCACCGCGCCCTGGGCCTGGACCAGCGGGTCGGTGGGGTTGCGGGCGGCCAGGTAGGTGGCGGTGACGCTGGCGGCGATGGTGTTGAGCAGTGCGGTGCCGATCGAGCCGCCGACCTGCTGGGCGCTGTTGATGATGGCGGCCGCGGCACCGGTCTCCTGCGGGGCGACGCCCAGGGTGGCCAGGCTCATGGTGGGCATGAAGACCAGGCCCATGCCGAAGCCGAGCAGCAGCTCGGCGGGCAGCACCATGGAGGCGTACGGGCTGTCGACCTTGATCTGGGTGAGCCAGGCCATGCCGGCGGCGCCGAGCAGCAGGCCGGGGACGACCAGGTTGCGGGTGGGGATGCGGGTCATCAGCCGGGAGGCGATGCCGGCCGCGCTGATCACGATGGCGGCGGTCATCGGCAGGAAGGAGACGCCGGCCTTGATCGGCGAGTAGCCCTTGATCACCTGGAGGTAGTAGGTGAGGAAGAGGAACAGGCCGAACATGCCGATCACGGCGAGTCCGACCGCGAGCGCGCCGCCGGCCCGGTTGCGGTCGCTGATCAGGTGGATGGGCAGCAGCGCGTGCTCGGTGCGCCGCTCGACCGCGGCGAAGACGGCGAGCAGGGCGACGCCGACGCAGAGCGCGGTGAGCACCAGCCAGTCGTCCCAGCCGCGGGAGACCGCCTCGGAGGTGCCGTACACGATGGCCAGCAGGCCGCCGCAGCCGAGCACCGCGCCGGGCAGGTCGAGCCGGACCCGGCGGGAGCGGTCGACGTGGTCGCGGACCAGCAGGTAGTACGCGCCGATGCCGGTGACGATCGCGATCGGCACGTTGACGTACAGGCACCAGCGCCAGGACAGGTACTCGGTGAGCAGTCCGCCGGTGATCAGTCCGATCGCCGCGCCGCCGCCGGCCAGGGCACCGAAGATGCCGAACGCGGTGGCGCGTTCGCGCGGGTCGCGGAAGGTGACGGAGAGCAGGGAGAGCGCGGAGGGGGCGAGCAGCGCGCCGAAGGCGCCCTGGAGGGCGCGGGCGGCGAACAGCATCCCGCCGGTGGTGGAGAAGCCGCCGAGGCCGGAGGCCAGGGCGAAGCCGAGCAGGCCGACCATGAAGGTCCGCTTGCGGCCGAACAGGTCGCCGATCCGGCCGCCGAGCAGCAGCAGTCCGCCGAAGGCCAGCGTGTAGGCGGTGATCACCCACTGCCGGTTGGCGTCGGAGATGTCGAGCGCCCTCTGCGCGGACGGGAGGGCGATGTTCACGATCGTCGCGTCGAGGACGATCATCAGCTGGGCGATGGCGATGACCGCCAGGGCCCACCAGCGGCGCGGGTCCGCCGCGGGGGTTTCGGGGGCGTTCCGGGAGGTCACCGTGGGCCGCCTTCCGCCGATCGGGAGTGGGGCTGGGCGCGTACGGCGCTCTTCCCAGGGAAACCCCGCGACGGGACGGCGGCAAGGCGAATTGTCGTGCTTGTCAAGATTTGGGACGGCCTGGGAGGGGACGGCGTCCCGGGTGCCCGGCCGCATCGGCCACCCGGGACACGGCTCCCGTCCGTGCGTCGGCGCGTCGGCGCTACAGCGCGCCCAGCTCGGTGACCAGGTCGTCCAGGCCCAGCGAGCCCTGGGACAGCGCCGCCATGTGCCAGCCCTTGAGGTCGAACTCCGCGCCGCGCGCCTCGGCGGCCGCCCGGGCCGCGGCCCGGCCGCGCAGCCAGGCCCGCTCGCCGAGCTTGTAGCCGATCGCCTGGCCGGGCAGGCCGAGGTAGCGCACCAGCTCGCTGTCCAGGAAGTCCGCGGACAGGCCGCAGTACGCGCCGAAGAACTCCCGGGCCCGCTCGGGCCGCATCGGCTCGCCCGGGGCGAACGGCGAGTCGGCGGGGAAGTCCAGCTCGGCGTGCATGCCGATGTCGACGATCACCCGCAGCGCCCGCATCATCTGGGCGTTCAGGTAGCCCAGGCGGTGGCCCGGGTCGGTCAGGTAGCCGAGCTCGTCCATCAGGCGCTCGGCGTACAGCGCCCAGCCCTCCATGTTGGCGCTGACCCCGCCCAGGGTGACCTGGTAGGTGGAGAGCCGGTCCGCGACGTACGTCCACTGCGCGAGCTGCAGGTGGTGGCCCGGGACGCCCTCGTGGTACCAGGTGGAGATCAGGTCCCACTCCGGGAACGCCTCCCGGCCCAGGGTGGGCAGCCAGGTCCGGCCGGGGCGGGAGAAGTCCAGCGAGGGCTGGGTGTAGTACGGGGCGGCGGCGCTGCCGGACGGGGCGATCCGCGCCTCCACCTTCAGCAGCGGCTCGGCCAGGTCGAAGTGCACGCCCTGGAGGTCCTCGATCGCCCGGTCCATCAGGTCCTGGAGGTACTCCTGCACCTGCTGCTCGCCGCGGATCGCCGGGCCCTCGGTCTCCAGCCACTTCATGGCCCGCATCGGGGTCTGCCCGGGGCGGACCTTCTCCGCCTCGACCCGCATCTGGGCGTCCAGGTCGTGGAACTGCTCCCAGGCCCAGCGGTACGCCTCGTCCAGGTCGAGCTCGGCGCCCGTCCAGTACCGCACCCAGCGGGTGTAGCGCTCCCGGCCGACCGCGTCGGGGGTGCCCTGGGCGGCCGGGCCGTACACGTCGCGCATCCAGTCGCGCAGGCCGGCGAGCGAGGCGGTGGCCTCGACGGCGGTGGCGGTCAGCGGCTCGCGCAGGTGGGCGGGGGCGGTGGAGACCAGTTCGCCGAACCAGCCGCCGGGCAGCTCGCCCCCGATCCACTCGCCGAGCTGGCCGACCAGCGTCTCGACCTGGCGCGGCGCCGACAGCAGGCCGCGCCGGACGCCCTCCTCCAGGCTCTGCCGGTACTGGGCCATCGCCAGCGGGAAGCGGGCCAGCCGGCGGCCCAGCCGCTGCCAGTCCTCGTCGGTGTCGGTGGGCAGCAGGGTGAAGACCTCGCGGGTGTTGTGCACCGGCGAGCCCAGGTTGCGGACGCTGCGGTAGCCCTCCCCCGCGTCGTGGACGGCCAGTTCGGCGGTCAGTCGCTCGCGCAGCAGCCGGGCGCAGCGGCGTTCGGCCTCGTCCTCGACCGGGCCGGACGCCTCCAGCGCGTCCAGGGCGGCCAGGGTGCGGCGGGCGAGTTCGGCGGTCGCCTCGATGCCCTCGGAGGACAGGTCGGTCAGCCGGTCGTCCTCCGGGTTGAGGCCGAGGTACACCGCGGTCAGCGGGTCGGCCTCGGCGAGCGCGTGGACGTAGGAGTCGGCGAGTCGGCGCGGGGTGGGGCCACTCGGGTGAGGGGTGTTCAGTTCATGAGCCATCCGGCCATCCTGTCGTAGCCGCAGGCGAATTCAACCCCTGTCAGGTATCGGCGTCGTCACCCCCGGACGGGGTCCGGGCGCCGGACGCCGCGCCGCGGGTCCCAGGTCGGCCGGCCCCGGGTGATCGGGCGGAAGGCGAGGCCGATCAGCACCGAGCAGAAGTGCCCCAGGTCGGTGAACGTGTGCGAGACCAGCAGCGGCACCAGGTAGAAGGCGACCAGCCCGCACCCGTACACCCAGCGCCACGCCCCGGCCAGCGCGTACGTCAGCACGCCCTCCACGCCGGCCAGCGCGTACGACACGCCGACGTCCACCGTGGTCGACATGTTCGCCGGCAGCACGTGGTGGCGCACGCCCCAGGCCACCGCGCCCTCGCTGACGAAGGTCGCCAGCACGTGCGCGGTCAGCGCGACGGTCAGCCAGCGGCGGGTGCCGAGCCAGCGCTCGGCCGGCACGTGGAAGACGTGGAAGACCACGAAGTAGAACAGGAAGTTCGCCTGCTCGGTCCAGATCAGGCTGGCCAGCAGGGCGTGCACCGGGTGCGAGGAGAGCTGGTGCAGGTTGGTGGAGCGTTTCTGCAGGAAGTAGTCCAGCGTCGCCGGGTCCATCCGGGCCACCACGAAACTGGTGAACGCGAGCAGCAGCAGCCACACGTACGTCCCCGGGGACTTCCCGACCCACCGACCCGCCGCCCGCACCCACCGCACCGGCCGCTCCTCGCCGCGCTCCACCGACACCTGGTCACAGTCTGCGGCCGCGCCCCGCGCCGCGCCCGGCGGGAACCGGCCGGTCGCGGCCGTGCGGAGGGGGTCCGCCGACCCGCCCGAGGTCTACCCTGGCACGCATGGCAGCGACCCCCTCCCCCGTCGAGGAGCCCGTCGACGACTCCCCCGCCGCGGAGCGGCCCCGCCGCGCCGCCTACCGGCGACTGCCCGTCCAGCAGCGGCGCGACCAGCTCATCGCCGTCGCCCTCGAACTCTTCGCCGCCCGCCCGCCTGAGGAGGTCTCCCTCGACGACGTCGCCGAGGCCGCGGGCGCCTCCCGGCCGCTCGTCTACCGGTACTTCGCCGGCGGCAAGCAGCAGCTGTACGAGGCGGCGCTGCGCAGCGCCGCCGCCGAACTCACCACCCGCTTCACGGTCGAGACCGCCGACGGCACCCCCACCCGGCAGCTCGGCGCCGTCCTGCACCGCTACTTCGACTTCGTCGACCAGCACGCCGCCGGCTACGGCGCGCTGCTGCGCGGCGGCTCGGTCGTGGAGACCGCGCGCACCTCGGCGATCGTCGACGACGTCCGCCGCGCGGCGCTGCGGCGCACCCTGCGCCACCTGGGCGTCCGGGAGGCCGGGCCCCGGCTCACCCTGCTGGTGCGCTCCTGGATCTCGGTGGTCGAGGCCTCCGCGATCAGCCGGCTGGACGAGGGCCGGCAGATCCCGGTCGACTCGCTCTGCGCCTGGCTGGTCGACCAGTTCGTGGTGATGGCCGCGGCCACCGCGATCCGGGACGACCAGACCGCGGAGGTGCTGCACGGCTGGCTGGAGCTGGAGACGGCGGACAGCCCGGCGGGCGTGCTGATCGCGCGCCTGCGCGACCTGGGGCTGTAGGGGGGCGCCGGGGCCCCGGTGGGGCCCCTACGCCCGGCCCAGGGTGGTCTCCTGGCGGCCCAGGCCGGTGACTTCGAGGGCGAGCCGGTCGCCGGGGCGCAGGAAGGGGGTGCCGGGGCGGCCGAGGGCGACGCCGGCGGGGGTGCCGGTGAGGACGACGTCGCCGGGGTCGAGGCGCATGAAGTGGGTGAGGTAGCGGACCGTCTCGTGGACCGGGAAGATCATGTCGGCGGTGCTGCCGTCCTGGCGGAGCTCGCCGTTGACCCAGAGCCGCAGGCCGAGCGCCTGGGGGTCGCCGAGTTCGTCGGGGGTGACCAGCCAAGGGCCCAGCGGGGTGAAGGTCTCGGCGGACTTGCCCTTGTCCCACTGGCCGCCGCGGTCGAGCTGGAAGGCGCGCTCGGTGACGTCGTTGGCGGCGGCGTAGCCGGCGATGATCGCGGCGGCGTCCGCCGCGGAGTCGAGGTAGCGGCCGGTGCGGCCGATGACGACGGCGAGTTCGACCTCGTAGTCGGTCTTCCGGCTGCCGCGCGGGACGAGCACCTGGTCGTGCGGGCCGACCAGGGTGTTGGCGGGCTTGAGGAAGACCACCGGCTCGGCCGGTACCGCGGCGCCGGCCTCGGCCGCGTGGTCGCGGTAGTTGAGGCCGATGCCGACGATCTTGCCGGGGCGGGCGACCGGCGGGCCGGTCCGTTCGCCGGTGAGGTCGGTGACGGGGAGGTCGGCGGGGTCGAGCGCCGCCGGGTCGAACCGGGCGAGGAACGCGCCGTCGAGGTCGGGGGTGAGGGGGCGGAGGTCGCGGGCGGTGCCGTCGGGGGCGAGGACGACCGGTCGTTCCGCGCCCGCAGGGCCCACACGGAGGAGCTTCACTGCCTGTCACCACCTGATTCGTCTCGGGGGCGGGTGGTCCCCCGCCCCGGGACATCGAGGTATACCAGCGGCGCTCACCTGCGGAACAGTGGTTCCGGTTCGGCGAATTCCTCCCGATCGGAGGGCCCGGACGGGGACCGGCTCGGCGGCCCGCACCCTTGACAGCGGCCCGCCGACGGCCCCGGCGGCGGCCCGCCCACAGCCGTGACGGCGCCCGGCGGCCCCGTGGCCGGTCAGGTCCCGCAGCCGGTCAGGTCTCGCGCTGCGGGCGGTACTCGGCCTCCTCGACGCCGAACGTCCAGGCGACGCCGGCCCGCGCGGTGCGGGTGGCGGGCGGGACGCGCAGGTAGTAGGTGCGGTGGGTGCCGTCCGGCTCGGGGGTGGAGTTGAGCACCTCGACCATCACCACCGGCTCGTCGTTCGGGAGCTGGATCCGCCACAGGGTGCCGGTCTCGTCCCGGTGCAGCGGTTCGGCGCCGGACTCGGCCAGGTAGCGGTCGTAGCCGAAGTGCTCCAGCATGACGCGGCGCAGCTCGGCGTTGTCCTCGGCGCGGACGCGCTCGGGGGTGAGGCCGGCCAGCCGGTCGAGGAAGTCGGCGGGGACGGGCATGCCGCGCCAGGCGTGCAGCGCGAAGCCGTCGGCGTAGGCGAGGGCGGGGCCGTCGGCGCGGTCGAGCCGGCCGGCCTCGTCGCGGTGCAGGGCGACGGGGCGCTCGCTGAGCAGCACGGTGCGCTCGTACGGCCACCACCAGCCGGTCTGGCGGGCGATGCCGGCCAGCGCGGCCAGCGCCGGGTCCCCGGTGCCGGCGGTGTCGAAGGCGGCGAGCCAGGCGGCGTCGTGCTGGCCGGCCACCGCGTCCAGCAGGAGCAGCCGGACCCGGCCGCGCTGTTCGGCGGCGGCCAGCCGGGCCGCCCGGTTCTCGGGCTTGCGGGCCTCGGTCCAGTCGTCGATCGGCTCGGGCTCGGGGGCGAAGTGGTCGAGCAGCGCGGCCCGGACGCGTTCGGCGGGCAGCGCGGTGGTGGCGGCGAGTTCGGCGCCGGTGGTGGCCCACAGCTCGCCCCAGCCGCCGGGGCCGAGCGCGGCGAGGGTGGCGGTGCGGGCCCGCTCCCAGGCGGCGGTGCGCACCTGCTCGCGCACGCTCGCCCCGAACTCCTCGCGGCGCGCCAGGAGTTCGGTGACGGCGGCGCGCGGCGAGGGGCACCAGCGGAACTCGGCGGGCTCGGCGAGGCCGGCGGCCCGGTAGGCGTCCCGGACGGCCTGCTCGACGGTGGCCCGGTCGGCGGGGCCGGTCGCGGCGGCGACGGCCCGCCAGTGGGCCACCGAGAGGTCGGCCGGTCGGCCCGTCAGCTGGCTGCTCATCGGTTTCCTGTCCTCGTGCGGTGCGGGTGGCGGGTCGGGTGCGGTGGTGGGGCAGGTGCGGCGGCGGGTGCGCGCGGGCGGGGGCCCCGGGGGGTCAGTCGGCGACCACCCGGACCGCGTTCGGCGTGTACTCGCGCTGGCGGACCACCCGGAACCAGCCGCCGGGCAGGGCGATCGCGGCGTGCTCCTCGTGGACCACCCGGCCGCCCTCCGGCAGGTGCAGCCAGGAGAAGCCGAACGGGCCGCCCTCGCGGACGAGTTCGCCCGGGCCGACCACCGCGTGGGCGTGCCCGGTGACCTCGCCGAGGGCCAGCACCAGCCGCCCGCGGGCGTCCCTCGGCTGCCGGGCCATGTGCGCGACGGCGGCCGGCACGGCGCCCTGCGCGACCGGCACGATCAGTACGTCTCCCTGGCGGTACACGGGGCCTCCCGGTAGTCGGGTCCGGCCCGCTGCCGAACGCCACGTCCGGAAAACTAGGCCGCGCCACCGACAACCCCGCTCCCGCCGGGTCCTTCGTGCGGGTGAACGTCACGGGCGGCTGGTAGACAGGTCTCGGCCATCACGCGCACGAGCACCACCGGCACGGCGGCCGAGCCCACGGACGACGAGCAGCGACCAGCGACGAGGAGCAGCGCATGACCATCAACGAGCACGCCGAGGAGTTCCACGGCCTCCCGGTGACCGACTTCCGGGCGGCCGCGGCGGAGGGGAAGCTACCGGCGGCGGACGCCACCGCCTGGCGGATCGCCCTGGACTGGGACGACGAGCAGGGCTTCGACGAGCTCTGGCAGAAGTTCCTGGAGACCGTCGAGCCGGAGCGGGTCACCGCGCTGGTGCTCGGCCGCTGGTTCCCGGAGGAGCCGGAGCCGCTCTCCAAGGCGCTGCCGCAGATCCTCGCCGCCGCCGACCGGCTGCCCGCGCTGCGCGGCCTGTTCCTGGGCGACATCACCTTCGAGGAGTGCGAGATCTCCTGGATCCAGATGTGCGACATCACCCCGGTGTTCGCGGCGTTCCCGCTCCTGGAGGAACTCGTGGTGCGCGGCGCGAGCGAGGACTACGAGGACAACGAGCGGCTCGGCCTCCGGCCGGTGGAGCACGCGGCGCTGAAGGCGCTGCGCTTCGAGTCCGGCGGCCTGCCCGCGAGCGTCGTCCGCGCGGTCGGCGCCTGCGACTTCCCGGCGCTGGAGCGGCTGGAGCTGTGGCTCGGCGTGGACAACTACGGCGGCGACTGGACGCTGGACGACCTCGCCCCGTTCCTGTCCGGCACCAAGCTGCCCGCGCTGACGTACCTGGGCCTGCAGGACTCGGTGCTCCAGGACCAGATCGCCGGGCTGGTCGCCCGGGCCCCCGTGGTGCCCCGGCTGACCGGCCTGTCGCTGTCCATGGGCGCGTTCACCGACGAGGGCGCGGCGGCGCTGCTGGAGGGCCAGCCGCTCACCCACCTGAAGACCCTGGACCTGCACCACCACTACCTCACCGAGGGCGTGCAGCAGCGCCTGCGGGACGCCCTGCCCGGCGTCGAGATCGACCTCTCCGGCGCCGAGGACCCGGGCGACAACTGGCGCTACGTCGCCATCTCCGAGTAGGCGGGACGGCGCACGTGACCTCGCACCAGCTGGTCGTCCTGGGCTCCCCCGGGCACCGCCGGACCACCCTGTTCGCCGCCGCGGCCCGCGCCGCCGGCCGGCCGGAGCCCGCCGTGCTGCCCTGGTCCGCCGTGCTGCGCGGCCGGTACGGGCTGCCGCCCGGCGCGGTGGTCCGGATCGACTCGCCCGGGGAGGACCCGGAGGCCGACCGGCTGCTGCGCGGTCCCGTGCTCGGCGCGGGCTACGCCCCGACCCGGGTCGAGGGCGGCCCCGCCTGGTACGCGGGCGTCACCGCGGCGCTGCGCGCCCTGGCCGAGCGGCCCGGGGTGCGGCTGCTGGGCGACCCGGAGGAGATCGCCGTGATGTTCGACAAGCGGCGCGCGCACGCCCGGCTGGCCGCCGCCGGGGTGCCGGTGCCGCCCGCGCTGCCGGGCGGACTCCCGGGCTCCTGGCGGGAGTTGCGGGAGCGGCTGGCGGACGCCGGGATGCGCCGGGTGTTCCTCAAGCCGGTGCACGGCTCGTCCGCCTCCGGGGTGGTGGCCCTGGAGCTCGGCCCGCACGGCCGGGTCCAGGCGACCACCTCGGTGGAGCTCGCCCCGGACGGGCTGCACAACTCGCTCGCGGTGCGCCGCTACCGCTCCGCGGCGGAGGTCGCCGAGCTGGTCGACCGGCTCGCCCCCGAGGGGCTGCACGTCGAGCGGTGGGTCCCGAAGTCCGCGCAGGGCGGCCGGGCGGCGGACCTGCGGGTGCTGGTGGTCGGCGGCCGGGCCACCCACGTGGTGGTCCGCACCAGCCGGCACCCGATGACCAACCTGCACCTCGGCGGCGCCCGCGGCGAGCCGGCGGCGGTGCGGGCCGCCGCCGGGGAGCGCTGGCCCGAGCTGCTCGCCACCGCGGAGGCCGCCGCGCGCTGCTTCCCCCGCTCCCCGATGGTCGGCGTCGACCTGCTCCCGCACGCCCGCTGGCGGCGCGCCCTGGTCGGCGAGGTCAACGCCTTCGGCGACCTGCTCCCGAACCTCCCCGGCCTGCCCGACGGGCCGGCCCCGGGGCTCGACACCTACGCGGCCCAACTCGCCTCCCCGGCGTACGCGTTCGGCCCTCCGGCGGGCGAAGGGGAGCCCGCCGTCCTGCCCCGCATCCTGGAGGCGCGGTGATCCCCGACATGAACGAGGTCGTCGGCTCGCACGACCTGCTGCTGGTCACCCTCGACACGCTGCGCTTCGACGTCGCCGCGGAGCTGCTCGCGGCCGGCCGGCTGCCCCACCTGGCGAAGGTGCTCCCGCCCACCGGCTGGGAGCGCCGGCACTCGCCGGGGAGTTTCACGTACGCCGCGCACCAGGCGATCCTGGCCGGGTTCCTGCCGACGCCCGCCTCGCCGGACGGGCCGCACCCGCGGCTGTTCGCGGCGCGGTTCGCGGGGTCGGAGAGCACCGAGCCGCGCACCTGGGTGTTCGACGCGCCCGACCTGCCGACGGGGCTGGCGCGGGCCGGGTACCGGACGGTCTGCGTCGGCGGGGTGGGGTTCTTCAACAAGCGGGGCCCGCTCGGCTCCGTCCTGCCGGGCCTGTTCCAGGAGAGCCACTGGGCGCCGGAGCTGGGCGTCCCGTCACCGACCTCCTTCGAGTCGCAGGTGGCCGTGGCCGAGCGGGTGGCGGCCGAGCAGCCGCCCGGGCAGCCGCTGTTCCTGTTCGTCAACGTCTCGGCGCTGCACCAGCCGAACTGGTTCCACCTGCCGGGGGCGACCCGCGCGGACGGGGACAGCCGGGCCACCCACGCCGCCGCGCTGGAGTACGTGGACGCGCACGTCGGGCGGCTGTTCGCGGCGATGACCGCCCGGCGCCCGTGCTTCGCGATCGTCTGCTCGGACCACGGCACCGCGTACGGCGAGGACGGGTACACCGGCCACCGGATCGGCCACGAGGTGGTCTGGACCGTCCCCTACGCGCACTTCACCCTCCCGGCCACCCCGCAGGAGCCCCGATGACCACGACCGCTCTCCCGGCCACCACCGAGTCCCCGTACCAGAGTTACGTCTACGCGTACCCGCACAAGACGGCCTACCGCCCGCTGCCGGAGCGCCCGCGGCTCGCGGAGCTGTGGCGGGGCGAGAAGCAGGACGCGCTCTCGCTCTACCTGCACGTGCCGTTCTGCGAGGTGCGGTGCGGGTTCTGCAACCTGTTCACCCGGATCGGCAGCCCGGAGGGGCTGACCACCGCCTACCTGGACGCGCTGGAGCGGCAGGCCCGGCAGGTGCGGGAGGCGCTGGCGCCGGAGGCCCGGTTCGCGCTGGCTGCCTTCGGCGGCGGGACGCCGACCTACCTGACCGCGGCCGAGCTGGAACGGCTCTGCGACATCGCCGAGTCGGGGACGGGCGCGGACCTGCGGGCGGTCCCGCTGTCGGTGGAGGCGTCGCCGGACACCGCGACGGCCGACCGGCTGCGGGTGCTGGCCGAGCGCGGGACGACCCGGCTGAGCCTGGGCGTGCAGTCCTTCCTGGACGGCGAGGCGCGGGCGGCGGTGCGCCCGCAGAAGCGGGCGGCGGTGGAGGCGGCGCTGGGCCGGGTGCGGGACGCCGGGTTCCCGGTGCTGAACATCGACCTGATCTACGGCATCGACGGCCAGACGCCGGCCAGCTGGATCGCCTCCCTGGACGCGGCGCTGGCCTGGCGGCCGGAGGAGCTGTACCTGTACCCGCTGTACGTCCGCCCGCTGACCGGCCTGGGCCGGCACGCGGGGACCGCGGCGGACCCCGCCTGGGACGCCCAGCGGCTGGCGCTGTACCGGGCGGGCCGCGACCACCTGCTGGCCGAGGGGTACCAGCAGGTGTCGATGCGGATGTTCCGCCGGACCGGCGCGGCGAGCGCGAGCGCGGGCGAGTACGCCTGCCAGACCGACGGCATGGTGGGCCTGGGCTGCGGGGCCCGCTCGTACACCTCGCGGCTGCACTACTCCTTCGACTACGCGGTGGACGCCCGCGAGGTGCGCCGGATCATCGACGACTACGTGGCCGCGCCGGACTTCTCCCGGGCCGAGCTGGGCTGGGTGATGACGGACGAGGAGACCCGCCGCCGCCACCTGGCGCAGTCGCTGCTCCAGGGCGAGGGCGTCGACCGGGCGGCCTACCGGGAGCGCTTCGGCAGCACCCCGGAGCTGGACTTCCCGGCCGAGCTGGCCGGGTTCGCCGCCCGGGGCTGGCTGGCGGCGGACGACCCGGCGCGGCTGCTGCTGAGCCCGGAGGGCCTGGCCTGGTCGGACGCGGTGGGGCCGCGGCTGTTCTCGGCCGCGGTGCGGGCCAGCATGGCGGAGTACGAAGCCAAGTGAACGAACTGACCGTCCTGTACCGCGGCCCGCTGTCCTCCTGCGACTACGACTGCCCGTACTGCCCGTTCGCCAAGCGGCGCGACACCCCGGAGCTGCTGCGCGCCGACCGGGCGGCGCTGGAGCGGTTCACGGCCTGGGCGGCGGCGTACCGGCACGGCCGGCTGTCGGTGCTGTTCACGCCGTGGGGCGAGGGGCTGGTGCGCAGCTGGTACCGGCGGGCGATGGTGGAGCTGAGCCGGCTGCCGCACCTGGAGCGGGTGGCGATCCAGACCAACGCGAGCTGCCGGACGGGCTGGCTGGCCGAGGCGGACCGGGCGAAGCTGGCGCTCTGGGTGACGTACCACCCGGGGCAGGTGAGCGAGCAGCGCTTCCTCGCCAAGTGCGCCGAACTCACCGCGCTGGGCGTGCGGTTCAGCGTCGGCGTGGTCGGGCAGCCGGAGCACCTGGCGGCGGCCCGGCGGCTGCGCGCGGCGCTGCCGCCGGATGTCTACCTGTGGGTGAACGCGGCCGACGGGCTGACGTACACCGACGCCGAGGCGGCCGGGTGGGCGGAGCTGGACCCGCTGTTCGGCTACAGCCGCCACCCGCACCGCAGCGCGGGGCTGCCGTGCCGGACCGGGGAGAGCGTGGTGTCGGTGGACGGGGACGGCACGGTGCGCCGCTGCCACTTCGTCCGGCCGCCGCTGGGCAACCTGTACGACGACTCGTACCGGGAGCAACTGCGGCCGCGCGCCTGCCCGTTGGGGAGCTGCGACTGCCACATCGGCTACGTGCACCTGGAGTCGCTGCCGCTGTACGACGTGTTCGCGGGCGGCGTGCTGGAGCGCATCCCGCACGGGTGGTGAGGGATGCGCTCCGGGGGGTGCCGGGGAGGCGTCAGCTGTCGGTCTTGGGCAGGCCGGGCGGGTTGATCTCGGAGGTCGGGACGGCCTCGTTCTCCAGGCCCCAGCGCTTGAGGACCTCGGTGTAGGTGCCGTTCTTGATGACCTCGTTGAGGGCCTCGTTGAACGCCTTGACCAGGCCGTTGTCCTTCTTGGTGGTGGCGGCGATCTTGCCGAGGACGGTGTCGCCGGCGCCGGAGTAGGTGCCGATGACCTCGGTCTCGCCGGTCTGCGCGGCGTGGAAGGCGCTGGCCGGGTTGGGGCCGAGCCAGGCGTCGATCCGGCCGGAGCCGAGGGCCAGGTAGTAGTCGGAGGCGTTCTGGTAGTACTTCACGTCCACCGGCTTGAGGCCGTTCTTGACGTCCTGGGCGCTCCAGTCGAGCAGCAGCTTCTCCTGGTTGGTGCCGGAGGCGACGCCGATGGTGCGGCCGGCCACGTCGGCCGGGCCCTTGACCTTCCAGCTGCCGCCCTTCTTGGCCTCGAAGCCGAGGATGTCGAGGCGGTAGGTGGCGAAGTCGTACTTCTCCTTGCGGGCCTCGGTGACGGTGACGTTGGTGATGCCCGCGTCGTACTTGCCGCTGTCCAGGCCGACGAAGACGTTCTCCCAGGAGACCGGGTTGATGTCGACCTTGAGGCCGAGCACGTCGCCGATCAGGTAGGCGATGTCGGGTTCGGTGCCGATCACCGTCTTGTCGTCGGTGGCGTAGAAGCCCAGCGGCGGGACGGTGCTGACGTTGGCCGCGACCTTCAGGGTGCCTCTTCGGCGGATCTCGTCCGGGACGAGGGCGGCGATCGCGTCGACCTTCGGGGTGGTGACCCGGTTCTGGTCGGGCGTCAGGTTGACCTTGACCCCGTTGGGCGCGGTGCCCTCCTTCTTGGCGCCGAGGTCCGCGGAGGCGTTGTCGGAGGAGCCGCAGGAGGAGAGCAGCAGGGCGGCGGCGAGGGCGGCGGCGGCCGGGACGAAGGTGCGGCGGGTCACGGACATGGGGCGACTCCTTTTGTTTCGTGAGGTGGTTCAGAGGACCTTGGCGAGGAAGGCGCGGGTCCGCTCGTGCTGCGGGTCGTCCAGCACCCGGGCGGGCGGGCCCTGTTCGACCACCACACCGCCGTCCATGAACACCACGGTGTCGGCGACCTCGCGGGCGAAGCCGATCTCGTGGGTGACCACGATCATGGTGGTGCCGGTGCGGGCCAGGTCCTTGATCACGTCGAGGACCTCGCCGACCAGCTCGGGGTCGAGCGCGGAGGTCGGCTCGTCGAACAGCAGCACCTTGGGTTCCAGGGCGAGCGCCCGGGCGATGGCGACGCGCTGCTGCTGGCCGCCGGAGAGCCGGCGCGGGTACTCGTCGGCCTTGTCGGCGAGGCCGACCCGCTCCAGCAGTTCGCGGGCCCGGGTCCGGGCCTCGGCCCTGGGGACGCCGAGCGCGCCGACCGGGGCCTCGACCAGGTTCTCCAGCACGGTCAGGTGCGGGAACAGGTTGAAGTTCTGGAACACGAAGCCGAGCTTGGTGCGCTGCTTGAGCACCTCGCGCTCGGGCAGTTCGCGCAGCTTGTCGCCGACCCGCCGGTAGCCGATCAGCTCGCCGTCCACCCGGACGTGGCCCCGGTCGAGCTTCTCCAGGTGGTTGACCGCCCGCAGCAGGGTGGACTTGCCGGAGCCGGACGGGCCGAGCACCACCGTGACGGTGCCGGGGCGGACGTCGAGGTCGATGCCGCGCAGCACCTCCAGCCGCCCGAACCGCTTGTGCACGCCGCGTACTTCGACCATGGCCGTGGCGCCGTCGCCGCTCATGCCCGCTTCTCCTTGATCTCGGTGGCGGCGGCCCGCAGCCGCTGCCAGGGGGTGGGCGGCGCGGCGCGTCCGCTGCCGCGGGCGAAGTAGCGCTCGACCCAGTACTGGACGAGCGAGAGCCCGGTGGTCAGCAGCACGTACCAGACGGTGGCGACCAGCAGCAGCGGCACCACCCGGCCGGTGCGGCCGTAGATCACCTGCACCTGGTAGAAGAGCTCGCCGATCGCCATCACGTAGACGATCGAAGTGCCCTTGAACAGCGAGATGACCTCGTTGGCGGCGTTCGGCAGGATGCCGCGCATGGCCTGCGGCAGCACGATCCGCCAGGCCTGCCGGAACCTCGGGATGCCGAGCGCGGCGGCGGCCTCCAGCTGTCCGGCGTCCACCGCGAGCACGCCGCCGCGGATGATCTCGGCGGCGTACGCGGCCTGGTGCAGGGCCAGGCCGAGGACGGCCGCGCCGAGCGCGCCGAGCAGGTCCATGGTGCCGAAGGAGACGAAGCTCGGGCCGAACGGGATGCCGATGCCGATCCGCTTGTACAGGTAGGCCAGGTTGAACCAGAAGACCAGCTGCACGATCAGCGGGATCGAGCGGAACGCCCAGACGTACGTCCAGGCGATGGTGCGCAGGATCGGGCTGCCGGACAGCCGCAGCGCGGCGATCACCGCGCCCAGCGCGAAGCCCAGGACCGTTCCGTAGAGGGTGAGTTGGAGGGTGACGCCGACCGCGCGCAGGATGCTGTCGGAGAACACGAAGGCGCGGAAGGTCGGCCAGTCCCAGCCGGGGTTGACGGCCAGTCCGTGCAGGAACTGGGCGGTCAGCACCAGCGCGGCCAGGCCGGCCACCAGCCGCCACGGCCGGCGGTGCGGGACGATCGGCAACTCGGCGGTTTCGTCCACGGGTTGTCGGTCGGCGAGGGGGGTTTCGGGGGTCACGGCGGTCATCGGGGGCTCCGCGGTCAGGAGTGCTCGGGCGGGTTGATCTTCGACTCGGTGATGGCCGAGTCGGTGGTGCCCCACTTGGCGAGGATCTTCTGGTACGAGCCGTCCTTGATCAGCTCGTTGACGGCGGCCTGGAAGGCCGGGGTGAGCGGCGAACCCTTCTTGAACGCGAAGCCGACGTCGAGCCGGTGGTACTCGCCGAGGAAGCGGGTCTTGGATCCGGGCTGGGCGGCCTGGTAGCGCAGGCCGTTGATGGTGGACATCACCACGTCCAGCCGGCCCTGCTGGAGGCCGGTGATCACGGCGCCGTTGTCGGAGAACGACTTGACCTCGTACGGCTTCTTGCCGGCCTGGGCGCAGACGTCCTTCTTGGCGTTCAGGGTGGCCTCGAAGGTGGTGCCCGCGCCGGTGCCGACGGTCAGGCCGCAGAGCTGGACCAGGTCGGTGACGCCGGTCAGCGCGGTGTTGTCGGAGCGCACCGCGAAGCCCTGGCCGTCGTCGATGTAGGTGACGAAGTCGGTGGTCTTCAGCCGGGCCTCGGTGACGCCGAAGTTGCCGGTGCCGACGTCGTACTTGCCGCTGCCGAGCGCGGGCAGGATGCTCTCGAACGCGGCGTCCTCGCGCTGCACGGTGATCCCGAGCACCTTGGCGACGCCGTTGACCAGGTCGACGTCCACCCCGGCGGGCTCGTGCCGGCCTTCCGGGTAGTACGCCGCGGGCGGGGCGGCGACCGTGCCGCCGAGCTTGACGGTGCCCGAGGCGCGGACCTCGGGGGGCAGCAGCGCGGCGATGGCCTCGTTCTTCGTCACCCCCGCCAGCGCGTCCTGGTTCGGCTGGACGCCGACCGGCGAGGCCTTCGCGGGGGCCGCCGGGTCGGAGCCGCAGCCCGCCAGCGCCAGGACGGCGACGGCGGCCAGTGCGGTGGCGGGGAGGTGGCGCTTCATCTGGAGGGTGCCTTTCCGGCCGCCGCGGCGGCGGCCAGGTCTTGCGCGAACGTGGTTCGTGCGTGCGGGAGTTGCAGGTGCTTCTCGAACGGCAGCGGCTTCAGCTCCGGGCGCGGCGCCCGGAGGTCGAACAGCGGGGTGTAGCCGGTCGCCAGGTAGAGCGCCTCGGCCTCGGGCTGGCGCGGTCCGGTGGTGAGGAAGATCCGCCGGTAGCCGGCCTGCCCGGCGGCGGCCTCCAGTTCGGCCAGGACCCGGCGGCCCAGGCCCTGGCGGCGGTGCGCGGCGGAGGTCCACATCCGCTTCAGCTCGGCGGTGCCCTCGTCCTGGTGCCGGCGGTAGGCGCCGCCGGCCACCGGTTCGCCGTCGCGCAGCAGCAGGAGCAGCAGGCCGTCCGGCGGGGTGAACTCCGCGGCGCCGTGCCGGTCCATCTCCTGCCGGCCCTCGGGGCCGTAGCGGGTGACGTACTCGTGGGTGAGTTCGCGGATCAGGGGGGCGGTGAGCGGGTCGCCGAGCACGGCCCGCGCCACGGTCAGCTCGCTCATGCCGCCGCGGCCCCGGCCGCCTTGGCGGCGTCGCGCTTGGCGACCTCCTCGCGGACGATCGGGATGACGTACCGGCCGAAGTCGATCGCGTCGTCGACGTGGTCGTAGCCGCGGGCGGAGAGGATGTCCACGCCGAGGTCGTAGTAGTCGAGCAGCGCCTGGGCGACCGTCTCGGGCGTGCCGACCAGGGCGTTGGAGTTGCCCGCGCCGCCGGTGGCGGCGGCGGTCGGGGTCCACAGCGCGCGGTCGTAGCGCTCGCCCGCCTCGGCGATCTCCAGCAGCCGCTGGGAGCCGGAGTTCTCCGGCCGGGCGCCGCCGGCCAGGCGGCGGCGGACCAGCTCGCCGCCCTCCCGGCGGGCCTTGATCGCGGCGACCGTGCGGTGCGCCTTCTCCCAGGCGAGTTCCTCGGTGGGCGCGATGATCGGCCGGAAGGCGACCTGGATGCGCGGGGTGTCGGTGCGCCCGGCGGCCGCGGCGGCGGCCTTGACCAGCTCGATCTGCTCGGCGGTGCGGGCCAGCGGCTCGCCCCAGAGCGCGTAGATGTCGGCCTCGGCGCCGCCGGCGGCGAACGCGGCGGGCGAGGAGCCGCCGAAGGAGACGTCCGGCCGGGGCTGCTGGACCGGGAAGACGTCCGAGACGAAGTCGTTGAAGCGGTAGAACTCGCCCGCGTGGTCGAAGGGTTCGCGGCTGGTCCAGGCCTTCTTGACGATGCCGATGTACTCGCGGGTGCGGTCGTAGCGGCGGTCCTTGGGCAGGAAGTCGCCCTCGCGCTGCTGCTCGTGGTCGCTGCCGCCGGTGATGAAGTGCACGGTGAGCCGGCCGTCGCTGATCCGGTCCAGGGTGGCGAAGGTCTTGGCCGCGAAGGTCGGGTAGGAGACGTTCGGGCGGTGCGCCAGCAGGATCTGCAGCCTGTCGAGTTTGGCGGCGAGGTACGCGGCGGCGGCGGCGGGCTCGGGCGAGCCGGCGCCGTAGGCGAACAGCACCCGGTCCCAGCCGTGGTCCTCGTGGGCGCGGGCCAGGCGCAGCGTGTAGTCGCGGTCGAAGGCGTGGGTGGTGCGGGCGGTGGTCTCCGAACCGTCGCCGGTGGCGGCGATTCCGAGGAACTCGACGGGCATGGCAGGGCTCTTCCGGTCGGGTGGGAGCCGCGTCCGGGCAGGCCGGGGGACGCCCTGGCGGGCGGGGGCGGACGCGGGCGGCGGGCGGACGGACGGGGCGTGCGGCGCGTGACGGGACGCCGGCTCAGGAGCGAGCGGGAACGCGGAGGAGGCGGCAGCGTGCGCCTGTTGGTCCGTCCGGACGGACGGCTTCCCGGACCGGTACTGGGCGACCGAGGGAGGACTCCCGGAGGGGAGGAGGGCCGGTCAGGCGGCCCGCTGCCGGGTCAGCCGCGACACGCCGCGGACCACACCCGACCGAAGTCGATGTGGCCGCGCGTCACCAGGGCGGGCTGTCCGGCTCTCATGTCGAACAGTTGAGCAGTGCCGCCGAGGGTCCGTCAACCTTTCCGCACGGGACGAAACACCGGCGTCACACCCGCGTCCTTGACAGCCTCCGGACGCACACCCGTACGATCGAAGTGGAGCGAGTACTGCCCGGGCCCGGTCGAACTGCCGCCAGGCCCAGCCGCGTTGAGGGACGCGGCGCGCGTGAGTGACGGCATGCGGACACCGCCTGCCCCGCCGCCCGATGGAGCCCTCATGGCCTCGCCCGCCGTCCCGTCCGCCCGCGCCCGGTCCGCCGCGCCGCCGGACCCGACCGACCAGCCCCCCACCGGGACCGTCCCCGCCGAGCTGCCGATCGTGCCCCGCCGCCGCCCCGGGCGGTACCTGAGCGGCGGGCTGGCGCTGCTGGCCGCCGCCCTGCTGCTGCGCTCGCTGGCCGGCAACGCGGCCTTCGAGTGGTCGGTGGTCGGCAGCTACCTGACCGCGCCGTCGATCCTGCGCGGCCTGCTGCTGACGCTCTGGCTGACCGGCGCGGTGACCGCCCTCGGCTTCGCCCTGGGCACCGCCCTGGCGGTGGCCCGGCTGTCGGGCAACCCGGTTCTCCAGGCGCTGAGTTGGGGCTTCGTCTGGATCTTCCGGGCCACCCCGCTGCTGGTCCAGCTGCTGCTCTGGTTCAACATCGGGGCGCTGTACCCGAAGCTGTCGCTGAGCCTGCCGTTCGGCGGCGAGCTGTTCGCGGTGAAGACCGTCGACCTGCTCGGCCCGGTGCTCACCGCCCTGATCGGACTGACCCTGCACGAGGCCGCGTTCGCCGCCGAGGTGGTCCGCTCCGGCGTCCTGTCGGTCGACCAGGGCCAGCTGGAGGCGGCCGCCTCGCTGGGCCTGGGCCGCGGCCGGGTGCTGCGCCGGATCGTGCTGCCGCAGGCGATGCGGGCGATCCTGCCGCCCGCCGGGAACATGCTGATCGGCACCCTCAAGGGCACCTCGATCATCAGCGTGCTGGCCGTCCACGACCTGCTGTTCTCCACCCAGCTGGTCTACAACCAGACCTACCAGGTGATCCCGCTGCTGATGGTGGCCACCCTCTGGTACATCGCGGTGACCAGCGTGCTGTCCGTCGGCCAGTACTACCTGGAGCGGCACTTCGCCCGCGGCGCCACCCGGGCCGGGCTGCCGCCGACCCCGTGGCAGCGGGCCCGGGCCGTCCTGCGCCGCGCGGCCGGGCGGTGAGCGCGGTGCCCGTGCTGGTCGTCGTGGGAGCCGGTCCGCGGGGCACCGGCCTGCTGGAGCGGATCGCCGCCAACGCACCCGAACTACTGGGCCCCGGCGTGCGGTTGGACGTCCACCTGGTCGATCCGCACCCGCCCGGCGGGGGCCGGATCTGGCGCAACGCCCAGTCCCCGCTGCTGCGGATGAACTCGATGGCGGAGGACGTCACCATGTTCACCGACGAGCGCACCACCATGGACGGCCCGGTCCGCCCCGGCCCCTCGCTCGCCGAGTGGGCCACCGACCCGGCCGCCCACCCGCCGTACCTGCCGGAGGCCGATCCCGACATCGCCGACGAACTGCGCACCCTGCTGCCCACCGACTTCCCGACCCGGCGCGCCCAGTCCGCCTACCTGGACTGGACGCTGCGCCGCGCCGCCGCCGAACTCCCGGAGAACGTAAGGCTGTTCGTCCACCAGGACACCGCGCTGCGGATCACCGGCGACCCTGACGGCCCGCAGCGCGTCCACCTCTCCGACACCGTGCTGCTCGCCGACCGGGTGGTGCTCGCGCTCGGTCACCTCGACTCCGCGCCCGGCCCCGACACCGCCGGGGCCCGCGGCTTCGCCGACCGGCACGGCCGCACCTACCTGCCGCCCGCGTTCACCGCCGACGCCGACCTGTCCGGCCTCGCCCCCGGCGAGCGGGTGGTGGTCCGCGGCCTCGGCCTGGCCTTCGTCGACCTGGTCGCGCTGCTCACCGAGGGCCGCGGCGGCCGCTTCACCCCGCGCCCGGGCGGCGGCCTGCGCTACCACCCCTCCGGCCGCGAACCCGTGCTGTACGCGGGCTCCCGGCGCGGCGTCCCGTACCACGCCAAGACCGGCTACCGGCTCCGCGGCCCGATCCCGCCGCTGCCCCGCTACTTCGGCCCCGACCTCGAACTCCCGGACGGGCCGGCCGAGTTCGGGCGCGACCTGTGGCCCGCCATGGCCAAGGAGATCGGCTTCGGCTACTACCACGAACTCTTCCACGGCCACCCCGGGCGCACCGCCCTGCCCTGGGCCGAGTTCCTGGCCGGCTACGACCGCCACCCCTGGGACAGCCCCGAACGCGCCGCCCTGGTCGCCGCCGCCGTCCCCGACCCGGCCGACCGCCTCGACCTGGAACGGCTCGACCGCCCGCTGGCCGGCCTGCGCGTCGGCAGCCCCGCCGAACTCCAGCAGCACCTGCGCGCCCACCTGCGCGCCGACCTGGCCCGCCGCTCCGACCAGCGGCACAGCGCCGACCTCGGCGCCTTCTACGCCCTGCTCTCGCTGTACGGCCAGCTCGTCCACCTGCTGCCCGCCCACCCGCTCACCGCCCGCTCCACCGCCGCCGAACTCGACGGCTGGTGGACCGGCTTCTTCTCCTTCTACGCCTCCGGCCCGCCCGGCTTCCGCCTGGAGCAGCTGCTCGCCCTCTCCGACGCCGGGCTGCTGCACTTCCTCGGCCCCGACCTGCGGGTCGACCTCGACGAGCAGCACGGCACCTTCCGCGCCTCCTCCCCCGCCCTGCCCGGCCACCGGGTCCACGGCACCGCCCTGGTCGACGCCTTCCTCCCCCGGCACGCCCTCGACCGCAGCAACGACCCGCTGCTGCGCCGGCTCCTGCACGAGGGCCGGATCGACGAGGAGCGGCTGGCCGATCCCGACGGCCACACCTACCGCTCCGGCCTGGTCCGCACCGACCCCGAGTCCCGGCTGCTCGACCCCGCCCTCGGCGGCCCGCACCCGCGCCGCACCGCGCTCGGCGCCCCCACCACCACCCGCGCCCCGGCCGCCTTCGCCCGCCCGCGCACCGACGCCCCGTCCTTCCGGCAGAACGACGCCGTCGCCCGCCGCCTGCTCACCGAACTCCAGAAGGAGGACTGAGGCCCGCGCCGCCGGACGCCCGCAGCCGTCCCCGCAGCCACCGGACACCCGCAGCCGTCCCGCACCCGCACCCGCACCCGCACCCGCACCCGCCGAACGCCCGCCGCACGCCCGCGCCGCCGGACCCCCGCACCGGATACGCTCGGAAGCACCCCGAGCCCTCCGGAGAGCCCGCCATGGCCAAGCAGCCCCCGCACCGCGACCCCGCCCAGGACGCGCCGCAGACCTCCCCGCCGGCCCACGCCGCCGCCGGGCTGCCCGCGATCGGGCACACCCTGCGGATGGCCGCCGACCAGATGTCGCCGGGGCGGGTGCTCGCCACCCTGCGCCGGGTCAACCAGCCGGGCGGCTTCGACTGCCCCGGCTGCGCCTGGCCCGAGCCGGACAAGCCGCACCTGGCCGAGTTCTGCGAGAACGGCGCCAAGGCCGTCGCCGAGGAGGCCACCGAACGCCGGATCACCCCGGCCTTCTTCGCCGAGCACCCGGTCGCCGAACTCGCCGAGCGCTCCGGCTACTGGCTCGGCCAGCAGGGCCGGCTCACCACCCCGATGCTGCTGGACGCGGGCGCCGCCCACTACGCCCCGATCGGCTGGGACGACGCCTTCGCCCTGATCGCCGAGGAGCTGACCGCGCTCGGCTCGCCGGACGAGGCCGCCTTCTACACCTCCGGCCGCACCTCCAACGAGGCCGCCTTCGCGTACCAGCTGTTCGCCCGCCGGCTGGGCACCAACAACCTGCCCGACTGCTCCAACATGTGCCACGAGTCCTCGGGTTCGGCGCTCACCGAGACGCTCGGCGTCGGCAAGGGCAGCGTCTCGCTCAAGGACCTCTACCAGGCCGACCTGATCATCGTCGCGGGCCAGAACCCCGGCACCAACCACCCCCGGATGCTCTCCGCCCTGGAGCGCGCCAAGCGGGCCGGGGCGAAGATCGTCAGCGTCAACCCGCTGCCCGAGGCCGGGCTGGAGCGCTTCAAGAACCCGCAGACCCCGCGCGGCCTGGTCGGCGGCGGCACCAGGCTCACCGACCTGTTCCTCCAGATCCGGCTCGGCGGCGACCTCGCCCTGTTCCGCGCCCTCAACCACCTGCTGCTCACCACCCCCGGCGCGGTGGACGACGCCTTCGTCGCCGAACACTGCGCCGGCTACCCGGAGTTCGCCGCCGAGGCCGCCGAGCTCGACCGGGACGCCACGCTGCGCGCCACCGGGCTGCCCTGGGAGCAGGTCGAGGAGCTGCACCGCCTGGTGCTCTCCTCGAAGAAGGTCGTCGTCTGCTGGGCGATGGGCCTCACCCAGCACAAGCACTCCGTGCCGACCATCCGCGAGGTGGTCAACTTCCTGCTGCTGCGCGGCAACGTGGGCCGCCCCGGGGCCGGCGTCTGCCCGGTCCGCGGCCACAGCAACGTCCAGGGCGACCGCACCATGGGCATCTTCGAACGCCCCTCCGCCGCCTTCCTGGACGCCCTAGGCAAGGAGTTCTCCTTCGAGCCCCCGCGCCACCACGGCTTCGACACCGTCGACACCATCCGGGCCATGCGCGACGGCCGGGTCAAGGTGTTCTTCGCGATGGGCGGCAACTTCGTCTCGGCCGGCCCGGACACCGGCACCACCGAGGCCGCGATGCGCCGCTGCCGGCTGACCGTGCACGTCTCCACCAAGCTGAACCGCTCGCACCTGGTCACCGGCGCCCGCGCCCTGATCCTGCCCACCCTGGGCCGCACCGACCGCGACCTCACCGCCGCCGGGCAGCAGTTCGTCAGCGTCGAGGACTCCATGGGCATGGTGCACGCCTCCCGCGGCGGCCTGCGCCCGCCCGCGCCCGGCCTGCTCTCCGAGGTCGCCATCGTGGCCCGGCTGGCCCGCGCCGCCCTCGGCCCCCAGGACCCCACCCCCTGGGAGGAGTTCGCCCTCGACTACGACCGCGTCCGCGAGCGGATCGCCCGGGTCGTCCCCGGCTTCGACGACTACAACACCAGGGTCCGCCGCCCCGGCGGCTTCGCCCTCCCGCACGCCCCGCGCGACACCCGCACCTTCCCCACCGCCACCGGGAAGGCCAACTTCACCGTCAACCCGCTGACCGCCCCCGAGGTCCCGCCGGGCCGGCTGCTGCTCCAGACCCTGCGCTCGCACGACCAGTACAACACCACCGTCTACGGCCTGGACGACCGCTACCGGGGCATCACCGGCGGGCGCCGGGTGGTCCTGGTCAACCCGGCCGACGCCGCCGGACTCGGCCTGGCCGACGGGCAGTACGTCGACCTGGTCGGCGAGTGGAGCGACGGCGTCGAACGCCGGGCCCCGCACTTCCGGGTGGTGCACTACCCCGTCGCCCGCGGCGGCGCCGCCGCGTACTACCCCGAGACCAACGTGCTGGTCCCGCTGGACTCCACGGCCGACATCAGCAACACCCCGACCTCGAAGTCGGTCGTGGTCCGCCTCGAAGCCGAGCAGCCGAACGGCCGGGCAGCCGGGTAACCGGACAGCGGGGTAACCGGGCAGCGGGCCCGCCGGACCGGCCGGCGAGCCCCGCCGCCCCGGGCCTCAGCCCGCCGACCGGCTCCCGGACGGCGACACCGCGTCCGCCCCGCTCGGCGACCCCGACCCGGCGGGCGTCGTGAGGCCGCTGGGCGTGCCCGTCCCGCTCGGCCCGGCCGTCCCGCCCGGGGTGCCCGAGCCGCTCGGCGTGCCGGAACCGCTGGGCGTGCCGGAACCGCTGGGCGTCCCGGAGCCGCTCGGCGTGCCGGAGCCACTGGGCGTCCCGGAGCCACCGGGCGTGGCCGGGTCGGACGGCGTCGCGGGCGCGGTGGGCGTGCCGCCCGGCGCGGTGGGCGCGGTCGTCGGCGCGGGCGGCGTCGGCAGCGTCGAGGGCTTGGCGGGCTGGATCTTCACCGCGCCCAGCGGCACGTCCGGCACCTTCCAGGCGCCGCCCGCGTCGTCCGCCGCGTCGTTCCCGTCCGGGCGCACCGCGCCCAGGATCGGCATCGCGCCGATCTGCGAGACCTTCACCACGTCCCCGGTGTGCGGGGCCTGCACGATCAGCCCGCCGCCGATGTACATCCCGATGTGGGTGGCGCCGGCGAAGTAGACGATCAGGTCGCCGGGGCGGATCTGGTTCAGCGGGACGTGCTTGAGCTGCGCCCACTGCTCCTGGCTGGTGCGCGGGATGGGCAGCCCGGCGTGCAGCCAGGCCTGCGAGGTGAGGCCGGAGCAGTCGAACACGTCCGGCCCGGCGCCGCCCCACACGTAGTCCTTGCCGAGCTGCTGGAGCGCCCAGGCGACCGCCTTGCGGCCCGTCGCCGAGGGCGTCCGCTCGCCCTTGCCGAGCGCCCCGGAGGCCAGGAAGGCCAGCTGCGCCTCGTTGGCCTGCTGCTTCTCCAGCTCGGCCAGTTCGTCGCGCTGGGCGCCGGTGAGCGAGCCGACCAGCTGCTCGACCTCGGCCAGCTTCCCGGCGACGTCGTTCTTCGCCTTCTCCTGCTCGGCGGCCAGCGCCTGCGACTGGGCGACGGCCTGCTCGGCGGCGGTGCGCAGCGCGGTCAGGGTGTCCCGGTCCGCCTTGAGCCGGTCCAGGAACTCCTTCTGCGAGTGCCCGGCGGAGTTCAGCAACTCGGCGATCACCACGGCCTCGTACGGGTTCTCGGCCATCAGCAGCTCGGCGTACCCGGATATCTGGCTGTTGCGGTACTGCGCGGCGGCGAGCTGGGAGGCGAGGTCGCTGCCGGCGTCGACGGCGTCCTGCTGCCGGGCGGCCCGGTTGTCCAGGTCCTCGACGGTGGCCTGCTGCTCGGCGAGCTTGGCGACCGTGCCGTTGTACTGCTCGGTGGCGGTCTCGGCCTGCTGGTACAGGGCGTGCAGTTCGTCGAGCATCGGCCCGAGGGTGCGCTTGGCCTCGGCCAGCGGGTCGGACCCGGCGGAGACCACGGGCGCGCCCGGTCCGGGCACGGCGTACGCCGCCGAGGCGAAGAACGGCAGGGTGAGCGCGGCGGCGGCGAGCACCGCTCCGCAGCGCAGCGCGGCGCGCACCCACGGCCTCAGGCCGGTCGATTCGGTCCGCTGCCCAGCCCCCATCGGCCGGCCCTCCCCAGATTGTCCGTCGGCGACCGGACCGATCCTGCCACGTGGAGGGGTGTTCGGGGCAGGTGCTTTCCGGACCGCCGGGTGAATTCTCATCCGGAGCGGGGTGTGAGAACGGTCTCACCGCGGGGTCGCGGTCTCCACCGGAACCCAACGCCCCGGCAACTCCCGGGCCACCGGGGGAACCAGGACTCCGCGCCCAGTTAACCTCCCGTTCACCGAGGCTCCTTACCTTCGCCGAGGACAGCAACGTCAGTCCGACCACTTCGACGATTGTTTGGGTATGGAACACATCACGTTCCTGGTGGCCGTTGTGATCATCACGGCGCTCGCCTTCGACTTCACCAACGGCTTCCACGACACCGCCAACGCGATGGCCACCTCCATCGCGACCGGCGCGCTCCGGCCCAAGGTCGCCGTCACGATCGCGGCGGTGCTCAACTTCGCCGGCGCCTTCCTCTCGGTGAAGGTCGCCACCACCATCTCGGGCGGCCTCGTCAACGAGAAGGCCGGACTGCAGCCCTCGATCATCTTCGCCGCCCTGGTCGGCGCGATCCTGTGGAACCTGCTGACCTGGCTCAAGGGCCTGCCCTCGTCCTCCTCGCACGCCCTGTACGGCGGCCTGATCGGCGCCACCGTGGTCGGGGTCGGCCTGCACGGGGTGAACTTCTCCACCGTGCTCTCCAAGATCCTGATCCCGGCGGTCGCCTCCCCGCTGGTGGCGGGCCTGGCCTCCTGGGGCGCCACCAAGCTGGCCTACCTGATCACCCGGGGCGCGCCGAAGACGGGCACCGAGAAGGGCTTCCGCCGCGGGCAGGTCCTCTCCTCCTCGCTGATCTCGCTGGCGCACGGCACCAACGACGCGCAGAAGACCATGGGCATCATCACGCTGACCCTGGTCTCGGCCGGCGCCCTGCACAAGGGCGACGGCCCGCCGACCTGGGTGATCGCCAGCGCGGGCACGGCCATCGCGCTGGGCACCTACATGGGCGGCTGGCGGATCATCCGCTCGATGGGCTCCGGCCTGGCCGACATCCGGCCGCCGCAGGGCTTCGCCTCGGAGACCGCCGCCGCGACGGTGATCCTGACCTCCTCGCACATGGGCTACGGCCTGTCCACCACCCAGGTCTGCTCGGGCGGCATCATGGGCGCGGGCCTGGGCGGCCCGGCCGGCCGGCTGCGCTGGGGCATGGTGCGCCGGATGTTCTACACCTGGGGCCTGACCCTGCCGGCCGCCGCCGCGGTCTCCGGCCTGGCCGCGCTGGTGGCCGGCCGCGGCGACTGGGGCGTGGCCCTGGTCGGCCTGGTCCTGGTGCTGGGCGCCGGTTCGATGTGGCTGCTCTCGCGCCGCCAGCCGGTGCACGCCGGCAACGTGCACGGCGCGGACGTCGCCCCCGTCACCGAGGTGCCCGCCCCCGCCCCCACCGCCCCGACCACCCTCGCGGCCTGAGAGGAACCCCCGCCATGACCATCAAGTGGGCCGCACTGGCCGAGACCGCGGGCGTCAGCCTGCTCGTGACCGTCGCCGTGGTCGCCGTGTTCGCGCTCGGCAACCTCGCCCTCTCCCGCCGGGAGGCCGCCGTCGCGGCGGGCACCGGTCGGGGCACGGCGGCGCTGGCCGCCGCGGGCGTCTGCTTCGCGGCCTGCGCGGCCGTGGTGCTGTACGGCATCTCGCTGATCGCCGCCAAGTAGCGCCGCACCCGCGCCCGTACGGACCGCACCCGGCCGTCCGCACCACCGCACCCGCCCGTACGGACCGCACCGGCCCGTACGCACGCACGCACCACCGCACCCGCCCGTGCGCACCGCACGGCGAAGGGCCCCCGCCGCACGGCGGGGGCCCTTCTCGCATGTCGTCTTCCGGGTGTCGCCGGACCGGCGGTCAGTCGGCGACCAGCTCCGCGGCCTTGGCCTCAGCGGGGGCGGCGGGCCGCTCCTCGTGGGAGGTGCGCAGCGGCACCTCGCGGATGAACAGCACCAGCAGGAAGCCGACCACCGCGAACGGCGCGGCGATCAGGAACACCGTGCCGACGCCGTGCCCGTACGCGTCGGTGATCAGCGGGACGATCTGCGCGGGCAGCTTCTTGAGGTCCGGGATGCCGTCGCCGCCCGCCCCGGCGGCCGGGACGCCGGCCTTGGCGAAGTTCTCCGCCGCGTAGCTGGCGACCTTGTTGCCGAGCAGCGCGCCGAGCGCGGAGACGCCCATCGCGCCGCCCATGGTGCGGAAGAAGGTGACCACCGAGCTGGCCGCGCCGAGCTCGTTGCGCGGCACCGTGTTCTGCACCGCGAGCACCAGGTTCTGGCTGGTCAGGCCGAGGCCGATGCCGGCCAGCAGCATGTAGAGGGCGAGCAGCGCGTACGAGGTGTCGGCCCGGGCGGTGCCCATCAGGCCGAGGCCGGTGGCGAGCAGCACGGTGCCGGCGACCAGGAAGCCCTTCCACTTGCCGTACTTGGTGATCAGCCGGCCGGCCACGGTGGAGGAGACCGCGAGGCCGAGGATCATCGGCAGGGTGAGCAGGCCGGCCTGGGTGGGCGACTTCTCCTTGGCGAGCTGGAAGTACTGGCCGAGGAAGGTGGTGGTGCCGTACATCCCGACGCCGACGAAGGCGCTGGCCAGCGCGGCGAGGGCGACGGTGCGGTGGCGGAACAGGTCGAGCGGGATCAGCGGCTCGGCGGCGCGCTTCTCGACGGCGACGAACAGGCCGGCCAGCGCCAGGCCGCCGAACACCATCGCGAAGGTCTGCCAGGAGACCCAGTCGTAGTTCTTGCCGGCCAGCGAGATCCAGATCATCAGCAGGCTGACGGCGGCGGTGATCAGCGTCGCGCCCAGGTAGTCGATCTTCGGCTTGCGGGCCGGGGCCTCGGGCAGCTTGAGGGTGCGCTGCAGCACCAGGACGGCGACCAGGGCGAACGGGACGCCGACGTAGAAGCACCAGCGCCAGCCGAGCCAGGAGGTGTCCACGATGACGCCGCCGATCAGCGGGCCGCCGATGGTGGCGAGCGCGAAGACCGCGCCGAAGTAGCCGCTGTAGCGGCCGCGTTCGCGCGGCGGGACCATCGCGGCCAGGCAGATCTGGCCGAGCGCGATCACGCCGCCGGCGCCGACGCCCTGGAGCACCCGGCAGAAGATCAGCATGCCGATGCTCTGCGACAGGCCGGCCAGCGCCGAGGAGAACACGTAGATCACCATGGCGATCTGGACCAGCAGCTTCTTGCTGACCAGGTCGGAGAGCTTGCCCCAGAGCGGGGTGGCGGCGGTGATCGACAGCAGGGCGGCGGTGACCACCCAGGTGTACGCGGACTCGCCGCCGTGCAGGTCGGTGAGGATCCGCGGGAGCGCGTTGGAGACGACCGTGGAGGAGAGCACGGCCACGAACAGGCCGAGCAGCAGGCCCGAGAGGGCTTCGAGGACTTGGCGGTGGGACATCTGGACCTGCGGCGGTGCTTTGAGGGTCGTCGACATGCGGTTCCTTCGACTAAAAATTCGTTGCCTCAAGCAACTATACGCCGATGGTTGACTAAGGCAACTTTCTTCAAGCCCGAGTAAAGGAACCCTCCCGGCCGGCCGCCCTCAGACCCCCTCGGTCAGCTCGTTGAACCGCTCCAGCAGCCGGGCGAACTGCTCCAGCTCGCCCAGCTCCCACCCGGACAGCGAGGCCCGGAACCGCGCCATCCGCACCTCCCGGGCCGCCGCGAACCGCCGCTCGCCCTCCTCGGTCAGCGAGACCAGCGAGGCCCGCCGGTCCAGCGGGTCGGTCTCCCGGTGGAGCAGGCCCAGCTCCTCGATCGCCCGGATCTGCCGGCTCACGGTGGCCTTGCCCACCCCGAAGTGCAGCCCGACGTCGGTCACCCGGGCCCGCCCGGACTCCCGGATGAACCCGAGCAGCACGTACGCCCCAGCCTCCAGCTCGGGGTGCACCAGGCGGGAGGTCTCCGCGGCCCGCGCCCGACTGCGCCGGAACAGCGTCGCCACCTCGCGCTCGACCGCGAGGAACGCCAGTTCGGCGGGGTTCCGCCGGTCCAGGGGGTCACTCATGGCGCTCAGTATCGCGCAGCTCGCGCCTCCCCCGGCACGCAACTGCTTCATGATATGAAGTATCCGTTTTGACTTTTTTGCCGCTTTCCAACCGCTATACAGAGGGAGACGCCCCCGCCATGGCCCACACGGCAGAGCAGCCCAAGGGATTCCTCGGCGACCTCCGGGACGCGGTCACCCCCCGCGCGTTCTTCCTGGTGGTCGCCGTCCTGCTGCTCCAGCTCGGCTTCATCACCTCGTACGTGGGCGCGCTGCACCACCCGACGCCGCACGAGCTGTCCATCGCGGTGGTCGCCCCGCCCGAGGTCGCGCCCAAGCTGGTCGGCGCGCTGGAGTCCGTGCCGGACAGCGCGGTGCGCGCCTCCGCGCTGCCGGACGGCGACACCGCGCGGCAGCGGATCAAGGACCAGAAGGTCTACGCGGCCTGGGTGTTCGACCCGACCGGCACCGAGGACGCGCTGCTGGTCGCCGACGCCCGCGGCCCGGCCGCCGCCACCGCCGCGGAGGGCGTGGTCACCAAGCTGGCCGCCGCCCAGGGCCGGACCGTCGTGGTCGACGACACCATCCCGCTGGCCAAGGGCGACGCCGAGGGCCTGTCCGCCTTCTACCTGGTGGTCGGCTGGTGCGTGGGCGGCTACCTGGTCGCCTCGATCCTCGGGATCAGCGCCGGCTCCCGACCGGCCAACACCGGCCGGGCAGTGCTGCGGCTGGGCACGCTGGCGCTGTACTCGGTCGCGGCGGGCCTCGGCGGCGCGCTGATCATCGGCCCGATCCTGCACGCGCTGCCCGGCTCGATCGCCGCGCTCACCGGGCTGGGCACCCTGGTGGTGTTCTCGGTCGGCGCCGTCACGATGGCCCTGGAGTGCCTGTTCGACGTGGTCGGCATCGGCCTGGCGGTGCTGCTCTTCGTGGTGCTGGGCAACCCCAGCGCGGGCGGCGTCTTCCCGCCGCCGCTGCTGCCCGCGTTCTGGCGGGCGATCGGCGAGTGGATCCCGAACGGGGCCGGCACCTCCGCGGCCCGCTCGATCGCCTACCTGGACTCCACCCACCTCGCCGTGCCGTTCCTGGTGCTGGCGGCCTGGGCGGTGGGCGGCGTCGCGGTGACCTTCCTCGCGGTGGCCCGGCCGCCCCGGTTCGGCCGCCCCATCCCGGCCGAGGGGTGAGCCCGACCGAGGGGTGAGCCCGGCCGGGGGGTGAGCCCGGCCGGGTCGGGGGTCAGACCCGTTCGGGCTCCCGCCCCGGCCGCTGCCCGTCGTCCGGGGCCCGTTCGGCCAGCTCGGTGAAGACGAAGCGGTTCATCGCCCAGAACCGGAACGCCATCGCCAGCAGGGTGCCGACGATCATCCCGCTGAAGAAGTCGGCGACCTCCTGCGCGACGTGGCTCACGTCCGGCGTCCGGAGGTCGAACACGTACCGGGACGCCACCAGCGGGAGGTCGTTCACCCCCACCGCCAGCGCGCTCACCACGAAGAACCCGGCCGCCTCCCGCTTGCGCCCGACCGCGCGGAACGACCACTGCCGGTTCAGCACGTACGAGATCACCGTGGTGACCACGGTCGCGACGGTCAGCGCCAGCACCGGCTTGTTCTCCAGCACGGTGGTCTTCAGGCCGAAGTTGATCAGCATGGTGAGGAGGAAGCACGTCCCTCCGACCACCAGGAACTTCACCAGCGTGCGGTGCTTGACCAGGAACGGCCGGTAGCGCTCCGGGACGGCGGCCAGCACGCGCTGCGTAGGGGACGGCATGCGGGCAGTCTCCCATCGGCGCCGCCCGGAGACCACCAGGGGCCCGCGGAAGCGTCCGCGGGCCCCCGGTGGTGCCGGACCCGGGCGTCAGGCCGCCGCCACCAGCACCTCGGCCGGCTCCAGGGCGAGCCGCAGCACCTCGCGGACGTCGGACACCGGGTGCACCGTCAGGCGCTCCAGCACCTCGGCGGGGACGTCGTCCAGGTCCGCCTCGTTGCGCTTCGGGATGATCACCGTGGTGATCCCGGAGCGGTCCGCGGCCAGCAGCTTCTGCTTGACGCCGCCGATCGGCAGCACCCGGCCGGTCAGCGACACCTCGCCGGTCATCGCCACGTCGGTGCGCACCTTGCGGCCGGACAGCAGCGAGGCCAGCGCCGTGGTCATGGTGACGCCCGCGCTCGGGCCGTCCTTCGGCACCGCGCCGGCCGGCACGTGCAGGTGGATGCCCCGCTCGCGCAGCCCGGTCACCGGCAGCTCCAGCTCGGCGCCGCGCGAGCGCAGGTAGGAGAGCGCGATGTGCGCGGACTCCTTCATCACGTCGCCCAGCTGGCCGGTCAGGGTCAGCCCGGTCGAGCCGGTCTCGGCGTCCGCCAGCGAGGCCTCGATGTAGAGGACGTCGCCGCCGGCCCCGGTGACCGCCAGCCCGGTGGCCACGCCCGGCACCGCGGTGCGCCGCTCGGCCGGCTCCTGGGCCGACTCCGGCACGTGGTGCGGCCGGCCCAGCAGGGCCCGCAGGTCGTCCGGGCCGACCGCGGCGGGCAGTTCGCGCTCGCCCAGCTCGACCTGCGCGGCGACCTTGCGCAGGACCCGCGCGATCGCCCGCTCCAGGTTCCGGACGCCCGCCTCCCGGGTGTACTCGGCGGCCAGCCGGCGCAGCGCCCGCTCGTCCACCGTCAGCTCGGCCTCGCCCAGGCCCGCCTTGGCCAGCTGGCGCGGCAGCAGGTGGTCGCGGGCGATGGCGACCTTCTCGTCCTCGGTGTAGCCGTCGAGGCGGACCAGGTCCATCCGGTCCAGCAGCGGCTCGGGGATGGCCTCCAGCACGTTCGCGGTGGCCAGGAACACCACGTCGGAGAGGTCGAGCTCGACCTCCAGGTAGTGGTCCCGGAAGGTGTGGTTCTGCGCCGGGTCCAGCACCTCCAGCAGGGCCGCCGCCGGGTCGCCCCGGTAGTCCGAGCCGACCTTGTCGATCTCGTCCAGCAGCACCACCGGGTTCATCGTCCCGGCCTCCTTGACCGCCCGGACGATCCGGCCGGGGATCGAGCCCACGTACGTCCGGCGGTGGCCGCGGATCTCCGCCTCGTCGCGCACGCCGCCGAGCGCGACCCGGACGAAGGACCGGCCCATCGCCTTCGCCACCGACTCGCCCAGCGAGGTCTTGCCCACGCCGGGCGGCCCGACCAGCGCCAGCACCGCACCTCCCCGACGTCCGCCGATCTGCCCGAGCCCCTGGTTGGCCCGCCGCTTGCGGACGGCCAGGTACTCGACGATCCGGTCCTTCACGTCCGCCAGGCCGGTGTGGTCCGCGTCCAGCACGGCGCGGGCCCCGGCGATGTCGTACGCGTCCTCGGAGCGCTCGTTCCACGGCAGTTCGAGCACGGTGTCCAGCCAGGTGCGGATCCAGGAGCCCTCGGGCGACTGGTCGCTGGACCGCTCCAGCTTGTCGACCTCCTTGAGCGCGGCCTCCCGGACCTTCCCGGGCAGCGCGGCGGCCTCGACCCGGGCCCGGTAGTCGTCCTCCTCGGAGTCCGTGTCGCCGTTCAGCTCGGCCAGTTCCTTGCGGACCGCCTCCAGCTGGCGCCGCAGCAGGAACTCCTTCTGCTGCTTGGCCACGCCCTCCTCGACGTCCTTGCGGATGGTGTCGTTGACCTCCTCCTCCGCGAGGTGCTCGCGCAGCAGGCTCAGCGCGTACTCCAGCCGGGCCGGGCGGTCCGCCTCCAGCAGCACCTTGAGCTTCTGCTCGGCGGTCGCGAACGGCGCGTAGCCGATGTGGTCGGCCAGCTCGCCGACGTCCTCGATCGCGGCCACCCGGTCGACGATCTGCCAGGCGCCGCGGCGGCGCAGCCACTGCGTCGACAGCGCCTTGTACTCCTTGACCAGCTCGGCCGCCCGCCCCGCCACCGGCAGCCCCCGGTCCGACTCCTTGAACGGCGTGGTCTCCACCCAGAGCGCGGCCCCGGGCCCGGTCGTCCCGGCGCCGATCCGCACCCGGCGCACGGCCCGCACCAGCGCCGCCGGGTCGCCGTCCGCCAGCCGCCCGACCTGCTCGACCGTCGCCAGCGCGCCCACCGCCGCGTACGACCCGTCCAGCCGCGGCACCAGCAGCACCTGCGGCTTGCCCCCGCCGCTCCCGGCCCGCGCCGCCTCCACGGCGGCCCGCACCTCGGGATTCGAGAGCTCCAGCGGAACCACCATGCCGGGAAGCACTACCTCGTCGTCGAGCGGCAGCACGGGCAGGGTGAGTGGAGCGGACGTCGATGCCATGATCTCTCCCCAGTCAGCGAAGTTGAGCTGACCTGACTAAGGTTCGGCGCACCGCGATTGTTCCCCACCCGCTGTTCACCGTCAGTGAACGCAGCGCGAGAGCCCCGCACCCCGGTCGGGGCGCGGGGAACGGCGGAGGGGGGAGCAGCGGGGGTTCGGCGCGGAGGGCGGGCGGTCAGCCCTCGGCGGGGGCGGTCTCCGGCCGGGGCCGGACCTGCCAGGCCGGTGCCCGCCGTTCCCGCCGCGCCCGCCACGGCGGCCGGGGCCCGCGGCCGCGCAGCAGCGGCCAGAGCGAGACGCCCACCGCCAGGGCCGCCGGGTGGCCGACCGAGGTGACCAGGTCGGGGTCGGTCACCAGCTGGTGGCCGACCAGCGCGACGCCCGCGCCCAGCGCGGTCCGCCGCCCCACCGGGCCGAGCAGCCCGGCGAGCGCGCCCAGCGAGGCGAGGACGCCGTACGAGACGCCGATGTCCATCGCGTCGAGCAGCTCCTTCTCGGCCCGGCCGGTCGCCACCGCGGCGACCACGACGGCCTGCGAGAGCAGCGTCGCGGCGACGTGGCCGGCGCCGAAGACGCCGAGGGCACGAAGGCCGCCGACGCGTCGTTCCAGGGGTGCGACGGTGAGGGCGAAGGCCCAGAAGTACGGCATCCAGACCGGTCCGGCGACCCACAGGCCGCTGCCGACCAGGGAGAGGGCGGGGTGGACGAGCAGGTTGTGCGCGTCGGTGGAGGAGAGCGACTGGAGCCGGTGCACGGTCTCCGGGTCGCCCAGGCGCCCGTACAGGGTGGTGCCGAGCAGCAGCGCGAGGTAACCGAGTGCGAACGGGTTGGCCCGCGGGGTGGGCACGGCCCGCAGCCCGGGGCGGATCAGTCGTCGACGCAGTTCCGCGCTGGTCATGGTGCCTCCAGAACGCCTTGTCCGGCCCACGATACGGGTGCCGGGTGAGAGCCGTCTGAGGAACTTCTGTGAAGACCTCCGCCCCGACACCTGCCGCTCGCACACGTACCGTTACGGCTCGCAAGTGCTCCGGGTAAGGTATCGGCCCGTGCCCGTCCGAGCGGGGACCTGCCAAACCGGCCGCGACCGCGGACGGGGCACTCCCGCGCGGAACGGCACGGCGGAAGCAAGACGACGACGGAACAAGACGACTACGAGCGGAGCCCGCCGTCCCCCCGGACGGCCGGACCGCGAGCCCTGGGGGCGGTGGCGTGACCGTGACAGAGATGCAGCAAGAGACGATCAGCAGTGGGCCGGTGGGCACCCAGCGACGGGTGCTCGTCGTGGAGGACGAGCCCACCATCGCCGAGTCGATCGCGGCCCGGCTGGGAGCAGAGGGCTTCAAGGTGGCGGTGGCCCACGACGGGCCGGGCGCGGTGGACGGGTTCCACACCTGGCAGCCGGACCTGGTGGTGCTCGACATCATGCTGCCGGGCTTCGACGGCCTGGAGGTGTGCCGCCGGATCCAGGCGCAGCGCCCGGTGCCGGTGCTGATGCTGACCGCGCGGGACGACGAGACGGACCTGCTGGTGGGCCTGGGCGTCGGCGCGGACGACTACATGACCAAGCCGTTCTCGATGCGCGAGCTGGCGGCCCGGGTGAACGTGCTGCTGCGCCGGGTGGAGCGCGCCCAGCAGGCGGCCCGCACCCCCGCGCTGGGGTCGCTGCGGTTCGGCGAGCTGGAGATCGACCACGTGCAGCGCCGGGTCCGGCTGGCCTCGGGCGACGTGCACCTGACGCCGACCGAGTTCGACCTGCTGGCCTGCCTGGCGGCGCAGCCGCGCGCGGTGCTGACCCGCGAGCAGCTGCTGGCCGAGGTGTGGGACTGGACCGACGCGTCCGGCACCCGCACGGTGGACAGCCACGTGAAGGCGCTGCGCCGGAAGATCGGCGCGAGCTGGATCCGCACGGTGCACGGCGTGGGGTACGCGCTGGAGGCCCCGCTGTCCTGACCGGGCCCCGCCGGTCCCGGGCCCGCGGGCCCGCGCGGCTGCCCCCGCCCCGCCCCGAGCACGAGTCGCAGGGACACCATGACCTTTCCGCAGCAACGCAACGGGGAAGCCGAACCGGCTTCCCCCCGGCCCCGGCCCTCGCTCGCGGCGCGCGCCGCGCACCGGGTGTGGGCCGACATCCGCCCGTTCGACCCGGTCCGGTCGATCAAGGGCAAGCTGGCCATGCTGGTGGTCGTCTCGGTGGTGCTGGCCACCGGGATGGTGGTGGTGGCGATCCGCTCGGAGACCCAGATCCGGCTGATCATGATCTTCTCGCTGATCGCCTCGCTGCTGTTCATGCAGCTCCTGGCGAACGGCCTGACGGCGCCGCTGCGCGACATGACGGCGGCGGCGCGGTCGATGGCGGAGGGCGACTACAGCGCCCGGGTCGAGGTGTCCTCGCGGGACGAGATCGGCGAACTGGCCGACACCTTCAACCGGATGGCCGGCGACCTGGAGGCCGCCGACCGGCACCGGCGCGAGCTGATCGCCAACGTCTCGCACGAGCTGCGCACGCCGATCGCGGCGCTGCGCGGCCTGCTGGAGAACGTGGTGGACGGCGTGGTGAAGCCGGACCCGAAGAACCTGGGCACCGCGCTGGAGCAGACCGAGCGGCTGGGCCGGCTGGTCACCCACCTGCTGGACCTGTCGAAGCTGGACGACGGCGTGGTCCCGCTGGACTCCCGCCCGTTCCGGGTCGGCCCGTTCCTGGACGGGGTGCTGCGCGGGGTGACGGTGGACGGCGCGACGGCGGGCGGCGCGTACGCCCGGCGCGAGGACGTCCGGCTGGCGCTGGACGTGCAGCCGGCCGACCTGGCGGCGGTGGCGGACGCGGAGCGGCTGCACCAGGTGGTGGCCAACCTGGTGGACAACGCCTGCAAGCACTCGCCGACCGGCGGCACCGTGACGGTGCGGGCCCGGGCGGCGGAGGGCGGCGGGCTGCTGCTGGAGGTCGAGGACCAGGGTCCGGGCATCCCGGCGGCGGACCGCGAGCGGGTCTTCGAGCGGTTCGGCCGCAGCGGTTCGCCGACCGCGCTGGGGCCGGGCAGCGACGGCGGGACGGGGCTGGGGCTGGCGATCGCGCGCTGGGCGGTGGACCTGCACGGCGGCCGGATCCGGGTGGCGGAGGCGGCCGCGGGCTGCCGGATCGAGGTCACCCTCCCGGGTGAGACGCCGGTGCCGGTCTGAGACTGTGGCGCAATCGGTACAAACCGACGCCGGGCTGCTCGGCGCCGGTCCCCGGCCCGAGCCGCAAAATGGTCCAGACCACTGGTTCGTCCGATTTTCCGCCGGTATGACCACGACCGATCAAGGGCCGAGTTCCCTGATTTCCGGCATCTCTAACGCTCGGATTCAGCCAAAAACCAGCTCGGCGATGTGATCTGGGCGACGCCTGACCACCGGGGACTGCGCGATCACTGGTCGGAGGCGTAGCCTTAATCCCCGCTGTCCACCATCCCAAAAGGAAGCGGAAGAGGGCGGTTGCCCCGTGTCGCCACACCAAGAAACCCCCAGCTCGGCAAGCTCCACTGGCTTCGGCCCCAATGAGTGGCTCGTCGACGAGATCTACCAGCAGTACCTCCAGGACCCGGCCTCGGTCGACCGCGCCTGGTGGGACTTTTTCGCCGACTACAAGCCCGGTACCGAGGTGACTCCAGTGACCCAGGCCGCAACTCCGGTCGGCGCCCAGCCGACCCCCGTTGCCGCTCCCGTTGCCGCAGCTCCGGCCGCGCCCGCCGCCCCCGCGCCCGTCGCGCCGGCGCCCGCGCAGCCGGTGGCCGCTCCCGCGCCGCTCCCGGCCGCCCCCGCCGCGCCGCCCGCGCCGAAGGCGGCCCCGGCCGCCGCCGCGCCCGCGAAGGCCGCCGCGGAGGGTCCCGAGCTGGTCCAGCTGCGCGGCCCGGCCAAGGCCGTGGCGTCCAACATGGACGCCTCGCTGGAGGTTCCGACCGCCACCTCGGTGCGCGCCGTGCCGGCGAAGCTGCTGATCGACAACCGCATCGTCATCAACAACCACCTGCAGCGGGCCCGCGGCGGCAAGGTGTCCTTCACCCACCTGATCGGCTACGCGCTGGTCCAGGCCGTGAAGGCCAACCCGGGCATGAACCACACCTACAAGGTGGAGGACGGCAAGTCCTACCTGGTGAAGCCCGAGCACGTGAACCTGGGCCTCGCCATCGACCTGGTCAAGCCGAACGGCGACCGGCAGCTGGTCGTCGCGGCCATCAAGAAGGCCGAGACGCTCGACTTCTTCGGCTTCTGGCAGGCCTACGAGGACATCGTCCGCCGGGCCCGCGCCAACAAGCTGACCATGGACGACTTCACCGGCGTCACGATCTCGCTGACCAACCCCGGCGGCATCGGCACCGTGCACTCCGTGCCGCGCCTGATGCAGAACCAGGGCACCATCGTCGGCGTCGGCGCCATGGAGTACCCGGCCGAGTTCCAGGGCTCCTCCCAGGAGACGCTGGCCCGCCTGGGCATCTCCAAGACCATGACCCTGACCTCGACCTACGACCACCGGGTCATCCAGGGCGCGGCCTCGGGCGAGTTCCTGCGCTCGATCCACCAGCTGCTGCTGGGCGCGAACAACTTCTACGACGAGGTGTTCGAGTCCCTGCGGATCCCGTACGAGCCGGTGCGCTGGGCCACCGACGTGGCCACCACCCACGACGACGAGGTCAACAAGACCGCCCGGGTCATCGAGCTGATCCACTCCTACCGGGTCCGCGGCCACCTGATGGCCGACACCGACCCGCTGGAGTACATGCAGCGCAAGCACCCCGACCTGGACGTCGTCTCGCACGGCCTCACCCTGTGGGACCTGGAGCGCGAGTTCGCGGTCGGCGGCTTCGGCGGCCAGAAGATGATGAAGCTCCGCGACATCCTCGGCCTGCTGCGCAACACCTACTGCCGCACCGTCGGCATCGAGTACATGCACATCCAGGACCCGGCGCAGCGCACCTGGCTGCAGGAGCGCCTGGAGAAGCCGTACACCAAGCCGGAGCGCGAGGAGCAGCTGCGCATCCTGCGCCGGCTGAACTCGGCCGAGGCGTTCGAGACCTTCCTGCAGACCAAGTACGTCGGGCAGAAGCGCTTCTCGCTGGAGGGCGGCGAGTCGCTCATCCCGCTGCTGGACGCCACCATCGACGCCGCCGCCGAGCACCGCCTCGACGAGGCCGTCATCGGCATGGCCCACCGCGGCCGGCTGAACGTGCTGGCGAACATCGTCGGCAAGCCGTTCGGCAAGATCTTCGGCGAGTTCGAGGGCAACCTCGACCCGAAGTCGATGCACGGCTCCGGCGACGTGAAGTACCACCTGGGCTCCGAGGGCACCTTCACCGGCCTGGACGGCGAGACCATCAAGGTGTCGCTGGCCGCCAACCCCTCGCACCTGGAGACCGTCGACCCGGTCGTCGAGGGCATCGCCCGCGCCAAGCAGGACATCCTGGACTTCGGCGGCACCACCTTCCCGGTGCTGCCGATCCAGATCCACGGCGACGCGGCCTTCGCGGGCCAGGGCGTGGTCGCGGAGACCCTGAACATGTCGCAGCTGCGCGGCTACCGCACCGGCGGCACCGTGCACGTCGTGGTCAACAACCAGGTCGGCTTCACCGCCGCCCCGGCCTCCTCGCGCTCCTCGATGTACTGCACCGACGTGGCCCGGATGATCGAGGCGCCGATCTTCCACGTGAACGGCGACGACCCGGAGGCCGTGGTCCGCGTCGCGCGGCTGGCCTTCGAGTTCCGCCAGCAGTTCCACAAGGACGTCGTGATCGACCTCATCTGCTACCGCCGCCGCGGTCACAACGAGGCCGACAACCCGTCGTTCACCCAGCCGCTGATGTACGACCTGATCGACAAGAAGCGCTCGGTGCGCAAGCTCTACACCGAGGCGCTGATCGGTCGCGGCGACATCACCATGGAAGAGGCCGAGCAGGCGCTCCAGGACTTCCAGGGCCAGCTGGAGAAGGTGTTCGCCGAGGTCCGCGAGGCCGTCGCCGCCCCGGCCCAGGCCGAGGCCGGCCGCCCGGTCGCGGACTTCCCGGTCTCCATCCAGACCGGCATCTCCGCCGAGATGGTCAAGCGGATCGCCGCCTCGCAGGTCAACCTGCCGGACTGGCTGACCGTGCACCCGCGCCTGCTGCCGCAGCTGCAGCGCCGCGCCGCCTCGGTTGAGGACAACACCATCGACTGGGCCACCGGCGAGGCGCTCGCCATCGGCTCGCTGCTGATGGAGGGCCACCCGGTCCGGCTGGCCGGCCAGGACTCCCGCCGCGGCACCTTCGGCCAGCGCCACGCGGTGCTGATCGACCGGAACACCGGCGAGGACTACACCCCGCTGATGTACCTGACCGAGGACCAGGCCCGCTTCACCGTCTACGACTCGCTGCTCAGCGAGTACGCGGCGATGGGCTTCGAGTACGGCTACTCGCTGACCCGCCCGAACGCGCTGGTCATGTGGGAGGCGCAGTTCGGCGACTTCGTCAACGGCGCGCAGACCATGGTCGACGAGTACATCGCGTCGGCCGAGCAGAAGTGGGGCCAGCACTCCGGCGTCACCCTGCTGCTGCCGCACGGCATGGAGGGCCAGGGCCCGGACCACTCGTCCGCCCGCCCGGAGCGCTTCCTGCAGCTGTGCGCGCAGGACAACATGACGGTCGCCATGCCGACCCTGCCGTCGAACTACTTCCACCTGCTGCGCTGGCAGGCGCACAACCCGCACCACAAGCCGCTCATCGTCTTCACCCCGAAGTCGATGCTGCGCCTGAAGGCCGCGGCGTCCGCCACCTCCGAGTTCCTGAGCGGCTCGTTCCGCCCGGTGATCGGGGACAGCACGGTCGACCCGGCGCAGGTCCGCAAGGTGGTCATCACCTCCGGCAAGTTCTACTACGACCTGGAGGCGGCCCGGACCGCGCGCGGCACCACCGACACCGCGATCGTCCGGGTCGAGCGCCTGTACCCGCTGCCGGTGGCCGAGCTCCAGGAGGAGCTGAGCCGCTACGGCGAGGACGTCCAGTTCGTCTGGGCGCAGGAGGAGCCGGCCAACCAGGGCGCCTGGCCGTTCATCGCGATGAACCTGGTCGACCACCTCCAGGTCGTGGTCGGCCGCTCCGGCGGCAACGCCCGGCTGCGCCGGGTCGCCCGCACGGCCTCCTCGGCCCCCGCGGTCGGCTCCGCCAAGCGGCACGCCACTGAGCAGCAGGCGCTGATCGAAGAGGTGTTCTCGCTCTGACGCGCTGACGCGCGGCACGGCACGGATCGCCCCCGTCCCCGGTTCTCCGGGGACGGGGGCGATCCGTTTCCGCTTCCGTTTCCGCTTCCATTTCCGGTTCCGGTTCCGTTTCCGGACCGTGACGCACTGCGGGAGCCGGTGGGCTGCACGGGTTCTGACGGGTCGATAGGTTGTGGTTCGCCGTTCCCGGCGCCGCGCGCCGGACGGCCGTCTTTCGACACGCCCATCCGAGGGGGACCCGCCTCATGGCAGCCGACACTCCGCAGCACGCCGCTCCGCTCCCACCGGTCTTCCAGCCGCTGCTGCCGGACGACCCCCGCGAGGTCGGCGGCTACCGGCTGTTCGCCCGGCTCGGCGCCGGCGGCATGGGCCGGGTCTACCTGTCGTACACGCCGGGCGGCCGTCCGGTGGCGCTCAAGGTGGTGCGGTCGGAGTTCGCCGAGGACGGGGAGTTCCGCCGCCGCTTCGCGCAGGAGGTGAGCAGCGCCCAGCGCATCCACGGGCTGTACACGGCGCAGGTGATCGACTCCGGCGGTCTGGAGTCGGGCGCGCCCTGGCTGGTCACCTCGTACGTGCCGGGGCCGTCGCTCCAGCAGGTGGTGCGCGAGCACGGGGCGCTGCCGGTGCGGACGGTGCTGCTGCTGGTGGGCGGCATCGCGGAGGCGCTGCAGGCGATCCACAGCGTGCGGGTGGTGCACCGGGACCTCAAGCCGGCCAACGTGCTGGTGGCCTCGGACGGGCCGCGGGTGATCGACTTCGGCATCGCCCGGGCCGCCGACGCGACGGCGCTGACCGGCACCGGCTACCGGATCGGCTCGCCGGCGTTCATGTCGCCGGAGCAGGCCCAGGGCCGGCCGGTCACCGCGGCCACCGACGTGTTCGCGCTGGGTGCGCTGGCGGCGTACGTGGCGGGCGGCGCGCCGCCGTTCGGCGACGGCCCGGACACCGCGGTGCTGTACCGGGTGGTGCACGAGGAGCCGGAGCTGAACGGCGTGCCCGCGCCGCTGCGCGAGCTGATCGGGCGCTGCCTGGCGAAGGACCCGGCGGACCGGCCGACGCCCGCCGAGATCATCCTGGCGGCCCGCGAGCACCCGGCGGTGGGCGGGCAGCTGCGGTTCGGCGAGGACTGGCTGCCGGGGCAGGTGAACACCGAGATCACCCGGCGCTCCGACCTGCCGCGGACCCCGCCGACCCCGCTGCCGGCCGCGCCGCCGACCCTGCCGGCCACTCCCCCGCAGCCGCTGGCCCCGCCGGCGCGGCAGCAGCACGCCCCGCTCACGCCGCCGGTAGGGCAGCAGCACGCCTCGGTGGCGCCGCCGGCGGGCGTGTTCGGGCCGCCCGCCCCGGTCTCCGAGGCGGTCACCGGCCCGGTGGCCCCGGCCGACCCGACGGTGCGGTCGGCCGAGCGGCACACCCCGCCGCCCGGCCCGGCCGTCCCGCTCGCCGCCGGGCCGGCCCCGGCCGGGCCGGCGGAGCGCCGGTCCGGGGTGTCCTGGAAGACCCTGCTGATCGTCGCGCTGGTGACCCTGCTGGCAGGGACGGCGGGCGGGCTGGTGCTGATGAAGCAACTGGGCGGCGACACCGGGGGCACCCCGGTCGCCACCGAGACCGTCACGGTGGGCCCGAGCCCCGCCGGCGGCGGCGCCGGGGGCGACAGCGCGGGCCAGGACCAGGCGTCGGCGCCGCCGTCCGCCTCCGGCAGCCCGAAGTCCCCGCCCTCCGGATCGGCCCGCCCGAGCGGGGCGCCCGCCGGGTTCACCGCGGTCTACACCGACCGCGAGCTGTCCGCGCCCAGCAGCGACTACGGCTTCGACCTGGTCAACGGCAAGGTGGTGCCGACCTCGGTCAGCGACGGCCTGGTGCGGCCGGGCTACGACAAGCTGTCCGTGCCGGACGACTTCGACCGCTACCTCAGCAAGGCGGACTCGCTCACCCCGCAGGAGTGCTCGGACGCCATCGACAAGAACCCCAGCGCCGCGTTCCCGTACGGGGACCTGCCGCCGGGCCGGATGATCTGCGTGCGCAACCGGCAGAGCTGGAGCGTGGCGATCATGAAGGTCACCAACGTCACCAACGACGGCGCGGTCTCGCTCTCGCTCAGCTACTACCGGTACAACGGCTGACCGGCGCGCCACTATCCTGGGTTCCGACGGACCTGGAACCACCCACCCCCGGAGCGAACCACCGTGTACTTCACCGACCGCGGCATCGAGGAGTTGGAGAGCCGGCGAGGCGAGGAGGAGGTCACCTTCGAGTGGCTGGCCGAGCGCCTGCGGGAGTTCGTGGACCTGAACCCAGACTTCGAGGTGCCGGTGGAGCGGCTGGCCACCTGGCTGGCCCGGCTGGACGACGAGGACGACGAGGAGTGACCGGCTGACGCGACGTCAGCGGCGCGGCCCGGGAGGCGAGTTCGCCTCCCGGGCCGTTCGCGTTCCCGGAGCCGGTCCGGAGCCCGGCCCGGTCCTGCCCCGAGCCGGACCTCGGCCCCGCCCCGGGGTCCGGACTCGGGGTCGGCTCGGGGTGCGCTCCGGGTCGGGGTGGGGGCCGGAGCGCCTTGACTTCCGCGCCACGCGATATATCGTGAATAACAGGACGACGCGATACATCGCGTATGGGAGGACGGGGAGTCGGACATGACGCAGTGGACGGTAGACAGCACTCAGCAGATCGCCTTCGACGAGAGCGTGCACACCCTGCACGTGCGGGTCGTCGACGGCACCGTGAACGTGGTCCCCACCGAGGGGCCCGCCCGGCTGGAGGTGGCCCGGCTGGAGGGTGAGCCGCTCCAGGTCGCCCTGGAGGACGGCGTGCTCACCGTCACCTACAAGGACCTCAGCTGGGGCGAGTTCGGCGAGGCCGTGAAGTCGGTGCAGACGGTCAAGTCCTTCTTCTCCGGCCTGCGTCGCAAGCGCAGCGCCGACCTGACGGTCGCGGTCCCGGCCGCCGCCGTGGTCCGGGTCGGCACCGTCTCCGCCGACGCCACCATCTCCGGCATCGCGGGCGAGGTCGGCGTGCACGGCGCCAGCGGCGCCACCACGCTGGCCGGGCTGACCGGCCTGGTCAGCGCCAATACCATCTCGGGGGACGTGGACGCCGAGGGCCTGTCCGGCCAGCTGAAGGTGAACACGGTCTCCGGCGCGGTCACCCTGGTGGCCGGCTCCGCGACGAAGATCCGCGCCCACTCGGTCTCCGGCGCCGTCACCCTGGACCTGGACGCCGCCACCCCCACCGACATCGGCGTGAACACCGTCTCCGGCGCGGTCGGCGTCCGGCTGCCCGCCCTCGCCGACGCCAAGGTCGAGGCCGGCACCACCAGCGGGACGCTCTCCAGCGCCTTCGCCGAGCTGAGCGTCGGCGGCGGCTGGGGCTCCAAGAAGCTCTCCGGCCAGCTCGGCACCGGCCGCGGCCGCCTCGCGGTGACCACCGTCACCGGCGCGGTCACCGTCCAGCGCCGCCCCGAGTCCGAGGAGGAGCACCCGGCCAAGGAACTGCCGGCGGCCCCGCTCGACCTGACCAAGGAGTCCTGATGACACCGGTGTTCGGCCACGGGCGGCTGCGCCTCTACCTGTTGAAGCTGCTCGACGAGAGCCCCCGGCACGGCTACGAGGTGATCCGCCTGCTGGAGGAGCGCTTCCACGGCCTGTACGCGCCCTCCGCGGGCACCGTCTACCCCCGGCTGGCCAAGCTGGAGGCGGAGGGCCTGGTCAGCCACACCACCGAGGGCGGCCGCAAGGTCTACCGGCTCACCGACCAGGGCCGGGCCGAACTCGCCTCCCGCGCGTCCGAGTTGAGCGACCTGGAGGCCGAGATCCACGACTCGGTCGGCCAGCTCGCCGGAGCCATCCGGCAGGACGTCCGGGACAACGCCAAGGACCTGCGCGCCGAGCTGTGGAACCAGGCCGCCGCCGAGCCCGGTGCCTCCTCGACCGGCACCCCCTGGCGCGACCAGGAGTCCTGGCAGCGGGCCAAGGAGGAGTTCGCCCGGCTCAAGGCCGAGACCAAGGAACAGGCCCGGCGCGCCAAGGAGCAGGAGAAGGCCGCCCGGCAGCAGGCCAAGGCCGCCGAGGCCGAGTCCCGGCGGCTGCGCGAGCAGTCCAGGGCCGCCCGCACCGCCGCCCAGCAGGAGGCGCTGCGGCTCAAGCGCCGGATCGAGGAGCAGGTCCGGGCCGCCCGCACCGCCGCGGGCGGCGACTGGTCGGCCGGCCTGGCCGAGGGCCTGGCCGAACTCACCCGCGGCCTCGGCTCGCTGGCGGACGCCGCGCGCTGGGGCAGCCCCGAGGAGTCGGCCGCCCGGATCGACCTGGACAAGGACGCCCCGGCGGACGCGACCGGCCCGGCCGGCACCGCTGCCGCCGCCGAGCTGCCCGACTGGGCCCGCACCGACCCGGACGGCGACCCGGCCCGCGAGCTGGAGCGCCTGCTCGACCGGTTCCGCGACCACGTCCGGGACACCGCCCGCGACCGGGGCGTCGACACCGCCCGGCTGGCCCGCGCCCAGCAGGCGCTGGCCGCCGCCGCCCGCGCCCTGTACGGGCGCTAGGGCCCGTCTTCACACCCCCGTCTGCCCCACGACGCCCGGCACGCCCTCTCGCCGCACCGGGCGAAAGGCCGAGTACATCCAAGTACGCGACCTTCCACCCGGCACGCCGAGAGCACGCACCAGACGCCGCGGGGCTGCGACGGGGGTATGAAGACGGGCCCCAGGCCCGCACCGGAGACCCGGAGCGCCCCCGAGGACGGGTCGGGGGCGCTCCGCCGCGTCACGTCACCGGGTCAGGGGGTGAGCACCAGCTTGCCGAACACGTCCCCGCGCTCCAGCCGGGCGAACGCCTCCCGGGCCCCGGCCAGCGGCAGCACCGAGTCGATCACCGGCCGCACCCCGGTGTGGGCGCACAGCGCCAGCAGGCCGGCCAGTTCCTCCTTGGTGCCCATGGTCGAGCCGACCACCTTCAGCTCCAGGAAGAAGATCCGGTTCAGTTCGGCGGCCTTCGGGTTCGGGCCGCTGGTCGCCCCGGAGATCACGATGGTGCCGCCCGGGCGCAGCGACTTCACCGAGTGCGACCAGGTCGCCGCGCCGACGGTCTCCATCACCGCGTCCACCCGCTCCGGTAGCCGGGCGCCGCTCTCGAACGCCGCGTCCGCGCCGAGCTCCACCGCCCGGGCCCGCTTGGCCTCGTCCCGTCCGGTGACCCACACCCGCAGCCCGGCCGCCTTGGCCAGCACCACCAGCGCCGTGGACACCCCGCCGCCGGCGCCCTGCACCAGCACCGTGTCGCCGGGCTTCACGCCCGCGTTGGTGAACAGCATCCGGTAGGCGGTCAGCCAGGCGGTCGGCAGGCAGGCCGCCTGCTCGAAGCTCAGTTCCGCCGGCTTGGGCAGCAGGTTCCAGGTCGGTACCGCGACGCGCTGGGCGAAGGTGCCCTGGTAGCGCTCGGTCAGGATCGAGCGCGGCTCGTGCGGGCCCACCCCGTGGCCGCTCTGGCCGACCACCGAGTGGATCACCACCTCGTTGCCGTCCTCGTCGACGCCCGCCGCGTCGCACCCCAGCACCATCGGCAGCCGCTCGGCGGGCAGGCCCACCCCGCGCAGCGACCACAGGTCGTGGTGGTTCAGCGTGGCGGCCCTGACCGTCACCACGCTCCAGCCGGGGCGGGCCTCCGGTTCGGGCACCTCGCCCAGTTCCAGTGCGCTCAGCGGGTCGTCGGGACTGATGCGGGCGGCGTAGGCAGCGAACATGCCCGGACCATAGCCGGGCGGTGCCCCGCGCGTTAACCACGACTCACTGTGAACGTCCCCATATTGCTTTTCCGGGGCGGCCGTTGTCCGCGCACGGCACCGGGGCCCGCCCCCGGACGAGTCCTCGGGCGGGCCCCGGTGCCGTGCGGTCCGACGTCAGCGCCGGGCGAGCCCCTCCGCCCGCGCCGCCTCGGCGACCGCGCGGGTGACCGCGGGGGCGACCCGCTCGTCGAAGGGCGACGGGATGACCTTCTGCGGCGTCAGCTCGTCGGCGACGACGCCCGCCAGGGCCTGCGCCGCGGCGAGCTTCATGCCCTCGGAGATCCGGCTGGCCCGGACCGAGAGCGCGCCGGCGAAGATGCCCGGGAAGGCCAGCACGTTGTTGATCTGGTTCGGGAAGTCGGAGCGCCCGGTGGCGACCACCGCCGCGTACCGGTGGGCCACCTCGGGGTGGATCTCCGGGGTGGGGTTGGCCATCGCGAAGACGAAGCAGCCGGGCGCCATGGTGGCGACGACGTCCTCGGGGACGGTGCCGCCGGAGACGCCGATGAACACGTCCGCGCCCGCCAGCGCGTCGGCCAGGCTGCCCGTGCGGCCGGTGCGGTTGGTGAGCGCCGCGATCTCGGCCTTGACGTCGGTGAGGTCCTCGCGGCCCTGGTGGACCACGCCCCGGCGGTCGCAGACCGCGACGTCACCGATGCCGGCGGCGAGCAGCATCTTGGCGATCGCGATGCCGGCCGCGCCCGCGCCGGAGATGACCGCGCGCAGGTCGCCGACCTGACGGCCGGTCACCTTGGCGGCGTTCCACAGCGCGGCGGTGGTGACGATCGCGGTGCCGTGCTGGTCGTCGTGGAAGACCGGGATGTCCAGCCGCTCCTGGAGCCGCCGCTCGATCTCGAAGCAGCGCGGGGCGGAGATGTCCTCCAGGTTGACGCCGCCGAAGGACGGCGCGAGCCGGACCACGGTCTCGACGATCTCGTCGACGCCGGTGCAGTCCAGCGCGATCGGCACCGCGTCGACGCCACCGAACTGCTTGAACAGGATGGCCTTGCCCTCCATCACGGGCAGTGAGGCCGCCGGGCCGATGTCGCCGAGGCCGAGCACCGCGGTGCCGTCGGTGACGACGGCGACGGTGTTGGACTTCCAGGTGTAGTCGTCGACCAGGGCGGGCTGTTCGGCGATGGCGGTGCAGACCCGGGCCACGCCCGGGGTGTAGGCGAGCGACAGGTCCTCCGCGTCGCGGACCGGGACGGTCGCCCGGATCTCCATCTTGCCGCCGCGGTGGAGCGCGAAGACGGCGTCGACCGGGTCGTCAGTGCTCTGGGTGTCGGTGATGATCTCCGCTGCCACAATGACCTCTTCGTCATATCAGCGAAGGCGCGCGTCCGACGGACTTCGGCCCGGCCGCGCGGCAATGCGCGAATCCGGGTACGCCGCCTGTGGCGTACCCGTGTCCGGGTCGGGGCGCTGCCGTCGGCGGCGCCCTCGGGGTGAGGGTGTTAGGTGTTCTGCGCTTGTGGTCCGGGCCCGGTACCGCACCTGTGCCGGGTCCTTCTTGTCCGCGTGGCCCCCGAAGCGAGGGGTCCGCAGGGCACTCGCAGGAGTGAACGCAGACACGGAGGGGAGCTGGCGCCTTCGGATACGGAGCCGGTGACGGCTTCCGTTCCTGGGCACCCCGGCCCTGTGGCGAACCGGCGGTCTGAGTTCTGCGTCGGGGGTCACCCGATACCAGATTCTGACACACCCGCCACCCGCTCCATCAGGTCGGGATGGCAGTATCCGGTGTTCGACCACCGTTGTCCGGACGTTCCCGCGCACGTCGGGCCGCGTCCTGCCCCGCCGCACCCGGTCGCGCACACCAGCGCGCGGCGGCGGGGGCCCGCTCCCTCTCCCACAGGAGGACCAAGAATGTCGACGGCCACTCGCCCCGTCAGATCCGGCACCGGCGCCGGAAGCCGGACCACCACCGCGCACCGGGCCGGCGCCCTCACCGCCGCCGCGGTGACCGGTTCGCTGCTGCTGACCGGCTGCGGCTCCGGCTCCTCGTCGGGCGCCACCGCCGCGCCGTCCGACCTGCACGGCCGGCTGCCCGCCCCGGTCCGCTCCGCGGGGGTGCTGCGGATCGGCGCGGACCTGACGTACGCGCCGATCGGCTTCAAGGCGGAGGGCGGCAGGCCGGACGGCCTGGACGTGGACCTGGCCCACGCGCTGGGGGACGTGCTGGGCGTGCGGGTGCAGTTCAGCGACGTGCCGTTCGACCGGCTGCGGCTGGGGCTGCAGGCCCACGAGTACGACCTGGTGATGTCGGGCATGACCGACAACACCCAGCGCCGGGACGGCACCGACGACCAGGCCCGCAAGATCAACGACGGCTTGGACTTCGTGGACTACTTCGTCACCGGCACCTCGATCGTGGTGGCCAAGGGCAACCCGCAGAAGGTCTCCTCGCTGGACGACCTGTGCGGGCGGACGGTCGCGCTGCAGCGCGAGACCGTCCAGTCGGTGATGATGGAGCGTCAGGCCGGGGCCTGCGAGAAGACCGGCAGGAAGCTGACGGTGACCGAGACCGAGACGGACGACCAGGCCCTGGCGCTGGTGGCCCAGGGCCGGGCGACCGCGGACCTGGACGACTCCCCGGTGGCGGCGCACGCGGTGAAGAACGGGCGGGCCGGCGCGCAGTTCCAGGTGGCGGGCGAGCAGTTGCAGATGGCGCCGTACGGGATCGCGTTCGCCAAGGAGGACACCGCGCTGCGGGACACCGTGGCGGAGGCGTTGAACCAGCTGATCCGGAACGGGGTGTACGACAAGGTGCTGGCGAAGTGGGGCCTGTCCGAGGGCGCGGTGCAGAGCGCCGTGGTGAACGGCAGCTTCTAGCCGCCGGACCGGCGGCCGGTCACCCGGTGCATAATCATGCATCGGGTGACATGAACGGGAGAAATGTCCGGATACCGGACAGTCGGCAGTCCTGTTATCCGATTTTGATCTGCCACAGGCACTTATTTCCCGCCCACAGTGGCAGGATTCCCCCCACATCGGAACCACCTGTCACCTCGGCGGAGGGTGACGAGCCCAGATCCACGCTGTACCGCGCCGTCCCACCCGCAGCGCGACACCCCGTCCGGTCCCCAAGAGGAGATCCCCCCATGCCCGCTGCCCGTAACCCGCGCCTCCGGCCGCTCACCGCGGCCGCCGTCCTCGCGGCCGGCTCCCTGCTCCTCACCGCGTGCGGGAGCGGCGGAAGCGGTTCCGCCGGCGGCGCCAGCACCTCGGCCCCCCTCTACGGCAAGCTTCCCGCCGAGATCCAGAAGGCCGGTGTCATCAAGGTCGGCTCGGAGGTCGCCTACGCCCCCGTGGAGTACAAGCAGGGCGAGAAGACCGTCGGCATCGACCCCGACCTGGCGGACGCGCTCGGCAAGCAGCTGGGCGTCAAGTTCCAGATCCAGGACGCCGGGTTCGACACCCTGATCACCTCCCTCAGCACCAAGCGGATCGACCTGATCATGTCCGCGATGACGGACAACCAGGAGCGCCAGGGCAAGGGCGTCGAGTTCGTCGACTACTTCCGGGCCGGCACCTCGATCCTGACCCAGAAGGGCAACCCGAAGGGCATCCACTCGCTCGACGACCTGTGCGGCCAGACGGTCGCCCTGCAGAAGGCGACCGTCAACGAGGACGCCGCGAAGGCCCAGTCCGACAAGTGCACCGCGGCGGGCAAGAGCGCGATCACCATCCAGGGGTACGAGCACGACGGCGAGGCCCTGCTCAAGCTGAAGTCCGGTGCCGCCGTCGCCGACCTCAACGACTACCCGGTGGCCGCCTACAACGCGCAGACGTCGGGCGGCGGCAAGGACTTCGAGGTCGTCGGCGAGCAGATCGACCCGGGCCTCTACGGCATAGGCGTGGCCAAGGACAACACCCAGCTCCGCGACGCGGTCAAGGCCGGCCTGGAAGCCCTCGTCGCCAACGGCGAGTACGCCAAGATCCTCGACAAGTACAACGTGAAGCTCGGCGCGGTCAGCTCCGTGACCGTCAACGGCGGCTCCTGACCCGCGCCCGGGTGGGCACCCGACGGTGCCCACCCGGCGGGCCCCCGCAAACCGCCGTCCGCCCGAGAGGCTCTTTCCCATGACGTCTGTCCCAACCGATGCCGACGAGATCCCTGCCGAGCACACGATCAAGGCGATCCCGGTGCGTCACTACGGCCGGTGGGTGTCGGCCGTCGTCGTGCTCCTCCTCCTGGCCGCGCTGGTCGCGGCGTTCGCCGGGGCCGACATCCAGTGGTCCATCACCGGCGACAACCTCTTCACCTCGGCATCGATCTCGGGGGCGTGGCACACCCTGCTGATCAGTGTCTGCGCGATGGCCCTGGGCCTGCTCCTCGGCGTGGTCGCCGCGGTGATGCGGCTGTCGCAGAACCCCGTCACCTCGTCGGTGGCGTGGGGGTACATCTGGCTCTTCCGCGGCACCCCGGTCCTGGTCCAGCTGCTGATCTGGTGGAACCTCGCGCTGGTCTTCCCGACCCTGTTCGGCGTCTCGACGAACACCCTGGTCACGCCCTTCGTCGCCGCGCTCCTCGGCCTCGGCATCAACGAGGGCGCGTACATGGCCGAGATCGTCCGGGCCGGGATCCAGTCCGTGGACGAGGGCCAGGCCGAAGCGGCGCACGCGCTCGGCCTCTCCCGGGCCAAGACCATGCGGCGCGTCATCCTCCCCCAGGCCATGCGCGTCATCGTCCCCCCGACGGGCAACGAGTTCATCAACATGCTGAAGACCTCGTCGCTCGCGTACGTGGTCACCTACGGCGAACTCATGACCAAGGCCAAGGACGTCTACACGAACAACCTCGCGGTCATGGAACTGCTCTTCGTGACCTGCTTCTGGTACCTGGTGCTCACCACGGTCTTCAGCATCGGCCAGTACTACCTGGAGCGCTACTACGCGAAGGGCGCCACCCGGACGCTGCCGCCGACTCCGCTACAGAAGATCAAGACGAACCTGCTCTCCCTTGGGCGTGCGCGATGACCGATTTCCAGAAGCCCGCTTCCGGCCAGGTCCTGGTCAAGGCCGAAGGGGTCCGCAAGTCCTACGGCGCGCTCGAGGTCCTCAAGGGCATCGACCTGGAGGTCCGCACCGGTGAGGTGTTCTGCCTCGTCGGCCCGTCCGGCTCCGGCAAGTCGACGTTCCTCCGGTGCATCAACCACCTGGAGAAGATCAACGCCGGCCGGCTGTCGGTCGACGGCCACCTGGTCGGGTACCGCGAGAAGGGCGGCCGGCTCTACGAGCTGAAGGACAGCGAGGTCGCGCTCCAGCGCCGCGACATCGGCATGGTCTTCCAGCGCTTCAACCTCTTCCCGCACATGACGGTGCTGGAGAACATCATCGAGGCCCCCGTCCAGGTCAAGGGAGCGGGGAAGGCGGCGGCGAAGGAGCAGGCCCGCGAACTGCTGGTGCGGGTCGGACTGGCCGACAAGGCCGACAACTACCCCGCGCAGCTCTCGGGCGGCCAGCAGCAGCGCGTCGCCATCGCCCGCGCCCTCGCGATGGAACCCAAGCTCATGCTCTTCGACGAGCCGACCTCCGCGCTCGACCCGGAGCTGGTGGGCGACGTGCTGGACGTCATGCGGCAGCTCGCGCAGGACGGGATGACCATGATCGTGGTCACGCACGAGATGGCGTTCGCCCGCGAGGTCGGCGACGCCCTGGTCTTCATGGACGGCGGCGTGGTCGTGGAGTCCGGTCACCCCCGCGACGTGCTCACGAACCCGCAGCACGACCGCACGAAGGCGTTCCTGTCGAGGGTCCTCTGAGACACGGCGGACACGGCGAGGTCCCGCTCCGCGGTGTCGGAGCGGGACCTCGCCGCGTCCGGAGGTGTAATACCCTGAAGGCAGCATGCCCGTTACACCTGCCTCGGAAGGATCCCCCGTGGAGCTCGCCTCCTACGCCGACTTCGCCGTCCGGCTGGTCAACAGCGAGGAACCCGGCCGCGGCACCGACGACCTCACCTCGGTGGACGCCGTCCGGGCCCTGTTCGGCGCGCCGACCCGGGCCGCCGCCCTGGCCGACGAGTCCGACCTGCCCCGGCTGCGCGCCGTGCGCACCCGGCTGCGCGGGGTGTTCGAGGCCGCCGCCGACGGCGAGGACGTCCGGGCGGTCGACCTGCTGAACAGCCTGATGGTGGAGTACCCCGTCAGCCCGCTGGTCTCCGGCCACGACGACCTGGACGACACCGGCCGCCCCCACTGGCACCTGCACCTGGCCGACAACGCGCCCACCGCCGCCGCCAACTACGCCGCCGTCGCCTGCATGGGCCTGGCCATCCACCTCACCGGCCTGGGCGTCGACCGGCTCGGCATCTGCCAGGCCGCGCCCTGCCGCAACGCCTACCTGGACACCTCGACCAACCGCTCCCGCCGCTACTGCTCCGACCGGTGCGCCACCCGGGCCAACGTGGCCGCCTACCGGGCCCGCAAGCGGCAGGAGGCCCAGCGCGCCCCGGCCGCCCAGGGCTGAGCCGCCGTCAGAGCCGGTCCTCGAACGGGACGCCGACCCCCAGCCGCTCCCCCAGCCGCTCGGCCAGCCGCGGCACCCGCCCGCGCAGCACCCGCCCGCGCAGCGCCCGCTCCAGCCGCCGCCCCGGCGCCAGCCAGGCCGGCCGGGGGGCCAGCCGCAGCAGCACCCGGCCGAGCACCAACTCGTCCGGCACCGCGCCGTACTCCCGGCTGTCGGTGCGCACCAGCGGGTTGTCGGAGAGCATCCACCACCCGCCCGGACGGCGCTCCGCCGCCCGCTTGACCACCAGCAGGTCGTGCCGGAGCGGGTGCCGGAACAGCGCGACCGCCCCGGGCCGCAGCGGCGCGCCGTAGCGCACCAGCACCCGGTCGCCGTCGGAGAGCAGCCGGCGCATCGACGGGCCGGCGATGTCGGCGAGGCCGAACGGTGTCCCATATCGCACGATTCGAACTCCTTCTTTTGCCCTAGGCCCCCGGGGCGACCGCGATTTCGGCCTGCCGTGAGGGTAATGTCGGGCGCGGGAAGACGATCTAAGGAAGGACCCCCATGTTCTCTCGTCTGTTTGCTCCGCGAGTCACCGCCCACGCCCACTGCGACCTGCCGTGCGGCGTGTACGACCCGGCCCAGGCCCGCATCGAGGCCGAGTCGGTGAAGGCCACTCAGGAGAAGTACCAGGCCAACGAGGACGCCGAGTTCCGGGCTCGCGCCATCGTCATCAAGGAGGAGCGCGCCGAGCTGGTCAAGCACCACCTCTCGGTGCTGCACACCGACTACTTCAAGGCCCCGCACTTCGAGGCCTACCCGGGCCTGCACGACCTGTTCAACCGCGCCGGCAAGGCCGCCTCGGCCGCCAAGGCGTCCACCGACCCGGCCACCGGCCAGGCCCTGCTGGACCTGATCGCCGAGATCGACGCGATCTTCTGGGAGACCAAGAAGGCCTGACCCCGGGTCAGCCCTCGCCGGCACCCGGCCGCCCCACCAGGGGCGGCCGGGTGCTTCGCGTTTCCGGGACCGGGCGGGCTCCGGCAGCCCCGATTCGAGCCAATGGTGCTATCTTCATTAGCACCATGCTGCTGAGACTGGACACCAAGGACACCCGGCCCCTGCACGAGCAGGTCGCCGCCGCCGTCCGCCGTGCCGTGGCCGAGGGCGAGTGCCGCCCGGGCGACCGGCTGCCCTCCGCGCGCGACCTCGCGCAGGCGCTCGACCTGAACGTCAACACCGTGCTGCGCGCCCTGCGCGACCTGCGCGACGACGGCCTGCTGGAGTTCCGCCGGGGCCGGGGCGTGACGGTCGCGAGCGGCGCGGAGCAGCGCTCCGGGCTGCTGGAGCAGGCCCGCGCGCTGGTAGCGGAGGCAGCCCGGGCCGGGTACAGCAGGGCCGAACTCGTCGAGATGATCAGGGGGATACCGTGAGCGGGCAGCGGAGCGCACACCGGGACGGCCTGCGGTGGCCGGCGGTCTGGACGGCGGGCACCGCGGTGCTGACCGCCGTCCTCCCGCTCGGCGCGGCCGGGCGGCTGCCGGAGCGGATGGCCACCCACTGGAGCAGCAGCACCGCGGACGGCTCGATGCCGTTCTGGGCGGCCTGCCTGGTCCCGGCGCTGATCTGGGCGGTGCTGGGCGCGCTGGGCCTGCTGGGCCTGTCCCTGCTGGAGCGGCACCGGGGCGACCCGCTCGCCCGGCGCTGGCTGCTGGTCTGCCTGACGGCGGGCGGCACGCTGTTCCCGGGCGTGCAGGCCACCCTGGTCCGGGCCAACCTCGACCGCGCCGACTGGCACGGGGCCGGGCTGCCGCCCGGCTGGTTCCTCGGCACCCTGGCGGCGGCGCTGCTGGCCGGCGCGGCGGCGTGGTCGGCGGGCCGGCGGCTGCCCGCCCGGCGGGTGCCCCCGGCCCCGGCCGGCCCGGTGCTCGAACTCCCGGACGGCGAACGCCTGGTGTGGCTCTCCCGGGCCGCCAACCCGTGGCTGCGGGCGCTGGCCGCGCTCTGCGGCCCGGCCGCGGCGGCGGTCCTGCTGGGCGCCGGGACCGGCCTGCTCGCGGCGCGACCGGGGTGGACGGCGTTCGGGGTGCTCGCCCTGATCGCGCTGACCGCCGGGGCCTGCTCCTCGGTGCGGGTCCGGGTCTCGGCGGCCGGCCTGGAGGTGGCACTGGGCCCCCTCGGCCTGCCCGCCCGGCGCTGGTCGCTGGCCGAGCTGGAGTCGGCCCGGGTCGAGCGCCGGGGCGCGGCGCAGGTCGGTGGCTGGGGCTACCGGCTGAGCGGCCGCGGCACCACGGTGATGCTGCGGGCCGGCGAGTGCCTGGTGGTCCGGGTCCGGACCACCGGCCACGACTTCGCGGTCAGCGTCGACGACGCCGAGCGCGGCGCCGCCCTGCTGAACGCGCTGCGCGCCCGGCGGTCCGTCTGAGCCCCCGCCCCGCGCCCCGTCCCGCCGGTGCGGCGGCGCCGCCCGGGAGCCGTTTCCGGCGGTGCCGTCCAGGGCATAAAGCCCTTTCCGGATGGAGGGGTGAGATGAGTACGCTCGACCGTATGATCCGCACCGCGACCCCCGCCGACATCCCCTTCGTCCACGCCATGATCCGCGAGCTCGCCGAGTACGAGCGGGCGCTGCCCGAGGCGAAGGCCACCGAGGAGCAGCTGCACGACGCGCTGTTCGGCGAGCACCCGGCGGTGTTCGGCCTGATCGCCGAGTCCGACGACCCGGAGGACGCGGGCGAGCCGGTCGGTTTCGCGCTCTGGTTCCGCAACTTCTCGACCTGGCGCGGCACCCACGGCATCTACCTGGAAGACCTCTACGTCCGCCCGCACAAGCGCGGCGGCGGCCACGGCAGGGCGCTGCTGACCGAGCTGGCCCGGATCTGCGTGGAGCGCGGCTACCAGCGCCTGGAGTGGTCGGTGCTGGACTGGAACGAGCCCTCGATCGGTTTCTACAAGTCGCTCGGCGCGGTGCCGATGGACGAGTGGACGGTCTTCCGGCTCACCGACGGCGCGCTCGCCGCGCTCGGCTCCGGTCCGCGCTGAGCGCGGGCCCGTTCGAACCGTGGTCCCCCGTTCCCGTGACGGTGCGGCGAGATCACGACAGACCGCCCCCGGGCGCGGTAACGTCTCGGGGCACAAGGCAGTTGAACCGAGCCAGTGGTGTTGGCAGCTCCCCGGCCGCAAGCACCGTGCGTCACCCAGGAGGTGAGGGTGTCCCAGATCGACGGCGAGCCCGGAGTGAAGGACTTCGTTGAGGTCCGGCTGCCCGCGGCGGGCGCCTACCTCTCGGTGCTGCGGACGGCGACGGCCGGCCTCGCGGCACGGCTGGACTTCACCCTGGACGAGATCGAGGATCTCCGGATCGCGGTGGACGAGGCCTGCGCCATCCTGCTCCAACAGGCCGTCCCCGGCTCGATCCTGAGCTGCGAGTTCCGCCTGGTGGGAGACGCGCTGCGGGTCACCGTGTCCGCCCCGACCACCGACGGCCGGGCCCCGGAGCGGGACACCTTCGCCTGGACGGTGCTCTCCGCGCTGGCCGGCGAGGTCGACTCGACGGTCGGCTCGGACAACACGGTCTCCATCAGCCTGCACAAGAAGCGCGGCGGGTCGCCGGGCCAGCCGTAGGTAGTGACGTGTTCTCGGAACGGAACGGGTGATCGCCGTGAGTGATCTGGACCGCACAGTTGCCGTCGTACCGCCGCAGGCGAGCGTCGCCCGCACCGCCACCCCTGACGAAGAAGCCCTCCCGAAGGACTCCCACCGGATGAGCCAGCCGACCGATCCGAAGCCCGAGCGGCCCGAGGTGGTGCCCGAGGCGGTGCCCGCGGTCGAGCCCGCGGCGGGCGGTGGTCCGGCGGCGGCCGCCGAGGCCGTCCGCTCGACCGTCCCGGCGCAGGGGCACCGCAGCGGCGCCCCGGACCGCGAGGCGGCCCGGGCGCTGTTCGTCCGGCTGTCCGAGCTGCCGGAGGGGTCGCCGGAGCGGGTGGAGATCCGCAACCAGCTGGTCCGGATGCACATCCCGCTGGTGGAGCACCTGGCCCGCCGCTTCCGCAACCGAGGCGAGCCGCTGGACGACCTGACCCAGGTCGCCACCATCGGCCTGATCAAGTCGGTGGACCGGTTCGACCACGAGCGCGGGGTGGAGTTCTCCACGTACGCGACGCCCACCATCGTCGGCGAGATCAAGCGGCACTTCCGCGACAAGGGCTGGGCGGTGCGGGTGCCGCGCCGCCTTCAGGAGCTGCGGCTGTCGCTGACCACGGCGACCAGCGAGCTGTCCCAGCGGCACGGCCGGTCGCCGACGGTGCACGAGCTGGCCGAGCACCTGGGCATCTCCGAGGAGGACGTGCTGGAGGGCCTGGAGTCCGCCAACGCGTACTCCACGCTCTCGCTGGACGTGCCGGACAGCGACGACGAGTCGCCGGCCGTCGCGGACACCCTGGGGGCCACCGACGAGGCGCTGGAGGGCGTCGAGTACCGCGAGTCGCTGAAGCCGCTGCTGGCCCAACTCCCGCCCCGGGAGCAGAAGATCCTGGTGCTGCGGTTCTTCCGGAACATGACCCAGTCGCAGATCGCGGCCGAGGTCGGCATCTCCCAGATGCACGTCTCCCGGCTGCTGGCCCGCACCCTGGCGCAGCTGCGCGAGAAGCTGCTGGTCGAGGAGTAGCGGAGCAGGCGAGGAACGGACGGACGCGCGGGCGCACCGCCGCGCGCCCGCCCGGGCCTCCGCACGCCCCCGTACGACGCCGCAGGGCCCGCCCCCACCCGGGGACGGGCCCTGCCGGTCGTGACGGGGCCGGGGCGGGGCGGCTAGCCCTCGTCGGGGGTGCCGTAGAGCACGGCGGTGACCCGGGGGTTGAGCAGGGCGACGATGCCGGCCAGCCCGACCAGGGCGACCGCGGCGCCGACGGCGGCCATCGCACCGCCGGACTGCCACATGTAGTACGCGACCGGCAGGCAGATGGAGTTGGTGAGCACCGCGGGGCTGCGGCCCCAGCGCCGCCCGCGCAGCAGCGCGCGGGCGGCCAGCAGCGGCAGCAGGCCCATCAGCAGCAGGACGGCGCCGCCCAGCTCGGCGCGGCCGAAGTCGGCGTCCGCGCCGGTGAAGCCGGACAGCAGGTTGTAGACGCCCCAGCCGGCCATGGCCGCGCCCTCCAGCGCGGTGGTCACCGCGCCGACGAGCAGCGGGATGGGCCGGGCGGCGGGGGTGGTGGCGGGGGCGGGTTCAGCGGTCACCGGGCCAGGGTAACGGTCGTCCCGGGTCGGGCGGGTCGTAGGCTGATCACCATGCGCGCTCTCCTGGTCGTGAACCCGAAGGCGACCACCACCAGTGGCCGGACCAGGGACGTGCTGATCCACGCCCTGCGCAGCGACCTGAAGCTGGACGTCGCCCAGACCCAGTACCGCGGCCACGCCCGGGACCTGGCCCGGCGGGCGGTCGAGGACGGCGCGGTGGACCTGGTGGTGGCCCTGGGCGGCGACGGCACGGTCAACGAGGTGGTGAACGGCCTGCTGGCGCACGGCCCGGGCGAGCGGGTGCCGCGGCTGGCGGTGGTGCCGGGCGGTTCGACCAACGTGTTCGCCCGCGCGCTGGGCCTGCCGAACGATCCGGTGGAGGCGACCGGCGCGCTGCTGGACGCGCTGGCGGAGCGCCGGGAGCGGGCGATCGGCCTGGGCAAGGCGCTGACCGACGGCGTGCCGGACCGCTGGTTCACCTTCACCGCGGGGTTCGGCTTCGACGCGGGCGTGGTCGGCCGGGTGGAGCGCCAGCGCCGGGCGGGGCGCAGGTCCACGCACGCGCTCTACGTGGTCGAGGCGCTCCGGCACTACGTCACCGAGCGTGAACACCGGCGTTCCGGGCCGATCTCCCTGGAGATCAACGGCCAGGAGCCGGTGCCGGGCATGGTGATGGCCATAGTCTCGAACACTTCACCGTGGACCTTTCTGGGTTCCCGCCCCGTCTTCCCGTCTCCCTCGGCTTCATTCGAAACCGACCTGGACATCTTCGGCATCACTCGAATGACGGCGTTCCGGACCGCTCGGACGGTCCGTCAGATCCTCCGTCCGCTGCCCTCGGCGGAGGGCGGTGAACGCCCGGCAGGTCCCTCCGGGAAGCACCTCGTCTCCTATCACGACGTCCGGCACTTCACCTTGGTTTCAGAGGAACCGGCCCCGTTTCAGGTCGACGGGGACCACCTTGGAGACAGGAGTCGCGTCAGTTTCACAGGCGTACGGCGGGCACTGCGTGTGATTGTGTGACCAGAAGGGGGTCATCGCCTTGCTCTCGAACGTTCGAGCCCCTTCACCCCATAGAAGTACTGCCTGTGAGGTAGGCGACACCGAAGAATCAAAAATTTCTTGCCGAAGGGGGTTGTATCCGGCTTCGAGGTTTGCGAACCTCTACATGGCGATCGGGACACACCGCAGCGGGACACCGCGGGAGAGCCCCTCTGAATCGCCGAACCCCCCTCAGCACAGACCGCCCGGGCCCGATGGGCCTTAGGTCCCTTTTGCTGTTGCGGGATTCGTGAAAGCGTTCACATTCACAAGCCATTCGAGTGAGTCGCGGGCCACGGCCCGTCGACCGGAGGAGTTGGACGACCATGGACTGGCGCCACCGCGCTGTCTGCCGCGAAGAGGACCCGGAGCTGTTCTTCCCGATCGGGAACACCGGCCCTGCTCTGCTGCAGATCGAGGAAGCCAAGGCCGTGTGCCGCCGCTGTCCCGTGATGGAGCAGTGCCTGCAGTGGGCGCTCGAAACCGGCCAGGACGCCGGCGTCTGGGGCGGCATGAGCGAGGACGAGCGTCGCGCGATGAAGCGCCGCGCCGCCCGCAACCGCGCCCGCACCGCCTGATACACCCGACCACCCGCCGACTGACGCACCGTCAGGAGCAGTCGGCAGCAGTACGGATCAACCCACGATCAAGGGTTCGGCCGCGATTGGCCGGCCGAGCCTTCCCGAACGGGCCCGCTCGATCCGCGGGGCCGACGACGCGAGCCGCCCGGGCACTTGATACTGTTCACGGAGAGCAATATCGTTGGCCTGTGGCGCTCACCGTGTGCAACGCACGGGGCGGGCGTCGCGCCACCACCAGAAGCCCCCGTTCCGGCCGACTCCCCCCGACGGCCGGACCGGGTCGAGAGGCCCTGCCGACCCACCCCCCCCCGGTCGGCAGGGCCTCGTTTCTGTCTCCGCCCCCGGCAGGCTCCGGCAGGCTCCGGCAGGCTCCGGCAGGGAACGCCCCGCCCCCCTGTCAGGGGACGGGGATCTCCAGCACCACCTTGGTGCCGCCGTCCGGCGCGGCCACCATGTCGAAGCTGCCGCCGAGTTCGCCGGTGGCCAGGGTGCGGACGATCTGCAGGCCGAGGTTGCCGGCCTGCTGCGGGTCGAAGCCCTCGGGCATGCCGCGGCCGTCGTCCTGCACGGTGATCAGCAGGTACTCCTCGGGCTTCACGCCGTTGTTCCAGGTGTCCGACCAGCCCTTGCCGCCGGCCGGGGCGCGGCCGCGCAGCGCGCTGACCTCCAGGTTGCCGGAGGCGCTGGGGCCGAAGGCGTGCTCCAGGGCGTTCTGGGTCAGTTCGGTGAGGATCATCGCCAGCGGGGTGGCGACCTCGGCGGACAGGATGCCGAAGGAGCCGCTGCGGCGGGCCACCACCCGGCCGTCCTGGGAGAGTTCCATCACCATCGCCAGCACCCGGTCGGCGATCTCGTCGAACGCCACCGACTCGTCCAGCGCCTGCGAGAGCGTCTCGTGCACGATGGCGATCGAGCCGACCCGGCGGACCGCCTCGTCGAGGGCGGCCCGGCCGGCCGCCGAGTCCATCCGGCGGGACTGCAGCCGCAGTAGCGCGGCGACGGTCTGCAGGTTGTTCTTCACCCGGTGGTGGATCTCCCGGATGGTGGCGTCCTTGGTCATCAACTCGCGGTCGCGGCGGCGAAGTTCGGTGACGTCCCGGCAGAGCACCAGGGAGCCGGTGGGGGTGCCCTTCGGCTTGAGCGGGATGGTGCGCAGCGTCACCACGCCGCCCTGGGCCTCGATCTCGGTCTGCCGGGGGGCCCAGCCGCTGGCCATCTTCACCAGCGCCTCGTGCACCGCGCCGCGGCTGGGCGGCACCAGTTCGGCGGTGCTGCGGCCCAGGTGGCTGCCGACCAGGTCGGTGGTCAGCCCGAGCCGGTGGTAGGCGGAGAGCGCGTTGGGGCTGGCGTAGGTGACCACGCCCTCCACGTCGAGCCGGATCAGCCCGTCGCCGACCCGGGGCGCGGCGTCCATGTCGGCCTGTTCGACGCCCGGGTAGGGGAAGGTGCCGGCCGCGATCATCTGGGCCAGGTCGGAGGCGCTCTGCAGGTAGGTGAGCTCCAGCCGGCTGGGGGTGCGGACGGTCAGCAGGTTGGTGTTGCGGGCGATCACGCCGAGCACCTTGCCGTCCCGTCGCACCGGGATGGACTCCACCCGCACCGGCACCTCCTCCCGCCACTCCGGGTCGCCCTCGCGGACGATCCGCCCCTCGTCGTAGGCGGCGTCCAGCAGCGGGCGGCGGCCGCGCGGCACCAGGTGGCCGACCATGTCGTCCTGGTACGAGGTGGGGCCGGTGTTGGGCCGCATCTGGGCCACCGAGACGTAGCGGATGCCGTCCCAGGTGGGGATCCACAGCACCAGGTCGGCGAAGGAGAGGTCGGAGAGCAGCTGCCACTCCGAGACCAGGAGGTGCAGCCACTCCACGTCGGCACCGGTGAGGGTGGTGTGGCGGCGGACGAGTTCGTTCAGCGAGGGCACACCGTGAGCGTATCGCCGACCGCCCCGCCGCACGTTGTCCAGACCAATTGCGGGGACCCCCTGGACAACCACAATTGGTCTAGTCCACAATGAACACGCACCAAGGAGAGGCCCTCCGCGCAACTGCCCTGACCGCGCGAGGCCCCTCCTCGGTCGGAGGCGTCGTTCGAGGGTCCCGCACAACTCTCGGACGGTCCCCGCCTCCGGCATACAGCTCCGGGCTGCGGTGCCGCACAGGTTGAGGGTCCTGTGTCGGCGCCGTGGCCCGTAGTGTTTCCCGGCCCCGGACGAGCCCCGCTCCCCGGCCCCGGACACGGCGAAGCCGCCCCCGCAGCACCACGCGGGGGCGGCTTCGCCGTACCCGCCGAGGCGGGTCGCGCCTCAGCGGGTCACACGCCTCAGTGGGTCTCGGTGACCTTGGCCAGGGCGCGCGGGGCGTCCGGGTCCTGGCCGCGGGCGATGGTGACCTCGTAGGCCAGCAGCTGGAGCGGCAGGATCTCCAGGATCGGCTGGACCTCCTGGGGCACGCCGGCCGGCAGCGCGAAGCCCGCGCTGGCGGCGTCGACCTGCGCCTGCTGGCCGATCACGACCAGGTCCGCGCCACGGCCGCGCAGGCGGTCCAGGACGGGCTGCAGGGCCTCCCCGCCCTTGCCGTCCGGGACGATGGCGATGACCGGCGAGACGTTGTCGACCATGGCCAGCGGGCCGTGCAGCAGGTCGGCGCCGGAGAACGGGGAGGCCGGGATGTAGGTGGTCTCCATCAGCTTGAGCGCCGCCTCGCGGGCGGTCGGGTAGCCGTAGCCGCGCGAGGTGATGACCAGGCGCTGGGCGAAGCGGTAGCGCTCGGCCAGGTCCTTGACCTCGCCCTGGCGGGCCAGGACGCCGGCCGCCAGCTCGGGCAGCGCCTTCGCCGCGGAGCCGTCGCCGCCGCGCAGGCCCTCGACGAACAGGTACAGCGCCAGCAGCTCGGCGGTGTAGGTCTTGGTGGCGGGCAGCGCCTTCTCCGGCCCGGCCAGCACGTCGATGTGGAACTCGGAGACCTCGGCGAGCGGCGAGGCGGCGTTGTTGGTGACCGCCAGGGTGATCGCGCCGGCCTCGCGGGCCGCCTTGGTCGAGGCCACCAGGTCGGGCGAGCCGCCGGACTGGCTGACCGTGATGACCAGGCAGTCGGTGAGGTCCGGCTTGGCGCCGTACGCGGTGGTGGTGGACATCGAGGTGAGGCCGGCCGGCTTGCCGAGCAGGACCTCGATCAGGTACTTGGCGTACAGCGCCGCGTTGTCGGAGGTGCCGCGGGCGGTCAGCAGGACGAAGCGCGGGTTGCGGGCGGCGATCTGCGCGGCGATCTCACGGATCGCCGGCGCACCCTCATCGAGGATGCGCTGCAGGACGGCCGGCTGCTCGGCCATCTCCGCCGACATGATCCTGCCGGGTACGGAAACAGTCTGCGGGTCGGACATCGGGGTGTGCCTCCGTGGAGAGATGGTTCTGCCCCGTGGGGCGGGACGCCCGACGGGGACCTCTGAACGGCGGCGAGTCCGCACCCTCGCTGCGTGGAACTGTTCTGTGCCGATCCTACGTGCGACCGGGCCCCGCGGCACACTCCGTGACGGTGCGCCGGGGCCCGGTCCCGGGGAGCGGGACGCCGGACCGGCGGTCCGGTCAGCCCGGGTTGTTGATCAGCTGGTCGATCCGGGCGTCGGCCTCCTTGGTGGCCTCCTCCACGCTCTTGCCCGCGAAGACCGCGTTGAGCATGTCGACCAGGACGTTCTGCTTCTCGATCGCGCCCCAGCCGGGGGCGAGCGGGGTGAACCAGGCGTCCTGCACGGCGTTGGCGGCCGCGGAGGTGGCCGGCTTGTCCTTCAGCGGGGCGAGCTGGACCAGGTTGTTCGGCAGGGTGTCCTTGTCGGCCAGCACCTGCTCGGACTTGCTGCTGGTGAACATCCGCACCCAGTCCGCGGCGGCCTCGGAGTTCTGCGACTTGGCGGTGACCGCCAGGTCGGAGCCGCCGATGAAGGAGGGCAGCGGCTTGCCGTTCGGGCCGGGCATCGCGGCGATCCTGAGCGAGTCCTGGAGCGCCGGGGTGCCGGTGATCGGCGCGGTGGCGACGCTCTGCTCCCAGCCGTTGGCGTAGATCAGCCCGGCCTTCTCGTGGCCGAGCACCTTGGCCTGGTCGGCCTCGTTGACCTTGTAGTCGCCGCTCTTGTTGTACTTCTTCACCAGGTCGACGAAGTGCTGGAGGCCCTGCTGGGACTTGGCGTCGTGCAGGGTGCCGTGCCAGGTGCCGGCCGAGTCGAACTTGGCGATCGAGCCGCCGTACGCGGTGACGTAGGACATCGCGGCGTACCAGTAGGGGCCGGGCAGGTAGAGCGAGGAGTAGCCGGCGCTGCCCTTGTACTTGGCCTGCACCTTGTCGAGGGCGGTGAGCAGGTCGTCCTCGTTCTGCGGCAGGTCGGCGGAGCCGGTGGCGTCCTGGAACATCTTCGAGTTGTAGAGGCCGATCCGGGCGCCCGCGTAGTAGGGCACGCAGTAGAGCGTCTGGTTGTAGGTGCAGGTGTCGGAGAGGCCCTTGATCCAGTTGTCGGAGTGGTCGAAGCTGCCGCGCTGCAGGGACATCAGCGAGCCGTTGACGATGTACTTCAGCGTCTCGGTGTTGCCCAGTTCGACCACGTCCGGGGCCTGGCCGGCGGCGATCGCGGTGTCCAGCTCGGAGACCTTGTTCTGCCACTCGTGGTAGCTCAGCTTGATCTGGACCTTCGGGTACTTCTGGGCGAACTCGTCGTTCACCTGCTGCACCAGCTCGGGCCAGCTCTTCTGGGCGTCGTTCATCAGCCACACGGTCACGGTGCCGGTCACGTTCTTGGCGTCGACGCCGGTCGGCGCGGACGACGGGCCGCCGGACGAGCAGCCCGCGGCGGTGGCCAGCAGGGCAGCGGTGCTGAGCGTGGCCAGTACCTGACGCTTCACGCGATCCTCCGGATGGGGTACGGGGAGGTCTGCGCAGTGGTACAGACCAGCTTTCCGGATCTTGGCCTAGACCATTTTGGGGCGTCAACGCAGGTGCGGTTTCGCACCCTGCTCGTTGTCAATCCGTTGTCTTCCCTGGCCCGGCCACGTCAACGATCGGCGGGGGCCGGCCCGGGCGTGACTTCAGGCTCACTTAAGGTGACCGAGGGTGAGAGGAATGGATCAAGCGGAATCCCGGGAATTCCGCGCCCCCGGCTTATCCGGCCCGGCGGCCCGGCCCCGCCCCCGCCGGCCGCCGCGCGGGCGGGCCCCGGTCCGGCCGGCGGGCCGACGAGGGCGGCGCGGCCCGCGGGCGGGGGGCGGCGGACCGTCCGTCGAATACGCACGACTTCACCGGGCGCGGGCTCGGCGCCGTCCGGCGGCCCACCGCCGGGGACCGGGCCTGCGGCGACGCGACCCCGGCCGCCCGGCGGCGGGCCCCCGCGGCCGGGGCAGGGCGCGGGCGGCCCGGCGAAAACACCGGGGACCCGCCGCCCGGGCGGTCGGCGCGGTGGCGGGCGGGCCGGGTTCCCGGGGAAATCCGCAGAACTCCCGGCGGTGATTACCGGTCCGTTATCGACTGCGGCGGCGGAAAAGAACGGGGACGGCCGGCTCCGCTATTCGCGCCGCGCCATTCGACCGGGAAACTCCGCCGCTTTCGGGACCGCCCCCCGCGGGCGCGTCCGCAGGCCCGCCCGGGGACGGGCGCGCGGGCGCGCCGCGCGGGCGGCACGCACGGGGGACGCACGGGGGGCGACTCGCCGGGCGCGCGGGCGCCGCACCGACGGCCGTACCCGGGGGCGGTCTTGACATGACCTCACAGATATGCACCGCCCGTACCACCCACCCGCCGACGGGGCCGTCGAGGTGTCCCGATAGGTCCCGTTTCCTCCCCGACTTGGTCCAGTCCAACACAGGCGAGTCAAGCGTTGATAACGGCTTGTGCAGCGGCTCTTCGAGCCCTTGACGCTCGCCATTGGTCCATGCCAACCTCCAGGCGTTGGTCTAAACCAATGGTCTACTCCACCTCACGGATCGGCTCGCCGGCCCCGGCAGTTCGTATCCGTGTCACCCGGTGACGTTCCCCCATACGGCACAACGCAGCTCCAGGCCAGTCGGCCCAGCAGCCCGGTGCCCTACCTTGCTCATCCCTCTGGAGGATGGTTTGAACCGCAAGATCGCAGCCGTGGCCGCTATCGCCACCGTGCTCGTCGCCTCGGCCTGCTCGTCGTCTTCTTCGTCCGACAGCAAGTCGAGCGGTGACGTCCTGAGCACGGACGGCAAGGGCAAGAAGATCACCGTCTGGCTGATGGACGACGCGCAGAAGGGCTGGAACGAGGTCGTCGAGGCGGCGAAGACCGAGTTCAAGGAGAAGACCGGCGCCGACGTCGACATCCAGTGGCAGACCTGGACCAACTACACCACCAAGCTCGACACCGCCCTGCTCTCGGGCAACGCCCCTGACGCGATCGAGGTCGGCAACACCCAGGCCGCCAAGTACATCGACGCCGACTCCTTCGTCGACCTCACCTCGGTGAAGAGCAAGTTCGACAACTCGGACAAGTGGCTGGACTCGCTGGCCGCCTCCGGCCAGTCGGCCGACGGCTCCAAGACCTACGCCGTCCCGTACTACGCCGGCGCCCGCGTCGTGATCTACCGCAAGGACCTCTTCGAGGCCGCCGGTGTCACCCAGGCCCCGACCACCCTGGCCGAGCTGAAGGACGCCCTGACCAAGGTCAAGGCCGCCAACGCCAGCACCCCGGGCTTCTCCGCGATGTACCTGCCGGGTCAGAACTGGTACACCGCCGTCTCCTTCGGCGCCGGCACCTTCGGCGTGAAGAACGTCATCGCCAAGAAGGACGGCGACAAGTGGACCAGCACCCTGGCCGACCCGAAGTTCGTTGAGGGCGTCTCCACCTGGAACGACCTGCAGAAGAACTTCTCCACCGGTGGCACCACCTCCGACGAGGCCACCCAGGACGCCCTGATGGCCAAGGGCAACATCGCCGCCATCATCGGCAACGGCTGGGAGGTCTCCTCCGTGGCCGACCCGAAGACCGGCGACCCGTCCCTGAAGGACAAGCTCGGCACCTTCGCCCTCCCGGGCGCCGCGGCCGGCAGCACCACCCCGGCCTTCCTGGGCGGCTCCGACCTGGCCGTCCCGACCAACGCCAAGAACGCCGGCCTGGGCGCGACCTTCCTGCAGATCTACACCGACACCGCGCAGCAGACCCTGCTCGCCAAGCACGCCATCCCGAACGCCAAGAACCTGGTGGACGCCTACAAGGCGGCCGACCCGGCGAACAAGGCCACCGGTGACGCGGCCCAGGGCGAGACCTGGTTCATCCCGAACACCCCGCTGTGGTCCGGCACCAACGAGACCGCGCTGAAGACCGCCTTCGGTGCGATCGCCGCCGGTGGCGACCCGGCCACCGAGCTGAAGAAGGCGAACGACGACCTTCTGAAGACCCTGAACGGCTGATCCAGCTCCAGCTGAACCGCAGGTCGGCCCGGGGAGTTCCAACGGTGCTCCCCGGACGGACCACCGCACTGAGCGCCGGATAGGGGGTGGGCAGTCCGCGATACCGCGGGCTGCCCACCCGTGCGCCAGGACCGACCAGATCCGCGGGCCCGGGAAGGACCCTGATGAGTGTGACCACCAACGAGACCGTGACCCGGTCCGAGAACCAGGGGCCTGCCCCGACGGGGAAGCCGCAGCGGCGCGGGTTCTTCGCGGCCGGCCGTTACATCCCCTACACCCTGCTGCTGCCCGCGGTCGTCGTACTGGCGGGCGTTCTGGCGTACCCGCTGTACCGCCTGATCGACCTGGCCTTCCAGAACGTCAACAAGTACGCGCTGCTGGTCCACCCGGAGCGGGCGAAGTACATCGGCTTCGACGGCTTCTCGCGGGTCTTCGGCGACAGCGAGTTCTGGGATGTCGTGCTCCGCTCGATCTACTTCACCGCGGAGCTGGTCATCCTCTCCATGGTGCTGTCGATGGCGCTGGCACTGCTGCTCAACCGGGTCTCCAACTGGGTCCGGGTCACCGTCATCACCGTGATGATGTTCGTCTGGTCGATCCCGGCGCTGGTCAACGGCCAGGTGTTCCGCTGGCTGTTCTCCCCGCAGGGCGGCGTCGTCGACTACATCGCCTACCTGGTCACCGGCGACGAGACCTGGAAGAACTACGACTGGTTCGCCGACGCGCACGTCGGCCTCTACGTGGTCGGCGCCGCGGTGGTCGTCTGGGGCGCGCTGCCCTTCCTGGTGCTGGGCCTGTACGCCGCGCTGACCCAGGTGCCCAAGGAGCTGATGGAGGCCGCCAAGCTGGACGGCGCCAACGCCTTCCAGGCGTTCCGCAACGTCACCCTGCCGGTCATCCGGCCGTTCCTGATGATCTCCACCGCGCTGAGCTTCATCTGGGACTTCCAGGTCTTCGCGCAGATCTTCGCGCTGCGCAACACCTCGCCCGAACCCGGCTACCGGACCATCGGCACCTACCTGTACATGCAGGGCATCGTCGCCTCCCGGTACAGCGAAGCCTCGGTGATCTCGATCGCCATGATCGTCATGATGCTGGCGGTTCTCGTGTACTACATCCGCCAGATGCTCAAGATCGGAGCCAACGAGCGATGACCACGGACGTCTCCACCCCCGCTCCGAAGACCCGGCAGCCGCTCCCGCCGGTCAAGCGGAAGAAGTCCCGGGAGACCGAGGTCGGCCGCAGCGGCGCCATGACCTGGGTCTGGAACACGCTCGCCCTGCTCGTGGCGGTCGTGATGGCCTTCCCGATCTACTGGATGATCATCACCACGTTCAAGACGAACAGGGACCTGATCTCCAAGGACCCGACCTTCTGGCCCTCCTCGTTCTCGTTCGACAGCTACCGGACGATCTTCGACGACGACCAGTTCCTGCCCAGCCTCGGGCACACCCTGGTGCTGACCCTGGGCGCGGTCGTGCTCGGCGTCGCGGTCGGCTTCCTGGCCGCGGTCGGCGTGGCCCGGTTCAACTTCCGCGGCCGCAACTTCTTCATCGTCACCATGCTGGTGGTCCAGATGGTGCCGCTGCTGGCGATCATCATCCCGCTGTTCGTGGTGATGAACAGCCTCAACATGACCGGCGGCCTGTTCGGCGTCATCCTCGCCTACCTGGTCTTCACCGTCCCGTACGTGATCTGGACGCTGCGCTCGTTCATCGTGAACATCCCGGCGGAGCTGGACGAGGCCGCGATGGTCGACGGCTGCACCCAGTGGGGCGCGTTCTTCCGCGTCATCCTGCCGCTCACCCTGCCCGGCCTGATCACCACCTCGGTGTACAGCTGGATCCAGGCCTGGAACGAGTTCATCGTCGCCAAGACCCTGCTGGGCACCAGCGGCATGAACACCTCGATGACCTGGCTGACGTTCTACTCGACCACTCCCACCCGCGGCGCGGACTACGGCGCGCAGATGGCCGGCGGTCTGCTGGTCTCGCTGCCCGTGATCATCCTGTTCGTGTTCTTCCAGAAGAAGGTGTCGGCGGGTCTCACCGCCGGTGCGGTCAAGGGCTGAGTCCCCTTCCCCCACCCCACTGCACCTGTCACACCTCCACCCCCAGGGAAGGAACCAAGGCGATGCCCGGTACGGAAAGCGCCGATCTCCTCCGCGACGCCGGAGCGGTCCTGCAGCCCGGCTTCGCCGGTCTGACCGCGCCCGAGTGGCTGCGCCGCAGACTGGGCGACGGCGAGCTCGGCGGCGTCGCCCTGTTCGGCCGCAACATCCGCACCCCGCAGCAGGTCGCCGCGCTCACCTCGGAGCTGTACGCCCTCAACGGCGAGCTGCTGGTCGCCACCGACGAGGAGGGCGGCGACGTCACCCGCCTCGAAGTGGTCAGCGGTTCCTCCTACCCCGGCAACCTGGCGCTCGGTGAGGTCGACGACACCGACCTCACCGAGCGGGTCGCCCGCTCCATCGGGTTCGACCTGGCCGGCGTCGGCGTGAACCTCAACTACGCGCCCGACGCGGACGTCAACTCCAACCCGGACAACCCGGTGATCGGCGTCCGGTCCTTCGGCGGCGACGGCGAGCTGGCCGCCCGGCACACCGCCGCCTACGTCCGCGGCCTGCAGTCGGCCGGCGTCGCGGCCTGCGCCAAGCACTTCCCCGGCCACGGCGACACCGCCGGCGACTCGCACCTCGGGCTGCCCCGGATCGACCTGGCCGCCGACCAGTTCGCCGCGCACCTGCTGCCCTTCCGCGCCGCCATCGCGGCCGGCGCGAAGAGCATCATGACCGCGCACATCCTGTTCGACGCGTACGACGCCCAGCTGCCCGCGACCATGTCGCAGCGCATCCTGACCGGCCTGCTCCGCGAGGAGCTCGGCTTCGACGGGCTGATCGTCACCGACGGCATCGAGATGGGCGCCATCTCCGGCACCCACGGCGTCGCGGCCGGCTCGGTGCGGGCCGTCGCGGCCGGTGCCGACACCATCTGCGTCGGCGGCGGCCTCCAGGACGAGGACGCCTTCGTCTACCTGCGCGACGCCCTGGTCTGGGCGGTCCGCGAGGGCCGGCTGTCCGCCGGACGGCTGCACGAGGCCGCCGAGCGCAACCGGGCCGTCGCCCGCTGGTCGGCCGAGCTGCGGGCCTCGCTGGTCGGCCAGCAGGCCGAGGTCGGCGTCGGCCTGACCGCCGCCCGCCGGGCGCTGCGGATCACCGGCGGGCTGCGCCCGCTGGGCGGCGTCCCGCACGTGGTGGAGTTCTCCCCCGGCGCGAACATCGCGGCCGGCGACGAGACCCCGTGGGGCGTGGCCGGGCCGCTGGCCGAGCTGGTGCCCGGCACCACCTCCAGCCGGGTCTCGCCGCCCGCGACGGTGACCGAGGGCTCCGGCCTGCTGCACGTCGCGGTGGCCGCCGACGACGCCGAGATCGACACCGCCCCGCTGCTGGGCGCGGCGGTCGGCCGCCCGCTGGTGCTGGTGGTGCGCGACGTGCACCGGCACGGCTGGATGCGCCGGGCCGCGCTGGCCCTGGTCGAGCACCGGCCGGACGCGGTGGTGGTGGAGATCGGCACCGCCCACGGCGTGGCCGAGCTGTTCGCCCCGCGCGGGGTGACCACGCTGGCCACCTACGGCGGCTCGCGGGTCTGCGCGATCGCCGCGGCGGAGGCCCTGGCGGGGCTCGCGGTGACGGCCGCCCAGGCCGGCTGAGACACTCGGGACGGGCCCGGGGCGGGCGCCAGGCGCCCGTTCCGGGCCCGTCGCGTTACCGGGGCACCCGGACGCCCCGGAAAGGCCCGGGGGGCCGCTGCCGGGCCGCCGCGGGCCCGCCACCGGCCGCGAATGCGGCCGAGGGCTCACGTTTGCTCTCCCGTGCGTGCAAACATGTGCTGTTACATAGGACTTAGGGGTCCGTTAAGGGACCGCCTCCAACGAGGAGTGAGAGCTGCCATGAGTGGCGACAGGGACACGGCGGCGCTCGCCGAGGGCTCCACCGTGACGACCCAGACCGGCCCTGCCACCGCCACGGCCCGGGTCCCCAAGTACTACGGCCTCAAGCGGCACCTGCTGCAGCTGACCGAGACCCAGCCGGCCGGGACGCCGGTCCCGCCGGAGCGCGCGCTGGCCGCCCAGTTCGACACCTCGCGCACCACCGTCCGGCAGGCCCTGCAGGAGCTGGTCGTCGAGGGCCGGCTGGAGCGCATCCAGGGCAAGGGCACCTTCGTCGCCAAGCCGAAGGTCGCCCAGGCCCTCCAGCTCACCTCGTACACCGAGGACATGCGCGCCCAGGGCCTGGAGCCGACCTCCCGGCTGGTCGAGGTCGCCTACATCTCCGCCGACGAGCGGCTCGCCCCGCTGCTGGACATCAAGCCCGGCGGCCGGGTGCTGCGGATCGAGCGCCTGCGGCTGGCCAACGGCGACCCGATGGCCATCGAGGTGGCGCACCTGTCCGCCAAGCGCTTCCCCGCGCTCCGGCGCAACCTGGCCAAGCACAACTCGCTGTACACCGCGCTGCGCGAGGTCTACGGGGTGACGGTCGCGGAGGCCGAGGAGACCATCGAGACCACCCTGGCCAACCCGCGCGAGGCCGGCCTGCTCGGCTCCGACCTGGGCCTGCCGATGCTGCAGCTGTCCCGGCACTCCTTCGACGCGGACGGCGCGCCGGTCGAGTGGGTGCGCTCGATCTACCGCGGCGACCGGTACAAGTTCATCACCCGGCTGAACCGGCCGGCCTAGCCCCACCAGCGGTTCCGGGACGACACCGCGTCACCCGGCTGAACCGGCCGGCGTGAACGGGCGATCCGGGTCGGCCAAGTAGTGACACGGGTCGCTCCGCTGCCCTAGCCTCTCGGGGACCTTTCGATCACCGAGGGTGCTGCTCGGCGGGCGTACAGCCATGTGCGCTGCGGTGCCACTGAGGTGACTCCTCGTCAGCCAGGAGCCGCTCGTGTCGTCGTCCCAAGTCCCTGCCGCGGGCTCACCGCCCGTGGTCTCCCCCGCCCGGGTGCTGGCCGGCCTGTGCCTGCTGGTGCCGATCGTGGTGGTGCTGTGGGTGCCGTCCTACAGCAAGACCTCTCCCGCACTCGGCGGAATGCCGTTCTTCTACTGGTACCAGCTGCTGTGGGTGCCGGTGTCGGCGCTGTTCACCGGCGCCGCGTACCTGCTGATCCGGCGGGACGAGGCGGCCCGCAGGGCCGTCCCCGCCGCCGTCCCGGTCCTGCCCGCCCAGCCGTCGGACGGGGGCCGGTCGTGAAGCACGTCGACTGGACCGCGATGACGGTCTTCCTGCTGTTCTTCGCCGCGGTGACGGTGATGGGCTTCCTGGCCTCCCGCTGGCGGCGCGCCGCGGACGCCGCGCACCTGCACGAGTGGGGGCTGGGCGGCCGGAGCTTCGGCACCTGGATCACCTGGTTCCTGCTGGGCGGCGACCTGTACACCGCGTACACGTTCATCGCGGTGCCGGCGGCGATCTACGCGGCCGGTGCCGCGGGCTTCTTCGCGGTGCCGTACACGATCATCGCGTACCCGCTGGTGTTCCTGTTCCTGCCCCGGCTGTGGTCGGTGTCGCGGGTGCACGGGTACGTGACGCCGGCGGACTTCGTGCGCGGCCGGTACGGCTCGCGCGGGCTGTCGGTGGCGGTGGCGCTGACCGGCATCCTGGCGACCATGCCGTACGTGGCGCTGCAGCTGGTCGGCATCCAGGCGGTGCTGGACGTGCTGGGCGTGGGCGGCAGCGGCAACTGGTTCCTGAAGGACCTGCCGCTGTTCATCGCGTTCGGCGTGCTGGCCGCGTACACGTACTCCTCGGGCCTGCGGGCGCCGGCGCTGATCGCGTTCGTCAAGGACGCGCTGGTCTACATCGTGATCATCGTGGCGGTGGTCTACATCCCGATGCGGCTGGGCGGCTATGGGCACGTGTTCGACGCGGCGCAGCACAAGTTCGCCACGCCCGGGGCGAACGGGAAGCCGAGCGGGGCGCTGGTGGTCGGCCCGTCGGGGCAGTGGGCGTACGCGACGCTGGCGTTCGGTTCGGCGCTGGCGCTGTTCATGTACCCGCACTCGGTGACCGGCGTGCTGGCCTCGAAGTCGCGCAACACGGTGCGCCGGAACATGGCGATCATGCCGGCGTACTCGCTGATGCTGGGCCTGCTGGCGCTGCTGGGCTTCCTGGCGATCGCGGCCGGGGTGGGCAAGGGCGTGAAGGGCTACAACAGCCAGCTGGCGGTGCCGCAGCTGTTCGCGGACATGTTCCCGTCCTGGTTCACCGGGGTGGCGTTCGCGGCGATCGGGATCGGCGCGCTGGTGCCGGCGGCGATCATGTCGATCGCGGCGGCGAACCTGTTCACCCGGAACGTCTACAAGGAGTTCCTGAAGCCGGACGCGACGCCGGCCGAGGAGACCCGGGTGGCGAAGATCGCCTCGCTGCTGGTGAAGGTCGGCGCGCTGGTGTTCGTGCTGCTGATGGACAAGCAGGTGGCGATCAACTTCCAGCTGCTGGGCGGCCTGTGGATCCTGCAGACCGCGGTGGCGCTGGTGGCGGGCCTGTTCACCCGGTGGTTCCACCGCTGGGCGCTGCTGGCGGGCTGGGCGGTCGGCATGGTGTACGGCACCTGGCTGGCCTGGGGGATCTCCTCCCCGGCCACCAAGCACTTCGGCGGCAGCAGCTCGAACATCCCCGGGATCGGGCAGACCGGCTACATCGGCCTGACCGCGTTCGTGCTGAACCTGGCGGTGGCCGTGGTCCTGACGCTGGTGCTGCGGGCCCTGAAGGCCCCGGAGGGGGCCGACGAGACCTCGAAGGCGGACTACTCCGCGGAGTCCGGCGACGAGGCCGTGGAGCACGCTCCACAGCCCGCGGTGGCGCACTGACGCACCGGGGGCGCGCATAGCCGCGCCATGCGCCCTGTGGTCGCGCCGTCCCCCCGATCGACACTGGGGTGACGGCGCGACCATCTGTGATGACCGCCCGCTCCCCGGAGGGACCGGGGGACGGGTCCACCCGTCCGCGCCACCGACCACGGGGAGCCACCGCCATGACCGACCTCACCACGGTACGCAACGGGCACCGTCCGGAGGCGCAGCCGCCGGACGCCGGACCGAGACTGCCCTCGGTCCTGGTCGCCACCCGGCACGGCGAGTCCACCGCCAACGTGGAGTTCCGGCACGCGGACGCCAGCGGCGCGCTCTCCGTCCCGATCACCTGCCGGGACGCCGACATCCCGCTCTCCCTGCACGGCCAGGACCAGGCCCGCGACCTGGGCCGCTGGTGGGCCGAACTGCCGCCCGCCGACCGGCCGCGCTCGGTGTGGTGCTCCCCGTACGTGCGCACCGCCGAGACCGCCCGGATCGCGCTGGCCCAGGCGTCCGGGCTGGGAGCCGTCCAGGTGGGGCTGGCGGTGCGTTACGACGAGCGGCTGCGGGACCGCGAGCTGGGCGTGCTGGAGATGCTCACCAAGGCCGCGATCGAACGCGACCACCCCGCGGAGGCGGCCCGGCGGCGGCGGATGGGCGAGCTGTACTACCGCCCGCCGGGCGGCGAGTCCTGGCTGGACGTGGCCCTGCGGGTCCGCGACCTGCTGCGCGACCTGTGCGCGGAGGAGGCCGGCCGGCCGGTGCTGGTGGTGGCGCACGACTGCACGGTGCTGATGCTGCGCCACGTCCTGGACCGGCCGACCGAGCGGGAGCTGCTGGCGCTGCCCCCGGTGGCGAACTGCTCGACCAGCACGTGGCGGTCCGAGGGGGGACGGCTGCGCCCGGCCGGCTGGAACCGCACCGACCACCTCTCGACCTGACCGCGGCCCCCGCCGCCACCCCGGGCCCGGGCGCCCTGCCGCCGCCGCCCGGCGTCACGGGAGCCCGACCCCGTCCCGTCCCGCGTTCCGGCTCCCCCGCCGCGCCCCGGTCAGGCGTCCTGGTACTGCGGCCCGGCGGTGCGGCGCGGGCCGCCGAAGGCCCGGCGGTAGGCCTGCGGGGTGGTGCCGAGGCGGCGGCCGAAGTGGTGCCGCAGGGTGGCGGCGTTGCCGAAGCCGCAGCGGGTGGCGATGGCGTCCACGCTCTCGCCGGTGGACTCCAGCAGGTGCTGCGCGAGCAGCACCCGCTGGCCGGTCAGCCAGCGGTGCGGGGTGGTGCCGGTCTCCTCCCGGAAGCGGCGGGCGAAGGTGCGCGGCGACATGTGGGCGAGCCGGGCGAGCTGGTCGACGCCGGTCTCCCGGTCGAGGTGGCGGCGCATCCACTCCAGCACCCCGGCCAGCGACTCGCCGCCGCCCTCGGGCACCGGCCGGCTGATGAACTGGGCCTGGCCGCCGTCCCGGTGCGGGGCGACCACCATCCGGCGGGCGATCGCCCGGGCCACCTCGGCGCCCTGCACCTTGCGGACCAGGTGCAGGCAGGCGTCGATGCCCGCGGCGGTGCCGGCCGAGGTGATCACCGGGTGGTCGTCCACGTACAGCACGCCGGGTTCGACGGTGGTCAGCGGGAAGCGCTCGGCCATCAGGTCGGCGTAGCGCCAGTGGGTGGTGCAGCGGCGGCCGTCGAGCAGGCCGGCCGCGCCGAGCAGGAAGCTGCCGGAGCAGATCGACAGCAGGTGGGCGCCGCGGTCGTGGGCGGCCCGCAGCGCCGCGCAGACCTCCTCGGGGTAGTGCGCGCGGATGCCGGTGGCGGTGGCGATCACCAGGTCGGCCTCGGCGATCCGTTCGGGGCCGTGCGGGACGTCGACGGTGAAGCCGGAGTGGGTGCGCATCGGGCCGGGGCGGTCGCCGGCCAGGGCGAAGTCGTAGACCGGCAGGCCGCTCTCGCTCCGGTCCAGGCCGAACACCTCGCAGGCCACCCCCAGTTCGAAGGGGTGGACCTCCTCCAGCACCACGACGGCGACGTTCTCCAGCTTCCGCATCCCGCCAGCATGGCAGTGGCAGGATTTCGTGGCAATGGTGCGTTCCTGCCACTCGTCCGGCCGCGGCCGGGCGCGGACAGTGGAGGCATGACCACCGCACTCGCCCTGCTGGGCCTCCTCGGCAGTTTCGGACTCCTCGGCGTCCTGGTCGGCCGCGACCTGGACCGCAACGGCCGGCACGGCCGCGACGACGTGCACCGGCCGGGCGGCTACCCGTTCGACCCGGACCTGGCCGACCCGCGCCGCCGGCCGTCCGGCACACTGTCCGGATGCGCTCCCCGACCGTCCGCCGCGCCCTCGACCGCGACCTCGCCGGAGCCGGGGAGGTCAGCGTCGAAGCCTTCGTCGGCGACGGCCACACCCGCCCCGACTCCCCGTACGCCGCACTCCTCCGCGACGCCGCCCGCCGCAGCCGGGAGGCCGAACTCCTGGTCGCCGTCGACGGCGGCGGGGCGGTGCTCGGCTGCGTGACCTTCGCGCCCGGCGGCACCGCGTGGGCGGACGTCGCGCACCCCGACGAGGGCGAGATCCGGATGCTCGCGGTCGGCGCGGCGGCCCGCGGGCGCGGCGTCGGCCGGGCCCTGGTGCGGGCCTCGATCGCCCGCAGCCGGGAACTGGGGCTGGCCGGGATGGCGTTCTCCACCCGGCCGGCGATGACCGCCGCGCACCGGATCTACGACGCGCTGGGCTTCGTCCGCAGCCCCGCGCGGGACTGGTCGGCGGCGCCCGGCACGGACCTGTGGGTCTACACGACGCGGTTCTGAGCGCGGGCCCGGGGCCCGGGCCGGGCCCCGAAGCCGTCCGCGGGCGGTTCCACGGGCGGTTCCGCGGGCGGTTCCACGGGCGGGCGGTGCGCGGTTCGCGGACGGTTCGTGGACGGTTCGCGGACGGTTTCGTTGTCTACGCGCGGCACCGCCGACGCGACACGCGCTACTACATCTGGTGCTTCCAGTTCCAGCCACCACAACATGTATGCTCACTCTCGCTGTCGACGCAGGGGAATCCGGTGCGAATCCGGGACTGCCCCGCAACGGTGAGCGGGTTGCTGCGACGCCCGCGCAGTCCGAGGACCTGCCGACGGTGTGCGACACGGCATCCCCGCAGACGCCATGCAGCACAGCTTTGCCGTCCGGTCTCGCGGGCGGACCGGGGGTGGTCTTCGCGCGCCGGAACGCGTTCCCGTTCCTCCGTGCCGCCCTCCCCTGGCCGCGTGCGGTGCCGGACAACCCGAGCCACGTCCGCCGCCACAGGAGAGAGTGCGCCTTGACCGTCGCCGCCTCAGTCACCCTGCCGTCCCAGGGATCCGCCGACGCCTTCACCGATCCCGGTGCGGCGCTGCTCCGGCTGCTCACCGACCGCAGCACCGACCTCCCCCAGGTGGACCCCGGCCACGTCGCCGCCGCCGCGCTGCGCGGCCGCCACGCCGGCTCGGACTTCGCCGAGCTGCGCGGGCTGGCCGTGGAGGCCGCCGCGTCGATGATCGCCGAGGACCCGCAGTACTCGAAGCTGGCCGCCCGCCTGCTGGCGCTGGAGATCCGCGACGAGGCCGCCACCCAGGGCGTCACCTCGTTCTCCTCCTCGGTGGCCGCGGGCCACGCCGAGGGCCTGATCGGCGACGCCACCGCCGCGTTCGTGGCCGAGCACGCCGGCCTGTTCGACTCGCTGGTCGACGAGGCGGGCGACGACCGCTTCGAGTACTTCGGCCTGCGCACCGTCCAGTCCCGCTACCTGCTGCGCCACCCGATCACCCGCAAGGTGGTCGAGACCCCGCAGCACTTCCTGCTGCGGGTGGCGGCGGGCCTGGCGGTCGGCACCACCGAGGAGTCGGTGCGCGAGGTCGCCGAGCTGTACACCCTGATGAGCCGGCTGGAGTACCTGACCAGCTCCCCGACGCTGTTCAACTCCGGCACCCGGCACCCGCAGATGTCCTCCTGCTACCTGCTGGACTCGCCGCTGGACAACCTGGACTCGATCTACAACCGGTACGCGCAGATCGCCCGGCTCTCCAAGCACGCCGGCGGCATCGGCCTGTCCTACTCGCGCATCCGCTCGCGCGGCTCGCTGATCCGCGGCACCAACGGCCAGTCCAACGGCATCGTGCCGTTCCTGCGCACCCTGGACTCCTCCGTGGCGGCGGTCAACCAGGGCGGCCGGCGCAAGGGCGCGGCCTGCGTGTACCTGGAGACCTGGCACGCCGACATCGAGGAGTTCCTGGAGCTCCGCGACAACACCGGCGAGGAGGCCCGGCGCACCCACAACCTGAACCTGGCGCACTGGATCCCGGACGAGTTCATGCGCCGGGTCAACGCCGACGCCGACTGGTCGCTGTTCTCCCCGGCCGACGTGCCGGAGCTGGTCGACCTGTGGGGCGCCGAGTTCGACGAGGCGTACGTCAAGGCCGAGCTGGCCGGCAAGGCCGTGCGCACCATCCCCGCGCAGACCCTGTACGCCCGGATGATGCGCACCCTGGCGCAGACCGGCAACGGCTGGATGACCTTCAAGGACGCCTCCAACCGGGCCGCCAACCAGACCGCGCTGCCCGGCCGCACGGTGCACTCCTCGAACCTGTGCACCGAGATCCTGGAGGTCACCGACGACTCCGAGACCGCGGTCTGCAACCTCGGCTCGGTCAACCTGGGCGCGCACGTCGCCCCCGGCGCCACCGCCGCCGACCTCGCGAGCGCGATGGACTGGGACCGGCTGGACGCCACCGTCCGCACCGCGGTGACCTTCCTCGACCGCGTGATCGACATCAACTTCTACCCGACCACCGAGGCCGGGACGTCCAACTCCCGCTGGCGGCCGGTCGGCCTGGGCGTGATGGGCCTCCAGGACGTCTTCTTCCAGCTGCGGATCGACTTCGACTCCGCCGAGGCGAAGACCCTCTCCACCCTGATCGCCGAGCGCGTCATGCTCACCGCGTACGAGCGCTCCGCCGACCTGGCCGAGAAGTTCGGCCGCCACGAGGCGTACGGCGAGACCCGCGCCGCCCGCGGCCAGCTGCACGTCGACCACTTCGGCGGCGCGAACCCGCAGTGGACCGGGCGCTGGGAGGCGCTGCGCGCCCGGATCGCCGAGGTCGGCCTGCGCAACTCGCTGCTGCTGGCGATCGCCCCGACCGCGACCATCGCGTCCATCGCCGGCGTGTACGAGTGCATCGAGCCGCAGGTCTCCAACCTGTTCAAGCGCGAGACGCTGTCCGGCGAGTTCCTCCAGGTCAACCCGTACCTGGTGCGCGAGCTCAAGGAGCTGGGCGTCTGGGACCAGCAGACCCGGGACGCGCTGCGCGACGCCAACGGCTCCATCCAGGAGTTCAACTGGCTGCCGCAGGAGGTCCGTTCGCTGTACCGCACGGCGTGGGAGCTGCCGCAGCGCGCGCTGATCGACCTGGCCGCCGCCCGGCAGCCGTACATCGACCAGAGCCAGTCGCTGAACCTGTTCATGGCCGCGCCGACCATCGGCAAGCTCTCCTCGATGTACTCCTACGCCTGGAAGGTCGGTCTGAAGACCACCTACTACCTGCGCTCGCGCCCGGCCACCCGGATCGCCCAGGCCGCGTCCGGCGCCGCCCGCACCGCCGCCCCCGTGCCGGTGCAGACCCCCGCCCTCTCCCAGGCCGAACAGGACGCCATCGCCTGCTCGCTGGAGAACCCCGAGTCCTGCGAGGCCTGCCAGTGAGCACCGAAGACCAGAAGAAGATGCTGCTCGACCCGGGCTTCGAGCTGACGCTGCGTCCGATGCGCTACCCGTCGTTCTACGACCGGTACCGGGACGCGATCAAGAACACCTGGACCGTGGAGGAGGTGGACCTGCACTCCGACGTCGCCGACCTCGCCAAGCTCTCCGAGGGCGAGCGGCACATGATCGGCCGGCTGGTCGCGTTCTTCGCCACCGGCGACTCGATCGTCTCCAACAACGTGGTGCTGAGCCTCTACAAGCACATCAACTCCCCCGAGGCCCGGCTCTACCTGTCGCGGCAGCTGTTCGAGGAGGCCGTGCACGTCCAGTTCTACCTGACGCTGCTGGACACCTACCTGCCCGACCCGGAGGACCGCAACGCGGCCTTCGCGGCGGTGGAGAACATCCCCTCCATCGCGCAGAAGGCCCAGTTCTGCTTCACGTACATGAACGCGGTCGACCACATCGATTCGTTGCAGTCCAAGGACGACCGCCGGGCCTTCCTGCTCAACCTGATCTGCTTCGCGGCCTGCGTCGAGGGCCTGTTCTTCTACGGCGCCTTCGCCTACGTGTACTGGTTCCGCAGCCGCGGCCTGCTGCACGGCCTGGCCACCGGCACCAACTGGGTCTTCCGCGACGAGTCGATGCACATGGACTTCGCGATGTCGGTGGTCGACACCGTCCGCGAGGAGGAGCCCGACCTCTTCGACGACAAGATGGCGCAGCAGGTCACCGAGATGCTGGAGGAGGCCGTCGAGGCCGAGCTCCAGTTCGCCCGCGACCTGTGCGGCGAGGGCCTGCCCGGCATGAACACCGAGTCGATGCGCGAGTACCTCCAGGCCGTCGCCGACCAGCGCCTGGCCCGCCTCGGCCTGCCGATCCGCTACGGCTCCACCAACCCGTTCGGATTCATGGAGCTCCAGAACGTCCAGGAGCTCACCAACTTCTTCGAACGCCGGGTCTCCGCCTACCAGGTGGCCGTCGAGGGCTCGGTCTCCTTCGACGACGACTTCTAGGCCGCCCCGCCACCGACGACGAGGGCCGCACCCCCGGGGGTGCGGCCCTCCGCGCGTGCCCGCCGCGGCGTCAGTCGTTCGGGACGGTGGCGTACTTGGGGGTGCCCTCGGCCATCTGCCGCAGCGCGTCCTTGCGGTCGCGCTTGGAGAGGCGGTCGATGTACAGGTAGCCGTACAGGTGGTCGGTCTCGTGCTGGAGGCAGCGGGCGAAGAAGCCGGTGCCCTCGACCCGGACCGGGTTGCCGTCCTTGTCCTGGCCGGTGACGGCCGCGTGGTCGGGGCGGGCCAGCTCCTGGTAGGCGGTGGGGACGGACAGGCAGCCCTCCTGGCCGTCGTCCAGCACCCGGCGGCCGGCCGGCAGCTCCTCCAGGACCGGGTTGACCACGTGGCCGACGTGCCGGACGCCCTCGTCGTCGGGGCAGTCGTAGACGAAGACCTTCAGGTCGACGCCGATCTGGTTGGCGGCCAGGCCGACGCCCTCCGCCGCGTACATGGACTGGAACATGTCGTCGATCAGCGCGGAGAGTTCGCCGTCGAAGGCGGTGACGGTCCTGACCTCGCGGTGCAGCACCGGGTTGCCGACCACGGTGATCGGGCGGGCGGTGCCCTTCGTCAGGTCGGGTTCCTCGCCCACCACCCGCGGGGGCTCGGTGTCCTCGTGCGCGTGGTCGTGTCCGTGCTCGTGCTCGTGGTCGTGGTGCTCGGCCATCGCTCGGTTCCGCTTTCGTCCGCATCCGCCTGGTGTACCGGTCCAGGGTACGGGGCGCGGTCCGGGGCGGGGTCGCCTCCCGGCCCCCGGGGCGCGGCAGGGTTCAGCAGACCTCTTCGAGGTCCCGGTAGGCGCGGGTGACGGGGGAGGCGGCGGCCCAGCGCTCCAGCAGGGAGCGGACCAGGCCGGCGGGCGCGGCGATCCCGCACTCGCGCTCGACCTGCCAGGGGCCGCCGGCCGCGCCCTGGCTGAGGTGGCTGAGGTGGCCGGGGTGCAGCGGGTCGCCGTCGTCGTGCGGGTCGTGGTGGGCGGTGTGGCCGTCGTCGATGGCCATCCGGGACTCCGAGCAGGTGCGGCACAGCAGCCGCACCGAGGAGGTCCAGTCCTCGGCGGCGTACCCGGCGTCGGCCACCGTCTTCTCCAGCGCGTCCCGGTCGGCGGCGGTGGCGGCCTGGAGCAGCACCACCCAGGTCGGCACCGGGGACGGCGCCCACAGCTCGATCTCGTCGAAGACCGGGTAGGCGACGCCGTCGGCGACCCGCTCGCCGTGCGGGGCGCCGTCGTGCAGCACCACCTCGCCCCAGCGGCGGCCGGAGGACGGCAGCGGGATGGACAGCACCTCGATCCGGGCCGGGTCCAGCCGCCGGCCCCAGACCACCTCGGACTCGCCGTCCGGGGACAGCCGCACCGGGGTGGTGCCCAGGTCCAGCTCGATCGGCCCGTCCAGGGCGGGCCCGCCGGGCAGCCGCAGCCCGTACGCCTGCCAGGCCCGGCGGGCCAGCGGCCAGTCCTGGAGGGCGGTGGCGGTGATGCCGAGGTTCCACCAGTCCGGGGCGCCGTGCTGGCGGTCGAGCAGGGCGACGGCGCGCAGGCCGGCCGAGCGGGCCTGCTCCCAGTCCCGGCGGAACTTGTGCAGCAGGGCCAGGTTGAACCAGGAGTCCGACAGCCACGGTTCCAGGTCCGCCGCCATCACCAGCAGCGCCCCGGCGTCCTCGTAGCGGCCGTCGCCGATCAGGGTGAACGCACGGTCGGTGGTCTGCCGCCAGGTCGCCGACGGACGGTGCCGTGCGCGGTGGAAGATCCTCACGTTGGTCCCTTGCCGTCGGTCGTCACCGGGTCGCCCCGCCTCCGGGTCTTCCCGCCACGACCGCATCCAACCACGCCCGCCCCCGGCCGCGCGCCCCGCGCGGCCATTCAGGCCGCCGGGCGGCAGCGGCGGTCCGGACCGCGGGCGGCGCGGTGGCCGCGGCGGCCGAGCCGGGCCAGCGCGTCCAGCACCACCGGGTCGTAGCCGGGCCCGGCTTCCAGCCGCAGGTGCTCCAGCGGGTCGAGCAGGCCGCCGCGGGGGCGGTCGGCGGCGGCGGTGCGCAGGTCGTCGTGGGCGTTGGCGACCCGGATGATCCGGGAGGCCAGCGGCAGGGTGGGGTCGTGCCGGCCGTCGGCCAGCCGGCACGGGTCGGCCAGCCGGGCGACCTGCTGCCACACCTGCCGGGGCACCCCGGTGCGCTGGATCACCTCGCTGCCGAGCCGGGCGATGCGCTGCTGCTCGCCGTCGGGCAGCAGCGCGGTGGCCCCGCCCGGGACGGGTTCGACCAGCGACAGCTGCCCGATGTCGTGCATCAGCGCGGCGTACTCCAGCAGCGTCAGCTCCCGGCTGCCGAGCCCGAGTTCGCGCCCCAGCGCGCACGCCGTGTCGGCGACCCGGCGGGCGTGCCCCGGGGTGGTGTACCCGGCGATCTCGGTGGCCCGGGCCAGCGTCTCGATGGTCTGCCCGGTGGTGGCCCGCACCGCGACGGCCCGCCGGAACGAGGTCTGGGCGAGGATCAGCGGCAGGCAGAAGACCGGCAGCGCCCACAGCCCGGCCTCCCCGGCGAGCAGGCTCAGCAGCAGCCCGGTGGCGACCTGCGCGGAGCCGATGCCGAGCAGCGCGTGCAGCTGGTCCTCCAGCGCGGCGGCGTACCGCAGCCCGGTGCGGGCGGCCTGCTGGGCGGCGGCCAGCACCGCGTCGCCGAGCGCGGCCAGCGCGGCCACGCCCGCCAGCAGCGCCCCGTACGCGGGGCCGGGCAGCCGGTCGGTGAGGCCGGTGTTGTACAGCGGCTGGAACAGCAGCGCGGCGAACGCGACGGTGACCAGCCGGCGGGCGGCGGCGTCCGGCCCGGCGGGCGGGGTGCGCGGCCGGTGCCGGGCGGCGGCCAGCGCGGCCTGCCCGCCGAGCTGGGCGCCCAGCCCGAGCAGGGTGCCGGCCGCGGTGACGCCCGCGACCTGCAGCACCCCGTGCGTGGTGGGCAGCCCGTGCAGCGGCCCGAGCAGCGCGTACGCGAGGGCGACGGCGGTGGCGACGGGCGCGGGTTCGCGGTCGCCGGGCAGCGCGGGCCCGGCGCACTGGCCGAGGCCGATCAGCACCGTGAAGGCCAGTGCGACCCGGCCCTGGGCGACGCCGTCGGCCAGCGCGTGCAGCACGGCGGCGGCGGCGAGCGCGGCGGAGGCGGCGAGCAGCAGGTCGGCCGGGGCCGGGCGGCGGGTGGTCACGCCGCTCCCCCGGTCGGCAGGCCGGTGCCGGACTGCTGCGGCAGCCGGGCCGGCTCGGGCACGCCGAGCGGGATGTCCGGCACCTCGCCGTCCCAGCCGCCGGGCGGCGGCGGTTCGGGCTGCCAGCCGTGCTCAGCGACGGCCTCGACCAGCGCCGAGACCATCACCGGGTCGAACTGGCTGCCGGCGCACCGCTCCAGTTCGACGACCGCCTCCGGGACGGGGCGGCCGCGCCGGTAGGAGCGGGTGGAGGTCATCGAGTCGAAGGCGTCGGCGACCGAGATGATCCGGGCGAACTCCGGGATGCGGTCCCCGGTCAGCCCGTGCGGGTAGCCGCGGCCGTCCATCCGCTCGTGGTGGTGCAGGATGCCGTCGCGGCCCTCGCCGAGGAAGTCCAGCTGCCGCACCAGCTCGTGCCCGAACACCGGGTGCACCTCGACGGCGCGCCGCTCGGCGTCGGTCAGCGGCCCGTTGCGGCGCAGCAGCTCGGTGGCCACGGCGAGCTTGCCGACGTCGTGCAGCGTGCCGGCGAAGTGCAGGGTGCGCACCCGGTCCTCGGCCAGGCCGAGCTGGCGGGCGATCAGCACCGAGGCCCGGCCGACCCGTTCGCTGTGGCCGCGGGTGTAGGAGTCCTTGATCTCCACGGCCTGCACCAGGGCCTGCACGGTGGCCCGGTGCGCGGCCCGCTCGCGGTGGCCCTGCGCGGACAGCCAGGCGGTGATGGTCAGCGGCAGCAGCCCGAGCACGGCGGCGAACGCCCCGTACGGGCCCTGCCAGAGCACCGCGACCATCAGCCCGCCCGCGCCGTGCAGCAGCGCGGCGGGGGCGGCCCGGCGCAGCGCGCGGGCCGCGCCGGGGCCGGCCGAGCCGCAGGTCAGCCGGACCATGCCGGTCACCAGCACGCCGTTGACCAGGCAGAACGTCAGGATCGCGGCCAGCGCGCCGAGCGCGGCCCCGGGGAAGCGGGTGCCGAGCAGCAGCCGGGCCCCGCCCAGCAGTCGGAACACCTCGGCGGCGGCAGCGGCGGCCAGGGCCAGTTGGGCGGCGTTCCACACCCGGCGCAGGCCGCGCGGCGGGACGGCGGGTCCGAGCAGCGCGCCGGGCAGGGCGACCAGGGCGGCGGCGGCGGGCGGCAGCATCAGCACGCCCGCGAACAGCACCGGGAAGAAGCCGCTGCCCCGCGGGTCGGCCGGGGCCTCGTCGGCGGGGCGGCCGCGCAGCCGGCGCCAGAGCCGGGCGCACGGGGTGCGGGCGCCCTGCGCCAGCGACTCCAGGCAGAGGTGCAGCAGGGCGAGCAGGCCGATCCGGGGCCAGTCCAGCCCGGGGCCGACGGTGGCCAGCGGCAGCAGCACCGCGAACGCGGCCGCCAGGACGGCGGCCAGGTAGCCCGCGGCCGGCCCCGGCAGGGTGGCGGCGCTCCGCTGGCGTTCGCTTCCGCTGGCGATCTCGGCCTCCCCCGCCCGTACCGGGCCCTCCGACGTGAGGACTCGTCAGAGAATAGGGCCCGCCCGCACGGACGGGGCGCACGATCGCGCATCGCCGCAGCCGGAGCGGCACCGGCTCACCCGATCGAGTGAGCGCTACTCGGCGGTCGCCACCGCCGAGCCGTGCCCGGCCGTCCCGTCGACCGTCACCTCGACGCTCACCGAGGACACCTCGATCACCGAGGTGTCGACCTCTCCCGAGCGCTGGGTGCGGATCGAGTCGATCCGGGCCAGCACCTTGGCCCGCAGGTCGGCCGGGGTGTCGTCGCACCCGCAGGAGCGCTTGATCAGTGCCTTGATCGCCTGCTCCAGGCCGTACTTCTCCAAGCACGGCGAGCACTCGTCGAAGTGCACCCGCAGCTTGGCGCAGTCGCCCTCGGCCATCTCGTTGTCGAGGAACTCGTAGAGGTGGTCGAGCACCTCACCGCACTCGGTCTCGTGCGGATCTCCGCAGCTCATGAGCCCGCGCCCTTCGCTTCCTGCCCTGCACCGGTACCGGCCGGGACCAGCCCCCGCTCGCGGGCGTAGTCCTCCAGCATGCCGCGCAACTGGCGGCGGCCACGGTGCAGTCGGGACATCACCGTACCGATGGGTGTACCCATGATGTCCGCGATCTCCTTGTACGCAAAGCCCTCGACGTCCGCGAGGTACACCGCGATCCGGAATTCCTCCGGGATGGCCTGGAGCGCGTCCTTCACGTCGCTGTCCGGCAGGTGGTCGAGCGCCTGCGCCTCGGCCGACCGCAGGCCGGTCGACATGTGCGACTCGGCGCGCGCCAGCTGCCAGTCCTCGATCTCCTCGGCCGCGGTGCGCTGGGGTTCGCGCTGCTTCTTGCGGTACGAGTTGATGAACGTGTTGGTGAGGATGCGGTACAGCCAGGCCTTGAGGTTGGTGCCCTCGCGGAACTGGTGGAACGACGCGTACGCCTTGGCGAACGCCTCCTGGAGCAGGTCCTCCGCGTCGGCGGGGTTGCGGGTCATCCGCAGCGCCGCCGAGTACATCGGGTCCAGGTAGCCGAGCGCGTCACGCTCGAAGCGCTCGCGCCTGGCCTCCTCGCTCTCGTTCTCGGACACCCGGAAGGTGTCCTCGCCGATCGCCTCGGCCAGTTCGTCGCCGGTGAGCTGTTCGCCCTCCGGACGGCCCTGGTCGGCGCCGGCAGCGCCCGACACGGCCGCGTCATCGGTCCCGACGACTGGACCCACCTCCTCGGAAACCCGCACACGGCCCACCTCGGGCCGACCCGCAAGCGAGGATATCGGGCTGACCGGCTTCTCGCCCGCGACAACCCACTCCGACCAGTCCGGCAGGAGCGCAGACTGCGCGGCCCGCTCTTCCGGCCGCTCGCGGCACGCGATCGAACCCATGGACGCTGCCTTTCCACCGGGGGCATGTTCTGACGCCTCGTGCAACCCCGTCCGCCACCCGGGCATTCCCGGACGGCACAACCGACTGCCGGAGCCGTGGCCTTGCCGACCCGCTCCGGCCGCCGGGCGCCGCTCCCCCTTCCCCGGCGGGCACGGAACCGCGGCCGTGGGGGACGCGGCATGAGGACGATCACACCGCCCGCTCCGCCCGCCGGGGCCCGGAGGCGGCGGGCGGCGGGGGTCAGGGCTGCCGGAGCCAGTCGGCGGCCGTGCCGGTGATCAGTTCCAGGGCCTCGTCCTGGGTCAGCGGGGCCTTCTTCGGGGTCCTGAAGGCGTGCGAGGCGTGCGGGACCCCGGCCAGGCGGTGGGTGGCGGGCAGGGCGGGGAACTCGTCCGGGGTGCCGAAGGCGTCGGCGCCGCCCTGGAGGACCAGGGTGGGCAGGCCGGTGGTGAGCAGTTCGTCCGCCCGGCTCCGCTCCGGCCTGCCGGGCGGGTGCAGCGGGAAGGCCAGCGCGAGGACGCCCGCCGCGCCCAGCGCGGCGGAGGTCCGGCAGGCGACCCGGGCGCCGGCGCTGCGGCCGCCCGCGTACACCGGCAGGCCCTCCTCGGCCGCGGCGGCGAACTGCGCGGGCCAGCCCGCGTCGAGCGCGGCCGGGGCGGGGGCGAGCCTGCGGCCGGCCACCCGCCAGGGCTGCTCGGCCAGCACCACGGTGACGCCGGCGGCCGGCAGCGCCGCCGCGAGGGCCCGCAGGTCGGGGGCCTCGACGCCGCCGCCCGCGCCGTGGCCGAGCAGCAGCACGGCGCGCGGGCGGGCGGCGCGGTGGTAGTGGAGCCTGGCGTCCCCGGCGGGGGTGTCGATGATGCGCTGCACGGCCCCGAGCGTATCCGTCCGCTCCCCCGCCCCTCCCCGGGCGCGGGCCGCTCAGAACAGCGTGGTGCGGTCGTCCTCGGTGCGCGGCCGGGTCAGGCCGGGGTGGTTGTTGCGGATCCGGCCGACCTCGTCGGGGACGGCGTGGATGCGCAGGTCGCCGGGCGGTGGCGGGGTGAGGTCGGCGGTCTCGGCGTGCGGGTCGAGCCAGGCGTCCCAGCGGTCGGGGCCGAGGTAGAGCGGCATCCGCTCGTGGACGGGGGCGAGCAGCGGTTCGGCGGCGGTGGTGACGATGGTGCAGGTGACCAGCCAGGCGTCGGGGTGGTCGCCGGGGCGTTCGCGGTCGCGCCAGAACTCGTACAGCCCGGCCAGGGCGAGCGGGGTGCCGTCGGCGCGGTGCACGAAGTAGGGGCGGCGGGGCGGGCGGGCGAGGTCGTCGGTGGGGGCGGTCTGCCACTCGTAGTAGCCGTCGACGGGTATCAGGCAGCGCCGGGAGGCGTACGCCTGCCGGTAGGCGGGCTTCTCGTGGACGGTCTCCGCCCGGGCGTTGATCATCTTGACCGCGGTGTCGGGGCTGCTCGCCCAACCGGGCACCAGGCCCCAGCGCAGCGCGTGCAGTTGGCGCACCGGGCGGCCCCGGCCGCGCGGGGCCCGGTCGAGGACGGCGTAGGCCTTCGCGGTGGGGGCGACGTTCCAGCTGGGCGCGATCGTCTCGGTCGGGTCCCACTGCCGGACGTCGAACAGCCGGACCAGTTCGGCGGGGTCGGTGGAGGAGGCGAAGCGTCCGCACATGGCGTCCAGCTTGCCAGAGCGGGCCGGGCGGGCGGGGCCGTCCGGGAGAACCGGCGGCTACCGGGGACCCGTCCTCCCGTGGGAGGCTGCCCGCCCCGGGCAGGGGGAGCGACGGTGATCGGAGGCCGGCGGCGATGGACTTCGCGCGACTGTGGGACCGGGTGACGAGCGTGCAGCCGGACCCGCCGCCCTGGCTGGTGTGGGGCACGGCGGCGGTGGCGCTGCTGGCGGTGGCGGTGCGCCCGGTGTGGCTGCGGGCCCGCACCGTGGTGACGATCGCGCACGAGGGCGGGCACGGGCTGACGGCGCTGCTGACCCGGCGCCGGCTGTCGGGCATCCGGCTGCACTCGGACACCTCGGGGCTGACGGTCTCCTCCGGGCGGCCGACCGGCCCGGGCATGGTGCTGACCGCCGCGGCGGGCTACCCGGCGCCCTCGCTGCTGGGCCTGGGCGGGGCGGCGCTGCTCGCGGCGGGGCGGATCACCGCGCTGCTGTGGATCGGCACCGCGCTGCTGGCGGTGATGCTGCCGGCGCTGCGCAACCTGTTCGGGGTGGCGGCGGTGCTGGCGACCGGCGGGGCGTTCGTCGCGGTGTCCTGGTACGGGACGGCCGAATGGCAGGGGGCGTTCGCCTACCTGGGGGTGTGGTTCCTGCTGCTGGCGGGGGTGCGTCCGATGCTGGAGCTGTGGGCGGCCCGGCGGCGGCGCGGCGGCGCGCCCGGCTCGGACGCCGACCAGTTGGCGCGGCTGACGGGCGTGCCGGGGGCGCTGTGGCTGCTGGCGTTCCTGGCGGTGGCGCTGGTCTGCCTGGGGCTCGGAGCGGCCTGGCTGCTGCCCCGGTAGGAGCGCCGCGCCTCATAGACTGGCGCCATGACCGACTCCCTGTGGCCCGCCCCCGTCGCCACCGCCGCCGTGGACGCGGCCGTGACCATCCCCGGCTCGAAGTCCGCGACCAACCGCGCGCTGGTGCTGGCCGCCCTCGCCGACGGCCCGGGCTGGGTGCGCCGCCCGCTGCGCAGCCGCGACTCGCAGCTGATGGCGGACGGCCTGCGGGCGCTGGGCGTGACGGTCGAGGAGACGGTGAACGCGGCGTCCGGCGGCACCGGCGGCGGCGAGGCGTGGCGGGTGATCCCGGCCGAGCGGCTGCGCGGCCCGGCCCGGGTGGACGTGGGCAACGCCGGGACGGTGATGCGCTTCCTGCCGCCGCTGGCCGCCCTGGCGGACGGCCCGGTGCACTTCGACGGCGACCCGCGCAGCCGCGAGCGCCCGCAGCGCGGCGTGATCGACGCGCTGCGCGCGCTGGGCGCCCGGATCGAGGACGGCGGGCGCGGCGGCTTCCCGCTGACCGTGCACGGCGCGGGCGCGCTGGACGGCGGTCCGGTGGAGGTGGACGCCTCGTCCTCCTCGCAGTTCATCTCGGCGCTGCTGCTCTCCGGCGCCCGCTTCAACAACGGCGTGGAGATCCGCAACACCGGCGGGACGGTGCCCTCGCTGCCGCACATCCGGATGACCGTGGACATGATCCGCAAGGCCGGCGGCCAGGTCGACGCGCCGGAGGACGGCGGCGAGAAGGACGTCTGGCGGGTGACCCCGGGCGCGCTGATCGGCCGCGACCTGGTGGTCGAGCCGGACCTGTCGAACGCGGCCCCGTTCTTCGCGGCGGCGCTGGCCACCGGCGGCCGGGTTACCGTCCGGGACTGGCCCCGGCACACCTACCAGCCGGGCGACCAGCTGCGCGAGATCTACACCGCGATGGGCGGCAGCTGCCGGTTCACCGACGACGGGCTGGAGTTCACCGGCACCGGCAAGATCCACGGGATCGAGGCCGACCTGCACGACGTGGGCGAGCTGACCCCGGTGATCGCCGCGGTGGCGGCGCTGGCCGACTCCGAGTCGCACCTGTACGGCATCTCCCACCTGCGGCTGCACGAGACCGACCGGCTGGCCGCGCTGGCCAAGGAGGTCAACGGGCTGGGCGGCGACGTCTCGGAGACCGAGGACGGCCTGCGGATCCGGCCCCGCCCGCTGCACGGCGGCGTCTTCCACACCTACGAGGACCACCGGCTGGCCACCGCCGCCGCCGTCCTGGGCCTGGCCGTCGAGGGCGTGCTGGTGGAGAACGTGGCGACCACGGCCAAGACGCTGCCGGACTTCCCGCAGATGTGGGCCGACCTCCTCGGCCAGGGCTGACGGGGGATCACGAGCATGCGCCGCTACGGCAAGGACGCCGACGAGGACGACATCCGCAGCCGCCCGGGCCGCCGGGGCTCCCGCCCCCGCACCCGCACCCGGCCCAAGCACGAGGACGCCGCCGAGGCGATGATCCTGACCGTGGACCGGGGCCGGATGACCTGCCTGGTCGACGGCGGCACGAGGGACGAGCGCCTGGTCACCGCCATGAAGGCCCGCGAGCTGGGCCGCAAGGGCGTCGTGGTCGGCGACACCGTCAGCGTGGTCGGCGACCTGTCCGGCGAGCCGGACACGCTGGCCCGGATCGTCCGGGTCGAGGAGCGCAGCTCGGTGCTGCGCCGCACCGCGGACGACGACGACCCGTACGAGCGGATCGTGGTCGCCAACGCCCAGCAGATGGCCATCGTCACCGCGCTGGCCAACCCGGAGCCGCGCCCCCGGCTGATCGACCGCTGCCTGGTCGCCGCGTACGATGCCGGGATGGAGCCGCTGCTGGTGCTCACCAAGTCGGACCTGGCCCCGGCCGACGAACTGCTGGAGTCGTACGCGCCGCTGGGCATCGACTACGTGGTGACCCGGGCCGACGAGTTGGAGACGGTCGGCGCGGAGGCGGTGCGGGCGCACCTGCGCGGGCGCACCACGGTGTTCATCGGGCACTCCGGCGTCGGCAAGACCACCCTGGTCAACGCGCTCGTCCCGGAGCGGCAGCGCAGCACCGGCCACGTCAACGCGGTCACCGGCCGGGGCCGGCACACCACCGTCTCCGCGCTGGCCCTGCGGCTGCCCCCGCCGCCCGGCGCCAAGCCGGGCTCGAAGAAGGCCCTGGACCCGGGCTGGGTGATCGACACCCCCGGCTTCCGCTCCTTCGGCCTGTCCCACATCGACCCGTCCCGGGTCATCCACGCCTTCCCCGACCTGGAGCCCGGCACCGCCGACTGCCCGCGCGCCTGCTCGCACGACGAACCGGACTGCGCGCTGGACGCCTGGGTCGCCGACGGCCACGCCGACCCGGCCCGGCTGTACTCGCTGCGCCGGCTGCTGGCCACCCGCGAGGCGCCGGAGGCGGAGTGAGAATTCCCGGCGATCACGAGTCGCTGGGGCCGCTGCGCTGGGTAACGATAGGGAGGTCACACCTTCCTACCTGACAGGGAGTCAACCCGATGGCATGGGCCATGGTGATCCTCGCCGGTCTGCTGGAAACGGGATTCGCGGTCAACCTCAAGCTCAGCCACGGCTTCACCAGGCTCTGGCCCACCATCAGCTTCGCGCTCTTCGCGCTGGGCTCCTTCGGCCTGCTCACCCTCTCCCTGAAGACCCTGCCGGTCGGCAGCGCCTACGCGGTGTGGACCGGCATCGGCGCGGCCGGCACCGCGGTGTACGGGATGGCCTTCCTCGGGGAGTCCTCCTCCGTCCTCAAACTGGTGTCCATCTCCCTGGTCATCGCGGGCGTGATCGGTCTCCAGCTCAGCGGCTCGGGACACTGAGTCCGCTAGGGTGCCGTGCATGGCCGACTACCACGACGACCTCCGACTCGCCCACGTCCTCGCCGACTCGGCCGACTCGATCACCATGGAGCGGTTCCGGGCGCTCGACCTGAAGATCGAGACCAAGCCCGACCTGACCCCGGTCAGCGACGCCGACAAAGCCGCCGAGGAACTCGTCCGCTCCGTCCTGCAGCGGGCCCGCCCCCGGGACGCGGTGCTGGGCGAGGAGTACGGCCTGCAGGGCTCCGGCCCGCGCCGCTGGGTGATCGACCCGATCGACGGCACCAAGAACTACGTCCGCGGCGTCCCGGTCTGGGCCACCCTGGTGGCCCTGCTGGAGGAGCAGCCCGACGGCGAGCACGTCCCGGTGGTCGGCATCGTCTCCGCCCCCGCGCTCGGCCGCCGCTGGTGGGCCGCCAAGGACCTGGGCGCGTTCGCCGGCCGCAGCCTGGCCAAGGCCCAGCGCATCCACGTCTCCAAGGTCTCCCGCCTCGCCGACGCCTCGCTCTCCTTCTCCTCGCTCAGCGGCTGGGAGGAGCGCGCCCGCCTCGACGCCTTCCTCGACCTCACCCGGATCTGCTGGCGCACCCGCGCCTTCGGCGACTTCTGGTCCTACATGATGGTCGCCGAGGGCGCCGTCGACATCGCCGCCGAACCCGAGCTCTCGCTCTGGGACATGGCCGCCCCCTGCGTCATCGTCCAGGAGGCCGGCGGCCGCTTCACCGGCCTCGACGGCATCGACGGCCCCACCGGCGCGGACGCGGTCGCCACCAACGGCGTCCTCCACGAGGCCGTGCTGCGCTCGCTCAGCGTGTAGGGCGGCGCGACCGGGGGCGCGCGGGGAGCCGCGCGGCCGGCCGGGCCCGCACGGCCGGACCGTGACGCGGGACGGTCGGTCGCACCGTCCCGCCGTCCCGGCGTCCTGCTGCCGTGCCGCTCCCGCTCCGCGCGGTTCCCCGCGCCCCGGCCGGTGCGCTCCCCGGCCGCGCGGCGTCCCGGCCCGGCGGCAGCCCTACGCGCTCAGCTCCGCGTTCAGCGCTCCCAGCAGCCGCCCCGCCCGCTCCGCGACCTCCGCCGGCCCGTACTCCGCCGCGCGGCGGCACCAGTTCTCGGCCTGGACCGCCTCGCCGCGCCGCAGCGCGAGCAGCGCCAGCCGCAGCGCGGCGCGGCCGTGGCCGGCGTCCGCGGCGCGGGTGTACCAGAGCATCGCCTCGGCCTCGCTGTCCTGCCGGGCCAGCAGCAGGCCGAGGTTGAACGCGGCGCTGCGGCTGCCGCCCTCGGCGGCGCGCCGGTACCAGCTCTCGGCGATCTGGAGCGCGCCGCGCTCGGCCGCGCGCACGCCCATCCGGACCTGGGCCCGGCGGTGTCCGGCGTCCGCGGCGACCGCGTACCAGTGCTCGGCCTCGGCGTCGGCGTCGCCGCGGCGGTCGAGCAGCGAGGCGAGCCGGAAGGCGCCCTCCGCGGAGCCGCCGTCGGCGGCCTGCCGGTAGCGTTCCAGCGCGCCGGCCAGGTTGCCGCGCTGCTCCTGGGCGACGGCGAGTTGCAGGGCGGCCTCGCCGTGGCCCTCGGCGGCGGCCCGGGCGTACCACTCCTGGGCCTGCCGGGTCTCGCCGCGGCCGGCGTGCAGGACGCCGAGGTTGAAGGCGCCGTCGACGGAGCCGGCCTCGGCGGCCTTGGAGAACCAGGGTTCGGCGCCGGACTCGTCGCCGCGCTGGAGCAGCACGATGGCGAGCGCGTTGCAGGCTTCGCGGTGGCCGGCGTACGCGGCGCGGCGGTACCACTGCTCGGCCTGGGCCTCGCGGCCGGCGCCGGCGCACAGCAGGCCGAGGTTGAAGGCGCCGTTGTGGTCGCCGGCGTCGAGCGCGGCGCGGTACCAGCGTTCGGCGACGGCGTTCTCGCCGCGGCCGGCGTGCAGCGCGCCGAGCGCGTTGGCAGCGGTGCCGTCGCCGGCCTCGGCGGCCTCCTGCCACCACTCGGCGGCGGCGGAGAGGTCGCCGGTGTCGCGGAGCAGGAAGCCGAGGGCGCAGGCGGCGCGGGCCTCGCCGTTCTGGGCGGACTGCCGGTACCAGCGGGCGGCCTCGTCGAGGTCGCCGCGGGCTTCGAGCAGGACGCCCAGGCGCAGCGCGGCGCGGGCGTGGCTGCGGGCGGCGGCGGTGCGGTACCAGGTCTCGGCGGTGTCCTTGTCGCCGGCGGCCTCGCGCATCCGGGCGAGGCGGTAGGCGGCCTCGCGGTGGCCGGAGTCGGCGGCGGCCTTGAACCAGCGCTCGGCGCGGACGTCGCGGCGGTGCTCCATCAGGTCGCCGAGGGCGTACGCGCCGAGCGGGTGGCCCTGTTCGGCGGCGAAGTGCAGCCAGTACTCGGCGGCCTCCTCCTCGCCCTGGTCGCGCAGTTGCAGGCCGAGGGCGTGGGCGGCGGGGGCGGAGCCGGCGACCGCGGCCTGGCGCCACCACTGGGCGGCCTCGGTGCGGTGGCCCTGCTGGTGGAGCAGGACGCCGAGGTTGTTGGCGGCGGCGCGCAGTCCGGCCGCGGCGGCAGCGCGCAGGTAGCGCTCGGCGTCGAGCAGGTCGCCGCGGCGCAGCAGGAGGGCGCCGAGCTGGCTGGCGGCGCCCGGGTCGCCGGCGTCGGCGGAGCCGCGGTGGCGGGCTTCGAGGGCGGCCTGTTCGCGGGCGGCGAGGGCGGTCTCGAAGCTGTCGGCGGCGTCCTCGTCGGGGTCGATCAGGTCGCGGACGGAGGCGGCGGCGACCTGGTCGGCGGTCAGGTGGACCAGGCTCTCGGGGCCGTAGCCGGTCACGTCGATGCCGCCCGCGGTGCCGCGCTGGGCGGGCAGGCTGCCGGTGGACCGGCCGGTGGGGCGGGCGCCGGTGTCGGTGTCCGCGGCGCTGCCGGCCGCCAGTCGTTCCCCCGTCCCGCTGTTGCCGATGAGCTTCATGCCGACTCCCGCTCCCCCCGAGTGTCGCGGCATCCGCCCCGGGCCGTCGGCCCGGGTCGTCTCCCCCGGGGGGCACGCCGGACCGGACGGCCCGTCAACGGCCGCGCCGCGTCCCCCTCGTGGTCCATCGTCGCATCACCCGCACACCGCGTACACCTGCTCCGTCCGTTTTGGCGGAGCGGGGCCGAAGCCCGGCGAGATCGCTTCGGCTCTTTGTCGATTTCCCGACACTGGGCCCCACAAACCCCGGCCACGCATCGTACCGGAGTCGATCAACTCCGCGCGCCCGCAAGGGGGAAGGCCCGGAGGACGGAATCCTCCGGGCCTTCCTTAAAAGGGTCTTGACGGAGCCTCAGCTGACGCTGAAGTCGTCGGCCTGGTAGGCACCCTGTCCGTACCAACCATGGACCCAGACGGTCACCGAGGTGACCGAGGCGCCGGTGGTGAACTTGGTGGACAGCTGCGTCCACGCGCTCCCGCCGGGGGTCCAGGTCGAGCTGTCCGCGCCGGAGCCGGTGACGCCCAGGTAGGTGTAGTTGCCCTTGACCCAGGCGGACAGCGTGTAGGCGGTGTTCGGCTTGACCGTGACGGTCTGCTGGCACTGCGCGGTGTCACCGGCGCTCACGTTGCCCTGCAGGGCGTGGGAGCCGGTGTGCCCGCCGCTGACCACGGCGCCGCCCGAGCAGGTCCACGGGCTCAGCGCGCCGGACTCCAGGCCGGGGTTGGCCACGATCCCGCCGCCGGGCGGGGTCGGCGAGGAGGACGGGCTGCCGGACGGGCTGGTCGACGGCGAGGTCGAGGGGCTGGTCGACGGGCTGGTGGACGGCGACGGCGACGGGGACTTCGACGGCGAGGCGCTGGCGCTCGGCGAGCCGGTCGGCGGGGCCGGGCAGGAGGCGGCCGAGCCGCCGGTCGCGGTCATCAGCGGGTTGAGCAGCGCCGCGTTCGGGTCGTCGTAGAGCGAGAAGACGAACGATCCGCCGAGTCCGTTGCAGTGCGCGTAGTCCATCTTGGCCTGGATGGACCTGGCGTTCTCGCCGGACCAGAAGGTGGTGCCGTCGTAGAAGTACGAGGCCTGCGCGGCGGCGTCCCAGTAGGTGTAGCTCGGGTTGTCCACCGTCCCGAGCAGTTCCTTGTACATCCGCACGCCCGCCACGTTGCCGGAGTTCGGCGCGCCGGGGGCCGGGCCGCTCGCGGGCTGGAACAGGCCGTGGTTGGCCCCGGCCGCCACGCCGGTCCAGCCGCGGTAGTAGAGCGGGACGCCCATGTTCAGCTTGTTCGCCGGGAACCCGCCGGGGATGCCGTACGAGGGGTCGCCGACCGTGTACGCCTTGATCGCCTCGTCGATGGAGTACTTGGCGTTGCCCGGCGGCACGTTGTTCATCGGGTCGTTCGGGCTCTGGTAGACCGGCGTCTGGTGGTTGGTCGGGCCCTGGGCCTCCCAGCCGCCGTGCATGTCGTACGTCATCGGGTCCGCGAAGGTCAGGTACTGCCCGATCTTGTTGGTCTCGATGTTCTGGATCTTGTCCTGGCCGGCCGGCAGCGCCGCGCTCAGCGCGTAGGTCTTGCCGTCCGCGGCGCCCTGGGTGTTGAGCTCGCCGCGGAACTCGGCCAGCAGGGCGGTGAAGTTCTGCTTGTCGGCCGCCGAGGAGTGGTTGCCGGTGTGGCCGCCGCCGCCCGGGTACTCCCAGTCGATGTCGAAGCCGTCGAAGATGCCCTTGCCGGTGCCCGGGCCGCCGTAGCCGCCCTGGGCGGGCAGGTTGCCCTTGATGAACATGTCGACGCAGGAGGAGACCAGCTTCTTGCGCGAGGCGTCGGTGGCCGCCGCGTCGGAGAAGTACTTGGAGTACGTCCACCCGCCGATCGACAGCAGCACCTTGAGCTTCGGGTACTTCGCCTTCAGCTCCTGGAGCTGGTGGAAGTTGCCGGCCAGCGGCTGGTTCCAGGTGTCGGTGGAGTTGTCGACGCTGTTGCCGTTGGCGAAGGTCTTGGCGTAGTCGGCGTAGTAGTCGCCCGCGCCGTCGCCGGCGTTCGGGTTGTTCTCGTCCTGGGAGGCCGCCGAGTTGGCCTCGAAGCAGGTCAGGTTGGCCGGGTCGATGTTGGCGAAGTCGTAGAGCAGGTAGTCGAGCTTCCCGGCCATGCCGTTGGTGTCGACGTTCTTCAGGTAGTAGGCGTTCTGGTAGATCGACCACTGGTCGAAGTACGCGACCTTGATGCCGCCGCTGGTGGCGGGGGCCCCGGTGGTGTTGCCCGGCCCGGCGCTCGCGCTGGGGGCTCCCAGCAGTGAGACCGCCCCGGCGAGCAGCGTGGCGGCCGCGGCCGTGACGGCCCAGGCCCTGCGGTTGTGGCGATGCATGCGGATGTGCCTCTCTCCTGTCACGTGGGGATGCAGGAACGCCGTCCGACACCCGGTCGGGGAGAGCGGCAGACGGAACCGGCGGGTGATCAATTCCCGGTGCCGGCAAAGGAGTTGCAACGCATCAAGACGGGCGGTGGGGGCCGCCCGCCATGGGCATGACTCAGATTGGACTGGACCACATGGGGTGTCAATCGGCCCGACGCCCAAGGAATGGCAAAGGCCCGGAGGCTGATGCCTCCGGGCCTTTCGCTACTGAGTAGCGGGGACAGGATTTGAACCTGCGACCTCTGGGTTATGAGCCCAGCGAGCTACCGAGCTGCTCCACCCCGCGTCGGTGAAACCACTGTATCACGATCACGGGGTGGACCAACAAACCGGTTTCCGCAGCTCAGCCCGTCGGCGCGGCGGGCGGGGAGGCGGACGGCGAGGCGCCGGCCGCCTTCTGCTCGGCGGCCATCGCGTCGCCGATGGCCTTCTTCAGCGCCTCCTGGGCCTTGCCGTACGCCGTCCAGTCGCCGTTCTTCAGCGCCGCCTGGCCGTCGTCGAAGGCCTTCTGCGCCTCGGTGAGCGCCTGCTGCACCTCGGGGCTGTCCGGCGTCGTCGGCGTGCCGGGCGCGGTCGGCGTCCCGGTGCCCGGGTTCTGCGGGTCGGCCGGGGCGGTCGGGGTGGTGGCCCCGTCCGCCGCGCCGCCGAGCACCTTGGCCAGCGCCTGGTCCAGGGTGTCCTCCAGCGCCACGTTGTGGTCGCCGTACACCGCCAGCACCTTCTTCAGCACCGGCACCTTGGCGCCGCGGGCCACCAGGTACACCGGCTCCACGTTGAGGATGCCGCCGCCGACCGGCAGGGTCAGCAGGTTGCCGTAGACCACGTCGGAGTCGGTGCCGCTGCGCAGCAGGGTCAGCTGGCGGGCCACCTCGGAGTCCGAGTTGAACTTCGCCTGGGTCAGCGCCGGGCCGAGCGCGCCCGAGCCGGACGGCATCCGCAGGATCCGCAGCTTGCCGTAGCCCGGCCCCGGGTCGGCGTCCGCGGTCATGAACGCGGCCAGGTTCTTGCGGCCCGAGGGCACGAAGGAGGTGGTCAGCGAGAAACTGGCCTCCTGGGCGTCCGGCATCCGCAGCGTCAGGTAGTACGGCGGCTGCACCTCGTGGGTGTTGACCGTCGGGTCCTCCGGCACCTCCCAGATGTCGGTGCCGTTGAAGAACGCCGTGGCGTCCGTCATGTGGTACTGCCCGAGCAGGTCGCGCTGCACCTTGAACAGGTCCTGCGGGTAGCGCAGGTGCGGCAGCAGGGTGGCCGGGATGTCCGCCTTGGCCTTCACCGTGTCCGGGAACGCCTTCATCCAGGTCTTCAGCACCGGGTCGGCCTCGTCCCACTGGTAGAGCGTCACCTCGCCGGTGTACGCGTCCACGGTGGCCTTCACCGAGTTGCGGATGTAGTTGACCTGGTTGACGGCGGTCAGGGTGCGCCCGCGCTGGTCGGTCAGCGAGTCCTTGGTGGCGTCGCCGAAGGTGGTCTTGGACGAGAACGGGTACCCGTCCGAGGTGGTGTAGCCGTCCAGCACCCACACCAGCCGGCCGTTCTGCACCACCGGGTACGGGTCGGCGTCGATCGACAGCCACGGCGCGACCTTCTCGACCCGCTCCTTCGGGGTGCGGTCGTAGAGGATCTTCGCGTCGTCCTTGATCGCCCCCGAGTACAGGATCTGCGGCTCGGCGAACTTCAGCGCGTACGCGGCCCGGGTCAGCGGGTTGTTCAGCGAGACGCCGCTGCCGCCGCTGTACTGGGAGGTCTGGTCCGGCTGGCCGTCCCGGGTGTAGTCGATCTCGTCCAGGCCGGGCCCGACGACGGAGTACATCGTCGTCTTCTCGCCGTAGTACACCCGCTGCTCGTAGCTGCCCATGCTGCCCTCGGCGGGCAGCGAGTGCTCGGTGTAGACCGGGTTGCCGTTCGAGTCGACCTGGTTGCCCTTGGCGGCGACCACGCCGTACCCGTGGGTGTACTTGAAGTGGTCGTTGATGAAGTTGTGCTGCTGGACGCCGGTCAGGTCCAGCTCGCGCACGCCCAGCACGGTGTCCTGGTCGCCGTAGCGGTCCACGTCCAGCGTCTTCGGGAACGCGTAGTAGTTGCGCAGCGCCTGGTTCTGCTGGAACGTCGGCGAGACCACGTTCGGGTCCAGCAGCCGGATGTCGGAGATGGTCTGGGCGTCCTTGGCGAGCGTGCCGGCGTCGGTGGAGTCAGTCGGCGCGTACTGCTGCTCGGCCACGTCCGCGATGCCGTACGCCTGCCTGGTCGCGTCGATGTTCTTCTGGATGTACGCGGTCTCCTTGGCCTGCTCGTTCGGCTTGACCTGGAACTGCTGCACCAGCGCCGGGTAGAGCCCGCCGACCAGGATCGCCGACAGCGCCATCAGCCCGAAGCCGATCAGCGCCGGCGCCCAGGTCCGCCGGATCGGGGTCAGGAAGAACAGCAGCGCGCAGATGACCGCGACGAAGAACAGGATCGTCTTGGCCGGCAGGAACGCGTTGGCGTCCACGTAGCGCAGGCCGGTCCAGCCGTCGACGTTCTTGTACGACTCGCTCTTCACCGCCAGCGCGTACCGGTCCAGCCAGTACGCGACCGCCTTCAGCAGCACGAACACGCCCAGCAGCACGGCCAGGTGGCCCTGCGCCCCGGCGCTCGCCCGCCGTCCGGGCCCCTGGAGCCGCAGGCCCCCGTACAGGTAGTGCACGGCGGTGGCCGCCAGCAGCGACACGATCACCGCGCTGAAGCCGAAGCCCAGCACGAACTCGTACCAGGGCAGCTTGAACGCGTAGTACGAGACGTCCTTGTGGAACTGGCCGTCCTTCACGCCGAACGCGGTGCCGTTGACCCATAGCATCCACGTCCGCCACTGCGCGCCCGCGGCGGCGCCGGCCGCCAGGCCGACCAGCAGCGACAGGCCGATCATCAGCCACTTGCGGAACGGCGCGATGCCCATCCGGTAGCGGTCCAGGCTCTGCTGCTCCACCGACATCGCCGCCAGTGGGGGCCGCAGCCGGTACGCCAGCCACAGGTTGAAGCCGACCACCAGCGCCATCAGCAGCCCGAAGACCGCGAACAGCCCGGCCTTGGCGCCCAGTTGCGCGGTGAACACCGAGCCGTAGCGCACCGAGTCGAACCACAGCCAGTCGGTCCACAGCCCCGCGAACAGCACGAACAGCACGAAGAGCGCCGCCAGGACGCCCAGCGTCAGCAGCAGCACCTTCGCCCGGCGCGACGGCGGCCCGACTCTCGCTCGGAAACCCGGACCGGAGCGGTCCGGCATCTGGAAGGTCAAGGCGCCACCTCAGCTGTCGTCGTTGGGAATGCCCGCTGCCGCACCGATAACCGGCAGCGGTCTCCCCATGCAACTTAATCAGTCTTTACCTGAGTTCCCGGCGGCTGCGTCGGAGTTGGAGACGGCCCCCCCGGACGTGTGAGGATGACCCCATGTCCGACTCCCCTGACCTGACCGCCGCCACCTCCGGCCCGCCCGCGGCCACCCCGCTCACCCGGGCCGCCCTGGAGATCGACGAGCACGCCGCGACCCTCGGCTGGGACCTCCCAGCCCGCCTGTTCGCCCTGGTCGACAACGCCCGGATGCTCAAGGCCAACCCGCGGCTCGCCGCGCAGCTCGGCCTGGACGACAACCCGACCGGGCTCACCCCGGTCGAGCAGGAGGAGATCCCCCCGGGCACCGAGCTCGACCGCTTCCTCGGCACCATCGCCTGGCCCGACGGCGTGGTCGGCTGCGCCCTGGTGGTCGAGCGCCTGATGCTCCCGCCCGGCGCCGAGGCCACCCGGCCGAAGAACGCCGGCGACAAGGAGATCAACGACTGGGTGGCCACCCACCCGCAGCGCCAGGAGGTCCGGATCACCGCGGCCGTGCTGCGCGACGGCGCCAAGGAGGTCGCGCTGCGGCTGCGCGAGAAGGACCTCGCGCGCGAGGTGCTCACCGGCCCCGAGCTCGTCCCCAACCTGACGGACGCCCTGCTCGCGACGTTCTCCTGACCGCCGGGGCCCCCGTCGGGGCCCCCGTCGGGGCCCCGGTCAGGGGACTAACCGCAGGTCGGCAGCGCGGCCCGGTCGCCGGCCCGGATGCCGTCCAGGGCCTTCACCGCGCCGTCCAGGTTCTCGACCTTGACCAGGGTGAGGCCGGACGGGGTGCCCTTGGCCGCCTCGGCGCAGTTGTCCGCGGGGGTGAAGAAGTACTCGGCGCCCTTGTCGCGGGCGGCGATCAGCTTCATCTGGATGCCGCCGATCGGGCCGACCGCGCCGTCGTCGTCGATGGTGCCGGTGCCCGCCACGAACCGGCCGCCGGTGAGGTCGGTCGGGGTGAGCTTGTCGACGATGCCGAGGGCGAACATCAGGCCGGCGCTGGGGCCGCCGACGTCCTGCAGGCCGATGTCGATCTTGAACGGGTAGACGTGGTCGACGCCGGGCGTGATCCCGACGACCGCCCGCTCCGGGCCGTCGTCCGCGGACCTGCCGGTGACGATCGGCACCTCGACCCGGTCCGCCGGGTCCGGCGACGCGCCGGCCTTGGCGTGCGGCACCACGGTGAAGACGGTGGTCTCGCCGGGCTTGTGCCTGGTCACCTGCGCGGCGACCTGGGCCTGGCTGGAGATGGCCGTGCCGTCCACCGCGACGATCTGGTCGCCGGCGTGCAGCTTGCCCTCGGCGGGCCCGCCCGCGGCCACCGAGGAGACGATGATCTCGGTGCCGACCGGGATGTCCAACTGCTTGAGGGCCGCGGTCTTGGCGCTGTCCTCGGAGGAGGCGAACTGCTCGGCGTTCTCCTGCTGGGCCTCCTGGTCGGTCTGGCCCTTCGGATAGACGTTGTCGTGCGGGACGACCAGCACGTCGTCCCGCACCCAGCCGACGATCGCCGAGACCAGGCTGGGCTGGTACTTCGCCCCGGTGACCTGGACCGTGGTCATGTTGAGGTGACCGCTGGTCGGGTAGGTCTCGTGGCCGGTGATGGTGATCACCGGAGTGCCGGTCTTGTCCTGCGCGCCGAGGGTGTTGTACGTCGGCCCCGGGCTCATCTCGGTGAACGGCACCTTGAACAGCACCGAGGCACAGAGCAGGCCTATCAGCAGCAGGGTGGCGGCGAGCATCGTCGACGATCGGCGTGGCATGGCACGACAGTACGGGAAGTGCGGTTCGGGGCGCACCGGCGGTCCGGGCCCGGCACCGCCGATCGGGGACGGGTCGGGCCCGGCACCGCCGATCGGGACGGGCCGGTCAGTCCCGGGCGCCGGTGCTGCGCTCCATCGCGGCGCGGAACCGCTCGTGCTCGGCGAGCGAGGTCGGATCGGTCATCGCGCGGGGCGGCCGGGCCGCCCAGGTGGCCCAGACCGCGGCCAGCACCCCGGCCACCACAGGAATGCTCAACCAGGCGAGCACAGCCATTTTCGAACTCCCCACAGGCTCGTCATGCGTATCAGCAGATTAGCCGCCTGCTGGGGGAACGGCGCGAGCGGCATCCGGGTTACGGGACGGGGCCCGTTCTCCACCGCGCGGCGGTACCGCCGAACGGGGAACGAGCGCCACCCGGGGCCGGACACGGGGGCGTCAGCAGGAGCCGGCGCCGACCCACTCCTCCTCGCCGTCGGCGAAGACCTGGTGCTTCCAGATCGGCACCTCGTGCTTGAGGTCGTCGATCAGCCGCCGGGCCGCCGCGAACGCCTCGCCGCGGTGCGGGCAGGACACCGCGACGATCACCGCGACGTCGCCGATCCCCAGCCGGCCGGTGCGGTGCACCGCCGCCAGCGCCCGGACCGGGAAGTCCGCGCAGACCTTCTCGGCGATCCGGCGCAGCTCGCGCGCGGCGGTCGGGTGGGCGCTGTACTCCAGCGCGGCGACCGGCTTGCCGCCGTCGTGGTCGCGCACCGTGCCGACGAACAGGGTAGTGCCGCCGGCCGCGTCGTCGCCGACCGCGGCGTGCACCTCGTCCAGCGAGAGCGGGGTGTCGCGGACGGCGAGCAGGCGGATCGGGTCGTGGTTCTCGGACATGCCCACCATCATTCCGCATCCCCGGCGAGCGACCGCAAGGATTTTCGTATCACGATGCGGTAATTCCATGATACGGAAAGATGTCGGTTCAGATCCGGCGCTGCCTGCGGGCCCGCCGGACCAGCGCGGCGGTGCCGATCAGCGCCACCGTGGCCCCGGCCGCGCCCAGGCTGGTGGCGGCCTCCTTGCCGCCGAGCCGGCGCCCGGCCACCGCGTGCTTGCCCGACACCTGGGCGAGCAGCTCGGCCAGCACCTCCTCGTTGCCGTACCGCGGCCGCCAGCCCGCCTCGTGCAGCCGGCTGCCGGACACCACCCACGGGTACATGGTGTACGCGAGGTCCCCGGCCGGGGCCGGGGTCAGGCCGAGCCGGTGCAGCCGGGCCGCGGTGCCCAGGGCGAGCGAGGCGGGCAGCTCCATCCGGCGGATCCCGGACAGCTCCTCCACGTCCTCCTGCTCCAGCCAGCCGTCGCAGCCGACCGTCACCTCGCCCTCCACCAGGCCGAGCGCCGCGTACTCCAGCGCCGAGGCCAGGTCGTCCAGGTGGCAGAACTGCCAGCACGGGCGGGAGCCCGCCACCACCAGCAGCCGCGGCGCCTCGAAGTGCCGGGTCAGCACGGTGTCGATGCCGGGGCCGACCACCACGGCCGGGCGCAGCACGGTGACCTGCAGGCCCGGGTGGGCGCGCGGGGCGCGGCGGGCCAGGCGCTCGATCTCTAGCAGGTCGCCGACCAGCGAGGCCTCCTCGGTGGCCCGCAGCTCGGAGTCCTCGGCCAGCGGGACCTCGTTGTCGGGCAGCGCGCCGTAGACCATCGCGGAGGTGCACAGCACCACCCGGTGCACCCCGGCCGCCGCGGCGGCGGTCACCACGGTCTGCGCGCCGCGCACGTTGTAGGCGCTGCGGGCCCGCGGGTCGGACTCCATGCCGAGGTCCATCGCCAGGTGGACCACCACGTCGACGCCGGACAGCCGCTCGGCCACCGCCGGGTCGCGCACGTCCAGCACCCGCCACTGCACGCCGGGCACCTCGCCGCGCCGGTCGTCCACCGCCAGCACCCGGCGCACGTGCGGGGAGTCGACCAGCCGCTGCGCGACACGCTCGCCGAGCACGCCCGCCGCGCCGGTGACCGCCACGGTCAGCGGCTTGCCGCCGTAGGCTGGAATCGGCGAACCGGCGTCGGCCGGCACACCCTCGCCCTCGGTCAGCCCAGAGCGAACGTCCGAAGGCGGGGAACTCACCGGCCATCCTCCACGGTTAGCTTAAGTGCGGACGTACGAGTGTCACGCACTCGACCATCCTGCCCGAGGCCCGGCCCCGGCGGTGCACCCGGCGCGGTCGCCGCGAGACCATTGAAACCGCTCGGAGCCCCCGGGCGGCAGACTTTCCCGCCACACCACCCGCGTGACGGCCGATCAGATCGAGGACCCCGTGAGCGACCTCCCCTTCGGATTCGGCGTTCCCCCCGAGGAGCCCGAGGACGGCGAGAACAAGGGCAAGAAGGACGGCGAGCCGGGCGACTCGACCCCGCAGCAGCCGTTCGGCTTCGGCAGCGGAAACCCCTTCGGGGCGCTGTTCGGCATGGGCGGCCCCGGCGGCGGCCAGGGCGGGGACAACCCGTTCGCCGCGATGATGGGCGGCTTCAACCCCAACGACCTCGGCGCGGCGTTCCAGCAGCTCGGGCAGATGCTCTCGTTCGAGGGCGGCCCGGTGAACTGGGACCTGGCCAAGAACATCGCCCGGCAGACCGTGGTCGCCGAGCAGCCCGAGGGGAAGACCAAGGACCGCTCGATCGGCGCGGCCGAGCGCACCGCCGTCACCGAGGCCGTCCGGCTGGCCGACCTGTGGCTGGACTCCGCGACCGAGTTCCCGTCCACCTCCTCCGCGGCGGTGGCCTGGAGCCGCGCCGAGTGGATCGAGGCCACCCTGCCGGTCTGGAAGGACCTGGTCGACCCGGTCGCCGAGCGGGTCGGCAACGCCATGGGCGGCGTGCTGCCCGAGGAGATGCAGGCCGTGGCCGGGCCGCTGATGGGCATGATGCGCTCGATGGGCGGCGCCATGTTCGGCACCCAGATCGGGCAGGCGCTCGGCGCGCTGGCCGCCGAGGTGCTCGGCTCCACCGACGTCGGCCTGCCGCTGGCCCCCGCCGGGAAGGCCGCGCTGCTGCCGCAGAACATCGCCGAGTTCGGCGAGGGGCTGAACGTGCCGGCCGAGGAGGTCCGGCTCTACCTGGCCCTGCGCGAGGCCGCCCACCAGCGCCTGTTCGCACACGTGCCGTGGCTGCGGGCGCACCTGTTCGGCGCCGTCGAGGCGTACGCGCGCGGCATCAAGGTCGACACCTCGCGGATGGAGGAGCTGGTCGGCCAGCTCGACCCGTCCAACCCCGAGGCCCTCCAGGAGGCGCTGGCCGGCGGCCTGCTCCAGCCCGAGGACACCCCCGCGCAGAAGGCCGCCCTGGCCCGGCTGGAGACCGCCCTCGCCCTGGTCGAGGGCTGGGTCGACGCCGTGGTGCACACCGCCGCCGCCCCGCACCTGCCGCACGCCGCCGCGCTGCGCGAGACGCTCCGCCGCCGCCGCGCCTCCGGCGGCCCCGCCGAGCAGACCTTCGCCACCCTGGTCGGCCTCGAACTGCGCCCGCGCCGCCTGCGCGACGCCTCCCGCCTCTGGGCCTCGCTCGCCGACGCCCGCGGCGTCGAGGGCCGCGACGCGCTGTGGAGCCACCCCGACATGCTGCCCACCGCCGCCGACCTCGACGACCCGGACGGCTTCGTGCACCGGGACACCGCGGCGGTGGCCGAGGGCGGCTTCGACTTCGACGCGCTGGACAAGCTGCTCGGCGAGGCGGCGGGCGGCGGGGCCGGTGCCGGTTCCGGTGCCGGGAAGGCGGACCTGCGCAAGGGCGAGGACGGTGGGGCGGACGGGGCGGCGGAGGAGTCCGCAGCGCAGCCCGTGGAGGACGCCCCGGAGGCTGCCCCGGACGACGCCGACGCCGCGGACGGCGCCTCGGGTGATGCTCCGGGCCAGGACGGTAAGGGCGAGGACGGCGGCGCGCAGGGTCCGGAGGGCACCGCCAAGTGACCGCGCTGCACGCCGACGCCGTCCGCGTCCTCACCGACTGGGTGCCCGACGGCGCCGGGCAGGACGAACTGCGCCGCGACTACCTGGCCCACCTGGCCGACCGCCCCGACGGCATGTGGCGGGCCTGCCTGCCCGGGCACCTCACCGCCAGCGCGCTGGTGGTCGACCCGGACGGCGGGCGGGTGCTGCTCACCCTGCACCCGAAGGTCGGGCTGTGGCTGCAGATGGGCGGCCACTGCGAGCCCGGCGACGACAGGCTGGCCGCGGCGGCGCTGCGCGAGGCGGTCGAGGAGTCCGGCATCGCCGGCCTGGCGCTGCTCGCCGTCGACGGCCGCCCCGCGCCCGTGAAGCTGGACCGGCACCGGGTGCGCTGCACCGGGAAGGACCGGCCCGAGAACACCCACCTCGACGTGCAGTACGTGGCGCTGGCCCCGGCCGGGGCGCGCGAGCTGATCAGCGAGGAGTCGCTGGACCTGCGCTGGTTCGGCTGGGACGAGCTGCCCGCCGACACCGACCGCTCGGTGCGCGACCTGGTCGCGCGGGCCCGCGCGTTGGTCTGACGCCCGCCCGCACCGGCCCGGCGTCCTCCGGCCGTCCCGCAGGCCCTCGACCGCCCCGGTGGGGCCGGTCGGGGGCCTCCGTGCCGGTCGGGGGCGTCCGTACCGCTTCCGGGCCGGGCCGGTGGCGCGGCAGCCGGTGGCGCGGGACGTCAGGTCAGGGGGGCGGGCGGGACGTGCGGCAGCCGGGCGGCGGAGGCGACGCCCTCCAGGTAGCCGCGGGCGCGCTCGGTGCGCGGGTAGGCGTCCAGCAGGGCCCAGAACCGGGGGCCGTGGTCGGGGACCAGCAGGTGCGCGAGCTCGTGCAGCAGGACGTAGTCGACCACGTACTCGGGCATGCCCTGGAGGCGGTGGGAGAGCCGGATGGTGCGCTCGCTGGGGGTGCAGGAGCCCCAGCGGGAGTTCTGGTTGGTGACCCAGCGGACCTGCTCGGGGACAGCGCGACCGCCCAGGTAGAGCCGCGAGAGCTCGCGGGCGCGGGACTGCAGCGCCTCGTCGCCGAGCATCCGGCGGCTCTCCTGCGCGGCCAGCTTGTCGAGCATCTGGGCCACCCAGCGCTGCTCCTCGGCGTGCGACATCCGGGCCGGGATCAGCACCACGGTGCGGTCGCCCTCGCGGTAGGCGGAGACGGTGCGGCTGCGGCGGGCGCTGCGGCGGACCTCGACCTTGCTGCGGTCGACGCCACCGCGGTCGACGCCGCCGCGCTCCGGGCCGGTGCGGTCGAGGCCGCCGCGGTCGGCCGTGCAGGTCGGGTCGGGGGTGTGCTCGCGGTCGGATGTGCACTCACGATCGGCCCCGGTGCTGGCATGCGCACCGGGCGCCGCGACCGTCGGACCGGAGGCTGCCCGGGCACGCCGATGCGACGCCGACCGATGGGAGTCCCGTTCGGCTGCCATGGCACAGGACGTTACCCCGTCCCCGTGACAGAAGTCCGGCAGCGGGACGGCGCGGCCCACGGGTCCACCCGGGCGCGTTGTCCACAGGTAGTGCGCGGCGATGAACCGATCGTCACACCGGGGCTGTGGACAACGGATTTCCGCCGGTCCGGACGGGCGGGCAAGCTGCGGTCACCGGCGATCCCGACGCCGGGGTCCCGACCGTGGGAGGTACCCGCATGCGCCCCGTGATCAAGCCCGCCCTGTCCCGGCTCTGGCGGGAGAAGCAGACCCTGCAGTTCGGCACCGTGCGGCGGCACGCCCGGCTGATCGAGGGTGTCGACCGCAAGCTGGCCGGCTTCCTGGAGCTGATCGACGGCAGCCGGGACGGCCCCGCCCTGATCGCCGCCGGGCAGCGGCTCGGGCTGGGCGCCGAGTACTGCCGGGCGGTGCTCGACTCGCTCGGTCGCAGCGAGCTGCTGGACGACGCCCAGGCCCTGCGGGACGTGCTGGAGCTGTACCCGCCCGCCCGGCGCGACCTGCTCGGCCCCGACCTGGCCTCGCTCTCCCTGGTGCACCCCGCGCCGGGCGAGGCCGCCGCCGTGCTGCACGGCCGGGTCCGGGCCCGGGTCGAGGTGCGCGGCGCCGGGCGGGTCGGGGCCGCCGTCGGGGCCGCGCTGGCGGCCGGCGGGATCGGCGAGGTCACGGTGCTGGACCGCGGCCGGGTCGCCGCCCGGGACTGCCTGCCCGGGGGCCTGCCGCCGGGCGACATCGGGCGGCTGCGCTCCACCGCCGCCCGCGAGCTGGTGCACCGCGTCACCGGCGCCCCGGTGGGCGAGCGCTACCGGCGCCCGCCCGCCGCTCCCCCGCCGCCCACCCTGGTGGTGCTCGCCCCGAGGGACGGCTCCGCCGCGTACACCGGGGCCGCGGTGGACGCCCAGGAGCTGATGCGGGCCGGCGTCCCGCACCTGTACACCGGGGTGCTCGAACACCTCGGCGTGGTCGGCCCGCTGGTCGTCCCCTGCGCCTCCGCCTGCGGCAGCTGCGCGACCCTGGCCCGGCGCGACGAGGACGAGGCGTGGCCCCGGCTGCTGGCCCAGCTGATCGACGAGGGCCCCGGCCGGGCCCGCGTCCCGGCCTGCGACGGCGCGGTCGCGGCCTCGGTCGCGGGGCTCGCCGCGCTGCACGCCCAGCTGTACCTGGACGGGGTGCTGCCGCCGAGCGTGGACGGCTGGTGCGAGCTGTCCGCCGCCGACGGCATGGTCCGGCGGCTGCGGCTGCGCAGCCACCCGGACTGCGGTTGCCTCTGGCAGTCCGCCGCACCGGGACGAACGGGCACAATGGCCTAGGACGAGCCCTGGCGCCCGTCCGGCAGCCCGCAGGCCCGATCCGTCGCCCACCCGTCCCGGTGCACCGCTTCCGGGGGCCGGGCGGGCGGCCGTCGGGGCCGGAGCCGCCGGGCGGGTCCGGGAGCGCCGCTGTACCGACCGCCGGCGGGGCGCCGGTCGGTCCGGAGGATCAGGAGGTCCGGTGAGCGATCTACCGCGCAAGGCGAGGACCGGCCCGGCCCGGCCGGTCGCCCACCCGTGCGCCGGGGCGGCTCCGGCCACCGCCGGCCGCACCGTCCGGACGGAGGCGGCGGATGTCTGACATGCCGCGCAAGGCGGTCTCCCGGACGGCCCGGCTGGCGGCCCTGCCGCTGAGCTTCGCCGGGCGGGCCACCCTCGGCCTGGGCAAGCGCCTGGGCGGACGGCCCGCGGAGGAGGTGGCGGCCGAGCTCCAGGCCCAGACCGCGGAGCAGCTCTTCGCCACCCTCGGCAAGTTGAAGGGCGGTGCGATGAAGTTCGGGCAGGCCATGTCGGTCTTCGAGTCCGCCCTCCCGGAGGACGTCGCGGGCCCCTACCGGGCCGCGCTCACCAAGCTCCAGGAGTCCGCCCCGGCGATGCCGACCCGCACCGTGCACGCGGTGCTGGCCGCCGACCTCGGGGAGGACTGGGCCGACGGCTTCCGCTCCTTCTCCGACCAGCCGTCCGCCGCCGCCTCGATCGGCCAGGTGCACCGCGCCGTCTGGAAGGACGGGCGGGACGTCGCGGTCAAGATCCAGTACCCGGGCGCGGGCGACGCCCTGCTCAGCGACCTGAGCCAGCTCTCCCGGGTGGCCCGGATGCTGGGTCCGCTGATCCCGGGCGTGGACATCAAGCCGCTGATCGCCGAGCTGCGCGAGCGGGTCACCGAGGAGCTGGACTACGGGCTGGAGGCGGAGTCCCAGCAGCTGCACGCCCAGGAGTTCGCCGGGGACGCCGACATCGTGGTGCCCCGGGTGGTGGCCCAGTCCGGGCGGGTGCTGGTCACCGAGTGGCTGGAGGGCAAACCGCTCTCCCAGGTCGTCTCGGACGGCACCCGGGCCGAGCGCGACCGGGCCGGGCAACTGCTCGCCCGCTTCCTGTTCGCCGGTCCGAGCCGCACCGGCCTGCTGCACGCCGACCCGCACCCCGGCAACTTCCGGCTGGTCAAGACCGGCCGCACCGCCGCGAGTTGGAAGCTGGGCGTGCTCGACTTCGGTACCGTCGACCGCCTCCCCGGCGGCCTGCCCCGCACGATCGGCACCTCCCTGCGGCTGGCCCTGGCCGGGGACGCCGGGGCGGTGTACGACCTGCTCAGGCAGGAGAACTTCGTCCGTCCCGGCATCTCGCTCGACCCGGACGCGGTGCTCGACTACCTGCTCCCGATCATCGAGCCCACCCGCGCCGAGCAGTTCACCTTCAGCCGCCCGTGGATGCGCACCCAGGCCGCCCGGATCGCCGACCCGCGCTCCCCCGCCTACAACCTCGGCAAGCAGCTCAACCTCCCGCCCTCCTACCTGCTGATCCACCGCGTCACCCTCTCCACCATCGGCGTCCTGTGCCAGCTCGGCGCCACCGTCCGCCTGCACGAGGAGCTGCTCCGCTGGCTGCCCGGCTTCGCCGGACCGGGGAACGAGCCGGAGACCGGGCCGGCAGCCGGGCCGGAGCCGGGGCCGGAAGCCGACTGAGCCGGGGCCCGGGCACCCGTGCCTCCGGGCGACCGGAGGCACGGGTGCCCGGTCGCCCCGGCCGACGCTCGCGGGCGGCGGGCTGGCGGGCTCGCGGGTTCCCGGGCGGTCAGGCCCGTTCGGCGGGGAGCGGGGTGGCGGTGGGCCAGGCGGTACGGGCGCGGGCGGCCAGGGTGGCGCAGAAACGGCCGAAGACCGGGAGGGCGGTGTCGGCGTCGGCGAGTTCGGCGACCACCCGCAGGCGGTGCAGGAGGCGGCGGCGGGCGGTGGCGTTGCCCCAGGTCCAGTCGCCGTGGTGGAGGCGGGACAGGTGGTCGGCGGTGCCGCGTTCAGCCTTGGGGACGAGGGCGTCGCCGCGCAGCAGCCAGCCGGCGCAGGCGTCGGCGAGTTCGGCGGGGGTGGCGGCCTCGGTGCCGGTGGCCGCGCGCCAGGCGGTGCGGTAGGCGGCCTCGGCCTCGGCCAGCACGGCGGCGGGCGGGGCGGTGGAGCACCAGCAGGTGGGGAAGCCGATCCGCAGGTAGGCGAACTCGACGGCGCCCGGGCCGAGCGCGGACTGCTCGAAGTCGACGAACCGGACGCCGTCGGCGGTGTGCAGGTCGTTGCCGGGGCAGGGGTCGCCGTGCAGCAGCGCGTGCCGGACGGGGGTGGCGGAGAGCCGGTCGAGCAGCGCCTCGGCCTCGGCGCGGGCGCCGGGCGGGGCCGGGACGTCGAGGATCCGGGCCAGGGCGATGAAGCAGCCGAGGTCGCGTCCGGTCGGGCCGGTCCAGGCGGGCAGGTCGGTGCCGGGGGCCGTGCCGGCGAGGTCCTGGAGGTCGGCGGGGGCGCTGGCGTGCAGCCCGGCCAGCGCGGTGGCGTACTCGCGCTGCCAGTCGGGGCCCGGGGTGCGGTCCTCCAGGCGCTCCAGCACCAGCAGGCGGGCGGCCGGGTCGGTTCCGAGCAGGGCGGGCGCCACCGGGCGGCCGGGCCGGCCGGGCCGGGCGGCGAGGGAGAGCCCGGCCGCCTCGCGGGCGTAACGGCCGTCGGCCCCGGGCGAGTCGACCAGCTGCTTGACCACCACGGGGCGGCCGGAGAGCTCGGCCCGCCAGACCCGGGAGCGCGGGCTGCTGACCAGGCGGCGGACCTTGCGCGGCGGGCCGAGCTCGGCGCGCAACCGCTCGCCGAGCGGGAGGGAGGACCACATGGGGGCCATCCTTGCACGACCCGTTCGAGCGGCGAACAGCAGTACGGGAGCATGGAGTTGGACGCCCGGCACCCGGGTCCGGTGGAGGCCCCTGGAACCGCAGGAGCCGAAGGAGCCCTGGAGGCGGCGGGAACGCGCCGACGGCCGGCTCCCCGGGGGCGGGGAGTCGGCCGTCGGCGTTCAGGGGTGGGTCACCGGCGGGGCCTCGCGGCCGGCCGGCGGGGTGGAGCGTCCGTCACATCAGGGCGACGGCGAGGGCCTTGCGGGCGCGCAGCGAGGCACGTTCGGCCCGGCGGCGCAACCGCGCCGCGCGCAGCACCCGCAGGCCGAGGCGTTGCTCCTCGGCCTCGTGGAGGCGTTGCTGCATATGCGCGCGCGCCAGGGATTCTTGGAGGAGATTCATCTCGAGGGTCCTGTTCTGGATCTGGAGTTCGGTGGTCTGCTCGGAGCGGACGGTCGGATCGATGCCGGCGGGGTTCATGTGGTGGTCCTGCTCGTGGTGCGTGGTCGGGAAGGGACGGGTCAGTTCTGCGTCGGCCTTGGCGGCCGCGATGCGTACCGAGTGGCGCAGAGCGGTGTCCAGCGGGGGCTGCTCTCCCCTGCGGACGGCTCCGGTGCCGCTGCGGTCGGCCCTGGCTGCGGGGTTCACGCCATGACCTCGGTCTTGCGCGGACGGCCACGCGGGCGCTTCCGGGCGACGACGACGCCCTGCACGAAGAGCTCGCCGCCCCAGACGCCCCAGGGCTCGCGGCGCTCCAGGGCACCGGTGAGACAGGCGGCCTTGACGGGGCAGGTGCCACACAGCGACTTGGCGTACTCGACGTCCGCGGGGGTCTCCGCGAAGAAGACCTCCGGGTCGAAGGCCCGGCACGGGATGGGGAGCCCGAGCGAGCCAGCCTCGTCGATGGCGGTGAGCTGCATGAGTGTTACCTCCGGGGGGTGGGCCTGGTCGGCCTCGATGGTCTTGTCGGTCGGTACGGACGGGAGGGGCGGCGGTGTGATGACCGTGGACACTGTGGGCGTCTTCCTCGTCTTCGATGTGGATCCGGCCGTTCCGCGGTGCGGAGCGGTCCGGAGGCCCCGGGGGGCCTGGGTGGTCTTGCGTACCGGACAAAACAGAAGGGCCGCGGAACCCGGTTGCTGGGTTTCCGCGGCCCTGGAGGCACCGCCCGTGACTGGTTCAGTCAGGGTCGTTCGCTCCAGGGTCCAGGCCCGCGAAAAGCCTGCTTCCGGCCGGCCTCGGCGCCGTGGACGGCGGCTTCGGCCAGGGAGATCTGCTGGTCCTGCTTGTTGCTTCCGGCACCGATGACCGTGGCATAGCGCCCATGCAGGGCCTCTGCCACTACTGCCTTCGGTGCCTTGGTCGGTCGCTCGTCGGACAGCGAAATGCCGCCGCCGAACGTCGCCCAGTCACGGGAGAGACCTGCCTCGACACGGGTGGCCACAGCATTGCCGAGATCACTGACAAGGCAGTGCTCGGACCGCAGGACTCCGGCGTCGCCGCCGGCCGTGCCCAGACCCAGACCCAGAGCGCTGACGCGCGAGGGCATGGCGAGGGTGGTCATCAGGTCGGTCACTTTGGTGATCATCTTGGTCTCCACTGAACTCGCCTCCTCTCGGCGTCTCGCGGTACCCGGTCGCCCGGGCTCCGGTATCTGGTTGATGGTCGGTGCACGCAGAAACAGGCCCTCTGCGAGCTTCGCGGCCTCGTCCCCTTGACCGCTCCGGCAGGCTATTGCGCCGTCCATGCGGCGCGCAAACTATTTTTCCGGCGAGTTCTCAGCCTGGTTCCCGGCTTCGCCCTCGGACGGGGCGGCCTCCGGTTCGCGGTCGGTGTCCTCCGCCGGCTCCGGACTCTCCCCCGCACACAACGAGAGCACGTCGGCGCCGTACTTGTCCAGCTTCATGGCGCCCACTCCGGAGATCCGGGACAGCTCCGCGAGGCTGCCCGGCACGTCCTCCGCGATGGCCGTCAGGGTGGCGTCGGTGAACACCACGTAGGCCGGGGCGCCCTGCTCCCTGGCCTTGACCGAGCGCCACTCGCGCAGCCGCTCGTAGAGCGCCTCGTCCATCGTGGACGGGCAGCCCTCGCAGCGGCGGAGCTTGCGCTCGACGGCGTCGGTCAGGGTGCGCTCGCAGACCCGGCACTTGACCGGGCCGCGCGCCCGGCGCGCGGCGGAGCGCTCCGCGCCCGGCTCGACGCCCCCGCGCCCGCCCCGGGTGCGCGCGCCGGGGCCGGAGGAGCCGGGGCGCAGGCCGTCCAGGAAGCGGGTGGGCTTGCGGGAGGCGCGGCCGCCCGGGGAGCGGGAGAGCGACCAGGAGAGGGTCAGGAAGCGGCGGGCCCGGGTGACGCCGACGTAGAGCAGCCGGCGCTCCTCCTCGACCTGCTCGTCGGTCTTGGCGTAGATGATCGGCAGCGTGCCCTCGCTCAGGCCGACCAGGAACACCGCGTCCCACTCCAGGCCCTTGGCGGCGTGCAGCGAGGCGAGCGTGACGCCCTCGACGGCGGGGGCGTGCTGGGCGGCGGCCCGGGCGTCCAGCTCGGCGACGTAGGCGGCGAGGTCGGCCGGGGCTCCGGCGGACCGGCGGGCGGCCTCGAACTCCTCGGCGAGGCGGACCAGCGCGTTCAGCGACTCCCAGCGCTCGCGGACGGCGCCGGAGCCGGCCGGCGGGGCGGGCGCGAAGCCGCGGGTGGCGAGCACCGCGCGGACCTGGGCGGCGAGGTCGGGCGCGCCGGAGGTCAGCGGGTCATCGGCGGCCCGGGCGGCGCCCTTGAGCAGCACGCCGGCCTCGCGGACCTCGGGGCGCTCGAAGAACCGCTCGGCGCCCTTGAGCTGGTAGGCGATGCCGAGGTCGGCGAGGGCCTGCTCGTACACCTCGGACTGGCCGTTGGTGCGGAACAGCACGGCGACCTCGCTGGCCCGGACGCCGGTGCCGAGCAGGTCGCGGATCAGGCGGGCGGTGGACTCGGCCTCGGTCGGCTCGTCCGGGTACTCGCGGTAGACCGGCTCGGGGCCGGCCTCGCGCTGGGAGACCAGCTCCAGCCGGTGCTGGGCGGCCTGGCCGCGGGCCTGCGCGAGCAGCCCGTTGGCCAGGTGGACCACCTGCGGGGTGGAGCGGTAGTCCCGGACCAGCTTGACCACGGTGGCCTCGGGGTGCCGGTGCCGGAAGTTCAGCAGGTGGTCGGGGGTGGCGCCGGTGAAGGAGTAGATGGTCTGGCTGGCGTCGCCCACGACGCAGAGGCTGGCGCCGCCGTCGGAGCCCGTCCACTGCTCCAGCAGGCGCTGCTGGAGCGGGGAGACGTCCTGGTACTCGTCGACGGTGAAGTGCCGGTACTGGGAGCGGACCTGGTCGGCGATCTCCGGCCGGTCCTCCAGGACGGCGGCGGTGAGCAGCAGCACGTCCTCGAAGTCGATCAGGCGGCGCTGCTGCTTGGCGTGCTCGTAGGCGGCGTAGACCCGGGCGATCTCCGCCGGGTCGCGCGGGGCCTCGCGGCCGGACTTCGCGAGGGCGGCCGGGTAGTCGTCGGGGACGACCTGGGTGACCTTGGCCCACTCGACCTCGGCGGTCAGGTCGCGCAGTTCGGTGCGCTGGACGCGCAGGCCGCTGCGGCCGGCCGCCTCGGCGACCAGCTGGACCTTGCGCTCCAGCAGCCGGGGGAACTCGCCGCCGATGGCGCGCGGCCAGAAGTACTGGAGCTGGCGCAGGGCGGCCGAGTGGAAGGTGCGGGCCTGCACGCCGTCGGCGCCGAGCTGGCGCAGCCGGCCGCGCATCTCGCCGGCCGCGCGGGCGGTGAAGGTGACGGCGAGGACCTGCGCGGGGTGGTAGACGCCGCTGCGCACGCCGTAGGCGATCCGGTGGGTGATGGCGCGGGTCTTGCCGGTGCCGGCGCCGGCCAGCACGCAGACCGGGCCGTGCAGGGCGGTGGCCACGGCGCGCTGCTCGGGGTCGAGGCCGGCCAGCACCGCGTCCGCCCCGGCGGGGGCGTGGCCGTACTGCGGGTGGGGGCCGTCGAGCCCGAGGAGGTCTTCCTGCATGCCCTCCATCCTCGCAGGCGGGCCGGACAGTTCGGACGGGGTTGTCCACAGGCGGTCCGAGGTGGTCGGATCGTCGCACCGCCACCCGCCCGGAATGGGCCGGGGCCGCCGGGCGTTGCACCGGGCGGCCGTCCGGCCACCGTCCGTCGACCGAAGGAGTCCCCCGCCATGTCCGGCACCGTCACGATGTACAGCACGACCTGGTGCGGCTACTGCAACCGCCTCAAGAGCCAGCTGGACCGCGAGGGCATCGCCTACACCGAGGTCAACATCGAGCAGGACCCGGCCTCGGCGTCCTACGTGGAGTCGGTGAACGACGGCAACCAGACGGTGCCGACGGTCGTGGTGGTCTCCGCCTCCGGCGAGCAGAGCGTGATGACCAACCCGAGCCTGCGGCAGGTCCAGTCCGCGCTGGCCTGATCGAATTCGGTCCCGATCCGGTCATTTTCGGTCCAATACCGGTCGTCGACGGTCGAATTCCGACTGAATGCCGACCGCGATCCGGACGAATTCCGCCGGAGGACCGACCGGTACTGATCGGAATTCCGGCCCCGGCGGCCTCAGCGGCGCGGACCGGCATTCCGCCGCGGCGTCGCCGAGCTCGTAGAGCAGCCGGGCCCGGTCGGCCGCGTAGCGGGTCTCCACCACCCGGATCGGGCCGCGCCGGTCGCTGCTGATCCGGGTGTTGACCAGCAGCGGCACGCCGGGGCCGAGGCCGAACCAGGCGGCCTCGGCCGGGTCGGGCATCCGGGCGGTGAGGTGGTCGGTGGCGGCGGTCTCGGTCCGGCCGAGCTGTGCCAGTATCCGCTCGTCGCCGCCGGGGACGGGCCGGTCCTGCATCAGCGGGGTGCCGGCGGCCAGCCCGGCCCGGTAGTGGCTCTCCTCGATGGCGTAGGGCTCCTGGTCGACCCGGCAGAGCTGACGGCGCATCATCACGGTGTCCTCGGGGCGCAGTCCGAGCCAGGCGGCGATGTCCCGGCGGGCCCGGACGGCGGCCACCTCGAAGTCCACGGTGAGCTGCCGCCCGGCGGCGGCGGCCTCGGCGGCGTACACCTCGCCGCTGGGGGTCAGCGGTTCGCGGCGGACCTGCCGGGGCGGGCGGGCGTGCACCCGGTGGTCGTGCCGGGAGGGCTCGCGCAGGTAGGTGCCCTTGCCCTGGACGCGCACCACCCGGCCCTCGTTGACCAGCACGTCCACGGCCAGCCGGACGGTGTTGCGGGCCACCCCGTACTGCGCCTCCAGCTCGGTCTCGACCGGGAGGCGGCCGCCGCCCTCCCACTCGCCGGACTCGATGCGCCGGCGCAGGTCGGTGGCGAGCTGCTGGTACTTGGGCGCGGGGGCGGCGCGGCGGTGGATCGTCACGCGAGTGAATGTAGCCAGTGGGCTCGCGCGATTTCAGCGGAATGCGACAACCGTGCCGGGGAACGGAGTTCGGGAAACCCGGCCGGAACGTTCCGGGTGCGCCCGAACCATTCCGGCCGACCGGTCGCGGCCCCCCGGTGGACGCACGACGGGGGCGTGCGGATCACTCCGTACGCCCCCGTCGGGCGGGAAGCAGCGGCGCCGGGCGCCGGGCGTCACCAGCGGGCGGCCGCCGGCAGCGGTTCGCCGTACCAGAGTTCGACCAGGTACCGGGCGATCGAGATGCCGGACGGCGGCAGGATCTCCCCGGCGGCCATCCCGGCCCGCAGCTCCTCCCGGCTGAACCAGCGGGCCTCGGACAGCTCCTCGCCGTCCACGGTGATCCCGGTGCCCCCGGGCAGCGCCCGGCCGAGGAAGCCGAGCATCAGGCTGGACGGGAACGGCCAGGGCTGGCTGGCCACGTACGCGACCTCGCCGACCCGGACCCCGGCCTCCTCCAGCACCTCGCGGACCACCGCCTGCTCGATCGACTCGCCGGGCTCGACGAACCCGGCCAGCGTGGACCAGCGGCCCTCCGGCCAGAGCGCCTGGCGGCCCAGCAGGCAGCGGTCCTCGGGGTCGGTGATCAGCATGATCACCGCCGGGTCGGTGCGCGGGTAGTGCTCGGCCGCGCAGGAGGTGCAGCGGCGCAGGTGGCCGGCCCCGGCCTTCTCGGTGCGGTGGCCGCAGCGGGAGCAGAAGGAGTGCAGCCGGTGCCAGTGCTCCAGGGCCACGGCGTGCACCAGCAGCCCGGAGTCCCGGTCGGAGAGGGCGCTGCCGACCTCGCGCAGGCCGGCCGGGCGGGCGTCGCCGTCGAGCCGGCCGGGCAGCGACTCGCAGTCCAGCGCGAAGTAGTGGGTGCCGTCCTCGTCGGTGCCCAGGAAGTACCGGTCGCCGGTCACCGGGGCCTCGAAGGAGGGCAGCAGCACCAGTTCGGTGCGGTCCTCGGTGTCGACCACGAACGCCTCGCCGCCGGCGATCGGCAGCACCCGGGTGCTGGGGTGGCTCCAGGCCGCGGCCAGCCACGGCTCGTCCAGCCGGCGGTGCGCCGCCCGGTCCACCCCGGCCCGGGCCAGCGCGAGGCGCTTGGTGTCGGGTGCGCTGCTCAACTCGTCCATCCCCGTTCGCTTCGCTTCAGTACGGCAGGTACGGCAGGTACGGCAGGTGCGGCAGGTACGGGGCGCGTCGTCACGGTCGGAAGTTCTCCGCGAGGTCGCCCCACAGGTGGGCGGAGGTCTCGACGCCCTTGCGCAGCAGGTCGAGCTCCACCTTCTCGTTGACCGAGTGCCAGCCGTCCGAGGGGACCGAGATGCCGAGGAAGAGGACCGGCGCTCCCAGCGCGTCCTGGAGGTCGGCGGCCGGGCCGGAGCCCCCCTCGCGGGTGAACAGGACCTTCTGCTCGAAGGCCCGCTCCATCGCCCGGACGGTGGACCGGAGCGCCGGGTGGTCCAGCGGCGTCAGGCAGGGGCGGGTCGCGCCGGGGAAGGCGATCTCGTACCGGATTCCCGCCGGGACCCGCTCGGAAACCCAGGCCGCGACGGACTCCCGGACCTTCTCCACCTCCTGCCCGGCGACCAGCCGGAAGGAGAGCTTCAGGTGCGCCTCGGCCGGGACGATGGTCTTGCCGCCGGGGCCGGTGTAGCCGCCCCAGATGCCGTTGACCTCGGCGGTCGGCCGGGCCCAGACCCGTTCCAGGGTGGTGTAGCCGGCCTCGCCCAGGGTGCCGTGCGACTTGGCGACCTCCAGCCACCGCCGCTCGTCGAAGGGCAGTTCGGCGAAGAGCGCCCGCTCCTGGTCGGTGAGTTCGACGACGCCGTCGTAGAAGCCGGGCACCGCGACCCTGCGGTCGGCGTCGTGCAGGCCGGCGGCGAGTTCGGCGGCCACCGCGGCCGGGTTGGGGACGGCGCCGCCGAAGGAGCCGGAGTGGATGTCGCTGTCCGGGCCGTACAGGTCGATCTGGCAGTCGGCCAGGCCGCGCATGCCGGTGCAGACGGTCGGGGTGGTCTCGGACCACATCCCGGTGTCGGAGATGATCACGACGTCGGCGGCCAGCCGCCCGGCCTCGCGGCGCACCAGGGCGGCGAAGTTCGGCGAGCCGGACTCCTCCTCGCCCTCGACCAGCAGCTTGAGGTTGACCGCGGGCGCGGTGCGGCCGGTGGCGGCCAGGTGGGCGCGGACGCCCAGGGTGTGGAAGAAGACCTGGCCCTTGTCGTCGGCGGCGCCGCGCGCGTACAGCCGGCGGCCGACCACGGCGGGCTCGAACGGGTCGGTGTCCCAGCCGTCCTCGCGGGCGGCGGGCTGCACGTCGTGGTGGCCGTAGACCAGCACGGTCGGCGCGCTCTCCTCGCCGGAGGGCCACTCGGCGAACACCGCCGGCAGCCCGTCCGTCTCCCACACCTCGGCGACCGGGAAACCGGTCGCCCGCAGCTTCTCGGCCAGCCACTCGGCGGAGCGGCGGACCTCGCCCGCCCGGTCCGGGTCGGCGGAGACCGAGGGGATGCGCAGCCAGTCGGCGAGGTCGGCCAGGAAGGCGTCCTCGTGCCGGTCGATGTAGGAGCGGACGGCGCTGTCCGGGGTTTTCGTCATACGGACGACTTTAGTTCGCCCGGACGGGTGCGTGCCCACGGCCTCCCCCGGCCGTGAGCACGGTCACCCGCCCCGGTCCCCGCACCGCGGCCCCCGCCGCGGTGCGCCCGCCCCCACCGCGGCCCCACCGACGGCCCCACCACGGCCCCGCCGCGGCCCCCGGGGCCGGTCCCCCCGCGCCCGGTTCACCCGGCCCGGCGGGTCAGTCCGATCCCGGAGCGGGTGAGCGCCGCGGCCAGCAGCACCGCGACCAGCGGCAGGCCGATCAGCAGCCCGGCCAGGTCCGCCCACGGGACCGCGATGACGGCGTCCTGGTGGCCGACCGGCACGCCGTCGGCCCAGACCGTCGAGTTGCGGGCCTCCAGCAGGCGCAGCGCGACCGCCGGGACGGCGCCGCAGAGCAGGCCGAGCACCGTGCCCATCGCGGCGATCACCCCGCACTGGAAGCCGGACAGCCGTCGCCGGATGCCGCCGGAGGCGCCGACCGCGGCCAGGGTGGCCAGGTCCTGCTGGGAGTCGGCGGCGGCCAGGCCGGTGGCGATGCCGGCCGCGCCGAGGGCGACCAGGGCGGCGAAGGCGGTCAGGCCGAGCATCCGGATGCTCCGGTCGGCCCTGAAGCCCTGCTCGACCTCCAGGTAGACCCCGTCGTCGAGCTTGGAGACGTGGGCGGTGGCCTTCTGGACGCGGCTGTCGGCCGGTGCCGCGGCGGGCTTCCACAGCGCCCCCTCGGCGCGGACGCCCAGGCCGGCCCGCCGGGCGGTCTCCGGGCTCATCACGGCGCTGGCGAACGGGAGGGGCGCGTGCACCTCCACGGCGTCCAGCGCGAGGTCCCGGGTCTTGCCCCGGTAGTCGTCGGCGGCGATCTGGGCGGGGGTCGGCGGGTCTTCGGCGCGCAGGGTGACCCGGCCGTCGGCCACCCGGTCGGGGCGGAGCACCAGGACCTTGCCCGCGGCCAGGGCCTGTTCGGCGGCCGGATCGTGCAGGTCCAGCAGGTTGTGCAGCAGGGCCGGGCCGCCGATCAGGGTGTCTCCGAACAGACTGGCCAGGTCGGTGGGGAGGGCCCGCTCGGCGGTGCAGCGGGCGTCGGCCATGGCCCGTTCGCGCTCCTCGTCGGTCTTGGCGTCGTCCGCCGGGCAGCGCCGCTCGGGGGTCTTGAGGGTCTGGACGTACCCGCACCGGTAGCCGCCGCGGCAGTCGCCGGGAAGGGCGGTCGGACTCAGCACGTCGGCGCGGTCGCCGAGCTTGCCGAGGTCCTGCTCGACGGCCTGGCGCAGGGGGCCGAACCGGGTCTCGTCGAGGTCCGAGCTGCCGCCCTGCATCAGGGCGACCGCGCCGGCCGGCAGGGTGGGCCGGTAGTCCCGGCGCTGCTGCTCGACGTCGCTGGCGTGGTAGACGCCCACCGCGACGGCGCCGGCCACGGCGGCCATCACGGCGGCCACGGCGGGGGCGGTGCGGCCGCGGTGGCGGACCGAGTCGCGCAGCGCGAGCCGCGGGCTGAGCGGCAGGTGCCGGCCGAGCCGTCCGAACAGGCCGATCAGCAGCGGGGTGCACAGCAGCATGCCGATCTCGGCGATGACCGAGCCGCCGAGCAGGCCCGGCACGGGGGCGGTGTTGGTGACGGCGCAGAGCAGGGCGAGCGCGGTGCCTCCGGCCACCATCACGGCGCCGAGGAGGGCGACGAGCCGGTTGGCGGGCTTGCTGCCGCCACGGCCGGTGAGGGCCTCCACCACGTCCTGCCGGGAGGCCTGGACGGCGGGGACGACGGCCGCGAGCAGGCCGGTGACCAGTCCGACCAGGGCGACGGCGAGCAGGTCGAGGGGCTGGACGTCGAGGTGGCCGAAGCGCTGGCCGCCGTACTCCTCCAGCGGGCCGCGCAGCAGGCCGACCAGGCCCACGCCGCCGAGCAGGCCGAGCACGGCGCCGCCGGTGCCGAGCACCGCGCCGCCGGCCAGCACCACCGCGCGGACGTGCGAGCGGTCGCCGCCGCCGGCCGCGAGCAGGCCGAGCTGGCGGCGCGAGCGGCGGGCGCCGACCGCGAACGCCGGTCCGGCGAGCAGCACGATCTCCAGCAGCGCCATGCCGGGCACCAGCGCGGCGACGGCCAGCACGCTCTTGTTCACGTGGGCGCCGCTCTGGTCCTGGGCCGCGTAGTAGGGCACCTCGGCGCGGGCCGGCGGGTGCAGCAGGACGGTCCGCGAGACGGCCGTGAAGCCGTGGTCGTTGAGCTCCTTGACCTTCGGCCAGTCGACCTGTGCCCCGCCGGGCAGCTTGACCAGCCAGGACTTGGTGTTCACCGGGCCGCTGTCGGCGGAGTCCGGGTCGGCCTGGGCGAGCGGGGCGAGCAGCGAGCCGGGGCGGCCGTAGAGCATCGCCTCGTCCAGCCGCGCCGGGTTCTCGGCGACGGCGGTGATGGTGTACGGCCGGGCGTCCAGGCCGCGGAACGCGGTGCGGTCGCCGACCCGGAGGCCGGAGCGGTCCAGGAAACCGCGGGTGACGACGAGCTGGTCGGGCTGGGTGGGGGCGGTGCCCGCCACCAGGTTGAGCTTGCCCTTCCACACCGGGTCGGTCAGGTCGGCCTCCTCCACGGTGACCGACATCCGGCCCTCCTTGGTGGTGGCCGAGGTGCTCCTGTAGTCGTCGGTCGGCACCAGGACCGCGCCGGGCAGCAGTTCGGTGAGCAGTTGCGCGGGGTCGGTGGTGGCGCTGCGCTGCTGCGCGGGGGTCCGCGGCTGGTCCTTCTCGGGCATCCTGCTGGTGCTGTTGTCGCCGTCGGGGCTCTGCAGGACGGTGCCGCCGGGCGTCGACGCGGTGACGGCCGCCTGGGCGGTGCCCATCTGCCGGGCGGCCTTCTCGGCCGGTTCGAGCTGGGCGCTGCGGGCGATCACGTCCACGCCGGCCACGCCGAGCACCGGCAGCGCGATCATCGCCAGCACCAGGGCGCTGCGGCCCTTGGCGCGGGCGGCGTCGCGGCGGGCGATCCGCAGGGCGGCGCGCCAGGCGGTCGGCTTCACCGCTGTCCGTCCTTCCGCGCGTTGGTGGCGGCGGTGACCAGCAGGCTGCCGGCGTCCTGCCGGGCGGTCTCGTCGACCAGCAGGCCGTCGCGCAGGAACACCACCCGGTCCGCCCAGGCGGCGTGCCGGGCCTCGTGGGTGACCATCATGGCGGCGGCGCCGGCGTCGCAGCGGGCGCGCAGCACGGCGAGCACGGACTCGCCGGTGGTGGAGTCCAGGGCGCCGGTGGGTTCGTCGGCGAGCACCAGGCGGCGGTCGCCGATCAGGGCGCGGGCGATGGCGACGCGCTGCTGCTGGCCGCCGGACATGTCGTCGGGGAAGCGGTCGGCGAGTTCGGCGATGCCGAGCTCCTCGAGCGCGGTGAGCGCCTCCCGGCGGGCGGCGCGGGCGGAGACCCCGTCCAGTTCCCGGGGCAGCGCGATGTTCTCGGCGGCGGTGAGCGCGGGGATCAGGTTGTAGTCCTGGAACACGTAGCCCACCGAGCGGCGGCGGACGGCGGCCAGCTTCTTGCGGTCCAGGTCGCCCAGGACGGTGCCCTCGACGACCACCCGGCCGCCGGTGGGGCTGTCCAGGCCGCCGGCCAGGGTCAGCAGGGTGGACTTGCCGGAGCCGGAGGGGCCCATCACGGCGACCAGTTCGCCGGGGTGGACCCGCAGGTCGACGGCGCGCAGCGCGTGCACCCGGGCCGCGCCCTGGCCGTGCGTCCGGCTGACCTGGTCGAGGTGCAGCACGGGCTCGGCCGGCTTGAGTTGTTCGGTCATCGCTCCCCCAGGAGGTTCAGATGCGGCCGCGGTCGCGGCTCTTGGCGGCGCGCCGGGCGGGCGGCGCGGCGACGGGTTCGGACGGGGCGGCGGCGCGTTCGGCGTGCTGGGCGAGCCGGGACTCGCAGTGGTCCAGCCAGCGGATCTCCGCCTCGGTCTGGAAGATCAGCTGCTCCAGCACCAGCAGCCAGGCCAGGTCCTTGCCGGAGCCGTCGTCCGCGGCCAGCGCCCGGCCCTTGAGCCGGGTGTAGTCCTGGAGCGCCTGCATGCTGTGCCGGCGCTGGCCGTGCACGACCGCGGCCACGTCCACGCCGGGGATGGTCACCGCCATCGCCAGCTTGATCGCCAGTTCGTCGCGCGGCGGGTTGGTGCGCGGCACCGGGGTGTCGAACCACCGGCGCAGCTCCGCGCGTCCCTCGTCGGTGACGGAGTAGAACTGGTGGCCCTCGTCGTCCTCGCCGGCGGCCTCCACCAGCCCGTCGCGCTCCAGGCGGCCCAGCGTGGTGTACACCTGGCCGACGTTGAGCGGCCAGGTCGCCCCGGTGCGGGCCTCGAACTCGGATCTCAGCTGGTAGCCGTAGCGCGGGCCCTGGTCGAGCAGGGCGAGCAGGCCGTGACGGATCGACATACCGAGTATGTATACCCGGTATGCTCGCCACCCTCAAGCCGCCGGACCGTTCACCCGGGCCCGGTACGGTCGACGGCGTGACCACACTGCGGATCGCCACGTACAACCTGCTGCACGGCCAACCGCTCGCCCCCGACGGCAGCCCGGCGCCCCGGCCCGCCGACCCGGGCGGCCCGCTGGCCGAGGCCGTCGCCTCGCTCGACGCCGACGTGCTCGCCCTCCAGGAGGTCGACCGCCACCAGGAGCGCTCCGGCCTGGTCGACCAGGCGGCCGTCGCCGCGAAGGCGATGGGCGCCGCGGACTGGCGCTTCGCCGCCGCGCTGCACGGCGTCCCCGCCCCCTCCGCGGGCTGGGTGCCCGACCCGGAGCGGCCCGGCCTGGCCGTCTACGGGCCGGCCGACCTGGCCGACACCGCCCGGCCCTCGTACGGCACCGCGCTGCTCACCCGGCTGCCGGTGCTGCACTGGCGGGCCCGCCGGTTCGCGCCCGCGCCCTTCGGCCTGCCGCTGCGGGTGGCCGGGCGGCGCGGGCTGACGCCCGTCCCGGACGAGCCGCGGGCGGCGCTGGCGGCGGTGCTGGCCGGGCCGGGCGGGGAGTTCACCGTGGTGGCGGCGCACCTGTCCTTCGTGCCGGGGTGGAACGTCGGGCAGCTCGCCGCGATCCGGCGCTGGATCGCCGACCTGCCGCAGCCCTACCTGGTGCTCGGCGACTTCAACCTGATCGGCGCGGTGCCGCGCACCGTGCTCGGCTCGGCGCACGCGATCCAGCGCACGGCGCGGCGCGAGCGCGTCCGCACCGCGCGGCGCACCCGGCTGCAGGGCTGGTACGACCTGGCCCGCACGCCGACCTACCCCGCGCACCGGCCGACCGTCCAGTTCGACCACATCCTGGGCATCGGCGTCCCGCGCAACGCCGTCGGCTCGGTCTCGGCGCCCCGCACCGGGGTCTCCGACCACCGGCCGCTGGTGGTCGAGGTCGAGGTCTGATCAGCGCCCGGCGGTCAGGCGTCGGCCCCGGTGCCCACCGCGGCCCCCGGGTCGCGGGGGGCCGCCTGGGCGGGCAGCGCGACGGGGTCGAACTGGAGCAGCAGCATCGCCGCGTCGTCGCCGAGCTTGTGGCCGACGTGCCGGACCACGTCGTCGTGCAGGCGCTGCAGGACGTCGCCGGGGCCGTCGTCGGCGAGCAGCGGGAGCCGGTCGGTGAGCGGGTAGAAGGCGCCGCCGCTGTCCCGGGCCTCGATGACGCCGTCGGTGTAGAGCAGCAGGCGGTCGCCGGACCGGAGCTCGACCGGTTGCAGCGGGGGGCAGACGTCCTCGGGGTCGAGCACGCCCAGCGGGGGGACGGTCTCGTCGGCGGCCAGCAGGTGCGGCGGCTCCTCGCTGCGGAGCAGGACCGGCGGCGGGTGACCGCAGTTGGCGATCTCCAGGACGCCGTCGGGACGGACGCCGACCAGCACCAGGGTGACGAACTCCTCCTCGACGCCGGGGTGGTCGTTCTCGTGCAGGGCCCGGTCCAGGCTGACGGCCAGCCAGCCGGCCACCCGCTCCAGCGCGGGCTCCTGGTGGGCGGCCTCGCGGAACGCGCCGAGCACGGCGGCGGCGGTCTCGACGGCGGCCAGCCCCTTGCCGCGCACGTCGCCCATCACGGCGCGCACGCCGTGCCGGGTGTTGACCACCTCGTACAGGTCGCCGCCGATCGAGGCGTGCGCCGCGGCGGCGGCGTAGCGGACGGCGGCGCGGACCGGCCCGACCCGGTCGGGGACCGGGCGCAGCAGCACCCGGCGGGCGACCTCGGCGACCAACTGGGCCTCGGCGAGGGCGAGTTCCTGCCGCAGCCGGAGGGTGGCGCTGAGGTGGCCGATGCCGGCGATGACGATGATCGCGGCGACGGTGGCGGTGTGCACGGACTGGCCGAGGATGCCGTGGTACCAGGCCGTGCCGAAGGCGCACGCCTCGGCCAGGGCGCCGGTCAGCAGCGGGTACCACGTCCGGCGGGAGACGACGGCGGCGAGGGCGGGGACGGCGGTCAGGGCGGGCTCGACGCTGACCCGGCTGGCGGTCAGCAGGTCGAGGGAGAGGATCAGCAGCATGCCGATCAGCGGCAGGGCGTGCGAGGTCTTGGGCCAGGTCCCGGTGACGGTGCCCGGTACCGGGCCTGGGGTGGGGCCGTGGAGGACGTCCCTGATCCATCCGGTCGCGCTCAACGTCGGTCTCTCCAGCGGAAGGTGCGGGTGCTGCTCGGCACCGGCGGGTCTGACGGGAGGTCAAGGGGTCGGGAGAGCCCTGACGGCGGCCGGAGTACGAGGGATGACCGGTTACCGACCCCACAATAGGCACGAAACGTGCAGGGCGCACAGGTTTCGCGTGATCTCGTGACGGGTTGGATGCTCTGAGTGACTCTTTTCTACCTATTCCCGATCAGAAGATCGCTCAACTCCTTTCGGCCAAGAAGTCCTGACGGGGTTTCGATCCGGCCGGAGCGGACGTAGCAGAACGACGCGGTGACCTGCTCCACCGGAACGCCCGCCTGCTCGGCCCAGGCCAGCCGGTAGACGGCGAGCTGCAGCGGGTCGCCGGAGTCCTCCCGGCCGGTCTTCCAGTCCACCACCTCGTAGCGCGGTGACCCTGCGCCACCGTCCGCGTCCCGGTAGACCGCGTCGATCCGGCCGCGCACCACCCGCCCCCCGAGCACCAGCTGGAAGGGCGCCTCGACCCGGTGCGGGGTGCGGCCGGCGTAGGGGCCGCGCAGGAACGCCTCCTTGAGCCGCTCCAGGTCGCGCTCGTCCTCGATCTCCTCGGCCTCCAGGCCGGGCAGCGCGTCGGGGCCGAGCAGCAGCGGCTGGTCGTAGCGGGACTGCACCCAGGCGTGGAAGCGGGTGCCGCGGCGGGCGGCGGGCGCGGGCGGGCGGGGCATCGGGCGGGCCAGGTCGCGGGCGAAGCCGTCCGGGTCGGCGGCCAGCCGCATCAGCTGGGTGGCGGACAGCGAGGCGGGCAGTTCGACGTCCCGGCCGGTGCGCCGGGAGCGCTCCAACTCGCCGAGCAGGGCGGTCAGGTCGCGGTCCCAGGAGGCCAGCAGCCGCTGGTCCTCGGCGCCCATCGGCTCCGGCCCGGGGGCGGGCGCGCCGGCCAGCCGCTGCCGCACCACCCGGGCGACCCGTCGGCGGGCGTGCTGGGCGGTCGGGTCGAGCGGCAGCGGCCAGGGGGTCTCCACCGACACGTCGAACGCGGGGTTCTCCGCGTCCTGCGCCGGCTCCGCGGCCCAGTGCTCGACCTCGCCGTTGCCGGGCCGCTCGCAGTGCGCGCGCAGCGCGGTCAGGAACTCCGACGGCCCGCGGCGGCGCTTCTGGGTCGGCCCCCACCAGTGCCCGGAGGCCAGCAGCAGCGAGCGCGGGCGGGTGAAGGCGACGTAGCCGAGCCGCAGTTCCTCGACCGCGCCGTGCCGGGCCGTCTCCTGCTTGAACCGCGCCATGCCCTTGGCGTCCCAGGCCGGGTCGGCGGGCAGCGTGGCGGCGTCGCCGCGCAGGGCGTGCGGCAGCACCCGGCGGGTGGAGGTCCAGCGCTCGCGCCCCTGGCCGGACGGGAAGCCCCCCTTGACCAGGCCGGGGACGGCGACCACGTCCCACTCCAGGCCCTTGGACTTGTGCGCGGTGAGCACCTTGACGGTGTCCTCGCCGCCGGGCAGCCCGGCGTCCAGGCCGCGCTCGTACTCCTGGGCGGCGCGCAGGAAGCCCAGGAAGGCGGCCAGGCCGGGGTCGCCGTCCAGGTCGGCGAAGGAGGCGGCGATGTCCAGGAAGGAGTGCAGCGTCTCGCGGCGGCGGGCGGCCAGCGCCAGCGGGGAGGCGGAGAGCTCGACCTCCAGGCCGGTGACGGTGAGCACCCGGTGCAGGACGTCCATCAGCGGCTCGGCCAGCGCCCGGCGCAGTTCGCGGATCTCCCGGGCGAAGCGGGCGAAGCGGACCCGCGCCTCGGGCGAGAACGGCAGGTCGTCGGGCTGCTCGGCGTCGACGAAGGTCTCCAGCGCGTCGGCCAGCGAGACCACCTCGGTCGGATCGGTCCCGGCCACGGCGGCGGCCAGCGGGTCCTGTTCGCCGGGGCGGGCGGTGCGGACGAGCTCGGCGGCCCGGCGGCCGAGCAGGGCCAGGTCGCGCGGGCCGGTGCGCCAGCGCGGACCGATCAGCAGGCGGACCAGGGCGGCGTTGGCGGTCGGGTCCTGGAGCACCTCGCAGACCGCCACCAGGTCCGCCACCTCCGGGAGTTGCAGCAGCCCGCCGAGGCCGACCACCTCGACCGGGACCTGCCGGGCGACCAGCGCGGCGTGCAGGTCGGGGAAGGCGCCGCCGGCCCGGCAGAGCACCGCGATCCGGCCGGGCGCGGTGCCGGTGCGCACCAGGTGGGCGATCGAGTCGGCCAGCCAGTCCACCTCCTCGGCGTGGGTGGGCAGCAGCGCGACGCGGGCGTAGCCGTCGAGTTCGGCGCCGGGGGCCGGGCGCAGCGCCGCCACGCCCTCGTGCATCGCGCGCAGCGGGGCGGCGAGTCCGTTGGCGAAGTCGAGCAGCCGGCCGCCGCTGCGGCGGTTCTCGCTGAGCGAGAAGCGGTGCGCCGGGCCGCCGTCGGCGCGCGGGAAGTGCCGCGGGAAGTCGTCCAGGTTGGCGACCGAGGCGCCGCGCCAGCCGTAGATCGCCTGGCAGGGGTCGCCGACCGCGGTGACGGGGTGCCCGGCCCCGGCGGATCCGCCGAACAGGCCTGCCAGCATGAGGCGTTGGGCGACGGAGGTGTCCTGGTACTCGTCCAGCAGCACCACCCGGTACTGCGCGCGCAGCAGCCGGCCGACCTCGGGGCGCTGCTGGGCCAGCCGGGCGGAGGCGGCGATCTGGTCGCCGAAGTCGAGCAGGCCGAGCCGCTGCTTGCGGGCCCGGTAGTCCTCGACCAGCTGCAGCAGTTCCTGCCGGCCGCGGGCGGCCTTCGGGACGGCCCGCAGGTCCTCGTTGGAGAGCTTGACGGTGGCCAGCCGGTCGAGCAGCTCCCGGTCGTGCGCGCGCAGCCGCGCGGGCTCGACCAGGTGCTCGGCGAGTTCGGAGTCCAGCGCGACGATCTCGGCGACCAGCGCGCTGAAGGTGCCGGTGAGCGCCGGGAACGGGCCGCGGGCCTGGCGCAGGACCCGGGCGGCGAGCTGGAAGCGGGTGGCGTCGGCGAGCAGCCGGACGTCGGGTTCGATGCCCAGGCGCAGGCCGTGCTCCTTGAGCAGGGTGCCGGCGAAGGCGTGGTAGGTGGAGACCTGCGGTTCGCCGAGGGCGTCCTCGTCCGCCGCGCGGACCCCGGCCCGCAGCAGGGCGGCGCGGACGCGTTCGGCGAGTTCGCCGGCCGCCTTGTTGGTGAAGGTCAGGCCGAGCACCTGCTCGGGGCGGACCGCGCCGGAGCCGACCAGCCAGACCACCCGGGCGGCCATCACGGTGGTCTTGCCGGAGCCCGCGCCGGCCACGATCACGCCGGGCTCCATGGGCGCGCCGAGGGCCGCCAGCTGCTCGTCGTTGAACGGGATGCCGAGCAGGTCGCGGAGCTGGGCCGGGTGCCGGAGCGGCTCAGTCGACGACATGTCGCCCGTCCCGCTGCGCGGAGCAGCTGCCGCGGAAGGAGCAGCGCCCGCAGCGCTCGCCCGCGGTGGGGGTGAACCTCTCGGCGAGCACCTTCCCGGCGGTGGTGACCAGCAGGTCCTCGATCCAGGGGGTGCTCTCCTCGGGCAGCTGCCGCTGCGTCCTGGGGGCCTCCGGGTCGCCCTTGGCGGGCTCGCGCAGGTGCACCAGCTCGGCCCCGCCGGGGGTGGCGCCGTGCTCGAAGCCGGGCAGCGGGTCGAGCGCGCCGTTGCCCACCGCCAGCTGGTAGACGGCGAGTTGGCGGTGCTCGGGCAGCGACTTGTCGGTCGGGACCTGCTTGCCGGTCTTGAAGTCGACGACGTAGGCGCGGCCCGCGGCGTCGGTCTCCACCCGGTCCATCGAGCCGCGGACGCGCACCGCGACGCCGCCGACCTCCAGCGTCAGGTCGAAGCCGTGCTCGGTGGCGACGGTGGTGCGCCCGCGCTCCAGCACGTGCCAGCGCAGGAAGCGCTCCAGGGCGGCCCGGGCCTCGCCCTTCTCCTGGGTGGACTTCCACGGCGCGTCGAAGGCCAGCGCGTCCCAGACGGTGTCCAGGCGCTCCATAAGGACGGCCAGGTCGGCGGGGGTGCGGCCGGAGCCGACCTCGTCGGCGAGGGCGTGCACCACGTTACCGAAGCCCTGGGCGGCGGAGGCGGTGGTGCCCGCCCTGACGTCCTTCTCCAGGAACCACTGGAGCGTGCAGGACTCCAGCTGCTCCAGGCCGCTGCCGGAGAGCGCGACGGGCTGCCCGGGCTCGCGCAGCGGCTGCGGGGCGGCGGTGGGGTCGTCCAGGCCCCACCACTGGTCGGGGTGGGCGGCGGGGACGAGCGGGCGGCCCTCCTCGTCCAGGGCGGCGGCCAGGGTGGCGAGCCGTTCGGCGGCGGCCCGGCGCAGCTGCGGGGAGCGGGCCGGGTCGACGGTGACGGCGCGCAGCTCGGCGACCAGCGCGGGCACCGACAGCGGGCGGCGCGGCCGGGAGGTGACGTCGGCGACCCTGACCGGCGGGGTGCGCTCCAGCACCCTGCCGGTGCGCGGGTCGAGCGTCTCGCGGTAGAGCTCGCGCAGGAACCGGGAGGGCTCGTCGCCGTCCTCGGCCGGGGCCTTGACGGCGGTGACCACCAGCCGGTCCTTGGCCCGGGTCGCGGCGACGTAGAACAGCCGGCGCTCCTCGGCGAGCAGGGCGCCCGCCGACAGCGGCTCGGCCAGGCCGTCGCGGCCGATCCGGTCGGCCTCCAGCAGCGAGCCGCGGCGGCGCAGGTCGGGCCAGAGGCCCTCCTGGACGCCGGCGACGACGACCAGCCGCCACTCCAGGCCCTTGGAGCGGTGCGCGGTCATCAGCCGGACGGCGTCGGGGCGCACCGCGCGCACGTGCAGGGTGTCGGCGGCGATGTCCTGGGCCTCGACCTCGGCGAGCAGGTCGAGCGCGCCGCGGTGGCCGGTGACCCGCTCCTCGGCGCGGGCCGCGGTCTCGAACAGGGCGCACAGCGCGTCCAGGTCCCGGTCGGCGTTGCGCCCGGCGGGGCCGCCGCGCAGGGCGGCCCGCTCCAGCCGCTCGCGCCAGCGCCGGGAGGCGTCCCACAGCTCCCACAGCGCGTCCTCGGCGCTCGCGCCGCCGGCCAGCAGCTCCCGGACCTTGCGCAGCAGCATGCCGAGCTCGTGGGCGCGGCGGGCGTACGGGGCGTCCACCAGGGCGAGCTGGTCGGGCTGCTCCAGGGCCTCGCGGATCAGCTCCTCGGCCGGGCGGACCACCCCGGGGGCGCCGTCGGCGGCCAGCGCCCGGCGCTCCTCCTCGCGCAGGGTGCGGCCGAGGCGGCGCAGGTCGGAGCCGTCCAGGGCGGCGAGCGGGCCGGTGAGCAGGGTGTGCGCGCGGTCGGCGGTGAGCGCGCCGGGGCCCTCGGCGCACACCCGCAGGGCGAGCAGCAGCGGGACGACGGCGCTCTCCTCGCGCAGCGGCAGGTCGTCGCCGTCGATCTCCAGCGGGACGCCGGCGGCGGTCAGCGCGCGGCGCACCGCCGGTATGGTCCGGGACCCGGCCCGGACCAGCACGGCCATCTCGCCCCAGGGCACGCCGTCCTCCAGGTGGGCGCGGCGCAGCAGGTCGGCGACCGAGTCGAGCTCGGCGCCGGGCGTCGGGTAGGTGTACACCTCGACGGCGCCGCCCTCGTGCCCGTGGCCGGCCGCGGAGGGCAGCAGGGCGCGGTGCGCGGCGAGCTTGTCGGCGGGCAGCCGGCCCGTCGGCATCCGGCGGGCCAGCTCCCGGGAGGCGGCCAGCAGCACCGGCCGGGAGCGCCGGGAGACCCGCAGCACCCTGACCTCGGCGGGGCTCCCGTCGGCGCGCGGGAAGGCGTGCGGGAACTCCAGGATGCCGTTCACGTCGGCGCCGCGGAAGGCGTAGATCGACTGGTCGGGGTCGCCGACCGCGACCAGGTCCCGGCCGCCGCCGGCCAGCCGCTGCAGCAGCCGGACCTGCGCCGGGTCGGTGTCCTGGTACTCGTCGACGAAGACCGCGTCGTAGCGCCCGCGCAGCCCGGCGGCGACGTCCGGGCGCTCGGCGAGCAGCACGGCGCGGTGCACCAGCTCGGCGTAGTCCAGCACGCCGCGCAGGTCCAGCACGTCCAGGTACTCGGCCAGGAAGTGGGCGGCGGCGGCCCAGTCGGGGCGCTGCACGCCCCGGGCGAAGCGCTCCAGCTCCGCCTCGCCCAGGCCCAGTTCGCGGCTGCGGGCGAGCACGGCGCGCACCTCGTCGGCGAAGCCGCGGGTGGTCAGGCAGGCCCGCAGGTCGAGCGGCCAGTCGATGGTGCCGGCGCCCGCCTTCGCGTCCTCGGCGCCGCCGGCCAGCAGCTCGCGGACCATCACGTCCTGCTCGGGGCCGGAGAGCAGCCGCAGCGGCTCGGCGTACTCCTCGGGCGCCTGGTGGGCGCGGAGCAGGGCGTAGCAGAACGAGTGGAAGGTGGTGGCCTGCGGGGCGGTGGCGCCGATCCGGGCGGTCATCCGGTCGCGCAGCTCCATCGCGGCCCGGCGGCTGAAGGTCAGCACCAGGACGCGTTCGGGCGCGGTGCCGTCGGCGACCCGCCGGGCGACCGCCTCGACCAGCGTGGTGGTCTTGCCGGTGCCGGGCCCGGCGAGCACCAGCAGCGGCCCCGACGCGTGCTCGACCACCGCCTGCTGGAAGGAGTCCAGCTGGGGCGGGTCGGGCTGGGCGAGGGGGCTGCGCACCAGGCGGAACGGTGAGGTCACTGCGGTCCAGGGTCGTACGGCGGTTCAGGCGGTTCGGCGGTTCAGGCGGTTCGGCGGCGGGCCGGGGAAGAGGCCTTGCCGCGACGAGCCTACGATCCTGCACCCACAGACCCCTCCGGCGCACCTCTCCCGGTCAGACCCCTCCGTCCCACCGGGCGGCCCGCAGGTCGACCCGCGGCTCGCCGCCGACGGTGCGCAGCGGGGTGCCCTCGGACCGGTACTCGGGCAGCGCCCGGTGCTCGTGGCCGGGCAGCGGCCGCCCGTCCGCCCGGACCACCCGCCACCAGGGCACCGGCGCCCCGTACAGCGCCATCACCCGGCCGACCTGCCGGGGGCCGCCGCGGCCCAGGTACTCGGCGACGTCCCCGTACGTCATCACCCGGCCGGGCGGGATGCGCTCGGCGAGATCGAGCACGGCCTCGGCGTACGGCGGGATCTCGGGGACGTCCTCGGGCTCGGTCATCCGACGCATTCTTCCCCATCCGGTCGATTTCCAGCACCCCGTGCGGGCGACCCGGCGCGCGGGATGCCGCCCCTGGACCGCGCCCGGGTGGCGGGCATGGCAGCATCTTCGGGGCAGTGCGACACACCAGGACGAAGACCAGACGACCGGGACGGCGGAATTGAACGTGGACGAGGGCTCCGAGCAGCCCGCCACCGACGGTTCCACCGCGCGGGGCCCCGCCGCCCCGCCGGTCGACCTGCGCCACCGGGCACGGGACGCGCACCACACGGGGGAGGAAGCGGTGGCCGCACAGCTGCCGCCGGACGGCGGGCCGGACCGGCCGCCGGACGGACCGGACGAGCCCTACGGACCGGACGGACCGCCGGAGGAGCCCTACGGCCCCGGCGGGGCGGACGGCCCCTACGGCCCGGGCGGGGACCAGCCCGCCGAGGAGCCGGCCGGCGAGTACCTGGCCGTCGACGAGCCGCTGCTCGCCCCCCGCGCGCACCGGCCGTCCGACCTGCTGCGCTTCCTGGCCGGGCTGTTCGGCATCATCGCGGTGTTCGTGCTGGCGCAGGTGGCGGTCTCCACCACCACCGGCATCGAGAACGACATCACGGTCAACGCCAACCGCATCCCCGGCGTGCTGTCCAAGATCTCCGCGCTGGTGTCCTCGATCGCGGTGCTGACCGTGCCGCTGGCCTTCGCCGTCGAGCGGCTGATCAAGCGCGACGGCCTGCGGGTCGCCGACGGCGTGCTCGCCTCGGTGCTGGCGTACGGCGTCTCGCTGGGCGTCGACTGGTGGGTGGCCGCCGGCGCGCCCGAGGAGATCCGCAACGCGCTGACCCAGAGCTCCCCCGGCAGCGACACGCTCACCGACCCGGTGCACGGCTACCTGGCGCCGGTGATCGCGTACATGACGGCGGTCGGCATGTCGAGCCGCCCGCGCTGGCGGGTCGCCCTGTGGGTGGTGGTGATCCTCTCCGGCACCGCCGAGCTGATCAACGGCAACACCACCCCGCTCTCCCTGGTGCTGACCGTCCTGATCGGCTGGTCGGTGGCGTACGGCACGCTGTACGCGATCGGCTCGCCGAACATCCGCCCCACCGGGCAGCACCTGATGATCGGCCTGCGCAAGGTCGGCTTCGTCCCGTCCGCCGCGCACCTGGCCCCGCCCGCGCCCGGCGGCACCCGCCGCTACCTGGTCACCCAGCAGACCGGCCCGCTGCTGGACGTGCACATCATCGACCGCGAGCAGCAGGCGTCCGGCTTCTTCTACCGCGCCTGGCGGCGGCTGCGGCTGCGCTCCGTCGCGGTCCGCCGCAGCCCCCAGTCGCTGCGCCAGGCGCTGGAGCAGGAGGCCCTGATCGCGTACGCGGCGGCCGCCTCCGGGGCCCGCGCCCCGCAGCTGGTCGCCACCTCCGAGCTGGGCCCGGACGCCGCGATCCTGGTCTACGAGAACGTGGCCGGGCGGACGCTGGACGACCTGGCCGACGCGGAGGTCACCGACGCGGTGATGGCCTCGTTCTGGAAGTCCGTCGCCACCCTGCACGAGCGCCGGATCGCGCACCGCCGGCTCACCGGCGAGTCACTGCTGGTGGTCGACGAGCAGACCGGCTGCCTGGTCAACCTCTCCGGCGGCGACATCGCGGCCGGCGACCTGACCCTGCGCATCGACGTCGCCCAGCTGATCACCACCTTCGCCCTGCGGATCGGCCCGGAGCGCGCGGTGGCCGTCGCCACCGCCGTCCTCGGCCCGACCCGGATCGCCGAGGCGCTGCCGCTGCTGCAGCCCGTCGGCCTGAGCCGGCAGACCCGCGGCGACCTCCAGCGGATGACCAAGGAGCGCAAGGCCGCCGCCCAGGCGCTGGCGCTCCGGCAGGTCGCCGCCGGGGAGCGCACCCAGCAGCAGGCCGAGGAGGACATCGCCCAGGCCGGCGAGGACCTGCTGGCCCGGATCCGGGCGCAGATCCTGCAGATCGCCCCGGAGGCCCCGCTGGAGCCCGCCAAGCTGGAGCGCCTCAAGCCCAAGACCCTGATCATGGTGGTAGCGCTCGCCTTCGCCGCCTACCTGGCCCTGACCACCATCCGGCCGGACCAGTTCAAGGTCTCCCAGATGAACTGGGCCTGGGCCTCGGTCGCGCTGGCCGCCTCGGCGTTCTCGTACGTGGCCGCCGCGATGAGCCTGACCGGCTTCGTCCCGGAGAAGCTCCCGTTCTGGCGCACCGTCGCCGCCCAGCTGGCCGGCTCCTTCGTGAAGCTGGTCGCCCCGGCGGCGGTCGGCGGCATCGCCCTGAACACCCGCTACCTGCAGAAGGCCGGCATCCGCCCGGTCCAGGCCGTCGCCTCGGTCGGCGCCTCCCAGCTGGCCGGCCTCGGCGGCCACCTGCTGCTGCTGTTCGCCTTCGGCCTGATCACCGGCTCGCAGACCAACGGCGACCTCGGCGCCTCCCGGGCCGTCATCATCGGCGTCCTCACCGCGGCCGTGCTGGCCCTGGTGGTGGCCGCGGTCGGCCCGCTGCGCCGCTTCGTGGTGACCCGGGTCCGCTCCCTGCTGTTCGGCGTGATCCCGCGGATGCTCGACCTGATGCAGACTCCCCGCAAGCTGGTCACCGGCTTCGGCGGCATCCTCCTGCTGACGCTCTCCTTCACCGCCTGCCTGGACGCCTCCGTGCACGCGTTCGGCGGCGGCGCCAACGTCACCTACGCGGCCGTGGCCGTGGTCTTCCTCACCGCGAACGCGGCCGGCTCCGCGATCCCCACCCCCGGCGGCATCGGCCCGGTCGAGATCGCCCTGATCACCGCCCTGACCGTGGCCGGCGTCCCCGCCACCGCGGCCACCCCGGCGGTCTTCCTCTACCGGCTGCTCACCTTCTGGCTCCCGGTCGCCCCGGGCTGGGGCGCCTACAACGTCCTCCACCGCCGGAACGCCCTCTAGGCCCTGGCGCCCTGGCCTGCCCCGGCCCCTCCGCAGGGCCCCGGAGGGCCCCTGGACGCACGGAACCGCCCGGCCGGGGGACACGCATCCCCGACCGGGCGGTCGCGCGGAGGGCACCGGCCCGTCAATAGACGGGCTTCTCCGGCTCGATCTGGTTGACCCAGCCGATCACGCCGCCGCCCAGGTGCACCGCGTCCGCGAAGCCCGCGGACTTGAGGACCGCGAGGACCTCGGCGGAGCGGACGCCGGTCTTGCAGTGCAGCACGATGCGCCGGTCCTGCGGCAGGTCCTGGAGGGCGTTGCCCATCAGGAACTCGTTCTTCGGGACCAGGCGGGCGCCCGGGATGCTGACGATCTCGTACTCGTTGACCTCGCGGACGTCGATGATGTCGATCGGCTCGCCGTTGTCGATCCACTCCTTGAGCTGCTTGGAGGTGATCGTCGAGCCGACCGCCGCCGCGCTGGCCTCCTCCGAGACCACGCCGCAGAACGACTCGTAGTCGATCAGCTCGGTGACCGTCGGGTTCTCGCCGCAGACGGCGCAGTTCGGGTCCTTGCGGACCTTCACCGAGCGGTACTGCATCTCCAGGGCGTCGTAGATCATCAGCCGGCCGACCAGCGGCTCGCCGATCCCGGCCAGCAGCTTGATGGCCTCGTTGACCTGGATCGAGCCGATCGAGGCGCACAGCACGCCCAGCACGCCGCCCTCGGCGCAGGACGGGACCATGCCCGGCGGCGGGGCCTCCGGGTAGAGGCAGCGGTAGCAGGGGCCGTGCTCGGCCCAGAACACGCTGGCCTGGCCGTCGAAGCGGTAGATCGAACCCCAGACGTACGGCTTGCCGAGCAGCACCGCGGCGTCGTTCACCAAGTACCGGGTGGCGAAGTTGTCCGTGCCGTCGACGATCAGGTCGTAGCCGGAGAAGATCTCCATCACGTTGTCGTTGTCCAGGCGCTCCTCGTGCAGGACCACCTCGACCAGCGGGTTGATCTCCTTGACCGAGTCGCGCGCGGACTCGGCCTTGGACCGGCCGATGTCGGACTGGCCGTGGATGATCTGGCGCTGCAGGTTCGACTCGTCGACCGTGTCGAACTCGACGATGCCGAGGGTGCCGACACCGGCCGCGGCCATGTACATCAGGGCCGGGGACCCGAGGCCGCCGGCGCCGACGCACAGCACCTTGGCGTTCTTCAGCCGCTTCTGCCCGTCCATGCCCACGTCGGGGATGATCAGGTGGCGGGAGTACCGGCGGACCTCTTCGACGGTGAGCTCGGCGGCGGGCTCGACCAGGGGTGGCAGCGACACGGGGACTCCGATGGTCGTCAGGTTCTGTTCGACTACGCCAACAGTGTCACGTGCCCGGGGTATTCCAAGACAGCGGGTCCGGTGGGTGAGACGCGCCGCACCGGATGCCGAGACCTCGACTTCCCGGGCCAACCCCCTGGTCAGGCCCGGCCGTTCCGGCTCACACCCGGCAGGCGGTCTCCAGCCAGACGTCCCCGAGGGACTCCTCCAGCGGCACCTGCGTCCGCCATCCGAGACGGTCCCGGGCGGTCCGGACGTCCGCCTGCCGCCACTGCACCGGCTCCACCACCGCCCGCGCCTCCGCGGCCCGCAGCCCCTCCGCGCCCGCCTGCTGCGCGGGCAGCACCACCTGCCGGGCGTCCTCGGTGACGGTGCCCTCGAAGCCGGACGCCCGCACCAGCAGGTGCGCCGCGTCCCGGGCCCGGACGGCGTGGCCGGAGCCGATGTTGATCACCCCGGTGGCGGCCGAGACCGCCGCCGCCTGGATCGCCCGGGCCACGTCCCGGACGTCCACGAAGTCCCGGTAGCCGGACAGGTCCGGCATCCGCACCTGGCCCTCCTCCTGCTCCAGCGCCCGCCGCAGGCCCTCCGCCAGCCGCCCGAACAGCGAGGCCGTCGGCGCCCCCGGCCCGACCACGTCGAACACCCGCAGCACCAGCGCGTCCAGCCCCGAGCTCAGCACCAGCTCGGTGCCCGCCAGCTTCGACACCCCGTACGGACCGACCGGACGCGGCTCCGCGCTCTCCGGGATCGGCCCGCCCGGCTGCGCCGGACCGTACTCGGCCGCCGAGCCCACGTGCACCAGCCGGGCCGGCTCCCGGCTGCGCCGGATCGCCTCGCAGACCGTGGCCACCGCGAGCGTGTTGGACCGGATCAGGGTCCGCGACGTCCCGTACGTGGCACCCGCGCAGTTGATCACCACCTGCGCGGCGACCGCGTCCAGGAACCGGGCCAGCGCGCCCGGACTCCCCGCGGCCAGGTCGAACCGGATGTCGGCGGAATCGCCCCGGCCCAGCACGGTCACCTGGAGCCCCTCCTCCGCCAGCAGCCGATCGGCCACCCGCCGGCCGATGAACCCGTCGGCCCCCAGCAGCAGCACCCTCATCGGGTCCAAGTCCTTCCCTCAGGCCCGGCGACCGCCGGGCGGAACGAGATCTGATCGACGCACCGGCCGGCCCGCCGCCCCGGAGCGCGCACCGCCCGGGCCCGGCCGGCCCCGGCCCCGGCAGCCGGACGCCGGACACCCGACGACCGCCGGGCCCGGACGACGGCGACGGCCCGGGCCCGTCCGGCCGCCGCGTCCCGAAGCCGCGCGACCCGGGCCCGGCCGGCCGCCCCGGCCCCACGACGGGCGTCCCGCGGCTCCCGGCCCGGGACCGCGGCCGGACGCCGGGCCCCCCACCGCTTCCGGGCCCGGTCGCCGGTCCACGCCCCGGCGGGGCCGCCCGTCGCCGGAACCGCCCTCACCGGTACGCCCCCGGCCACGCGGACGGGGGCCAGGCCCGGCCGGCCAGCAGCAGTGCGGGCCCGAGGGCCGCGGCCGAGAGGCCGCCGGGCGGGGAGGCGTCCAGCCAGTGCGCGGGGCCGGGCAGGGCCAGGACGGCGGCCCCGGCGGCGGCGGTGAGGACCGCGACCGCGGCGGTGCCCGGGCGGCCCGCGTCGCGGACCACGGCGGCCAGCAGCGGCAGGACGCCGAGCACCAGCAGCGCGGCCAGGCCGGTGGCGGGCGCGCCGTCGGCGAGGGCCCGGCCGAGCGCGGCGAGGACGGCCAGCTGCGCCAGCACGGCCAGCGGCAGCGCGAACCGCAGCCGGGAGCGGAACTCCCCCAGCGTGGCGGCCCCGCCCTGCCGCTGACCGAACCGACGCAGCCAGGCCGCCGCCCCTCCGGCCCCCGCCGCGCCGAACGCGGCGGCGGGCGCGGCCCCGGGCGCGGCGGCGGCGAGCAGCGCCAGCAGCAGTCCGGTCCCGGCGCCCTGCCCGAGCGCGGCCCACGGGAACGCGCCCCGCGCCGGAGCCCGGTCCGGCTCGCCGCCGCCCCACTCCCGGCCGGTCAGGCCCCGGCCGTCGTCCGTACCGCCGTCGTCCGTCCCCCGGCCACCCCGGCCCCGGCCCCGTTCCCTCCGCCGCCCCGGCCCACCGTCCGGCCGCTCCGCCAGCGCGGCCCCCGCGCCCGCGCCGAGCAGCACCGCCAGCGCCCCGCCGGGCACCCCGCCGAGCGCGGTCGCGGGCAGCAGCGGCAGCAGGTGGACGGCGGCGGTGCGCAGGGCGGTGAGCGGCAGGGTGCGCAGCGGTGCGGCGGGCGGGAGCGGTTCGCGGGCGGGCGGGCGGCGGGGCACCCGGGCGTACAGCTCCTCGGCGAGGCCGAACACGTCGGCGTGCCGGTAGCGGGTGGCGCCGTCGGCGGCCAGGCCGGAGTCCTCCAGGGCGGCGGCGATCTCCAGCGGGTCGACCGCCTGCTCGCACAAGTCCCGGTTGGCGTCCAGGAGTTCGCGGACGGGGTCGGCGGGCGTGCCGGTCACAGCGCCTCCGCGAGGGCGGGTCCGGCGGCGGCCCGCGCGGGTCGCTCGGGCCGCGCGGACCGCTCGGCCGGGGTCGGCACGGACGGCACGGAGGGCAGCGGGGTCTCCCCACCGGCGGCCCCGGCCACCCAGTACTCGGCGGGGCGGGCGAACGGCCGGACCGGGGCGCCGGGGCGGGCCGGGAAGGCGGGGTAGCGGGAGACCAGGTCGAGGTAGACCTCGCGGAACGCGCCGACCACGGGTTCCACGGCGAAGCGTTCCTGCGCCCGCAGCCGGCCGGCCAGGCCGAGCCGGGAGCGCCGTTCGTGGTCGGCGAGCAGGGCCAGGCAGGCCGCGGCGAGGGCGCGCGGGCTGCGCGGCGGCACCAGCAGTCCGGTGGGGCCGAGCACCTCGCGGGCGACGCCGACCTCGGTGGCGACCACCGCCCGGCCGCTGAGCATGGCGTCGGCGAGCGGGCGGGGGCTGCGCTGGGCGAGCGCGCTGAACACCACGGCGCTGCCGGACTCCCACGCCTCGGCGGACGTCCCGGGCCGCCCGGCGAACTCGACGGCGTCCGCGACGCCGAGCCGTCCGGCGATCGCGGTGCAGTGCGCGAGGTAGCCGGGCGCGCCCTCCTCGCCGTACATCCGGAGTCTGGCGGCGGGCAGTTCGGCCCGGACCCGGGCGAAGGCGTGCAGCATCAGTTCGGGGTCGCGGCCGGGCTCCAGCGCGCCGGCCCAGACCAGCGTCGGCGCCTCGGGCTCGGCCCCGGCGGCGGGCCGGGTGGTGGCGGTGGTGCCCTCGTGGACGATCCGGGTGCGGGCCGGGTCGCCGCCGCAGCGCTGCTGCCACCGCCGGTCGTACTCGCTGCCGGGGGTGAGCACGGCGGCCTGCCGGTAGGTCTCCTCGGTGAGCTGCCGGAAGAAGGACAGCAGCAGGGCCCGCACCGGCCAGCGGTAGGGGGCGCTGCGGTAGCCGCGGTACTGCTCGCGCAGGTGCAGGCCGTGCTCGGTGACCACGAACGGGACGCCGTGCAGTTCGCGGGCGACCAGCGCGGGCAGCGCGGCCGGTCCGCCGCCGACCACGTGGCACAGGTCGGCGCCGCCGAGCCCGGCCGGGCCGGTGCCGTACCAGGGCGCGGACAGCGGCCGCAGGCACTGCTCCAGCAGGTCGGCGGCGACCAGCACGTCGCAGACCAGCGGCTGGCCGCCGGCGGTGTCGGCGCCGGGCATCCGCCAGGTCCGCTCCAGGACGCGGTGCGCGTGGCCGGAGGCGAGGAACGCGGGCAGCGCCCCGTCCTCCCGGCCGAGCGCGGCCAGCCGGTACAGCGCGGGCCCGAACCCGGCCCGTTCGCCGGGCATCACCAAGGCGCGGACGAGTTCCTCGTACGCCTTGAGGTACGCCCGGCGGCGCAGCGCGGTCGGTCCGCGCCCGGCGGGGCGGCGGCCCCACATCGGCAGTTCGTGGACGCCGTGCAGGCCGCGGACGCCGCTGGGCGGGGCCTGGCGGTCGGCGGGCAGCAGCCGGTAGAGCCGGAACTCGTGCTCGGGCAGGCCGTCGACCAGGCGGCCGCACCAGCCCCCTCCGCCACGCTGTGCGGTGGTGAGGGTGCCCTCGGTGAGCAGAGCGATGCGCACGACGCCTCCAGAGCAGAGCGTTTCGACTGGGTTCACGGCCCTACGACACAGGGGAGTGCGTCCGTGCTCGACGGCCGTCCGGCCGGTGCCCGCTCCCCGCGGCCGCCGCCCTCGCCGTCTCGCCCCCCACACCTGTTCGGTCCGACAACACGACGGTAGAGCGCCGGGCCGGGCCCCTAGGGGCCCGGCCCGGCTTGCCACACCATCGAGTGAACGCCCGTGACCTCGCGCGTCCCCGTTCCGTTTTCGGCCTTCCGCCGTGTTCCGCGCGCCCGGTGCGCCCCGCGTGCGCCGGGCCCGGCCCCGCCGGCCGGCGCTCAGCCGCGCCCGTCGGCCTCCGCGAGCAGCTCCCGCACCGCGCGGGCGACCGGCTCGGGGTGCTCCAGCATCGCGACGTGCCCGGAGTCGGGCAGCACCAGCAGCCGGGCGTCCCGGAACGCGGCGCAGGCCCGCCGGGCCGAGCGGTAGGAGACCAGCTTGTCCTTGAGCCCGTAGACCAGCAGGACCGGCGCGGTGACCTGCTCGGCCTGCCGCCACAGCGCCTGCCCGCCGCGCTCGGTGTAGGCGCTGACGATGCCGCGCGCGGACCCGGTCAGCGCGCCCAGGGAGTACGGGAGCGCGGCCCGGCGGCGGTACTCGTCGACCGCGCGGGCCCGGCGGTGGGCGGGGATGCCGGCCGGGTCGCCGTAGACCAGGCGCAGCAGGTCGGCGGTGGCGCTCTCCGGGTCGGCGCCGCGGCTGCGGCGGCGGATCAGCCCGGCGACGCCGGGCAGGGCCAGCAGGCCGGTGGACCAGGCGGTGCGCTGCGGGGGCAGCTCGGGCAGCGCCGGGGAGATCAGGGTGAGGCTGCGCACCAGGTCGGGCCGGAGCGCGGCGAGCCGGACGGCGACCGCGCCGCCGAGCGAGTTGCCGAGCAGGTGGACCGGCCCGCGCCCGGTCTCCTCCAGGTACCCGATGACCGCCCGGACGTGCCCGGAGAGGGTCAGGTCGCCGTCCAGCGGCGGGGCGGAGTGGCCGAAGCCGGGCAGGTCCACGGCCTCGCCGTCGACGTCGTCGGCGAGCCGGTCGAGGAGTTCGAGCCAGTTGTCGGCGGAGCCGCCGAGCCCGTGCACGAACAGGGCGGGCGGCAGTCCCTCCCGGGGTTCGCAGTGTCGGCTGACGGCCAGCTCCGCTCCGGGCACCTCGACGGTGCGGTGCGGCTCCAGGGCGGCGAGGGGGTGCTGGGAGGCGCTCATGGAGCACGATGGTAGTGACGGGGGGGTCGGTCGCCACGGCCGGTCACGGAGCCGTGCTGCCGCCGTCACGAGCCCGTCTCGACCTGTGGACAGTCCGGGTCCGGTCGTATTGTGGGCTCCCGACAAGGGCGGTTGTGCGCTTTACTCGGCTTCACCCGCGCACGCGCGGGTTACCGAAAAGTAGAATCAATCACCTGTCCAGTCCCACCGCGGACCGTGAAGTGAGAAGTGAGGAGCGCCGTGACGGCCATCCAAGAGGCGCAGGAGCGCCCGCGCGGTGCCCGCCTGCCGCGAAGCGCCCGCCGCGAACAACTGCTCGGAGCCGCCCAGGAGGTGTTCGTCGCCCAGGGCTACCACGCCGCCGCCATGGACGACATCGCCGAGCGGGCCGGCGTTAGCAAGCCGGTGCTCTACCAGCACTTCCCGGGCAAGCTGGAGCTCTACCTCGCGCTGCTCGACAAGCACTGCGACGCGCTGGTCGACGGCACCCGGGCCGCCCTGGAGGCGACCAACGACAACAAGCAGCGGGTCGCCGCCACCATGGAGGCGTACTTCCACTACGTCTCCAGCGAGTCCGGCGCGTTCCGGCTGGTCTTCGAGTCGGACCTGACCAACGACCCGGCGGTGCGCGAGCGGGTCGACCGGGCCACCGACCTGAGCGCGACCCTGGTCTCCAAGGTGATCGCCGAGGACACCGACCTGCCGGAGGCCGAGGCCAAGCTGCTCGCGGTCGGCGTCTGCGGCCTGGCCCAGATCACCGCCCGGTACTGGCTCACCCAGGACGGCGAGATCCCGCGCGGGGAGGCCGTCCGGCTGGTCGCCAGCCTGGCCTGGCGCGGCCTGAAGGGCTTCCCGATGCACCCCTCCCAGGAGGGTTCCCAGGACGGTTCGGCCGAGCAGTCCGACTGACCGCGGATTCGGCCCTGAGCGGACCGGCCCCCGACCTTCGCCCCCCGGCCGGGTCGCTGCCTTAAGGTGATGCCCGTAGGGCGCGCCCACCGCGAACCGCGGTCGGGGGCGCGCGGCCAGCTACCGGAGGGACGGAAGCCGTGGAGGTCAAGATCGGGGTGCAGAACGCGAACCGGGAGATCGTCCTGGAGAGCGCGCAATCTGCCGAAGAGGTCGCGGACGCGGTCGCCAAGGCCCTGGACGGCACCAGCAAGCTGTTCACCCTGCTCGACGAGCGCGGCCGCCGGGTGCTGGTGCCCTCCGAGCGGCTCGCGTACGTCGAGATCGGCGAGCCGTCCGTCCGCAAGGTCGGTTTCGGCACGCTCTGAGCCCGCGTCACGGCGCCCCGTCCCCCGCCCGGGGGACGGGGCGCCGTGCTGTGCGTACCGGCGGGCGGGGGCGGGTAGGCGGAGTGCTGCCGCAGCATCGAACGCCCCGGGAGGCAGCCGTGTGGGAGACGACCGCGTTCGCGCTGATCGGACTGGCCGTCGGTTTCGGCGCCCTCCTGGTCCGGCCCGAGCTGTTCCCGGGCCCGCGCGCGCTGCCCGTCGGCACCGCGCTGGTGGCCGCGCTGCTGGGCGGCCGGATCAGCGGCTACGTGATGGACGGGCAGCTGCCGCCGGTGCAGCTGCTGCTCTCCGCCACGGCGGCGGCGCTGCTGGTGTCACTGCCCGCCCGGCCGGACCTGCCGGCCGGCGGCCGGCACCGGCACGGCTGAGCGGCCGGGGGCGCCGCCCGCTCAGGAGGCCAGGCCCAGCGCCGCCATCCGCTTGGTGTGGGTCTCGGTGATCCGGTTGAACATCTTGCCGACCTCGACCAGGTCGAAGCCGCGCACCTCGGCCCCGCCGACCAGCAGGTTGGACAGCGCGTCGCGCTCGGCGACCACCCGCTGCGCCTGGCTGAGCGCCTCGCCCATCAGCCGCCGCCCCCACAGCGCCAGCCGCCCGCCGACCCGCGGGTCCTCGGCGATCGCCTGCCGCACCCGCTCGACCGCGAACTCGGCGTGCCCGGTGTCGGACATCACCCGCAGCACCAGGTCCCGGGTGTCGTCGTCGAGCCGGACGGCCACCTCGCGGTAGAAGTCGGTGGCGATCGCGTCGCCGACGTACGCCTTGACCAGGCCCTCCAGCCAGTCGGACGGGGCGGTCATCCGGTGGAAGTTCTCCAACGGCTCGACGAACGGCTCCATCACCGCGACCGGGTCGGCGCCGACCTCGGCCATCCGGTCGTGCAGCAGCTGGAAGTGCTGGTACTCGGCGGAGGCCATCCGGGCCAGCGCGGCCTTCTCGGTGATGCCGGGCGCGAACTTGGCGTCCTCGGCCAGCCGCCCGAAGGCGCTCAGCTCGCCGTACGCGAGGGCGCCGAGCAGGTCCAGCACGGCCGCCCGGTACTGCGGGTCGGCGGCCCGGGCCGCCCAGGGGCCGATCGAGTCGGTGGGGCCCTCACCGGGTTCCTGAGTCTCCATGCCGACGACCTTAGTGCTCCCGCCCGCCCGCCGGATCCGCCCGCCGGGCGCCCCGCCACCCGGGCGCGGCCGGTCGGAGTAGCCGCCGTCACGTGTTCGAGTCGTCGCTTGACTGTATGGTAGGTGGTGAGGCCAGGTGTAGACCGGCGCGGCCCGTCCGTCCAACGGCAGGCCGCTCCCAGTCGCGCCCGGCGGCGTCCCGCCGCCCGGTGCAGCACCCGGCGCTCACGTACGCGGATGCCCGGTCGGAGACCCGATCGGCTCCGACCTGGCCCGAGCCTCGGGCCCAGGCACCGCATCAGGCCGAGCGAGGGCCGCCGCGGATCGCGCCGACAGCGCGCCGCACGACCCGTCACCGGGACGCCCTCCCCCGCGCCGCCCGCCCGTCACGCCCCGCACGGGGCTGCCCGGGCACGGCAGGACGCGTCGGACTCGGCCCTCCACACGGAAGAGGCAGCACCCTGTCCACCACCACTGAACCCGTCAAGCAGACCTTCCGGGACCTCGGGATCCTCCCGGAGACCGCCGAGGCCCTGGAGGCCGTCGGCATCGTCCACCCCTTCCCGATCCAGGAGATGACCCTGCCGGTCGCGCTGAGCGGCCACGACGTCATCGGCCAGGCCAAGACCGGCACCGGCAAGACCCTCGGCTTCGGCCTCCCGCTGATCGAGCGGGTCGTGGTCGAGGCCGACGTCGCCGCCGGCCGGGCCACCGCCGAGCAGCTCTCCGACGGCCCGCAGGCACTCATCGTGGTGCCCACCCGCGAGCTGTGCACCCAGGTCACCAACGACCTCCAGACCGCCGGCAAGGTCCGCGGCGTCCGCGTCCTGGCCGTCTACGGCGGCCGCGCGTACGAGCCGCAGGTCGAGGCCCTGAAGAAGGGCGTCGACATCGTGGTCGGCACCCCCGGCCGCCTGCTCGACCTGGCCGGGCAGCGCAAGCTCGACCTGTCCAAGGTCCGCTCGCTGGTCCTGGACGAGGCCGACGAGATGCTCGACCTCGGCTTCCTGCCGGACGTCGAGAAGATCATCACCATGCTGCCCGCCAAGCGGCAGACCCTGCTCTTCTCGGCCACCATGCCCGGCCAGGTCATCTCGCTGGCCCGCCGGTACATGAGCCAGCCCACCCACATCCGGGCCGCCGCGCCGGACGACACCGGCACCACCGTCGCCAACATCGAGCAGCACATCTTCCGTGCGCACTCGCTCGACAAGGTCGAGATGGTCTCCCGGATCCTCCAGGCCGACGGCCGCGGCCTGGCGATGATCTTCTGCCGCACCAAGCGCACCGCCGCCGACGTCGCCGAGCAGCTCACCAAGCGCGGCTTCGCGGCCGGCGCGGTGCACGGCGACCTCGGCCAGGGCGCCCGCGAGCAGGCGCTGCGCGCCTTCCGCAACGGCAAGGTCGACGTCCTGGTCTGCACCGACGTCGCCGCCCGCGGCATCGACGTCGAGGGCGTCACGCACGTCATCAACTACCAGTGCACCGACGACGAGAAGACCTACCTGCACCGGATCGGCCGCACCGGCCGGGCCGGCGCCTCGGGCACCGCCGTCACCCTGGTCGACTGGGACGACATCCCGCGCTGGCAGCTCATCAACAAGGCGCTGGACCTGCCGTTCAACGACCCGGAGGAGACCTACTCCAGCTCGCCGCACCTGTACGAGCTGCTGCGCATCGCCCCCGGCACCAAGGGCGTCCTGCCGCGCTCCGAGCGCACCCGGGCCGGCCTGGCCGCCGAGGAGGTCGAGGACCTCGGCGAGACCGGCGGACGCGGCCAGCGCGGTCGCGGCGGACGGGACGCCAAGGACGGCCGGGACAGCCGCGACGCCCGGGACAGTCGGGACGTCCGGGGTGGACGGGGCGCCGCCCCCGAGACCCCGGCTCCCGCCGAGCGCCCGTCCCGCCGCAACCGCGAGCGCCGCCGCACCCGTGGCGGCAGCGGCGCGGTCGACACCGTCGGCGCCGTGGCCCCCGAGACCCAGGCCGTCGAGCAGCAGCCCGCCGCCACCGGCACCGGCCCCGCGGCCGCCCCGGTGGAGGGCCGCAGCTCGCGCCGCCGCAACCGCAACCGCCGGGGCGGCGCGTCCGCTGCCGCGTCCGCGGAGACCGTGGAAGCGGCGGGGGTGGCGGTGGAGACCGCCGAGGCCGCCGTCGAGGCGCCCGCCCGCGCCCCGCGCAAGCGCGCCCACCGGGCGGAGCCGGTGGCCGAGACCGCCGCCGTCGCCACGGCACCCGCCACCGCGACGCCTGCCGCTGCGGAGGCACCCGCCGCCGTCGAGGCACCGGCCGCCGCCGAGCCCGTGATCCGCTCCCGGAAGCCGCAGCAGCGGGCCGTCCGCAAGCCGATCACCTCCCTGGTGAGCTCCCCCGAGGAGTCGGCCACCGCCCCGGCCTCGCGCAAGCGGACCGCCAAGCGGGCCCCCGCCGAGACCCCGGTCGCGGCCCCGGCCGCCGTCGAGGTCCCGGTGGCGGCTCCGGTCGCCGTCGAGGCCCCGGCCACCGAGCTGGCAGCCGCCCCGGCCCCGCGCCGTCGGGCCGTGCGCAAGGCCACCACCACCATCGAGCCCCCGGCCCCCGCCGAGGCTCCGGCCGCCGTCGAGGCCCCCGCCGCCGAGGTGGCAGCCGCCCCGGCCCCGCGCCGCCGGGCCGTGCGCAAGGCCACCACCACCATCGAGCCCCAGGCCCCGGCCGAGGCCCCGGCCACCGAGGTGGCAGCCGCCCCGGCCCCGCGCCGTCGGGCCGTGCGCAAGGCCACCACCACCGCCGAGACCCCGGCCCCCGCCGAGGCTCCGGCCGCGGCTCCGGCCCCCGTCGAGGCCCCGGCCACCGAGGTGGCAGCCGCCCCGGCCCCGCGTCGCCGGGCCGTGCGCAAGGCCACCACCACCGCCGAGACCCCGGCCCCCGCCGAGGCTCCGGCCGCGGCTCCGGCCGCCGTCGAGGAGGCTCCGGCTCCGCGCAAGCGGGTGACCAAGAAGGCGGCTGCCGCCGCCGTCGAGGCCCCCGCCGCCGAGGAAGCCCCGGCTCCCCGGAAGCGGGCCGCCAAGAAGGCCGTCGCCGCCGTCACCGAGGAGACGGACACCCCGGCTCCGCGCAAGCGCACCACCAAGAAGGCGGCTGCCGCCGTCGAGGCGGTCCCTGCCGCCGAGGAGGCGCCGGCGCCGCGCAAGCGGGCCGTCAAGAAGGCCACGGCCGCCCCGGCCGAGGAGGCCGCCGCCCCGGCGCCGCGCAAGCGGGCCGTGAAGAAGGCCGTCGCCGCCGTCGAGGCGGTCCCCGCGGCCGAAGAGGCTCCGGCTCCCCGGAAGCGGACGGTCAAGAAGGCCACGGCCACCACCGCCGAGGAGATCCCGGCTCCGCGCCGGACCCGGAAGGCCGTCGAGAAGTAGTCGGGAAGCAACCGCACCACCCCGCAGGGGAGGATCGGCCGCACAGGTCGCCCCTCCCCTGCGGCGTTCCCGCGCCCGGCAGGTCTCCGTTCGCGCCCGTCGCCGTCCCGTCCCCGTCCCGCCGCCGTAGGCTGAGCCCTGTGTCGGATGAGCCGGAGATGAGGGGCCGCAGCGGATGAGTACGCCGCCGTTCTTGAAGTTGCCGTCGTGCGTGCGGGCGGTCCGGGTGGCGGGGTTGGCCGCGCTCTGGGGCGAGCCGGCGGGGTCGGTGCGGGGGACGGCGGTGCTGGTGCCGGGGTTCACCGGCAGCAAGGAGGACTTCATCGCGCTGCTGGAGCCGCTCGCGGAGGCGGGGTTCCGGACGGTCGCGGTGGACCAGCGGGGCCAGTACGAGTCCGGCGGCCCGGACGACCCGGCGGCGTACGCGGTCCGGGCCCTGGGGGCGGACGTGCGGGCGGTGACGGCCGGGCTGGGGGTGGAGGGGCCGGTGCACCTGCTGGGGCACTCGTTCGGGGGCCAGGTGGTCCGCGAGGCGGTGCTGGCGGCGCCGGAGGAGCTGCCCTGGGCGTCGTTGGCGCTGGTGTCGACCGGGCCGGGGGCGATCGACGCGGCGGAGGCGGCCCGGACCGGGCTGCTGCTGACGGCGCTGGACTCGATGGACCTGGAGTCGATCTGGCAGGTGATGCGGGAGATGGAGGGCGAGCGGGTGCCGCCGCTGGACCCGGAGATCGCGGACTTCCTGCACCGCCGCTGGCTGGCGAACCGCCCGCAGGCGCTGCGGGCGGCGGCGGCGCACCTGGTCGCGGCGCCGGACCGGGTGGACGAGCTGGCGGCGGTGGCGCTGCCGAAGCTGGTGCTGTCCGGCGAGCGGGACTACGCCTGGCCGGTCGAGGAGCAGTCGCGGATGGCGCGGCGGCTGGGCGCGGTGCGGCGGACGGTGGCCGGGGCGGGGCACTCCCCGAACGCGGAGCGGCCGGCCGAGACGGCGGCGGCGCTGGCCGCGTTCTGGTCCGCCTGAGCGGGGCCGTGGCGGCGGGGCGCTGAGCGGCCGGTTCTTCCGGCCGGTCCCGGGTCACGGGCGGGCCTCCTGACAGCCGCTCGGAAGTCGGCCCCGGTTTTCGCGCGACAAGAATCGTTAGCTCGGGTAATATTTGATTTTGTCCGGGATCAACACCCTCCGGCCGTCGCACCCTCCTCCGGCTGCCGAAACCACGGATTTACCGGCGGGCAACCGCCGGGAAGCAGCGTCGCGGCACGATGAGTCATCGGGGCACCACCGCCTCCCTCCAGTGCCGCAAGGGAAAGTGCCGCTGATCGAGTCCTGCTTGAGAGTGGGGGAGCGACGGGTGACCGCACCTGCCGGACGTCCGACCCAGCCAACGCCGACGAGCCACCGTCCGGTGGCCGACCGTCGGCCGAGTCCGCCTCGGAGCCCGAGGACGGGAAGGGAGAGGCCCATGCGTTTCGAGATCCTCCGCCTGGATCACGCGGGGACGGAGAGCGATCGGCTGATCGCCGACGCGGAGACCGTCTCCGAGTACCTGAAGGCCGCCGCGCAGACCGGCGAACGCCTGTACATCCGGCCGTGCAAGGCCGTGTGAGCGGACGCGGACCGACCTCCGAGTCGTCCGACGTTCCGATACCCGGCTGACGCCCCGTCACCGCAGGAGACCCCTGGGATGACGGGGCGTCAGTCCGTCCGGGGTCCGCGACCTGCGGGGGTTTGACGGCGCTCCGCCCGGGACATCACCTGAGCCGGACCCGGGCCGTCGCCGGGGGCGGCTCGTGACGCACTCCTTACGGGTGATCGTCCTTGACGCAGCTGTCCGGAGGGAGGACCGTTGTCGGTTATGAGGGGCGAGCCAAGCTGCCCGAGGTGCGCCGGTCGGGTCCGCGCCCCCGGTCTCTTCTCCGACACCTGGCAGTGCGATCTGCACGGTGCCGTGCACCCGATGCAGCCGGTGCTGCCCCCGAGCATCGAGGCGCTGAACGTCGCGGTGAACCGCTCGCAGGTGCCCGTCTGGCTGCCCTGGCCGCTGCCCGTGGGCTGGCTGTTCACCGGGATCGCGCACGCGGGGGACGACCTCTCGGGCGCCCGGGCCACCGCCGTCGCCTGCTCCGGCCCGGCGCCGCTCGGCGGGTTCGGCGAGCTGGTGCTGGTGGCCGAGGAGCCGGGCATCGGCCTGGGCGCCCGGTACGCCGGGCTGGACGGGCCGGACCCGGGCGATTCGGTGGGGCTGTACAAGCCGGCCGACGCCAAGCTGATGGCGGCGGGCCGCCCGACCCCGATGTTCCACGTCCCGGGCGCGCCGGACGACCGCGCGGTGTACGTCGGCGAGGCGCGCGGCCTGTGGCTGTGGGCGGTCGCCTGGCCCGAGCAGTCGGCGCTGCTGATGCACGACGAGCTGGTGCTGACCGACCTGCGCGACGCGGGCGCCGAACTGGGCCTGCTGCCCTGCGGGGCGCTCACCCCGCGCCTGCTGGGCTAGGCCCGCTCCCTATCCTGGGCGGCATGCGTATCGATCTGCACGCCCACAGCAATGCCTCGGACGGCACCGACTCCCCCGCCGAGCTGGTGGCCAACGCGGTGGCCGCCGGGCTGGACGTGGTGGCGCTGACCGACCACGACACGGTGGCCGGGTACGGGGCGGCGGCGGCCGCGGTGGCCGGGACGGGGCTGGTGCTGGTGCCGGGCGCGGAGCTGTCCTGCCAGGTGGACGGGATCAGCATGCACCTGCTGGCGTACCTGTTCGACCCGGCGGAGCCGGCCTTCGCGGCCGAGCGGGAGCTGGTGCGCACCGACCGGTTCCGGCGCGGGCGGGCGATCGTGGAGCGCTGCCGGGAGCTGGGCGCGCCGATCAGCTGGGAGCAGGTGGAGCGGATCGCGGGCGAGGGCTCGGTGGGCCGTCCGCACATCGCCTCGGCGCTGGTGGAGGCGGGCGTGGTGGCGGGCGTCTCGGACGCGTTCACACCCGAGTGGCTGGCCAACGGCGGGCGGGCGGACGTCCGTAAGCACGAGACCGACCCGGTGGCGGCGGTCCGGCTGGTGCGGGCGGCGGGCGGGGTGCCGGTGTTCGCGCACCCGGGGGCGGTCAAGCGCGGGCGGACGGTGTCGGACGCGGTGATCGCCGAGCTGGCGGCGGCCGGCCTGGGCGGCCTGGAGGTCGACCACGTCGACCACGACGAGCCGACCCGGGCCCGACTGCGCGCCCTGGCCGCCGAGTTGGGCCTCTTCACCACCGGCTCCAGCGACTACCACGGCACCCGCAAGACCGTCCGCCTGGGCGAGCACACCACCGACCCGGCCGCGTACGGGGAACTGCTCGCCCAGGCGACGGGGGCGGCCCCGATCACCGGCTGACCCCCGCCACCCGCCACCTGCCACCCGCCACCTGCCGCCCGTCGTCCGCCGGGGGCCGTCAGTCCAGCGGGACGCCACGGCGGTTCGGGTCGCGCAGGTCGGTGCCGTGCTTGAGCCAGCGGTCCTGGAGTGCTTCGGCGCCCTGGACGCGTTTGAAGGCGGCCTCGTTGGGGGTCATCGGCAGCAGCGGGAGGAAGCGCACCGGGTCGGCCGGGGCGGGGAGTTCGAGGTCCTCGACCAGGCCGCCGGGTTCGGCGGCCAGCACCGAGGTGAACGGGGCGCCGGTCCACAGCGGGGAGCCCAGGTCGAGCGAGCCGCCGGGGGCCACCACCAGGCCCTCGACCTGCGGGCTGGCGGCGAGGACCGCGAGCGCCCGGTGCGCCTCGTCGCGGCCGCCGCGCACGGTGAGCACCAGTTCGGCGCGCGGGCCGCGCACCGGGTCGGCGACGGGGGCGGTCGGGTCGGCCATCGGGGCGGCGGCCATGCCGAGCGTCGCGTACCGGACCAGGCCGTCCGGGTCGGGGCCGAACCGCAGCACCTCGATCCGGTCCGCGCCGACGAAGGTGACGGCGGCCCGGCCGGTGGGTTCGCCGAAGGTGCCGGTCAGCCGGGCCTCGACCAGGGTGAGGACGGTCTGCCGGGTCGGGCCGGCGTGGCCGTCCGGTTGCGAGAAGTCGCCGAAGTGCGGGAAGTCGTGCGCCATGCGGCGACCTTAGCGCGGGTGCGCCGTCCGGAACCTTGGCGCGACCTTTACCCGGGGGACGGCGAATGCCGGGCGCGGCTCCGGGAAGAGCTGTTAATGTGAGCGGTCGGCCTCGTGGACGTGAACCGGGGCCGCGAAGGCCCCCGCGCGGGCCCCGGCGTGGAGGAGGTGGTCACGGTGGACAGCAGTCGACCATGCAGTACCGGCAGCTCTCTCCGGCCCGCCCCGGCCCGCCGCCCACGCGGCTGACCAGGTACCCGCAGCGTCGCGCGCGGCCGAGAGAGCACCTTCCCCGGGCCTGATCCGACGAAACCCGCCCAGCGAACGGCTTTCTGACACTTCTTCAGCCCCGGCGTGTCCACCGGTGTTTTCCGCCGTCGCGTTCCCCCGGTACGTCCCGGGGCGCGCCGGTCCGGCCCTAGGGAGCCCGTGCCATGTCGATGATGCACAACCTGCGCGCCGCCGTCGTCCGTCCAGCCCGCCGCCGGGTCGGCGACTCGTTCGAGTCGAAGCCCGGCGACACCCCCTCCGCCGTGGTGGACTGCGCCGTCTACCACCAGGGCAAGCGGGCCACCGAGACGTGCAGCCCGCGCGAGGCCGCCCGGCAGGTGAAAGCCGCGCAGCAGATGGGCCCCGGCTCGTTCAGCTGGATCGGCCTGCACGAGCCGACCGAGGCCGAGTTCGAGGGCATCGCGCAGCGCTTCGGCCTGCACCCGCTGGCCGTGGAGGACGCGGTGCACGCGCACCAGCGCCCCAAGGTCGAGCGGTACGACGGCATGCTGTTCGCGGTGTTCAAGACCGTCCGCTACGTCGAGCACGAGCAGCTCACCCCGACCAGCGAGGTGGTCGAGACCGGCGAGCTGATGGTCTTCGCCGGCCAGGACTTCGTGATCACCGTCCGGCACGGCGCGCACTCCTCGCTGCGCAGCCTGCGGCACCGCCTGGAGGCCGACGACGAGGGCACCGGCCTGCTCGCCAAGGGCCCGGCGGCGGTGCTGCACGCCATCGCCGACCACGTGGTGGACAACTACCTGCTGGTCGCCGACCGGCTGCAGAACGACGTCGACGAGATCGAGTTCGACGTGTTCGCCAACAAGGGCGGGCGCGGCGCCGACGTCGGCCGGGTGTACCAGCTCAAGCGCGAGGTGCTGGAGTTCAAGCGCGCCGTCACCCCGCTGCTGCGGCCGATGCTCCAGCTCGCCGAGCCCACCGGGCGGCTGGTCGACCCGGACATGCAGAAGTACTTCCGGGACGTCGCCGACCACCTGGCCCGGGTCAGCGAGCAGGTGCACGGCTTCGACGAGCTGCTCAACTCGCTGCTCCAGGCCAACCTGGCGCAGGTCTCGGTCGCCCAGAACGAGGACATGCGCAAGATCACCGCCTGGGCCGCGATCTTCGCCGTCCCCACCATGATCACCGGTGTGTACGGGATGAACTTCGAGCACATGCCGGAGCTCAAGTCGACCTACGGCTACCCGACCGTGCTCGGCGCGATCGTGGTGATCTGCGTCGGCATGTACCGGGGCTTCCGCCGCAACGGCTGGCTGTGACGGCGGCGGGCGGCCGGGCGGGGCGTCAGCGGCGCTCCGCCCGGGCCACCAGCACCAGGCCCAGCAGGATCAGCCCCACCGCCGGGTAGGCGGCGACCGGCGGCCACTGACCCAGCCAGACCGCGGCGATCAGCGCCGCGCCCGGGGTCTCCAGCAGGATCGCCGTCGAGGTGATCGACGGGCCCAGGGTGCGCACCACCCGGTTGCTCAGCGAGTGGCCGAGCAGCTGCGCCGTCACCATCAGCAGGAAGATCTGCCACCACGCGCCGGCCGGCCAGCCGCCCAGCCGGGTGCCGGTCAGCAGGCAGGCCGCCAGCAGCGCGAGCGCGCAGGTCGCGTAGCAGACCAGGGTGTACGCGGTGGTCGAGACGGTCCGCCGCACCTCCGCGCCCAGCAGCAGGTATCCGGCCGCCGCCGCGCCCGCCGCCAGCGCCAGGCCGTCGCCCAGCAGGGCCCGGGCCGAGACCGTCAGGTCGACGCCGGTCAGCACCAGCACGCCCGCGAACGCCACGCCCGCGCCCAGCCAGACCAGCCGCGGCGCCCGCACCCCGGACAGCCGCATCAGCAGGATCGCCCACAGCGGGGTGGTGGTCACCAGGGCCGTGGACGACGCGACCGAGGTCATCCGCAGACTGGGCATCCAGAGCGCGAAGTGCAGTGCCAGCAGCACGCCCGCCGCCGTGGCCAGCAGCAGCGCCCGCCGCGGGATGCCGCGCAGCTCGGCCCGGTGCCGCCACAGCGCGTACGGGCCCAGCACCGCCACCGACATGCCGTTGCGCCAGAACGCGATGGCCAGCGCGGGCGCGGCCGTCGCGCTGATCAGCGGCGCGGAGAGCGAGATGCCCGCGATCGACACCGCCAGCAGCAGCAGGTCGGTGCGCGGCAGGTGCCCCCGCCCTCCCGGCGCCGGGGATGCGGCGGGGGCGGTGGTGCTGACGGCGGTCACGGCGCTCCTTCGGGCGACGGGGCGGACGGCCTCTACGGTAAGGGCTGTCCGGCGGTGACGGCACTGTCGTCCGGGGGATGGGACCGGCCGCCGCGGGCCCAGGCCGTACGCTGTGCGGCATGGAGCGTACGACGACCGCGAGCCCGACGGACTTCCTCGACCGGGCCCTGGTGGAGGAAGCCGCCAAGAAGTCCGGACTGCTCTGGGTACAGCCCGCCGGACAGTCGCACGCCCGCCCGCTCTGGCACGCCTGGCACGACGGCGCGGTCGTCGTGGTCGGCGACGGTTCCGAACAGCCCCTGCACGGACTCGCCGCCGTCACCTCCGCCGCGGTCACGCTGCGCAGCAAGGACAAGTGGGGCCGCCTGGTCGCCCTGACCGCCGCCGTCACCCGCCTCGACCCCGGCACCCCCGCCTGGGACGGCGCCGTCGAGGAGCTCAAGGGCAAGCGGCTGAACGCCCCCGACACCGACACCATCGGCGAGCGCTGGGCCCGCGAGTGCCACGTCCTGCGCCTCACCCCCGTCGACGCGCCGCTCGCCCCGCTCCCCGACGACGACCTCGCCGCCGCGCCGCTGCCCACCGCCGCGACCACCCGGCGGCCGGCCCCGGCGGGGCTGCCCAGGCTGCTCCTCAAGCGGCGCGGGCGCTGACGCCGCCCGGCCCCGCCGCCCGCCTCCTCCCGCCGCCCGCTCCTCCCGCCGCCCGCCTCTTCCTGCGGCCGCCCGCCGCCCGTCCGGTTTCGCTCCCTCCCGCTCGCGTCTGACGGCCTCCCCTCCCCCGCCCGGCTAGATTTGGGGGGTTGTGTCCGCTTCCCCGGAGGGAGTCTCGTATGGCGGGGCCTGGCAGCCGGGTGTTCATCTCCCACCTCTCCGGTGTCGCGGTGTTCGACCCGAACGGGGACCAGGTGGGACGGGTCCGGGACGTGGTGGTCTCGCTGCGGCTGGGCGGGCGGCCGCCCCGGGTGCTGGGGCTGGTGGTGGAGGTGATCGGGCGGCGGCGGATCTTCCTGCCGATGACCAGGGTGACCAGTTTGGAGTCGGGGCAGGTGCTCTCCACCGGACTGCTGAACATGCGCCGGTTCGAGCAGCGGCCGTCCGAGACGCTGGTGCTGGCCGAGCTGCTCGACCGCACCGTGACCAGGACCAAGACCACCGACGAGGTGACCGTCCTGGACGTGGCGATGGTGCAGACCCGGCTGCGCGAGTGGGAGATCGACAAGGTGTTCGTCCAGGCGGGCCGGCCGGCCGGACGGCTGCGGAAGGCGAAGGGCGAGCAGCTGCTGCTCGACTGGTCGGCCGTGACCGGCTTCTCGCTGACCGAGGAGGGCCAGGGCGCGGCCAACCTGCTGGCCACCTTCGAGCAGCTCCGCCCGGCCGACCTGGCGAACGTCATGCACCACCTGTCGGCCAAGCGCCGGGCCGAGGTGGCCGCCGCCCTCGACGACGACCGGCTGGCCGACGTCCTGGAGGAGCTGCCGGAGGACGACCAGGTGGAGATCATCGGCAAGCTCAAGGAGGAGCGCGCCGCCGACATCCTGGAGACCATGGACCCGGACGACGCCGCCGACCTGCTCTCCGAACTGCCCGAGGCGGACGCCGAGCGCCTGCTGCGGCTGATGGAGCCCGCCGAGGCGGAGGAGATGCGCCGGCTGCTCTCGTACGAGGAGGACACCGCGGGCGGGCTGATGACCACCGAGCCGATTGTGCTGGAACCGGACGCCTCGGTGGCCGAGGCACTGGCCCGGGTGCGGATCTCGGACACCAAGCCGGCGCTGGCCGCCCAGGTGTACGTGTGCCGCCCGCCGAACGAGACGCCGACCGGGACGTACCTGGGCACCGTGCACTTCCAGCGGCTGCTGCGCGAACCCCCGTACACGCTGGTCGGCTCGATGGTGGACGACGACCTGGACCCGCTGCCGCCGAACACCCCGCTGCCGCTGATCACCTCCTACCTGGCCACGTACAACCTGGTGGCGGCGCCGGTGGTCGACGAGGAGGACCGGCTGCTGGGCGCCGTCACGGTGGACGACGTGCTGGACCACCTGCTGCCGGAGGACTGGCGCGAGGGCACGGCGCACGGCATCGACGCGGCGCGCGGCACCGGCACCGGCACCGACGCTGGCACCGACACGGAGACGAGCGGGGTGCACGGTGGACGCTGACCGCAAGCGCCAGGGCGACAGCACCTCGGGCCAGCGGATCCAGGGCGAGCTGCGCGAACTGCGCCAGCTGCGCGAGCTGCGGGCCCGCGAGCAGCGCGGCCGCCGCGAGGAGCGGCCCTCGGCGGGCGGCGGGCCGCGCTCCCGGCTCGACCAGCCGCGCACCGGCCGGCCCGGGCTGATCCGGCTGCCGGCCTGGGACCCGGAGGCGTTCGGCAAGCTCTCCGAGCGGATCGCGCGCTTCCTGGGCACCGGGCGGTTCATCGTCTGGATGACGGTGGTGATCATCGCCTGGGTGGTGTGGAACACCCTGCTCCCGGTGTCCGTCCGCTTCGACGACTACCCGTTCATCTTCCTCACCCTGATGCTCTCCCTCCAGGCCTCGTACGCGGCCCCGCTGATCCTGCTCGCGCAGAACCGGCAGGACGACCGCGACCGGGTCAACATGGAGCAGGACCGGGCCCGCAGCGACCGGAACATCGCCGACACCGAGTACCTGACCCGCGAGGTCGCGGCGCTGCGCCAGGGCCTGGGCGAGGTCGCCACGCGCGCCTTCATCAGCTCCGAACTGGGCGGCATCCGCTCCGAACTGCAGGCGCTGCTCAAGGAGGTCGACGAGCGCCGGGAGTCCGCCGACACGCTGTGACCGGCGGCACGCTACCGACGAGTCGGGGGCCGGGCGCCGCGCCGTACCATCAACACATGGCCAACGAGACAGAGGTGGCGACCGGGGTGACGGAGCAGTCCGTCCGGGAAGCCCTGGCGAGCGTCCACGACCCGGAGATCAACCGCCCGATCACCGAGATCGGCATGGTGAAGTCCGTCGAGGTCGGCGACGGCGGCGCGGTGAAGGTCGCGGTGTACCTCACCGTCTCCGGCTGTCCGATGCGCGAGACGATCACCCAGCGGGTCACCGACGCGGTCTCCGCGGTGCCGGGGGTCTCCTCGGTCGCCGTCGAGCTCGACGTGATGAGCGAGGAGCAGCGCCGCGAGCTCTCCCAGCTGCTGCGCGGCGGCGCCCCGGAGCGGGAGATCCCGTTCGCCAAGCCCGGCACCCTGACCCGGGTCTACGCGGTGGCCTCCGGCAAGGGCGGCGTCGGCAAGTCCTCGGTGACGGTCAACCTGGCGGCGGCGCTGGCCGCGGACGGGCTGAAGGTCGCCGTGGTGGACGCCGACATCTACGGCCACAGCGTGCCCCGGATGCTGGGCGTCGAGGGCCGGCCGACCCAGGTCCAGGACATGATCATGCCACCGTCGGCGAACGGCGTGAAGGTCATCTCGATCGGCATGTTCACCCCGGGCAACGCCCCCGTGGTGTGGCGCGGCCCGATGCTGCACCGCGCCCTCCAGCAGTTCCTCGCCGACGTCTACTGGGGCGACCTCGACGTCCTCCTGCTCGACCTGCCCCCCGGCACCGGCGACATCGCCATCTCGGTCGCCCAGCTCGTCCCGAACGCCGAGATCCTGATCGTCACCACCCCCCAGATGGCCGCCGCCGAGGTCGCCGAACGGGCCGGCACCATCGCCCTCCAGACCCACCAGAAGATCGTCGGCGTCATCGAGAACATGTCCGGCATGCCCTGCCCGCACTGCGACGAGATGATCGACGTCTTCGGCACCGGCGGCGGCCAGACCGTCGCCGACGCCCTCACCCGCACCGTCGGCGCCACCGTCCCCGTCCTCGGCTCCATCCCCATCGACGTCCGCCTCCGCGAGGGCGGCGACGACGGCCGCCCGGTCGTCCTCACCAACCCCGACTCCCCCGCCGGCTCCGCCCTCCGCACCATCGCCGGCAAACTCTCCGGCCGCCAGCGCGGCCTCTCGGGCCTCTCGCTGGGGCTGACCCCGAAGAACAAGTTCTGACGGTCGGGTTCTCCGGCCCGTCGCGCCACCGCCGACCACTGCCCCGACCGCCGGGGAGTGGTCGGCGGTCGTCGTTGTCGGGCGGTGCGTCGGTGCGGATGGTGGGGGCTAAGGGCGGAGGAGGGCGGCGGTGGCGTCGTCGTGGGTCTTGGTGCGGGGCCAGCGGGTGTGGTGGGGGTCGGTGTGTTCGAGGGTGCGGGTGTGGTCGATCAGGGACTGGGGGCCGGTGTCCTGGAGGAGGGTGAGGAGGGCGGGCCAGTCGGTGGTGGCGAAGTCGTCGACGGGGCGGGCGGCGCCGTCGGTGAGGAGGGCGGCGGAGCGGAGGTCGGGCCAGGGGGCGGTGCCGGTGAGGGCGTGGTGGGCGGCGGCGGGGTCGGGGCCGGCCACCCAGTAGCCGTCGGGGGTGTTCATGGCCTGGCGCTGGGCGTCGGCGAGGAGGGTGCGGCGGTCGGCGGCGGGGAGGCCGTCCAGGCGGTGGGCGAGGTCGCGGAGTTGACGGTCGGTCACCTCGCCGACGCGGTGGTCGGAGACGGCGCGCAGGCCGTCGGGGAGGTCAACCAGGACGGTGGAGTCGGCGAGGACGAGCCACTGCGCGCGGTCCTCGGTGCGGCGCAGCAGGGCGACGGCGGCGGTGGGTGTCATGGGGTGGGCGAGGTCGCAGGCGGGGCCGTGGCGCCGGGCGGTGGCGGCGAGCGCGTCGGCCAGGCAGTCCGCCAGGGGCCGGGTGCCGTCCAGGGCGCGGTGGAGCAGTTCGGTGCCGAGGGTGCGGACGAACCAGGGCACGCCGTGCGCGCAGCCGGTCGCGGTGCCGTCGGGGAGGCCCGCGCCGTCGAGGACCAGGACGGTGTCGGGGCCGGCCAGGACGAGGTCCTCGTTCGGTCGGCCGGGGTGGCCGGGGGCGGTGGCGAAGGATATCTGCACGGTGGGGCTCCGGAACCGGTCGGGCGGGCGGGGGCCGTCCACAGGGTGTGGACGAGCGGCGGGGACGGGCTGCCCGGCGGCGGCGCTGCCGGTGCCGGGCGGCCGGGGTGCTCGCCACCCGGTCCGGCAGCCGCCGCGGCTGGATCGCGGTGCTCGTCGTCACACTGCCGCTCCCGGGAGCCACCGGGCGGCGGTGCCGGACCCGGTGCCGGCCCCGGGTCCGGAGTACGGGGCCGGCCGGGGGCCTACTTGCCGTCGTACGTCCCCAGGTCGGCGACGGCGGTGAAGCCGACGCCGTACGCGGACACCGAGCGGCCGTAGGCGCCGATCAGCACGCCGGGGGCCTCGCCGGCCAGGACCCAGCCGTGTTCGGACTCGCGGTAGCGGAAGGGCTGCGGGAGGCCGTTGACCGGGAGGGTGAGCGAGGACCAGGCGGGGCCGTCGAGGTCGTCGGCCAGGTCCCAGGCGAGGGCGGACTGCTGGTCGAGCCAGTTCTGCCGCAGGGTGCGGTCGAGGTTGCCGGGCCAGGTGGCGGTGAGCAGGCCGGAGCCGGCCAGCCAGGCGGCGGAGGAGGCGGAGGTGGCCTCCAGGGTGCCGGTGTTGTCGGCGCTGCGGCGGACCTCGCGGCGGGCGACGGTGACGACCACCGCGAAGCGGCGGGTGTCGCGCGGTTCGGGGCCGCGGGCGGGCTCGTCGCCGTGGCCGAGGGTGCCGTAGTCGGGGGTGCCCGGCTCGGCGCCGCGCTGGCCGGTGCCGACCTGGCCGAGCCAGCGGCGGCCGGTCCAGCCCTCGTCCAGGCCGTACCAGGGGAAGTCGGCGGCGCGGTAGCCGGCCAGCGGGTCGATGGCGCGGCGGGCGGCGGCGATGCTCCCCGTACGGTGCGTGACGTCCACTGCGGGCCTCCTCAGCTGTGCTCTCCGGGCGCTCTATGGTCGCGCACCCGGGCCCTTCCGGGCGGAAGGACCGGGCCGGACACGGCCAGGCGTGACGGAACCCACAGGTCCGCCGTCCGGGAGGGGCAGTGGACACGATAGCGGCGCGGACGGCGATGCCCCGTCCTACCGGGGCGGGACGGGGCGTCGGAAGGGCCGGAGGGGGCGGCCGGGCGCGGGCGGCGTCAGGTCGCGTCGGGGTCGAACGGGGGGCGCTCCCCGACCGCCAGGGCCGGGCCGGCGCCGGCGGTGGCGCTCTTGGCGAAGTCGACCGAGGCGGTGGGCGTCGGGACGGGGTCGCCGTTCAGCGCGGACTTGAGGTCGACGCTGTCCTTGAGGTCCTTGAGGCCCAGCGGGTCGTCGCCGTCGCCGAGCAACTGCTTGCGGACGAAGGTCTTCGGGTTGAGGTCCTCGAAGTCGAAGTTCTGGAACTCCGGCCCGAGTTCGCTCCGGATGTCCTCCTTCGCGCTGTCCGCGAAGGAGCGGACCTTGCGGATGAAGCCCATCGTGTCCTGGATCAGCTTGGGGAGCTTGTCCGGGCCGAAGATCACGATGGCCATGACGATGACCGTCACGACCTCCAGTCCGCCTATGTCTCCGAACACCTGAACTCCCAGCACCCGACATCGCTGAATCACAAGGGTAAACGCGGGCGGCCGTTCCCCCGGCCCCCGGCGGATGAAACCGTGGTAAAGACCACCCGGGTGACCGGCGTCGACGGCGTGCCGGTGAAGGCAGGCTAGCGCAGGAGTTGCCTCGGGTCACCGGTGGGCGCGGGCGTGCTGAGCTGGTAGCGGGCGCGCAGCGGGTACTCCTGCACGTCCACCGGCTGCTGGGCGTTGACCGGGACGACCGCCCCGCCGACCGGGGTGACGCTGGTGGGCTGGCGGCCGGGGCTCTGGCCGGCGGTGACGCTGCCGACCCCGCCGAGGGTGACGGCGGCGACCGAAAACGCCCCGGCGGCGGCGAACACCAGCCGGCGGCCGCGGGCGGCCGGGCGGGAGACCGGGAGTTCGCCGAGTCCGGCGGCCAGCGGACGCAGGTCGGCGTCCGGCTCGCGGCCCGGCAGGGCGGACGGGCGGGTGCCGAACAGGCCGGCCCGCGGGTCGATGCCGGGTATCGGGGCGTCCGCGCCGAGCGCGCCGCCGCCGAAGCCCGCGCCGCGGCCGAAGGAGCCGCCGGTGAGCCGGCTGCCGCCGAACACGCCGCCGGAGCCGCCGGAGCCGCCGGTCGGCCCGTCCGGACCGGCCTGGTCCTCGGGCAGCGCGGCGACGGCCATCAGCCGGGCCATCAGGGCGGCCGACGGGCCGGGCGTGCCGGCTTCGCTCAGCGCGCGCTTGACCGACCGGGCCTGCTCGGCCTCGGCCAGGCAGTCCGGGCAGGTCGCCAGGTGGGCCTGGACCCGCTCGCGGGCGTCGTGGCCCAGCTCGCCGTCCAGGTAGCCGGACAGCCGCTCGCCCAGGTGGTGCTCCTCGGCGGCCGGTTCGACCGGGCGGACCGCCGGCGGGCGCGGCTCGGGGCCGGGCGGGGCCGGCTGCTCGGCGCGGCGCAGCGGCGCCCAGCGCGGGCGGCCGGTGGCGTCCGCGCGCTCGGGGGCGCGATCGCTCATGACCCCCTCCGGTCGCTGACGGCCTGCTCGGCGCCGACCGGCACGGGCTCGGCGGAGCCGCCCCGGCGCGAACGGCCCGCGGCGGCGTTCGGCGCCCGGTGCTTGAGGGCCGCCCGCAGGTGCGAGCGGCCGCGGTGGATCCGGCTGCGGACGGTGCCGAGCTTCACCCCGAGGGTGGCGGCGATCTCCTCGTAGGAGAGGCCCTCGATGTCGCAGAGCACCACGGCGGCGCGGAACTCCGGGGCGAGGGTGTCCAGCGCCTGCTGGACGTCCGCGTCGAAGTGGGTGTCGCTGAAGTGCTGGGCGGGGCTGGGCTCGCGGCTGGCCAGGCGCTCCGCCGCGTCCTCGCCGAGGGCGTCGAAGCGGATCCGCTGGCGGCGGCGCACCATGTCCAGGAACAGGTTGGTGGTGATCCGGTGCAGCCAGCCCTCGAAGGTGCCGGGGGTGTAGGTGGAGAGCGAGCGGAAGACCCGGACGAAGACTTCCTGGGTGAGGTCCTCGGCGTCGTGCTGGTTGCCCGTCAGCCGGTACGCCAGGCGGTAGACCCGGGCGCTGTGCGCCTCGACGATCTCCTCCCAGCTGGGCGGCGTCCAGCTCTGCGCGTCGGGCCCCTCCGCGAAGGACGCGAGCGTGCCGGCGGCCCCGGCCACCGTGTCGTCGGCTGCGGTCGACTTGTCCAGGGGGGAGTGCACAGACTGGTTCATCACGGGCTTCGGCGTGCGGATCGACGTGAGGCCGCGGTAGTGCCGCTGCACAGGGACGTCGCCCTCGGCCACACCTCCTCGGTCGGCTCTTCTGCCCAGCAGAGCCACCACCATATCCACCTCACCCGTCAAGCCCGGATAAGAGCCGTCGAACAGCGACCGCCCCGGGCGGTCGGGCCGCCCGTAGCAGTCCAACGGCCAGCCGTCGAACGCGGTTCCCGGGCGGCCAGTAGTCTGTCGCTGGAATTTGTCGACTTGGGTCGGCACCGGCGCTCCGGAAGAGGCAGCCATCACCGAGTTCGGGCCCCAGCGAGCGGCCCTCGCCGACACCTACGTCGGCGAGGACGCGGTGCTGACCTACGCCCGGGCCCAGTCGGCCCGCACCGGCATACGCGCGATCGGCCCCAGCGGCGGCGCCGCGCTCCGGCTGCTCGCCGCCGCCCTCGACGCCAAGGCGGTGGTCGAGGTCGGCACCGGCACCGGCGTCTCCGGCGTCTACCTGCTGCGCGGCATGCGCGCGGACGGGGTGCTCACCACCGTCGACTCCGAACCGGTGCGCCAGCAGTACGCCCGCGAGGCGTACCGGGCCGCCGGGTTCGCCGGCAACCGGGTCCGCTGCATCCCCGGCCGGGCCCGGGACGTGCTGCCCCGGCTCGCCGACGGCCAGTACGACCTGGTCTTCTGCGACGGCGACCCGGCCGACTCCCGGCTGCACCTGACCGAGGCGGTGCGGCTGCTGCGGCCGCGCGGCGTGGTCTGCTTCGAGGGCGTCTTCCAGGAGGGCCGGCTGGCCGAGCCCGAACTCGACGACCCGCAGACCCGGGCCGTGCGCGACCTGGTCGCCGACATCCGGGAGAGCGAGATCCTGCTGCCCGCCCTGCTCCCGGTCTCCGACGGGCTGCTCTGCGCCGTCAAGCGCTGACCGGACCGGGACGGCCGTACCGCACCGCCCGGGGCGGGGCGCGAGAGGGGCGTACCGCACCGCCCGGGGCGGGGCCCGAGAGGGGCGTACCGCGCCGGTCCGGGGCGGCGGGGCCCGGGGCGATGCGGAACGGGCCCGGCCCCCCGCAGCGGGGGGCCGGGCCCGTCGAGCACCTCGCCGATCGCCCGGGGAGATGCGGGGTCACCACCTGCAGATCAGCCGCAGGCCTTCTTGAGGGCCTCGCCCAGAGCGTCCGCCTCGTCGGGCGTCAGCTCCACCACCAGGCGCCCGCCTCCTTCGAGCGGAACTCGCATGATGATGCCCCGCCCCTCTTTGGTGACCTCCAGCGGGCCGTCACCCGTCCGCGGCTTCATGGCCGCCATGCTCGTTCCCCTTCCTGCAACCGTTCAGGTACGCACCGGACAGTCCGTCCACCGCCGGTATCGAACGCATTGATCGGAAGCCATTATCCCGCATGCGACGGCTGGATGACCAACATCACTCTCTGCGTCAAACTTCGCCAACCAGCCGAAAGGCCCCGATCACCTGCCGAAAGCCGCATCCCCGCGCAGTCCGACACGCCCGCCGGGGGTGCGCCACCTCACACTCCCCCGCCCGCCCGCGCTCCGGCATGCTGGCCCACGACAGCCACCGCGACCCGGGAGCCCTCACCATGTCCGACACCGTGCGCTACGAGCGCGACGGCGCCCTCGCCGTCCTCACCATCGACCGCGCCGCCGCCATGAACGCCCTCGACGTCCCCACCAAGGTCGCCCTCCGGGACGCCGTCACCACCGCCGCGGCCGACCCCGGGGTCCGGGCCGTGCTGCTCACCGGCGCCGGCGACAAGGCGTTCTGCGTCGGCCAGGACCTCAAGGAGCACGTCGGACTGCTCCAGCGCCAGCGCGAGACCGGCGAGGGCGCGCTGCGCACCGTCGCCGAGCACTACAACCCGCTGGTCCGGGCCCTGGCCTGGATGCGCAAGCCCACCGTCGCCGCGGTCAACGGCATCGCCGCCGGCGCCGGGGCCTCGCTCGCCTTCGCCTGCGACTTCCGGCTGCTCGCCGACACCGCGGGCTTCAACACCTCCTTCGCCGGTGTCGCCCTCACCGCCGACTCCGGCGCCTCCTGGACCCTCCCCCGGCTGGTCGGCCACGCCCGGGCCACCGAGCTGCTGATGCTGCCGCGCACCGTCCGCGCCGAGGAGGCGCTCACCCTCGGCCTCGCCACCCGCGTCCTGCCCGCCGCCGAACTCGCCGCCGCCGCACACGAGTTCGCCCTCACCCTGGCCAACGGCCCGACGGTCGCCTACGGCGCGATCAAGGCGTCCCTGGCCTACGGCGCCTCCCACTCCCTGGACGAGCTGCTCGACAAGGAGGACGAACTCCAGACCCTCGCGGGCGAGAGCGAGGACCACCGCATCGCCGTCGACGCCTTCCTCGCCAAGGAGAAGCCCGCCTTCGTCGGCCGCTGACCGCCCCCGCGGGGCCCCGCGGCACCAGGAGAGCAGCCCCCGCGCGTCCCCCGCGCCCCGCCGGCCAGGGGGTGCGGGGAACCGCGCGAAGGGGAACGACGCCCTTGGTGAGATCCGCTCGCGACGGGCCGGGGCCGCCCGGGCGGCTCAAGCGCTCCACCCCCCCACCCGGCGGAGCCGGAAACCCACACCCTCCAACCCACCACGGGCGCGGGGAACCGCACGAAGGGGAACGACGCCCTCGGCGAGAACCGCTCGCGGCGGGCCGGGGCCGCCCGGGCGGTTCCGGGGTGGAGGTGCTAGCGGGCGTGGCAGTCCGCGAGGTGGTCGTTGACCAGGCCGCACGCCTGCATCAGCGCGTACGCGGTGGTCGGGCCCACGAAGCGGAAGCCGGCCCGTTTGAGGGCCTTCGCCAGTGCCGTGGACTCCGGCGTCACGGCCGGTACGTCGGCCAGGGTCGGCGGGGCGGGGCGGTCGCCGTCCGGGGCGTGGCTCCAGATCAGGGCGTCGAGTTCGCCGTCGGCCAGCGTCCGGACGGCCTGCGCGTTGGCGATGGTGGCGAGGATCTTGGCCCGGTTGCGGATGATCCCGGTGTCGGCCAGCAGCCGTTCGACGTCCGCGTCGCCGAACTCGGCGACCGCCGCGGGGTCGAAGCCGCGGAAGGCCGTCCGGAAGCCCTCCCGGCGGCGCAGGATGGTGATCCAGGACAGCCCGGACTGGAACGCCTCCAGCGAGATCCGTTCGAACAGGGCCAGGTCGCCGTGGACCGGACGGCCCCATTCGGTGTCGTGGTAGGCCCGGTAGTCCTCGGCCGAGTCGCCCCAGCCGCAGCGCCGCAGCCCGTCGGCTCCGAGGACCGCACCCGTCACGCCCGGTCGCCCTTGCGCTCGGCGGCGGCGGTGGCGGCGCCCTTGTCCGCGACCACCCCGGCGCCCCGCTCGTCGGGCTCGCCGGTCTCGCCGGTCTGGGCGGCCTCGGTCGGCTCGCCGACCGCCGGGCCCTGCGGCTCCTTCTCCAGGACGGTGGTGAACGCCTCCAGCCCCGGCAGCGGCTCCCCGGCCGCACCCGCCGCACCCGCCGCGCCCTCGGCCGCCGCCACCGAGCCGCGGACCACGCCGACGGCCTCCAGTTCGGCGATCCGGGCGTCCCGGAGGGCGAGTTCCGCGCCGAGGCGGTCGAGCACGTCGTCGACCTCGTCCATCCGGTAGCCGCGCAGCGCCATCGGGAGGCGGAGCTCGTCGACGTCGGTGCGGCTGAGCGCACGGTCCTGCGGGAGGCGCACCGTGAGCCGGTCGTGCTCGGCCTCCGGCAGCGTTCCGCCGCCGCCCAGCGCCACCACTGCGGCGCCGCCGACCACCAGGGCCATCGCGATCACGATCACCACGAACACGAGCTGTCCTCCGTCAGTTCCCGGCAGTTCCCGGTCGGCTTCGGCCCGCCCGCGAGGGCTACGGTGGGATCATGGTCCCGGTACAGGCCGGGGCCCATCATTGCACCCGGGAGCGCTGAGGAGGAGACACCGGTGGCACTACGCCTCGGCACACGGGAGTTCGGCCCGGACGAGCTGGTCGTCATGGCGATCGTGAACCGCACCCCGGACTCGTTCTTCGACCGGGGGGCGACCTTCGCCGACGAGGCGGCCTTCGCGGCCGCGGACCGGGCGGTGGCCGAGGGCGCCGCGATCCTGGACATCGGCGGGGTGAAGGCCGGTCCGGGCGAGGAGGTCACCGTGGAGGAGGAGTTGCGCCGCACGGTGCCGTTCGTGGCGGAGCTGCGCAAGCGCCACCCGGACGCGGTGATCAGCGTGGACACCTGGCGGCACGAGGTCGGCGAGGCGGTCTGCGAGGCCGGCGCGGACCTGCTGAACGACGCCTGGGGCGGCTTCGACCCGAAGCTCGCCGAGGTCGCGGCCCGGTACGGCGCGGGCCTGGTGTGCACGCACGCGGGCGGTGCCGAGCCGCGCACCCGCCCGCACCGGGTGGGGTACGAGGACGTGATGGCGGACATCCTGGCGGTGACCGTCGGCCTGGCCGAGCGGGCGCTCGAACTGGGCGTGCGCCGCGACGGGTTGATCATCGACCCGGGCCACGACTTCGGGAAGAACACCCGGCACTCGCTGGAGGCGACCCGCCGCCTGCCGGAGATGACCGCGACCGGCTTCCCGGTGCTGGTCTCGCTCTCGAACAAGGACTTCGTCGGCGAGACCCTGGACAGGCCGGTGGACGAGCGCCTGCTCGGCACGCTGGCCACCACGGCGGTCTCGGCCTGGCTGGGCGCGCGGGTCTACCGGGTGCACCAGGTCGCCGAGACCCGGCAGGTGCTGGACATGGTGGCCTCGATCCGCGGCACCCGCCCCCCGGCGGTGGCCCGCCGGGGGCTGGCCTGACGGCCCGTCGTCCCGCGCGCTACGCGGGGGTGCCCTTCGGCCCCCGCGCGGCGTCCAGGGCCTTCAGCACCTCGGACACGTCGTCGGTGACGTAGAACAGTTCGAGGTCGGCGGGGTTGGCCTTGCCCTGGGCGACCAGGGTGGACTTGAGCCACTCCACCAGGCCGCCCCAGTAGGCGCTGCCGAACAGGACCACCGGGAACCGGGTGACCTTCTTCGTCTGCACCAGGGTGAGCGCCTCGAACAGCTCGTCCAGGGTGCCGAGTCCGCCGGGGAGGACCACGAAGCCCTGGGCGTACTTCACGAACATCGTCTTGCGGACGAAGAAGTAGCGGAAGTTCAGGCCCAGGTCGACGTACTCGTTCAGCCCCTGCTCGAACGGCAGCTCGATGCCCAGGCCGACGCTCAGCCCGCCGGCCTCGGTGGCGCCCTTGTTGGCGGCCTCCATCGCGCCGGGGCCGCCGCCGGTGATCACCGCGTAGCCGGCCTCGGCCAGCGCCCGGCCGATCTCCACCCCCGCCTCGTACTCGGGCGAGCCGACCGGCGTCCGGGCGGAGCCGAACACGCTGATCGCGGTGGGGAGTTCGGCGAGGGCGCCGAAGCCCTCGACGAACTCCGAGGTGATCCGCAGCACCCGCCACGGGTCGGTGTGCAACCAGTCGGACGGCCCGGTGGTGTCCAGCAGCCGCTGGTCCGTCGTGCTCGTCTCGACCTGGTCGCGCCGCAGCAGGACGGGGCCCTTGCGCTTCTCGGGCCACGGCTTCCTCTGCCGGCGGACGGGTTCATCTCCGTTGGCTGTCATGTCGGAACACTACGCCTGACGAGGCACGATCCGAGGTAAATAACGGTGGTCGCGCAGGCGGGGGTCGGACGAACCTCCGCCCGGGCGGCCCCCGTTCGGCCCCCGCCGCGCCCCGCCGCGCGCCGTCCGCCCCCACCGGCTACCGGCTACCGGCTCAGCCAGTCCCGCAGCCGCTGCTCGACCTCGGCGATCGCGCTCAGCGAGCAGTGCTCCTCCCGCTTGTGGGCCAGGTTCGGGTCGCCGGGGCCGTAGTTGACGGCGGGGACGCCGTGCGCGGAGAACCGGGCCACGTCGGTCCAGCCGAACTTGGCCCGGGGCTCGCCGCCGACCGCGGCCAGGAAGGCCCGGGCGGCGGGCAGCCCGAGGCCGGGCAGCGCGGCGGGCGAGGCGTCCGCGATGTCCAGCCGGTAGCCCTCGAAGACCTCGCGCAGGTGCTCCTCAGCCTGCTCCAGGGTGCGGTCGGGGGCGAACCGGAAGGCGACGTGGACGGTGCACTCGTCGGGGATGACGTTCCCGGCGACGCCACCGTCGATCCGGGTGGCGTTGAGGCCCTCGCGGTACTCCAGGCCGTCGATCTCGACCCGGCGCGGCTGGTACTCGGCGAGCCGGCGCAGCACCTCCGCGGCCTTGTGGACGGCGTTGTCGCCGAGCCAGCCGCGGGCGGCGTGGGCCCGGACGCCGGTGAGCGTGACGTCGGCGCGCAGGCTGCCCTGGCAGCCGCCCTCGACGACGGCGCCGCTGGGCTCCATCAGGACGGCGAAGTCCCCGGCCAGCCAGTCGGGGTGGGTCGCGAACAGGTGGCCGAGGCCGTTGCGGGTGGCCTCCACCTCCTCGCAGTCGTAGAAGACGTAGGTGACGTCCCGGTTGGCCTCGGTGAGCGTGGCGGCGAGCCGCAGCTGCACGGCGACGCCGGACTTCATGTCGGAGGTGCCGCAGCCGTAGAGCAGGTCGCCCTCGACGTGCGAGGGCACGTTGTCGGCGATCGGCACGGTGTCCAGGTGGCCGGCGAGCACCACCCGCTCGTCCCGGCCGAAGTGGGTCCGGGCGACCACGTTGTTGCCGTGCCGGTCGACGGTGAGGTGCGGGAAGGCCCGGAGCGCAGCCTCGACGGCGTCCGCCAGGGCGGTCTCCTCGCCGCTGACGGACGGGAAGTCGACCAGGCGCGCGGTCAGCGCTCCGCCGTCGAGGGTCAGGTCGAGGGGCTCGTTCGGGCTGCTCATGGCGGCCACCCTATCGAGCCGCCGGACCGCCGCGCGGGCGCCCGCGCAACCGCGCGGACCCGTACGGCCGTCCGAGCGGTTACGGTGTCCGCGAACCACGCGCGCCGGGCCGGGACCGCGGCGACCGCACCACCAGGGAAAGGGGCCACCGTGGCCGAGGACGCCGGGTACGACGCCGCGGACGACGGGTACGACGCCGAGTACGGCGACGGGTACGGGGCGCCGCGCCGGCGGCGGCGGTGGCGGCGGGTGCTGGTCGGGGTGCTGGCGCTGGCGGTGGTCGGCGGCCTGGTGGTGTGGCTGAACCGGGACAAGCTCGCGCCCCCGGCCGAGGGCTGCAAGGTCACCACCGCAGCCGGCTCGGGGACGCTGGAGCTGCCGCAGGCGGCGAACGCGGCCACCATCACGGCGGTGGCGATGGCCCGGGGCCTGCCGGAGCGGGCGGTGACCATCTCGCTGGCGACCGCCATCCAGGAGTCGAAGCTGCACAACCTGGCGGGCGGCGACCGGGACTCGGTGGGCCTGTTCCAGCAGCGCCCCTCGCAGGGCTGGGGCAGCGTCGAGCAGATCATGGACCCGGTGTACTCGACCGACAAGTTCCTGGACGCGCTGGTGAAGGTGAACGGGTACGCGCAGATGCCGCTGACCGACGCCGCCCAGCAGGTGCAGCGCAGCGGCTACCCGCAGGCGTACGCCAAGCACGAGAACAACGCGGCGCTGCTGGCCTCGGTGCTGACCGGCCGCGAACCGGCCGCGCTGGACTGCGTGGTGCACGCGCTGCCCGCGCCGGTCCCGACCGATCCGGCCGAGCCGGCCCCGACCGCGGCGAACCTGTCGGACCGGGTGCGCCGGGAGTTCGGCAAGGCGGTGACGGTGGCGGGCGCCGAGAAGGCGGCCAAGGACCCGCGCGAGGTGCTGGCGCTCACCCCGCAGCCGACCGCGAGCACGGCGGGCGCCGGCGGGGCGGGGCAGACCGGTTGGGCGCTGGCGCACTGGTCGGTGGCGCAGGCCGCCGCGCTGGGCATCGGCCAGGTCGCGTACGACGGCCGGGTGTGGCGGGTGGACAGGCCGGGGCAGGGCTGGAAGCCGCTGGCGGGCGCGCCGTCGGACCGGGTGCTGGTGACGCTGGGCGAGCCGGTCAAGGGGAAGTGACGGCCCGACGGTGCGTTGACGCACTGGTGCGCGGGTGACCGCCCACCGGGTGATTCGGGTCAACTCCCGCTGACGGCGGCCCTCCCGGCGGGCGGTCCCGCGGCCGGCCCGCCGCCCCGGCCCGGAGGCGTGGCGCAGCAGGGGAGTGACGGTTCCGCACCGGCCGCCGCCGGGGCGGCGGGTGCGCGCGGACCGAAAAAGGATCGTCCGATCTTTGCCAACCCTTGACCTTGACCGGCCGAAACCTTCCCGGTGCTCTTGCGGTCATACACGTCGTCCGCCGGACGGGCCGGCCCCGCGCCGGCCGCCCGGCGGACCGTCGACCTCACTTCTTAGGAGCACCATGTCCTTCCCCCTCACGCGCCGGATCGCCCAGGCCGCGCTGCTCGTCGCCGCCACCGCGGCGCCGCTCGCGGCCGCGGGCGCCGCCTCCGCCACCGAGGTGGTGCCGCAGACCGACCTGGGCGCCGGCGTGACCAAGCTGGCCGACGTCCCCAACTCGGGTGACGCGGTGCAGGGGGCCACCCACGAGCTGGGCCACGTGGTCGGCACCACCGGCGCCGCGACCCTGGCGGCGGGCGGCCCGGCGGCCGCCGACGCGGCGGGCAACACCGTCGCGCACAACCTGCCCTCCACCGACGACGCGCTCGGCAAGCTCGGCCCGCTCGGCAAGGCCGACCGGCTGACCGGTTCGCTCGACACCCTCACCGACAAGGTCGCCCCGGCGGTCGAGGAGAAGGTCGCCCCGGCCGTCACCGACAAGGTCGTCCCGGCCACCCAGAAGGTCACCGGCACCCCGCTGTCCACCGTGGCCCGGGGTCTGCCCACCGACAAGCTCGCCCAGGGCCTGCCGGCCGCCGACAAGCTCGGCCCGGTCACCGGCGCGGTCCAGTCGCTGCCGGTCGCGGGCACCCTGGCGGGCCTGACCGAGCACGAGTCCGCCAACCGCCTCGGCGGCGTGCCCTCGCTGGGCGGCGACAGCCCGCTGGGCGGCCTGACCGGCGCGCTGGGCCCGGTCGGCGGCCTGCTCGGCGGCATCCAGGGCGGCGGCCTGCCGATCGGCTGATCCGGCGCACGCACGCGGGAGGGGGCGGAGCCGGCCGGCTCCGCCCCCTCCCGCGCGTCCGTCGGGCCGCGCCGCGCGCGGCCCGACGCGGCACTAGCGCTTGAGCCGCTCCACGGCCGAGGCCACCCGCTCGTCGGTGGCGGTGAACGCCACCCGCACGAACCGGTCGCCGGCCGGGCCGTAGAAGTCGCCGGGGGCCACCAGGACGCCCAGCTCGGCGAGTTCGGCCACGCTCTCCCAGCACGGCCGGTCCTGGGTCGCCCACAGGTACAGGCTCGCCTCGGAGTGCTCGATCCGGAACCCGTACGCCTCCAGCGCGGCCCGCAGGGCGCTGCGCCGCTGGGCGTACCTGGCCCGCTGCTCGGCAACGTGCGCGTCGTCGGCGAGGGCGGCCGCGGTGGCCGCCTGCACCGGCGCGGGCACGATCATGCCGCCGTGCTTGCGGACCTCCAGCAGCTCGCGGACCACCACCGGGTCGCCGGCCGCGAAGGAGGCCCGGTAGCCGGCCAGGTTGGAGCGCTTGGAGAGCGAGTGCACGGCCAGCAGGCCCTCGTGCGAGCCGCCGCAGACCGACGGGTGCAGCACCGACACCGGCTCGGCCTCCCAGCCGAGTTCGAGGTAGCACTCGTCGCTGACCAGCAGCGCCCGGTGCTCCCGGGCCCACTCGACGGCGCGCCGCAGCTCGGCGGCGTCCAGCACCCGCCCGGTGGGGTTGGACGGCGAGTTCAGCCACAGCAGCCGGACCTTGGAGCCGTCCAGCTCGGAGACGTCCTCGTACGCGACCGGTTCGGCGCCGCAGAGCAGCGCGCCGACCTCGTAGGTGGGGTAGGCAAGCTTCGGGTAGGCGACCTGGTCGCCGGGGCCGAGGCCGAGCTGGCCGGGCAGCCAGGCCACCAGCTCCTTGGAGCCGACGGTGGGGAGCACCGCCTCGGGGCCGATCTCGGCGCCGCAGCGGCGGCCCAGCCAGCCGGCGATCGCATCGCGCAGCGACAGCGGGCCCCACACGGTGGGGTAGCCGGGCGTGTCGGTGTGCGCGGCCAGCGCCCGCTGGACCAGCTCGGGCACCGGGTCCACCGGGGTGCCGACGGAGAAGTCGCAGAGCCCGTCCGGGTGCGCCAGGGCGGTGCGCTTGTACGGTTCGAGCCGGTCCCACGGGAAGACCGGCAGGAGGTCGGAGACGCGGCGCGCCGCCCCCGGGTGGCCCGGGAACGGCGCGTGCGCGCTGTCGTTGGTGCTCACAGCGTGGATGCCACCGATCAGCTCAGTGTTCGGCGTTCTGCGGGGGCAGCGCGGCGATGAACGGGTGGTCGCGCTCGATCAGGCCGAGCTTGGAGGCGCCGCCGGGCGAGCCCAGGTCGTCGAAGAACTCGACGTTCGCCTTGTAGTAGTCCTTCCACTCCTCCGGGGTGTCGTCCTCGTAGAAGATCGCCTCGACCGGACAGACCGGCTCGCAGGCGCCACAGTCCACGCACTCGTCCGGGTGGATGTAGAGGGAGCGCTCGCCCTCGTAGATGCAGTCCACGGGGCACTCTTCGATGCACGCCTTGTCCTTGACGTCGACACAAGGCTGCGCGATGACGTAGGTCACGCTGTCGTTCCTCCTCGGAAGGGCTGCCGCCCTACTGTTTACTCGGTCGCGCTTTGCGCGCGGCGTCGTCGATGCCCGCCCCTAGTATCGCGGGTCGGGGCACGCAAATGCACAGGAGGTGCGGTTCATGGTCGGCCCGGTGCCGTGGGAGGCCCGTCCGGAGGTCCGGATAGGCCCGTCTGACGTGGGACGACGGGTCTCGGTCCGGCGTGTCGACGGCGTGGCGGACGGGCGTCCGGTGTTCCGCGACGCGATCGGCGTGCTCACCTCGTGGGACGGCGACGGGTTGACGGTCGAGCCGCGCGGCGGCGCGCCGGTGCGCTTCGCCGCCGGGCTGCTGGTGGCCGGCAAGCCCGTCCCGGCGTTCCCGGCCCGGCGGCTGGCCGCGCCCGCGACCGGCCCGGTCGAGTTGCAGCGGATCGCCGCCCGCGGCTGGCCCGCCGTCGAGCAGGAGCGGTTGGGCGGGTGGACGCTGCGCGCCTCGGCCGGGTTCACCCGGCGGGCCAACTCGGTGCAGGCGCTGGGCGACCCGGGCCTGCCGCTGGACGCGGCGCTGGACCGGGTGCGCGACTGGTACGCGGCCCGTTCGCTGCCCGCGTACGTCGAGGTGGTCTCCCCCGGCTCGCCGCCCGGCCTGGCCGCCGAGCTGGACCGGCTCGGCGCGGCCCTCGCCCCGACCCTGGTGCGCACCGCCCCGCTCGGCGGGCTGGCCCGGGCCGGTCGCCCGGCGGACGTCCGGCTCGCCCGCACCGCCGGGCCGGAGTGGCTGGCGCTGTACCGCCGGGTGGGCGGCGACCCCGCCCTGGAGGCGGCCGCCACCGCGGTGATGCACGGCGGCCCCTCGGTCTGGTTCGCCCGCGTCCCCGGCCCGGACGGCGCCCCGCTGGCCATCGGCCGGCTGGTGGTGGACGGCGCCTGGGCCTGCTTCGGCGCGGTCGAGGTGGCCCCGGCCGCCCGCCGCCGCGGCCTGGCCACCGCCGTGCTGGCCGCGCTCGCCGCCCGGGCCGCCGAGGAGGGCGCCACCGGCGGTTACCTCCAGGTCGAGGCGGACAACGGGGGCGCGATCGCGCTGTACGACCGGCTGGGCTTCACGACCAGTCACACTTACCACTACGCCCGCCTTCCCCAGCGGTAGCGTGCACCACCTGTAGTGAGCCACGACCGCTGCTGAACCGAAGGCCGCAGTGACCGAGCAGAGCAGAACCCGCTTCCGCACCGAAGCCCGGGGCGAACACCCCGACCCGGTGCTGCTGTGCCTGCTCGCCGCCGCCGAGCACACCCTCGGCGATCCCGGCGACAGTGCCGAACAGCCGTCCCCGGACGCCCTCCTGACGGCCTGCCAGGCCGCCCTGGACCGGCACGCCGCGGCCATCCGGAAGGCCGTCGCCGAACGCCGCCCGAGCGGCCCGGAGGAGACCGCCGCGCTGCTCGCGGCGGTGCTCGGCGGGCGCGAGCGCTTCCACGGCCGGCAGTCCGACTACCTCCGGCTGGAGTCCTCGCTGCTGCCGGAGGTGCTGCGCCGCCGCCGCGGGCTGCCGATCATGCTCTCGCTGGTCTGGTCGGCGGTGGCCGCCCGGGCCGGGCTGACCGTCCACGGCATCGCGCTGCCGGGCCACTTCATCGTCGCGGTGGGCGACCCGGGCGGCGGCGACGAGTACGTGCTGGCCGACCCGTTCCACGGCGGCCGGCTGCTCGACGTCTCCGACGTGGAGCGCCTGGTCGCCACCTCCGGCCACCCGTTCTCCCCCGAGCTGCTCACCCCGGCGCAGCCGCTGGACACCGTGCTGCGCGTGCTGGGCAACATCCGGCGCTGGGCCGCCGACCGCCCCGAGCACGCCCGCACCCAGCTCTGGGCCGCCGAACTGGCCCTGCTGCTGCCCCGCCACCCCGCGCAACTGCGGCTGGAGCGGGCCGAGTTGCTGGTCAAGACCGGCGACTTCCTGGGCGGCGCCGCCGAGATGGAGGACTACGCGAAGATCCTGGACGCCTTCGATCCGGAGAGCGCGGCGAAGGTCCGGCTGGAGGCGAGGTCGGCCCGGCACCGGCTCAACTGAGCGGCTCCGGCCGGATGCGGGCCCGGGGCGGAGACGGGCCTACAGCCAGCCCTTCTCCCGGGCGACCCGGACCGCCTCCGCGCGGTTGCGGGCGGCCGTCTTCTGGATCGCCATCGACAGGTAGTTGCGCACCGTCCCCTCGGAGAGGTGCAGCCGGGCCGCGATGTCCGCGTTGACCGCGCCGTCCGCGGCGGCGGCGAGCACGTCGCGCTCGCGGCCGGTGAGCGGGTTGGCGCCCTCCGAGAGGGCCGCGGCGGCCAGCGTCGGGTCGATCACCTTCTCGCCGCGCAGCACCCGCCGGATGGCGTCGGCGAGTTCCGCCGCGGGGGCGTCCTTGACCAGGAAGGCGTCCGCCCCGGACTCCATCGCCCGGCGCAGGTAGCCGGGCCGGCCGAAGGTGGTGGCGATGACGACCTTCGTCCCGGGCCTGGCCTTGCGGACCTCCGCGCAGGCGTCGATGCCGGTCATGCCGGGCATCTCGATGTCCAGCACCGCGACGTCGACCCGGTGCGCGGTCACCGCCGCGGCCACCTCGTCGCCGCGCGCGACCTGGGCGACCACCTCCAGGTCGCCCTCCAGCGAGAGCAGCGCGGCGAGCGCCTCCCGCACCATGCCCTGGTCCTCGGCGAGCAGCACCCGCACCGGTCGCGCATCCGTTCCGTCCGTCACGCCGGGCAGCCTATTCCCCGCTGGGGCCGGGCCGCAGCGGGACCAGGGCGCGCAGCCGGAAGCCCTTGCCGCGGTTGGCGGCGGCGGTCTCCAGCCGGCCGCCGACCTGGGCCAGCCGCTCGCCGAGGCCGGACAGGCCGTTGCCGGCGGCGGACTTGCCGGGGCCGGGGCCGTTGTCGACGACCTCCAGGACGGCGTAGCGGCCGTCCTCCTCCCAGGTCTCGTCGAGGTGGACGCCGCACCGGGTGGCGCCGGCGCCGTGCCGGACCACGTTGGTGACGGCCTCGCGCAGCGCCCAGGCGAGCACGCCGGACTCCTCGGGGCCCAGGCCGGGGTGGTCCTCGGCGAGCCGGGGGTCGGCGTCGAGCGCGACCTGGCTGGCGGCCAGCGCGGTGCGGGCGGCGGCGAGTTCGACCGGCAGGGTGGGGCGGCGGAAGCCGCTGACGGCGCTGCGGACGTCGGCCAGCGACTGCCGGGCGACCTGTTCGATGTCGGCGACCTGGGCGCGGGCGTCGGCGGTCTTGCCGGCGTCCATCAGGCGTCCGGTGAGTTCGCCCTTGATGGCGATCAGCGAGAGCGAGTGGCCGAGCAGGTCGTGCAGGTCGCGGGCCAGCCGCAGCCGTTCCTCGGAGGCGGCGAGGTGGGCGACGGCGGCCCGGGCCTCGCGCAGCTCCCGCATGGTGGTGACCAGCCGCTGCATGCCGAGCATGGCGAGCCCGGCCAGCACGCAGGGCAGGCCGATGCTGACCATGGTCTCGACGTCGGCGCGGCTGGTCAGCCCGACCAGGGCGAAGACGCCGGTGGTGGCGAGGACGCCGACGACGCCGAGCCGGCCGGGGAAGGTGACCGCGGCGCACACCGAGGTGTAGGTGAACAGGGTCAGCCAGGACTCGCCGAGGGTGTACGAGGTGCCGACGGCGATCGCGGCCATCAGGGCGAGCGGCAGGTACTGCCGGGCCGGGTGGCCGCGGCGGTTGCGGACGATCACGACGGTCAGGTAGGCGGCCAGGAAGACGGCCAGCGCGACGGCGCCGGCGACGGTCGCCGACCGGGTGTGCTGCCGGGTCGCCAGGTCCTGGAGCGGGTAGGCCAGGTAGAACGCCCACACCGAGGTCCAGGCGAGCTTGACCATCAGTTGGCGCCTGGTGTCCACCGGCGCGCCGGGGTAGGTGGTCCAACGGCCGTCCGGCCCGGCCTCCCCGTTGCGGTCGGGGCGGCGGGCCGGGGCGGGCGTCTGCATGGGCGCCATCATGCCTGCTGGGCGTCCTTGCGGTACAGGTAGGCCGCGGCGGCGGTGAAGACCGCGAGGAAGGCGGCGAGCGCGGCGATCGGGAGGCCGGCCACGCCCTGGCCGTGGATGAACGAGGCCAGCTGGTTGTAGTCGTAGACCGGGTTGAACCGGGCGTACGTCTTCAGCGAGTCGCTGACCGGGAACCAGGTGCCGCCGAACAGCGCCATCAGCATGTAGACGATCATCACGACCGGCTGGATCGCGTCCGGCTGGGCCGCGTAGCCGAGGGCGACGCCGAGCGCGGCGAAGACGAAGCTGCCGAGCCAGAGCGCGACGCCCAGGCCGAGCCACTGGACGGCGGTGAGGTCGACGCCCTCGATCGCGCCGATCACGAAGACCACCAGGATGGCGGGGAGCGTGGTGACCGCGCAGGCGGCGATCTTGCCCAGGGTGTAGGCCCGGCCGGGCAGGGCGGTGAGCCGCAGCTGGCGGGTCCAGCCGCTCTTGCGCTCCAGCGAGATCCGCTGGGCGGAGCCGGTCAGCACCGCGCCGACCGCGCCGAAGGTGGCCATCGAGACCATGAAGTACGACTTGACCGAGACCCCGCCGGCCACCGTGCCGCCGCTGCCGTAGGCGCTGATGAAGAAGACGTACAGCAGCGCCGGGTAGAGCACGGTGAACATCAGGTACCGCTTGTTGCGCAGGGTGCGCAGGATCTCCAGCCGGACCAGGGTGGTCATCGCGCGTTCTCCTCTTCGCTCTCGTTGCGGTCCTGCTCGCCGGTGATGGTGAGGAAGGCCTGTTCCAGGCCGAGGCTGGTGACTTCCAGCCCGCGCGGGTACAGGCCCGCCTTGTAGAGCGCGGCGACGCCGGCGTCGGCGTCGGCGGAGCGGATCCGGACGGTGCGCACGCCGTCGGCGCGGGTGCTGACGTCCAGGCCGACGGTGCCGGGCAGGGCGCGCAGCACGGCCTCGTCGAAGGTGCCGCCGTCGGAGGGGTGGAGTTCGAAGCCGATCCGGCGGGCGCCGGCCCGGGCCTTGATCTCGGCGGAGGAGCCGTCGGCGATCAGCCGGCCCTTGTGCAGGACCAGGACCCGGTCGGCGATGGAGTCGGCCTCCTCCAGGTAGTGGGTGGCGAACAGCACGGTGCGGCCGGCGTCGGCCTGGGCCCGCATGGCCTCCCAGAACTGGCGGCGGACCGAGACGTCCATGCCGGTGGTGGGTTCGTCCAGGACGATCAGGTCGTTGGCGCCGGCCACCGCGAGGGCGAACCGGACGCGCTGCTCCTGGCCGCCGGAGAGCTTGTCGACCCGCCGGTCGGCGATCTCGGTGATCCCGGCGGTGGTCAGCACCTCGTCGACGCCGTGGCCGCGGGGGTGCACCTTGCAGGCCAGTTCGACGATCTCGCGGACCTTGACGTCCGTCATCAGGCCGCCGCTCTGCAGCATCGCCCCGACCCGGCCGGCCGCGATCGCCGCGCGCGGGGTACCGCCGAACAGCTCGACCGTGCCGCTGTCCGGTTCGCGCAGGCCCAGCAGCAAGTCGAGGCTGCTGGACTTGCCCGCGCCGTTGGGGCCGAGCAGGGCGACCGTCTCGCCCGGGCGCAGCACCAGGTCGAGGCCGTTCACCGCCTTCACCCGGCCGTAGCTCTTGCTGACGTTCCGGAAGGCCGCGACCTCCCCCGTTCCCGTCGTCATCCGAACCGAGTCCTTTCGAGAGCCGTTCTCTCCGACTCCTCCAGACTCCTCGGGACGGGGGTGTCCGCGGCAGTGCGCGCCGTCGTGACCTCCGCATGACGGATGTCACGGTCCGGGCGCTCACGACAGGCCGAGCGCGTCCTTCAGGAAGCGGACCTGGAGCAGCAGCAGGTTCTCCGCGACCTGCTCCTGCGGGGTCATGTGGGTCACCCCGGACAGCGGCAGCACGGTGTGCGGGCGCCCGGCCGCGAGCAGCGCGGTGGACAGCCGCAGGCTGTGCGCGACCACCACGTTGTCGTCGGCCAGGCCGTGCACGATCATCAGCGGCCGGCGCAGCGAAGGGGCCAGCTCCACCAGCGAGTTGGCCCGGTACGACTCGGGTTCGGTGCGCGGGTCGCCGTAGTAGCGCTCGGTGTAGTGGGTGTCGTACAGGTCGTGCTCGGTGACGGGCGCGCCGGCCACCGCGGCGTGGAAGACGTCCGGTTCGCGGAGCACCGCGGCGGCGGCCAGGTAGCCGCCGTACGACCAGCCGCGGATCGCGACCCGGTCCAGGTCGAGCGGGAACTGCTCGGCGAGCGCGTGCAGCGCGTCGACCTGGTCCCGGACCGAGACCTCGGCGGTGCGCCGGCTGATCGACTTCTCCCAGCCGGGGCTGTGCCCGGGGGTGCCGCGCCCGTCCGCGACGATCACCGCGAAGCCCTGGTCGGCGAACCACTGCGACACCAGGTGCGGGTTGTGCGCCCGCACCACCCGCTGCCCGTGCGGGCCGCCGTACGGGTCCATCAGGACGGGCAGCCTCCCGTCGGCGTCCGGGTCGTAGCCGGTGGGCAGCAGCACCGCGCACGGGATGCGCCGCTCGCCGGCGAACCGGAACACCGGCCGGGCCGCCAGCAGCGGGGTGGCCGCGTGCGAGGCGATCACCAGCGGTTCGGCGCCCGCGCGGTGCACGGTGACGGTGGTGCCGGGCCGCGCCGGGTGGGCGGTGGTGAGCACGGTGGTGCCGCCGCCGCGCACCGCGCCGAGCGCGCCCTCGCCGACCTCCCGGACGCCGTCCGGCCCGGCCTCGAAGACGCCCAGCCAGCCGGGCGGGCGGCGCTCGAACTCGGCGGCCCCGGCGGAGGCGGTGAACAGCACCCGCTCGCCGTCCGTCCCGAGCACCGCGCGCACGTGCAGCCCGGCGTCGGTGAGCGCCCGCTCGCCGACGGCCAGGACCCGCACGCCGTCCCGGTCGGTGATCCGCACCGGCTGCCCGTCGGCCCGCCGCACCGGCGACCCGGCGAACAGCTCCAGCCAGTCCGCGTCCCGCTCGGTGACCAGCACCGTGGTCTCCCCGGTGGCCGGGTCGGCCTCCAGCAGCAGCTGTTCGCGCTGGTCGCGGGCCTGCACCTGGAGCAGCGGCGGCCCGCCGGCCGACCAGTGCACCCGGGCCAGGTACGGGTACGCCGCACGGTCCCAGCGGATCTCGGTGCGGGTGCCGTCCAGGCCGAGCCGCCAGAGCCCGACCTCGGCGTTGGGCGTGCCGGCCGCCGGGTAGGCGACCTCGACCGGCGGGCGGCCGGGGTTGGCCGGGTCGGCGATCCACCAGCGGCGCACCGGGGTGTCGTCGACCCGGGCGGCCAGCAGCGCGCTCCCGTCCGGCGCCCACCAGTGGCCGCGGTCGCGGCCCATCTCCTCCTGGGCGATGAACTCGGCCTGCCCCCAGCCGACCCCGGCCGCCTCGGGCCCGGCCAGCAGCCGGTCGCCGCTGCCGTCGGCGGCGGTCACCCGCAGCTCGCCGCCGGGGGTGGCGTAGGCGACCCGGGTGCCGTCGGGGCTGGGCCGCGGGTCCAGCAGCGGGGTGGCGGCGGGCAGTTCGCGGGTGGCGCCGCTGTCGGTGTCGACCGCGAACAGCCGCCCGGAGAGCACGAAGGCGGCGGTGCGCCCGGCCGCGTCCAGGGCGTAGCCGACGATCCCGGCGGAGGTCTCCCGGCTGCGCTCGCGGCGGGCCCGCTCGGCGGCGGACAGCTCCTCCGCGCCGCCGCCGAGCAGCTCCCCGGGGTCGGCGAGCACCCGCTCGGTGCCGGTGGCCACGTCCAGCCGCCACAGCAGGTTGCCGTGCCGCCCGTCGCCGCGGGCGCGCAGGAACAGCACCCCGGCGCCGTCCGGGGAGACGCTGAACGAGCGGGGCGCGCCCGCGGTGAACCGCCCGGTGCGGGCGTACTGCCGGGGGAAGGTGTCCTGCGGCTTCTCGGTCGTCATGGGCCCGACCCTACGGCCCCGCCCGCCGGTGATCACCCGGACGGCGCAGCCCGCCCGGAGGAGGCGTACGACCGTTCGGAGGGCCGCTGACCGGGGGTGCCGCGGGCCGGACCGGGCGGCGCGACACCCCGGACCACCTCACGGAACGTTACCTGTACGTCACTCATCGGGTATGTCTGGACCATCGTTCCGCCCGCTGCCCCGCCCCGGGGCAGCGCACCCGAGGAAGGGTGTGAGCCGTCATGGCTTTGTCCGTCTCCGCCGTCGTACTGATGCTGGTGGTGGTCGTGGTGCTGGTCCGCCGGTCGACCCTGAAGCTGAGCCACGCGCTGGTGTGCTCGCTGCTCGGCTTCTACCTGGCGTCCAGCTCGATCGCGCCGACGATCCAGCAGGTGACGTCCAACCTGGCCGGGATGCTCAACGGCCTGGACCTCTAGACCCTGTCCGGTCGATCTTGTCGGATCAGTGCGCGGCCCGCCCGGGGTGTCCCCCTCCGGGCGGGCCGCGGCCTGGCCGTAAGCTGCCGGGCATGACCTCCGTACCCCCGGCCGACTCGCGCGGGCTGCTGCTGGTGCACGCCCACCCCGACGACGAGTCGATCAACAACGGCTCCACGATGGCCCGGTACGCGGCCGAGGGCGTCCGGGTCACCCTGGTGACCTGCACGCTGGGCGAGGGCGGTGAGGTGATCCCGCCGGAGCTGGCCCACCTGGAGCAGGGCCGCGACAACGCCCTGGGGGCCCACCGGATCGGCGAACTCGCCGCCGCGATGCGCGCGCTGGGCGTCACCGACCACCGCTTCCTGGGCGGCCCGGGCCGCTGGCGGGACTCCGGGATGATGGGCGTCGCGGACAACGACGACCCGTCCTGCTTCTGGCGGGCGGACGTGGACGAGGCGGCCGGCCTGCTGGCCGGGGTGGTCCGCGAGGTCCGGCCGCAGGTGCTGGTGACGTACGACGAGAACGGCGGCTACGGCCACCCCGACCACATCCAGGCGCACCGGGTGGCGCTGCGCGGCCACGAGCTGGCCGCCGACCCGGACTTCCGCCCGGAGCTGGGCGCGCCCTGGCGGATCGCCAAGGTCTACTACAACCGGGTGCCCCGCTCGGTGATCGAGGCCGCGCTCGCGCGGACCGCCGCCGAGGCGCCGTTCGAGGGCACCGCCCCGGTCGGACAGATCCCCGGCGTGGTGGACGACGAGGTGGTCACCACGGTGCTGGACAACGCCGCGCACGCCGGGGCGAAGGCCGCCGCGATGCGGGCGCACGCCACCCAGATCACGGTGGACGGCCGCCACTTCGCGCTCAGCAACGGCCTCGGGCAGCCGCTGCTGGCCACCGAGTACTACGAGCTGGTGCGCGGCGCGCCCGGCCCCGGCGCCCCGGAGACCGACCTGTTCGCGGGGGTGGAGCGGTGAGGCTCCCCCAGCTCCTGCGCGGCGTCCGCGAGCAGCGCCTGGCCGAGCCGATGCCGCCGCGCGGCGTCCGGATCGCGGTGTACGCCGTGCTGTTCCTGCTCGGCGCCGCGGTGTCGGTGTGCGGAGCTTTCGTGCAGACCCTGTGGGGCGGCTTCGGCGTGGTCCTGGCGCTGGCGGCCTGCGCCGGGCTGTTCTACGGGGGGCTGCGGGCGACCGGCACCAAGCTCGGCGCGGGCGTCGCGCTGGGCGGCTGGTTCGTGGTGCTGGCGGTGCTGCTGGCGCCCCGTCCGGAGGGTGACCTGGTGCTCTCCGCCACTCCGTCCGCGTACCTGTACCTGTTCGGCGGCGCGGTGCTCGGCGTGGTCTGCGCGACCCTGCCGACCCGCTCCGGGTTCCTGTTCGGCGCACCGGCGCCGGAGCCCCGACGGGCCGTCAGGGACGGCGGCCGCTAGCGCACGGCGGGTCGGGGGGCCACCGGGATGCCCGGTCGTCCTCCGGCCCGGATGCCTTGTCGGTAAGGTGGTGCCCCGGCGGACCACCCCCCTGTCCGGCCCGGCCGGGTCGGACGGTAGCTTCGGCACCACTCGCGTGGCGGGGCGCTCGCCGCAGCCGACATGTGAACAGCCGATGTCCCCGGGGCCGGTCGGCCCGCCGCACGGCCGCAGGCCGCCGTCCGGCGGTCCCCGCCCCATACGCAGCGGACGGCCCGGCCGGCCCGGCCGCGAACCCGGAGCAGAGCAGCATTGAGCAGCCGCGAATCTGACAACGCCCATCCGCAGCCCCGCCGCGGCGGCCCCGACGCGTACCCGTCGGGCACCCCGCCGTACGGCACCGGCCTGCCCGGTGGGCACGGCGCGGACCCGGCCGCCGGACGGACCGCTCCCGGTCCGCGCTCCGACGAGGCCGCCGCGCCGAAGACCACGGAGACCACGCTGACCACCCGGGTGCGGATCAACATCCCCGGCTCGCGGCCGATCCCGCCGGTCGTGGTGCAGAGCAAGGTCAAGGACGAGCCGCCCGCCGAGCCGCCCGGGCCGCGCCACCGCGGCGGCGCGGGCGACCCTGTGCTCGGCGTGATGGACGGCGGGGCGCGCGCCGCCGTCCCGCCGACCCTGCCGCCGGAGTGGCAGGAGCCGTCCGCGGCGAAGGCGGCGAAGCCGTCCGAGTCGGAGTCCACCGGCGAGTGGTTCAAGCCGCGCCAGAAGGGCCGTCCGGAGCCCGCCCCGGCCGCCGCCCCGGCGGGGCCGGTCCAGGGCGCCCCGGGGGCCCAGCAGGCCGCCCGGCAGCCCGCGCCGCGCCCGTCCGGCGCGCCCGCCTCGCCGTTCGCCCCGGCCGACCCGGCGGCGTCCTCGCGCACCGGCGGCCACCCGCTGCCGCACCAGGGCGAACCGCTCCGGGCCGCCGCCGCCGCCGCGCCGGACCCGTTCGCGCCGGACCAGGCGGACCAGGCGGCCCAGGACCCGTTCGCCCAGGACCCGTTCGCCGCGCAGCAGCCCCGGCGGTCGGAGCGGCAGCAGCCGCAGGCCCGGCAGGGCGGCCCGCAGGACCCGTTCGCCCAGCCGCAGCCGCAGCCGCAGTCCCCGCAGCCGCCCCGGTCGCAGCAGCCCCAGCAGCCCCAGCAGCAGCCGGGCCCGTCCGCGGCCGCCGCCGAGGACCCGTTCACGGCCCCGCACCCCGGCCAGGGCCGGCCGCGGACCGACGCCGACCCGTTCGCCGCCACCGACCCGTTCGCCACCGAGCAGTTCGCCGCCGACCCGTTCGCCACCGCCGCCCCCGGGCCGCGCGGCGGCGAGCGCCCGGAGCCGCCGCAGGCCGCCGGGGAGCCGGAGGACACCCAGATCGGCGGCTTCGACCCGATCACCGGCGACGAGCCGGCCCCGGGCGCCGGCATATCGGACCCGCCGACCACCCAGCTGTTCCTGAAGTCCCCGGACGGCGGCGACCCGTTCGCCGAGGAGCCCCGGCCCCGCCCGGCCGGCGAGGGCGGTGGCCGGTTCGCCGACCTGCCCGCCGCGCAGCCGTTCCCGGGCGGCTCGCGGGCCGCGACGCCCAAGCGCGAACCGTCCCGGGCCCCGGCCCCGGACGCCCCGGCCGAGTCCCGGCCGCCCGCCGAGCGGAAGGAGCCGGCGCCCGCCGCGAAGAAGAAGGGCGGTCGCGGCCGGAAGCTGCTCGTGACCGGTCTCGGCGCCGTGCTGTTCCTCGGCGCGGCGGCGTACGGCGCCGGCCTGATGATGAACCAGTCGGACATCCCCAAGGGCACCACGGTGCTGGGCACCGACATCGGCGGCGACTCCCGCGACCAGGCGGTGACCGCGCTGGACGGCTCGGTCGGCAAGGCCGGGCAGCAGCCGCTCAAGGTGAAGATCGGCGACCAGTCGGTCACCCTGGACCCGGCCAGCGCCGGGCTGAGCTTCGACACCACGGCGACCGTGGACGCGCTGACCAAGCACAGCTACAACCCGGTCGAGGTGCTGGGCTCGCTGACCGGCGGCGCCAAGGCCGTCGAACCGGTGGTGCGGGTCGACCGGGCGAAGCTGAAGGCCGCCCTGGACGACCTGGGCGCCAAGTCGGGGCAGAGCCTCCAGGAGGGCTACGTCCGCTTCACCGAGGCGGGCGGCACCGAGGTGGTCCCGGGCGCCGGCGGCAAGGCGCTGGACTCGGCCGCCGCCGCCGACCTGGTCGAGCAGGCGTACCGCGGCCGGGCGGCCGGCCGGGCGGACGCCGAGGTGGCGCTGCCGGTCGCCGACGCCCAGCCGAAGGTCGGCCAGGACGTGCTCCAGGCGGCCGCCGACAACCTGGGCAAGCAGGTCCTGAACGGCAACGTCACGGTCACCTCGGGCACCAAGCAGTTCGCCTTCGGCCGCAACACCGCCGCCAAGGCGCTGGTGCTGGCCCCGGACGCGTCCGGCACCGTGGTCCTCAAGTGGGACCTGGACAAGCTGTCCGCCGCCGTCGGCACCACCTTCGACAAGCTGAAGACCACCCGCAACGGCCAGCAGACGGCGATCACGCCGCAGGACGTGGCGGACGCCATCGCGCAGGGCGTCTCGAAGACCGGCAAGGACCGCACGGTCAAGATCCCGGCCTGACGGGCCGTCAATCCACCGGTGGGGCCGGGGCGCCGGACGGGCGCCCCGGCCCCACTGGCGAATCCTCGCCACTGGCGTCACGGAACAGGGCGAACCGGGCGCCGCAACCGCGCGGCCACGCGGCGTTACCAATACTTGATCCGCGGCAGGTCGACAAGTCAGTTCGCCGGTACGCAAGATGTGCCGCGTGCCGAGACCCCGCTCCCTTCCGCGCGCCCTGACCGCCACGGCGGCGGCGCCGCGCCCCCCGTCGTGTCCGCGCGGTCCCACCCCGGACTCCGTCGGCGGCGGCGGGGCCCGGGAGGCCGCCGGACCGGTCCCGCCGAGCCCGGCGCCGCGGTCCGCGGGAACACCGGGCGGACGGAGTGACAACCGCCGGCGGTAACGCCGCGGCGAAGTCCCGCCAATGGCGGGAAAATGCCAGTCGGGCGGTTCCCCGCGGGCCGCCCGAATTGGGTGACCCCTACCCATGAATTCGCTGGGGCATGCCCGAAAACACCGGCGTCCGATTATCGGACACTCAATTGCGCCCGCCATTTGCGGTGAATGGCGTCAAACCGGACACTTGCTCTACGCGCGTCATCCGGACACGGGCTCGAACTCGACGTCCTGATAGCGGAGCTGACCGTGCATCGTTACGGACATGTGAACGATCATTGACGCCTTTTGTCCGGTTTTGACCGTCTCGCCGAGCCGGTGTCAAGAGTTCGGGAACTACGAAGTGGTTGACATTCCAGCACGAAGGAGGAAATGGGCCGTCGACAACTGAGGAACTCTTGACGTTCGATAAACGACTTGCAAGAGTCCATTCATCCAAGTTCTTACTCCTTGCTTCTGCACGGACCACGGTCGGGAGCTTTAGCACCATGACGACGCCTACTGGGGCCACGACGGACGGGGACACCTCCCGTTCCGGGCCGACGTCGGACCTCGCGGACAACGCCACGGCCGACGCGCCCGCCGATCCGGGCTTCCGCGGCCTCTCTCCCGGGAAGCTGATGTGGCGCCGCTTCCTCCGTGACCGCACCGGGGTGGTGAGCGCCTGCGTCGTACTGTTCTTCGTCGTGGTGGCGGTCCTCGCGCCGGTCATCTCCATGCTGTACGGCAAGAACCCGGAGACCCACTACGGCCAGGAGGACGTCAGCCTGCTGACCGACTCCGGCCTGCCCACCGGCCCCAACGGCGGCATGAGCGGCGACTTCTGGTTCGGCCTGGAGCCGGGCCTCGGCCGCGACGTGTTCACCCTGCTGATCTACGGCATCCGCACCTCGCTGATCATCGCCGTCGCCACCTCGCTGCTGACCACCGTGATCGGTGTCGCGCTGGGCATCGCGGCCGGCTACCTCGGCGGCAAGTTCGACTACTTCATCGGCCGGATCATCGACGTGCTGATGTCGTTCCCGTCGCAGATCTTCCTGATCGCGACCATGCCGGTGGTCACCAGCCTGCTGGTCAGCCCGGACGAGAAGAACCCGAGCTGGCTGCCCTTCGTCGCGGTCACCACCGTGCTGTCGCTGCTCGGCTGGATGGGCCTGGCCCGCATCCTGCGCGGTGTGGCGCTGTCCCTGCGCGAGCGCGAGTTCATCGAGGCCGCCAAGGTCACCGGCGCCTCCCCGATGCGGATCATCTTCAAGGAGATCCTGCCCAACCTGTGGACCCCGATCCTGGTGCAGTCCACCCTCGCCCTGCCGGCGTTCGTCACCGCCGAGGCGGGCCTCTCCTACCTCGGCGTGGGTGTCTCCGAGCCGACCCCGGACTGGGGTCGCATGATCGCCGACGCCGCCAACTACCTCCGGACCGACGTCACCTTCCTGCTCTTCCCGGGCCTCGCCATGGTGGTGTTCGTTCTGGCCTTCAACCTGCTCGGCGACTCCGTCCGGGACGCGTTCGACCCGAAGACCAACCGCTGACAGACCCTCAAGACTCCGGGGGGACGGGAAAGCCAGGCCCCGGGCACACCCACGAAGATTCCGTACAACTATTCCAGGCAGGATGAAGATGAGCTCTCGCAAGACGCGGCTCGCCGCCGCCATTCTGGTGGCCGGGGCCCTGACCGTCACCACGGCGTGCTCCAGCGGCCACAGCAACAGCGACGGCAGCAAGGCGGGTGCCTCCAAGGCCCCGGTCAAGGCCACCTCGATCTCGGTCGGCACCGCCGACGACTCGAAGGGCCCGGCCGCCCCCGAGAACGGCGCGAAGAAGGGCGGCACGGTCAACATGATCGACCGCGACGACTTCTCGCACCTCGACCCGGCGCAGATCTACCTGAACTACAACGCCGAGGTCTCGCTGCTGTTCACCCGCCAGCTGACGGGCTACAAGACCCTCCCGGACGGTTCGCAGAAGCTGGTCGGCGACCTCGCCACCGACACCGGCACCACCACCGACGGCGGCAAGACCTGGAAGTTCACGCTGAAGGACGGCGTGAAGTGGCAGGACGGCACCCCGGTCACCTCGGCCGACGTCAAGTACTCGATCGAGCGCACCTACGCCTCGTTCATCAAGGCCGGCCCGACCTACATCCAGACCTGGCTCTCGGGCGCCGACTACCGCAGCGCCTACGAGGGCCCGTACGGCGGCAAGGAGCTCGACGCCGTCCAGACCCCGGACGCCAAGACCGTGGTCATCACCTTCCCCGAGGCCCACACCGACGCCAACTTCACCCTGGCGATGACCGGTTACGGCATCGTGCCGAAGGCCAACGACACCAAGGAGGAGTACGACAAGAAGCCGTTCTCCTCGGGCCCGTACCAGATCGTCGAGCACGTCACCGACCGCTCGCTGGACCTGGAGCGCAACCCCAACTGGGACCCGGCCACCGACCCGATCCGGAACGCCTACCCGGACAAGTGGCACATGGCCTTCGGTGTCCAGGCGCAGCAGTCCACCGAGCGCTTCATGGCGGACAACGGCGACGACAAGAACACCTTCTCGTTCCACAACCAGGTCCACACCACCTACATCGACCAGGTCAAGGCCGACGAGAAGCTCAAGCCCCGCACCCTCGAGGGCCTGACCCCGTACGTGGACTACTACTACATCAACAACACCCGCATCAAGGACCAGAAGGTCCGCGAGGCGCTGATCAAGGCGTTCCCGCACCAGCAGACCCGCCAGCTCCAGGGCGGCACCTCCTACGGTGACTACGCCACCTCGTACATGAGCCCGACCGTCCTGGGCTACGAGTCCTACGACCCGTACGGCATCCTCAAGAAGCCGCAGGGCGACCCGGACGCCGCCAAGCAGCTGCTGACCGAGGCGAACGCGGTGGGCACCAGCATCGTCTACGCGTACAACAACACCCCGGTGCAGCAGAAGGTCACCGAGGCGATCCGCGACGCGCTGGAGAAGGCCGGCTTCAAGTTCGTCCCGAAGCCGCTGGACGCGAAGACCTACTACGACGCCATCGGCCAGGTCAACAACGAGTACGACCTGTACTGGGGCGGCTGGGGCGCCGACTGGCCGACCGGTTACACCTCGCTGCAGCCGGTCTGGGACGGCCGCGCCATCGCCGACGGCGCCGCGAACTACGCCCACCTGAACGACCCGGAGATCAACTCCGCGATCGACGCCGCGGTGAAGGTCGCCGACCCGGTGGAGCAGGGCAAGGCCTGGGCCGCGATCGACAAGAAGCTCCAGGACAAGGCTGTGTCGATCCCGGACGTCTACCAGCGCTCGCTGAGCCTGTACGGCTCGGGCCTGGGCGGCGTCACCTTCGACACCCTGGCCGGCCTGCAGTCCCCGCTCAACATCTACGTCAAGCAGTAGTCGCCACCGAGCAGTAGCTCACGGCGGGGCACCGGCACGATCTGCCGGTGTCCCGCCCCGATCAGGAGAGCCCGTCCGATGCTCCGATTCCTCGTCCGCCGAACCCTCGGCGCTCTCGTCATCCTGCTGATCGTCTCGATGGTCACGTATGCGCTGTTCTTCGCGATCCCGGCGGACCCGGCGCGGCTCTACTGCGGCAAGACCTGCACGCCCGAGAACCTCGCCCTGATCAGGCACGACATGGGCTTCGACCACTCGTGGCCGGTCCAGTACTGGAACTGGCTGAGCACCATCTTCACCGGCGGCACCTTCAACAACGTGCACTGCGGCGCCCCGTGCTTCGGCTACTCCTTCGACAAGAAGGAGCTGGTCGGCGGCATCCTCGCGGACCGCTTCCCGACCACCCTGTCGCTCACCGTCGGCTCCGCCGTGATCTTCCTGATCTTCGGCATCGGCACCGGCATGCTGGCCGCCCACAAGCAGGGCAAGGCCGCCGACAAGATCGCCAGCTCCTTCTCGCTGCTGGCCTCCTCGATGCAGATCTACGTGGCCGGCCCGCTCGCGCTCTGGGCGCTGTGCTACAGCACCGACCTGCTGGACCTGCCGACCTACGTGCCGTTCACCAAGGACCCGATCGGCTGGGCCGGCGGCCTGCTGGTGCCGTGGATCGTGCTGTCGCTGATCTGGACCGCCAACTACACCCGCATGACCCGCTCCTCGATGGTCGAGCAGCTGTCCGAGGACTACGTGCGGACGGCGCGGGCGAAGGGCATGTCCGGCACCTCGGTCTTCATGCGCTACGCCTGGCGCGGCGCGATGGGCACCATCGTCACCGTCTTCGGCATCGACCTGGGCGTGCTGCTCGGCGGCGCCATCATCACCGAGACGACCTTCAGCCTGCACGGCCTGGGCCAGCTGGCGATCCAGTCCTTCAACGACTCCGACCTGTCGCTGCTGGTCGGCGTCACCGTGGTGGCCGCCACCCTGATCGTCTTCTTCAACATCATCGTCGACGCCGCCTACGCCCTGATCGACCCGCGCATCCGCCTGGCCTGACGGCCACACCCCGGCCGACCGGCAGTCCCGACCTCACGTACCGCACCGAGGAGCCCAGTCCATGACCACCCAGGCCAAGCCCGAGGAGGTGTCCGCCGGCAGCGGCGGCACGCCGTTCCTCTCCGTCCGCGACCTCTCGGTCCGCTTCAGCACCGAGGACGGCGTGGTCCGGGCCGTGGACAACCTCTCCTTCGACGTCGCCCCGGGCTCCACGCTCGGCATCGTCGGCGAGTCCGGCTCCGGCAAGTCGGTGACCAACCTGGCCGTGCTCGGGCTGCACAACCCGGACCGGACCGAGATCACCGGCTCGATCAAGCTGGACGGCCAGGAGCTGGTCGGCGCCTCGAACCGGACGCTGGAGAAGCTCCGCGGCCAGAAGATGTCGATGATCTTCCAGGACCCGCTGACCGCGCTGTCGCCGTTCCACACCATCGGCAAGCAGATCGGCGAGACCTACCGCAAGCACACCGGCGCCTCCAAGCAGGAGGCCCGGGCCCGGGCGATCGAGATGCTGACCAAGGTCGGCATCCCGCAGCCCACCCTGCGGGTCGACGACTACCCGCACCAGTTCTCCGGCGGCATGCGCCAGCGCGCGATGATCGCGATGTCGCTGGTCTGCGACCCCAAGCTGGTCATCGCGGACGAGCCGACCACCGCGCTGGACGTCACCGTGCAGGCCCAGATCCTGGACCTGCTGAAGGACCTCCAGCAGGAGATGGGCACCGCGATCATCCTGATCACCCACGACCTGGGCGTGGTCGCCCGGACCGCCCAGGACATCATGGTGATGTACGCGGGCCGGGCCGTGGAGCGCGGCACCGTCCGCGAGGTGCTGAAGGCCCCTCAGCACCCGTACACCTGGGGCCTGCTGGCCTCGATGCCGAGCCTGACCGGCGACGTGAACGTGCCGCTGCGGCCGGTCCGCGGCACCCCGCCGAGCCTGATCAACCTGCCGTCCGGCTGCCCGTTCAACCCGCGCTGCGACTTCCGCGAGTACGTGATCGGCGGCGGCTGCACCACGGAGCGCCCGCCGCTCTCCCCCGCCACCGGGCACGGCGCCGCCTGCCACCTGAACCAGGCGCAGCGGCAGGACATCTTCATCGACCAGATCAAGCCGCGGCTCGGCTGAGAGGGACCTCATGAGCAACGAACTGACCCTCGACAAGCCGGCCGTCCCGGTGCCCGCCCCCGGTGACCCGCTGCTGTCGCTCAAGGGCCTGCAGAAGCACTTCCCGGTGATGGACGGCTTCCTGTTCAAGCGCCAGGTCGGCGCGGTGCACGCGGTGGACGGCCTGGACCTGGAGGTGTTCCCCGGCGAGTCGGTGGGCCTGGTCGGCGAGTCCGGCTGCGGCAAGTCGACCACCGGCCGCCTGGTGACCCGGCTGCTGGAGCCGACCGGCGGCGAGATCCGCTACGCCGGCCAGGACATCACGCACGCCGGCCGCAAGGAGCTCGCGCCGATCCGGCCCGAGATCCAGATGATCTTCCAGGACCCGTACTCCTCGCTGAACCCGCGGCACACCGTCGGCTCGATCATCGGCGCGCCGATGGAGATCAACGGGATCAACCCGAAGGGCGGCGTCCAGCGCCGGGTGCAGGAGCTGCTGGAGACGGTCGGCCTCAACCCGGAGCACTACAACCGCTTCCCGCACGAGTTCTCCGGCGGCCAGCGCCAGCGCATCGGCGTGGCCCGCGCGCTGTCGCTGAGCCCGAAGCTGATCGTCGCGGACGAGCCGGTCTCGGCGCTGGACGTGTCGATCCAGGCGCAGGTGGTCAACCTGCTCCAGGAGCTGCAGCGCGAGCTCGGCATCGCCTTCCTGTTCATCGCCCACGACCTGTCGGTGGTGCGGCACTTCTCGCAGCGCGTCGCGGTGATGTACCTCGGCAAGATCGTCGAGATCGCCGACCGCACGTCGCTGTACGAGTCCCCCCGGCACCCGTACACCCACGCCCTGCTCTCCGCCGTCCCGGAGGCCGACCCGGACGACGACCGCGAGCGCATCCGCCTGGTCGGCGACGTGCCCTCCCCGGTCAACCCGCCCTCGGGCTGCCGGTTCCGGACCCGCTGCTGGAAGGCGCAGGAGAAGTGCGCGGTGGAGGAGCCGCCGCTGATCCAGCTCTCCGGCAACGCGGCCGGGCACCTGACGGCCTGCCACTTCCCCGAGGAGGGCACCACCAGCGCCGTCCCGGAGCAGCGCGCCGGGGTCTGAGCCCCTGACCGCCCCGTGCGAGGGCCCCGCCGATCCGTTCGGCGGGGCCCTGCCGCGTTCCGTGCCGGGGTCAGACCAGGTTGTCCCGCTCGCCGGCGAAGTGGCAGGCCGAGTCGTGCCGGGCCCGCCCCTCCAGCCAGTCCCGCACGGTCAGCGCCGGGTCCTCCCGGGCGCACTTCTCCTGGGCCTTCCAGCAGCGGGTGCGGAACCGGCACCCGGAGGGCGGGTTGGCCGGGGAGGGCACGTCGCCGGTCAGCACGATCCGGTCCCGGTGCTCCCGCGCGGTCGGGTCGGGCACCGGCACCGCGGAGAGCAGCGCCTGGGTGTACGGGTGGGTGGCGTGGTCGTAGATCTCCAGGTCGGTGCCGATCTCGACCATCCGCCCGAGGTACATCACGCCGACCCGGTCGGAGATGTGCCGGACGATCGAGAGGTCGTGCGCGATGAACATGTACGACAGGTTGAACTCGCTCTGCAGCTGCTCCAGCAGGTTGATCACCTGGGCCTGCACCGAGACGTCCAGCGCGGAGACCGGCTCGTCGCAGATGATGACCTCCGGCTTGAGGGCGAGGCCGCGGGCGATGCCGATGCGCTGGCGCTGGCCGCCGGAGAACTGGTGCGGGTAGCGGTTGATGTACTCGGGGTTGAGCCCGACCACGTCCAGCAGGTCCTGGACGGCCTTGCGGCGGTCGCCCTTGGGCGCCACCTCCGGGTGGATCTCGTACGGCTCGCCGATGATGTCGCCGACCGTCATCCGCGGGTTCAGCGAGGTGTACGGGTCCTGGAACACCATCTGGATGTTGCGGCGCACCGCCTTGAGCGCGGC
>NZ_QLLT01000010.1 GCF_003259315.1 Kitasatospora sp. SolWspMP-SS2h | reverse complement strand
TGGTGGCGTTCCAGGTGGAGCTGACCTTCTCGGGGGTGGGCACCTTGACGGTGACCTTCCAGGTGCTGGAGCCGGTGACGGTGACGTTGAGGTTGTAGCGGTCGCTCCAGGAGGTGCCGGCGGAGAGGGTGGCGGTGCAGCTCCCGCCGCCGGTGCCACCGCCCGTGCCCCCGCCGGTGCTGCCGCCCGTGCTGCCGCCGCCGTTGTCGGTGGGGGCGACGGCGCGGCCGGTCTGCGGGGAGATCATGCCGGCGCACAGCCCGCGGGAGGCCAAGTTCTGGGCGATCTGCGGGATCGCGGCCAGGGTGTTGGCGGGCCACTCGTGCATCAGGATGACCTGGCCGTTGCCGAGCCGGCCGACGGCCTGCACGATCGCGGCGGTGCCGGCGCCGTTCCAGTCCTGCGAGTCGACGTCCCAGATCACCTCGGTCAGGCCGTACTTGGCCTCGACCGACTTCAGGGTCGCGCTGGTCTCGCCGTACGGCGGGCGGAACAGCTTCGGCGTGCCGCCGCCCGCGCCGGCGATGGCCGACTGGGTGTCGCCGACCTCGGAGTCGATCTGGGCCTGGCTCTGCTGGGTCAGGTGGGGATGGGTGTAGCTGTGGTTGCCGATCCACATCCCGGCCGCCGACTCGGCCTTCACCTGGGCCGGGTAGGCGGCGGCGAACTGGCCCTCGTTGAACAGGGTGGCCCGCAGCCCGTTCTGCTTGAGGGCGTTCAGCAGGGCCGGGGTGTGGTCGTTGGACGGGCCGTCGTCGAAGGTCAGCCCGACGTAGCCGGTACAGGCGGCGGCCCGGGCCGGAGCGGGATCGACGGTGGCGGCCGTCAGGCCGGCCGCCACGGTGGCGGCGACGGCGAGGCCCGCGATCAGCGGGCGCGGCGAGAGACTGGTGCTGCGCATGGGGGTGCGACTCCTCGTGGTTCGCTGGGGAGCCCGGGAGGCGGATGGAACCGGCGACCCGGCTCGGCTGGAAGGTCGGCGACGGCCGACTGCGAAGAGTTTTGACCCGGGCAGTTCACGTGTCAATGAGCCGGTGGAAACTTTCGGCTGCTATTCGGTGGGCGGCGGCAATGACGGCCGGAAGCGGCAGATGTTTCGGCCGGAATCGGGACACGCGCCGGTCCGGAACGGCGGGAAATGCGCGTTCGGGTGGGTCCGATCCGCGCCGATCGTCTTTCGGGCGGCCGGCGGGTGACAGCGGGCAGCAGCAGCGGCAGCGGCAGCGGCGGGGTCCGGGGGCGCCCGGGCAGCCTGGATCGGCCGTCGGCGGGTTCCGCGCCGTTGCGGGCCGACGGCCGATCGGCCCGTCCCCGGTGCGTGCCGCGCACCGCCCGCGCCTGGGCCGGTGGCCGGGTACGGGCGGTAGCGGCGGAGCAGTGGGGACGGGCACCGTCGGCCGGGCGGGCGAAGCGGGGTGCCGCCCGGCCGACGGAGTGGGGGCGGCGGCCGGGGCGGCCGACGCGGGGGGAGAAGCGGAGCGCGGGGGTGGGGGAGCGGCGGCGGCCGCAGGGTCAGTCGGCGGTTCCGGCCAGCTGCTCGGTGAAGCGGTTGGCGAACTTGCCGTCCGGGTCGAGTTCCCGGCGCAGCGCCAGGAAGTCGCCCAGCCGCTCGTAGGCGGCGCCGGCGGTGGCCCGCGGCGCGTGCGTGATCTTCCCCCAGTGCGGGCGCCCGCCGAGCGGGAGCAGGGCGCGTTCGACCGCGGCGAGGGCCGGGGCGACGGCGGCGGGGTCGGGCTTCCAGGTGAAGTGGAAGGCGACCGAGTCGCGTCCGTGGGAGGGGCTCAGCCAGAGTTCGTCGGCGGCCACCGTGCGCACCTCGGAGATGTGCAGTGCCGGAGCCAAATGCGGCCCCAGCGTGCGCAGTTCGGCGACGGCGGCGCGGGCTGCGGCGCGCGGCAGCAGGTACTCGGACTGGAGTTCCGCGCCACTGCTGGGGGTGAACTCGGGGCGGAAGTGCGGCAGTCGCCGGTGCCAGGGGCCGGGGACGCCGAGCTGCGGGGTGCAGGCGTCGGTGGGCAGGCCGGGTACCGGGTGCTCGGGGCGGTCGGCGGGTCGCGCGCCGGGGACGGCGGTGGGCGGGGCGCCGTCGTCGAGCTGCTTGACCCAGACCCGGCCGGTGTCCGAGCCCCAGTCGGTGAACAGGCTGACGCTGTAGCCGGCGGCGTGGATCTCGTCCAGGTGGGCGGTGTAGTCGGCGAGGGCGAGACCGGTGTGGACGTACTGCCGGACGTCGAAGGCGGGCACCGTGTCGAGGGTGAGCGCGGTGACGATGCCGAGCGCGCCCAGGTGCACCACCGCGCCGGGGTGGGTGGTGGTGCGCAGTTCGCCGTCGGCGCCGACGACCTCCAGCGAGCGGACGGCGGCGGCGAGCGAGCGGCGGGTGTCGCCCGAGCCGTGGGTGCCGGTCGCGGTGGCCCCGGCGACGGAGATGTGCGGCAGCGAGGCCAGGTTCTCCAGGGCCAGGCCCGCCGCGTGCAGGACGGGGGCGAGTTCCGCGTAGCGGGTGGCGGCGGAGACGGTGACGCTGCGGCGGTCGGGGGCGATCTCGATCCGGGTGGGCAGGCCGTCCAGCCGGACCAGGTCGCCCTCGGTGTCGGCGACCGGGCTGAAGGAGTGGCCGCTGCCCAGGGCCCGGACCCGGTCGCCGCGCCGGACCAGCTCCCGCAACTCGTCCAGGTCGCGCGGGCGGTGGACGGCGCGGGCGCCGAAGGTGAGGTTGCCCGCCCAGTTGGTCAGCGGGTCGGCGGGCGGTGTTCCGTCGGGCAGTGGACCGGCGGACCGGGGGCCGGTGTCGGAGGAGCCGGTGGTCGTCATCGGGTCACACCCAGGGGTCGGGGGCGGGTCGCCGGAGCGGGCGGACGACCTCCCGTCCGGCACCCCGATTCGTAATGGCGGAAAACAAATTAGTCCGCCCAGGCCGACGGGGGCAAGACCGGCCGGACCTCGAAAGTTTCGAAACCCGATACTGGGCGGTCCGGGTCCGGGTCCAGGTCCAGGTGCAGGTCCCGGTCGCGGCCCGGTCGGCCCCGTCAGCCCCCGGCGGGGCCGGGTGCCACGGTACTGGAGCGCACCACCAGGGTGGTGGAGAGTTCGAGCCGGGTGGGGGCGGCCGGGGCCTCGCCGCTGCGCAGGGCGAGGATCAGCCGGGTGGCCTGCTCGGCCATCTCGCGCAGCGGCTGGCGGACGGTGGTCAGCGCGGGGCTGGTCCACTGGGCGATGTCCAGGTCGTCGTAGCCGACCACGGACAGGTCCTCGGGGACGCGCAGCCCGTGGACCCGGGCGGCCTCCATGACGCCGAGCGCCTGTAGGTCGCTGCCCGCGAAGATCGCGGTGGGGCGGTCGGGCAGCTCCAACAGCCGCTTGGCGCAGGCGAGTCCGCCCTCGGCGTGGAAGTCGCCGAAGGCGATCAGCGCGGGGTCGGTCTCCAGCCCGGCCATCGACATCGCCGAGCGGTAGCCGTCGAGCCGGGCCAGTGAGCAGAGGGTGTCCTCGGGGCCGGTGACGATGCCGATCCGCCGGTGGCCGAGCTCGATCAGGTGCCGGGTGGCGGCGAGGCCGCCGGCCCAGTTCGCCGAGCCGACCGAGGGCACGTCCGGGTCGGGGTTGCCGGCCGGGTCGATGATGACGAACGGGATGGAGCGGGCCCGTAGTTGGCGCTTGAGTTCGGGCGGGAGGCCGGAGAGGACCAGCACCACGCCGAGCGGCCGCCGGCGCAGCACCGCGTCGATCCAGCCGGGCCCCGGCGCGTGCCGGGAGCCGCTGTGGGCGACCACCACGGCCGCCCCGTGCTCGTCGGCCACCGTCTCGACGCCGCGCAGGAGTTCCATCGCCCAGAGGCTGTCGAGCTCGTGGAAGACGATCTCGATCAGCGGGGCCTCGCCGCCGTTGCGGGCGGCGCGCCGGTAGTCGTGCTCGCGCAGGACCCGTTCGACCCGGCCGCGGGTGGACGCCGAGACGTCGGTACGTCCGTTCAGGACCTTCGAAACCGTCGAAACGGAGACTTCGGCCTCTCGCGCGATGTCCGCGAGGGTGGCCCGTCCCAGTTCATCGCCCTTTTCCATGCCCGCAGCATAGGGCACGGGCAGCGTGGGACGGCCCCCGGATCACGCTTCAGTAACCCTCGGTACGAGGGGTTGACCCGCAACATGCCCGCAACTTAGCGTCCCGGCCAGGCACTGATTTCGAGAATGGCCTCGAAACTTTAGGAGACTCCTGATGAAGAGACGCGCGTTCGCTGTGGCACTCGGGCTGTCCCTGGCGACGGTGGGGGTGACGGCCTGCGGCAGCGGCGCCTCCACCGGCGGCGGCTCGAACACGATCCACGTGCTGGTCTACGGCGACGCCAGCAACAAGGTCGAGAAGCAGATGGTCGACACCTTCAACAAGACCTCGAAGGTCAAGGTGGTGCTGGACACCATCCCCGGCGCCGACTACCAGGCCAAGCTCAACACCATCATCAACACCGCCCAGGCGCCGGACGTCTTCTTCAACTGGGGCGGCGGCAGCATCCAGCCCTACGTCAAGGCGGACCTGCTGCTCCCGCTGGACGACATGATCGCCGCGGACCCGGGCCTGAAGGGCAACTTCCTCTCCTCGGTGTTCGACACCGCCGTGATCGACGGCAAGTCGTACGGCATCCCGATGCGCGGCACCCAGCCGGTGCTGCTGTTCGACAACAAGAAGGTGCTGGCCGACGCGGGCCTGAGCGTCCCGAAGACCTGGGACGACCTGCTGAACGCCGTCCAGGTGCTCAAGGGCAAGGGCGTCACCCCGTTCGCCCTCGGCGGCGGCGACCAGTGGCCGACCCTGATGTGGTACGAGTACGTCTTCGACCGGGTGGCCGGCCCCGAGCTGTTCCAGCGGGCACTGTCCGGCGACAAGGCCGCCTGGGAGAGCGAAGATGCCAGGAAGGCGCTGGGCATGCTCAAGCAGCTGGTCGACGCGGGCGCGTTCGGCTCGAACTTCGACTCGGTCAAGTTCACCGACGGCGGCTCCCCGGCCCTGCTGGCCAAGGGCAAGGCGGCGTTCGAGCTGATGGGCTCCTGGGCGTACGCCACCCAGCAGGACGCCAACCCCGACTTCGCCGCGAAAGACCTCGGCTACAGCGCCTTCCCGTCCGTGGCGGGCGGCAAGGGCGACCCGGCGGACGTGGTCGGCAACACCAACAACTTCTACTCGGTGCTGAAGAAGAGCAACCACCCCGAGACCGCCGCCGCCTTCCTCAAGCTCATGTACTCCGACGAGTTCGTGAAGGCCCAGCTGGCGATCGGCAACCTGCCGACCACCACCAACACCGAGCGGTTCCTCGACACCGCCGCCAGCCCGGAGTACTCGAAGTACCAGTACGAGCTGGTCAAGGCCGCCCCGTCGTTCCAGCTCTCCTGGGACCAGGCGTACCCGCCGGCCGCCACCACGCCGATCCACACCGCCGTCCAGCAGTTCTTCGACGGCAAGCTCGACGTGGACGGCTTCATCAAGGCCATGCAGGCCCTGCCCGCCTCCTGAGACGAATGCCGATGAGTGCTCCCTCCTTCGCGTCCGGGTCCGGCCGCCGCCCGCGGGCCGGGCGGCGGACCGGCGTCGGGGTGGCCCGCCCGGGCCTGGTCTGGGCGGTCCCCGCGACCGTCTTCTTCCTGCTGTTCGCCCTCCTGCCGCTGGTGCTGGTCGCGGTGCTCTCCTTCACCAGCTGGGACGGCGTCGGCGCGCCCCGCTTCAACGGCCTGGACAACTGGACCGGGCTGCTGCACGACCCGGTGATGACCCGGAGCGTCTGGCTGACCCTGGTGCTGACCGCGGCCGGCGTGCTCGTGCAGACCCCGGCCGGCGTCCTGCTGGGCGTCTGGGCGGCCGGCCCCCAGCGCAACCGGGCCGTGCTGTCCGCGGTCTTCTTCGTCCCGCTGCTGCTGTCCGCGACCGCGGTCTCGGTGGTCTGGCGGGCCATCCTCGACCCCAACTTCGGCGTCCCCTCGCAACTGACCCCGCTGTTCGGCGACGGCAACCTGATGGGCAGCCGGAGCGGCGCCATCGCGGTGCTCACCTTCGTCGGCACGTGGCAGTGGACGCCCCTGCACGCCCTGCTCTACCAGGGCGGCGCCCGGGCGATCCCGCGGGTGCTCTACCAGGCCGCCGCGATCGACGGCGCCGGAAAGCTCCGGCAGTTCGTCCACATCACCCTGCCGCAGCTGCGCAACACCATGATCACCTCGGTGATCCTGATGCTGGTCGGCGGCCTCACCACCTTCGACACCGTCCTCATCCTCACCCAGGGCGGCCCCGGCACCGACACCACGAACAGCGCCTACTACATGTACCAACAGGCTTTCAAGAGCTTCGACTTCGGCTCCGGCTCGGCCATCGCCCTGGTCCTGGTGGTGGTCGCCACCCTGATCTCGCTCGCGGTCGTCCGGTTCTCCGGCTACGACAAGATGCGCGGCACCACGGAGGGACTGTGATGCGCAGGCGTCCCAACCACCTCGCCGGGCTGGGCTCGCTGGTCTGGCTGGTCCTGGTCGGCTTCCCGCTGTACGTCCTGCTGATCTCGACCTTCCGGACCCGCTCCAACTACTCCACCCAGGGCCCGCTCACCTTCCCCTCGCAGCTGACCCTGCAGAACTACGTCGACGACTTCTCCAACGGCTTCGGGCGGGACTTCCTCAACACCGTCGTCGTCACCGCGAGCGTGGTCGCGATCGTGCTGCTCGTCGTGCCCCCGCTGGCCTACGCGATCGTCCGGGCCCGGGGCAGGACCATCGGCACGGTCTTCCGGATCTTCCTGCTGGGCCTGGCGATCCCCGCGCAGGCCGTGATCGTGCCGATGTTCTACGTCATCAGCAAGGCCGGCCTGTACGACCACCTGATCGGCGTGATCCTGCCGACCGCCGCGTTCTGCCTGCCGGTGTGCACGCTGGTGCTCACCGGCGCGATGCGGGACATCACCGGCGAGCTGTACGAGGCGATGGCCATGGACGGCGCCAGCCCCTGGCGGGTGTTCTGGCAGCTGGTGGTGCCGCTGTCCAGGGGCGGCCTGTCCTCCGTCGTGGTCTTCTCGGCGCTCCAGGCGTGGAACGGCTTCCTGTTCCCGCTGATCCTCACCCAGTCGGAGAGCAGCAAGGTCATCACCCTCGGCCTGTACGACTTCCAGACCGAGCACGGCGTCGACGTGCCCGGCCTGCTCAGCGCCGTCGTGCTGTCGATGCTCCCGATCTTCATCGTCTACCTGTTCGCCCGGCGTGCCTTGGTCCAGGGCCTCATGGGCGTCGGAGGAAAGTGACCGACAAGATGAACCTGGCCGTTCCCGCCGAAGCCCCCGTCCCGCCCGCCGAACCCTCCACCCCGCCCGCCGGAGCCCCCACCCCGCCCGCCGGAGCCCCCGCCCCGCCCGCCGCGACCGCAGACCCCGCCGCCCCGGCGGCCCCGGCCCCCCGCTGGCGCGACCGCGCGCTGGGCCCCGAGGAGCGCGCGGACGCCCTGATCGCCGAGCTGACCCTGCCGGAGAAACTGGCCCAGCTGGTCGGCGTCTGGGTCGGCGCCTCCGACGAGGGCGGCGACGTCGCCCCGCACCAGCACGACATGGAGGAGCCGCCCGACCTCGACGACCTGCTCCCGCACGGACTGGGCCAGCTGACCCGCCCGTTCGGCACCGTCCCGGTCGACCCGGCGCTCGGCGCGCTCTCGCTGGCCCGCAGCCAGCAGCGGATCGCCGCCGCCAACCGGTTCGGCATCCCCGCCCTGGCCCACGAGGAGTGCCTGGCCGGCTTCGCCGCCTGGGGCGCCACCGCCTACCCGGTGCCGCTCTCCTGGGGCGCCACCTTCGACCCCGGGCTGATCCGGCGGATGGCGGCGGCGATCGGCCGCGACCTGCGCGCCGTCGGCGTCCACCAGGGGCTGGCCCCCGTCCTCGACGTGGTCCGCGACGCCCGCTGGGGCCGGGTCGAGGAGACCATCGGCGAAGACCCGTACCTGGTCGGCACGGTGGCCACCGCCTACGTGCAGGGCCTGGAGTCCGCGGGCGTCGTCGCCACCCTCAAGCACTTCGCCGGCTACTCCGCCTCCCGCGCCGGACGCAACCTCGCCCCCGTCGGCATGGGCCCCCGGGAACGCGCCGACGTCATCCTGCCGCCCTTCGAGATGGCCGTCCGCGAGGGCCGCCCGCGCTCCGTCATGCACGCCTACACCGACACCGACGGCATCCCCTCGGCCGCCGACGAGGCCCTACTCACCGGACTGCTCCGCGACACCTGGGGCTTCGACGGGACGGTGGTCGCCGACTACTTCGGCATCGCCTTCCTCAAGCTGCTGCACGGCGTCGCCGGCGACTGGGCCGAGGCCGCCGCGCTCGCCCTGGGCAGCGGCGTCGACGTCGAACTCCCCACCGTCAAGACCTTCGGCGAACCGCTGCTGCGGGCCGTCGAGGACGGCACCGTCCCCGTCGCGCTGGTCGACCGGGCGCTGCGCCGGGTCCTGGTGCAGAAGGCCCAGCTCGGCCTGCTCGACGCGGACTGGGACGCCGTCCCCGCCGCGCTGGCCGGCCGCCCGCTGGACGACCCGCGCGCCCTGCGCGGCACCGTCGACCTGGACCGCCCCGAGAACCGGGAACTGGCCCGGGAGATCGCCGAACGGGCCGTGGTGCTGCTCAGCAACGACGGCACCCTGCCGCTGCGCGCCCCCCGCCGGATCGCCCTGGTCGGCCCCAACGCCGACACCCCGACCGCGGTGCTCGGCTGCTACGCCTTCCCCGTGCACGTCGGCAGCCAGCACCCGGACACCCCGATCGGCATCGAACTGCCCACGCTGTGCGAGGCGTTGGCGGCCGAGTTCCCCGACAGCGAGATCCGGACGGTGCCCGGGGCGGACATCGACGGCACCGACACCTCCGGCTTCGCCGAGGCCCTCGACGCGGCCCGCCGGGCCGACGTGGTGATCGTCGCGCTCGGCGACCGGGCCGGCCTGTTCGGACGCGGCACCAGCGGCGAGGGCTGCGACGTGGAACTCCTCGAACTGCCCGGCGTGCAGCGGCAGTTGCTGGACGCCCTGCTGGACACCGGGACCCCGGTGGTGCCGGTGCTGCTGGCCGGCCGGCCCTACGCGCTGGGCCGCGCCGTCACCGAGGCGGCGGCCCTGGTGCAGACCTTCTTCCCCGGCGAGGCCGGGACCGAGGCGGTCGCCGCCGTACTCAGCGGACGCACCAACCCCTCGGGCCGGCTCCCCGTCAGCATCCCGGCCCGGCCCGGCGTCCAGCCCTCCACCTACCTGGCCGCCCGACTGGCCGGACCCAGCGAGGTCTCCAGCACCGACCCCACTCCGGCGTTCGGCTTCGGGCACGGCATCGGCTACACCGCGTTCGACTGGAGCGGCCTCGAAGTGGAGTGCGAACTCGCCCCCACCGACGGCGAGTTCACCCTCTCCTTCACCCTGCGCAACACCGGCGGCCGGGCCGGCAGCGAGACCGTCCAGCTCTACCTGCACGACCCCGTCGCCAGCGTGGTCCAGCCCGTCCAACGACTGATCGGCTACCGCCGGATCACCCTCGACGCGGGCGAACGCACCCGGGTCGAGATCACCGTCCCCGCCGACCTCGCCTCCTTCACCGGCCGCGACGGCCACCGCGTGGTCGAGCCCGGCGCCCTGGAACTCCGCCTCGCCGCCTCCAGCACCGCCCCCCGCCTCACCACCACCGTCCACCTGGAGGGCCCGCCCCGCGTCCTCGACCACACCCGCCGCCTCCACGCCCACTTCCGCACCACCTGACGGCCCGACCGCAGCCCCGCGCCGGCCGCCGAACCGCTCCCGCGAGGGGACGGCCGGCGGCCGGCGCGGGGCTGCTGCGCGCCCGGGCCCCGGGGCCGCCCGGGCTCCGGCGGGTGCCCCGGGGGCAGGGGTGGGTCGGCCTCGCTACGCGGTGTCGTCGGCCTCGCAGCCGGGTGGCAGCGGCAGTGGCAGCGGCAGCCGGTGACCGGCCCGGCGCGCGGCGAGGGCCCGTCCGGTCCGTCCGCAGGCGCGGTAGCGGGGGCGTCCGGGTACCGCGGGCGTGGTACGGCGGGTGTCTGCGGGCGGGGGACGACAGGGGGCGGCTCGGGGCCGCAGGGTGGAGGAGACCGGGAGAAGGCCGAATTCTGGAGCGCGCATGTCCGTTCTCGCCCGCTGGTGCCATCGGCACCGGCTCGTCACCGTGCTGCTGTGGCTGGGCCTGCTGGTGGGGCTCGGGGCCGTCTCCGGCGCCGTCGGGACGAAGTACAGCGACAGCATGGCGATGCCGGCCACCGAGTCCAGCCGGGCGATGGACCTGCTCAGGGCGCAGATGCCCGCCGCGGCCGGCGACACCGACACCGTGGTGTGGCACACCGCGAACGGGACGGTGCGCGACCCGGCCGTCCAGGAGCGGATGACCGGGGTCCTGGACGCCATCGCCCACAGCCCCTCCGTCGCCTCGGTCGGCAGCCCGTACGCCGAGCAGGGCGCGGCGCAGGTCAGCGCCGACGGCACCACCGCCTACGCGCAGGTGACCTTCAGCGGCGCCGCCCACGACGTCCCCAAGGCGGATGTCGAGCACGTCGTCGACCTGGCGGAGCAGGCCCGCGCCGACGGCCTGGACGTCCAGCTCGGCGGGCAGGCCGTGCAGAACGCCGAGACCGAGATGGGCGGCACCAGCGAGATCATCGGCATCGTCGCCGCGCTGATCGTGATGGCGCTGGTGTTCCGTTCGCTGTGGGCCGCCGCGCTGCCGATCCTCACCGCCGTGGCCGGCGTCGGCACCGGCGTGATCGGCACCGGCCTGCTCAGTCACGGCATGGGCATCGCCTCGGTCGCCCCCACCCTGGGCGTCCTGGTCGGTCTCGGCGTCGGCATCGACTACGCCCTGTTCATCGTCAACCGGCACCGCAAGGGCCTGATGGCCGGACTGGAGGTGGGGGAGGCGTCCGCCAAGGCGCTGAACACCTCCGGCCGCGCGGTGCTGTTCGCCGGACTGACCGTGGTGATCGCCCTGCTCGGCATGCTGATCCTCGGCATGGGCTTCCTCAACGGCATGGCGGTCTCGGCCGCCCTCACCGTCGCGCTCACCGTGCTGGCCGCGATCACCCTGCTGCCCGCCCTGCTCGGCCTGCTCGGCCACCGGGTGCTCAGCCGCGCCCAGCGCCGCCGCCTGGCCGAGCACGGCCCCGGCGAGGCGCACGCCACCGGCTTCTGGCCGCGCTGGGCCGCCCGGGTGCAGGCCCGGCCGACCGGCAAGGCGCTGGTCGCCCTGGTGCTGATGCTCGCCGTGTCGCTGCCGGTGCTGTCGCTGCGCCTGGGCAGCTCGGACGCGGGCAACAACCCGAAGTCCACCACCACCCGGCAGGCGTACGACCTGATGGCCGACGGCTTCGGCCCCGGCTCGAACGGCCCGCTGCTGCTGGTCGCCGAGGCCCCCGGCGCGGCGGACCGGGCCGCCCTGGACGGGCTGGTGGCCGACCTGAAGGGCCTGGACGGCGTCGCCCGGGTCGCGGCCGTGCCGATGCGCGAGGGCCAGCAGGTCGGCATCGTCCAGGTGGTGCCCACCACCTCCCCGCAGTCCGCGCAGACCTCCGCGCTGATCACCGAGCTGCGCGAGCACACCGTCCCCGGCGCCGAGGCCGGCACCGGCCTGCGGGTGTACGTCGGCGGCGCGACCGCGACCGCCGCGGACTTCGCGGACGTGCTGATCTCCAAGCTGCCGCTGTTCATCGCGATCATCGTCGGCCTGGGCTGCCTGCTGATGATGGTGGCCTTCCGCAGCCTGCTGGTGCCGCTGATCGGCGTGGTGATGAACCTGCTGACCATGGGCGTGGCGTTCGGCGCGATCGTCGCGGTCTTCCAGTGGGGCTGGGGCTCCGAGGCGCTCGGGGCCGGCGCGGCCGGGCCGGTCGAGGCGTTCGCCCCCGTGATGATCATCGCGATCCTGTTCGGTCTCTCGATGGACTACCAGGTCTTCCTGATCAGCCGGATGCACGAGGAGTGGACCCACACCCGGGACAACCACCGCGCCGTCCGGGTCGGCCACGGCGAGACCGGCCAGGTCATCACCGCCGCCGCCGTCATCATGGCCTGCGTGTTCGCCGCCTTCCTGTTCGGCGGGCAGCGCATGATCGCCGAGTTCGGGCTCGGCCTGGCCCTGGCCGTCCTGCTCGACGTGCTGGTGCTGCGGATGGTCCTCGTCCCGGCGCTCATGCACCGCTTCGGCGCCGCCAACTGGTGGCTGCCCGGCTGGCTCGACCGCCTGCTGCCGCACGTCTCGGTAGAGGGCGAGCCCGACCCGGCCCCCGCCCCCGCCGCCGTCCGGCAGCCCGAACCGGCCGACGCCGGGCGTTGACACCCCGCGGGGCCCGGCCGGTCAGTGCCACCGGCCGGGCCCCGCTGCGTACGGTGAAGGAGTGCGAATGACGCAGACGGTCAGACGGTGGTGCGGCGGGCGGCCGGGGCGCACCGACGCGGCGGTGGCGCTGGCCTGCTTCGTGCTCGCCACGCCGATCACCGCCGCCACCGCGTACCACCGCGACGCCTCGATCACCGGCTACCTGCTGTTCCTGCTGCTGTCCTGCCTGCCGCTGCTGGCCCGCAGCCGGTGGCCGGTGCCGGTGGCCGCCGCGACGGTGCTGATCGGCGTGGTCGAACTGGTGCTGATCCCGTTCTCGCCCGGCCCGCGCCCGGAGGCCCTCGGGATCTCGATGTTCGCCGTCGGCGTCGCCCTGTACGCCGTCGCCACCCGCACCGACCGGCCCACCGCCTGGCGCACCGGCTGCTGCGCCGCCGCCGCGCTCACCCTCACCGCGCTGATCGTCCGCCCCGGCCTGGAGGAGATCCCGCAGAACCTCGGCCTGATCGCCTGGCCGTTCCTCTCGGTGGCCAGCGGCGACGCCGTCCGCAGCCGCCGCGAACTGCTCGCCTCCGCCGTCGAGCGCGCCGAACGCGCCGAACGCACCCGCGAGGAGGAGGCCCGCCGCCGGGTCACCGAGGAACGGATGCGGATCGCCCGCGAACTGCACGACGTGGTCGCCCACCACATCACCCTGGTCAACGCCCAGGCCGGCGTCGCCCACCACCTGATGCGCACCGACCCCGACCACGCCTACCAGGCCCTGGAACGCATCCGCGACACCAGCCGCGCCGCCCTCGACGAACTGCGCGCCACCGTCGGCCTGCTGCGCCACAGCGGCGAGCCGGCCGCACCGCGCGAACCCGCCCCCGGCCTGGCCGGGCTCGACGACCTGCTGGACGCCTTCCGGCACTCCGGCCTGGACGTCACCCTGGAACGCGACGGCGCCCCCGGACGCGACGGCGCCTCCGCGGGCCTGCCGCCGATCCTCGACCTGCCGCCGATCCTCGACCTGACGGCCTACCGGATCATCCAGGAAGCGCTCACCAACACCCACAAGCACGCCGGGCCCACCACCGCGCGCGTCCGCCTCGACTTCGGCCCCGACACGCTGCGGCTCACCGTCGAGGACGACGGCCGGGCCGACGGCGGCGGGGCGCCCGACGGCACCGGCACCGGCCACGGCATGATCGGCATGTACGAGCGCGCCCGCGCCGTCGGCGGCACCCTCAGCGCCGGACCGCGCCCCGGCCGGGGCTTCCGGGTCCACGCCGAACTGCCGCTGCCCGCCGGCCCCGCCCGCAAGAAGGCCGGCCGACCGTGAGCCGCGCGGACCCCGCGGACCCCGCGAACCGCACCGAAGACCACCGGAAGGAGCCGCCGACCATGACCGTCCGCGTCCTGCTCGCCGACGACCAGGCCCTGCTGCGCGGCACCTTCCGCCTGCTGATCGACTCCGCCCCCGACCTGGAGGTGGTCGGCGAGGCCGGCACCGGCCGGGAGGCCGTCGCGCTGGCCCGCACCCTGCGCGCCGACCTGGTCCTGATGGACATCCGGATGCCCGACCTGGACGGCCTCGCCGCGACCAGGCTGATCACCGCCGACGAGGACCTGGCGGGCGTCAAGGTGCTGGTCCTGACCACCTTCGAGAGCGACGAGTACGTCGCCGAGGCGCTGCGCGCCGGGGCCAGCGGCTTCCTCGGCAAGGGCATCGACCCGGAGGAGCTGCTGGACGCCATCCGGGTCGTCGCGGCCGGGGACGCCCTGCTCTCCCCGGCCGCCACCAAGGCCCTGATCGGCCGCTTCCTCGCCCAGCCCGACCCGGGGCGGCGCGCCGCACTGCCCCGGCTGGACGTGCTCACCGCCCGCGAGCAGGAGGTGGTCGCCCTGGTCGCGGCCGGCCTGTCCAACGACGACATCGCCGAGCGGCTGTTCGTCACCCCGCTCACCGCCAAGACCCACGTCAACCGCGCGATGACCAAGCTCGGCGCCCGCGACCGCGCCCAACTGGTCGTCATCGCCTACGAGACCGGCCTGGTCCGCCCGGGCGGAGCGTGAGCGGGGGCGCGACCGGCGGGACGCGGTCAGCGGGGACGCGACCGGCGAGGCGCGACCGGCGGGACGCGGTCAGCGGGCGCGGTCTCAGTGCTGGGCGGTGAGGGCCGGGTCGGTGGTGTCCAGGGCCTGGAGGATCTGCTCGACGCTCTGCCTGGCGTCGCCGAAGAGCATGGCGGTGTTGTCGCGGAAGAACAGCGGGTTCTGGACGCCCGCGTAGCCGGAGGCCATCGAGCGCTTGAAGACGACGACCCGGTCGGCCTCCCAGACCTTGAGGACGGGCATGCCGGCGATCGGGCTGGCGGGGTCGTCGAGGGCGGCGGGGTTGACGGTGTCGTTGGCGCCGATCACCAGGACGACCGAGGTGTCCGCGAAGTCCTCGTTGATCTCGTCCATCTCCAGCACGATGTCGTAGGGGACCTTGGCCTCGGCGAGCAGCACGTTCATGTGGCCGGGCAGCCGGCCGGCCACCGGGTGGACGCCGAAGCGGACTTCGACGCCCCGCTCGCGCAGCCGGCGGGTGAGGTCGGCGACGGGGTGCTGGGCCTGGGCGACGGCCATGCCGTAGCCGGGGGTGATGATCACGGACTTGGCGGCGGCCAGCAGCTCGGCGGCCTCCCGGGCCCGGATCTCCTGGTGCTCGCCCTGCTCGGCGTCGCCGCCGGAGGGGGCCTCGATGCCGAAGCCGCCCGCGATGACGGACAGGAAGGAGCGGTTCATCGCCCGGCACATGATGTACGAGAGGTAGGCGCCGGAGGAGCCGACCAGCGCGCCGGTGACGATCAGCAGGTCGTTGTCGAGCAGGAAGCCCGCGGCGGCGGCCGCCCAGCCCGAGTAGCTGTTGAGCATCGAGACCACGACCGGCATGTCGCCGCCGCCGATCGAGGCCACCAGGTGCCAGCCCAGCAGCAGGGCCAGCACCGTCACGGCGACCATCAGGCCGAGGCCGGGGGAGGCGGTGAACCAGACGGTCAGGGCGAGGAACGCGCCCAGCGCGCCCAGGTTGAGGGCGTTCTTGCCGGGCAGCACCAGCGGGCGGGAGGCGATCTTCGCGGAGAGCTTCAGGTAGGCGACGATCGAGCCGGTGAAGGTGACCGCGCCGATGAAGATGCCGATGAACACCTCGGCGTGGTGGATCGTCAGCAGGTCGGCGGCCACCGCGGTCTGCGCGGCGCCGTGCCGCTCCACCTCCAGGTAGCTGTTCCAGCCCACCAGCACGGCGGCCAGGCCGACGAAGCTGTGCAGGACGGCGATCAGCTCCGGCATCTGGGTCATCTCGACCCGGCGGGCCCGCCACAGGCCGATCGCGGCGCCCAGCGCCATCGCGACCAGGATCAGCGCGACCGCGCCCGCACTGATGCTGCGGGAGGCGACCACGACGGTGGCGACCAGCGCCAGGGCCATGCCGGCGATGCCGTAGACCACCCCGGCCCGCGAGGTGCGGTGCTGGGAGAGCCCGGCCAGGCTCAGGATGAACAGCAGGGCGGCGACCAGGTCCGCGGCGTGCGCGGCGGTGAGGGACGTCATCTCGGCTCAGCCTTTCGAGAACATGCTCAGCATGCGGCGGGTGACGGCGAAACCGCCGAAGACGTTCACGCTGGTCAGCAGGATCGCCACCGCGGACAGCACGGTCACCAGGGCGCTCTCGTGCCCGATCTGCAGCAGCGCGCCGATCACCACGATCCCGGAGATCGCGTTGGTCACCGACATCAGCGGCGTGTGCAGGGCGTGGTGGACCTTCCCGATCACGTAGTAGCCGATCACCACGGCCAGCGCGAACACCGTGAAGTTCTCCGCCAGTTGCGCCGGGGCGAAGGCGATCAGCAGGAACAGCGCGAGCATCCCGAGACCGATCAGGCCGAACCGCACGGCGGGCGTGACCCGGGCGGCCCCCGCCCCGACGGCGGCCGGGGGAGCGGCGGGCGGCGCGGCGGGCGCGGCCGAGACCGCGACCGGCGGGGGCGGCCAGGTGGTCTCGCCCTCCCGGACGACCGTCACCGCGCGCTGCACCACGTCCTCGAAGTCGATCGCCAGCCGCCCGTCCCGGCCCGGGGTGAGCAGCTTCAGCAGGTTGACCAGGTTGGTGCCGAACAGCTGCGAGGCCTGCGCGGGCAGCCGGGACGCCAGGTCGGTGTAGCCGATCAGGGTCACCCCGTTGTCGGTGACCACCGTCCGCCCCGGCACCGTGCCCGCCACGTTGCCGCCCTGCGCGGCGGCCATGTCGACCACCACGCTGCCGGGCTTCATCGCCGCCACGTCCTCGGCGGTCAGCAGCCGGGGCGCGGGCCGGCCGGGGATCAGCGCCGTGGTGACCACGATGTCCACGTCCGCGGCCTGCGCCCGGTACAGCGCGGCCGCGGCCCGGTCGTAGTCCGCCGAGGTGGCCTTCGCGTACCCGTCGGCGCTCGCCTCCTGGACCGCCTCCACCGCCAGGTACTCGCCGCCCAACGACCGCACCTGGTCCGCGACCTCGGGGCGCGGGTCGGTGGCCCGGACGATCGCCCCGAGGCTGGACGCGGCCCCGATCGCGGCCAGCCCGGCCACGCCCGCGCCCGCCACCAGCACCTTCGCCGGCGGCACCTTGCCCGCCGCGGTGACCTGCCCGGTGAAGAACCGGCCGAAGGCGTGCGCGGCCTCGATCACCGCCCGGTACCCGGCGATGTTGGCCATCGAGCTGAGCACGTCCATCGACTGCGCCCGGGAGATCCGCGGCACCGCGTCCAGCGACAGCGCCGTCACCCCGCGCGCCGCCAGCGCCGCCAGCAGCTCCGGCCGCTGCGCCGGGGCCAACAGCCCCACCAGCACGGCCCCTTCGCGCAGCCGCCCGACCTCGGCCTCCGACGGCGCGTTCACCTTCAGCACCACCTCGGCCGCCCAGGCGTCCCCGACGGTGGCGCCCGCCGCCGCGTACGCCGCGTCGTCGAACCCGGAGGCCGCGCCGGCCCCCGACTCGACGACCACCTCGTACCCCAGGCCCAGCAGTCCGCGCACCGTGGCCGGGGTCGCCGCGACCCGGGTCTCCCCGGGCACGGACTCGGCGACCACGCCGACCCGTTGGGGCGGGCGTGCGGAGGAGTCGTTTCCAGACATCGCTCGTTCTCTCTCGTCGGAGGAGGTGGTGCCGGACGTGTTCCGCGCTCGAAGGGGAGTACTTCCCCCTGGTCGCAGGAACCTAGACTCCCGACCCCCTCCGGCAGAACCGGGCGAACGGTGAAATGTGTCACCACAACTCCCACCGACCGGACTACACCCCGCCCCCGGGGGACGGCCGGCGCTCAGGACGCGGGGGCCTCCTGCTCGGCCTCGACGACGGCGTTCCACTCCCGCTTGGACGCCTGCCAGCCGTCCTCGTCGTGGCCCAGGCGCCAGTACCCGGAGACCGACAGGTCCTCGCGCGGCACGCCGAGCTCCACCCGCAGCAGCGCCCGCAGCTCCTTCACGAACCCGGCCTCGCCGTGCACGAACGCCTGCACCCGGCCCGCCGGGAACTCCAGCGCGCGGACCGCCCCGACCAGCGCCTCGCCGACCGGCCGGTCCCCGCGGTGCAGCCAGACCACCTTCGCGGCGGTGTCGACCGGCTGCTCGTCCCCGGGCCCGGAGACCTCGACGAAGGCGTGCACCACCGCGTCGGCGGGCAGCGCCTCCAGGGCGGCGGCGATCGCGGGCAGCGCGCTCTCGTCGCCCGCCAGCAGGTGCCAGTCGGCGGCCGGGTCGGGCGCGTAGCCGCCGCCGGGGCCGAGCAGCCGCACGGTGTCGCCGGGCCGGGCCCGCACCGCCCACGGCCCGGCCAGGCCCTGGTCGCCGTGCACCACGAAGTCCAGGGTCAGCTCGCGCCGCCCGGCGTCCCAGGCGCGCACGGTGTACGTCCGGGTGGTCGGCCACTGCTCGCGCGGGAACTCGGCCCGGATCCGCTCCAGGTCGTACGGCTCCGGGTAGGCCGCCCCCGGCGCGTCGAACAGCACCTTCACGTAGTGGTCGGTGTACGTGCCCGCGTCGAACGCGGCCAGCCCGTCGCCGCCGAGCACCACCCGCTGCATGTGGGGGGTGAGCCGCTCGGTGCGGACGACCTGCGCGGTGTGCGGCGTGCGGGGCTTGCGGGGCGGACGCTCTGCCATGGGAGGGCTCCTCGGTGGATGGACCGCTCGGCTGGCCGGCTGGCCGGGGCGGTGTGGCGTGGTGCGGTGTGGCGTGGTGCGGGACCAGTCTGCGCCACGGGCCCGCCGCCCCCGGCCGCCCGGGGCTGCGCGGACCGGCCCCGGGGCCGGATCATCGAGGTGTGCGGACCGGTGGCCGCCGGACCGATGAGTCCGCCCGCCCCGCCCCGTCCGTACTCGTGACCGGACCACCGACCGACCCCCAGGGGAGCACGTCATGGGCTTCATCCACATCGAGCTGTTCACCACCCTCGACCTCGTCGGCCAGGCGCCCGGCGGGCCCGACGAGGACCCGGTCGACTTCCCCTTCGGCGGCTGGCAGGCCCCGCTGGTGGACGACGTCTCCGGCGCGCAGGTCGACGCCGCCTACGCGGGCACGGACGCCCTGCTGCTCGGCCGCCGCACCTACGACATCTTCGCCGCCTACTGGCCGAAGGCCGGGGACAACCCCTTCGCCGACCTCTTCAACAGCATCCCCAAGTACGTCGCCTCCCGCGGCGAGCCCGAGCTGACCTGGGCCGGGTCCGAACTGCTCGGGCCGGACCTGCCCGCCGCGGTGCGCGGCCTGCGCGAGCGGCACCAGCAGGTGACGGTGGTCGGCAGCCTGGACCTGGTGCAGACCCTGCTCCGGGAGAAGCTGTACGACCGCCTGGACCTGTGGGTGCACCCGGTCGTCCTCGGCACCGGCAAGCAGGTCTTCGCCGGGGGAGCCGTCCCCACCAACGTCACCCTGCTGGAACCGCCCGCCGCCGGCCCCCGCGGCACCGTGCTGCTGCGCTACGGGCTGGCCGAGGGCGTCCCCGCCACCGGCGACATGAGCGCGCCCCGGGAGGACTGAGCCCGGGCGGCGGACGGCGGCCGGCACCCGGCGGTTTTCGAACGGCGGGTTCGCCTCGCCGCCGTCCCGGGGCTATTCTCGGGCCCAGGTTTCGGGCACGGGGCCCAAAAGGTGTCTTGGGGGTTGGCATGGTTGCCGGTCGTGTGGTGCGGTTCGACGGTTCGCGGGGCTACGGGTTCATCGCTCCGGATCAGGGCGGGGAGGACGTCTTCCTGCACGTCAACGACCTGCTGATCCCCGAGTCGTACATCCGGACGGGCCTGGCGGTGGTCTTCGAGGTCGAGGAGGGCGACCGCGGCCCGAAGGCGTCCGCCGTCCAGCTCGCCCCCGGCGCCGAGCTGAAGGCCCCCGGCGCGCCGGTCGCCGAACGCGTGCTGCGCGCGCCCGTGGACGACGACGAGCAGCTCGCCTCCGACGACTACCTGGACGACGTCACCGAGGCCCTGCTGGAGTACGCCCCGTCGCTGACGGGCACCCAGATCCTCCAGGTCCGCTCGGCGATGCTCCAGCTGGCCAAGAGCCACGGCTGGATCGGCTGAGCAGGGCGAGGGCGGCGGCGGACGGGCTGTCGGGGGCGGCGCCGTAGAGCAGGACGCGGTGGGTGGTCCCGTCGGAGAGCGGCAGGCTCTCGAAGTGCAGCTCCATCGGGCCGACCAGCGGGTGCCGGAAGGACTTGCTGCCCACCGCGCAGTCGCGGACCGGGTGGCGGGCCCACAGCGCGGCGAACTCCGGGCTCTGGATGGCGAGTTGGCCGACCAGGTGGGCCAGCCGCCGGTCCTGCGGGTGGCGGCCGACGGCGAGCCGGAGCGCCGCCACGGCGACCTTCGCGTCCTCCTCCCAGCGGGCGTGCAGTTCCCGGGTGTGCGGGTCGAGGAACAGCAGCCGGGTGAGGTTGGGGCGGTCGGCGGGCCGGTCGGGACCGGTCGGGTCGAGGTGGCCGGCCAGCAGGGCGTGGCCGAGGGCGTTCCAGGCCAGCACGTCGTTGCCCCGGTCCAGGACGACGGCGGGCACCTGCGGCATCGCGTCGATCAGGTGCCTGGTGGCGGGCCGGACCTTGGCGGGCCGGTCCTGCGGGGTGCGCCCGGCCCGGGCGGGGCGGGCCAGGTCGTACAGGTGGGCGCGTTCGTCGCCGGTCAGCCGCAGGGCGCGGGCGAGCGCGTCCAGGACGCCGTCGGAGGCGTTGGCGCTGTGGCCCTGTTCGAGCCGGGTGTAGTAGGTGACGCTGACCCCGGCGAGCATGGCGAGTTCCTCGCGGCGCAGCCCGGGCACCCGGCGCCGGTTGGGGTAGGGGGTCAGCCCCGCGTCCTCGGGGCGCAGGCGGGCGCGCCGGTTGCGCAGGAAATCCCCGAGGGCGGTCGATGTCTCCATGCCCCCAGTCTGCCCGGGCCGGGCGCTCCGGTGGCCGCCGCAGGGTATCCCCGCGAGTGCTACCTTCCGCAGGGCCCTGGGTGGGCCGTCCGGTCCGGTGCAGGCTCCTTCCTGTCACGCCGAACCCGACGAGAGGGAGGCCCGCCATGGCGACGGCCGCAGCGACCGGAACAGTCGAACCACCGCAACAGGCAAGCGAAACAGGAAGATTGACGAGCCGTCAGCGCGTCGTCCTGGTCGTCCTGCTGGTCGCCCAGTTCATGCTGGCGGTGGACTTCTCGATCCTGAACGTGGCCCTCCCGGCGATCGGCGCCGGGCTCGGCTTCCCGCTGGGCGACCTCCAGTGGATCGGGACGGCGTTCGCGCTCTCCGCCGCCGGGTTCACCCTGCTGTTCGGCCGGGTCGCCGACCTGTTCGGCCGACGGCGGCTGTTCCTGCTCGGACTGGCCCTGCTCGGGGCGTCCTCGCTGGTGGGCGGCCTGGCCATCGGACCGGCGGTGCTGATCGCCGCCCGGGTCGCCCAGGGCCTGGCCACCGCGGCGGTCACCCCGGCCGGGCTGGCGCTGCTCACCACCTCCTTCCCGGAGGGGCCGCTGCGCGACCGGGCGCTGGGCCTCAACGGCGCGCTGATGTCGGCCGGGTTCACCGCCGGAGCGGTCCTCGGCGGGGTGCTCACCGACCTGCTGTCCTGGCGCTGGGCGTTCTTCGTCAACGTGCCGGTGGCGCTCGGGGTGCTGCTGATCGCGCCCGGCGTGATCCGGGAGAGCCGCCCGGACGCCCGCCCGAGGCTCGACCTGCCCGGCGCGCTCTCGGTCACCCTCGGCCTGCTCGCCCTGGTGTACGGCCTGACCCGGGCCGGGCTGGCCGGCTGGGGCGACCCGCTCGCGCTGGGCGCGCTCGCCCTGGGCGCCGCCCTGCTGCTGGTCTTCCATGCCGTCGAACGGCGCGCCCCGGCGCCGCTGGTGCCGGTGGCGGTCCTGCGCCGCCGCAGCGTGGTCTGGGGCAACCTGGCCGGGCTGATCGCCTTCCTCACCGAGACCTCGCTGGTCTTCCTGCTGACCCTCTACCTCCAGGAGGTGCTGGACTTCTCCGCGCTCGCGGCGGGCCTGTCCTTCGGCGTCCTGGGCCTGGGCACCGTGCTCGGCGGCGCCACCGCCGCCCGCCTGATCGCCGCCGCGGGCACCCGCGCCACCCTGGTGGTCGGCGGCCTGGTGCAGGCCGCGGCCACCGCCGCCCTGCTGCTGCTCGGCCAGGGCCAGTCCTCGCTGTGGCTGCTGCTGGCGGCGACCTTCGTCGGCGGCGTCGGCAACATGTTCGTCATCGTCGGCTTCATGGTCACCGCCACCTCCGGCCTGCCCGACCACGAGCAGGGCCTGGCCACCGGGCTGGCCACCATGACCCAGCAGATCGGCATCACCCTGGGCGCCCCGGTGATGAGCGCGGTCGTCGCCGCCCGAGCCGGCGACGACCCGTCCGTCCCGGCCGTCCTGGACGGCATCGTCCTCGCCGTCCTGGTGAACGCCGCCCTGGTCCTGGTCGGCGTCCTGGCCACCGCCTTCCTCCGGCCCCGCGAGGGCTGACGCGGCCCTGCGAGGACTGACGCGGCCCTGCGACGCGACGACTGACGCGGCCCCGCGAGGGCTGACGCCGACCGGCCCGCCCCGGCGCCGGCTCCCGTCCCGCCCCCGTCCCGACCGGACGGGGGCTCGGCCGTCACCGGCCCCGGGGCTCAGCGGCGGGCGGCGGCCAGCCGGAGGAAGTCGGCGGCCAGCGCGCCCGCGTCCAGGGCGTCCGGCTCGCGGCCGCTGAGGATCCAGAAGAAGACCGGCCCGACCAGCAGCGCGGTGGCCTGCGGCATCGGGACGGCCAGGGCGTCGCCGGGCAGGGCGCGGTCGATGACGGCCGCCGCGCTGGCACCGATCGGGTCGGTGCCGCGCAGCAGGTCGCGGACGGCCGTGTCGTGCTGGGCCTCGCCGACCAGGGCCCGGTAGGCGGCGCCCGCGTCGGAGGTGGTCAGGAAGGCGACCAGGGCCCCGAGGTAGGCGGCGAGGTCGGCGGCGGGGTCCTCGTGCGGGGGGACGTCCAGTTCCTGGCGGGCGTCGATCGCGCTGGCCTCCAGCAGGATCTCGGCCTTGGTCGACCACCAGCGGTAGACGGTCTGGCGGGAGACGCCCGCGCGTTCGGCGATGCCCTTGAGGGTGACCGCGCCGTAGCCCAGCTCGACCACCAGGTCGTCGACGGCGTGCAGGACGGCCGCCCGGGCCTGCTCGCTGCGCGGACGACCGACCTTGCCCTGTTCGCCGACCATGTCGCCTCCTCTCCCGGACCTCTGGTCCGGCCATCGTATGTGACGGGACAGAATGTCCACAAATATGGCAAAAGCCCTACCCGGCAGCCCGGTTGGGGGTCGGGGCCGCCGCGGCGTCCGCCTATTAATGGACACTGTGCACCGGATCTGTTAGTTTCGGTGCATCGTGAACAGTAATTGTCGGCGACGCCGGCACTGTGCCCGACAGGGCAGAGAGGAGACCGCGCGATGCGCGTCTTCGTGACGGGTTCCACCGGCTGGATCGGCTCGGCCACCGTGGACGAACTGCTCGCCGCCGGCCACCAGGTCCTCGGGCTCGCCCGCTCCGACCGGGCCGCGGCCGCGCTGGCGGCCAAGGGCGCCCAGGTCCACCGGGGCGACCTCGACCACCCCGACTCCTTCCGGGCCGGCGCGAGCGCCGCCGACGCGGTGGTGCACCTGGCCAACAAGCACGACTGGTCCGACCCGGCGGGCACCGACCGCGCCGAGCGGGCCGCCGTGGAGGCGATCCTGGACGGCCTCGAAGGCTCCGGGAAGCCGTTCGTGATCGCCAACGGCCTCTCCGGCCTCGTCACCGGCCGCCCGGCGCTGGAGACCGACCCCTCGCCCGAGGTCGGCCCCGGCGCCGACCGCGGCGGCTCGGAGAACCTCACCCTGGAGGCCGCCGCGCGCGGCATCCGCCCGATCGCGGTCCGCTTCGCCCCGAGCGTGCACGGACGCGGCGACTGGGGCTTCGTCAACTGGCTCACCGCCGCCGCCCGCAAGCACGGCGTCAGCGGCTACCTCGGGGACGGCACCAGCGAGTGGTCCGCCGTCCACGTCACCGACGCGGCCCGGCTCATCCGCCTCGGCCTGGAACACGCCCCGGCCGGCACCCGCCTGCACGCCGTCGCCGAACAGGCCGTCACCACCAAGGCGATCGCCGCGGCGCTCGGCACGGCCCTCGACCTGCCCGTGGTCGCCGTCGACCCCGCGGACGCCGCGGAGCACTTCGGCGTCGTCGGCCACTTCTTCGGACAGACCCTGACCGGCTCCAGCGAACTGACCCGCGAGCTGCTCTCCTGGCAGCCCACCGGCCCGACGCTGCTCGGCGACATCCTCGCCGGCGCCTACACCACCGACTGACCAGGCCCGCTCCCGTGAACGAGAAGCCCATGACCGCGACACCCCCCGGCCGCGCCGCCGCCCCCGGCACCGCGACACCCCCCGGCCGCGCCGCCGCCCCCGGCACCACGGCGCCCGTCCCCGCGCCGACCGCCCCCGTGACACCCTCCGCCCCCGAACCGGCCGCCCCCGCGGGCGTGCGGCGCGCCGAGACGCTCGTGCTGGCCTGCGTCTCGGTCTGCAGCGTGCTGGTGGTCGGCCTGGTGGCGGCGATCAACCTGGCCGTGCCGATGCTCGCCGCCGGGCCGCTGCACCCCAGCTCCGCGCAACTGCTGTGGATCGTCGACGCCTACGTCCTGGTCTTCGCCTGCCTGGTCATCCCCGGCGGCGCGGCGGGCGACCGGTTCGGCCGCAAGGGCACCCTGCTCGCCGGGCTGCTCACCTTCGCCGCCGGGGCCGCGCTCACCGCGTTGGCGCCGAACATCGGCGTCATGCTCGCGGGCCGGGTGGTCAGCGGGGTCGGGGCCGCGCTCGTCCTGCCCAACAGCGTCGGCGTGCTGGTGCACGCCACCCGCCCGCAGCGGCGCGGCCACGCCCTGGCGCTGTGGGGCGCGGTCACCGGACTGGGCGGACTGGTCGGCAACCTCGGCGGCGGCGCGCTGCTGTCGTCCGGCTCCTGGCGGCTGCTGTTCTGGGCCGTCGTCCCGCTCGCCCTGGCCTGCGCCCTTGGCGTCGCGCTCGCCGTCCGCCGCAGCGGGCGCAGCCCCCGCTCGCTCGACCCGGCCGGCACCGTCCTGCTCGTGCTCGCCACCGTCGCCCTGCTGGTCGGCATCATCGAGGGCCCCGGCTCCGGCTGGGGGAGCCCGCTGGTGGTCGGCGCCTTCGCGGTCAGCGCCCTGCTCTGGGCGGCCTGGGTGCTGGCCGGGCTGCGCACCGCGCACCCGCTGCTCGACCCGCGGCTGTTCCGGATCCCGATGCTGAGCGCGGCGAGCCTGGGCATGTTCGTGATGTTCTTCGGCAGCTTCGGCCTGTTCTACCTGAACGCCTCGCTGCTCCAGTACGGCCGCGGCTTCTCCCTGGTGCAGACCGGGTTCGGGGTGCTGCCGGTCGCGCTGCCGATCGTGGTGGTGGCCCGGTTCGTGCCCGCGCTGGCGAAGCGGATCGGCTTCGCGGCCACCCTGCTGATCGCCTTCCCGTGCATCGGCGGCGGCCTGTTCGGGCTGGCCTCGGCCGCGCACGCCCCCTACCCCGTCTACGCGCTATGGCTGGTGGTGGTCGGCGTCGGCTTCGCCCTCGCGATGCCGGTCCTGACCGTCGAACTGACCTCGGCGCTGCCCCCGCACCGGGCGGGCGTCGCGGGCGGGCTCCAGTCCGCCACCCGCGAACTGGGCAGCGCCCTCGGCGTCGCCGTCGTCGGCACCGTCCTCACCGCCGCGTTCACCGCGGCCCTGCCCGCCGCCGCGCACGGACAGCACTCCGTCCCCGCCGCCCTGGCCGCGGCACCGGCCGAACGGACCGCCGTGGTCGACGCGTTCGTCGCCGGAGCGGGCAGCGCCCTGCACGTCGCGGGCGCGGTCACCCTGGCCGCCGGAGCCGTCGTCGTCCTCGCCGCCCGGCGGGCCGCCCGCAAGCCTGCGGGCGCGGACACCGCCGCGCCCTGACGCCCGTACGATGGCCCGCCTGTACGCCTGTACGCCTGCACTCTTGCGTGCCTGCACCCTTGCACGTCTGCACGTCTGCACGTCTGTGCTCTTGCACGCCTGCACTCTTGCGTTCCTGCATCCTTGAGCGCTTGCCCGCCCGTACGTCCGCCCGGAGAAGGACCTCCATGCCACGCCGCCTGCTCGACGCCTTCCTGCTCCCCGCCACCGTCGCCGCCAACGAGCCGCTGGGCAGGCGCTGGCGCGCCCTCACCCTCGAAGGGCCGCGGCTCGCGGACCTGACCGCCCTGCCCGGGCAGCAGGTGCGCGTCCAGGTCGGCGCGGCCAACCCGCTGGTCGACCGGCTGGTCGGCACCCTGCGCACCTACTCGGTCTGGGCCCACCGCGGCGAGCGGCTCGAACTGCGGGTGCTCGACCACGGCGGGGGCCCCGGCGCCGCGTGGGGCCGCACCGCGCGGCCCGGCGACCGGGTGCACCTCGGCAAGCCGGAGGGCAAGTTCGTCACCCGCCCCTCCTCGTACCACCTGTTCGCCGGGGAGGAGACCGCCTCCGCCGCGTTCGGCCCGATGCTGGCCGCGCTGGGGCCGGAGGCCGAGACGCACGCCGTGGTCGAGGTCGACACCGAGGACGACCAGCTGCCCATCCCGGGCGTCCGGTGGGTCCGGCGCAACGGGCGGTCCGCGGCCCGCTCGGCCGAACTCGTCGCGGCGGTCGCGGCGCTCGACCTGCCGGCCGCGCCCGGCACCGCCTACCTGGCGGGCGAGGCCGGGACCATCCAGCTCGTCCGCGACCACCTGGTGCGCGAGCGGGGCTGGGACCGGCGCGATGTCCTCACCAAGCCCTTCTGGGCGCCCGGCCGCACCGGCCTGGAGTAGCGGACGGCCGGGGCCGGGGCCGTGGCCGCGGGCGGGGACGTGGACGGGCCCGTGGGCGGGGGCTGGCATGATCGGGGGATGGTTGAACGAGTCATCGCCGCCTGCGACGGAGCGGCCAAGGGCAACCCCGGGCCCGCCGGGTGGGCCTTCGTGGTCGCCGACGGGAACGGCGCCCCGCAGCGCTGGGAGGCCGGTCCGCTGGGCCGCAACACCAACAACGTCGGGGAGTTGACCGCCCTGCAACGCCTGCTGGAGGCCACCGACCCGGCGCTGCCGCTGGAGGTCCGGCTGGACAGCACCTACACCCGGGACGCGGTCACCAAGTGGCTGCACGGCTGGAAGCGCAACGGCTGGAAGACCGCCGCGGGCAAGCCCGTCGCCAACCAGGAGCTGATCCAGCGGATCGACGCGCTGCTCACCGGCCGGGACGTCGCCTTCGTCTACGTGCCCGCCCACCAGGTGGACGGCGACCCGCTGAACGCCGTCGCCGACAAGGCCGCCAGCGACGCCGCCCGCACCCAGCAGGCCGCCGCCGGCACCGCCGCCGACCTGCCGGTGCCCGACCCGGTGACCGCCCCCGCCCCGCGCGCCCGCCGCGCCGCCCCGTCGGCTTCGTCGGCTTCGTCCGCTTCATCCGGCTCGACGTCCGCGGCCTCGAACGGCGGTGCGGCCCGGCGCACTTCCGGCGGTGGCGGCGGCGGCCGGACGCTGGCCGCGAAGTTCCCCGGCCGGTGCCCGTGCGGGCGCCCCTACGGCAAGGGCGAGAAGATCACCAAGGTCGGCGGCAGCTGGGGCCACCCGGAGTGCGCCGCCGCCCACGTCTGACCGGAGGCCCCGACCCGGGCCGGGCCGGACCGGGCCGGGTGCCTCCTGCCCTGCCCGGCCGCGCCCGGTCCGGCCCGGTCTGTCAACGGCGTTTGTCCGCGTCGCCGCCGGTGTGTCAGATTGCCACGGAGCGCGTGCTCCCGTACCCGCACTGTCACCCGAGCGAAAAGGACCCCATGAGCACCGAGACGCTGGAGTTCCAGGCCGAGGCGCGGCAACTGCTGCAGCTGATGGTCCACTCGATCTACTCGAACAAGGACGTCTTCCTGCGCGAGCTGATCTCCAACGCGTCGGACGCCCTGGACAAGCGGCGCCTGGCCGGCCTCACCGAGGAGCGGCTGCGCGCCGACGACCTGCACATCGCCGTCGACACCGACCCGGACGCCCGCACCCTGACCGTCCGCGACAACGGCATCGGCATGACCCGCGACGAGGTCGTCGCACTGATCGGCACCATCGCCCGCTCCGGCACCGCCGAGACCCTGCGCCGCCTGCGCGAGAGCAAGGAACCGGCCGAGCTGATCGGCCAGTTCGGCGTCGGCTTCTACTCCACCTTCATGGTCGCCGACCGGGTCACCCTGCTGACCCGCAAGGCCGGCGAGCCCACCGGCACCCGCTGGGAGTCGGCCGGCGAGGGCACCTACACCGTCGAGACCGTCGAGGACGCCCCCGAGGGCACCTCGGTCACCGTCCACCTGCGCCCCGAGGACGGCGAGGACGGCCTGCACGACTACACCGAACCGTCGACCGTCCGGCGGATCGTCAAGCGCTACTCCGACTTCATCGCCTTCCCGATCCGCACCACCGGACCGGACGGCACCGAGCAGACCCTCAACTCGATGAAGGCGCTCTGGGCCCGGCCGCGCGCCGAGGTCGCGGACGAGGAGTACCGGGAGTTCTACCGGCACGTCGCCCACGACTGGACCGACCCGCTGGAGACGATCCGGATGCGGGCCGAGGGCACCTTCGAGTACGAGGCCCTGCTGTTCATCCCGGCCCGCCGCCCGCACGACCTGTTCCAGCGCGACGGCCGCCACGGCGTCCAGCTGTACGTGAAGCGGGTGTTCATCATGGAGGACAGCCGCGAGCTGCTCCCCGACCACCTGCGCTTCGTCAAGGGCGTGGTGGACGCCGCCGACCTCTCGCTCAACATCTCCCGCGAGATCCTCCAGCAGGACCGGCACATCCAGCTGATCCGCCGCCGGCTGGCCAAGAAGGTGATGGCCACCGTCAAGGAGATGATGACGGCCGACGCCGACAAGTACCGCACGTTCTGGCGCGAGTTCGGCCCCGCCGTCAAGGAGGGCCTGCTCGACCCGGCCGAGGACCGCAAGGCCATCCTCGACGTCGCCTCCTTCCCGAGCACCGCAGGCGAGGAGCCCACCACGCTCGCCGACTACCTGGCCCGGATGAAGGACGGCCAGGACCGGATCTACTACATGACCGGCGAGAGCCGCGCCCAGGTCGAGAACTCCCCGCACCTGGAGGCGTTCCGGGCCCAGGGCTACGAGGTCCTGCTGCTCACCGACCCGGTGGACGAGATCTGGATCGAGGGCGTCCCCGACTACGAGGGCAAGGAGTTCAGCTCGGTCGCCCGCGGCGCCGTCGACCTCCCCGCCGAGGACGTCCCCGAGGAGCGCACCGGCTCGTACGCGCCGCTGCTCGGCTGGCTCGGCGAGACGCTCGCCGACGTCAAGGACGTCCGCCTCACCACCCGCCTCACCAACTCGCCCGCCTGCCTGGTCAGCGACGCCGACGGGCTCACCCCCACCCTGGAGAAGATGTACCGGGCCATGGGCCAGGACGTCCCGCCCGCCCGCCGCATCCTCGAACTCAACCCCGACCACCCCCTGGTCACCGCCCTGCGCACCGCCCACGAGGAGCGCCCCGAGGACCCGGCCCTCCCCGAGACCGCCGAACTCCTCTACGGCACCGCCCTGCTGGCCGAGGGCGGCGACCTCGCCGACCCCGCCCGGTTCGCCAAGCTCCTCGCCGACCGCCTCACCCGGACGGTCTGACCGCCGCGGCGCGCCGCACCGCGATGTCCTCGCCGGTGCCGTCTCCGCCGGTGCCGACGCCGTTCAGGCGGTCTCCTCCTGGCGGCGCCGGCGGCGGGGGCGGCGGGGGCGGAAGCGCTCGCCGCGGGCGAGGCGGCGCAGGCCCGCGAAGCGGGAGAAGCGGTCGCGGTTGGCGACGGAGGCGCGGTCGAGTTCCTCCATCAGGCGGCGGCCGCGGTGCTCGAGGTCGAGTTCGTCCAGGATGCGGTCGACCTCGGCGAGCAGGGAGCCGTGCAGCTGCCACGCCTCGGGGCTCTCCCGGACGCGGCGCAGCAGCAGTTGGGCGACGTTCTCCCGGACGGACCAGGCGGCGGCGAGTTCGGCGGCCAGCCGCTGCTCGGCCTCCTCGGCGTTGCGGCTGACCTGGGTGGTGACCAGCACCGCGAAGCTCACCAGCGCCCCGCCGACGTGTTCGAACAGCTCCTCCAGGGCCACCGCGACGTCCGCCGGGAAGAGCCGTTCGCCCGGGTCGCGGCGCTTGGCCAGGTCGGTCAGCGAACGGGCGATCACCCGGATGACGACCACGCAGATCTCCAGCGTGTCCAGCCCGGTGCGCAGCACCAGCCGGGACAGCAGGCCCTCGCTGATCCGCGGGTTCAGCCGCAGGCTGTCCTCGGCCTGCCGCAGCGCCCCGTCCACCTCGGCGATCGCCTGGTCCAGCTGCCGGGCCTCGTGCAGCCGTTCGGCGGCCCGCTCGACCGGGACGGGGCGGTCCAACTCCTCGGCCAGGCCGAGCAGCAGGTGCCGGGCCCGGCGGGCCAGGTCCTCGATCGACTCGCCGGCCTTGTCGACCCAGACCGGTGGCGCTATCACCAGGTTGAACACCAGGCCGACGGTCGCGCCGATCACCGTCTCCAGCACCCGGTCCCACGCCTGCGTGGTGACCTGTGAGACGCCCAGGATCAGCATCGCGCTGATCGCGACCTCCTGGACGAACTCGTCGACCCGGACGAACCGTCCGACCACCAGCGAGGCCATGATGATCAGCCCCAGGCTCCACCAGGACAGCCCCACCACGGCCGAGAACCCGATCGCGATCAGCACCCCGACCACCACCGAGTTGACCCGCCGGATGCTGGTGGTCAGCGTCGAGTAGACCGTCACCTGCACCACCAGCAGCGCCGTCAGCGGCGCGGTCAGCGGTACCGGTTCCCTGCTCAGCCAGGTCGCCACCACGTACGACAGCGTCGCCGCGACGGTGGCCCGCACCGTCTGCACGACGAACGCATCCCTGGCACCACGGCGCACCACCGCGGCCACCGACTCCGGAACAAAGCGCATGGAGTCCCTTCTATCCCTCTGGTGTCCACACACACCGCCGCGACCCGCGCAAAAGGGGCTGATGGGGACGGTGGGGCCGGTGGGACGGCCGGTGCTCAGGCCCCCGGACCCGGCGGGCGGGCGGCCAGGCCGGTCATCCGGACGGTGTCGGCGGCGGTGGCCGGGGTGAACAGCAGGACCAGCGCGGACGGGTCGTCGACGGGGTGGAAGGAGCTGAGGGTGAGGCGGACGGGGCCGACGCCGGGGGGCTCCACCAGGACGGTGCGGGCGGTGAGTTCGGCGACCGAGTGGCAGCCCCACCAGTGGCGCAGCTCGGGGGCGTCGGCCTCCAGGCGGCGGTAGACCTGGTCGGTGCGCGGGTCGGCGAGGGCCGGGCTAGCCTGGGCGCGGAAGTGCCGGAAGACGTTCATGGCCAGCGGCTCCCAGTCGGGCAGGACGCTACGCAGGCGCCGGTCGACGGCCATCAGCCACATCAGGTTGCGGCGGTCGGCCGGGACGGCCTCGGGGGCGCCCCACAGCGCGGCCCAGGCCGCGTTCCAGGCCAGCAGGTCGAAGTGCCGGTCGACCAGGACGGCGGGGCTGGCGGGCCAGGAGTCGAGCACCGGGCGGACCGTGGCGGCGAGCCGCCCGGCGGCGGTGCGGTCGGTGTCGACGGGGACCGGCTCGTGATGGCCGGCCAACCGCATCGCGTGCCGCAGACCCGCCGCGTCCAGCCGCAGCGCCCGCCCCACCGCCTCCAGCACCTGCCGGGAGGCACTGACCCGGCCCTGTTCGAGCCAGGTGTACCAGGCGAGCCCGACGCCGGACAGCGAGGCGACCTCCTCGCGGCGCAACCCCGGGGTGCGCCGCCTGGCGGTGGCGGCCAGGCCGACGTCGGCGGGTTGCAGCAGCTCGCGGTGGGCGCGCAGGAACGCACCGAGTTCCTGGCCGGTGGCGGGGGTGGACACGGTGCTCGCTCCTCGTCGCGGGACGGTTCTCCGGTGCGGTGGCCCGCCCGGTGCGTCGACATGTCAGTACGTCGGTACACCAGTAGGTCGGTACGTCGATACGGCGGTCCCAGGCTAGGCCGGGCCGGGGGCCGGTTCCGCTCCCACTCCCGCTCCCGCAACGGACTCCTCGCGTCCCGCCGGTCCTATGACCACCGGTACCAGTACGAACGCCTGGCTGGCTGCCCCGCCCGCCGTCCGCGAGCCTCGTCCGAACAGCCCCGACGGCCCTCGCCGCCTCAGCGCCGTCAGCGCCCTCGTCGCCCGATGGCGCCGCCGTCCGAACCGGAGGACCCGCCCCGTGACCGCCACCGCGACCACCGCCACCGCCACCGCCCACCAGCCCGCCTGGGGCGTCACCCTGCCGCTGCCCGGCCTGACCGTCGACCGGCACCGCTTCCTGGTCGAACGGCTCCCCGACCTCGGCTACGGCGACGTCTGGAGCGCGGAGGGCGGCGGCACCGACGCCTTCACCCCGCTGGCCGCCACCGCCGCCTGGTCCCCGCGCCTGCGGATCGCCACCGGCGTCGTCCCGGTCCACACCCGCGGGCCCGCCGTGCTCGCCCAGACCGCCGCCACCCTCGCCCAACTCGCCCCCGGACGCGTCCTGCTGGGCATCGGTGCCTCGGTGCCCGCGCACGTCACCGACATCAACGGCATCCCGTTCGACGAGCCCTTCAAGCGCACCCGCGACGTACTGCGCTTCCTCACCGCCGCCCTGCGCGGCGAGCACGTCGCCGGCGACTTCGACACCTTCTCCATCGCCGGCTACCGCCTGCCCCATCCGCCCGCCGCCCCCGTCAAGGTCATCCTCGGCGCGCTGCGCCCCGGCATGCTCCGGCTCGCCTTCGCCGAGGGCGACGGCGCCATCACCAACCTGCTGCGCGCCCGCGACCTGCCCAGGGTGCTGGACGCCGTCGGCCCGCAGCCGCCCGGCAAGGAACTCGTGGTCAAGGTGTTCGTCTGCCCCACCGAGGACACCGCGTACGCGCGCCGCACCGCCCGGCCCTTCCTCGCGTGGATCCTCAACCGCGAGCCCTACCGCAAATTCCACCAGTGGCTCGGCAACGGCGACCTGCTCGCCGAGACGCACCGCCGCTGGGCCGACGGCGACCACGCGGGCGCCCAACGCGCCCTGCCCGACGAACTGGTCGACGCCCTCTTCCTGCACGGCTCCCCGGAGCAGTGCCACGAACAGATCCTCCGCTACCGACAGCCCGGCGTCACCGCCCTCCAGCTCTACGTCTCCCCGCCCCCCGAGACACCCGCCCACCACCCCCACCTCCTCGACACCCTCGCCCGCCTCGGCCCCGCCGCCCGCTGACCACCCCCGCCGGGCCGCCGGGCCCGGGCGGGTCAGGGGAGGAGGCGGAGTTTGTCGGGGTTGGAGATCGCGTGGATGCCGGAGATCAGGTCGCTGTCCGGGAGCAGGTCGAGGACCAGGACGGCGAAGGGGCGGCCGGCGGCGGAGAAGAGGGCGGCGGGGGCGCCGTTGACGTCGCGCCAGGTGAGGGAGAGGCCGGGGCCGGACTTGGGGGCCAGGGCGGTGAGCAGGCGGGCGACCTTGGTGCGGCCGGTGAGGGGGCGACGGCCGCCGGGGGCCTTGCCGCCGCCGTCGCCGACGAGGGTGACGTCGGGGGCGAGGAGTCGGAGGAGGGCGGCCAGGTCGCCGCCGAGGGCGGCGGCCAGGAAGCGTTCGGTGACCTGGCGGCGCAGGCCGGGTTCGGGTTCGTAGCGGGGGCGGCGGGAGCGGACGTGTGCGCGGGCCCGCTTGACCAACTGGCGTACCGCGGCCTGGCTGCGGCCCAGGATCGCGGCGACCTCCGGGCCGTTGTACCCGAACACCTCGTGCAGGACGAACGCCGCGCGTTCCAGCGGTGAGAGCGTCTCCAGTACCACCAGCAGGGCCAGCGACACCTCCTCGGCCCGTTCGGCGGCCCGCGCCGCGTCCCCGGCCGCGCCGTCCGCCCCGGCCGGCGATCCGGCCCGTGATCCGATCAGTGATCCGGTCAGCGACTCGGCCGGTGATCCGGTTGGTGATCCGGTCGGCGGGCCGATGAGCGGTTCCGGCAGCCACGGGCCGACGTACGTCTCGCGCCGTCGGCTGACCGCGGCCTGCTGGGCCAGCGCCCGGTTCACCGCGATCCGCACCAGGTACGCCTTCGGGTGCTCGACCGGCGCGGCGGCCGGGCCGGTGGTTCCGGTGGTCCGGGTCGTTCGGGCGGCCCAGGCCAGCCAGGTGTCCTGGAGGACGTCCTCGGTGTCGGCGATGCTACCGAGCAGGTCGTAGACCAGGGAGAACAGCAACTCCCGGTGCTCCGCGTACTGGTGCGTCGCCCACTCTGTCGCTGCCGCTGTCGTCGTCGCTGTCGCCGCCGGGTCCGCCCCGTCCGGCCCGCCCCCGTCGCTCCCGCTCATCCCGGTCGGCCTTCCTCTCGATCGTGTCCGGAACAGCGAGCCCGACCGGCCCGCCGGATGTCACGCGAAACCCGCAAATGTGGCCCGGATCACAGCGGTGTTCCGGGTTCGAACGGCCGTGCGCGCGGCTCAAGTACGCTGAGCGCGGCCGGAAGTGACGGTGCCGCGACGAACCGGGGAACATCCGGCTCCGCCCGGGCGCCCGCCGAGGGGAGCGGCCGACGGGGAACGAGCACGGGGGACTGGCACCAGTGGACAGCGACAACCGCACCGGCGTCCGACTCGCGGACCGGGCGGAGGACGGCACCCCGGAGCGGGGCGGGCCGGCGGTCTGGCAGTACCTGCTGGACGACGGCCTCGACCCCGCCGGACGGATACCCGTGCACGCCGTCCGCGGCAGCACCCCGCCCGGCAGCACCCCGCCCGGCAGCGGCCCCGGTGCCAGCGACCCCGGTGCCAGCGACCCCGGTGCCAGCGGCAGCACCTACCGCCCCAACCCGCGCCACGGCCGCCCGCTGCCCCCGCCCCCGGCCGCGCCCGCCGACGCCCCCGCGCCCGGCCTGCCCCCGCTCGGGGCCGGGCGCCGCCCCGCCGGGCGCGCCCTGCTGTCCTGGCTGGAGGACGGCCGCGCGCCCCGGCTGTGCCGGATCACCGGCTCCTCCGGCAGCGGCCGCACCCACCTGCTGACCTGGCTCGCCGCCGCCTGCCCGCCCGACCACCCGCGCCCCGGCCGCCGCGTCCACGCCCTGCTGGACGCCGAGGGGCTGACGGTCCGTTCGGCCACCGCCCGGCTCGCCGACCTGCTCGGCCTCACCGCCGGCGAACCCGCCGACCTGCTCGAAGCGCTCCAGGACGGCACCCCGCGCACCGTCGTGGTCACCGACCTCGACCGGGCCGGCGGCCCCCGGCTGCCCGGCACGCCCGAACGGCTGGCCCGCGAACTCCTCGTCCCGCTGCTGTCCGTCCCCTGGCTGCTGCTGATCGTCGAGGCCGCCCCCGGCCCCGCCGCCGACGCGCTCGCCGACGCCGCCCCCACCGGCGCCGTCCTCGACCTCGACCAGCCGCAGTGGACCGACCCCGCCCCGTACGCCGCCTGGTGCGCGGGCCTGGCCGGCCACCCCGTCGACCCGGCCGCCACCCACCCCAGCCCCGGCCTCGCCCAACTCGCCGCCCGCACCCCCGGCGCCACCCCCGACCCCGCGCTGCCGCCCGCCGACCGGGCCGCCGCGCTCGCCGCCGCCTGGTGGCGGGCCGTCCCCGCCCCCGAACGCGCCGCCCTCACCGCCCTGGCCGCCGCCGACGGCCCGCTCGGCACCGCCCTGTGGGCCACCCTCCCCGGCGCCGACCCGGCCACCGTCGCCGCCGCCGCGGACCTGCTGCCGCCGCCCCCGATCGCCGACCGCTGGCGGCTGCGCCCCACCGCCCTCGCCGACCTGGTCACCGCCGACGGCCCGCCGGTCGACCACGCCGCGATGATGTGGGCGGTGGCCGGCGGCATCCCGGTCCGCGCCGACGGCGGCCCCGACCTCGCCGCCAGCGACCCCGAACGCCTCGCCCTGCTGGTCCGGCACGCCTCCGCGGGCGACCCCGGCAGCCCGGTGCTCGCCGAGGTCGACCTGCTGCTGCACGCCGAACCCGCCACCGTCACCGCCGCGTTCCAACGCGCCGAGGACGCCGGACTGCCACCCACCCCGCTCGCCGAAGCCTGGCGCCGGGCCGCCCCCGACCGGGCCGCCACCGCCCGCCCCGCCGACCGCGCCGCCGTCCTGCACGCCCACCTCACCGGCCGCCACGACGCCGCCGCCGCGCACTGCGCCGACCTCGCCCGGCAGGCCGACACCCGCTGGCGCGCCGTCTGGCAGCACGCCCCCGCCGCCGGCCCGTGCGCCGCCGCCCTCGGCACCGGCCCGCTCGCCGGACTGCTGCTCGCCGACGGCGCCGGACTGCACCTGGCCGATCCCGCCACCGGCCGGCCGCTGGGCCCGCCCGAACCGCTGGTCGAACCCCACCCGCGCGCCCTGGCCGCCACCCCGTTCGGCGGCGCCCTGCTGCTGAACGCCTCCGGCACGCTGCGCCCGCTCACCGTCCGCGGCGCACCGGCCCTCCCGGTCGGCGCACCGGCTGGCGCACCGGCCGTCCCGGTGGTCGTTCCGGCGGCGTGCACCGCCGTCGCCGGACACGAGGGCGTGCTGGTGTTCGGCGGTCCGGACGGGCTGGCCACCTGCACCGAGACCGCCACCGGTGCCGCCCACCGGCCCGAACACCCGCTGCACGAGGGCCCGGTCACCGCCCTGGCCGCGGCCGCGGTCGACGGCGGCACCCTGGTCGCCAGCGGCGGCGAGGACGGCCGGGTCCGGACCTGGATGCCCGGCCGCCCGCTGCTGCCCGCCCCGGTCGACCGGCGCCCGTGGCCGGTCACCGCCGTCGGCCTCGCCGCCACTCCCGCCGGGCTGCTGCTGGCCGCCGCCTGGTCCGACGGCCTGCTGCGGCTGCGCCGCTGGGGCGAGCGCCACCGCGGCGCCGACCTCCGGCTCGGCGCGGCCGTCCGCACCCTCGCGGTCACCCGCGACGGGCTGGTGGTCGCCGCGCTGCCCGGCTCGGTGCTCGCGCTCACCCTGGTCGGCTGAGCGCCGCCGTCCGGGTGCTGCTGTACGGGCCGTGACCGCCGTCCGGGCCGTGACCGCTGTACGGGCCGTGACCGCCGTCCGGGCGGTGATCGGCGGCCGATGTTGAAAGCTGTCGAAATCGACGCGATCTTCAACCGAAGACCGCGTAATTCGCCGTTTCCGGTTGGTTCCTGATCGAGTTTGATCACAGGAAGGGCATTCAGCGTCAACGAGGCCGCTGCTCCCTCCCCCTCAACGGATGAATCCCCTGCTGGACCCCCAGAGAACACGCACCGCGCGTCGCGGACCAAGCCCGACCGGAAACGAGGAATCGATGTCTGACCACCGAGACGGGGCCGACCACGTGGAGAAGGAGTGCGCCGCCCTCGCCGGGCTGCCCGCCGCCCAGCGGCTGGCCGAACTGGAGAAGCTCTGCCGCCGCACCGAGCGGGCCCTCGGCCGGGCCGTCCTGGACACCGCGGCCGAGGTCTACGAGCAGGGCCACGACACCGCCCTGCACCGCTCCCCGTACGCCTACGGCTACCTGCGCCGCAGCCTGGGCTTCCGCAGCGAACACCGAACGGACGGCTGACCGTTGTACACCTACATGTGCCGCACCCGCTGGGGCGACATGGACGCCTTCGGCCACGTCAACAACCTCAAGGTGCTCCAGTACGTCCAGGAGGCCGTCTACTGCCTGCTGTACGACGACACCGAGGGACAGGACCTGTTCGAGGACGGGTTCATGATCGCCCGTCACGAGATCGACTACCGCTCCCCGCTCTACCACTGCCCCACCCCGCTGCCCGTGCAGATCTGGGTGGAGCGCCTCGGCCGGTCCTCGATCAGCACCACCTGCGAGGCCCGCCGACGCGGACAGCTGGTGTTCCAGGCCCGGACGGTCACCGTGCCGACCGACGCCGCGACCCGGCGCAGCCGACCGCTGCGCGAGGCCGAACGCCACCACCTCAACCGCTACCGGGTCCGCCCGGCCGGACCGGTCGCCCCCGTCGCCCCCGTCGGCCGCGTCCCCGTGCGATCCCCCGGCCGGATCAGGGTCCCCGTCCTCGGTGAACGGGCCTCCTGAGCGCGGCACGGGAACACCCTCCCCGCCCCCGGCAGGAGCACCGCCGGCCCCGGCCCGGGCACCCCGCCCCGGCCCCGGGGCCGGCCCCGCTCCGCCGGTACGCCGCCGTCCACCGCCGGAGTCCCGGGCGCCCCGGGGACTCCGGGGACTCCGGGGGCCGGTGCGGGCTCCGGGGACGGTGCCGACGGCGCCTCCGGGGAGGGCGGCCACGGGGGGACGGGTGAGACCAGCGGGTAGTACGAGGGATCGTTCATAACCCCATTGACCACCCGTCACCCCGGCCCGCCAAGCAACCGGCCCGCCCGGCTCACCCCCCGGCCGGGCCGGACCTCCGCCTGCCCCGGGCTCGCCCGCCCCGGACCTCCGCCCGCCCCCGGACCTCCGCCTATCCCCGGGGCGGGCGGAGGTCCGGGGGACCCGGCTACCCGCCCAGCCGGGCGAACCGGCTCTCCAGGCGCGACAGTTGCAGCGTCGTCGCCGGGGAGCGCAGCGCGTCCTGCCGCTCCCGGAAGCTCGTGTACGCCCGCCGGGCCTGGTGGATGTTCCCCGCGTCCAGCTCCAGGTGCGCCAGCTGCAGCAGCGACACCCCGATCGTCCGGTGCTCGCCGGCCGGCCGGGCCCGCAGCGAGGCCCGCAGGTACGACAGCGACAGGTCGGTGGCCCGCAGCGAGCGGTGCACCTGCGCGGCCTGGTAGAGCAGGGCGGGCTCCGGGTACCGGTGCGGCCCGCCCTCCGCGGTCGCCCGCCCGGCCCACTGCTGCGCCCCCTCCAGGTGCCTGAGCGCCTCCGCCGCCTGGCGCAGCCGGGCCGCCGCCACCGCCTGCTGGGCCAGCACGAAGGCCCGCACGCCCGGTGCCGCGTCCGGCGGCAGGTGCTCGGCCGCCGCGTCCGCCAGCCGGGCCGCGTACGCCTGGTGCCCGAGCGCCCCGGCCTGGGTGCTCTGGTCGCGCAGCGCCATCGCCCGGGCCTGCCCGTCCTGCGCCTCGGCGGCCAGCTGGTACGCCAGCCGGTAGTGCCGCTGGGCCTCGCCGTGCCGGTTGTCGTCGGTGTACGTCCGCCCGACCAGGCGGACCAGCTGGGAGGCGGCGACCAGCAGTTCGCGGTGCCGCGCGCCCCCGGCGGGGGACTTCGCCCAGGGCAGCACGTGGTCCCGCAGGTAGCCCAGCAGCAGGCTCCGGGCGATCGCCCCGCCGTACCCGTCGTAGTGCCGGGCGCCGAACGCCGTCATCTCCCGCACCGCCTCCACCTGCCGGGCCCCGACCCGCTCCGGGCCGGGCCGCCGTCCGGCCGGGACCAGCGGCGGCCGGGGTGCGGATTCCGCGGCCGGGGCGGGTCTCACCGGGGAGCGGGGGGAGGGCAGCATCCGGACCTGGAACAGCGGGGGCTGGAACGCCTCGTCCTGCGGTTCGCCGGAATTCGGCCAGGAATGCAGCAGGCGCAGCCCCGTCAGGGCGTCCGTCGGATCGGTCTCCGGCTCCTCGGCGGCGCTCTGCTCGGTCGGCTGGAGGCCGAGCTCGCTCCGGGAGACCGGGCGGCCCAGCCGCCGGGCGAACGCCTCCTCCAGCAACTGCGGCCCGGGCGGGCGGGGCTGGGTGCCGGACAGCCAGTGCGCCACCGTCGTCCGGTCGTAGCCCACGCTGAAGCCGCTCTCCCGGGCCACCTTCTGCAACGCGGCCGCCAGCGCGGGGCCGTTCCACCCGGCCTCCGCCATGCAGCCGCGCAGCGCGACGTTCGGACCGCGGGTGTGTGACATCGACGACTCCTCGTGCGGACCACCTCGGGGCTGGCCTCAGAATAACGGGCGGCGCCGACCGCGAATACCGATTTCCGGCGAATACCGGCCGTTCTGCGGCCGGGGCGGAAACCGGTACCGCGGCGGCCATACCCGTTCGGTGACGAAGGAGTGATCGGCGCTGCGGTGAACGGATTATCGACGGCCGGGAATGTGATGACCCGACAGAAATATGATCGGCCCGGTGCTATTCGTATTTCTCCGGTCCCACGGCCTCGGCCAGAATCCGGCGCAGCAGCCCCCCGGCGTCCAGCAGCAGGTGCTCGGTGCCGGCCGGCACCACCCGGTGGGTCCGCTCCAGGAACTCGCGGACCGGCCCGGCCGGGGTGTGCAGCACCGCGGTCTGCCCCGGCGTGCTCAGCGCGATCGCCAGCAGGTCCCCGTCCGCGCTCGACCGCCGGATCGTCACGTCGCCGATCCCGGCCCACCCCTCCAGGCCCTCCACCAGCAGCTCGCGGGCGAACAGCCAGGTGATCGGCTCCTCCAGGTCCACGTGGCAGTCCAGGTGCACGGCGTACGGGTCGGCCCGGTGGTAGCGCAGCCGGGCGGGCACCGAGACCCGCAGCCCCGGGCACGGCGACACCGTCACGTCCAGCAGCAGCACGCAGTCCGGCCCGCCGTTGCGCCGGAGCCACGCGCGCGGGGTGTTCTGGTGGGTCACCGGGCCTCCCTCGGACGGACGACGGACGGGGTGGTGGGGGACGCGACGGGCGGGGCGACGGACGGAGCGGTGGGGGATGCGGCGGGCGGGGCGGTGCGCGGGGCGGTGGGGGACGCGACGGGCGGGGCGGGTGGCGGGGCGGCGGGGGCCGGATCGGGCGGGGGGTGCGGCGAGAGGCGTTCCCGTTCGGGGGCCGGGTGGGCGGAGAACCGGGGCAGGGCGACCAGCCGGGACCACTCGTGGTCCCGGCGGCCGGGCACGGTGCGGCCGGACTGGTGCCAGAGGGTCACCAACCGTGCGTAGATGGGAGATTGCTGAATCGTTTCGTCTCGGACACCCATAGGGGCCCATGGGTCGGCACTCACGTTCGGGGATAACGACCGAACCCGGGGGCGGTCACGGCACTCGTCACCCCTCGCACCGGACGGGTGCCGTCCCACCGCCACGGCCCCGCCACGGTGCCCCCGTCGTGGTGAACCGGCCGCCCCGGACGCCCGTCCGACTCGTCCCGACGACGGGCGACTCGTCCCGGCGGTGGGCGGGGCGGCGGAAGGGGGAGGGAAGGGGACCCGGGGCCGGGTCAGGCGTGCGCGGCCGTCCGGTCGCCGCCCGTCCCGTCCGCGGCGGCCAGGGACGCGGCCAGCGCGCGGGCCCGGTCGAAGGCCCGGACCGGGTCGGGCCCGGCCGACCACGGGTGGGCGCCGCACCACGGGCCGATCCGCCGGAACTGCTCCAGCGCCAGCGCGGGCTGCCGGGACGTCAGGGCGAAGTGCGCCAGCAGGTGCCGCAGCAGCGGCACCTGGTCGTTCGACGCGGGGGTGCCGTCCAGCGCCGCCGCCACCCGGGGCAGCAGCTCCCGGTGCCGGCGACCGCCGGGCAGCCCGCGCGGGCCGTGCCGCGACTCCAGCTCGGTGAGCGCCTGGAGGTACAGCCCGGGCAGCGGCGACCCGGCCGGGGCGGAGCGCACCGCGCGCACCGCGAACCGCAGCATCAGCGCGTCGCTGCCGTGCCACTTGGCGCACCAGTACTGCATCGCCTGCCAGTGCCCGCCGACGTGGTGCGGGGCCCGCGCGACCACCTCCCCCCACAGCGCCCGGAACTCCCGCCGCGGCAGCCGCAACCCGCGCGCCGCCGTGATCATCACCACCCACGGGCCCGGGTCGCGCCCGTCCGACTCGGCCGCCCGCCGCGCGAGTGCGTACGCGGCGGGCAGCTGCGTCCGGAACGCGGCCAGCCGCTCCGGCGCGACCTGCGCCTGGAAGCCGCTGCCGCGCACCTCCCAGGCCCGCTGCACCAGCAGCCGGGCCCGGACCGTCGCGGCGGCGCACGGCGCCGTCCCCGCCTCCTCCCAGGCGGTCAGCCAGGCGTCGCGCTCGGCTGCCACCCGGGTCAGGAAGTCCAGCCGGGACCAGCGCTCGTCCCAGTCCGCCCCCGCCGCCGCCACGTACGCCTCGGCGGCCCGCCAGCCGCCCGCCAGGCAGGAGTCCGCCAGCGCACCCAGCTCCTTGCGGCGCAGCAGCCGCATCGGGGGCCCGGCCCGCCCCGGGTCCAACTCCGCCGAGGGCACCAGCCCGTACGCGGCCGGATCGAACCCCGCCGGGACGGCCCCCGCCCGCTCCGCCGCCCGGCCCGGCCGGGGTCCGCCGGTCCGCCACCGCGTCCACAGCATGATCATCGCGGCGAGGCCGAACACCAGGACGGGGGTCATACCGAGAATGATCGCCCACCCCCGCCCGGCCCCCCGCCCCGGCTGCCCGTCGGCGGGCTCACCCCGCCACCGACCAGTCGAGGCCCCCGTCCGCGCCGACGACGGCGGTGACCGGCGGGACGGAGCCGCCGAGGGCGCGGTGGCCCAGCAGGGCGGGAGCACCGGTCGTCAGGGCGCGCGCGGTGTCACGTGCGACGCGTCAGTCGGTTTTGCCCGCTCCCGTCTCCCGGGACTGCCGCGTCAAGCCCCCGGGCGCCGGGGGTGTGCCCGGCAGTGGGTGGTGCTGGTACCACTCGGTGCCCGCCATCCGGGTCCGATCCGCCGAGGTCGCGGCGGCCAGCCGTCCCGGCAGGGCGCCGCGCTCCACCTCCGAGCGGTGCGCGAACACCGCCGCGAGCTTGCGGTCCAGCCAGGGGGAGACGTCCAGCGCCGTCACCTCCGCGTCCGGCACGGTGTACGCCGTCCGGCCGGGGCGCAGCAGCAGCGGGGCCAACTCGCGCGACGCGCCGTCCGGATGGGTGGCGAGCAGCAGGCGCCGCACCCGCCAGGGGTCGCCGAGCTCCGGGTACAGGGCGGGCAGCGCGGCGGCCTGGACGGCGAGCAGTGTCAGCCGGTGGGTCTGCCGGTGGTCCGGGTGCCCGGTCATCCCCCCGTACGCGTCGTGCGTCACCACCCAGCCCGGCCGGAACCCGCGCAGCTGCGCGACCAGTTGCCGTACCGCCGGTTCCACCGGCACGTCCACCAGCCGGTCCGCGCCCGGGGCCGACTCCGGCACCTTCGCGTCCGCGTACCCCAGCAGCCGCGGCGCACCCGCGCCCAACTCGGCCAGCGCCCCGGCCAGTTCCGGCACCCGGTGGGTGCCCTCCGCCCAGGTCGCGGTCACCACCCCGGTCCGCGCCCCCGCCGCCGCGTGCCGGGCCAGCAGCCCGCCCGCCGACAGCGACTCGTCGTCCGGGTGCGCGAACACCCCCAGGACGTCCGGCAGTTCCATCCCGCCACCCACCTCTCCCGCTCCGCGCCACCGCGCGCACCCGCCGTGCGCACCCGCCGTCACGCTAACCGGGGCGGGCCGGCGGAGGCGGGGGAAAGGGCGCGGAGACGCACCGACGGGTGAGCGGGGGCGAACGCCCGATCCGATCGGGGCCCGCCGAGTGCGGTGCGGGAGGTGTTCAGGGGGTCGGGGCGGCGGGGCAGGGGCAGAGCGGGGCGAAGGCGCGGGTGGCGGCCGTGGCGAGGTCGGCGGCGACGTCGGCGGGCGGGTCGCCGGCCAGGACGCGGCGGCGCAGTTCGCGCAGGGTCGCGCGGTGGAGGCCGGCCAGGGCGCCGGCCAGCAGGGCTGAGGCAGGGGGCTGGCGGGTGGTCAGGGAGCGGGCACCTCGCCCGCCTTGTCGGTGACCGCGCGGCGCAGTACGGCGGTGTCGAAGGTGGTGCCGGCGGGGTCGCCGCCTTCCAGGGTGACGAGGAGGACGGTGCGGCTGCCGAGGTACTCGCAGCTGTTCGGGTCGAAGATCAGCTCCATCCGGTCGGTCGCGTCCGCGCGGATCACGCCGATGCCGTGCCGCCCGGTCAGGTCGACGGCGTCGAGGTCGAAGGTGGCGCCCGGGACGGCGGCGGCGGCTCGGCAGAAGGTGGCGGCGACCCGGGGGGTGAGCAGTTGGGTGGAGACGAGGTTGGAGATGACCCGGAACGCGGCGCCGTCCGGGTCGCCGCCGCCGCCCTTGGGGTTCTGGGCGCGGATCTGCTCCAGGAGTGCCTGCGGGTCGGTGGGCAGGGCGGCCAGGAAGGCGTAGTCCGGGACGAACAGGCTGGTCGGCAGGCCGCCGGAGTTGGGGCTGTAGGACATTTGGTCGTGGCCCGGATCGATGATCAGGCCCTCGGTGCGGCCGTCCAGTGCGAGCCACTCCCGGCGCACGCAGGCGTCCGCGCCGGAGAAGCGCTGGAGCGTCTCGTTGTAGACGAACTGACTGTCGTCCACCTGCGGCACCGGCTTCGACGCGGCGGCCTGCGCGGCGGCGGTGAACGCCTGCCGGGCGTCCGTCACCCCGGCGGGCGCGGAGGGCGGTGCGGAGGCCCGGTCGGTGGGGGCGGCGCCGTCCGGGCAGGTCGAGGCGGTGGGCGAGGCGGAGGCGGAGGTTGAGGTGGAGGTCGGGGTCGGGGTGCCGGTGGTGGCTGACGGTGCGGCACCGGCCGGGGCCGGGTCGCCCGTCGGGTGGCCGGTGGCGAGCAGGGCCACGGCCGCGGCCAGGCCGACCACCAGCGGGGGTGCGACCAGCCAGCCCCGCCGTCTGCGCGGCCGTCGCGCCGCGGTGGTGGTGTGGTCCCTGGCGATCTCGTTCATCAGGTGCTCCTTCAGCAGCCGCGCGCGGTCGGCGGGGAGCGTTCCGGGTTCGTGGTTCATCGCGTATTCCCCTGGATCGACCGGGCGGCTCCGTAGCCGCCGTCCCGTACCTGTCCGCTGCCCGGCCCGGGTTCCCGGTCCTCCGCCGACTCCCGTCCGGTGAGCTCGCTCTCGGTCAGCGAACGCAGCCGCGCCCGGGCCCGGGACAGCCGGGACCGCACGGTGCCGACCGGCACCCCGAGCGCCTCGGCGGCGGCCGCGTAGTCCAGTCCGACCCACACGCACAGCCGGAAGACCTCCCGTTCGCCGCGCCGCAGCCCGGCCAGCGCCCGCTGCACCGCCGCGAGCCGGGCGTGGTCGTCGAGCCGGGTCACCAGCTCCTCGGCGAAGTCCGGCACCGGTTCGCGCTCCGGCAGCCGGGCCATCGCCGCCCGGTGCCGCCGCCCGGCCCGCGCCGTGTTCCGCAGCACGTTGGTGGCGATGCCGAACAGCCACGGCCGGACCGACTCCCCGTCCTCCCGGAGCTTCCCGCGCAGCCGCCACGCCTCCAGGAAGGTCAGCGACACCACGTCCTCCGCCGCCGCCCAGTCGCCCAGCGCCCGCAGCGCGTACCCGTACAGGGCCTGGGCGTGCTCGTCGAAGAGCTCCCCCAGCGCCGTCTGCTCCCCCGCCCGCACCCGGGCCCGTTGCGACAGTTCCACACCCCTCCCTGTCCGTCCGTCCGCCCGGGTTCCCGTGAGCCGCGTCACACCGGGGGCCGACGGGGACCGGGGCCGGGAGAACGCTAGGGGAGCCGGACCACCGTCCTGGTGCCGGTGTGCTTGACGCAGGTCACCCAGCGGTTGGCGGCGAGGGCGTCGTGGGGTTCGGGGCGCAGGCGGGAGGCGGGGGCGTGGTCGAAGGGGGTGCGGACGGTGGTGGTCCAGCCGCGGGCGGTCAGGGTGGCGGCGGTGTTCGGGCGGGGGCCGGGGGCGAACAGGGCCAGCAGGTCGACGCCGAGCCGTTCGCGGGCGTCCGCGTAGACGGGGGCGGCCCGGACGGCGGGGGACTCCAGGCCGGTCTTGATCTCGTAGGCGAGGGTGCTGCCGGGGGCGCTGAGGCCGTCCAGGGCGGTGGCGACGGCGAGTTCGCTCGCGGCGGGGAGGTACAGGAACAGGCCCTCGGCCAGCCAGGCGACCGGCCGGGACGGGTCGAGTCCGGCGGCGGTCAGGGCGCCCGTCCAGTCGTCGCGCAGGTCGACCGGGACGGTGCGGCGGTGGGCGGTGGGGGCCGCGTCCAGGCGGTCCAGGACGCGCTGCTTGAAGCGGAGCACCTCGGGGCGGTCCAGCTCCCACACGGTGGTGCCGGCCGGCCAGGGCAGCCGGTGGGCCCGGCTGTCCAGCCCGGCGCCGAGCAGGACGACCTGCCGGGCGCCGGCGGCGGTCGCGGCGAGCAGGTGGTCGTCCAACACCCGGGTGCGCAGGGCGAAGTAGGTGGCCAGCCGTTCCCAGACGGGGTCGCCCGGGACCACCCGGGCCGGGTCGTCCGGCCAGTCGGCGCAGCCGGGCGAGGCGCGGACGAAGTGGGCGGCGAACGGGTCGACGGCCAGCGCCTCGCTCCGGCGCGCCTCCAGCGCGCGGGCGTTGGCGACCAGCAGGGCGGTCCGGCCGACCCCGGCTTCGACCCCGGGGTCGGGACGGGCGGAACCGGGCTGGGCGGGGCCGGTGGTACCGGGGCTGGTGGCGCCGCGTGCGGTCACTGCCGGGCCGCCGTGGTGCGGTGGGTCTCGTGGGTCCCGTGGGTTCCGGGCATGGCTCTCTCGCAGAGGGTAGGGGTGAGGGTGTGCGGGTGGTGCGGGGTGCGGCCGGGCGGGGGTGGTCACCGCCGGGTCGCCGCGGCCCCGGTCCGCTCCGACTCCGCGCCGGTGGCACCGGCGGGACGGGCGGGGTCGGCGGGGTCGGTGGACTCGGCGGGCCCGGCGGGGTCGGGGAAGGCGGGGAACTCCGCGAGTTCGGTGAAGGGCCGGCGGTCCAGTTCGGTGATCCGCGCGCCGTAGACCCGGCTCATGAAGCGCAGGATGTCGGCGTCCGCCAGGTGCAGGGCGGTGGTGCAGTCGCGCAGCACGGTGAGGTGGAAGCCGCGCTGGAAGGCGGTGCGGGCGGTGGAGTCCACGCAGACGTCGGTGAACAGGCCCGCCAGGACGAGGTGGCGCAGGCCGCGGCGGCGCAGGTGGGGTTCGAAGTCCGGGTCCTGGAAGGTGTCGAAGCAGGCGCGCTTGGTGAACACCGCCTCCTCGGGACGGGGCCGCACGCCGTGGAACTCGGCGCCCCAGCTGCCCTCCAGGCACTTGGGCCGCTTGCCGAGCCGGGCGTCCCGGCGCTGCCAGGCCGAGCCCTGGTAAGCGGGGTCGCCGAGGAAGCGGACGAACAGCACCTCGACGCCCGCCTCCCGGGCCAGCCGCACCGCGCGGACGCTGCCCTCGACGGCCCGGGCCAGCAGCGCGGGATCGCCGGGGAAGCGGGCGGCGGCGACCTCGCCCGCGCAGAAGTCGTTCTGGAGGTCGACCACCACCAGCGCCGTCCCGGCGGAGGCGTCCGGGCTCCGGTCGCTCCGGTCGCTCCGGTCGTCCCGGGCCCCGGGCACCGCGGCGGCCACGCCCTCAGTGCCCGCCGGGCTCTCCGCGCTCATCGGGAGCCCGCCGGCGCGGCAGCGGTGTCGGCCGTGGAGGTGTCGGCCGTAACGCCGTCGGCGGCTCCGGCCGGGCTCGGCACGAACGTTCCTGCAAAGGCGGAAAGGACCGCGTCCACGACCGCGGTGGTCCCGGCCGTCCCGCCGAGGTCGGGGGTGCGGGCTCCGGCGGCCTGGGCGGCGGTGATCGCGGCTTCGACGGCGGCCTCCGCGCCCGGGCAGGCGGCGTGCCGTTCGGCGATCCGGGCGGCGGCCCGGATGGTGGCGACGGGGTTGACCAGGTCGCGGCCCGCGAGGTCGTCGGCGGAGCCGTGCACGGTCTGGTACTCGGTGAGGCCGGCGAGCTCCGGGTGCAGGTGGACGTTCTCGGTGCAGCGGTTCTCCTGCCGTTCGGAGCCGTAGCGGTCGAGCAGGACGACGTGCATGATGTCGGCCCACTCGTTGCCGGCGACCAGCAGGGTGCGGTCCTCGGGGCCGTGCGCGATCAGGTTGCGGTTCACCGTGTCGGGCTGGAACAGGGCGACGTCCAGGCCGAGTTCGGCGGACAGGCCCTCCGCCCAGTCGTCCAGCGCGCCGTCCAGCAGGTGGTACTTGTAGGCGAGCTGTACCCGGGCGGGGCCCTCGGCCCAGAGTTCGCGGGCGCGGCGCACCGCGTAGCGCACCACCTGCTCGGTGACGTCGCGGCTGAACTCCATGGTGCGCACCACCCTGCCGGGGGTGTGCAGGTTCTCGCCGGTGTAGAAGCCCTGGGCCTGGTCGCGGACCAGCAGCAGCCGGGCCGTCCCGGCGGTGAGCGGTTCGACCTTGACGGCGGCCAGCCGCTGCCGGACCAGGTACAGCGACTGGGCGTTGATCGCGGTGCGGAAGACCGCCCGGGCCCCGGCGGCGGCCTGGTCGCGGCAGAACCGCTCGTAGTGCGCGGCGTCCTGCTCGGTGAGCGCGGCGATCTCCGCGGTGCCGGCGGCTTCGGCGCGCAGGGACACGTACGAGTGGTAGGTGCGCGGTGACCGCTCCACCCGGACCGGTCGGCCGTGCAGCCGGGTGATCCGGTCGAGCACCCGCTCGAAGACGGGGGCGAGGTCCGGGCCGGTGCCGCGGCCGACGGCGAGGGCGATGAGGGGTGCGGTCACTGCGGGGCTCCTTGGGAGGTGGTGCGGGAGGCGTCGGCGGCCGGGTGGTTCCGGCCGCCGTCCGGCCGGGCACTCGGGGGTGCCGAGTACCCGGCCGGACGGCGGCACGACTGGCGCCGGCGCCGGCGGGGCCGGCGTCGGTGCGGAGGGTTCCGGTGCGGACGGTTCCGGTGTCGGAGGGGACGTTCCGGTGCCGGGGCGGCGGGTCGGGTCAGAAGGTCTCCGGGACCAGCTGGTCGCCCGGGATGCCGATCTTCTCGGGCGAGTAGTAGTCGCGGATGCCCTCGGCCCACACGCCGACGGTGATCCGGTCCTCGGCGTCCGGCCCGAAGGCGTCGAACAGCGACTCGATGTTGGGCTTCTCGAAGCCGATCGCGGTCATCAGGGAGAGGAACCGGGGCCGTTCGATCAGGCCGTCCCCGTCCGGGTCGCCGAGGACGGCCAGCGCGTCGGCGAAGGCTGCGGCGGTGGCGCCGAACAGCTCGGTGTTGAGCACGAAGCCCCGGAACTCCTCCGGGCTGATCAGTCCGTCCCGGTTGGTGTCCAGCGTCTCCGCCAGCACCTGCCAGTAGCGGCTGAGGCTGTCGGCGAGCGCCTGCCGGTCGGCGATCGGCGAGTCGTCGGCCACGGTCAGCAGCCGCTCCGTCATCAGGTCGAAGTCCTCGACGTCGAGCACCCCGTTCCCGTTGGTGTCGAACAGGGTGAACACCAGTGCGGCCCGCTGGAAGGCCTCATGTCCCATGGGTAGTCGTCCCGTCGCTCGCGGCGGGCCCGACCTGCGCGGCCTGGCCTCGGCCGGGAACTCCTACTCTGCCGGTAAACCGGGCCCGTTGTCCCGAAAACTGACCGCTCGTCACTCACGGGAGTGACTAATGTTACCCAAGTGATTATTGTCACGTCTTGTGACCGTCCGGGCGGCGCCTGACGGGCCGTCATGTCCGGTGGTCCGTCCGGTCCGGCCGGCCGCCGCCGGAGGGCGGTGTGGCGGCCGTCACGCCCGGCGGGCCGCCCGGGGGCGGACGGGCGCGGGCGGCCGGGGGGAGCGGCCCCGGGCGGGCGCGGGGGCCGAAGCTAGCATGGGGCGCGCCTTAGCTCGGCCAACCCTCAGAACCGGCCGACCCTCAGCTCGGCCCACCCCCGAAAGTTGAATTGTGACTGTCAACGACGACGTGTTCACGGACTGGAAGAACCGCGAGGAGCTCGCGGAGACGATGATCCCGATCATCGGACGGCTCCACCGCGAGCGGGACGTCACCGTCCTGCTGCACAGCCGCTCCCTGGTGAACAAGTCGGTGGTCAGCATCCTGAAGACGCACCGCTTCGCCCGCCAGATATCCGGCGAGGAACTCTCGATCACCGAGACCTTCCCCTTCCTCCGGGCTCTCTCCTCGCTCGACCTCGGCCCGTCCCAGATCGACCTCGGCCTGCTCGTCGCCGCCCACCGCGCCGACGACCGCGGCCTGTCCGTGGCGGAGTTCACCGCCGAGGCGGTGTCGGGTGCGACCGGCGCCCACAAGATCGAGCGGCAGGCCCCGCGCGACGTGGTGCTGTACGGCTTCGGCCGGATCGGCCGCCTGCTGGCCCGCCTGCTGGTCGAGAAGGCCGGCGGCCTGCGGCTGCGCGCCATCGTGGTGCGCGACGGCGGCGGCGACGACCTGGTCAAGCGCGCCTCGCTGCTGCGCCGCGACTCCATCCACGGCCAGTTCCAGGGCACCATCACCGTGGACGAGGCGACCAACACCATCGTCGCCAACGGCAACGCGATCCAGGTGATCTACTCGAACGATCCGAGCGAGGTGGACTACACCGCGTACGGCATCGACGACGCCATCCTGATCGACAACACCGGCCGCTGGCGCGACCGCGAGGGCCTGTCCAAGCACCTGCGCCCCGGCATCGCCAAGGTCGTGCTGACCGCCCCGGGCAAGGGCGACGTCCCGAACGTCGTGCACGGCGTCAACCACGACACCGTCAAGCCGGACGAGCGGATCATCTCCTGCGCGTCCTGCACCACCAACGCGATCGTGCCGCCGCTCAAGGCGATGGACGAGGCGTACGGCGTGCTGCGCGGCCACGTGGAGACCGTCCACTCGTTCACCAACGACCAGAACCTGCTGGACAACTACCACAAGGCCGACCGCCGGGGCCGCTCCGCGCCGCTCAACATGGTGATCACCGAGACCGGCGCCGCCTCCGCCGTCGCCAAGGCGCTCCCGGACCTCAAGGCGAAGATCACCGGCAGCTCGATCCGCGTCCCCGTGCCGGACGTCTCGATCGCCATCCTCAACCTCCAACTGGCCCGCGAGGCCACCCGCGAGGAGGTCCTCGACCACCTGCGGGACGTCTCGCTGACCTCCCCGCTCAAGCGGCAGATCGACTTCATCGACTCGCCCGACGCGGTCTCCAGCGACTTCATCGGCTCCCGGCACGCCTCGATCGTGGACGCGGGCGCGACCAAGGTCGAGGGCGACAACGCGATCCTGTACCTGTGGTACGACAACGAGTTCGGCTACTCCTGCCAGGTCGTCCGGGTCGTCCAGCACGTCTCCGGCGTCGAGTACCCGACCTTCCCGGCCGCGCACTGACGCGACGGCGGACGGCGGGAGCGGACCCCGGTCGGCCTGCGGGCCGGCCGGGGTCCCGCGCTCCCTCCCCGACGGACCGTCAGTCCTGTTCCGCCGCGCGCTTCCCGGCGCAGCCGCGGGCCGCCCGGACGCGGTCGCCGCAGCGGGTCGAGCACCGGTGCCGGGCGGCGTGGGTGCGCGGGTTGCCGAGCCGGATCAGCGCCAGGCCGTAGTCGTCGTCCTGCCGCAGGCCGGGGAACGTCCCCGAGGTGTACTCGCGGATCTCGCAGGCGAGCCGTTCGAGTTCCATGCACCGCCGCGACCGGTCGGGGAAGCTCTCCCGGAGCGAGAGGTCGAACGGGTGGGCGAACAGGCCGTCGGTCTGGAAGAGCCGGTCCAGCTCGGCCGGCAGTTCGAGCGGGATCGGCCGGTCCGCCGTCTCCACGTCGGCGATCACGGTCTTCCCGTGCCGGAGTTCGTCGGCGAGCACCGTGGGGGAGGGGCCGCGCTGTTTGCGGAGTTCGCGCAGCTGGTAGCCGAGGAGGCCCAGTGCCGAGCGGTCGGGGTGGAGGACTCGTTCCGGCGTGACCACGGCGCTTCTCCCTCGGTGCGCGGCGGGTGCGTGCGGTCCGGGCCGGCCGCAGGCGGTTGCGCGCCGGGAGGGGAACGTGACGAGAAGTCACCGGGGGGCGTTCGTGCGGATCCGGCCCTCGACCGCCCCTGGGGACAACGACTGGTTGTGGAGGGGGCGCGTGGTGGTTGTTTGACCTGCGGTTGTCCCGCTTGCTTGGCTCTCCCCGGTCAACGGTGGTGTGTGCGACGGGGGGCGGCCGGGTGGGCAGGAGAGCGCTGGGGCGGCGGTTCGGCTGGCTGTGGGCGGCGTACGCGGTCAGTGCGTACGGGTCCGGGCTGGGGTTCGGGGCGCTGCCGCTGATCGCGGTGCTGGTGCTGCACGCCGGGCCCGCCGAGGTGTCGGTGCTGTCGGCGGTGGGGCCGGCGGTGGGGGCGCTGGTCGCGGTGCCGTTGGCGCCCCGGGTGGAGTTCCGGCGCAAGCGGCCGGTGATGGTGGCGGCGGACCTGGCGCGGTGCGCGGCGATGGCGAGCGTTCCGGCGGCGTACGCGCTCGGCCTGCTCGGGTTCGGCCAGTTGCTGCTGGTCTCGGTGGTGGTCGCCGCCGCGAAGATCGCGTTCAACGCGGCCGGTGGCGCCCATCTCAAGGCGCTGGTCCGGCCGGAGGACCTGCTGGTGGCCAACTCCCGCCTGGAGTCGACCAACTGGAGCTCGATCGCGATCGGCCCGCCGCTCGGCGGGGCCGCGATCGGGGCGTTCGGGCCGGTCGTCACCGTGCTGGCCGACGCGGTCAGCTACCTGCTCTCCGCGCTCGGCATCGCCGCGATCGGTGGCCGGGAGGAGCCGCCGCCGCCCCGGCCCGGCGGCCCCGGCCCGGTCCGGGCAGGCGGGGTGCTCGACGGCTGGCGGCACCTGCTGGGCGACCCCGAACTGCGGGCGCTGTACCTCAACAACCTGCTGGTCTCCGGCCTGATCATGGCCACCGAACCGCTGCTCGCCGTCCTGCTGCTGCGCCAACTCGCTTTCCCCCCTTGGCAGTACGCCCTCGCCTTCGCCGCCCCCTGCCTCGGCGGCCTGCTCGGCTCCCGGCTGGCCCACCGGGTGGTGGCCCGCTACGGCCGCCCCGCGGTCTTCCGGACCGTCGGCACCCTGCGCGCCGTCTGGCTGATCGGCCTGGTGTTCGTCCGCCCGGGTCTGCCCGGACTGCTCACCGTGATCGCCGTCGAGCTGGCGATCATCGTCCACATGAGCCTCTACACCCCCGTGCTCGCCACCCACCGCCTCGAACGCACCCCCGCCCACCTGCTGGCCCGCACCCTGACCGCCTGGTCGATCGGCCAACAGGCCGCCACCGCCGCGCTCACCGCCCTCGGCGGCCTGCTCGCGCACGCCACCGGCCCCCGCACCGCCCTCGCCACCGCTGGCCTGCTCATGCTCGGCACCCCGTTCCTGCTGCCCCGCCGCCCGCGCGCCCCGCGCCCCGCCCCGGCCCCCGCGCCCGGCCGCCCGTGACCCCCGCCCGGCCCCGGCCCCCCGCCGCCGCTCCGGGCGACGGTGGCGGGTGCCAGGATGGGCGGCCGGGCGAGTGGTGAGCGCGGAGGAGCGGCGGGTGGCGGGACGGAGCGGGCGGTGGGCCAGGGAGGTCCTCGCGGTGGCCGGGCGGCAGCGGGCGGCGGCGCGGGCGCTGGTCGCGGACCACGCGGCGGCGGTCGCCGAGGTGGCGCGGGCCCACGGGCTGGTCTTCGAGCGGCTGGTGCGGGCCGAGCTGGCGGCGATCCCGGTCGAGCGGCTCAAGGACGTCACCGAGGGGCGGTTGCAGACCGGCGCCCTGCGCGCCGCCGGCTACCCCACCGTCGCGGCGGTGCACGACGCGACCCGGCAGGACCTGCTGCGCGTCCCCGGCATCGGCGGCCCCACCGCCGCCCACCTGCTGGGCGCCGCCGGGCAGATCGCCGCCGCCGTGCGGGAGGGCACCGCCGTCCGCCTCGACCCGGCGCACCCCGACGCGGCGACCACCGCGCTGGTCACCGCCCTGCACCGGCTGGTGCTGGCCGGGCCCGCCGCCCGGCGGGCCGCCGCCGAGGCCGCCGACCTGGACGACCGCTACCGGGCCCCGCTCGCCGAGGCGAAGTACGCCCGGGGCCGGCTGCGCGGGCTGCTGGTCGGCGCGGAGAAGCGCGAACGGGCCCGGCGGGCGGTCGAGTCGCTGGCGCGGGAGGGGGAGCGGGCCGAGGCGGACGGGGTGGCGCTGCGGTTCGCCCAGGCGTCCGCGGACCTGCTGCGCCCGCCCGCGGGGGAGGTCGAGGTCTGGGTCGAGTTCGAGCACCGGGCCGCCGAGTTCTACGCCGAGCTGGCGGTGCTCGCCGAGGAGGGCCGGCTGGCCGGTCCGACCGCCACCGACGGCCGGGCCGCCGCCGAGGGCCACCTGCCCGACGGCCTGGCCGAGCAGGTCCGCGCCCAGCCCTTCGACGACCGGGGCTGCACCGTCTCGCTCCGCGGCTACCAGGCGTTCGGCGCCCGGTTCGCGCTGGCCCGCCGGAAGGTGGTGATCGGCGACGAGATGGGCCTGGGCAAGACCGTACAGGCGCTGGCCGTGCTCGCCCACCTGGCCGCCGACGGGGCGCCGCGCCGCTTCCTGGTGGTCTGCCCGGCCTCGGTGCTGGTCAACTGGCAGCGGGAGACCGCCGAACGGACGGTGCTCACCCCGCACCGCTACCACGGCCCCGGCCGGGAGGCCGCCCGGGAGCGCTGGCTGGCGGGCGGCGGCGTGCTGGTGGCCACCTACGAGTCGCTGCGCACCCTGGCCGCCGACCCGGTGGACGCGCTGGTCGTCGACGAGGCGCACTTCGTGAAGAACCCGGCCGCCCGCCGCACCCGGCTGGTCGCCGAGTGGGCCGCCCGCACCGGGCACGTGCTGTTCCTGACCGGCACCCCGATGGAGAACCGGGTCGAGGAGTTCCGCACCCTGATCGGCCACCTCCAGCCCGACCTGCTCGCCGACCTCCCGGCCGGTCTCGGCGCGCTCGGCCCGCTGGCCTTCCGGCGCGCCGTCGCCCCCGCCTACCTGCGCCGCAACCAGCAGGACGTGCTCACCGAACTCCCGGACGTGGTACGGGTCGACGAGTGGGACGAGCTCTCCGGGCCGGACCGGGCCGCGTACGCCGCCGCCGTCGCCGAGGGCAACTTCATGGCGATGCGCCGGGCCGCGTACGCCGCGCCCGCGCACTCGGCGAAACTGCGGCGGCTGTGCGAACTCGTCGCCGAGGCCGCCGAGTCGGGGCACAAGGTGGTGGTGTTCTCGTACTTCCGGGAGGTGCTCGCCGCCGTCCGGGGGGCGCTCGGCGCGGCCGTCGCCGGGACCGTCGCCGGATCGCTGCCCGCCGGGGCGCGGCAGGAGCTGGTCGACGCTTTCACCGGCGCGGACGGGCACGCCGTGCTGCTCTGCCAGATCCAGGCCGGCGGGCTCGGCCTCAACCTCCAGGCCGCCAATGTGGTGATCCTGTGCGAGCCGCAGCTCACACCCACCTTGGAGGACCAGGCGGTGGCCCGCGCCCAGCGGATGGGCCAGGTCCGCCGGGTCCGGGTGCACCGGCTGCTCGCCACCGACAGCCTGGACCGGCGGCTGGTCGAACTGCTCAGGGGCAAGGCCGAGTTGTTCGACCACTACGCCCGCCGCAGCGACCTCGCCGAGGCCGCCCCCGAGGCCGTCGACATCTCCGACCGGGCGCTCGCGGTGCGGATCGTCGAGGACGAGCAGCTGCGGCTGGCCGGACCGGCGAATTGACGGCATGTCAGATCCGCACCAGCATCTTGCCGGTGTTCGCGCCCGCCAGCACGCCGAGGAACGCCTCGACGGTGCGGTCGAAGCCGTCCAGCACCGTCTCCGCGGCGAGCACCCGGCCGGAGCGCAGCTGCGGGCCCAGCAGGGCGTACAACTCCCCCTGGGCGTCCAGGTGGTGGCGGACCAGGAAGCCCTCCAGCCGGATGCTGCGGGCCACCAGGTCGAACAGGTTGTGCGGGGCGGCGGGCGCGGCGGCCGCCCCGTACTGGGCGACCGCCCCGCACCAGGCGATCCGGCCGAACTCGCGCAGCGCGCCGATCGCCGCCGCCAGGTGCTCGCCGCCGACGTTGTCCAGGTACACGTCGATGCCGTCCGGGGCGGCCCCGGCCAGCAGCTCGGCCACCGGCCCGGCGTGGTGGTCGAAGGCCGCGTCGAAGCCCAGCTCCCCGGTCAGGAAGGCGGTCTTGGCCGGACTCCCGGCCGAGCCGACCACCCGCCGGGCCCCCAGCAACCGGGCCAGCTGCCCGGCCGCCGTGCCCACCCCGCCGGCCGCCGCCGAGACGAACAGGTCCTCGCCCGGCTTCAGCCGCGCGATCCGGGTCAGCCCCACGTACGCGGACAGGCCGGTGCCGCCCAGCACGCCCAGGTGCGCACTCAGCGCCACGCCCGGCAGCTCGGGCAGCACCCGCGCCTGCTCGGGCGCCAGCACCGCGTGGGTGCGCCAGCCCTGCCGGTGCAGCACCGGCGTGCCCACCGGCAGCGCCGCCGAACGGGACTCCACCACCCGCCCCACCGCCCGCCCCTCCAGCGGGGCGTGCAGCGGGTAGCCGCCCTCGCCGCCGCCCATCAGGCCGAGCATGTACGGGTCGACGGACAGGTAGGCGTTCTCCACCAGCACCTGTCCCGCGGCGGGCGCGAGCAGCGTGCCGTCGACGAAGGCGAACAGGTCGGCGGTCGGCCGGCCGCTCGGGCGGGCGATCTGGTGGACGGCGCGGAAGGGCACGGGCATGGCGGAACGCTCCGGAGGGGGAGGGGGAGTCGACGTGCCAGGACGCTACGGCGCGGGTGGCTCCCCCGGCAGGGGGCGGCGTCGATGGCCGCCGCCGATCCATGAGCGGTGTTCATGCCTGGGCGCCCGGGTACTCGGGTGCTCGGACGCTCGGAAGCTCGGACCCGGGGCGCCGTCCCGTGGTCGGCCCGTCCCGTGGTCGGCTCGTGCCGTGGTCAGCTCGTGCCGTGGCAGAGGACGAAGTCGGCGAACGGGAACCGGCCGTGCCGCCCGGCCACCTCGGTCAGCGCCTTCCTGACGTCCAGGAGCCGCTCGACCGGCAGCTGGAGCGGGAGTTCGGACGGCTGGTGGACGGTGCGGATCGGGTAGTCCACCCCCGGCTCGTCGGTCATCTCGACGTGGCAGCCCAGCAGGTGGCTGACCGGGCGGGTCCGGGCGAAGTCGATCAGCCGGTCCACCGTCGCGGTGTAGGCGTCCCAGTCCTGGATGTAGAGCCGCCCCGGGTAGACCGTGTCGCCGGTGAGCAGGAACCCGGTGTACGGGTCGTAGTAGGTGACCGCGGCCGGGTGGTGCCCGGGACTGGCCAGGCACTCCAGCACCCGCCCGCCCAGGTCCAGCGGCACCGGCCGGTCCGGGTCCGGCCCGAGCCCCAGGTACCGGGTGACGCTCTCCAGCCCGGCGTCGACCAGCACGGTGTCCGGCCGGTCGGCGAACTGCGGGTCGCCCGCGACGTGGTCGCCGTGCCCGTGGGTGTGCAGCACCACCAGCTCGTACGGCTCCCGCCCCGGTCCGGCCGCCCGGCCGTGCCGCGCGCACCACGCCGCGACCAGCTCGTCCACCACCCGGCGCAGCGGGAAGTACGCGGGTTCGGCGGTGGCACCGGTGTCGAGGAGCACCGCCCGGTCGCTCCCGAAGAGCAGGAACAGGAACGGCGCCTCGTAGTCGACCGCCATGTTCTGGCGCAGGATCACGGTGTGGGCGTCGTAGTGGTGGACCTGGATCTCGGGGTCGGTGTCGTGCTTCGCCGAGGCCGAGCCGTGGATCCACCGGACGTCGAGCGAGCGCCCCTCGACCGGGGCGGTGAAATCGACCGGCGGACGGCCGGGGACTTCGGCTGTCACGGCGCTCCTTCGGGCAGACGAGGGGACGGTCGGACGACTGACCGGCCGGTCGGACGGACGGACCCGAACGTACACCAACCGGAGACGGCCCACCGGGCCCTAGCCGCCGTACCGACGGGCCGAGTTGGCCCCTGCGTCCCTGCCGCCGGCCCGCCGGGCCGCCAGGTCGCCGCCCGACCGGGGAACTAGGCTGCGCGGGGTGGCAGACGATCTCCTCCCGCAGGAACTGCGGATCCTGGTCGCGGTCGCCGACAGCGGCGGTTTCACGGCCGCCGCCGAACGGCTCGGGCTGACCCAGTCCGCGGTGTCGCACGCCGTCCGGGGCTGCGAGCGCAAACTCGGCGCGGTGCTGTTCGAGCGCGGGCGGCGCGGCGCCCGGCCCACCCCGGCGGGGGAGTCGGCGGCCGGGCACGCCCGGCGGGTGCTGCGGCTGCTGGCCGCGCTCCCCGGCGAGGTCCGGCAGGCCGCCGCCGGGGACGGGGCCGGGCCGAGCGGGCCGCTGCGGATCGCCGCGTTCCGCAGCGCCGCCGTCCAGGTGCTGCCGCCGGTGCTGGCGGTGCTCGCGGCCCGCTGCCCCGGGCTGGTGCCCGAGGTGCGGATCGTGCGCGACCTCGGCCGCGGCACCGCGGGCGAGGTCGCCGACGGCCGGGCCGACCTCGCCCTGGCCACCCTCGACGCGCGCGGCACCACCGCCACCCTGCCCGGGCTGCTCGCCGCGCCGCTCTACCGCGAGGAGTACGCGCTCGTCCACCGCCGGGGCCACCCCGACCCGCGCGGTCTGCCGCTGGTCGACTGGGACGAGAACTGCGGCTCGTACACGGCGGACTGGTGGCGGCGGCAGGACTGGCTGCCGACCGCCACCATCAACGTCTCCGACGACACCGTGGTGCTCTCGCTCGCCGCCCAGGGGCTCGGCATGGCCGTCATGCCCCGGCTCAGCCTGGACCGGCCGCCCGCCGGGCTGGCCGTCACCGACCTCGGCCCGGACCGGCCCGCGCGCCGGGTGGGCTACGTCACCACCCCCGAACTCGCCCGCACCGCCGCCGTCCGCGCCCTGGTCCGGGCGCTGCGCGAGGCGCCGCTGCCCGCCGGGGCGAGCGCGCCGGAGGGGTGAGGCCGGAGGGGCGGAGGGTCCCGCCGCCCGTGCGGGGGCGCCCGGCCCGGGAGAGCGCAGTGGGCCGGGTGGGCGGCGGGACGTGGAGTGACGAGCCCCGCCACCGAGTCTCCGCGGCTCCGCTCACGTTCCGCTAACGTCCCGCTGACGTGCGGAAACACCCGGCGGCTGTGGTTGACTTGACGGCGGGTCGAACGGCGGGGGAGGGTACGCCGGGCGGCCCCGGCGGGCGGCCCGCAGAGGTGGTCGGGGACGGCGGGACGGGGGGGAGCGATGCTGGCGCTCGCCGAAGTGCGGGACGAACCGATGGCGGCCGACGGGCTGGTGCTGCGCAGACCGCGCCCCACCGACGCCGCCCTGGTGCACCGCGGCACCCACGACCCGCTGGTGCGGGAGTTCCTCCAGGCCGTCGTCCCGCACCGGGACACCGCCGCCGCCGAGCAGTGGCTGACCGAGATCCCGCCGATGCTCTGGGAGACCGGCCGGGCCGCCTACTTCGCCGTCGAGTCGGCGGACACCGGCGAGGCCCTCGGCTGGGCCGAACTGGTCAACCTCGACCCGGAGCTGGAGCGCGCCGAGGTCGCCGTCTGGCTGCTGCCCGAACACCGCCGGCTGCGCACCGCCAAGGCCGCGCTGCGGCTGGTGTGCCGCTTCGGCTTCGAGCGGATCGGCCTGCGCCGGATCGACGCCTTCGCCGCCGCCGACAACATGCCCAGCCAGCTCACCGGCGCCGCCATCGGCTTCCGCCGGGCCGGCTACCGCCCCGCGCTGTTCCGCAGCTCCCGCACCCACCGGCTGCACGACGCGGTGCACGCGACCCTCGTACCGGAAGACCTCTGCTGACCCACGGGGCTCCCAAACTCCCCGCACCGAACCAGGAGTGACGACATGTCAGGAAGCGTACGGCTGGAAGACGGCAACCTCGGCGAACTGGTGATCACCGCCGACGGCGCCTTCCGGGCCACCCGCGCCGACCACGAGCGCACCGGCCGGATCGACCCCGCGCTGATCCGCCGGGTGCTCGCCGGAGCCGGCCAGGCCCCCGCCCCCGCCCCGGACGGCACCCCGGCCGCCGCCCGGCGGCTCACCATCCAGGGCCAGCCCGGCCAGCCCGACCGGCAGTGGACCGACGGCACCGACGCGGCCCTCCCGGCCGCCGCCGCCACCCTCGTCGCGCTGCTCGACCAGGCCCTCGGCGAGCCCGCCGCCCCGGCCGCGCTGCCCCCCGTGCTGGCCCGCACCGAGCCCGCCGTCGGCGCCGCCCGCAGCGCCGCCGCCGTCGGCACCGTGGCCGGCCGCGCCGCGTACGCCCTGGTCGAGGAGGGCGGCGCGTTCGGCCTCACCGCGCTGGACGACGCCGCCCCGCTCGGCGGCTCCGACGCCGACGCCGGGCTGGCCCCCACCGCCGTCGCGCTCGGCGAGGCCGGCGGGCGCTCGCTGTTCGCGGTCGGCAGCACCGACGGCTCGGTCCAGGTCTGGGACGCCGCCACCGGCCGGGTCGCGCACGGCACCACCGGCGGCGAGGGCGCGCAGGCCGTCGCCGCGCTGGTCTGCCGCGACATCCCGGTGGCCTTCTCGGCCGGGCAGTCCGGCGACCTGCGGGCCGTCCGGGCCGACGACGGCCGGGTGCTGGGCACCCTGCCCACCGGCGGGCAGGGCGCGACCGCGCTGCGCGCCGCGCACTGCGCCGGGGTCGACCTGCTGGCCGCGGCCTCCCCCGACGGCACCGTCCGGGTCTGGGACGCGGGCACCGGCGAGCTGATGCACCTGCTGGTCGGCCACCGCGGCGAGGTCGCGGCGCTGGCCGTGCTCACCCTCGGGAACCAGGCCGTGCTGGCCTCCGCCGGGCAGGACCGCCGGATCCGGCTGTGGGACCTGGCCACCGGCCAGTCGGTGGCCGAACTCGACGGCCACACCGGCACCGTGACCGGCCTCGCCTTCACCACCCTCGACGACCGCCCGGTGCTGGCCTCCTGCGCGCTGGACGGCACCGTCCGCACCTGGGACGTGTACGACGGCCGCCCGCTGCACGGCTGGCCGGCCGGCGAGTGGCTCACCGGCCTGGCCGCCGTCGAGGGCCTGCTCTACACCGGCGACGAGACCGGCCGGATCACCGTCTGGGAGGCCGCCACCGGCCGCCCCGCCGCCGCGGCCGCGGTGCCCGCCGGACGCCCCGGCAGCCCGCTGGCCGCGCTGGCCGCCGGCACCCTGCACGGCCGCCCGGTGCTGGCCGCCGGGTTCGGCGACGGCTCGGTCGCGGTCTGGGACGCCCCCACCGGCGGCCAACTCCTCGACCTGCCGGGCGAGGGCGGGCCGGTGCACACCCTCGACCTCACCGCCGACCTGCTGCTGTGCGGCACCGTCGCGGGCGCCGTCCGCAGCCACCGGCTGGCCGACGGCGGCGCGCTGCCGCTGCCCGTCCCGCACGCCGGGCCGGTCGCCGGGATCGCCTTCACCCCCGGCGAGCAGCCGCTGCTGGCCTCCGCCGGGCGGGACGGCGCGCTCTCGGTCCGGGACGCCGCCACCGGTGCCGACAGCCGCCGCTTCGCCACCGGGCGCGGCCCGTTCACCGCGCTGGCCGCCACGGTGGCCGGCGGGCAGCCGATCCTGGCCACCGCCGGGGAGGACCTGACGGTGCGGCTGTGGCACGCGGGCAGCGGCGCGGCCGGGCCGGTCTGCGCCGGACTGCCGCGCCCCGCCGAGGCGGTGGCGTTCGCCGAGATCGGCGGCCGCCCGGTGGTGATCGCGGGCGCGGGCGACGGCACGGTGCTGGTCTGGGACGTCCAGGACGGCAGCCGGACCGCCGAACTGACCGGCGGCGGCGCGGCGGTGCGGGCGGTGGTGGGCCGGGAGTTCGACGGCGAGGCGCTGCTCGCGGCGGGGGACGCCGCCGGGACGCTGCGGCTGTGGCACCTCTCCAGCGCGACGCTGCTCAACGAGGCGGCGCTGGACGGCACTCCACTGGCCATCGAGCTGGACGAGGCGGGCCTGCGGATCGTCACCCCGAGCGGGGCCGTCACCCTCTAGCGCCCGATCTCCCCAGGATCTCCACGAAAAACGCGGAGTGCGCACTTCCGCTCTTTACTTCCCTTACGGTTTCACGCCGTGAATTTACCTGATGCATGCTTTCCGGCCCCTTGCGGAGCCGGAAAGCTCTGCGAAGCTCGTGTCGGGGTGACGTGACGTCATCCCGGCACGCTGACTTGGCTGTGCGCGCTCATTGCAGCAGGTTAGGGTTGCCTGGGATCAAAGGGCCGGTGCGGGCATGGCACGGGCACGTCCGGAGCCGTACCCGGCTCCGGTGTTCTTGCATGCCCGACCGGGCCACCGGTGCGGACGCGTACCGACCGGGGGCGGGCGGAGTTCGGGAAGGTGTGCGGTGGCGGACGAGAAGACAGTGTGGATCGACCTCGACGAGGTCGATGCGGCAGCCAAGAAGATCATGGGGCTGCTGGACGAACTGAACGGACCGGCCAACAAGTTGGAGGCCGCGGTCAAACAGGTGCAGGAGTCCGTCTACGGGACCGACCTGCTCGGCAAGGCGCTGCTGGGGGGCAGTTCCTCGGTGGGCGGCCTCGCCCAGCACCAGGAACAGGTCCTCGCGGGCATCCGCACCCTGATGCAGAACGCCACCGCGGTGGGCGAGAACCTGCAGAGCATGGTCGCCCGGCACCGCGCCAACGACGACGAACAGGCCACCGCGATCGGCCGGATCACCGACACCGGTGCCATGCCGACCGACCCGCAGCTGCCTGGCGCGCTCTCCTCGACCGTCGGCACCACACCGGTCGGCACCGTTCCGGCCTCGCTGCCCGACGCCCCCCGGCTGCCGCTGCTCGAACCGGACGGCGTCCAGGCGGTACCCGCCTCGCTGCCCGACGCGCCCCTGCGGCCACTGCTCGAACCGGACGGCGTGCAGCACCCGACGCCGCCCCCGCCGCCGGCCCCGATCACCCCGATCGGCGACACCAACCCCGGAGTCGGCTACCACGACCCGGACGCGCCCGAGCTCGACTACAACCACCCCAACCCGCTGATGCGGCCGGGCTACGCCGGCGGCGCCGGACCGAGAGTCATCTGACGGACCGCCGGACGGCGGCACCGGGCCACCGCCCGGCACCGCCCGTCCGCACCGTCCGCGCCGCCCCGCCGCCGCGGGGCGGCGCGCACCGCGCACCGACCACCGCGCACCGTCCGCCGCTGCTGCCGACCGCGCCGCACCGGCCCCGGGCCACCGGCCACCCGCTCCGCACCCGACCTCCCCTCTCCGGAGACCTGCCGCCATGATCGAGCTGCCCCCCGACCTCGCCGAAGTCCTCAAGACCGTCCAGAGCAACGAGAACGGCGCGGACATCGCCTTCCCCGACGGGGACGAGGACCTGCTCGCCACCCTCGCCGACGCCTGGAAATCCTGGAACGAGGTGGCCGACACCCACGTCCGGGCGATCACCGAGGCCGCCCAGCGGGCCATGTCCAGCATGTCCGGCCCTGCGGCCGACAGCTTCGCGCAGTACCTGCAGAAGTTCGCCGCCGGGGACGGCTCGCACGTCGCCACCACCCTCCAGTCCGGCCTGGCGGTGGCCGACTCGCTCCAGGGCGCCGCGCAGGCGGTCAGCGGCACCAAGTCCGAGATGGTGCGCGAACTCCAGTACGCCAAGGAGTACATGGAGGCCCACCCGGCCGGAAAGCACGACGACATCGCGCAGTCCGAGGGCGTCAAGCAGGCCGCCGCCGTCTACCACCAGTACATCGGGCAGGTCGGCAACAACGTCGACGGCATGCTCCGGCAGAGCGCCGGCCACATCACCGACATGACCGGCATGGGCCAGACCTGCGCCCTCAACGGGACGTCCGCGAGCGGCGGTTCGGGCCCGGGCGGGGCCGGCGGAACGGGCGCCGACGGCGGCATGACCGCGATGAGCGGCCGGGCCGGCACCCTGCCCGGCGACCCGTACGCCCCGAGCACGACCGGCCTCGACGGGCTCGGCGGCGCCGGAACCCCGGGCGCCCCGGGCGGTGCGGACGGCTTCGGCGGCACGGGCGCGCTGGGCGGCGTCGGCAACCCGGGCGGCCTGGGCGGCGCGGCCGGCGCGGGCGGCGCGGGCGGCTTCGACGGGCTCGGCGGCACCGGCGGCGGCGCGGGCGGCGGGGTCGGCGGCGCCGGCTCGTACAGCGGCATGGCCGGAGTCGGCGGCGCGGGCGGCTTCGGCGGCGGCAGCGGCGGCGGGGCCGGCGGCGGCTCGGGCTCCGGACTGGCGCCCTTCACCCCGCTCACCCCCAACCTGCCCAGCTTCGGCGGCGGTTCGAGCTCCGGCGGCGGCGGCTCCGCCCCGGTGTTCACCCCGCTCTCCACCGGCGGCGCCGGCTCCCTCGGCCTGGCCGGACTCGGCGACCTCGGCGGCGGCGCGGGCGGCGGCACCGGAGGCAGCGGTTACAGCCCGCTCGGCGGCTACAGCCCCGGCAACCCCGGCAGCCTCGGCATCGGCGGCACCAACACCGGCGGCGGCACCGGCAGCAGCTTCAACCTCGGCGGCGCCCTCGGCGGCACCCTGGGCTCGCTCGGCGGCGCGGGCGGCGTCGGCGGCTCGACCACCGGCCGCGGCCTCACCCCCTTCGGCGGGACGGGCAGCAGCCCGTTCGGCCTCGGCGGCGCGGGCGGCGCGTCCGGGCGCGGCACCGGCGGCAGCGGTGGCGTCGGCGGCACGGCCGGCCGCGGTCTCGGTGGCGTCGGCGGCACGGCCGGACGGGTCGGCGGCGCGGGCGGCTCCGCGCTGCGCCCCGGCGCCGGCGGGGCCGGGAGCCTCGGCGGATCGACCCTGCGCGGCTCGGGCGGCGGCATCGGCGCGGGCACCAGCGCGCTGGCCGGACGCGGCGGCGGCGCCGGCTCCCTCGGCGCGGCCGGCGGGGCCTCCGCGAAGGGCGCGGCCGGAGCCGGTTCCGCGGTCGGCCGGGCCGGCGCGGGCGTCCTGGGCGCCGGCGGCACCAGCGGCACCGGTGGCCGCACCGGCGCCACCGGCGCGGCCGGCGCCGGCGGCCACATGCCCGGCACCGGCGGCGGCGGGCGCGGCGGCGGCAAGGACCACAAGGGCGGCAACCGCTTCGTCAGCCCCACCCGGTTCGGCGACGAGGGCGAGGAGGACGAGGAGCTGTTCGGCGACGCCGGCATCCTCGGCCAGGCCGCCGACGTCGACCCGCGCGACCGCCACTGGCACCGGGCCCGCCGCCGCTGGCTGGACGACGCCCGCGCCGAGGGCACCTTCGCCGCCCCCGAGCACGAGCCGACCACCACCGCCCCGGCCGGGCCCACCAGCGAGAGCGAGATGATCAACCAGCTGGCCGGCGTCCTGCTCGGCGGCGGCGCGGGAACCCCCGACGGCACCGGGACCGACGGCGCGCCGGACTCCGACCGGGCCGCGGGCGGGTCGGACGCCTCGACGGACACGCCGGCCGGCGCCACCGGCGCCACGGCTTCGGCGGAGACCTCCGGCGGCACGGACGACGCCTACCTGGAGCGTTCGCGCAGTGCTGCCGCCCGCCGCGGCCACCCCGACGCGCCCGAGGCCACCGTGGCGTCCGCCGCGAGCGCGAGCGCGAGCACCGGCGCCGGTGCTCGCGCGGGGGGCGGGTCCGGGTCCGGGTCGGGCTCCGCCTCCGCCTCCGCCTCCGCGGAAGGGGCGGCGGCCACCGGGCAGCGGGCCCCGCTCCGCGAGGAGGGCGGCTACCAGGTGCCCAGTCCGTTCCTGCGCGCCGCCCTCTCCCGGCTGGCCGCACCCGCCGCGGACTGACCCGCGCCCGCCGCCCGCCGCGCCCGCCCTGACGAAGGAACCCTCCCATGAGCAACGACGAGTCGGCCTGGTACACCGCCGACGCGCTGGCCGAGCCCACCCGCACCGCCCGCCTGCTGCCCGAGGAAGCGATCGAGCCCACCCGGATGCGGGTCGGCACGGTCATGCCCGACAGCGCCCCGCTGGAGCCCCTGCAGCCGTTCCAGCGGGCGGAGAGCGTGCCGTTGCAGCCGACGGAGCGGGGCGTTCCGATGCAGGAGGCGACGGCGCGGCTCCAGCCCATGGAGCGGGGCGTTCCGATGCAGGAGGGGACGGCGCGGCTCCAGCCGATGGAGCGGGGCGTCCCGATGCAGGAGGGCACGGCGCGGCTCCAGCCCATGGAGCAGGGCGTTCCGGCGCGGGAGGCGACCGAGGCGCTGCGCCCGATGGAGCGGGGCGTTCCGATGCAGGAGGGGACGGCGCGGCTCCAGCCGATGGAGCAGGGCGTTCCGGCGCGGGAGGCGACCGAACCGCTGCGCCCGACGGAGCGGGGCGTTCCGATGCAGGACGGGACCGAGCCGCTGCGTCCGACGGAGCGGAGCGAGCCCGCGCAGCCCCTGCAGCGGGCCAGCGCCGTCGCCCGTGACGCGGCGGCTCCGGCCTCCTCCGGCCAGGGCGCCGCCAAGCGGAGCGCGTCCTCCGCGAGCGGCGGAGGATCGGGGGGTGCCGGGTCGGGCTTCCAGGTCGACCCGGCGCAGTACCGGGCGGCCGTCTCGCCGATGCTCGCGGCCTCCGAGCAGGTGGCCAACGTCTACCGCTCGCTGAGCGCCTTCCTGCCCTCGATGGAGGCCCAGAACCCCTGGGGCAACGACGAGTCGGGCAAGAAGTTCGCCGAGGGGGAGAAGGGCTACCTGAAGTACAGCCACGACACCATGGACGTCGTCAAGGGCCTGCCCGACGCGCTCAAGGGCATCGCCGACGGGCTGAAGGCGATGGCCGAGAGCTACCAGAACGCGGACGAGAACGTCGTCTCCGAACTCGACGGCATCGACAGCACCGTGCAGATGCCCACCGCGCCCTCGCTCCCGTCCGCCCCCGTCCAACCGATCATCAGCACGCGGCCCATCCAGAGCGGAAGGCACTGAACCCATGGCTGTCGAACTCCCGGAGCCGCTCCAGTGGGTCCTGTTGCTGCTCGCCGGAACGCGTTGGCCCGAGGCCGACGAGGACCAGCTCCGCGACATGGCCGAGCACTGCCGCAAGGCGGCCGACTCCCTCAAGGACGCGGCGCAGAGCGCTGATTCGACCATCAAGCGGGCCCTGGACGGCCAGAAGGGCGCCGCCGCCGACGCCCTGGGCGCGTACTGGGACAAGTACTCGGTCGGCAAGGGCACCGAGCAGGACCCCGGCTACCTGCCCGGCGCGATCAACGCGCTCAACGGCATGGGCGACATGCTGGAGCAGGTGGCCAACTCCGCGGAGACCGCCAAGATTCAGATCATCGCGCAACTCGGCATCCTGGCCTTCGAGTTGGCCACCGCCGAGGCGGAGGCGCCGTTCACCGCGGGCGCCTCGCTGCTCGAGGTGCCGGTGATGATCGCGGCCAGCCGGGTGGTCGTCTCGCAGCTGCTGAAGAAGCTGCTCAAGGAGATGCTCGAAATGGCGGCCAAGCAGGCCGCCCAGATGGCCGCGATCAACTTCCTGGCCCAGGGCATCGAGCTGGCCGAGGGCCACCGCAAGAGCATCGACATGAAGGAAGTCGGCCAGAACGCCCTCGGCGGCGCGGTCGGAGGCGCGTCCGCCCACCTGATCGGCAAGGGCATCGGCGCGGCCGGCAAGAAGATCGGCGCGGAGAGCGCCCTCAACTCCACCGCCGGCAAGATGGCCAGCGGCGCGGCGGTCGGCGTCGGCGCGGACGTCTCCACCCAGCTGATCACCACCGGCAAGGTCGACAGCGAGTCCCTGCTCGGCTCCGGCCTCTCCGGCGGCGCGGGCGCGGGCCTGCACGCGGGTGCCTCCGCGATCAAGGGCCACGCCAACGCCCCCACCCCCGCCGAGGCCCCCAAGCTCGACCTCCCCGGCAGCACCGGCAGCACCGGCGGCGCGGGCCACGACGGTCCGCCCACCTTCAACAAGCCCGCCACCTCCTCCGGTGACAGCGCCTACCACGGCCCGTCCGGGACGTCCTCGTCCGGTGGCGGGAGTGGCAGTGGCAGCGGCAGTGGCAGCGGCGGCTCGGGGACGGGCACGCACGGCAGCAGTGCCGACACCGGCTCGCTGCTCGGCGCGGGCGCGGGCGCGGGCGCGGGGGCGGGAGCGGGTGCGGCCATGGCCGCCGGCTCCGGTTCCGGCTCGTCCGGCGGGCACAGCTCCGGGACGACGGGCGCGGGCGACTCGAAGGTCAACGGCCTGACGCCGTTCGGCTCGACCCGCAGCGCCGGGGACGGCGCGGACACCCACCCGACCAACGCACCCACCTCCTCCACCCCGCACGAGACGGCTCCGCCCGCCTCCTCGACCGCGCACCAGACGTCCGCGCCCGCCTCTTCGGCCCCGCACCAGACGTCCGCGCCCGCCACGCACGAGACGTCCGCGCCCGTGACCCACGAGCAGTCGGGCATCCGGGCCCAGGACAACCCCGCGCCGCGCGCCGAGACCCAGACGGCGACGCCGAAGGTCGAATCGGCGATGCCGCACGTGCAGTCCGCGCTGGCCTCCGCGCCGCCGCCGTCGCACGAGACCCCGGCACCGCACCAGGAGCAGGCGGCCCCGCAGTCGCACGAGTCGGTGACGCCGCGTGCCGAGCAGGCCGCGCCGCAGTCGCACGAGACCCCGGCACCGCGCCAGGAGTCGGCCCCGCCGGTCGCGCACGAGCAGGCGCCGCCGACCGGGCACGAGCAGGCGCCGCCGGTCGCGCACGAGCAGGCGCCGCCGCAGTCGCACGAGACGCCCGTCGCGCACGAGCAGGCGCCGCCGCAGTCGCACGAGACGCCCGTCCCGCACGAGCAGGCGCCGCCGCAGTCGCACGAGACCCCGGCACCGCGCCAGGAGTCGGCCCCGGCGCACGAGAACGTGACGCCGCACCAGGAGCAGGCCGCGCCGCGTCCCGAACAGTCCGCCGCGCCGCGGGTGGAGCACGACTCCACGCCGGTCGCGCACGAGTCGGTGGCGCCGCGTGCCGAGCAGGCCCCGCCGCAGTCGCACGACGCCCCGGCACCGCGTCAGGAGTCGGCGCCGCCGGTCGCGCACGAGCAGGCTGCGCCGCAGCTGGGGCACGACTCCGCGCCCGTCGCGCACGAGCAGGCGCCGCCGCAGTCGCACGAGACCCCGGCGCCGCGCCAGGAGTCGGCGCCGCCGACCGGGCACGAGCAGGCTGCGCCGCAGTCGCACGAGACGCCCGTCCCGCGTCAGGAGTCGGCCCCGGCGCACGAGAACGTGGTGCCGCACCAGGAGCAGGCCGCGCCGCGTCCCGAGCCGGTGGCCGCGTCCGCCGGGTCCGGTGCGGTGCACGAGAGCGTCCAGCCCGGTTCGCCGGGGGTCGGTGGGCTGGGGTCGGTGCCCGGGCTGTCCGGTGCCGCCCACCTGGGCGGTGTCGGGGAGGGCGCCACCCACCTCGACGGCGGGACGCGCATCGCGGGTGGTCAGGCCCACGCGCAGTCCCGGCCGGGTACGCAGAACACCCCCGACCAGACCGTCCCGAACGGCCTGGCCGACGGCTCCGTCCCCACGGGCGTGCCGCAGAACCAGGCGCCGACGGGCACCCCGATGACCGGTGCGGGCTTCGCCCCGGGAGCGATGGGTGGCGGCCACCCGGGCGGCGGGTCGTCCCGCGGCCCGGTGGGGACGGGCACCCCCAAGGCGGGGGGCACGGGGACCGTCTCGGGCGGGACCAAGCGTTCGCACCAGGAGGCGTTCGGCAGCGAGCACGCCGGTGGGAACACCAACACGCTGGGCCGCAGGATCGCCAACCCGCGCCGCCGGCCCGCCGGGGCGACCCCCGAGCAGCCGCCGGTCCGCACCGACCACCAGGCGAACGGCCCCGCGCGGCAGGAGCCTTCACCGCACGAGCCCGCGTCGACCACCGGCAACCGTTCGACCGGCCCCGTCGAGCAGCGGCCCCACCAGGACACCGCCACGCCCGGGACGAACGACCGCAAGCGCGGCCGGGACGACCGGGACGACGAGGGCGGCGCCGAGCGGGACGCCAAGCGGCGCCGCACCCCGGCGTACGAGAACACCGACGGGGTGATGAACGACCGCGGCTACCGCTCGTTCGGCCCGGAGCACCCGCTGACCCAGGACCTGGTGCAGCACCTCGGCGGCCCGGGCAAGCCGCACCCGGAGATGAGCGACGGCCTGCTCCAGAAGGTCAATCCGCACCAGGAGCCGGTCAACGCAGGGCCGGACTTCCGACGCGGCAACGACCTGAACGCGTGCCTGGAGAACGTGGAGGCGTACCGGGACACCCACTTCGGGCGTCCCCGGGTCTCGGGACAGACGCTGCACGGCACGGTCGAGCCGATTCCCGGCAACACGCTGTGGAAGCGGCACGACGGGCCCGCGCTGTTCGGTGAGGGCGGTCCGGCCGTCCAGAAGCTGATGGAGCAGGTCAAGGAGGGCGGTCCGGGCACCTTCGCCACGGTGCTGGGTACGGGCAAGCAGGGTGACGGCCACGCCGTCGCGCTGGTCCACGACCAGGACGGCACGCTGCGCTGGGCGGACCTGACCGACCGCAAGGTCACCCCGGCGGACGGCAACCTGCCGGAGAACTTCGGCAAGGACTGGACGGTCTGGGCCTCCGTCGCCGACCCGCACGAGAACAACATCTCCGGGCCGCACGACCAGAACTTCATGGACACCTACTCCAGCTTCACCCGCCCCGAGGAGCGGCCCGCCCCGGAGCAGTCGCACACCGACCAGCCGCACGTCGAGCAGCCGCGCACCGAGCAGCCCCGTCCGGACGACGGCTTCGGCACGGTGACGAACTCCGGTCAGCGCCAGGACGAGACGGACATCATCCAGCAGCACGACAGCGAGGCCGCAGCCTCCGGCGGCGGCCCGGTCAAGCTGAAGTGGAACGCGGACGAGAACAAGTGGACCAGGTCCGAGGACGACCCGGCCGACCCGAACGCGTTCTCGAAGTGGATGGACGAGGACTTCGGCACCCGCAAGAAGACCCCGGTCGAGGTCGACGTCGACCGCCTGTCGCAGCCCGAACTCCACCAGTTCGCCGACATGCTGATCCGCAGCGACTACCCGCAGACCGCCGGCAGGGTGCTGGAGCGGGCGCAGTGGCTGGACGAGCAGGCCCGGCTGGGCAACGGCCAGGGCGACCCGGCCAAGCACCTGCTCTCCACCGGCAGCGAGATCGTCGGCAAGGGCGACGAACTGCGCGACCGGCTGATGCTGATGGCCGACCGTCCGCGCTTCGAGGAGGCGCACCCGACGCCGGAGGCGCAGCTCCGGTACGAGCAGGAGACGGTCAGGCGGGGCGAGGAGCTGGAGCGCCTGCTCAAGGGCCAGGTGACGGGAGCCGCCGAGCACGGCGGCCTCTACAACCTGCGCAACGAGTACGGCCCGCTGTCCGGCCTCTCCAAGACCCTGTCCGAGCCGGGTACGGGCGACAAGGGGGAGCGCGTCCCGCTGGCGCTCAACCGGGAGCTGATGGACATGGTCCGGAACAAGGTGCGCACGTTCCGCCGCGACCAGGCGTACGCCGACGTGCCCACCGGCACCCAGTGGAAGACCGTCCAGGAGGAGATCAGGAACGGCGCCGGCAACGAGCGCCCGCCCGGGTCCGAGACGCCCAGGACCGAGGACCCGAACGCGCCGAAGCCGGAGGACTCGAACGCCCCGAAGCCCGAGGACGCGAACGCCCCGAAGCCCGAGGACCTGAAGACGCTCACCCCCGAGGACCTGGCGAACCTCCCCGAGGACCTGGCCACCCTCCCGCCCGAGAAGCGGGCCGACTTCGTCCGCGCGCTGTCAGAGCGCAACCTCGGCGACCTGCACGCCCAGGTCGACCCGCACCTCAGGGCCGACCCCGAGCTGAAGGGCCTCTACGACTCCCTCCAGGACCTGCCCTACCGGCTCAAGCACTCCACCCCGGCCTACCACGCCATCGCCAACTCCGGCATGCTCTCCTCGCAGGGCGACCTCAAGCGGCGCGACTTCAAGTTCATGGCGTCCGGGAAGAGCAGCGGCACCAACACCAGCAGCCTCGGCAACGACGACTTCGCCTTCTTCCGGATGGAGGTCGGCAACGAGAAGATGGTCACCCGGTACGGCCCCACCACCATGGTGTTCGGCCCCGAGATCCTCTCGCACTACGACGGCTGGGTCTCCCTGCACGACCAGCTCGAACCGCTGGACCGCAAGGCCATGCAGGAGTTCAAGCTGCCCGACGGCGAGGTCGTGCGCACTACCGAGTACGCCAACGGCGCCACCACCACGGGCCAGAAGAGCAAGTGGGAGCACACCTACCCGGGCAGCGGCGGCACCAGGCAGCCGACCACCTTCGACCGGGAGGTCTTCCACGGCAAGGACGTGGTCGAGGGCCTGGCGCTGTCGGTCGTCCAGGAGGTGCACCGGGCCGGGCCGGCGCTCAAGGAGCACGCGGTCAAGCTCAATCAGGAACTGACCACCGCCAAGGGCGAGTTGGAGACGGCCCGGGGCACCGACGGCGAGGCCGCCGCCCAGGCGCGGGTCAGCAGGGCCGAGAAGGACCTCGGCGACCTGGTCTCCCGGCTCTACCGCCCGGAGGCGAAGTTCGGCTCCGGACTCCCGATCGACCCGCGCCCCGGCCACGAGCCGAGCCCGAACGGCGAGGCCCGCCCGCCGTTCCGGCCGCTGCTGGTCCACAACGCGGACGGTGACGGCCGCTACCGCGGCGACGGCACCCTCGACCCGCTCGCGTTCACCGCCGCCCGGATGTCCGACCGGGTCGACGACCGGCAGCGCGAGGGCGAGAAGAACTACGCCAAGGGCGAGACCAGGACGAACCTCGGCGACGCGCTGCGCCAGTACGAACCGGCCGTCTCCGCCGCCCGGAAGTCCGTCACCCGCACCGAGGAGTTCGTCCGGCAGACGGAGGAGGAGGCCCGGAACCTCCGGCAGGAGCCCAACCCCGGCCCCGACCACCGCAACCGGCTGAACGCCGCCGAGCAGCGCGCCGAGCAGGCCCGGACGATGCTGGAGGAGCGCCGCACCAAGGAGCGTGAGGTCACCGAGCGCACCGCCGAACTCCAGCAGCGCAAGGCCGAGTTGGACGAGCAGCACCGGCAGCGGCAGGAGGAGCGGCAGCGGATCGAACGCGAGGAGCGGGAGGAGCGGCAGCGCAAGGCCGAGGAGAAGCAGCAGCGGAGGCAGGAGAAGGCCGCCCGCCGACAGGGCGTGGTCCAGGCCCGGGGCGACGAGAACACCGGTTCGCCGAGCACCGGCGAGCACGCGCCGAAGGCGTCCAAGGGCCAGCAGGCCGAGCAGTACATGGGCCGCTTCCGCAGCACCGACTCGGACACCCTCGCCGTCCCGCTGACCGGACACGACGAGGCGAGCATCCGCCGCAGCGTGCTGGAACTGCACGACCTCCGCACGCCCGAGGACGCCAAGGACTTCGGCAAGCACTTCGCCACCTGGATCGACGGGAACCGGCAGGGCCCGCTCGCCGGCATCGAGAAGCAGACCCTCGACGCCGTGATCAAGAACCTGGTGAGGCCCGGCAGCACCGGCCTGGACACACCCGGCCCGTCCCGCGACGCCTACTTCACCGCGCTGGCGAAGAACCTCGGCCGCGACGTGGTGCTCACCCACGACGGGAACGAGCTGAACCGCTACCCCGGTACGGAGGAGGGCGGTCCGGGACGCGAACTCCGCCTGGAACAGCCGAGCGCCGACACCCCGCCGGTCACCCCGCCGACGGGCAGCAGCACCAGCACCCCCGCGCACCAGGGCAACGACGGGACCCCCGGCCCCTCGCGCGGCTTCGGATCGGCCCCCCGCACCACGGCACCCACCGGCCAGCAGGGCACGGACCACAGCGGCCCGTCCGTCCACAGCACGAACCAGCACGACCAGGTCCAGCACGATCCCGCACAGCACGACCAGGTCCAGCACGACCAGGTCCAGGAGCAGACCGACCACCAGGACACCAACCACCAGGACACCGACCACCAGCAGCACGTCCAGGACCCCGCGCCGGGCCACGAGCCGCTGCTGCCCCCGGTCGGCACCGCCGAGCACGGGCTGGTGCACGACCCGGTGGAATTCCTGTCCCACACCCCGGTCTCGGTCTCCTTCGCCGACGGCGTCATGAGCCGTACCCCGGGCCTCCAGCAGCACGACGCGTTCACCTTCGTCGACGCGTTCGAGCGCAGCAGTGAGCACTGGTTCACCCTGGAGCGGGACCCGAACGCCCCGGCCGGGCACGACGCGTACGTCCTCACCCCGGCGTGGGAGAAGTACGCGGAGCACGACCCGTCGTTCCCGCGGCCGTCGAACGGGGTCGCGCTGCCCGCGCCGAAGCCCGACCACGAGTACGTCCGGGCCGGTTACATCCCGTACAAGCAGGGCCGGCCGGTCAACGACGCCGCGATCGGCAGTGTGGACGTGGTCCGCCACCCCGACCCGGCGCGGCCGGGCGACGGGCTGGTGTTCACCGGCGGCATGAACGGCTGCGCGCTGGCAGTCACCGACGTGGGCCCGAACTCCTTCAAGGTCTGGCACGTCCAGTCGTACTCGGCGACCTCCAACCTGGGCCCGGCCGCCGACTTCCGGCTGCGCCACCCCGCCACGGACTGGTTCGGCGTCGACGAGTACGTGACGCCCGGCCAGGGCCAGCTGTTCGAAGCCACCAACGTGCTGCGGCACGGCCCGGACGGCTGGGAGGTGATCAGCCAGGAAGTCGTCAAGGCCCCGGGCGACCACCACATCGGACGGCAGAGCAGCCGACCGCTGAACCTGGCCCCGCCCACCGGGCCGGAGTTCACCGGACGCACCGTGGGCCTCTACCACCCGGTGGCCACCGAGCAGGTCCAGCGCTTCGACGGGAAGGCCGCCCGGCTGCTCCGGGAGGTCCCGGAAGGCTGGATGCGGGACACCGTGCGCAACGAGATCAACGGCCTCCACGACCGGCTGGCGGCCCAGGAGCAGACCCTCGCCGACCTCCGGCAACCCGGCACGACGCCCCAGCAACTGCGGACGGCCGCGGACACCCTGCGGAACAACGGGGTGCTGAACGAGCAGGCGGCGAACAACAGCGCGATCATGCTGGAGAGCGCCCTGCGGATGGCCTTCAACGAGCCCGCCGGCAGGCCGTTCTCCTTCAAGTCGCACGTCGAGGCGCTGGTCGAGGAGTTCCAGCCCGGCCAGAACGCGGCCTGGATCGACGGCCTGCACCGCGAGACCGACGCGTACCTCCAGTCCGCGCCCGCGCCCGTGACCGCGCCCGTGACCGCGCACCAGCCCGGGTTCGGCTCGGTGCCCACCCCGACCACCGACCACGTCCCGACCACCGACCACACCCCGGCGCCCGGCAGCGACACGCCGCGCGGGCACACGCCGGACCCGATGCAGCTGGACAGCCCGATCGAGTCGACCGTTCCGACCCCGTCGGTCGAGCACCGGACGGATCCCGACCCGGACCCGATGGCCGTGGACCGGGACGGTGACACGGCGCAGGACCTGCCGAACCCGCGCAAGCGCGGACGTGAGGACGAGGAGAACGAGCCGGACCCGCAGAACGAGCGGAGCGAGCAGGACGAGCAGGACGGGTCGACCGCCGAGCGGGACACCAAGCGGCGCCGCACCCCGGCGTACGAGAACACCGACGGGGTGATGAACGACCGCGGCTACCGCTCGTTCGGCCCGGAGCACCCGCTGAGCCAGGATCTGCTCGGCTACCTCGGCGGCGAGCCGAAGGTGCACCCGGCCTTGAGCAATTCGCTGCTCCAGAAGGTCAATCCGCACCAGGAACCGGTCAACGCCGCGGCGGGCTTCCAGCGTGGCAACGACCTGAACGCCTGCCTGGAGAACGTGGAGGCGTACCGGGACACCCACTTCGGGCGTCCCCGGGTCTCGGGGCAGACGCTGCACGGGGACGTGGAGCCGAATCCGGGCAACACGCTCTGGAAGCGGCACGACGGCCCGGCGCTGTTCGGTGAGGGCGACGCCGCGGTCCGGAAGCTGATGGACCAGGTCCGGGCCGGCGGGCCGGGCAGCTTCGCGACCGTGCTCGGTGCGGGCAAGGAGGGCCAGGGCCACGCCGTCGCGCTGGTCCACGACCGCGACGGCCGACTGCGCTGGGCCGACCCGGCGGACCGCAAGGTGACCACCGCGACCGGCGGACTGCCGGAGAACTTCCGCGCCGACTGGACGGTGTGGGCCTCGGTCGCCGACCCGCACGAGAACAACATCTCAGGCCCGCACGACCCGAACTTCATGGACACCTACTCGACCCTCGCCCGGCCCGGGACCGAGCCCGCCCCCGAACCGGCGCCCGTGCGCGAGGCCACCCCGGCGGACGTGGCGCTACCGCCCTCCCGGCCGGAGAGCCCGACGGCCGGGGAGGACGGCACCACCGTCCCGACGACCGGTCCGACGCACGGCGGCGAACGCCAGGAGACGGCCCCGCAGGCCGAGTTGACCGGAAAGCTGATCGACTACCTGGGCGGCGAGCCCAAGATGCACCCGCCGCTGAGCAACGCCCTGCTCCAGAAGGTCAATCCGCCCGAGGCGTCGGGCCGGTCCGCCGAGAGCACCCGGCCCGGCCAGGACCCGGACCTGAACCCGGACACCAGCCTGGAGAGCGTCGGCGCGTACCGCGACACCCACTTCGGGCGCCCCCGGGTGGCCGGACAGCCGCCGCACGGCGACGCGCCGGCGGTCGGCTCGGAAGGACCCGTCCGGCTCGGCCAAGGGCCGGACGCCATCGGGACGTTGATGGACCAGGTACGGGCGGCCGGGAAGGGCAGCTTCGCCACCGTGCTCGGCACCGGCCCGAACGGCGCGGGCCACGCCGTCGCGCTGGTCCACGACCGCGACGGCCAACTGCGCTGGGCCGACCCGGCGGTACGCAAGGTGACCCCCGCGACCGGCGGACTGCCGGAGCACTTCCGCGCCGACTGGACGGTGTCGGCGTCCGTCAGCGACCCGCACGGGAACCCGGTCCCCGGGCGGCGCGAGCCGGAGACCACGGACACCCCGAAGCCGACCGACCGCACGACGACTCCCGAGCCGCGTACGACGACTCCCGAGCCGCGCACCGAGCGCGCGCCCGTGTCGGAGTTCCCGCCGCTCGGTGCCCGCATCCCGGTGAAGGGTGACGGCCTCTGCCTGATCCACTCGCTCGAAGCCAGCGTCCCCGGCCTGTCCGGGCGCCACCCCGAGGGTCTGCAGAACGCCGTCGAGCAGCACTTCGGCACCCTGCGTCCGGAGGACTGGCCGACCGAGGTCGTGGCCAACTATCGCAACCACCTGCTCAGCCGGTCGAACCTGCGCCAGAGCGAACTCCTCGAGTTCCTCCCGTCCGAGAACCGGTCCGGGTTCGTCGGGATGCCCGACTCCGAGCTGCGGGCGATCATCTCCGACCACCTCGCCGTCAACTCGCCGGACCCGTCGCCCCGCGAACAGCGGGCCCTGCTCGGCACGGTCCGGGACTGGTCGGGTCGGTGGGGGTCGGACGAGGGCGAGATGCTGCCGGCCGCCGCCGCCCACGCGCTGGACCTGCGCCTGCGGGTGGTCGACCACGACGGCATCACCCGGGCGGTCTTCGGCCCCCCCGGTGGGACGCCGGCGACGGTGTACCACCGCGGGAACCACTACGACGGCAGTGAACCGCAGCCGGTCACCCCGGCGGTCGGCCACACCACGACCACCCCCGAGCCGGAGGCGAAGGCCCCGGAGCACGAGCAGCAGCAGCCGCCCAAGCCGGCCCCGAAGGCCGAGCAGCAGCCCGAGTCGGCGCCGACCCCGAAGCCGGCCCCGGAGGCCGAGCAGCAGCCGCCGCTCAAGACTCCCGGGGACGAGTCGGAGCCGCCGAAGCCGGAACCCGCGCCGGAGGCCGAGCAGCAGCCGCCGCTCAAGACTCCCGGGGACGAGTCGGAGCCGCCGAAGCCGGACACCGTCGTCGAGGCGAAGCCGGCCCCGAAGCCGGAGCCGAAGCCGATCGCGGGCACCGACCTGGTGGTCGGGCTGACCGAGCACGAGACGGCCGTTCGGAAGAAGGTCCTCGACGTGCTGGCCCGGGCCGTGCCGGGCGACCGGGCGGCGGCCCGGGCGTTCGCGGACGCCAACTTCGGTCCGGCGACGCTGCGTCCGATGCTCAGCGCGCTCTCCCGGGGCGAGGTGTGGACGGCCCCCTTCGAGGGCAACGGCTGGAGCGGCAACGTCAAACTGCGCGGCCAGGTCACCGAGTCGACGCCCGCGGGCCAGAGGAAGATCGAGTTCGAGGACGGCGCCGACCGCACCGTGGCGATCGGCACCGACCGGGACTCGGCGTGGCAGTTCAACGTCGGGGCCCAGACCAGGCAGACGCGCGGCGTCGGCGAGCCGCAGGAACTCGTCGCCTACTACCACGACCGCGGCCGGGCCGAGGTCACCATGGACCTCGGCGGCACGGTGGCACGGTCGAAGACCAACGAGGAAGCCGACCTGTTCCGGTCGACGATGCAGCTGGAAATCGACTTCAACGACCTGAGCCACCACGGCACTCCGGTGCGCAACGAGTCCGGCGGGCACACCGAGAAGGTGGACCTCGGCCTGACGGTCGCGGTCCCGCAGCGCCCGGAGATCACGCCGAGCAGCGAGCAGCGGGTCCCTCCGCAGCGGCTGCAGGACGGCCGGGTCGGCGGCCAGGAGATCGTGCTCGACCTCTCGCCGCGTGGCGCGTCGCACGACCGCCGACCGGTGGAGGCGCTGCTCGGAAAGGCGGAGGCGTCGGCGAAGGAGGCGTTCGGCAACGACTGGCCCGCGCTGCGGGACAAGGTCCTCGCCGAGGTCGACCTGGCCCGCCTCCAGCGCGACCTGAAGAGCATGACGGCGGGTGAGCCGGTCTCCGTCACGCTGACCGACCGGCGCGGCAAGCCGCTCGGTACGGTTGAGATCACCGCGCGGGTGGAGGAGTTGAAGCAGGTCGGCACCACCAAGGAGACCGAGTTCAACATCGGCACCAGCATGCAGCAGGTGCGCAGCAAGTCCTCGAACACCGGCCACGCGGGTCAGCTCGGGTTCTCGTCCGTGGTCAAGCCGGGCGCCGCTCTGATCTCCCCGCCGGGCGTTGCCGGGCGGCTGGGGCGCGACCAGGTCTCGGTCACCGGCGAGGCCCGCACCTCCCAGCTGACCAGCAAGTCGAAGGTGCCGGGCGTCGTCTACGACGGCACCGTCCACTTCGACCTGTCGTTCAACGGCAAGCCGGTGGCGAGCGATGCGGGTACGGCGGCCGTCCGGCTGCTGGTGGACCGCGCCGACACGGCACCGGAGTCGGTGAAGACGGAGCAGCCGAAGACGGACCAGCCGAAGGCGGATGCAACCGCCCCGAAGGCGGACGGGACCGCCCCGAAGACGGACGGTTCCACCGGGCCGCAGCTGCACGAGGTCGTCAGCCCGCCCGCCAGTGTCTGGCACGGCGGCGACGACACGGGCGGGCTGGGCGAGACCGTCGTCGTCCGCGACCTGGAGAGCACCAAGCAGCTGCGCGAGGCGCTGGACACCGCCGGGCGGGCGAAGTTCGGCAAGGACTGGGACACCGTCCGCGAACAGGTCATGCGCGGGTTCAGCCAGCCGAACCTGTCCGCCCGGCTGACCGGGATGACCCGCGGCGAGCCGCTGGAGATCAAGGTCCCCGGGAAGGAGAGCCTCGTCGTCACCGCCGTCGCCGAGGTCCGGACGATGACCTACCGCCGGGAGGACGGCAAGGCCGAACTCAACGTGGTGAACGAGACCAGCTCGTTCAGCCTGGACCGTCGGCTGGGCGCGCGCACGACCATGGAGCAGGGCCACGTCGGCGGCGTACCGGTCAAGGGCACGCCGGGCTTCGACCTGACCGCCACCGCGGCCGCCGAGCAGCGCCGGCGCGCGGGCGGACAGGGCCGGCAGGCCGACCGGGTGTACGCCAGCGGCAAGTACGGCGCGCCCCAGGTCATCTACGGCACCGAGCTGGTCGTGGACGTCCGCATCGGCCCGCCCGGCAAGGCGGCCGACGGCGAGCCCGACGTGTCGGTGCCGGTCCGCGCCGAGGTGGGCATGGACGCCCGGGACACCGTCAAGGTCCAGGCGCCCCGCACCGAGGACGGCGTGATCGACTTCAAGCGGCCCGCGACCACCAGCACCGCACCGAAGGCGGACACGACCACCAGCACCGCGCCGAAGGCGGACGCGACGGACGGCACCGCGCCGAAGGCGGACACGACCACCAGCACCGCGCCGAAGGCGGACGCGACCCACGTCGCACCGCGCCGGATGCGCGAGCAGCACGAGCTGAACGCGTCCTACGTGGTGCACAGCCTGAGCGGTGCCGACAAGGTGCGTTCGGCGGTGAACGACGCGCTGCGCCGGAAGCACGGCGAGCCGTCGGAGGAGATGAGGCAGCGGCTCGACGCGAGCTTCGACCGGGTCGCGCTCAAGACCCAGCTCTCCCAGCTCACCCGCGGCGGGAAGATCACCGAGACCGTCTCCGGCAAGACCTGGTCGGCCGAGATCACCGTCCGGGCCCGGCTGGGGGAGGCCACCTACCACTCCAAGGCGGACAAGTACGAGTTCGAGTCCGGCACCCGGGCGTCGAGCGGCCAGGGCAATCTGCACGACGGCCGCGACCGGACGGCCGGCGGCGGCCAGGTCAAGATCAAGGCGCCGTTCGTCGACATCCCGACCGGCTACGCGTACCGGCTGGAGCGCAGCTACGGCCGGACCACGGAGACGGTGGGCTCGGCCTCGAACCGCGGCAAGCACGTCGAGAAGGCCGTGCTCTTCGACGTCGACACGGCCTACGACGTCGAGGTCAAGTTCACCCAGCTGGGCGTGGACCACGGGACCGTCCCCCTGGAGGTGCACACGGTGGCGCGGGTCGCCGTCCCGGAGCGCGACGCCGAGCCGGTGAGCGGGTCGGTCCAGCGGGACACGACGAAGCAGCCGAAGGGCTTCGTGGAGCAGCGGCGCCTGGACTCGTCGGCGATCGTCACCGACGTCCACGCGCTGCCCGACCCGACGCCGACCGTGTCGCCGACCCCGGCGAACGGCACGCCGAACAGCACGCCGAACGGTTCCGCCGGGACGGCCCCCGCTCCCCGGCGCACCCTCGGCGAGTCGATCCTGTCCCAGGTGGAGTCGGGCTGGAAGCCCGGCGGCCTGCGCCTGCCCGGCAGCGGGCGGCAGGGGCGGCCCGGGGCGGAGAGCAACCCGTTCGGCAGCGACTGGGCGGGCGTCCGCCGCAAGCTGGACGCGGAACTCACCCCCGACAAGCTCCAGTCCAGGCTCAAGGGCATGACGGCCGGCGACGAGATCGTGGTGCGGCACGGGCGGACCACCGTCCGGGTCGGTGCCGTCCTCCGCGACAAGCTGGAGCACCTGGGCGACTCGGGCACCACCGAGTTCAACGCCGGCACCGACGTGCAGCGGACCTTCGCCACCGCCGACGGCACCGGCACCACCCACCAGGGCGTGTTCGGGGCGGTGGCCGCCGTCCCGGTGCCGCACGCACCCGCCGTCTCGGTGACGGGGGGCCTGATCGGCACCGGCGGCCGGGGCCACAACCAGGTGGACGTCCAGACCCGGAGCACCACGGCCGGTGCCGCCACCAAGACCAAGGCGGACGGCAGTGCCTACAAGGGCGAGGCGGAGCTCCAGTTCACGATCTCCCGCAAGCCGTGGGTCGGCACCCAGGTCCACCGGCGGCGCACTGCGGTGATCGGCTACGAGACCATCGTCGAGTCCGGCGAGAACGTGCCGGCGCAGGCGCAGTCCGACGCCGCCGCCACCGCCGCGCCCGCCGCCGACCGGCAGCCGCAGACCGTCTCGCTCCAGCCGTCCGGGCCGGGAACCGTCCAGGTCCCGCCGGACCGGATCTGGGAGACCGGCCTGCGCGACACCGACGTCCTGCGCTGGCTCGGCGACGTCGGCGGCGTCCAGGACCTGGTGCGGCTGCGCGGACCGCAGTACTTCGGCGCGTCGACCTGGGAGAAGATGGAACCCCAGGTCGGGAAGATCACCACGCACAGCCACCTCTCGGCGCTGTTCGGCAGCGCGAGCCAGGGCGCGGAGGTGGCGGCGACGGTCCCGACCAACAAGGTCACGTTCGGCGGCGGCAAGGGCGTCGAGATCGGCGTCAAGGTCGTCTCCCTGGAGAGCCTGTCGAGCGGCAAGGCCGACGTCGCCCCGGCCAACACGCTCTCCTCCGGCAGCACCCGGTACGACCTCTCGGCGAACAACGCGGGCCTCCAGGCCCAGGTCGGCGCCAAGGTCACCGGCGACCCGACCTCCAACAGCCCGTCGCTCATCGGCGGGGCGTCCCGGGTCGGACGCGAAGGCGGCGGGCACAGCGACTCGGGTCAGGTGATCTCCAACGCCAAGTACTCCGACGACATGGCGCGCTACACCGGCTACGCCGAGGTCGACGTGACGTTCTTCAACGGGAACAAGGAGCGCGTCACGGAGAAGGGGGTCGTTCCCTTCACCGTCGAGATCCCCACGGCGGAGACCACCGCGAAGTCCGTGCCGGGCGACCACTACCTGGCGTTCACCCCGGAGCAGAAGGGCGGCGAGGCGCGCCTCGCCGAAGGGGCGTGGCGGCTCGCCGAGGTCGAGCGGGCGCTGACGCCGGACGGCGACGGCGGCGGGTCGACCACCCCCGCCCCGACCGCTCCGACCGGCCCCGCTCCGACCGCTCCGATCACTCCCGCTCCGACCGGCCCCGTCCCGTCCGCCGCCGCCCGGCACGAGCAGCTGATGGGCACCGCGCGGCTCGGACAGGCGTTCGCCAACGGGGAGTTCACCTCCGGCACGGACGCCGGCGTCGCCCGCATCAAGGCCGCCCACCGGCTGGTCGAACTGGCCGGCGGCACCACGGCCGACACCTCCGCCCTGCTCGGGACCCTGCTCAAGGACCCCGGCGGGACCGCGCTGAAGGCGGAGCAGGTGCGCCAGGTGATCGACTACGTCGCGCGGAAGAACACCGCCGGGCCGGTCACGCTGGACGACCTGGTCGCCGGGGCGCAGGACGACTGGCCCGACCGCGAGCCGTACGAGATCCACCGCGGCACGTGGACCGACGACGGCCCGGCCAGCGAACTGGTCACCGCCGCCATGGCGACGGCCGCCGACGCCGCCGGACCACTGCTCCGGGGCGGGGCGCCCGCGGCCGGGCTACTGCACCTCACCGTGACCGGCGAAGGCCCCGAACTGCCGCTGCACCGGACGTTCGACCTGGACGACGGCCCGGTGACGGACCAGATCCGGACCATCGAGGGGGACACCTACCTCAAGCCGGGCACCCGGCCGAGCGAGGTCACCGTCCGGCTGACCGGCAAGCCCGGCGCGGGCCAGGACTGGGACTACCGGATCACCGCCCGCTCCGACCGCAGTCGCGAGCTGATGATCCGGCAGCTCAACCCGAAGGAGGGGCAGCAGCGCGACCCGCAGGCCCAGGCCGAGGCCGACGCCCGATCCGCCGGGTTGGACCGGTTCGTCGCGGACCGCAGCGGGGCGTCGGAGGCGAGCGACTGAGCCGCCCCGGGCCGTCCCGGGCCGCCGCGTCCCACCTGCGGGCGCGGCGGCTCCCGGGCGGTCCGACCGGCATGCCACCGGGGCCGGTGGCATGCACCGGATAACGACCGGATAGCCTCCGTCACCGGACGCGGCACCACGGCGGGGGGAACAGGGTGAAATTCCGGCTGCTCGGGGCGGTCGAGGCGGACGGCGCCGGCGGCGCACTCCACCTCGGACCGGAGAAGCGGCGCAGCCTGCTCGCGCTCCTGCTGCTGCGCCGCAACCGCGCGGTGTCCGTCGCCCAGCTCACCGAGGCGCTCTGGGTCGACGAACCGCCCGCCAACGCCCGCACCGTCGTGCAGAGCCACGTCTCCCGGCTGCGCGCCCTCTTCGCCGAGGCCGGGGGCGAGGCCGGGACCGGCCGGCCCGGCGTCCGGCTCACCACCGCGGGCGACGCCTACACCCTGCGCCTGCCCGAGGGGATGCTCGACGTCGAGCGGTTCGACGCCCTGGTGGCCGCCGCCCGCACCGAGCGACGCTCCACCGAGGTGGTCGGCGCCCTCGAACACGCCCTCGGCCTGTGGCGGGGCCCCGCCCTCACCGGCACCGTCCCCAGCGCCCCGCTGGAAGCGTGGCGGCAGACCCTGGAGGAGAACCGGCTCGCCGCCGTCGAGAGCCTCGCCGACCACCTCCAGCGGCTCGGCGAGCCCGCCCGCGCCGCCGAACTGCTGCGCGCCGAGATGGTCGCCCACCCGCTGCGCGAGTCCCTGGTCTCCGCGCTGATGCTCGCCCTGTTCCGGGCCGGCCGGCAGTCCGACGCCCTCACCTGGTACCACCGCACCCGGGACTCCCTCGCCGACCGCCTCGGCGTCGACCCCGGCCGGGCCCTGAACGCCGCGTACGAGCGCATCCTGCGCGGCGAGGGCACGCCCGGCGGCCCGGACGCCGCGGGCCCGGACGCCGCGGGCCCGGACGCCGTGGGGCCGGACGCCGTTAGGCCGGGCGCCATGGGGCCGGGCGCCGCCCCCGCCGGTACGCGCAGTCCAGCGCGTCCGCGGTCGGCCGCCCCCGCGCTCACGCTCGCCGCGCCCATCGGGGCCGCGGACCGGGCCGCCGCGCCGCCCGCCGTGGACCTGCTGCCCCGCCCGCCGCGCGGCTTCTACGGCCGCGCCGCCGAACTCGCCGCCCTCGGTGACGCGCTGCGCCCCGGGCCGGACGGCGCGATCGCCCTGGTCACCGGCCCCGCCGGGGTCGGCAAGACCGCGCTCGCACTGGACTGGGCGCACCGGCACGGCCGGCGCTTCCCCGACGGGGTGCTGTTCGCCGACCTCGGCGGGTTCAGCGACCGTCCCGACCGTGAACTCGGCGACGTGCTGGCCGAGTTCCTCGCCGCCCTCGGCACCGCCCACGAGGACCTGCCGCCCACCCTGGCCGGCCGCGCCGCCCTCTACCGGCGCGCCACCGCCGACCGCCGGCTGCTGGTGGTGGTCGACAACGCCCGCACGTCCGAGCAGGTCCGCCCGCTGCTCCCGGCCGGCACCGACTCCGCCGCCCTGGTCACCAGCCGGCACCGGATGCTCGGCCTGGTCGCCTCCGAACTCGCGCGCCCCGTCCCGCTGTCCGTGCTGCGCCCCGAGGAGTCCGCGGCCCTGCTGGCCCGGGTGCTCGGCCCGTCCCGGATCGCCGCCGAACCCGAGGCCGCCCGCGAACTCGCCGACCTGTGCGACGGGTTGCCGCTCGCGCTGCGGATCGCCGCCGCCAAGGCCGCCGCCGACCCGCGCCGGGGCCTGGCCGCCGTCACCGAGCAACTGCGGCACGAACAGCGCCGGTTGAGCCACCTGGCGGCCGAGGAGATCAGCGTCACCAGCGCCCTGCGGATCTCCTGCGAACAGCTCCCGCCCACCGCCGCCCGACTGTTCCGCGCCCTGGGACTGCACCCCGGCCCGATGGTCGACCCCTACGCCGCCGCCGCCCTCGCCGACCTCGAACAACCGGACGCCGCCCAGGCGTTGGAGCAGCTCGCGGCCACCCACCTGATCACCGAGACCGGCGCCGAGCAGTACACCCTGCACGACCTGGTCCGGCTGTACGCCCGCCAACTCGCCGCCGAGACCGACCGCGCCGAGCAGCGCACCGCCCGGGCCCGGCTCGCCGACCAGTACCTGTACACCGGCCTGGCCGCCGCGCAGTGCGCCGAACCCGGCAGCAAGCCCTGCTGCGAACCGCCCGCCGCCGCACACCGTCCGCGCGCCGTACCCGAGTTCACCACCGTCGAGGACGCCCTGCACTGGCTCGGCGCGCACCGCGAGACGCTCGCCGAAGTGATCGCCACCGCCGACCCCGAACGCGCCTGGCGACTGGTGCTCACCCAGTGGCCGCTGATCCTGCGCCGGGTCCGCGACGGCTGGGTGCCGCAGCTCCAACTCGCCCTGGAGGCCGCCGTGGAGACCGGCCACCTGGACGGCGAGAGCCAGGTCCGGGCGCTGCTCGGCTGGGTGCTGGTCGCCAACCGCCGCCTGCACGAGGCCGCAGCCTGCCTCGCCCCCGCCGCCGAACTCGCCGCCCGGGCCGGCAACCGGGTCGGCCGGGCGATCGCCCTGATCAACCTGGCCGCCGTCCACTCCGAACTCGCCGACCACGCCGCCGCCGGAGCCGGACTCGCCCGGGCCCTGGAGGTCGCGCTGGCCGCCGACCACCCGCACACCGTCGCCCTCGTCCTCCAGCACCTCGCCCGCCACCACCTGGACGCCGGACGCCCCGGCCCCGCCCTCGACCACGCCCTGCACGGCATCTCGCTCAGCACCGGCGAACGGCCCGGCCCGCGCCGCGTCCTGCTGCACACCGCCGCCGGCGAGGCACTCTCCGCCCTCGGCCGCCACCCCGAGGCCCGGGCCCGGCTCGGCACCGCCCTCACCGAGGCCGAGCGGGTCGGCCACGACGAGGCCACCGCCGAGGTCCTGCGGGCCCTCGCCCGCGCCGAGGACGCCGCCGGACACACCCACGCCGCCACCGCCCACCGCCGCCGGGCCGAACTGCTGTCGCCCGTCTGACCGACCGCCGGCCACCGCCGTCGGCGGCGTGTCCCGCGTCACGTCCGGCCGCCGCGGACGGAACGGGTTCCGCCGGTACGTCATTGACAGGCCGTCAATGCGGTCGGTCTAATGCTGCTTCGCCGAATGACCAGCTCACCGGGGGGCCGCCGTGGGACGTTCCAGGATCGACGCAATGTTCGAGCGCGACCGGGCCGCCGGCGGGGCGGGCATCGTGCTGGAGGAGGTGTCCGGAGGGCGCGCGGTGGCGCGGATGAAGGTCACCGAGGAGATGGCCAACGCGCACGGCATCGGGCACGGCGGGTACGTGTTCCTGCTCGCCGACGCCGCCTTCTCGTACGCCTGCAACAGCTACGGGCCGGTCGCGCTCGCCCAGGGCGCGCAGATCAGCTTCCTGGCCCCGGCGCAACTCGGCGACGAGCTGGTGGCGGAGGCCGTGGAGCGGACCCTGGCGGGCCGGCAGGGCGTCTACGACGTCACGGTGCGGACCGCCGCGGGCGCGGTGGTCGCCGAGTTCCGGGGCCAGAGCGTGCTGGTCACCGGGGTGCCGCACAGCAGCTGAGCCCGCCGGGCCCACGGGTGCGGGCGGCCCCCGTGGAGGGCCCCGGTGAGGGCCCCGGCGGGGCGTCGCGGCCCTCACCGGGCGGCCCGCCCCGCTGTGCGGCCGGTGTAACCGCGGGCCGTGCGCCGCGGAGACAGCCGCGAAACGCGCCCTTCCTACAGTCGCCGCAGGCAGGTGCAGGTCGAACGGAAGGGCTCCCGTGGCCGGACAGGTGGCGCAGGACGCAGCGAAGCCGCAGCGGCCGGGGACCGGACAGGTCAGGTCGGTCTGCTCCTACTGCGGGGTGGGCTGCGGCCTGCTCCTGGACGTCGGCACCGGCCCGGACGGCCGCCGCACCGTGCGGAGGGTCTCCGGCGACCCGGACCACCCGGCGAACCGGGGCCGGCTGTGCACCAAGGGCGCGACCACCGCGGACCTGCTGGCCGCGCCCGGACGCCTGACCACCGCCCTGGTGCGCACCGTCCGCGGCGAGGACCCGGTGCCGACGCCGGTCGCCGACGCGATCGCCGCCACCGGGCGGCGGCTGCGGGCGATCGTGGACGAGCACGGGCCGGACGCGTTCGCGTTGTACGTGTCCGGCCAGCTGAGCCTGGAGGCCCAGTACCTGGCCAACAAGCTCGCCAAGGGGTACGTCCGGACCAACCAGATCGAGTCCAACTCCCGCCTGTGCATGGCCAGCGCGGGCACCGGCTACAAGCTGTCGCTGGGCGCGGACGGCCCGCCCGGCTCGTACCGGGACCTCGACCTGGCGGACGTGTTCCTGGTGATCGGCTCCAACACGGCCGACTGCCACCCGATCCTGTTCCTGCGGATGATGGACCGGGTCAAGGCGGGCGCCAAGCTGATCGTGGTCGACCCCCGGCGCACCGCCACCGCCGCCAAGGCCGACCTGTTCCTGCAACTGCGCCCCGGCACCGACCTGGCCCTGCTGAACGGCCTGCTGCACCTGCTGCACGCGGACGGGCACACCGACCCGGAGTTCATCGCCCGGCACACCGAGGGCTGGGAGGCGATGCCGGAGCTCCTCGCCGACTACCCGCCGCACCGGGTCGCCGAACTCACCGGCCTGGCCGAGGCCGACATCCGCCGGGCCGCCGAACTGATCGGCGAGGCCGGGGAGTTCACCAGCCTGTGGACGATGGGGCTGAACCAGTCCACGCACGGCACCTGGAACACCAACGCGCTGGTCAACCTGCACCTGGCCACCGGCACCATCTGCCGCCCCGGCAGCGGCCCGTTCTCGCTGACCGGCCAGCCCAACGCCATGGGCGGCCGCGAGATGGGCTACATGGGCCCCGGGCTGCCCGGCCAGCGCTCCGTCCTGGCCGCCGCCGACCGGGAGTTCACCGAGCGGCTGTGGGACCTGCCGCCGGGCACGCTGCGCGCCGACGGCGTCGGCCGGGGCACCGTCGAGATGTTCCGGCGGATGGCCGACGGCGAGATCAAGGCGTGCTGGATCATCTGCACCAACCCGGTCGCCTCGGTCGGCAACCGGCGCACCGTCATCGAGGGCCTGGAGCGGGCCGAACTCGTCGTCACCCAGGACGTGTTCACCGACACCGAGACCAACGCCTACGCCGACGTGGTGCTCCCGGCCGCGCTGTGGACCGAGACCGAGGGCGTGCTGGTCAACAGCGAGCGCAACCTCACCCTGGCCCGCCCCGCCGCCGACCCGCCCGGCGAGGCGCTCCCGGACTGGCGGATCATCGCGGAGGTCGCCCGCGCCATGGGCTACTCGGAGGGCTTCGACTTCACCGACGCCGAGCAGGTCTTCGAGGAGCTCAAGCGGGCCCACAACCCCGTCACCGGCTGGGACCTGCGCGGCGCCTCCTACCCCCGGCTGCGCGACACCCCCGTCCAGTGGCCCGCCGCCGACCCCGAGGGGCCCGACCGCAACCCGATCCGCTACCTGCAGCCCGACGGCACCCCGCGCTTCCCCACCCCCTCCGGCCGGGCCGCCTTCCACCCCCGCCCGCACCTCGACCCGGCCGAACTCCCGGACGACGACTACCCGTTCGTCCTGAACACCGGCCGCCTCCCGCACCAGTGGCACACCCTCACCAAGACCGCCAAGGTCGCCAAACTCGCCAAGCTGAACCCGTCGCCGTTCGTCGAGATCCACCCCGAGGACGCCGCCGCGCTCGGCATCGGCGAGGGCGACGGCGTCGAGGTCTCCTCCTGGCGCGGCCGGGCCGTGCTGCCCGCCAAGGTCACCGACCGGGTGCAGCGGGGGAGCTGCTTCGCCCCGTTCCACTGGAACGACCTGTTCGGCGAGTACCTGTCGGTCAACGCCGTCACCTCCGACGCCGTCGACCCGCTCTCCTTCCAGCCCGAACTCAAGTACTGCGCGGTGGCGTTGAGCAGGGTCCCGACGCCCGCCGGCACCGCTCCCGCGCCCGTGACCGTGCCCGCGCTCGCCGTCCCGCCCGCCGTCCCGCTCGCCGTTCCGGCCGCCGCCCCCGGGGCCGCCGCCTCGGTGTTCGGGCTGGACGCCGCGCCCCCGCCGGTCCTCGCCGAGGGCGAACGCCGCTACCTGGCCGGGTTCCTGGCCGCCATCCCGACCGGACGGCCCGGCGTGCCGGTGCTCCCCGCCGACGCCCCGTTCGACCCCGGGCACGCCCAGTGGGTCAACGGCGCCCTGGCCGGCCTGTACTCGCGGGCCGCCGCACCCGACCCGGCCGCGCCCGCCGCGCCGACCCGGCAGCTCCTCGTGCTGTGGGCCTCGCAGACCGGCACCGCCGAGGAGTTCGCCACCACCGCCGTCGCCCGCCTCACCGCCGACGGCCACCCCGCCGCGCTGCACGCCATGGCCGACACCGACCCGGCCGCCCTGCCGGGCGACGCCGACCTGCTGCTGATCACCTCCACCTACGGCGACGGCGACGCCCCCGACAACGGCGCCGGCTTCTGGGACGCCCTCACCGCCGACCGTCCCGCCCGCCTCGACGGCCGCCGCTACGCCGTCCTCGCCTTCGGCGACTCCAGCTACCAGGACTTCTGCGGCCACGGCCGCCGCCTCGACACCCGCCTCGCCGAACTCGGCGCCCACCGCCTCGCCCCGCGCGCCGACTGCGAACCCGACTACGCGCGCACCGCCGACAGCTGGCTCGACAGCGTCCTGACCGCCCTCGGCCGGGCCGCCGCGCCCGCAGCCCCCGCGCCCACCGCCCCCGCAGTCACCGTCCCCGCCGCCCCGGCTCCGCGCCGCAGCACCGTCCCCGCCCGGCTGGTCGGCAACCGCCTGCTCTCCGGGGCCGGTTCGGGCAAGGAGGTCCGCCGCTTCACCTTCGACACCGGCGGCCTCGGCCTCCCGCTCGACTACGCGGCCGGCGACGCGCTCGCCGTCCACCCGGTCAACCCGCCCGCCCTGGTCGACGAGTGGCTCTCCGTGACCGGCCTGTCCGGCGACAGCACCGTCACCCTCCCCGGCCCCGGCGAGCTGCCGCTGCGCGAAGCGCTCGCCCGGCACCTCGACATCACCAGAGTCGGCCCCGCGCTGCTCCGCTTCACCGCCGAACGCACCCGCGACGGGCGCGAGTTGCGCGCCCTGCTGCGCGCCGACAACACCGACGCACTGGCCCGCTGGACGTGGGGCCGCCAAGCCGTCGACGTGGCCGCCGAGTTCGCCGTCCGGGCCTCGGCCCAGGAGTGGGCCGAGGTGTTCGGCAGGCTCCAGCCCCGCCAGTACTCGATCTGCTCCAGCCCGCTCACCGACCCCCACCAGGTCTCGCTCACCGTCTCGGTGGTCCGCTGGGACAGCCTCAAGGGCCGGCCGCGCGGCGGCGTCTGCTCCACCCACCTGGCCGACGCCGAACCCGGCGCCACCGTCCCCGTCCACCTCCAGCGCTCCCCGCACTTCCGCCCGCCCGCCGACCCCGCCACCCCCATGGTCATGGTCGGCCCCGGCACCGGCGTCGCCCCCTTCCTCGGCTTCCTGGACGACCGCCGGGCCCGCGGCCACCGCGCCCCCAACTGGCTGTTCTTCGGCGAGCAGCACGAGGCCACCGACTTCTACTACCGCGAGGAACTCACCGCCCACCTCGCCGACGGCACCCTCACCCGCCTCGACACCGCCTTCTCCCGCGACCAGCGCGCCAAGGTCTACGTCCAGGACCGGATGCGCGAACACGGCCACCACCTCTGGTCCTGGCTCCAGGACGGCGCCCACTTCTACGTCTGCGGCGACGCCTCCCGGATGGCCAAGGACGTCGACCGCGCCCTGCGCGACCTCGCCACCACCCACGGCGGCCTCACCCCGGCCGACGCCGCCGCCTACGTCAAGTCCCTCGCCGCCGAGAAGCGCTACGTCCGCGACGTGTACTGAGCGGGGTCCGCGCCAGCTATTTGAACGCGTTCAGGAGTGCGGTAGCGTACGGGTCGGGCGCCGCCGCACCGCGGCGTCCGTCCCGGTATGCCCGCGTGCCGCCGGCGCGGCGGGCGCAGCACAGGCACGAGAGCGGGGGCGCAGCCATGCCCGGAAGCGGATTCGGTGAGTGGGTGGCGGAGTTCGAGGCGGAGAAGGCGCGCCGGGAGTGGATCGCCGATCCGGAGTGGGGGCACGGGGTGCGGCTGCCCGCGGCGGTGGCGCGCAGCCTGCAGAAGTTCCAGGTGGGGGAGGACGGGGACGGGACCAGCCTGCTGGCCAAGGCCGACCTGGCGGGGGACGCCGAGTACGCGGCGGCGGTGCGGCTGTTCGTCGCCGAGGAGCGCAACCACGCGCGGCTGCTGGCCGAGCTGCTGGGCGCGGCCGGCGTCCCGCTGCTGGACGGGCACTGGAGCGACGGGATCTTCGTCCGGGTGCGCCGACTGCTGGGCCTGCGCACCGAGTTGATGGTGCTGATGGTCGCCGAGCTGGTCGCCGTCGAGTACTACCGCAGCCTGCGGGACGGCCTCGCCGACCCGCTGGCCCGCGAGGTCACCGACCGGATCCTGCGCGACGAGCGCCGCCACATCCCGTTCCACGTCCGCCGGCTGCACCAGTCCGCCGCCGAACTGCCGCCCTCCGCCCGACCGTTCGTGAACCCGGTCTGGCTCCTGCTGGCGCTGGCCGGCGCCCTCTTCGTCGCCGTCGACCACGGCCCCGCCCTGCACGCCGTCCGGGCCTCCCGCACCCGCTTCCTGCTCGCGGTCACCCGGCACGCCTGGTCGGTCGGCGCCCGGATGACCGCCCGCCCCGGGCGGGTCGCGGCGGACCCGCTCACCGGGTAGGGCGGCCACCCGCCGGCGCTGCCGCCGGTGCGCCGCACCCGGGCCGGGGCGGGCCGGGGTGGGGCAGGGCGGTCGGTCAGTGCGCGGGGCGCTCGTCGATGACCTGGCGGAGCTTGCCGGTGCGGGGGTTGGTGACCAGCTCGCCGCGCGGCACCCATTCGAGCCGGAGCGGGTGGATCGCGCCGATCGCGGTCTCGGAGGCGTACGCGGGCCGGGCGTCCAGGACAGCTTGCCGCAGGGTCTCGGTGAAGGCGGCGGAGGGCGGGGCGTCGGTGGTGTGGCCGAGCCGGATGACCAGGCCGTCGCGGCCCTTCCAGCGGCGTTGGACGAACTGGAGGCCGGTGATGCGGTGGTCGGGGTCGTGGGCGAGCAGCACGTCGCGGACGTCCTCGGTGGGCATGGTGACGATCCCGATCCGGGCGCCCTCGGTGGAGCGGCCGAGCAGCCGGAAGGTGCCGCGCCCGGGGCCCGTCCACTCGGCGCGGTCGCCCGCCGGGTAGCGCAGGATCGGCACCAGGGTGCGGAACAGGTTGGTGACCACCACCCGCCCCGGGACGCCGGGTTCGGTGATCGGCTCGCCGGTGGCGTCGTCGACGAGTTCGACCACCGTCCGGTTCGGGAAGGCCCGGTGGACCCGCAGGTCGTCCCCGGCGGGCACCGGCCCGGCCACCAGCCCGGCGTCCACCGAGGCGTAGCCGATCGAGGAGAGCGCGGCGTTCGGGAAGGCCGAACGCAGCAGCGGGCGCAGGTCGGCGAAGAGGATGTCGCCGCCGAACAGGATCAGTTCGACCTGCGGGGCGGGCCGGTCCTGCTTGAGCAGCGTCTCGGCGACGGCGGACAGCTTCATCGGCTCGCCCGCCAGGACGTCGACGCCGAACGAGTGGATCAGGTCGGCCACGTACTCGTCCGGCGCGGTGGCCACCGGCAGCCGGACGTTGTCGATCGGCGCGTGGTGCAGGGCCCCCTCGATGAACAGGAAGCCGCTGTAGAACTCGCCCGCCCGGAACAGGTTGGCGACCTTCTGCCCGGGCTTGAGCCCAGCGTCGACCAGCCCGGCACCGAACGCGCTGACCGAGTCGACGTGCTCGGAGCGCGTCCACGGCGAGAACTTGGGCGCGCCGGTGGTGCCGCCGGACTTGTAGACGGCGGCGTCGGTGAGCGGGCCGGTCAGCAGCCGGTTGTCGGGCCAGCGGTTGGCCGACCAGAACGCGACGTGGTCGATCAGGGGCAGCTGGGCGAGCGAGGTGACGACGGCGGGCACGTCGCGGTACAGCTCGGCGTAGAACGGCGAGTGCCGCCGGGCGTGGTCGACGAGCACGTGAAGTGGCAGTGCGGGCATGGCGGTTGCTCCTCAGGGCAGGGGGTTCAGGCCGATCCAGTCGTGGGCGAGCCGCTGGACGGCGCTGCCGTCGCGGTCGGCGAGCTTGGCGTCCAGGTAGGCCGCCGCCCACGGCCCGGTGGGGATGCGGAACGGCGGCCGCTCCTCGGCCAGCGCCCGCAGCACCGCCTCGGCGACCTCCGCGGCGGGCTGCCCGGCGCCCGCCCAGTGCGCGCCGATCCGGGCGCCGTACGCGGCGAAGGTCTCCGCGTACGGGCCCGAAGCGGCCTGCACGGTACGGCGGTTGACGTCCGGGAAGATCCCGAAGCGGGTGTCCGGGACGTAGCCGGGCACCAGCACCGACACCCGTACGCCGTGCGCGGCGGCGACCGGGGCGAGCGCCTCCATGAAGCCCTCGACGGCGAACTTGGCCGCGCAGTACGCCTCGTTGAAGGGCTGGCCGACCACGCCGTGCACGCTGCCGATGGTCAGCAGCCGCCCGCCGGAGGCGCGCAGCAGCGGCATCGCGGCCCGCGAGACGGCCACGGTGCCGAAGAAGTTCACCTCCAGGTTGGCGCGCAGCGCCTTCGCGGTGGACATCTCCAGCGTCGGGTCGAAGTTGGAGATCCCGGCGTTGTTGACCAGCGCGTCGAGCCGCTCCAGCCCGGCGAAGCAGTCGGCCACCGACTCCTCGTCGGTGACGTCCAGCCGCCGTACCCGCGCGCCGGGCGCGGCGGCCCGCAGGGCGTCGGCCCGCCCGGGGTCGCGGACGGTGGCGACCACCGCCCAGCCCGCCCGGTCGGCCGCCGCGGCGGTGGCCAGTCCGATGCCGGAGGAGCAGCCGGTGACCAACAGCACCCGGCGGCCGGTCACTTCACCACCTCCGCGGGCTCGGCCGGGCCGCCGGCCCCCGCCGGTCCCGCACCCTCGGCCGGGCCGCCGTCCTCCGCCAGCCCGGCGATCCGGTCCACGGCCTTCGGCAGGTCGGCGTCCATCCGGGACTGGATGCCGAGCGCGGGCAGGAAGGAGCAGGCGGCCAGCAGGGTGCCGCCGACCATGGTCCAGCGGGCCGCCTCCAGGACGCCGAGCGGGCCGGTGAGCAGGGAGACGGCGAGGCCGCCGGCCAGCGCGGCCAGCGGGATGACGCCCCAGGTGGCGGTCCGGAAGGCGGCGTGCATGACGCCCTGGTGCTGCGCGGACATCCGGGACTGCCGGGCGGGCGCGGAGCACACGTTGATGCAGGACATGAAGAAGCCGTAGCAGCCCATGGTGGCCGCGATGACCGGCCCGGAGGGCAGCGCGGGCGCGGCCAGCACGCCCAGGCCGACCAGGCAGTGCAGCAGCAGCGCCCAGGCCAGGGTCCGGCCGATGCCGAACCGTTCGCCGATCTTCGGGGCGACCAGCGCGCCCAGCAGCGCGCCGACCGCGGCCGTGGACATCGCGGCGCCGTAGACGCCGACGCTGACGCCCAGGCCGCGGTAGGCGAGCACCGGCATGACGGTGACGAACACCGGGCCGCCGGAGTTGAGCGTGACGGCGGCCAGCACCACCCGGCGCAGCACCGGGTCCTGCCAGTTCAGCCGGAAACCGAGGGTGAGCCGCTGCCACACCGAGCCCCGGGCGACGGTCGGCTGCCCCCACGGCCGCATCCAGCGGAAGCAGACCGCCGAGACCAGGTAGCTGGCGGCGTCGACCAGCAGCGAGGCCGCGCCGAGCGCCGCGTACAGGGCGGCGGCGATCGACGGCCCGGAGACCTCGGCGACCGAGCCGCTGCCCTCCAGCCGGGAGTAGGCGCGCACCAGGTGCGGCTGCTCGACCACGGCCGGGACGGCCACCAGGTAGCCGACGTTGAAGAAGATCGTGGCGCCGGAGACCGCCGCCACGCAGCAGAACAGCAGCGGCGTGGAGAGGACGTCCAGCCAGTACGCGACCGGGATCACCGCGACGGCCGCCAGCCGGACCAGGTCGCAGGCGATCAGGGTGCGCCGCTTGTCCCAGCGGTCCACCAGGACGCCCGCCACCGGCCCGAGCAGCGGGATGCCCAGGTACTGGGCCATCGCCACGACGCCGACCTGGAACGCGGAGGCGTGCAGCACGAAGATCATCAGGGTCGGGACGACGAACACCGTCACCCGGTCGCCGACGTTGGAGACCGACTTGCCGAACCAGAACAGGTTGAACGCCCGGCCCAGCTGCTCGGGGCTGCGCAGTTTCACAGTTCCTCCCGGACGGCGAACCCGGCGGTCTTCCCGGTGCGGTCGTTGCTGATCAGCGCGTCCACCACCCGGACCCGCACGTTCTCCGGGTCGTGCGCGAAGGCGGTGCTCAGGGTGAAGGTGGCGGAGAGCAGTTCGCGCCGCAGCGCGTCCGGGTCCGGCAGCTCGCCGAGCACCAGGACGTCCACCCCCCTGGCCCGGCCACCCTGTTCGGTGACCAGCACCTGGGCCCGGGTGACGCCCGGTTCGCGCTCGACCCGGGCCAGCAGCTCGTCCACGTGCAGGCCCAGGCCGCGGACCTGCACCACGTTGTCGCGGCGCCCCAGCACCCGCATCGCCGGACCCGGCCGCCCGCACGGGCAGGGCACCAACTCGCCCGCGTCGCCGGTGCGGTAGCGCAGCACCGGGTTGAGCATCGCCGGGTCCAGCGAGGTGAAGTCCAGCAGCCCGTCCGCGCCGACGTGCACCAGCTGGTGCGGGAACGGGTGGAAGGTGTCGGCCGGGCAGTCGGGGGAGTTGGAGCCCACCACCCAGGTCTCGGTGGAACCGAACATGCCGTGCCGGCGGGCCTTCGGCGCGACGGCCGCCAGGTCCTCCTCCAGCTGGGGCTGCCACGCCTCGCCCAGCCACAGCACCTTGCGCAGCGAGGGCAGTGCGATCCCGGCGGCGCGGGCGTGCGCGAACCACAGCCGCAGCACGCTCGGGGTGCCGCCGATCGCGGTGACCCCGCGGTCGGCCAGGAAGCCCAGCCACTCCGGGTACTCCTCGGCCGTCACCGACCCGAGCGCGACCACCCGGCAGCCGGACAGGTCGGCCAGGCCCGCCGCCAGGAAGTGCGCGCCCCACATCCGGCCCGCGCCCCAGGCGTTGACGAACACGTCGTCCCGATCCAGCGGCTGCCAGTGCCGGTGCACCTCCGCCATGTAGAACCCGGTCGGCGCGTAGCCGACCTTCGGCGCGCCGGTCGAACCACCGCTCTGGAACAGCCAGGTCGCGCCGCTCTCGGCGGCCGGCTCCAGGTGCGCCAGCGCCGTGTTCAGGTCGTCCTTGGCCAGCGGCGGCAGCGCGGCCAGCTCCGCCAGCGAGGACGGCACCGCCGCGTCCGCGTACCGCTCGCCGAACTCCGGTACGCCGCGCAGCAGTTCCAGCGTCCGCCGGGCCACCGCCAGGCCGTCCGCCGCTTCCGCTTCGGTGAGGGAGAAGGTCATCGCCGCGCACCGCCGCCCGCGAGGCCGTCCACGAGACCGTTCGAGAGGCCGTTCGCGGGGCCGTGCGCCGGGCCGCCCCCGCCCGCCAGGAAGGCCGCGTGCGCGTCCCGGTAGGCGGCGAACCGGGCCCGGGTGACGTCCCGCTGCACCGGCCGGCCGGGATCGTCCAGGTCCGGGGCGATCACCCCGTCCGGCTCCAGCTCGGAGAACCAGAACCGCTCGCCGTCGTGCAGGAAGTCCACGCAGAAGAACGGGATCGGCAACTTCTTCGCGAAGTAGCCGGTGGCGTCGACCAGTTCGGGCGGGACCTCGCAGAACTCCATCGAACCGCCCCGGCTCGCGTTGGCCACCGGCGAGCCCGCCTCCGGGGTGCGCCGCAGCGCCGCGTACGGCCGCCCGTCGATCACGTACACCCGGTAGTCGACCGTGCCGTCCCCCAGGTACGGCTGCGCCACCAGCACGGTGTCGCCGCCCTGGGCCAGGCTGGCCAGGCCGCGCACGTCCTCCCGGGAGCGGGCCAGGCAGATCCCGCCGCCGCCGCACCAGCCGGACGGCTTCACGATCGCCGGGAAGGTCAGGCCGTCCAGCGCCGCCTCGTACCGGTGCTTGGAGACGTCCCGGCCGGAGCCGATCCGCACCGACGGGACGGGCGGCACCGGCGAGTCCGCCAGGAACAGCACCGTCGCCAGCTTGTCGTTGCCCAGCAGCGACACCTGCGCCGGGAACGGCAGGTAGAACCCGGCCTGCTCCAGCACCGCGCACAGCGTCAACTGGTTGAACACGTCCATCGACTGGTACGGCAGCGAGTACAGCGCCGTGAGGAACAGGGTGTCCCCCGGCGTGACCGGCTCGCCGTCCACGTACACCCGCGGCCGGCCCGGGTCGGTGCCGTCCACCGTCACCGCCTCCGGCGCGTGCATCGTCCACGCCAGGCCCAGCTCGGCGGCGATCTCCGCGTACATGTCCCAGAAGTAGTGCTTCCACATCGCCCCGGACCGGCTCGACTCCCGGTCCGGGAAGATCCAGCACATCCGGCGCAGCGGCGCCTGCGGCTCGCTCACTCGCTCTCCTCCAGTTCGCTCAGGTCGAATTCCCGCTCGGCGCCGGCCCGTTCGGCCCACCATGCGCGGCCCTCGGGCGGCAGTGTGTCCACCGGGTCCACGTACGGGTAGCGCCGGTCCAGCCCGCCCCCGCCGCCCGGCCCCCCGGCCTCGCGCAGCTCCAGCCCGGTGCGGTAGTTCTTGGTCCAGTACGAGACGCCGCGGACCCGGTCGTAGCCCACCGCCTGGTGCACCCAGCGCTTGCCGACGTGCGGCACGTCCGCGACCAGCCGGGGCGTGGCGTAGCCCGGCAGGTAGCCGAGGATCGCCTCCTGGAGGCGCTGCGCCGCGGCCAGCGGCAGCCGCCAGTGCTCGGCGTTCGGGATCACGTCGCACAGGTAGAAGTAGTAGGGCAGGACGTTGGCCTCGCCCTGCAGCGCGAAGCACAGGTCGAGCAGCGCCGCCGGGGTGTCGTTCACGCCGCGCATCAGCACGCCCTGGTTGCGCACGTCCCGCACGCCCGCGTCCAGCAGGGCCCGGGCCGCCTCCGCGACCAGCGGGGTGACGGACGCCGCGTGGTTGGCGTGGGTGTGCACCGCCAGGTTGACCGAGCGCCGCGCGGCCAGCCGGGCCACCCGCTCCACCCCCGCCAGCACCCGGGGCTGGAGCCAGTGCTGGGGCAGGCCGACGACCGCCTTGCTGGCCAGCCGGACGTCCCGCACCGAGCCCAGCTCCAGCAGCCGCAGCAGGAACGACTCCAGCCGGGGCCACGGCACGTTCGCCAGGTCGCCGCCCGACACCACCACGTCCCGCACCGACGGGGTGCGCTTGAGGTAGTCGAGCATCTGCTCCTCGCGGTCCGCCGGACGCAGCACCAGCCGGGTCTTGGCGACCTGCGGGGTGGAGCGGCCCACCAGGTCCATCCGGGTGCAGTGCCCGCAGTACTGCGGGCAGGTGGACAGCAGCTCGGCCAGCACCTTGGTCGGGTAGCGGTGGGTCAGCCCCTCCACCACCCACATCTGCGCCTCGTGCAGCGAGTCCCGGGCCGCCAGCGGGTGGCTCGGCCAGGACGCCAGCCGGTCCGCGCGCACCGGCAGCATGTAGCGGCGCACCGGATCGGCCAGGAACGCCTCGGTGAACGCGTCCGGCACCAGCGGCGCCCCGACCGCCATGGTGTTCAGCATCTGCGGCGGTACCAGCACCGACATAGTGGCGAACTCCCGCTGATCGGCCGCCAGTTCGTCATAGAACCGGTCGGTCAGCAGCGGCCCGAACACCTGCCGCAACTGCCGCTCGCCCTGCACGCAGTGCGCCCGCTGCCACTGCGCGTCCCGCCACTGCGCGGCCGTCACCTCCCGCCAGCCCGGCAGCCGCCGCCAGTCCGGCTCCGCCAGCGGCTGCCGCACGTACGGGTAGGGCTGCGGCGGCGGCTGACCGGAGCCGCCGTGCCGCTCCATCAGGAGACTCTCGACGTGAGCAGGCCGGCGTGCCGGGTGCGCAGCTCCCGCTTGAGCACCTTGCCGGTCGGGCCGAGCGGGAAGTCGCCGTCCGCGCGGGCCACCCGCAGCGCGGCCAGCTCCGCCAGCCCGGCCCGGCCGAGTTCGGCGTTGGCCGCCTTCAGCAGCCCGTCCTCGTCGGCGGACCCGGCCCCCGGCTGGAGCCGCACCACGGCGATCGGGCGCTGTCCGCCGTCCGGGTGCGGGACGCCCACCACCGAGCAGTCCTGCACCAGTTCGGCGCAGTCGGCCAGCAGCACCTCCTCCAGCGGCAGGCTGTACACCGGCCCGTCCAGGGTGTCGATCACGTCGACCGTCCGGTCCAGGTGGAAGAACCGGCCCTCGGCGTCCCGGCGGGCGACGTCGCCGGTCAGCCAGTACCCGGACAGGTGGAAGCTCTCGGTCAGCCGCGCGTCGTTCCAGTACCCGGGCGTGATCGAGGGCGCCCGCACCGCCAGCAGGCCGACCGCCCCGACCGGCAGCTCGGCCCCCTCCTCGTCCAGCACGGTGGCGTGCTCCACCACCTCGGACGGCTTGCCCACGCAGCGGTCGGCGCGATCCGTCTCCGGCGAGGTGACCTGCCCGAACAGCGCCATGCCCATCTCGGAGGAGCCCAGCCCGTCCACGAACTGCGAACCCGGCAGCGCGGGTTGCTCGGCCTTCTCCTGCGGCAGCAGCCACGGCCGGATCAACCCGGCCGGACGCTCGCCCAGTTGCACCAGCCGCCGGACGTGCCCGTAGTGCGCGCTGTCACCGGTGTTGAACCAGGAGTGCACCCTGGCGGCGCCCCTCACCGGCAGCTCGCCGGTCGCCAACTCCACGAAGGTGCGCGGGAAGGAGGCCACCATGGTCGGCTGGAACGCCTCCATCACCGGCTCCACCACCGACCGCCGCCAGCCCGCCATCACCACCGTCGGCAGGCCCAGCAGCGTCGCGGTCAGGAAGTAGCTCAGACCGCCCGCGTGGGTGTGCGGCATCAGCGACATCAGCCGGTCGGACGGCTCGGCCGGGAAGCGGACCATCCGCGGCTGCTTGCCCTCCCAGAACTGCCGGTGCGCCAGGATCGTCGACTTCGGGGTGCCCGTCGTCCCCGAGGAGTGGATCAGCGCCACCACGTCCTCGGCCGCGTGCCGGTACGGGTACTCCGCCGGCAGCGGCGCGGCGGCCGCGTCGAACGCCTGCACCTCGGCGGTCAGCGCCAGGAACCGGGGCCGGCGCTGCGGGTCCTGCCGGTACGCGGACGCCAGCCGGGTGGTGTCGTCCGCCACCACCCCGACCACGCCGACGTGGTTCAGGTACCGCACCATCACGTCCGGCCGCATCGCGTCGTTCACCAGCGCCGGGACGGCCCCCAGCGCGGTCAGCGCGAAGAAGTGCAGCAGCGGCTCCAGGCCCTCCGCGACCACCACGGCCACCGGCTCGCCCGGCCGCACCCCCATCGCGTGGTACCAGGCCGCGTACCGGTCGCGCAGCGCCACCAGGTCCAGCAGGCTGTGCCCGACCAACACCACCTCGCCGCGGTGGTCGAGCCGGTGGGAGAACGCGTACGGCACCGCCCGGTTCGGGTTCGCCTCGACCGCCCGGTCGAGGAAGTTCCCCGCGCCGAGGTCCGGATCGGTCATGAACCGCTCCCGGACGGACAGCGGGGCGAGGGGCGTCTGGTCGCTCATGGGGGTCTCCAAGCAGGACGGGTCGCCGGGACGGCCCTCGTGGGGCGTGCACCGGTCCGGGGGAAATGGTCCGAAGGCTGGCCGGGATGGGGATCTGATGGAACGTCAGGTGTCGAGCAGTTCGGCGGCCGCCCGGCGGCCGGAGCGGATCGCGCCCTCCAGCAGGCCGAAGAACTCGGTGCTGGTCTCGGTGCCCGCGAACCGCACCCGGCCGTGCGGGGCGGTCAGCGTCGGCCCGAGCGCCGACCAGTCGCCGGGGCCGAACAGCGCGGCGTAACAGCCCCGGCTCCACGGCTCGTTGACCCAGTCGGTGAGGTGGAAGCCGACCGGCTCGGGCAGCATCGGGAACAGCCGCCGGGCCTGGTCGAGCGCCGCCGCCCGCTGCTCGGCGGGCGGCAGGGCGGCGTAGCGGTGCGCCTCCGCGCCGGTGACGAAGCCGGTCAGCACGCCGGGCGAGCCCTCCGGCGGGGTGTCGTCCACCGTGGACAGCAGCGGACCGGCCGCGTTCACCGACCAGCCGGACAGCCCGTGCGCCCGCCACACCGGCTCCGGGAACACCAGGTGCAGCTTCACCGCGCAGCCCCGCCCGGTCCGCGAGGCGGCCCGCCGCACCGGCAGCCCCGGCCGGTACTCGATCGCGTCCGCGAGCAGCGGCGGCACCGCCACCACGGCCGCCTCCGCCCTGTAACTCCCGTCCGGCGTACGGACGGTGACCTCGGCGTCGGACTGCTCGACGGCCAGCACCGGCTCGGCGGTGCGCAGCACCCCGCCGGCGTCCAGCAGCCGCCGGACCAGCCGCTCGCACAGCCGGTGCGCGCCGCCCGCCACCCGGTCCTGCTGGGCGCCGCCCGCGAAGGCGTTCAGGTAGCGCAGGCCGCCGCCCGAGCGCAGGTAGAAGGCCATGTGCAGGACGGAGACCTTCGCCGGATCGGCGGCCATCATCTCGCCCAGGAACAGCGGGAAGAACAACCGGGCGTCCGGGTGGGCCAGTTGCCGGTCCGCCCAGTCGGCGGCGGTCAGCGCGTCGAGCCGTCCGGCGTCCGGCGTCAGCCAGGGCGCGTCCGGGCGGACGGCCGCCGCCAGCTCCTCCAACCGCTCGAACAGGTCGCCCAGGGCGACCGCGTTCAACGGCGGGAACCGCCCGTCGGTGGTCACCGCGGGGCCGCCCGCGCCGTCGCCGCCGTCCGCGCCCAGCGCGAACCGGCCGGCCCCGACCATCTCGGTCGGCGCGGTCTTCAGGTCGCAGGCGGACAGCAGGGCGTGCAACTCGGTGTGCCGGTCGCCCAGGTACGCGGCGCCCGCGTCCACCCAGCGCCCGGGCGCCACCTCGACGCCCCGGGCCCGCCCGCCGACCCGCTCCCGGGCCTCCAGCACCGTCACCCGCACGCCCCGCTCGGCCAGCTCCACGGCGGCGGTCAGCCCGGCCAGGCCCGCACCGACCACGACGGCCGAACGCGGGACGGCGGTCGGACGCGGGACGGCGGTCGGGCGCGGGACGGCGGGGGAGGGCGTGGCGGCGCTCACCGGACGGCCGTGGCGGTGGCCGTGGCCGTGGCGACGGTGGCGGGGGTGGTGGTGGCCATGGCGACGCTGGCCGTGGCGACGCGGTCGGCGAGGCCCGCCGGGGTCGGATCGGCCAGGAAGTCCTCGAAGGTCAGCTCGACCCCGTGGGCGCGCGCCACCGCGCTCAGCACCCGGGTGGCGACCAGCGAATCCCCGCCCAGCAGGAAGAAGTTGCCGTCCGGCGGCACCTCCGCCAGCTCCAGGACGCGGCGGAACACCGCCGTCAGCGCGTCGAGCAGGTCGGTGCCGGGGACACCGGCGGGGGAGGGCGGGGCGGCGGGCGTGACGGCGGGCGTGTCGAGGCTCATCAGCGGGTCTCCTTCGACCGGTGCGGGGTGCGCGTGGTCCGGTGGTGTCAGCGGTGCGTGGTGCGCGGTGCTGTGCCTGAACGGTGGTGCCGCGTCCGGTCGGTGGTGCGCCCGGACGGGTGGTACGCGGTGCGCGATGCGGCGTTGCGTGGTGCGGTGGTTCAGCCGACGGCGGCGGCCGTGGCGGCCGTGGCAGCGGCGGAGGCAGTTGCGGCGGTGCCGCTGTGCAGTAGGTGCGAGGCCGCGCGGTCGATCTTCCCGCCGGGGGTGCGGGCCAGCTCGGGGACGACGGCGAGCCGGCTCGGGACGAGGTGGGCGGGCAGCAACTCCCGGAGGTGGCGCAGTAGTTCCTCGGAGGTCGGCGGCGCCGGCCGGTCCGCTCCGGGGCGCGGGACGACGTAGGCGACCAGCGCGGTGCGGCCGGCCAGGGTGGTCGCGGTGACGGCCGCCAGCCCCACCCGGGGGTGGGTGCCCAGGGCGGCCTCCACCTCGGCCGGGTCGACCCGGATGCCGCGGATCTTCACCTCGTGGTCGATCCGCCCCCGGTGGGCCAGCACCCCGTCCGCCGCCCGGGAGACCCGGTCGCCGGTCCGGAACCAGCGCCGTCCGGCCCGTTCGGTGAACCGCTCCGCGGTGACCTCCGGCAGCCCGGGGTAGCCGGCCGCCAGGGCGGGGCCGCCGATCAGCAACTCGCCCTCAGAGGTGAGCAGTTCCTCGACGTGCGGCAGGGCGCGGCCGATCGGCGCGCGCTCCGCCGGGTCCCACCGGCGGCCGGGCTCCGGGGTGTCGGGGCCGAGCAGGTCCACCGCGTGGGTGATCAGGGTGGTCTCGGTGCAGCCGTAGGTGTTCAGCAGCCTGATCCGGCCGCTGTCCGCCAACCGGCTCCAGTCCGCCAGCCGGGCCGGGTCGGCGGCCTCGCCGCCGATCACCACCAGCCGCAGGCAGGCGGGCAGTTCGGCGTCCGGGCCGTCCTCGGCGAGGTGCAGCACCAGCTCGTGCCAGAACGCGGTGGGCAGGTCCAGCACGGTGATCCCGCGCCGCTCCACCGCCCGCAGCAGCCGGGGGAGGGACCCGGAGTGCGCCTCCGGCTCGAACACCAGCCGGGCGCCGGAGACCAGGGTCGGCAGGATCTCCTCGAAGCAGGTGTCCCAGTTCAGCGAGGCGAACTGCAGCACCCGGTCCCGCGGCGTCACCCCGAACAGCCCGCGCAGCGAACCCACCACCGCCGAGATCGCCCGGCGCGGCGTCAGCACCGGCTTCGGCCGCCCCGTCGACCCGGAGGTGAACAGCAGGTACGCGGGCTCCTCCGGCCCGACCGCGACGGCCGGACGCCACGGCGCACCACCGCCCGCCGTCCCGTCTGCCGTCCCGCCCGCACCACCGCCCGCCGGCCCGTCCGCTGCCGCCGCGAGCCCAGCCCCGACGTGCGGCAGCCCGAGCAGCGCGGCCTGTTCGGCCGACCCCACCAGCGCGGTGCAGCCGGCCGCCGCCGCCATCGCGCGCTGCCGCTCCACCGGGAAGGCCGGATCCAGCGGGACGTACGCGCCGCCCGCCGCGAGGATGCCCAGCAGGGCGACCACGGTCTCCGGGGCGTGCCCGGCCGAGACCGCCACGGGGCCCGGCCGGTCGCCCAGCGCGTCCGCCAACTGGCGGACGTAAAACGTGAGTTGACGGTAGCTGAGCGTACAAGTGGGAGACTCGATCGCGGTTAGTCCGGGCCACCTGAGAGCGGTTTCCTCGAACGCGTCGAGCAGATCGGAGCCCGGTCTGTTGACGCCGCCGTTCTTTGACATGCGCGCTCCAAGAAAATGCCCAGAGGTGCCCGTCCGTGCTTCGGCGAACCCGGACTCTACCTCCCGCGATCCGGCCCCACAATGGTTGTTGGGCGGGCGGTCCGAAGAATCCGTGGCCGCGCCGTGAACGCCCTGCGCCCGCCTTCCGGCCACGTTCCGTGATCGCCCCGACCGGGCCGGTACGGACCGGCGACCGCCCGGCCGGTGCGGCCACGAACCCGGCCGCGTCCGGCAGGTGACGGTGCGTCGGCGAATTGACCCGCTTTTCCGCATCCCGGCCGGAATTCGCGGAAAGGGCGCGCCCGCACGATAACCACCCCGACCGAACAAGCACGCTTGGTGCCCGAACGTACTTTTCCCACCGGAAGTCGGAGCGCCGAATTCCCCGGACGGCGAGCGACCGCCCGAAACCGCCCCGGCGACCGCCCGCCCGCCGCCCGGACACCCCCGGCCCCGGTGACGCGCCGTGACGGCCGCGGCCGCGACCCCCACCGGGCACCAGCGGGGCATCGGCGGCGACCCGGGCGCGGGGCAACGGCCTCCGCCGCGCGGTCAGCGAGGGCGGTGCCCGGTGAGCTGCTGCCAGCGGTCGTACGCGGCGTCGCGGCTCTGCCGCGCCGCCGGGATGCGGAGGTCGCCGCCCTGCCGGGCGGTGACCTCTTCGAGGTGCCGCCGGGCCGCCTCCTGCTCGGCGGTGTCGTTCGTGGCCCGGCGCAGCTCGGCCCGCGCCTCCCGGAGCTGGGCGGGCCGGTCCCGCCGGAACGACTTGGCCTCGGCGATCGCGTTGTGGACGTCCACGACGAACTGGCGGACGTGCCCCTCCGGGGTCTCCGCCGCCGGGTAGGTCACCAGGTGCTGGCGTCCGTCCGGACCGATCACGTAGAGGTGGCTCGCCCGGGGGGTGTGCTCCGACCGGACGGCCGTCTCGTGCAGCGGCAGGTCCCCGCTGTAGTCGTACGTCGAGACCGCCAGGACGTGCTCGTACAGGCACAGGCCGCCGAGTTCGGCGCGGTAGCCCCCGCGGCCGGGGTCGCGCAGGTACGCCACCTGCCCCTCGGCGTCGCGCACCCGCCGCCCGTGGGCCACGACGGCGGCCTTGACCGCGCCCTGCGCACCGGCCAACTCCTGCCGCGCGGAACGCTCCAGGCCCGACAGCTCACCGCGCGCCCGGTCGAGGTCACCGCGCGCGGCGCCGTACTCGGCGCCGAAGGCGAACCGCCAACCGCCCGGGTAGCGGCGCAACTGCCGGAGCACGAGCGCGCCCACGGCGACCAGCACGAGCAGGAGCGTCCAGCCCCAAGCCTGCATGACGATGCCCTCCCCCTGAGGCGGTCGGCGCCCCGGACCGTACGGCGGCCCGGCACTGCCGACCCCGACGATTACCGGCAGCGGAAGACGCCCGTCAAATCCATTGCGGACCCGCCGCGGGCCCCGGGACACCCGGCCGACAGCCCGACAGCCCGACAGCCCGACAGCCCGACAGCCCGACAGCCCGACAGCCCGACAGCCCGACAGCCCGACAGCCCGACAGCCCGACAGCCCGACAGCCCGGCAGCCCGCAGTAGCATCTCCCGGATGACGATCACCGCGCTGCTGGTCGACGCCGCCGTCCTCGGTTCGACCGGCGCCGCCCTGCTGCTCGGCCCCCGGGCCCTGCGCGCACCGGCCGCCGGGAGTGCCCCCGCCCGCCCCGGGCGGGGCGTGCGGCCGGAGGTGCTGCTGGCGGCGGTGACCGGGCTGGTCTACCTGAACCAACTGCTCTGCTCCGCCTACCTGCTGCGGGTGCACGGCGGGGACGCCGGGTACGTCACCCGCTACCTGCCGCCCGGGTGGTTCGCCGAGCCGACGGGGCACCCGGTGGTCCGGGCGCTGGCCGCGCACCTGCCGGCGCCCGGGCTGTTCGCGCCGACGGTGCTGCGGGTGCAGGCGTTCCTGGAGCTGCCGTTCGTGCTGGCCGCCTACGCCACGGTGCTGTACCGCCTCAGCCCCGCGCTGCTGCGGGCGGTCCTGGGCTCACCGGCACTGGTGGGGGCGACCGCCGCCTCGTACACGCTGGTGTTCGGGGTGGTCGAGGGGGCGCTGCGCAACCCGTGGACCGTCCAGGACGTGGTGATCCGGGCGCTGTCCGCGCTGCTCACCGCCCCGCTGCTGCTCCGCGTCGCCCGCCGCGCACCCGGCCCCGAACGGCGGTCGGACACCCTCGGGCTGCTGCGCTTCGCCGCCGAACTGTGGGCCGTCGGCACCCTGGTGATGGTGGTCTACGACACCGCGCTGCTCTACAACCTCCGCCACCTGTCCGACCGTTGGCCCGAAGCCGTGCTCGCCCCGGCCCTCCTCGCCGCCACCGCCCTCGACCGCCGCCCCGGGCCGGCCGCCACCGGCCCCGGCACCGCCGCCCTCGACCTGCTGCTGCGGCGGACGCTCGTCCTGTTCCTGCTCCCCGCCCTGGCGATCCGCTACGGCCTCGGCTTCGCGCACCCCGGACTCGCCGCCGCCGCAGCCCTGACCGTCGCCCTCGCCGCCCTCGCCACCCCCCGCCTCCGTCCGGCCGCCCGCCCGCTCGCCCTCGCCTGCGCCGCCGGCCTCGCCGCCGCCCGCCTCGCCCTGCACCTGCGGCACGACACCTATCCCGAGAACGCCCTGCTGCGCGCCATGGTCGCCCTCCCCGCCACCGCCGCCCTCCTGCTCGCCCTCACCGACCTCCGCCGCGACGACCCCGCCTCCCCTCCTCCGGCGGCTCCTCCTCGTCGTCGTTGACGTCGCCGAGGTGCAGCGGGGACGGGCCGGGGCCGTCGCGGAGCAGGTCGGTGAGCAGCGGGGCCAGGTCGCGGGGGCGGATGGTGAGGTCGGTGGCGGCCAACTCCCCGATGCTCCACCAGTGGTGGCCGTACGCGGCCTCGACGGGATCGACCCGGACGGCGGCGGTCTCGGCGGGGGTGAGCCGCACCAGGCGGTACTCCTCCCACTGGTGGGAGAACCGGCCGTCGAAGGTGAAGGAGGAGCGGCGGGTCCAGACCACCGGGCCGAGCCGTTCGGCCGGCAGGTCGAGCCCGGTCTCCTCGCGCAGCTCCCGGACGGCGGCGGCCAGGGCGTCCTCGCCCTCGTCCACGCCGCCGCCGACGGTGAACCACCACCGCCCGCCCGCCGGTCGCGGGTCGCGGGCGCAGAGCAGCAGCAGGCGGTCCCGGTGGTCGAGCAGCAGGATGCGCGAGGTGTCCCGGGTGTCCGACGTCATGCCCCCGACCCTACCGCCGCCGGTACCGCTCCCGGGCCGAAAGCCCTTGCCGGGCAGCCGAATCACGGGCCCCGGGCCCCGCGACTCGGATTCCGGGTCCAGGCCCCCCCTGGTCCGCCGGCCTGGTCCGCCCCTCCGGCGCGGATCAGTCGTTGACCTCCCAGGTCTCGTGCATCGAGGTGACGGCGCCGCTGCCGTCGGTGGTGTAGAGGAAGAGGCCGCCGCACTGGAGCCCGGCCGGCCGGTTGTCCGGCTCGGGGGTGTCGAAGCACGGCTGGTGGCTCTTCGCGTAGTCGGCGAAGGAGACCTTCCGCACCTCGTAGCGCGGGTACCCCTTGGAGTTGGAGGAGCCCGCCGTGGGCCTGACGAACATGACGACCGTGGCACCGGCGGCGAGCTTGAAGGTGCCGCTCGGGTTGCTGCCGGTGTCCAACCGGAGCCCGTACGGGCCGCATTCGGTCTTCACCTTGACGCCCTTGAGCTGCCCGGCACTCGCCGACTCGACCAGCAGCACCTGGTGGGTCCTGTAGTACGCGGCGCAGCCGTTGACGTCCATGCTGGCCTTCTCGAACGCCCCCTCCTCGGCGGAGCTCACCCCCTGCCCGTCGGTGGACGCGGCAGTCGACCCGGCCCCGGACGCGGCGGCCGAGGCGCCACCGGACGCGGTGGGGGAGGAGCCGCCGGCCGGGTCGGCGGACGCGGTGGCCGACGGGGCACCGGACGCGGCGGGCGGGGCGGCGGCCGTGGTCGAGCCGGTGCCGGAGGAGTCGTCCGGGCCGCAGCCGGCGGTGGCCAGCGCGACGGCCAGCAGGGCTGCGGAGGCGACGAGTCGACGGGTACGCATGCTGGTGGATCCCCCCATGGAACAGCTGTGGCAGCGGTGACGGTCCGAGAACATACCAACCCGCCGCCCGCCCCCGCCGTCGAGCAAGCCCGGACACCCTGTCAGGCCGGGCGGGGACGGCCTGCCAGGGTGTCCGTTGCCCGGCCCGCGACCGCCCGGCTAGCGTCCCAGCACGCACCCCCCGTCCCTCACCCCCCGTCCCCCACCCCCGTCTCACCCCCCGTTCCCCACCTCCGGACCCAGGACAGGCACCATGACCACCGTCAACGGCGGCGTCTCCTTCTGGTACGCGGCCACCGGCCTGCCCGAGCGCGGCGCCCCGCTGGACGGCGACACCACCGCCGACGTCTGCGTGGTCGGCGGCGGCTACACCGGGCTGTGGACCGCCTACTACCTCAAGCGGGCCGCCCCCGATCTCGAAGTCGTCCTGCTGGAGGCCGAGTTCTGCGGCTACGGGGCCTCCGGCCGCAACGGCGGCTGGCTGTACAACGGCATCGCCGGTCGCGGCCGGTACGCCCGGCTGCACGGCGAGGACGCCGCCCGTCGGCTCCAACTCGCCATGAACGACACGGTCTCCGAGACCCTGCGGGCCGCCGAGGCGGAGGGCATCGACTGCGACGCGCACCGCGGCGGCGTCCTGGAGGTCGCCACCACCCCCGCCCAACTCGACCGCCTGAAGGCCAGGTTCGCCCACGAGCAGGCGTTCGGCGCGGACCAGGTGCAGCTGCTGGACGCCGATCGCACCGCCGAACGCCTCCACGTCCCGGGCGCGTTGGGCGCGACCTGGACGCCCCACGGGGCCCGGGTGCACCCCGCCAAGCTCGTCCTCGGCCTGGCCGCCGCGGTCCGCCGGCTCGGCGTCCGGGTGTACGAGTCCACCCCCGCCACCGCGCTCGCCCCCGGCCGCGCCACCACCCCGCACGGCACCGTCCGGGCCCGCGCGATCCTCCGCTGCACCGAGGGCTTCACCGCCAACACCGCCGGGAACAAACGCAGTTGGCTCCCGATGAACTCCTCGATGATCGCCACCGAACCGCTGCCCGCCGACGTCTGGGAGGCGATCGGCTGGCAGCACCGCGAGGTGCTCGGCGACGAGGCGCACGCCTACATGTACGCCCAGCGCACCGCCGACGACCGGATCGCCCTCGGCGGCCGGGGCCGCCCCTACCGCTACGGCTCCCGGATCGACCAGGACGGCGCCACCCCCGCCGGCACCGTCGCCCAACTCCGCGAGATCCTGGCCCGGATGTTCCCCGCCGCCGCCGACGCCCGGATCGACCACGCCTGGTCCGGCGTGCTCGGCGTCCCGCGCGACTGGTGCGCCACCGTCGACCTCGACCCCGCCACCGGACTCGGCGCCGCCGGCGGCTACGTCGGCAGCGGCGTCGCCACCGCCAACCTGGCCGGCCGCACCCTGCGCGACCTGACCCTGCGCCACCTCGGCCGCGGCGGTCCCACCGCACTCACCACCCTGCCCTGGGTCGGCCACCGCGTCCGCCGCTGGGAACCCGAACCCCTGCGCTGGCTCGGCGTCCACACCCTGTACGCCGTCTACCGCCACGCCGACCGCCGCGAACGCGCCACCACCTCCCCGCTGGCCACCCTCGCCGACCGGATCTCCGGCCGGGGCTAGGGCCCGTCCTCGAACCCCCGTCTGCCCGCGGCGTCTGGCGCGTGCTCTCGCCGCACCAGACGCCGCAGGGCTGCGACGGGGGTGTGAGGACGGGCCCCAGGCCCTCCCCTCCGGATCGTGCCGGGCGAACCCGCCGGCGTCCGGCCCGGCACCCCCCGGAAAACCCTTCGCACACCTGTCGCCCGGACGTGATAGGAATCTCCGTCCGGGGGCCGCCGCACACGCGCCCCCGCGGCAACGCATCGCACATCGGAGGGGACCCGGGAATGGGAATGTTCGCACGGCTGCTCGGCCGCCGGGACACCGGCGACGACCGGTCGGCCGGCACGGGGGCCCCGGGGCTCCCCGCCATCGACCCGGCGTTCGGCGACGCCGGGCTGACGGGGCTGCGCGCCGCCGTCGGGGCCGGCTCCTGGGAGGGCGCCCGGAGCATCCTCGACACCGCCGCCGGCCAGGACGACCTGACCCTGATGGTCGAGGCCGTGGCCGACGTCACCGGCGCCGAAGTGCCGCTCGCCGCAGCCCTGGACGCCGCCCCCGACGACCCGCTGCTGCGGCTCGCCCAGGGCGCCCGGCACGTCAGCTGGGCCTGGGAGGCCCGCACCGGCGCCCGCGCCCAGCACGTCGGCGAGGAGCAGTGGAAGCTCTTCCACGAGCGCCTGGAGATCGCCGAGGAGCACCTCTTCCGGGCCGCCGAACTCGACCCCGACCTGCTCGGCCCCTGGTACTTCCTGCAGATCAGCGGTCGCGGCGCCTCCCTGGAGCGGAACGCCGCCAGCCACCGCTTCGAGGCCGCGCTGCGCCGCAGCCCCGGCCACGTCGCCTCGCACCGCCAGCGCCTCCAGCAGCTGTGCGAGAAGTGGCAGGGCTCGCACGAGCGGATGCACGCCTTCGCCCGCGACACGATGCTCGCCGCCCCCGAGGGCAGCCCGCTCGGCCAGCTGGTCGCCCGCGCCCACATCGAGCACTGGCTGTCGCTGCCGGTCGAGGAGGACGCCGCGTACATCGGCCAGGAGCACGTCCGCGCGCAGCTGCACGAGGCCGCCGACCGCTCCGTCCGGCACCCCGCCTACGTCCGCGGCCGGGACTGGCCGGTCGCCCACAACGAGTTCGCGATGGCGTTCGCGCTCTCCGGGCAGCCCGCCGCCGCCCACCTGCTGCTCGGCGAACTCGGCGACCGGGTCACCGAACTGCCCTGGGCGTACTGGGGCGACCCGGTGGAGGTGTACCAGCGCACCCGCCGGCAGTGCGCCGGGTACTGACCGTCCACCCCGCCGCGTACCACCCACCCCGCCGCGTACCGCCCGCCCCGCCGCGTACCACCCACCCCGCCGCGTACCACCCACCCCGCTGCGGACCGCCCCACCGCCGCGGACCGCCACCGCGCCACCCCGGACCGCGCCGCCCGCACCCCCGACGTCCCGACCGAACCAGCCGAAGGACCAGCCCGGTGACCCCGAACGACCCCAGTGCGCACACCTTCCAGGTGGACCTGCGCGGCCTGGTCGACCTGCTCTCCCACCACCTGTACTCCAGCCCCCGCGTCTACCTGCGCGAACTGCTGCAGAACGCGGTCGACGCGATCACCGCCCGGCAGGCCCTCGACCCGGCCGCGCCCGCCGGGATCACCGTGACGACCGGCGACGGCTTCTCGGTCTCCGACACCGGCGTCGGCCTCACCGAGGCCGACGTGCACACCTTCCTCGCCACCATCGGCCGCAGCTCCAAGCGGACCGCCGACGGCGACCTGGACGCCGGGCAGCTCGCCGACGCCCGAAGCGAGTTCATCGGCCAGTTCGGCATCGGCCTGCTCGCCTGCTTCGTGGTCGCCGACGAGATCACCGTCACCACCCGCTCGGCCCGCACCCCCGACGCCCCGGTGGTCGAGTGGCGCGGACGCTCCGACGGCCGCTACACCATCACCACCCTGCCCGCCGACGCCCGCCCCGAGCCCGGCACCACCGTCACCCTCACCCCGCGCGCCGACGCCGAGGAGTGGACCGCGCCCCGCCGGGTCCTCGAACTCGCCCGCCACTACGGCAGTCTGCTGCGCCACCGGGTCACCGTGGTCGACGGCGCCGGGCGCGCCACGCAGATCAACCGGACCCCCGCGCCCTGGGCCCGCCGCCACGACACCCCCGCCGCCCGGCGCGAGGCGCTCACCGCGCACTGCCGCGACACCTTCGACTTCACCCCGCTCGACACCATCGACCTCGACCTGCCGCTGGTCGGCCTCAGCGGCGTCGCCTACGTGCTGCCCGAGGCCGTCCCGCCCTCCCGCCGGGCCGGGCACCGGGTGCACCTCAAGGGCATGCTGCTCTCCGACCAGGCCGACGAACTGCTCCCCGAGTGGGCGTTCTTCGTGCGCTGCGTGGTCGACGCCGAACGCCTGCGCCCCACCGCCTCCCGCGAGGCGCTGTACGCCGACGAGACGCTGGCCGCCGTCCGCGACGCACTCGGCCTGCGGATCCGCGACTGGCTGACCGACCTGTCCGCCAGCGACCCCGGCCTGCTGCACCGCTTCCTGTCCGTGCACCACCTGGCCGTCAAGTCGCTGGCCCGGCACGACGACCAGCTGCTGCGGATGCTGCTGCCCTGGCTGCCGTTCGAGACCACCGACGGCAACGTCACGCTGGACGAGTTCGCCCGCGCCCACCCGGTGGTGCTGGTCACCCGCACCGTCGAGGAGTTCCGCCAGGTCGCCCCGATCGCCGGCGCGGCCGGCCTCGGCGTCATCAACGGCGGCTACACCTACGACCGGGACCTGGTGCACCGGCTGCCCGAGATCCGTACCGGCACCACCGTCGCCGACCTCGACCCGGCCACCGTCACCGCGCACCTCGACAACGTCGACCCGGCCACCGAGCTCGCCGCCGCCGCGTTCCTCGCCACCGCCCGCGAGGTGCTCGGCCGGTTCGACTGCGACGTCGCGCTGCGCACCTTCCACCCCAGCAGCGCCCCCGCCCTGCTGCTCGACGACCGGGAGGCCCGGCACGAGCGCACCCGCACCCAACTCGCCGACCAGGCCGACGGGTTGTGGGCCGACATCCTCGGCTCGCTGGGCAGCTCCGCGCCCCGCGCCCAGCTCGTCCTCAACCACCTCAACCCGCTGGTGCGCCGGGCCGCCGCGATCCGGCACCGCGAACTCACCACCACCACCGTCGAGGCGCTCTACGGCCAGGCCCTGCTGCTCACCCGGCGCCCGCTCAAGGCGAGCGAGTCCGCCCTGCTGAACCGCTCCTTCCTCGCCCTGCTCGACCACGCCATGCTCGGCCACGCCCCCACCGAGCCCGCCCCCGACGGTCCCGCCGCCCCCGGCGGTCCCGCCACCGGCCGTCCCGGCCCGACCACACCGCACCAGGAGCCGTGATGCTCGACACCACCGACGCCGTCCGCGCCGCCCTGCGCGCCAACGACGAGCTGCCGCACGGCCGCCCGCGCACCGTCACCGCCGAGGAACTCGTCGACGCCGCCGAGCAGTTCGACGACCCGCAGCTGCTCGCCTTCGCCCTGCTGGAACTCACCGAGGCGTACGAGTACGACGCCGAGCAGCGCAAACTGCCCGTGGTGTTCGCCCGGATCGCCAAGCTCCGCAAGGAGCACCCCGACAGCTTCGGCGACTGGGAGAACCACGCCACCGACTGGCGCTACAAATGGGTCGCCGCCGCCCTGCTGAGCGTCCCCGACGTCCCGCTGGAGGCGGTCCGCCGCTGGCACGGCGAACTGCGCGCCCACTACCTCGCCCGGGGCCACGACCTCCAGCCCTACTACGCCCGGCAGTACCGGCTGGCCGCCCACACCGGCCAGGGCGTCCAGGACGCCTTCGAACTCTGGGCCGGCCGCTGGCGCTCCCGCTACAGCGACTGCCACGCCTGCGAACTGCGCGAGCAGGCGCGGCACTTCGTCGCCCTCGGCGAGGACGAGCGGGCCCTGGAGATCTGGCAGCCGGTGTTCTCCGGCGAGCGCTCCTGCTCCGAGGAGCCGCACGTCAGCCGGGCCCTCGCCCTGCTGCCGCTGCTGCGCACCGGCCGCCTCGACCAGGCCCGCTCCGCGCACCTGACCGGCTACCGCTGGGCCCGCGGCCGCTCCGCCGCCGCCGAACCGATCGGCCTGCACCTGGAGTTCTGCGTGCTCACCCGCAACGAGCCGCGCGGCCTGGAGATCCTGGCCGAGAACCGCGACCTGTTCGACCGGCACGGCGACCCGCTCTCCCGGCTGCACTTCCTCACCGGCGCCCAACTCCTGCTGTCCCGGCTGGTCGAGGACGGCCACGGCGACGTCCCGGTGGCCGGCCCGCCCGGCGCGCACCGCACCGCCGCCGCCCTGCACGCCGAACTGCGCACCGAGGGCGACGCACTGGCCGCCCGCTACGACGCCCGCAACGGCACCGACGCGGTCGGCGCGGCCCGCCGCGCCCGGCTGGCCCGCACCCCGCTGTTCGCCGAGCCGCTGCCGCTGGGCCTGCGCGCCACCGGCCCCGCGCCCGCCGCCCCGCCACCCGCCCCGGCCGCCACCGACCGGGCCACCGCCGAACCGGCCGCCGGCACCGCCCCGGACGGGCCCGCCGAACTGGCCGAACTCGTCGCCAAGGCGCGCGAGTTGAGCGTCACCAACCACCCCGACGCGATCCTGCACTGGAACCGCATCGGCGCCCTGATCAAGGCCCCCGACCACCGGCACCCCGAGGACGCCGAGCGCTCCGGCCTCGGCTCGCTCGCCCAGCTCCGGGCCGAACTCGCCCTGGAGCGCGCCTTCGAGGAGCGCACCTCCGACGAGGAGGCCGCCGCCCTGTACGCCGGCGCCGCCGAACTCTTCGAGCAGGCCGGGCTGACCGCCCGCGCCCTCGGCTGCCGGGCCCGGCTGGCCGGCCCCACCGGCGACCACCCGGGAGACCTCGCGGTGATCCGCGAACTGCGCGGGAAGATAGCCGAGTTGGCCGAGGACGATGTCCCGTTCGGCGGGCGCGAACTGGTCGCCGTGCTGCAACTCCAGGCCAACACCGAACTGCGGGCGCTCTTCGAGGCCGCCGCCCGGGCGGGCGGCCCGGACGGCCCCGGACCGGACCCGGCCGCCCTCGCCGAGGCCGAGGCCACCCTCGACCTGCTGTACACCGAGGCGGCCCGGCACGGCTTCCCGCACCGCCAGGCCAACGCCCGCCTGCTCGGCGCCCGGGCCCGCTTCCTGGCCGGCCGCCACCAGGAGGAGGGCGACGCCTTCGCCGAGGCCGACCGGCTGATCACCGAGGCCGAGCAGCTGGTCGAACGGGCCGGCGCCCCCTGGCGGCTCACCCAGGTGCACGGCCAGCGCGGCGAACTCGCCCTGTACACCGGCGACCTGGCGACCGCCGAGCGCTTCCTGCGCAAGGCCGCCGACAGCGCCGCCCGGTACGGCGACCGCTCCTCCAGCGTCGCCCGGGTGCACGACGGCCTCGGCCGCGCCTACCTCGGTCTGGACCGCCCCGCCGAGGCGGCCCGCGCGTTCACCGAGTCCGCCGCCCGCTACGACCGCAACGGCGACGCCGCCGAAGCGGTCTCCGCGCGCATCATGCTCGGCCAGGTCCTGTGCTGCTCCGGCCGCGCCGACGACGGCGTCGCCGTCCTCGAGTCCGTGCTGCTGGAACCGGAGTTCACCGGGCTCGACGTCCGCGAACAGGCCCAGACCCGGCTCAACCTGGCCCGCGGCCTGCGCGAGATCGACGAACCCCGGGCCGCCGCCGAGGAGTACCTGCTGCTCGCCGACCAGGTCGCCGGGTTCGAGGACCGGCACATCCACACCATGGTCGCCGCCGAGGCCGCCGCCGCCCTGGCCGCCGCCGAGCAGTGGCCCGCCGCCGACCTCGCCCGGCAGCGCGCCCTCGACAGCCACCGCACCGCCCCGCACCCCGACGCGGTCTTCGACATGCTGCTGCGCCAGGCCCGCCACACCGCCGAGCGGTACGACCCCGACCACCCCGAGGCCGCCGACCAGGCCCTGGCCCGGCTCGACGAGGCCGCCGAGGTGGCCCGCACCGCCGAACGCGAACAGCAGGACTTCGGCAGCGGCTGCCCCGACGGCACCCTGCACGACACCCGCGCCCGCACCCTGAGCACCCTGCGCCGCGACGAGGAGGCCCTCGCCGAGATGGAACGCGCCATCGCCGCGTTCGCCGCCCACGGCCCCGGCGCCCACCACGGCCGGGCCGAGTCGATCCGGGTCGCCGCCGTGCTGGAGGCCAACCGGCTCGACCGCCGCCCCGCCGCCCTGGCCCGACTCGACGCCGCGATCGCCGCGTTCCGGGCCGCCGACGCGGCCGACGCCGCCGAACCGCTCATCGAACTCCGCGCCCACCTCACCCGCGGCTGAACCGGTCGGCGGCCCGCCACCGAGCCAGCCGGCGGCCCGCCACCGAACCGGCCGGCGGCCCGCCGGGGACACCCCCGGCGGGCCGCCGAACCACCTGCGCCGCAGGCTACTTCAGGTGCAGCACCGAGGTCTCGAAGGCCCGGAACGCCCCCTCCTGCTTCCACTCCAGCGCCGCCTTCGGGCTGGCCGCCAGCAGCGCCGCGCACTTCGGCGCCGGGTTCTCCGACCCGAGGGCGCGGCCCTGGCACTCCGGCACCGGCTTGAACCCGTCGCGGTCCCGCCACAGGCTGCGGCCGGCCACGAAGCCGTACTCCAGCGAGTTGCGCGCCAGGTCCTTCAGGTCCTGGTAGCCCAGGTGGTAGGTCCGCGCCGCGCGGACGTACTCGTGGGTGATGTCGATCCGCTCCACGCCCGGGTCGTCGGTGGCCAGTGCCGTCGGCACCCCGTACTTGCGGTACAGCGGGAACGGGTGCTCCCGGCCCTCCACCTGGAGGATCTGCGCGTTGGAGGTCAGCGGCACCTCGACCAGCACCTTGCGCTCGGCCAGGGTGCGCAGCAGGTCCGCCGCGTCGTCCTCGTGGGTGACGTCCACGCCGTGGCCGATCCGCTCGGCGTGGCCGGTCAGCACGGCCTGCCGGATGTGGAAGGTCAGGTCCTCCGGCTTCACCAGGCCGGGCACCAACTCGCCCGCGTGCAGGGTGATGTGGGCGTTCGGGTAGAGCGGGTGCAGGAAGTCCAGCATCTCCATCTGGAGCTGGTAGTTGTCCAGCGAGGGCTGGTAGTCCTCCGGCTGCACCAGGTTCACCGCGACGAACCGCTCGTCCTGGGAGGCGAGTTCCAGGCCGATCAGCAACTGGGCGAAGACCCGCGCCGGGGTGGACGCCCGGCTGGCCTGGGACTGGATCCGCACCGTCACCGAACAGCCCGGCCGGGCCTGCGCGGTGCCGCAGTGCTCGGTGGCCCGGTACTCGGCCATCGCGGCGTCCAGGTCCGCGCGGGCCGAGTCCACCAGGGCCTGCATCCGGCCGTCGGCCAGCAGCTTCTGCCGCAGCGCCGCGAAGTCCGGGTCGAAGCCGACCTCGGCGGCCAGCGCCGCGACCCCGCCGGAGGCCGGGGTCAGCATGGTCTCCAGGTAGCTCTGGTGCTGGGCCGCCAGGGTGTCGGTGACCTCGGCGATCATCGTGCCGGGGTGGCGCCAGCTGGCCTCGCCGAACTTGCCGAAGGTGGCGAAGAAGTGGTCGTGACCGGACTCCTCGCCCGGGGTGAAGTCCTGCATCGACCAGGCCCGGATCACCTGGGTGCGGAACTCGCCCTCGGCCAGCGCGTCCCCGGCCGGGCGCAGGGTGCCCTCGCAGGGGCCGGTGGCCGCGGTGGAGGTCACCGAGTCGATGCACAGGCCGTCCTGCGCGGCCAGCCGGATCAGCAGCTCGGTGGAGACCGCGCCGGACAGGTGGTTGTGCAGGTCCCCGCCCTTGGGCATCGCCCGCAGGAAGGCGTCCAGCCGGGCCGGGTCCTGCCGGATCCCGTCCAGCAGACCGGCGACGGCCGCTTCGGTGGGACGGGAGCCGGCCCGGTCTGCGGCGTGGGCGGTGGGGGCGAGCGGCAGCAGCAGGGCCGCGCAGGCGACGAGAGCTGCGGTGCTGGTACGGCGTAGCGACGTCATGGCCGCCATGCTGACGGACCGTCAGCTCACGTACTGTGCACCGCCGTTTATGTCGGACCCGCATCATCCGAAAGGGTGCCGACGCGCGCGGACGCCGCTGGAACGATCAGATCGTGTTACTTGCGGCCGGACTTGGCGGCGGTGGCCCGGCCCGCGGTCCGGGCGGCCTTCACCGCCGCGGCCTTCGCCTCCGCCTCCTTCGCGCGCTGCGCCTCCTTGCGCACGTCGGCCTGGGTGGCGCGCTCGCGGCGCAGCCACTCCGGGTCCTCGTCGCGCAGCGCGTCGATCTGCTCGGTGGTCAGCGCCTCGGTGATCCCGGCGCGGCCGAGGCCGGTGACCGAGATGCCGAGCCGGGCGGCCACCACCTGGCGCGGGTGCGGACCGTTGCGCCGCAGGTCGGCGAGCCACTGCGGGGGCTCGGCCTGCATCGCGTTGAGCTCGTCGCGGGTGACGACGCCCGCCTGGAACTCGGCGGGGGTCGCCGCCAGGTAGATCCCCAGCTTCTTGGCCGCGGTCGCGGGCTTCATGGTCTGGGAGGTCTTGGGCTTGGGCGTAGTCATGAGCCCAAGGGTATCGCCCCGGGGGTGCGGCGGACGCCCACGCCCAGGTCACGGCCCCCGCCCCGCCCCCGCCTCCGCCGCCGTCCCCACCGCCGTCCCCGCGGCCGTCCCCACCGATCCGGACGGGACGGGCCTGGGCGCCGCGGCCCGCTAGCCTGGAACGCGTGACCGAGATCGAGCAGTCCCCCGCCCCCTTCCGCCTGGTGTACGTGCCGGGGGTGACGCCCACCAAGTGGCTGCGGGTGTGGCAGGAGCGGCTGCCGGACGTCCCGGTCGAACTGCTGCAGTCGGCGCCCGCCGACGGCCACGCCCTGCTGCTCTCCGGCGGGGCGGACGCCGGGCTGGTCCGGCTGCCGGTGGACCGGACGGTGCTGAGCGCGATCCCGCTGTACACCGAGACCACCGTGGTGGTGTTCCCCAAGGACCACTGGCTGGCCGCCGCCGAGGAGGTCACCGCCGCCGACCTCGCCGAGGAGGTCGTCTTCCACCCGCAGGACGACACTCTCGACTGGCCCGAGCCGCCCGGCCGCCCCGCCTTCGAACGCCCCGCCACCACCGCCGACGCGATCGAGCTGGTCGCCGCCAACGTCGGCGTGCTGGCCGTCCCGCAGTCGCTGGCCCGGCTGCACCACCGCCGCGACCTCACCTACCGCCCGCTGGTCGACGTCCCGCAGTCGCAGGTCGCCCTGGCCTGGCCGGAGGCCGCCACCACCGACCTGGTCGAGGAGTTCATCGGCATCGTCCGCGGCCGGACCGCCAACAGCTCGCGCGGCCGCACCGCCGCCGCCGAGGAACAGCGCCGCCCGTCCGCCAAGAAGCCCGCCCGCCCGCAGCCCGCCCAGTCTCAGCACCGCACCGGCCAGGGCGCCAAGCCCAAGCCGGGCCAGCCCCGCCGCGCCGGCGGCACCCGCACCGCCCAGCCCAAGCGCGGCGGTAGCGGCGGCGGCGGCCGCAAGAAGTAGCCGAGGCGCTGGGGGGCTCAGTCCAGGAAGGCTCGGATCGCCGGGGCGACGGCCCGGGCGAGGTCCTCGGGCGTTCGGAGGTCGGCGTCGATCCGGACCGCGGCCAGCCGGCCGTGGGGGAGGGTGCGGGCGGCCTGCGCGGCGAGGGCCGTGGGGTGGCGCGGGTCGGTGCCGGGGAAGACCAGGACCGGCGCGGTGATCCGGGCGAGTTCGCCGACGTGCCGGAAGGCGCGGTCGCGGCCGATGGCGGTCGCGGCCGCGATGCTGGCGGGGTCGGACCGGGGGACGGCGTCGCGCACCATGGCCCCGACCACGGGCGGGAGGGCGGCGAGCACGGGCGCCCAGGCGGCCTCGATGCCGTCGGCCGCGACCCGGGCGGCGAACGCGTCCAGGAAGCGGATCTCGGCCTCCTTCGCCGCGTCGTCCTCGATGTCCTCGACCCCGATCAGCACGGCGGCCTCCACCCGGTCCGGGTGCGCGGCCGCGGTCCGGAGCGCGACCGTGGAGCCCAGGCCCGCCCCGGCGAGGACGGCGCCGGGCAGGCCGAGGTGGTCCAGCAGCCCGATCACGTCCTCGGTGTACCGGGCCCAGGTGTGGCGGGCCGGGTCCCGGCAGACCGAACGGCCGTAGCCCCGCAGGTCGGGCAGGACGACCGTGCGGCGGTCCGCGAGCCGTTCGGCCAGCGGCAGCAGGCTCCGGCGGTCGGGCCCGCCGGCGTGCAGGAGGACGAGGGGCGGGCCCGACCCGAGGACGGTGGCGTGCAGGGCGCAGGCGTCGGTCGCCCGGTAGCTGATCTCGGCCATGGACCGAACCTAGGGCGGGCGACGCGGCGTCCGGTAGCCGGAAAGCCGCCGACCGATGCCGTCGCCCCGCCACCCGTCGCCCCGTCGCCCCGTCGCCCCGTCGCCCCGCCGCCCCGTCGTCCCGCCGCCCCCTGCGTCGCCGCCGCGCGTCGCCCGCCCCGCGCTACCCGCCGCGCGCCGCCCGCCGCGTACGGTGTCGGTGGTGTGCACGGGGGGTAACGGCCTGGTCGGCGGGGTAGTCGCGTCACGCGTCCGCCGACGGGGTGCCGTCCGCGCGCTCCCCGGCGTTCCCGCAGATGGGGTGCCGCGGCCCGCATGATGGTCGCGGGCACTGTTGCCGTACCGAACGAGGAGAGTAGCCACGATGGTGCACGCACGGGCCGGGCAGCCGGCCCAGCCGCAGGACCTGATCGACGTCGCCCGCCTGGTGACGGACTATTACACGCTCCACCCGGACCCGGAGGACGTCGCCCAGCGGGTCGCCTTCGGCACCTCCGGCCACCGGGGCTCGGCGCTGCGGACCGCCTTCAACGAGGACCACATCGCGGCCACCGCGCAGGCGATCTGCGACTACCGGGCCGAACAGGGCACCACCGGGCCGCTGTTCCTGGGCATCGACACCCACGCGCTGTCCGAGCCCGCCCGGGCCACCACCCTGGAGGTGCTCGCCGCCAACGGCGTCACCGTGCTGCTGGACACCGCCGACGGCTACACGCCGACCCCGGCCGTCTCGCACGCGATCCTCACCCACAACCGCACCCGCCCCGCCGCGCTCGCCGACGGCATCGTGGTGACGCCCTCGCACAACCCGCCCGCCGACGGCGGCTTCAAGTACAACCCGCCGCACGGCGGCCCCGCCGACTCCACCGCCACCGGCTGGATCGAGCGCCGCGCCAACGCGCTGCTCGCCGCCGGCCTGGAGGGCGTCCGCCGGATCCCCTACGCCCGGGCGCTGGCCGCCGACACCACCGGCCGCTACGACTTCCTCGGCACGTACGTCGACGACCTGCCCGCCGTCCTGAACCTGGACGCCGTCCGGGACGCCGGCCTGCGGATCGGCGCCGACCCGCTGGGCGGCGCGTCCGTCGCCTACTGGGGCCGGATCGCCGAGACCCACCGGCTCGACCTCACCGTGGTCAACCCGCTCACCGACCCCACCTGGCGGTTCATGACCCTGGACTGGGACGGCAAGATCCGGATGGACTGCTCCTCCCCGTACGCGATGGCCTCGCTGATCGACAGGCGCGACGCGTACGCGCTGGCCACCGGCAACGACGCGGATGCCGACCGGCACGGCATCGTCACCCCCGACGGCGGGCTGATGAACCCCAACCACTACCTGGCCGTCGCCATCGACTACCTGTACCGCCACCGCGAGGGCTGGCCCGCCGCGGCCGCCGTCGGCAAGACCCTGGTCTCCTCCTCGCTGATTGACCGGGTGGCCGCCGGGCTGGGCCGCGAACTGCTCGAAGTCCCGGTCGGCTTCAAGTGGTTCGTCGACGGGCTGCTGAACGGGAGCGTGGCGTTCGGCGGCGAGGAGTCCGCCGGGGCGTCCTTCCTGCGCCGGGACGGCTCCCCGTGGACCACCGACAAGGACGGCATCCTGCTGGCCCTGCTCGCCTCCGAGATCACCGCCGTCACCGGCAGCACCCCCTCCGCGCTCCACCGCGAGCTGGTCGCCCGGCACGGCGACCCCGTCTACGCCCGGGTGGACGCCCCCGCCGACCGCGAGCAGAAGGCCGCCCTGGCCGCGCTGGACGCCTCCCGGGTCACCGCCGACACGCTGGCCGGCGAGCCGATCACCGCCGTGCTCACCCACGCCCCCGGCAACGGTGCGGCGATCGGCGGGCTCAAGGTGACCACCGAGAACGCCTGGTTCGCGGCCCGGCCCTCCGGCACCGAGGACGTCTACAAGATCTACGCCGAGAGCTTCCGGGGCGAGCAGCACCTCGCCCAGGTCCAGTCCGAGGCCCGCGAACTGGTCGGCGACGTCCTCGCCAAGGTCTGACCTGCCCCCGCGCCGGGCCATTCCCCGGGCCACCCGCCGCCCGCCGCCGTCCCGCCGCCGTTCCCGCCACGACACCCCTCCGGCCGCCGCGCCGGAGGGGTGTTGCATTGTGATGCTGTCTGTTCGAAGATGTTTGATGTGTCGGCTCACCCTGCCCCGCCCTGCCCGAGCCGCGCTGCGAACCACGAGGAGTGCCGCCGTGCACAAGACGGTGACCGAGCTGGCCGACGGCCGCGAGCTGATCTACTACGACACCGAGCCCACCCCCCGCGACGCCGTCGACCGGCGCCCGCTGGAGCGGGCCGCGAGCGCCTCCGAGGTCCGGGTCGACCCGTTCAGCGGCGACGCGGTCACCATCGCCGCGCACCGCCAGGGCCGCACCTACCACCCGCCGGCCGACGAGTGCCCGCTCTGCCCGTCCCGGGACGGCCGGCTCAGCGAGATCCCGGCCGCCGACTACCAGGTCGCGGTGTTCGAGAACCGCTTCCCGTCCCTCGCCGACTCCTCCGCCGCCCACGTCACCCCCCGGTCGGACGGCCCGTACGCGCTCACCCCCGGCACCGGCCGCTGCGAGGTGGTCTGCTTCACCGCCGACCACGACGCCTCCTTCGCCGACCTCACCGAGGAGCGCGCCCGCCTCGTCCTGGACGCCTGGACCGACCGCACCGCCGAGCTGTACGCCCGCCCCGGCGTCCGGCAGGTCTACTGCTTCGAGAACCGCGGCGCCGACATCGGCGTCACCCTCGGCCACCCGCACGGCCAGGTCTACGCCTTCCCGTTCACCACCCCGCGCACCGCCCTCGCCCTCGACCGCGCCGCCGCCCACCGCGCCGCCACCGGCCGCGACCTGTACGACGACGTGCTGGCCGCCGAACGCGCCACCACCGGCAAGCCGGACTCCCGGGTCGTGCTGGCCGGCGAGCACTGGACGGCCTTCGTCCCGTTCGCCGCCCGCTGGCCGTACGAGGTGCACCTCTACCCGAACCGCCGGGCCGCCGACCTCACCGCCCTGGACGAGGCCGCCCGCGCCGAGTTCCCCCGGGTCTACCTCGACCTGCTGCGCCGCTTCGACCGCCTGTTCCCCGCCCCGGCCCCCTACATCGCCGCCTGGCACCAGACCCCCCGCCCCGCCCCCGCCGAACTCGCCCTCCACCTGGAGCTGTTCACCCTCCGCCGCACCGCGGACAAGCTCAAGTACCTGGCCGGCACCGAGTCCGGCATGGGCGCGTTCATGAACGACATCAACCCCGAGACCGCCGCCCGCACCCTCCGCGCGCTCTGACCCGCGGCCCCGCACCCCACCCCCCGCCCCACGCGACCCTCGCCCCGCACGGAGAAGGGCCCGCCCGGAACCTCCCGGACGGGCCTGCGGCCTTCCCCGCGCTACCGCGCCCGCTACCGCACCCGCTTCCCCGCCCGCTACCGCACCCGGTGGGCGCCCTGCGCGGGCACCGCCGGGAAGGCGTGCGGGTCGGCGTACCCGGCCGCCGCGAACGCCTCGCGCACGGCCCGCTCGACCGCCGCCAGCCGCTCGGTGTCCACCAGGGCGAGCACCGAGCCGCCGAACCCGCCGCCCATCATCCGGGCGCCCAGCGCGCCCGCCGCGTTCGCCGCGGCCACCGCCAGGTCTGTCTCCGGGCAGGAGACCCGGTAGTCGTCGCGCAGCGAGGCGTGCCCGGCGGTCAGGACCGGGCCCAGCGCCCGCGGGTCGCCCGCGTCCAGCAGCGCGATCGCGTCCAGCACCCGCTGGTCCTCCGTCACCACGTGCCGCACCAGCGGGCGCAGTTCGGCCGGCAGCCGCTCCTGCGCCGCCGCCAGCTCCGCCACCCCCAGGTCGCGCAGCGCCCGCACCCCCAGCAGCCCGGCCGCCCGCTCGCAGCCCGCCCGCAGGCCCGCGTACGCGCCGTCGCCCAGGTCGTGCTTGACCCGGGTGTCGATCACCAGCAGGGAGAGGCCGACCGCGGGCAGGTCCAGCGGCACCTGGCGGCCGGCCAGCGTCCGGGTGTCCAGGAAGTAGGCGTGGCCCGCGACGCAGCAGCTGGACGCCATCTGGTCGAGCGCGCCGCACGGCACCCCGACGTACGCGTTCTCGGCGCGCTGGGCGAGCAGCGCCCGGCCGGGGGCGTCCAGGCCCAGGCCGTACAGCTCGTCCAGGGCGAGCGCGGTGGCGCACTCCAGCGCGGCGGACGAGGACAGGCCCGCCCCGGACGGCACGTCCGAGTCGAACGCCAGGTCGGCCCCGCCCACCGGGTGCCCGGCCTCGGCGAGCGCCCAGAACACCCCGGCGGGGTACGCCGCCCAGCCGGACACCGTCCCGGGGGCCAGCCCGTCCACCGCGAACTCCGCCACCGCGCCGTCGCCCTGCGCGCTGAACAGCCGCACCAGGCCGTCGGAGCGGCGGCGGGCCGCCACCCGGGTGGCGTGCGGGAGCGCGGCGGGCAGCACGAAGCCCTCGTTGTAGTCGGTGTGCTCGCCGATCAGGTTGATCCGGCCGGGGGCGGCCCACACGCCGTCGGGGACGTCGCCGAAGGCGGAGGCGAAAACGGCGGCGGCATCGGTGGCGGCATCGGTGGTCATCGGGCACTCCAGCGGGCGTTCAGCGGCGTTCACGGGCCGTCCACGAGCGGTCGGGCAACATATCCAACACATTCAAACACACAACCCCACACCCGAACAGGGTCGGCGCGGCCCCGGCGAACTATGCTGATCCCCTCCCACCCCAGCACCCGTGGAGGACCACAGTGACCACCGACGGCGGACTGCTCGCCGACCAGCGCCGGGCCCTGATCCTCGACCTGGTCCGCCGGGACGGGGCCGTCAAGGTCGCCGAACTGGTCGACCAACTCGGCGTCTCCGACATGACCGTCCGCCGCGACCTGGACGCCCTCGCCCGCACCGGCGCCGTCCGCAAGGTCTACGGCGGCGCGGTCGCCCGCACCACCACCGCGGACGAGCCCGCCTTCGAGGCCAAGTCCAGCCTCGCCGCCGACACCAAGGCCGCCCTCGCCGAGGCCGCCGCCGCCCAGGTCCAGCCCGGCAGCGTGGTCGCCGTCTCGGCCGGCACCACCGCCTACGCCGTCGCCACCCGCCTGCTCGACGTCCCCGGCCTCACCGTGGTCACCAACTCCCTCCCCGTCGCCGAACTCGTCCGCACCCGCGGCGACGACGGCCCCGCCCTCCTGCTCACCGGCGGCGCCCCCACCCGCTCCGCCGCCCTGGTCGGCCCCCTCGCCGACCAGGCCATCCGCTCCCTCCACGTCGACCTCCTGATCATCGGCGCCCACGGCGTCAGCGAACGCGCCGGCCTCACCACCCCCAACCTCGCCGAGGCCCAGACCAACCGCGCCCTGATCGCCTCCGCCCACCGCACCGTCGCCGTCGCCGACCACACCAAGTGGGGCATCGTCGGCCTCAGCAGCTTCGCCGCCCTCACCGACCTCGACTGCTTCATCACCGACCAGGCCCTCCCCACCGATGCCCGCACCGCCCTCACCGAATCCTGCGGCACCCTCCTGCTGGTCTGACCCCCCCCACGGCCCGCGCAAGCCCGCCCGGAGCAGGACCGGGAACGCGGAGGTGAACGGGGGACGGGCGTCGTGGCGCGGCAGGCGGTGCGGCACCGGGACACGGCGAGACGGTCGGCCGCCACGCCGCACCCGCCCGGGCCGAGGTCCGTGAGCAGCCGCCCGGCAGCGGACTGGCCGTCCAACGCGGGCATGACGCCCGGACGGAGGCCCGACGGTCGGCCTTGCCCTCCCACCTCCCTCCATCGAACCCCCACCCCCGCTTGCCGGTGCGTGCCGGTCGGGCTGGGCCGCTGGACGGTTCGCGGGGCGTTTGCGCACACTGGCTCGATGAGGCTCCGACCGGCCAGCGGCCTGGAACTGCACGACCTGGACGTGCCCGACCCGGGGTTGCTGCCGTTCGCGGCGGGCAGCTTCGACGCCGTCGGGCCGCTCTCCCGGGCGGACTTCCCGCACCGGCACTCGTTCTACGAGCTGGTCTACGTCACGGCGGGCGGGGGGACGCACGTCATCGACCTGGTCGAGCACCGCATCCAGCCGCCCACGCTGTACGCGGTGCTGCCCGGTCAGGTGCACCGCTGGTCCGGGGCGGGGCGGCTCGACGGGTGGGTGCTGCTGTTCAACGAGGACTTCCTGCACCGGCATCCGGAGGACCTGGCCCTGCTGCGCGCCCTGGCCGGTGGCCCGGCGGTCCGGCCGGAGGGGCGGGAGCACCGCGAGATCCTGGGCCTGCTAAGGGAGTTGACGGCCGAGCACGAGGCCGGTCTGGACGGTGCGGTGGGCGTGCTACAGGCGCTGCTGCACGTCCTGCTCGTGCGTGCGCTGCGGGTGGCCCACGGTGGCGGCGGGGCCGCGGTTCCCCGGGCGGCCGGTCATCCGCTGGCCGCCCGGTTCACCCGGATGATCACCGACGCCGACCGCGCCGACCGCTCGGTGCTCGCCATCGCCCGTGAACTCGGCGTCTCCACCGGCTACTTGCACGAGGTGGTGAAGGAGGCCACCGGCCGCACCCCGGCCCGGCTGGTCCGCGAGCAGCAGACCCTGGAGGCGAAACACCTGCTCACCACCACCGACATGACGGTCCGTCAGGTATCGGCGGCGGCCGGATTCTCCGACCCGGCCTACTTCTGCCGCTTCTTCCGCCGCGAAGTCGGCCGCACCCCGGGCGAGTTCCGCGAGCAGGCGAGCTGACGGCCCGAAAACCCGACGGCCTGGCGGCCCGGAAACCCGACAGCCCGGCGGCGGTTGAGGAATGCACCACGTCCCGCCGACCCCGTCCATCGACGGTCCGGCCGGGCAGGGCCTAGCGTCGGAGGCACCCCACAGCGCCGCCGCGCCGGGAGGCCCGACCCCGCCGCATGTCATGTCCCGTCCAAGGAGCCCCGGGCGGGCGGCGACCACCGCAGCAGTCGAACGGAGAGCCATGCCCACCCCCCACAACCCGCTGGACGGCCTGAGCGAACTGGCCGATCGCCGGATCAGCCGCAAGGGCCTGCTCAAGGCGGCCGCCCTGGCCGGCGCCGCACCGGTCCTGATCGGCGGCGGCGTCGCCCTGGCCCGCGACGCGGTCGCCGCCGACGTCCCGGCCCCGCTCACCCCCCAGTGCACCGACGGGCACGTCACCGAGGAGCAGATCGAGGGCCCGTACTTCAAGCCCGGCTCCCCGCTGCGGACCAACCTGGTCACCAGCGGCACCCCCGGTACCCCGCTGACCGTCAGCGGCTACGTCTTCGGCCGGAACTGCCTGCCGATCTCCGGTGCCCTGCTGGACTTCTGGCAGGCCGACACCAACGGCACCTACGACAACTCCGGCTACACCTTCCGCGGCCACCAGTTCAGCGCCGCCAATGGCGCGTACACGCTGACCACGATCGTCCCCGGCCTCTACCCGGGCCGCACCCGGCACCTCCACGTCAAGGTGCAGGCCCCCGGGCAGCCGATCCTCACCACCCAGCTGTACTTCCCGAACGAGCCGCGCAACTCCACCGACACCATCTTCGACCCCGACCTGGTGATGACGGTCCGCCAGGTCGGCAACGGGCGCGAGGCCGGCTTCGACTTCGTGCTCAACGTCAACGGCACCGGCACGCCCAGCCCCAGCGGCAGCCCGACCCAGGGTTCGCCGAGCCCCGGCCCGAGCGCCTCCACCCCCGGCGGCTCCACCACCTGGGCGGTCGGCGCCAGTTACAAGGCCGGCGACCTGGTCAGCTACAACGGCGTCGGCTACGTCTGCCTCCAGGGCCACATCGCGTACGCGGGCTGGGAGCCGCCGAACGTCCCGGCCCTCTGGCAGCGCCGCTGACCACCCCCGGTCCCGCCGCTGACCGACCCCACCCCCACGTGGGGCGGTCAGCGGCGACAGCCACCCGAACCGGCGGCGCGGCCCGCTCCCCGGGAGGGGAACCCCGGGCGACCGGGGCCGCGCCCGCCGAACGCCGTGACGGCCCGCGTGCGGGGTGCCCGGGCCGTCACGGCACCCCGGCCCGGAACCCGCCGGACCCCCGGCCCGGAACCCGCCGGCCCCGTACGCTCGGCCCATGACCGAGCAGCAGCCCCCGCCCCCGCACCGGTACCTGGTGGTGACGACCACCCACGAGGACGAGGCCGCCGCCCGCGCCCTCGCCGCCACCCTGGTCCGCGAACGCCTCGCCGCCTGCGCGCAGTTGCACCCCGTCCGCTCGGTGTACCGGTGGGACGGCGAGGTCCGGGACGCCCCCGAGTGGCGCGTCGACCTCAAGACCCGGGCCGCGCTGGCCGACCGCCTCGTCACCCGGATCGGCGAACTGCACAGCTACGACACCCCGGAGGTGATCGCCGTCCCGGTGACCGCCGGATCCCCCGCCTACCTCGCCTGGCTCGACACCGAGACCACCCCCGAGGCCGGATGACGTTCCGGCAGGTGCTTCGCCCCGCGTTCCGATGATTGTCGGTGCCGGTGCCCGCAGTCGCGCCCGTGCGCCCATCGGGAACCTTCGCCTTCGCCCACTCCGCCACCACCTTCGGCGCCGGCCCCGCCGACCGCGCCCGCGTGCCGGTGCGGTCAGCGTTCCCGGGCCCAGGCGCACAGCACCGGTACGCACCGCTCCGCGAAGTACTCGTAGTCCTCCGCCGTGTTGTACGCGTGCGTGGACAGCCGGAAGTACCCCGTCCCGCCGAAGCTGGTGAAGGCGGCCTCGACGCCGAACTCGGCGGCCAGGCGGTCGCGCAGGCCGTCGGCCTCCAGGCGGGTGCGGCCCAGGCCGGCCGGGAGCCTGACCAGGCGGAGGGCGCCCACCGGCATGCCGACCTCCGCCGTGGCCAGTTCGCCGGTCGCGGCGGTGATCGTCTCGCCGACCAACTGCTGGGCGTAGTCGGCGAGTTCGCTCATGTAGCGGCGGGTGTCGGCCCAACCCCACTGCTCGGCGACGAAGTCGAGCGCGGTCGGCGCGGCCAGGTAGCCGGTGACGTCCACGGTGCCCTGGGTGTCGAAGCGCTCCGGGAACGGCTCCTCCGCGCCCCAGGAGTCGATCAACGGGTGGAGGGAGTGCCGGAGTTCGCCCCGGGCGACGAGCGCGGCGGTGCCGCGCGGCGCGCAGCCGAACTTGTGCAGGTTGCCGACCCAGGCGTCGCAGTCCGCCCCGGCCAGCGGGTCCTCGTCCAGGCCGGGCACGTGCGCGGCGTCGACCAGCAGCGGGACGCCGCGCTCGCGGGCGAACGCGCCGATCAGGTCGACCGGCAGGTAGCGGGCGGTCGCGGAGGTGATCCGGTCCAGCACGATCAGCGCGGTCCGTTCGGTCACCGCCCCGGTCACCGCCGCCGCGGCCTCCGCCGGACCGGCCGCCAGCGGCACGTGCGCCGTGCGCACCGAGCCGCCCCAGCGCCGGGCCAGCCGGGCCGCGCCCATGGTGACGGCCCCGTAGCCGTGGTCGGTGACCAGCACCTCGCCGCCGTCCCGGTGCGGGAGGCTGCCGTACACGGCGCTCGCCCCGGCGCTCGCGTTCGGCACCAGCGCGGTGAACTCGGCCGGTACGCGCAGGAATTCGGCGATCGCGGCCCGCGCGGCGGCGACCCGCCGGGGCAGCCCGGGGAACCACAGCACCGGCGAGGCGTCCATCTCCTCGCGCAGCCGCTGCTGTTCGCGCTGCGCGACCAGCGGCACCGCGCCGAACGAACCGTGGTTGAGGTGCCGCATCCCGGGGTCGAGCGACCACCCGGCGGCGGCGGGACGCCCGTCCCGGAGCAGCAGGGGCTTAGGGGCGACGGCTGTGGGCACGGCTGTTCTCTCCGATCCGGCCGGGAGCGACGCTGTCCCGATGACCTGCGGAAATCCTGACACAGCCGACACCGCCCCCGCCCGCCGCCCCGCCCGGCCTGCCGCTCCCGCCGCCTCGCCCGGCACGACGCACCGCCCGGCACGACGCACCGCCCGCCCCGGACGGAACCGGGACGGGCGGCTGGACGGGCAGCGGCGCGGCTCACGCCGGCGCGGCGCGCCCTACGACATCGGCTGCGGCTTGATCATCGCGAACGGCGCCCCCTGCGGGTCGGCGACCACCGTCATCCGCCCGGCCGCCATGTCGAACGGCGGCGCGAGCACCGTCCCGCCCCGCCGGACCAGCGCGTCCACGGTGGAGTCCACGTCGTCGACGGCGAAGTAGGTCAGCCAGTGCGCCGGGGTGCCGGGCGGGTCGTTGGCCAGCAGGGTGACCCCGCCGACGGCCCGGCCGCCGACCCGCAGCTCCCAGTACGAGTCCATGCCGTCCACCGGCTCGATCTCGATGCCGAACGCCTCGCCGTAGAACGCGGTGGCGCCCGGCACGTCGTTGGTGTGCAGCTCGTTCCAGACCAGCGCGCCGGCCTCGTTGACCACCCGCGCGCCGTGGAACTCGCCGGGCTGCCAGACGCCGAACACCGCGCCCTGCGGGTCCGCCGCGACCAGCATCCGGCCCAGGCCGCCGACCTCCACGGTCGGGACGATCAGCGTGCCGCCCGCCGCGACGATCGCGTCCTGGGTGGCCTGGGCGTCGGTGCTGGCCAGGTAGCCGGTCCAGACGGTCGGCGGCTCCGGCATGCCCTCCGGCGCCATCGCCGGGCCGATCCCGGCCACGGCCTTGCCGTCCAGTTCGCAGACCGCGTACCCGCCGAACTCGGCCGGGCCGGGCTGCCCCTGCCAGCCGAGCAGGTCGCGGTAGAAGTCCAGCGCCGCCTGCTGGTCCTTCGCCATCAGATCGATCCAGCACGGGGTGCCGGTCGCGTACGGGGTGGTGACTTCGGGCATCTCTCGCTCTTTCCGGTTCGGGACATCCGGTGCGTCCCCCCGCCAGCCACCCTCCCGGCGCTGCCCCGGTTCCGCCACCGGAGCCCGGCCGACCGTCCCCACCCGGGGGAGTCGCCCCCCGCCCCCGCACCCAGGGAGCCACCACCCGGGGAGCCCTCACCCGGGCGCGTCAGCCGGCCCGCGCCCGGGTGAGGGCGATCAGCGCGATGTCGTCCGACAGCTGGTGCGTCCAGTCCCGGACGTCCGAGACGAGGCCGGCGATCAGGCGGCCCGGGTCGGCGGCGCCCAGCACGGACAGCCGCTCGTCCAGGGGGTAGAACTCGCCGGAGGAGTTGCGCGCCTCGCTCAGCCCGTCCGTGTGCAGCAGCAGCGCCGAGCCGCCCGGCAGGGCCAGCGGGGTCGGGGCGGGGGCCGGGCCGTGCCCGAGCGCGCCCAGGCCGAGCGGCAGCAGCGCCGGGACGGGGACGGCACCGGCCCCGTCCGGCCCGACCCGGAGCGGCGCGAGGTGCCCGCAGTTGACCACCTCGACCTGGTCGACGCCGTCCCGGTGCTGGAGCAGCAGCGCGGTGGCGAACAGCTCCTCGTCGCCGCGGGCCGCCGCCAGCCGGGCGAGCTGGCGGTCCAGCCGGGCGGCCAGCTCGCCCAGGTCGGCGGTCTCGTGCGCCTGGGAGCGGAAGCAGCCCAGCAGCTCGGTGACGGTCTGGACGGCCTGCAACCCCTTGCCCCGGACGTCGCCGATCAGCAGCCGGGTGCCGTGCGGGGTGCGCACCGCCTCGAAGAAGTCGCCGCCGACGCCGGTGCCCGCCGTCGCGGGCTGGTAGTGGCCGGTCAGGCGCAGCTCGCCCAGCCGGGCCGGGATGGGGTGCAGCACCGCCTGTTGCAGGGCGATCTCGCTGGCCCGGACGCGGGCCAGCCGCTCCGACTGCTGGCGGCGGCTCCAGGCCACCAGCCCGGCCGCCGCGCCCACCGCCAGCGCGGCCACCGCGGCCCCGGGGCGGTCGGCGACCCGTTCGCCGGCCAGCGCGACCAGCAGCAGGTGCTGGAGCCCGGCCGCCGCGGCGACGGTCAGCGACACCACCGGGCGGCCCAGCACCATCGCCACCAGCGCGACCGCGCCGCAGGCCACCCAGAGCACGGTGCTCAGCGCGTCCGGGTCGTCGGTGCCGGTCAGCAGCGCCGAGCTGCCCGGCACGGTCTGGGCCAGCACGCCGCCGAGCAGGATCGCCACCGGGTACAGCGCGGAGGCGGCGGCCCGCCGCTGGCGGGGCAGCGCGGCCAGGAACCCGGCCAGGTAGGGGATCTGGGTGATCACCAGGCCGAATCCGACCAGCACCGCCACCGCGCCCGCGACCAGCGCCGCCTGCCCGGCCCCGTCCGGCAGGAAGTGCAGCGAGGCCAGGCCGACGGCGGCCAGCGGCAGGCCCAGCGAGGAGCTGGTCAGCGGGGTCAGCCGCCAGTGCCGGGCGGTCAGCCCGGCCGCCAGCATGCCCAGCCCGTAGCCGGACATCGACAGCGTCACGTGGGTCGCCGGCACCCCGCGCTGGAGCAGCAGCACGGGGACGGCCGCGGTCAGCCCGAGCTGGGTGAAGCCCAGCGTGGCGCCCGCGACCAGCGCCCCGGCCGCGGCCCGGGCCGGGACGCCGGGCACCGCCGGGCCCGGACGGCTCCGGGCGCGCCGGACGGCCCGCACCCGGCCGGCCGCCAACAGCGCCGCCGCGGCGACCAGCAGCCCGCCCACCACCGGGTCCGACCAGCCGCGCAGCGGGCCCAGCTCCAGGCCCGCGACGGCCGGCAGCACCGCCGCCGCCACCCCCGGTCCGCCCACGGGCCCTGAGCGGGCGGTCGAACGGGGCAGCCGGTCGCGCGGCAGCAGCCGCAGCGCGACGAGCAGCAGCAGCGCGGCGGCGGCCGGGACCACCGCCTCGCCGAGCCGCCAGCCGGCCGCCGTGTCGATCCGCACCGCGACGTTCGCGCCGAGCACCAGCACCACGGCGACGCCCGCGACCGCCCCGCCCACCACCCGGGTGATCCGCCCGGGCAGGTTCAGCAGCGGGACGGAGGCCAGCGCGGCGATCAGCACCCCGGCCGACCCGGCGTCCGCCACGGCCCGCCCGGCCAGGTACGTCCAGGAGTGCCCGGCCGTGACCGCGACCGCGCCGCCCGCCGCCATCACCCCCAGCGCCCACCGCAGCACCCTCGGCCACCCCCGGGCGTCGACCGCACGTCCCGCCACCAGCAGCGCCGTCAGCAGCGCCAGCGCCGAGCCCAGCTGGGCGGCCACCGCCGTCCCGCGCCCCGCCCCGAACTCGGCGAGCGCTCCCGCCGTCGTGGCGCCGCGCAGCAGCGGCAGCAGGACGGACAGCGAGGCCGCGGCCATGAGCAGCAGCCGGACGGCGCGCCGGGGGGTGCCGGTCACGGGGGTCTCCTTCGGCAGGTCGGATGCGGACCAGGCTGGCAAACACCCGTACCGCCCAGAAGGGAAGAAGGTCACGTACCTCACATTTATTGCGTATCGCCCGCCCGATGCACACCTGCCCCGGCCCCGTCGGCGCCCACGGGGCGGAATTCGCTGTGCGGGGCCCGGTGGCGCCGCTAGCGTGTCGCGACCACTGACGGACCGTCACCCCCGGAGGCCGCGCCATGGCGCTCACGACCGACTCCCACCCCGCCGTGCTGGCCGCGATCGCGCGCGGGTGCGCGGCGCTCGGGTTCGAGATGTCCTGCGACCCGGTGACGGGACGACTGCTGCGGACGCTGGCGGCGGCCCGCCCCGGGGGCCGGCTGCTGGAGCTGGGGACGGGCGCGGGGGTGGGCACGAGCTGGCTGCTCAGCGGGATGGACCCGGGCGCGACGCTGCTGAGCGTGGAGCTGGACGCGGCGGTCGCGGCGGTCGCGGCCGAGCACCTGGCGGCGGACCCGCGGCTGGAGCTGGTGGTGGGGGACGGGGCGGAGCTGATCGACGCGCTGCCGCCCGGCGGCTTCGACCTGGTGTTCGCGGACACCTGGCCGGGCAAGTTCCACCACCTCGACCGGGCGCTGGACCTGCTCGCCCCGGGCGGCCTGTACCTGGTCGACGACCTGCTGCCGCAGCCCACCTGGCCCGCCGACCACGCCGCGGCGGTCGACGCCCTGGTCGAGCGGCTGACCGGCGACCCCCGCCTGCACGCCACGCCCCTGGACTGCGCCTCCGGCCTGCTGCTGGCCACCCGCCGCCCGTAACCACCCGCCACCCGCCGCCCGCCGCCCGCATCTGCCGCCCGCGGCCGAGGCCCGGCCACCCCCGACCGGCTGACCTTTTTCGACCGTTTCCGGCCGCTTCGTCCCACGCTCCCGCTCGATATTGACGAATCCTTAACGGGTGGCCCCCACCACCCCCGGCCTTCGATTCGATCAGTGAAACCGCCGCTGGCCTGCGGAAACGCGGGAAACGGGCGGGCTGGACAGGCGGCTTGCCGGGTGGACGGGCCACATACGCTCCCGTGCTGTGCTCAACCTCCCCCAGGCGCTCAAGCGCCTCGTGATCGGCCGCGCCATGCGCAGCGAGGAACTCGGCGAGACGCTGCTGCCCAAGCGGCTGGCGCTGCCGATCTTCGCCTCCGACCCGCTCTCCTCGGTGGCCTACGCGACCGGCGAGATCCTGCTGGTGCTCACCGTCGGCGGCACCGCGTTCCTGTACCTGACGCCGTGGATCGCGCTGGGCGTGGTCGCCCTGATGGCCGTGGTGGTGCTCTCCTACCGGCAGGTGGTGCACGCCTACCCGAGCGGCGGCGGCTCGTACGAGGTGGTCTCGCGCAACCTCGGGGCGAACGCGGGGCTGGTGGTGGCCGCCTCGCTGCTGGTCGACTACGTGATGACGGTGGCCGTCTCGGTGGCCTCCGGCGTGGACAACGTCATCTCCGCGTTCGGTTCGCTGGCCGACCACCGGGTGGCGCTGGCGCTCGGCTTCACCGCGCTGCTGACCGCGGTGAACCTGCGCGGCGTGCGCGAGTCCGGCCGGGCGTTCGCCGCGCCGACGTACCTGTTCATCGGCGCCATCCTGCTGATGGTGGCCACCGGCCTGGTCCGGCTCGCGTTCGGCGACAGCCCGCAGGCGCCGACCGCGCACCTGGGCGTCGCGCCCGAGCACGGCAAGGACGCGCTCCAGGGCCTGGGGCTGCTGATGCTGGGCCTGCGCGCCTTCGCCTCCGGCTGCACCGCGCTGACCGGCGTCGAGGCGATCTCCAACGGGGTGCCCGCGTTCCGGGCCCCGAAGTCCCGCAACGCCGCGGCCACCATGGCGGTGATGGGCGTCGTCGCGGTGGTGATGTTCGCCGGCGTCACGCTGCTCGCGCTGACCTCGCACGTCCACTACGTCGAGGACGCCTGCCAGTTGACCGGCCTGGCCGGGGACTGCCGCACGTACACCCAGCAGACCGTGATCGCCCAGCTCGCCGCCACCGTCTTCGGCGGCTCGGACAGCGTGCTGTTCTACGCGGTGCAGGCGGTGACCGCACTGGTGCTGATCCTGGCCGCGAACACCGCGTTCAACGGCTTCCCGCTGCTCTCCTCGATCCTCGCCCAGCACCGCTACCTGCCCCGGCAGCTGCACACCCGCGGCGACCGGCTGGCGTTCTCCAACGGCATCATCGCGCTCGCCGTGGTGGCCGGGGCGCTGCTCTGGTTCTACCGGGCGGACGTCACCAGCCTGATCCACCTCTACATCCTGGGCGTGTTCACCTCCTTCACGCTCTCCCAGATCGGCATGGTCCGGCACTGGAACCGGGCGCTGGCCACCGAGGCCGAGCCCGCCGCCCGGGCCGCCGCGCGCCGCTCCCGGGTGATCAACGGGCTGGGCGCCGGCACCACCGCGCTGGTGCTGGTGATCGTGCTGATCACCAAGTTCACCCAGGGCGCCTGGCTGGCCGTGGTCGCCGCCCTGCTGCTCTGGCTGGCCATGCGCGGCGTCCGCCGCCACTACGACGCCGTCGCCGCCGAACTCGCGGCCGAGGAGCCCGGCACCGACCGGCCCCGGCGGGTGCACGCCGTGGTGCTGGTCTCCAAGCTGCACAAGCCCACCCTGCGGGCGCTCGGCTACGCGCAGGCGATGCGCCCCGACACGCTGGAGGCGCTCACCGTGGACGTCGAGCCGGAGGCCACCGCCGACCTGCGCGCCCGGTGGGACGGCGCCGGGGTCGAGGTGCCGCTGCGGGTGCTCGACTCGCCGTTCCGGGAGATCACCAAGCCGGTGGTCGCCCACGTGCGGGAGCTGACGGCCGCTCACCCCGGCGACGCGGTGGCCGTGCTGGTCCCCGAGTACGTGGTCGGCCGCTGGTGGGAGAACCTGCTGCACAACCAGACCGCCCTGTGGCTCAAGAGCCGGCTGCTGTTCACCCCCGGCGTGATGGTCATCTCGGTGCCCTGGCAGCTCACTTCGGCGCACCGCGCCGACCGCCCCGCCGGCCGGGCCCCCGGCGCGGTGCGCCGCGGCGAACCCACCCGGGGCCGCTGACCACACCGACGAGGCGGGCGCGTGAACACTGGATGAATACCGGGAGTACTCCGGCGCGCCAGCCGGTTGACGCCCCGTCAGCCCGGCCGCCCGCACACCCCCCGCAACCAGCCGCGCAGCGGCGCGGGCCGACCACCCGTCGGCCCGCGCCCGGCCCCCGCCCGCCGTCCCGGCCCCCCGTCCACCGGTCCGCCGGCCCGCCGCCTCCGGCCCCGCACCCCGCCTGACCGGTAAACTTGCCCAGGTTGTCTTGCTTTCGACGCCTTCGGTTGACCGCCGGGGAACCCAGGACGAGGACCGTGTGGCCGTGATGACCGTTCCCGATACCGCGCTGTTCCGCGCCCAGGCCGCCCCCGCGCCGCGCACCCTGGTCGACGTGCTGGCCGCCACCGCCGCCGCCCACCCCCAGGAGCCGGCCCTGGACGACGGGCGCGAGACGCTCAGCTACGCGGCGCTGCTCACCGAGGTGGAGCGGGTCCGCCGGCACCTGGCCCGGGCGGGCGTCGGCCTCGGCGACCGGGTCGGCGTCCGCGTCCCCTCCGGCGGCAACCAGCTGTACGTGGCGATCCTGGCGGTGCTCGCCGCGGGCGCCGCCTACGTGCCGGTCGACTTCGAGGACCCGGACGAGCGGGCCGAGCTGGTCTTCGGCGAGGCCGACGTGAACGCGGTGATCGGCGCCGACCACCGGCTGGAGAAGGTCAAGCCGTCCGGCCACGAGGCCCGGGAGCCCGGCCCGGAGCACGACGCCTGGATCATCTTCACCTCCGGCTCCACCGGCAGGCCCAAGGGCGTCGCCGTCACCCACCGCAGCGCCGCCGCGTTCGTCGACGCCGAGGCCGCGATGTTCCTCCGGGAGGAGCCGGTCGGCCCTGGCGACCGGGTGATGGCCGGGCTGTCGGTGGCCTTCGACGCCTCCTGCGAGGAGATGTGGCTGGCCTGGCGGCACGGCGCCTGCCTGGTGCCCGTCCCGCGCGCCCAGGTCCGCTCCGGCGCCGACCTCGGGCCGTGGCTGGCCGAGCAGGAGATCACCGTGATCTCCACCGTCCCGACCCTGGCCGCGCTCTGGCCCGCCGAGGCGCTCAACGAGGTCCGGCTGCTGATCTTCGGCGGCGAGGCGTGCCCGCCCGAACTCGCCGAGCGCCTGGTCACCGAGGGCCGCGAGGTGTGGAACACCTACGGCCCCACCGAGGCCACCGTGGTCGCCTGCGGCGCCCTGCTGACCGGCCGCCCCCCGGTCCGGATCGGCCTGCCGCTGGACGGCTGGGAGCTCGCCGTCGTCGACGAGGCCGGCGAACCCGTCCCGATGGGCGGCAGCGGCCAGCTGGTGATCGGCGGCGTCGGCCTGGCCCGCTACCTCGACCCGGCCAAGGACGCCGAGAAGTACGCCCCGCTGGAGTCCCTCGGCTGGGAGCGCGCCTACCGCTCCGGCGACCTGGTGCGCGCCGAACCCGAGGGCCTGGTCTTCCTCGGCCGCGCCGACGAGCAGATCAAGCTCGGCGGCCGGCGGATCGAGCTCGGCGAGGTCGACGCGGCCCTCCAGGCGCTGCCCGCCGTCTCCGGCGCCGCCGCCGCCGTGCGCACCGCCCGCGGCGGCAACCAGCTGCTGGTCGGCTACCTGGTCACCCAGGACGGCTTCGACCGGGACGCCGCCGTCGCCCGGCTGCGCGCCGAACTGCCCGCCGCCCTCGTCCCGCTGCTCGCCCCCGTCGACCACCTGCCCACCCGCACCTCCGGCAAGGTCGACCGGGACGCGCTGCCCTGGCCGCTGCCCGAGCTGGAGACCGCCGGGCCCGCCGAGCAGCTCTACGGCACCGAGGCGTGGCTCGCCGAGCAGTGGGCGCAGATCCTCGGCACCCCGGTGCGCGGCGCCGACGACGACTTCTTCGCGATCGGCGGCGGCTCGCTGGCCGCCGCCCAGCTCACCACCCTGCTGCGCGCCCGCTACCCGGCCGTCTCCGTCCTGGACATCTACCAGCAGCCCACCCTACGCAAGCTGGCCCGGCTGCTGGAGAAGTCCGCCCAGGCCGGGGGCCCGGCCCGCACCGTCACCCCGACGCCCCGCCGCGCCCAGGCCCTGCAACTGCTGCTGACGCTGCCGCTGGCCACCCTCACCGGCCTGCGCTGGTCGCTCGCCCTCGGCGCGCTCGGCACCGTCCTGCACCTGCTCGGCGACTACCCGTGGGCCCCCCGCGCGCCCTGGTGGCTGCTGGCCGCCAGCGCCCTGCTGCTGTACTCCGCGCCCGGCCGGCTGGCGATCGCGGCCGGCGGCGCCCGGCTGCTGCTGCGCGGCGTCGGCCCCGGCAGCTACCCGCGCGGCGGCTCCGTCCACCTGCGGCTGTGGGCCGCCGAACGGCTCGCCGAAGCCTCCGGCGCGGTCGGCCTCTCCGGCTCCTGGCTGGTCCGCTACGCCCGGGCGCTCGGCTGCCGGGTCGCCCCCGACGTCGACCTGCACGCCCTGCCGCCGGTCACCGGCCTGCTGCGCCTGGGCAAGGGCTGCGCGGTCGAGAACGAGGTCGACCTGTCCGGCCACTGGCTGGACGGCGACCGGCTGGAGATCGGCGCGCTGCGGATCGGCGCGGGCGCCGTGGTCGGCACCCGCTCGACCCTGCTGCCCGGCGCCAAGATCGGCAAGCGCGCCGAGATCGCCCCCGGCTCCGGCGTCACCGGCGCCGTCCCCACCGGCCAGCGCTGGGCCGGCGCGCCCGCCGCCAAGACCGGCAAGGCCCAGCGCGGCTGGCCCGCGCAGCGCCCCCCGCGCACCCCCGGCTGGGCCGCCGCCTACGGCGCCACCGGCTTCGCGCTCTCCCTGCTGCCGCTGCTCGCCGCGCTGCCCGGCCTGCTGATCGCCGGGCAGTTCGTCCACCCCGGCGACGACCTCGCCCAGGCCCTGCGGGGCGCCCTGGCCGCCCTCGTCCCCGCCACCCTCGCCTACGGGCTGGCCTACGCCGCGCTCGTCCTGGCGGGCGTCCGGCTGCTCTCGCTCGGCCTGCGCACCGGCTACCACCCGCTGCACGGCCGCACCGGCTGGCAGGCCTGGACGGTCAGCCAGCTGATGGACCTGGCCCGCGAGACGCTGTTCCCGCTGTACGCCGGGCTGATCACCCCGGTCTGGCTGCGGCTGCTCGGCATGCGGGTCGGCAAGGGCGCGGAGGTCTCCACCGTGCTGGCGCTGCCCAGCCTGACCAAGGTCGGCGACGGCGCCTTCCTCGCCGACGACACCCTGATCGCCCCGTACGAGCTGGGCGGCGGCTGGCTGCGGATCGGGCGGGCCGAGATCGGCGAGCGGGCCTTCCTCGGCAACTCCGGGATGACCGCGCCCGGCCGGGCCGTCCCCGACCGGGGCCTGGTCGGGGTGCTCTCCGCGACGCCCAAGAAGGCCAAGCGCGGCAGCTCCTACCTCGGGATGCCGCCGGTCAGGCTGCCCCGGGCCGCCGACACCGCCGACCTCGCCCTCACCTACGAGCCGCCCGCCCGGCTGCGCTGGGCCCGCGGCCTGACCGAACTGGCCCGGATCGTCCCGGTGCTCGCCTCCGCCGCGCTGGCCGTGCTCACCGCCGCCGCGCTCTGCGCCCTGGACGCGCCGCTGCTGTCCGGCCCGGTGCTGCTCGGCGCGGGCCTGGCCGCCTGCCTGGTCTCCGCCGCCGCCAAGTGGCTGCTGGTCGGCCGGTTCCGGGCGGTCGAGCACCCGCTGTGGTCCGGCTTCGTCTGGCGCAACGAGCTGGCCGACACCTTCACCGAGGTCCTCGCCGTGCCCTGGCTGGTCGGCCGCACCGCCGGGACGCCGCTGATGACCCTGTGGCTGCGCGCGCTCGGCGCGAGGATCGGCCGCGGCGTGTGGTGCGAGAGCTACTGGCTGCCCGAGGCCGACCTGGTCACCCTCGGCGACGGCGTCAGCGTCAACCGCGGCTGCGTGCTGCAGACCCACCTCTTCCACGACCGGATCATGCGGCTGGATACTGTGGAGCTCCGCGCGGGCGCCACCCTGGGCCCGGGCGGGATCGTGCTGCCCGGCAGCACCGTCGGCGAGCGCTCCACCCTCGGCCCGGCCTCCCTGGTGATGCGGGCCGAGACGGTGCCCGCCGACACCCGCTGGCTCGGCAACCCGATCGAAGCCTGGCAGTAAGCAGTGACCGCCCCCGCGCCAGGAGGAACCCCCGCGTTGAGCTCCAAGCCGGCCCCCGCCGCCGACCCGTACTTCCCCCGGCACGGGGACCCGCGCTACCGCGCCCACCGCTACGAACTCGCCCTCGACTACCGGCCCGGCCCCAACCGGCTGGCCGCCTCCGCCCGGATCGCCGCCATCGCCGGGCCCGAGCCGCTGCGCGAGTTCACCCTCGACCTGACCGACTTCCGGATCGGCCGGGTGCTGGTCGACGGGAAGGCCGCGCACTACGCCCACCGGGACGGCAAGCTCCGGATCAGGCCCGCCAAGGCCCCCGCCGCCGGGGCGGTCTTCACCTGCGAGGTGCACTGGTCCGGCAACCCGCGCCCGGTGCGCAGTCCCTGGGGCGGGATCGGCTTCGAGGAGATCACCGACGGCGCGCTGGTCGCCTCCCAGCCGGTCGGCGCCCCGTCCTGGTTCCCCTGCAACGACCGCCCCGCCGACAAGGCCGCCTACCAGCTGACGGTGACCACCGCGACCCCGTACGCCGTGGTCACCGGCGGGCGCCTGCTCAGCCGCACCACCCGCTCCTCCGCCACCACCTGGGTCTACGAGCAGCCCGCGCCCACCGCCCCCTACCTGGTCGGGCTGGCGATCGCCCCGCTGCGGCAGGTCCCGCTGACCGAGCGGGCCCCCGGCACCGTCCCGCAGAGCGGCTGGGTGCCGCAGCCGCTGGCGGCCCGGTTCGAGCACGACTTCGCCCGGCAGCCGCAGATGATGCGCCTGTTCGAGGAGCTGTTCGGCCCGTACCCGTTCGACGGGTACACCGTCGCCGTGGTCGACGAGGACCTCGACGTGCCGGTCGAGGCGCAGGGCATGGCCACCTTCGGCCGCAACCACCTCGACGGGCGGCGCGGCTGGGAACGGCTGGTCGCCCACGAGCTGGCCCACCAGTGGTTCGGCAACAGCGTCACCGTCGCCGACTGGCGGCACATCTGGCTCAACGAGGGCCTGGCCAAGTACGCCGAGTGGCTCTGGTCCGAGCGCACCGGCGGCCCCACCGCCCAGCGCCTGGCCGCCGCCGCCCACCTCCAGCTGCGCGGCCTGCCGCAGGACCTGGCGATCGGCGACCCCGGCAAGCGGCACATGTTCGACGACCGGGTCTACGAGCGCGGCGGCCTGACCGTGCACGCGCTGCGCTGCGCCCTCGGCGACCCCGCCTTCTTCCGGCTGCTGCGCGACTGGGCCACCGCCTACCGGCACGCCGTGGCCACCACCGCCGACCTCGCCGCGCACGCCGCCCGCTACACCGACCGCCCGCTCGGCCCGCTGTTCGACGCCTGGCTGCACCGGGGCGCGCTGCCCGACCTGCCCGTCCCGGAGCCGGAGCCGTCCCCGGCCCCCCGGCCTGGTGTACTGGGAGGCACGGGCCGCGAGGCCGTCCGCCGCTTCCTGAAGGATCGAGGAATATGAGCACGCACTACGACGTGGTCGTCCTGGGCGCCGGCCCCGGCGGCTACACCGCCGCCGTCCGCTCCGCCCAGCTCGGCCTGCGCACCGCCGTGATCGAGGCCAAGTACTGGGGCGGCGTCTGCCTCAACGTCGGCTGCATCCCCTCGAAGGCCCTGCTGCGCAACGCCGAGCTCGCGCACACCGTGCTGAACGAGGCCGAGCTGTACGGCCTCCAGGTCGACGGCAAGGTCTCCTTCGACTACGGCAAGGCGTTCAGCCGCTCCCGGCAGGTCGCCGACGGCCGGGTCAAGGGCGTCCACTACCTGATGAAGAAGAACGGCATCACCGAGTACGACGGCTGGGGCACCTTCGTCGACGACCACACCCTCCAGGTCAAGCTCGCCGCCGGCGGCTTCGAGATGGTCACCTTCGACCACTGCGTCATCGCGACCGGCGCCACCACCCGGCTGCTGCCCGGCACCTCGCTCAGCGAGCGGGTCGTCACCTACGAGGAGCAGATCCTCACCGAGCGGCTGCCGGAGTCGATCGTCATCGCGGGCGCCGGCGCGATCGGCGTCGAGTTCGCGTACGTGCTGCACAACTACGGCGTGCAGGTCACCGTCGTCGAGTTCCTGGACCGGATGGTGCCGCTGGAGGACGCCGACGTCTCCGCCGAACTCGCCAAGCAGTACCGCAAGTTGGGCATCAAGGTGCTCACCTCCACCCGGGTCGACGCGATCGACGACTCCGACCCGGCGGGCCCGGTGAAGGTCACCGTCACACGGGACGGCAAGCAGGAGGTACTGGAGGCCGACAAGGTGCTCCAGGCGATCGGCTTCGTGCCGCGCGTCCAGGGCTACGGCCTGGAGGCGACCGGCGTGCAGCTCACCGAGCGCGGCGCGATCGCCGTCGACGGCCGGGGCCGCACCAGCGTCGAGCACATCTTCGCGATCGGCGACGTCACCGCGAAGCTGATGCTCGCGCACGCCGCCGAGGCGATGGCCGTGATCGCCGCCGAGACCATCGCCGGGGCCGAGACCATGGAGATCGACTTCGTGATGGTCCCGCGCGCCACCTACTGCCAGCCGCAGGTCGCCAGCTTCGGGTACACCGAGGCGCAGGCCCGCGAGCAGGGCTACGCCGTCAAGGTGCAGAAGTTCCCGTTCACCGCCAACGGCAAGGCGCACGGCCTCGGCCAGCCGGTCGGCTTCGTCAAGGTCATCGCCGACGAGACCCACGGCGAACTGCTCGGCGCCCACCTGATCGGCCCCGAGGTCACCGAGCTGCTGCCCGAACTGACGCTGGCCCAGCAGTGGGACCTGACGGTGCACGAGGTCGGCCGCAACGTGCACGCCCACCCGACGCTGGGCGAGGCCGTCAAGGAGGCGATCCACGGCCTGGCCGGACACATGATCAACATGTAGTGCGGCCCTCCGGGTGAGCGACCGCCGCCCCGGTGCCCGCCGACGGTACGGCGGCGCGCCGGGGCGGGTACGTCTCCGGCCCCGACGCCGTGAGGAGCCCCGCCGATGGACGCCCCCGCCCCCTACCTGACGGTCGACGAGCGCACGGAGGCCGGCCGCGCCGCCCGGGCCCGCGCCCCGCGCTCCACCGCCGGGCACTGGCGGCCCGCCGCCGACCGCCCCGACCCGCTCGCCGTGCTGCGCGCCCAGGCCGCCGACCGGGTCCCGGAACTCGTCCCGATCCGCACCGGCCGGATGGCCGCCTCCCCGTTCGCCTTCCTGCGCGGCGCCGCCGCCGTGATGGCCGGCGACCTGGCCGCCGCCCCCGACAGCGGCCTGACCGTCCAGCTCTGCGGCGACGCCCACCTGGTCAACTTCGGGCTCTTCGCCTCGCCCGAACGGGCTCTGCTGTTCGACCTGAACGACTTCGACGAGACGCTGCCCGGCCCGTTCGAGTGGGACGTCCAGCGGCTGGCCGCCAGCCTCGCCGTCGCCGCCCGGGAGAACGGCGAGCGCCCCGAGGACGCCCACCGGGTGGTGCGGGAGGCCGTCCGCGCCTACCGCGAGCACGTCCGGCAGCTCGCCGGGCTCGGCGAACTCCCGGTCTGGTACCGGCGGATCGACGCCGACGACCTGCTCGCCCGGCTCACGGGGAAGCCCCGCCGCCGGGTCGAGGCCGACCTGGCCGCCGCCCGCCGCCGCGACAGCCTCCAGGCCGCGGGCAAGCTCACCGAGACCACCGCCACCGGCCGCCGCCGCTTCAAGGACCAGCCCCCGCTGATCGAGCACGTCGGCGTCGACCCGGACGAGGTGCACGGCATGCTCGCCGACTACCGCGCCACCCTCCCCGAGGAGCGCGGGCGGCTGCTCGACCGCTACCGCTACGTCGACACCGCCCGCAAGGTGGTCGGCGTCGGCAGCGTCGGCACCCGCTGCCACGTCGTCCTGCTCCAGGGCCGGGACGCCGGCGACCCGCTGATGCTCCAGGTCAAGGAGGCCGGGGCGTCCGTCCTGGAGCCCTACGCCAGGCCGAGCCGGTACGTCCACCACGGGCAGCGGGTGGTCGCCGGGCAGCGCCTCATCCAGGCCGCGAGCGACATCTTCCTCGGCTGGATGACCGGACCGGCCGACCGGCACTTCTACTGGCGCCAACTGCGCGACATGAAGGGCTCCGCCGAGGTCGGCGCCCTGACCACCCGCGCCCTGCGCGCCTACGCCCGGCTCTGCGGCACCGCCCTGGCCCGCGCCCACGCCCGCTCCGGCGACCGGATCGCCATCGCCGCCTACCTCGGCCGCGGCGACGCCTTCGACCGCGCCGTCACCGCCTTCGCCCACCGCTACGCCGAGCTCAACGCCGCCGACCACGCCCGCCTCACCGCCGCGATCGCCGCCGGCGAGGTGCGGGCCGAGAACGCCTAGGGGCGGGGCGCACGGCCCGGCTCCCCGGTTTGCGGACCGTCCGGCGGCGGGGGGTGATGGAGGGAAGCAACGTCCGCACCACTGCCGGAGGCAACCGTGTCCCACCACAAGTCGAACAAGGCGGTCGAGGGCGACCCCGACACCGGCCACGGCGGCGGCCTGCCGCGGCGGCCCGACGAGACCGAGCTGGAAGAGCGCACCGAGGAGGACCGCGAGGAGGCCGGCCTGGACCCCGGCGACGGGGACGGCGTCGAGGCCGGGGAGGGCGACGGCGACGGGGACGGGGTGTAGCCCGGCCCGCCGGGCGCACTCCGCCGGACGTCCCCGGTGCGGCACGGTCCGCACCGGGGACGCAGCGTGAGCGAGGGCGGCGAATTCGCCCGATTTCGGTCACTTTGCGTGAATGTATCCCGGAAGTGGGTTTCAGTCCGGCCGAGCGGGCCACGCGCCCAGTGCTGGAATGTGAAGGAGGCGTGAGCACATGATCACCGAACAGCAGATCCGTTCCATGCTGAACCACCCCGTGCACGACGCTCAGGGCAACAAGATCGGCAAGGCCGACCACCTCTTCCTCGACGACGCCACCGGCAAGCCCGAGTGGGTGAGCGTGAAGACCGGTTGGTTCGGTTCGAGCGAGTCGTTCGTCCCGATCCGGGACGCCGACGTGGTCGACGGCCACCTCCAGGTCCCCTACGCCAAGGACAAGGTCAAGGACGCGCCGAACGTCGACGTGGACAACGGCGGCCACCTCTCCGAGCAGGAGGAGCGCCGGCTGTACCAGCACTACGGCATCGCCTGGGACGACGCGTGGAAGGCCGCCAACCAGCCCGGCGAGGGCGGCTGGGCCCACCGGGAGGGCGACACCGGCACCGCCGCCGGTGCGGCGGGCGCGGCCGGTGCGGCAGGCGCGGCGGCCGGGTCGAAGACGGGCCGCACCCGGCTCACCGACGCCGCCGGGACCGCCGGGACCGCCAAGGCCACCGGCACCACCGGCACCACCGGGACCGCCAAGGCCACCGGAACCGCTGCTGCGGCCGGGACCACCGCCGCCGGTGCGACGGCGGGCGGCCGGACCGACGCCCGTTCCGGCATGGACGCGCGCTCCGACCTGGACGCCCGCGCCGCCGCTGCCGCCGCGCCCGGCCCCGCCGTCCGGGGGACCGGCCGCACCGAGCACGACGACGAGGCGATGACCCGCTCCGAGGAGCGGATGCACGTCGGCATCGAGCGGTACGAGACCGGGCACGCCCGGCTGCGCAAGTACGTCGTCACCGAGGAGGAGCAGCAGACCGTGCCGGTCCGGCACGAGGAGGTCCGGATCGAGCGCGAGCCGATCACCGAGGCGAACCGGGGCGAGGCGCTGACCGGCGAGGCCATCTCGGAGGCCGAGTACGACGTGGTCCTGCACGGGGAGCGCCCGGTCGTGCGCACCGAGGCCGTGCCGGTGGAGCGGGTGCGGCTGGTGACCGAGGAGCACGTCGAGCAGCAGACCGTCACGGGCGAGGTGCGCAAGGAACGCATCGAGGCCGAACTGCCGGACGCCGAAGGCAAGTTGCCGCCGAACACCGGCAAGGGCGACCCGGGTCGGGGCCGCCACCGGTGACGTCCTCCGGCGGGGCCCGGCCCTCGGGCCCGGCCCCGCCGGACACACCGGGTGCGGGACGAGCGACGAGTGGAGGAGGCCGAGATGGTGTGGTTGCTGCTGATCGTGCTGATCGCCGTGGTGTGCGGGTTCGTCGGCGCGCTGGTGAAGGGCCTGCTCTGGCTGCTGGTGATCGGCGCGGTGCTGTTCGTCGGCGCCCTGCTGGTGGCGGGCGTCCGGATGGGCCGCAGGAGCTCCGCGCCCCGCTAGGCCCCCCGCACGTGAGCGGCCCCCGACACGCGCCGGGGGCCGCTCCGCGCGCGGGTGTCAGGAGGTGGGGCAGGTGTCGGCCGTGGTGAGCAGGGCCGCGGTGCTCTGGGCGACGGTCAGGCGGGTCCCGGTGAGCAGGGTCAGCGAGAGCGCGGTGACGGTGACGCCCCGGCCCCCGGCGATCGGGGTCTGCTGGTTGACGACCAGGGAGCCGACCAGCGGGAGGCCGATGGTGGTGTTCGGCGCGGTGTCGGCGGCGACGGGGAGCCCGGCGACCCGGAGGTTGACCAGGGTGGTGCTACCGCTCGGTTCGACCGCTCCCGGGCCGGTGGCGGTGAGCGGCTGCCGGGCCCGGGCCGAGGTGCCGACCAGGTCGGCGGTGACCAGCCCGCCGAGCAGGCTGACCCCGGTGACCTGGGCGTGGGCCGCCGCGGTGCGGGTGCCGTCCGGGTCGACGGTGCCGGAGGCGTCGGTGGTGAGCACGCCGAGGGTGCCGACGCCGCCGAGTCCGGCGCTGAGCACCGCGTGCGCGTCCTGGCCGGGCAGCGGGGTGCAGGAGTGGGCGGAGGCGGGCAGCGGGCCGATGTTCACCGCCGGGGAGGTGAGCCGGACGCCGTGCGCCCGGGCGTCGAAGACCGGCGCGGTGAAGGTCACCGAGGTGCAGTCGGGCGGGTCGAGGCCGATCCGGGCGGTGACGTCCGCCGCGCAGACCCGGTAGGTGCCGCCGGTGAGCGAGGTGAGCCGGACGGTGGCCGTGCAGGACGGCTGTCCGGCGGCCAGGTCGCCGTGCACGGTCACGGTGCCCGCCCCGGGGTCCGCGACGGCCGTGCCGGAGCCGCAGTCGGTGGTGGCGCCGCCGGGGTCGAGGACCAGCCCGGCGGGCAGTCGACCGGTGAACGACCAGCCCTCCTTGGCGGCCAGTTCGGCGGTGTTGGTGACGGTGAAGGTCAGCGTGGCGGGCGCGCCCACGGGCAGCTGGGCCGGGGCGAAGGACTGGTCGAGCTGCGGGGTGGCGTCCAGCAGCCGGATGTTGTCGATCGCGCCGTCGTTGCCGCCGCCGCTGGGCTGCTCGTTGACCAGCCGGATGCCGGCCGAGTCGCCGCTGAACAGGACCGAGCCGTTGCTGGCGTAGGTGCCCACCGAGGTGCCGCCGATCACCCGGCCGGGGTTCTGGCAGGGGTCGATGGGGGAGCTGAACGCGGCCCGCGCGGTGCCGCCGTCGAGCAGGTAGAAGGCGAGCAGCGGGTGGCTGGCGAAGCAGTTCTGGGCCGCCGCGTCCACCGAGAAGGTCAGGAAGCGGTTCTGCGCGCTCAGCGGGACCGGCCGCACGGTCTCCAGCTCGGTGCGCCCGGCGCCCGGGTCGGCCGAGGTGTAGGCGGTCAGCGAGTGGTTGGTGGCGGCGTCGCCGCCCGCCCAGCTGCCCAGCGCGGCGGCCATCTGCTTGTTGGCGGCCCAGTAGCTGCCGCAGTAGACGCCGGGCGGCGGGGCGGCCGGGCCCTGCGCGGAGACGATCAGCCCGTTGCAGGCGGTCAGCCAGGCCGGGTCGGCGGTGTACTGCTCGGCGGTCGGCGCGGCGCCGGTGTAGTCGGTCAGCAGGGTGACCGCCGGGCCCTGGCCGTTCTCGAAGTCCTCGGTGAACACGGTGACCGGCGCGCTCGGCGTGCCGGGGTTCCCCGGCGCGTTCGCCGCGGCCGGCCCGGTCCCGGCCAGCGTCCCGGCGGCCAGCGCGGCGACGCCCAGCAGGGCCGTCGCCGCCCGGCCCCGCCACCGTCCGCGGGCCGCCCCCGGCACGTCACCCCTCGGTCCGTAACCCCTCATCCCGCACCCCTTTCGTGCCGCCCGGCCGCTCGCCCCGGCCACACCGGGACGACGCGACGGACGTCCCGGCCACTGTCCCGGTCCGGGGGCCCTTCGCACACCGGCGTGCGGCGTCCCGGCCGGTGCGGTCGCGCGCACGCGCGCCGTGCGAGCCGGTGCGTGCCGCCGCGAGCCGGGCGGCCCGGCCGGGCCCGGTGCGGAGCCGGTCCCCGCCCCGGGCCCGGTGCCCCGCCCCGCCCGCGACCGCCGGCCTCCGGCACCGCCGTGCGCGGGGCCCCGGCCGCCCGGCGCCTGCTCGCCGACGACTGGGGCGTGGCCGCCGACGTCTGGTCGGCCACCTCCTGGAACGAGTTCCGGCGCGACGCGCCGGCCTGCGACGACGCGCTGCTGCGCGGCGAGGAGCGCACCCCGTACGTCACCCGCGCCCTCGCGGGCGTCCCCGGGCCGGTGCCGGCGGTCAGCGACTGGATGCGCGCGGTGCCCGACCGGATCGCCCGGTGGATCCCGCAGGACTGGAACTCCATCGGCACCGACGGCTTCGGCCTCTCCGGCACCCGCGAGGACGTCCGCCGCCACTTCGGCGTCGGTCCCGGGTCGGTGGCCGTCGCCGGGGCCCGCCGCAGGTACGGCCGCTGACCCCGGGCGGCGGGGTCGGGCCGGGTAGCGGGGTCAGGCCGGGCGGTACGCGCCGGTGTGCTCGAAGTCGGGCAGCGTGGCCGGGCGGCCGTCCTGGAAGCCGGTGCTGACGAAGTCGCTGCCGGTGGTGGCGTTCAGCGCCCAGTTGACCAGCACCCGGGTACGGGCGGTGACGGTCGGCAGCGCCATCAGGTGGTAGCCGCGGGCCACCGCCTGCCCCGGCAGGCCGCTCAGCTCCACGCCCAGCGGCCGGGAGACCGCGTAGCCGCCGCCCAGGTCCACCACCAGGCCCAGGTCGCGGTGGAAGTAGGGCCGCATCGCGGTGCCCCGCAGCCGGGCGGCCACGTTGAGGGCCACCGCCTTGCCCTGGCGCTGCGAGTGCTGCGCGGTGGGCGGGGTGATGCTGCCGTCGTCCTTGGCCAGGTCCGGGACGGCGGCGGCGTCCCCGACCGCGAACACGCCCTCCGCGCCGGGCACGGTCAGCTCCGCCGTGGTCGCCAGCCGCCCGCGCACCAGGTCGGTGTCGACGGTGTGCACCAGCGGGCTGGCGGCCACGCCGGCCGTCCAGACCAGGGTGCGGGTGCGCAGCGTCCGGCCGTCGGTGAGCTCCACCGTGCGGGGGGTCACCCGGGCGACGCTGGTGTTCAGGCTGAACTCGATGCCCCGGCCGCGCAGCACGGCCATCGCGGCGTCGCCGAGCCGCTCGCCGATCTCCGGCAGCAGCCGGGGCGCGATGTCCACCAGGTGCCAGCTGAGCAGCGACGGGTCCACGTGCGGGAAGCGCCGGACGGCCTCCCGGGTGAGCAGCTCCAGGCAGGCGGCCGTCTCGGTGCCGGCGTACCCGCCGCCCACCACCACGAAGCACAGCCGCTCGGCGCGCTCCTCGGGGTCGTTGGTGGCGGCGGCCGCGTCCAGTTGGCCGATCACGTGGTCGCGCAGGTAGGCGGCCTGGGCCAGGGTCTTCATCCCGAGCGCGTGCTCGGTGACGCCCGGGATGTCGAACAGCCGGGTGGTGCTGCCGGCGGCCAGCACCAGGTGGTCGTAGCCGAGCTCCCACTCGGCGCCCTCGTTGGTGCGCACGGTCACCTGCCGCCGCCCGGTGTCCACCCCCAGGGCGAACCCCGGCAGGTAGCGGGTGCGGCGCAGCCGCCGCCGCAGCGAGACCGCCACCGACTGCGGGGTGACGACGCCCGCCGCCACGTGCGGCAGCAGCGGCAGGTAGAGCTGGTAGTCGTGCGGGGAGACCAGCACCAGCTCCGCCTCCCCGGGCTTGAGCAGCCGCTCCAGCCGGTGCAGGCACTCCACGCCGGCGAAGCCGGCACCGATGACGAGGATCCGGGGGCGGGGCATGGGCACACTCCGGGCCGCTGGGGAGGGGGGACGCCGCCCATCGTGGCAGCGCCCCCGCGGCCCCGCACCTCGACCGCCGCGGGCGGCCGGGTGACGGGGGCGCGGGACGACGGGTCGGGTCAGGACGGCTCGGGGCGGCCGATCGAGCAGACCAGTTCGCCGTCCCGCGCGTCGGCGACGACGGTGTCGCCGGGCCGCAGGTCGCCGCCGAGCAGCATGGTGGCGAGCCGGTTGTCGAGCTGGGTCTGGATGGTGCGGCGCAGCGGGCGGGCGCCGAACTCGGGCTGGTGGCCCCGGTCGACCAGCCACTCCTTGGCGGCCTCGGTGACCTCCAGCTCCAACCCCTGCGCCCGCACCCGGCGTTCGGAGTTGGCCAGCATCAGGTCGACGATCCGCATCAGGTCGTCGGCGCCCAGCGCGTCGAAGACGATGATGTCGTCGATCCGGTTGAGGAACTCGGGCAGGAAGCGCCCGCGCAGCTCCTCCATCAGCCGGTCGCGGATCTCCTCGGTCTCGCCCCGGTGGGAGAGGATCAGCTGCGAGCCGATGTTGGAGGTCATGATGACCACGGTGTTGCGGAAGTCGACGGTGCGGCCCTGGGCGTCGGTGAGGCGCCCGTCGTCGAGGACCTGGAGCAGCGCGTTGAAGACGTCCGGGTGGGCCTTCTCGACCTCGTCGAACAGCAGCACGCTGTACGGGCGACGGCGGACGGCCTCGGTGAGCTGCCCGGCCTCCTCGTAGCCGACGTACCCGGGCGGGGCGCCGACCAGGCGGGAGACGGTGTGCTTCTCCTGGAACTCGCTCATGTCGAAGCGGACCAGCCGGTCCTCGTCGCCGAAGATCAACTCGGCCAGGGCCTTGGCGAGTTCGGTCTTGCCGACGCCGGTCGGGCCGAGGAACAGGAACGAGCCGACCGGGCGGTCCGGGTCGGCCATGCCGGCCCGGCTGCGGCGCACCGCCTCGGAGACCGCGACCACGGCCCGGTCCTGGCCGATCACCCGGTCGTGCAGCTCGTCCTCCAGCTTGAGCAGCCGGGTCTTCTCGTCCTCGGTGAGCTGCGAGACCGGGATGCCGGTCCGCCGGGAGAGCACGTCGGCGACGTCGTCGACGGTCACCGAGACCACGCCCTCGCGGCGCTCCTCGACCTCGGCGGTCTGCGCCTCCAGGTCGGCGATCCGACCCTTCAGCTCGGAGGCCCGGGAGAAGTCCTCGGCGGCGACCGCCTCGTCCTTCTCGCGGCGGAGCTTGGCCAGTTCGTCCTCGCGGCCGATCACCTCGGTGGAGCGGCCCAGGCCGCGCAGCCGGACCCGGGCGCCGGCCTGGTCGATCAGGTCGATCGCCTTGTCGGGCAGGAAGCGGTCCGAGACGTACCGGTCGGAGAGGTCGGCGGCGGCGCGCAGCGCCTCGTCGGTGAAGCGGACCTGGTGGTGCGCCTCGTAGGAGTCGCGCAGGCCCTCCAGGATCTGCACGGTCTCCTCGACCGAGGGCTCGGGGATCAGCACCGGCTGGAAGCGGCGCTCCAGCGCCGGGTCCTTCTCGATGTGCTTGCGGTACTCGTCGATGGTGGTGGCGCCGATGACGTGCAGCTCGCCGCGGGCCAGCGCGGGCTTGAGCATGTTGCCCGCGTCCATCGCGCCCTCGCCGCCGGCGCCCGCGCCGACCACGGTGTGCAGCTCGTCGATGAACAGCACGGTGGAGTCGGCGGCCTCGCGGACCTCGTCGATGACGTTCTTCAGCCGCTCCTCGAACTCGCCGCGGTACTTGGAGCCCGCGACCAGCCCGGACAGGTCGAGCGAGACCACCCGCCGGTCCCTGAGGGTGGAGGGGACGTCGCCGGAGACGATCCGCTGGGCCAGGCCCTCGACGATGGCGGTCTTGCCGACGCCGGGCTCGCCGATCAGCACCGGGTTGTTCTTGGACCGGCGGGAGAGGATCTCCACGGTCTGCTCGATCTCCTCGGCCCGGCCGACCACCGGGTCGAGCCGGCCCATCCGGGCGTCCTCGGTGAGGTCGCGGCCGTACTCGTCCAGGGTCGGCGTCGCGCTCTCGGGCTTGGCGGGGGAGCGCTCGCCCCGGGCGGCGGCCTCGGCACCGCGCTGGAGCCGGGAGGGGTCGGCGCCCTGCGCGCCGAGCAGGCGGCCGGCCGCCGAGTCGGGGTCGTCCAGCAGGGCGGCCAGGATGTGCTCGGGGCCGATGTAGGAGACGCCGGCGGCCTGCGAGCGGGCGTGCGCGCCGATCAGCACCCGCTTGGCGGCCGGGGTGAGGCCGGGGTCGACCGAGGGGTCGGCCGCGCCCGCGGGCAGGCTGCGCTCGATCGCGGCGGCCAGCCGGTCCGGGTCGGCGCCGGACCGGGCGAGCAGGCCGCGGGACGGCTCGACCTGGGTGGCGGCCCACAGCAGGTGCGGGGTGTCCAGGTCGGTGCTGCCGTCCTCCTGGGCGCGCAGCTCGGCGCGGGCGATCAGGTCGCGGGACGACTCGGTCAGCAGCCGCCCGATCGGGACGCGCTGGACGGCGGGCGGGGACGCGGCCGGGTTGAGGCCGAAGAAGCGGTTGAGCAGTTCCGAGAAGGCGTCGTCGGAACCGAAGGAGCCGAAGCCGGGCATGGTCATCGTGCGGGCACTCCCCTGGGCGGGCGGGCAGCGGTCCCCCTGAACTATGCCAACGCGTGGTACGCCCCGCTCAGCGGATGATCCGGACAGGTGGCGGCCGGCCCGCCCGGCGGGCTTCGGCGAATTTGGGACAGGCATTACCCGTTCATGGGACTCTGATGACCTTCGACCCCGGCGGACCGGCGGGCCGACCGCCCGCGGCACCCGTACCCGCCACCGTGACCACCGTGAGGGGAGACGGCCATGCCGACGACGGACCGTACCGCCGGGGGGCGGCGGAACATCGACGCCCTGCTGCGGCGCTCCCCGCTGCAACCGGTCTTCCGGGCCCGCGCCGCCCGCCGCCTCGCCGTGCTCGCCTACCACGGCGTCGATGACCCGGCGGCGTTCCGCGCCCAGATGGAACGCCTGGCCCGCACCGCCCGCCCGGTCGGCCCGGACGAGGTCGCCCGGGCCGCCGAGCACCGCCGCCCGCTGCCCGCCCGCAGCGTGCTGGTCACCTTCGACGACGGCGACCGCACCGTGCTCACCGAGGCGCTGCCGGTGCTGGCCCGGCTCGGCATCCCGGCCGCCGCCTACGTGATCACCGACCTGATCGGCACCGACCAGCCGTACTGGTGGACCGAGGCCGCCCACCTGGTCCGGCACGGCGCCCGCGCCGAACCGCTGCACGGCCTCGGCCCGACCGCCGCCGTCCGCCGCCTCAAGGACCTGGCCGACCCCGAACGGCGGCGCGCCCTGGCCGAGTTGCGCACCACCGCGACCCGGCAGGCGCCCCGGCAGCGGCAGTTGAGCCGCGCCGACCTGCACACCCTGGCCGACGCCGGGGTGGCGATCGGCAGCCACACCGCCTCCCACCCCTGCCTGGACCGCTGCGCCGACGCCGACCTCGACGCCCAACTCCTGGGCGCGCACGAACGGCTGGCCCGGTGGATGGGCCGCCCGCCGACCACCTTCGCCTACCCGAACGGCAACTACGACCCGCGCGCCGACCGGGTCCTGCGCACCCTCGGCTACCGCACCGGATTCCTCTTCGACCACCGGCACGCCGAACTCGCCCCGGCCCACCGGCTGCGGATCAGCCGCCTGCGGGTCAACTCGCACACCGGCCGGGACCGCTTCGACACCATCCTGTCCGGACTGCACCCGGCCGTGCACCGGCTGCGCGGCGGAAGGTGAACCCCCCTCTGGACGGCGAGGGTTGACAGCGGTCGGGGCCGGGGCGGACGGCGCGGGGCGGAAGGGGCGGGACGTGACGGGCGGGAGAGCGGGCGGGGCGGTGCCGGAGATCCACCGGACGCCCGAACTGGGCGGGGAACTCGTGCACGACTGGCGGGAGCTGGTCGCCGGGGACCCGGACGGCTCGTGGTTCGCCGGGCCGGACTGGGTGCTCGCCTGGTGGCGCACGCTGGGGGCCGGGCAGCCCGGGGAGGTCGCGGTGTGGCGCGGCCCGGACGGGCGGGCCGAGGCGGTGCTGCCGCTCGGCACGGCCCGGCTGCGGGTGCACCGGCGGGCGCCGGTCGAGGTGCCGGTGCTCACCCTGCTCGGCACCGGACCCGGCGCCGCCGACCACTGCGGGCCCGCCGCCCGCCCGCACCGGCGGGCCGAGGTGGCCGCCTGGCTGGCCGACCGGGCCCGGCGCGAGACGCTCTGGCTGCCCAACCTGGACCCCGCGCACGCCGGCCTGCCGCCCGCCGGCGCCCGCCCGGTGGCCCGGACCGCCTGCCCGCGCGCCGACCTCGCCGCCGGGCCCGACCGGCTCGGCTCGCGGGACTTCCGGGCCGCCAACCGGCGCGCCCACCGGCGGCTCGCCGCGGCCGGGATCGACTTCCACTGGCTGCCGCCCACCGCCGCCCGGCCCGACCTGCTGGACGACCTGCTGCGCCTGCACCGGCTGCGCCGGGCCGCCGCCGCGGGCGGGGCCAGCAGCTTCGGGGCCGACCGGCTGCCGCTGCACCGGCTGCTGGTGCAGGGCTCCGCCCCCGGGTGCGGACCGGCCTTCCAGCTCGCCCGGCGCGGGGACGAGGTGGTGGGCGTGCTGTACGGCTTCCGCTGGGCCGACCGGTTCGCCTACTACCAGACCGGCTGGGACCCGCGCTTCGCCGCCGACTCGCTGGGCACCGCGCTGGTCGACGCGGCGATCCGCGCCTGCGCGGCCGAGGGCGTGCGCACCTTCGACTTCCTGCGCGGCGCCGAACCGTACAAGTACCGCTTCGGCGCCGTCGACCGCACCGACACCGGCTGGCTGCGCCCGCGCGGCCCGGGCGGGGCGCTGCTCGGCCTCAAGCACCGCCTGGCGAACGAGGGTTGACGGTCCGTCAGGTGGTGGTGTCGCCGTCCAGGTAGACCCACTCGCCCCGGTGGCGGACGAAGCGGCTGCGCTCGTGCAGCGCGCCGGGCCGGCCGCCCTCCAGGTAGTGGGCGCGGAACTCGACGGTGCCCTCGGTGTGGAACGGGCCGCCCTCGCCGGAGCCGAGGATCTCCAGCCGCTCCCAGCGCAGCGCGGGGTCGAAGTCCACCGCGGCGGGCCGGGTGTCCGGGTGCCAGGAGCGCAGCAGGTACGGCTCGTCGTGGACCGCGAAGGCGCTGAACCGGGAGCGCATCAGCTGCTCGGCGCTGCCCGCGGCGGCCTCGCCGCGGTGCAGCCGGCCGCAGCAGTCGGCGTACCGGGCGGGCAGGCCGCACGGGCAGTCGGCGGGGGCGGCGGGAGCGGCGGGGGCGGGGGTGCGTCGGCGGGCCATGGGGTCCATTATCGCCGCTCCGCCCGGGGGCCCGGCGGTGCGCGGGCCGCCGTCCGGCCGCCGTCCGGCCGCCGCCCCGCGTCCGTTCCCGGCGGCGCGGCGCGGGCATGGGTCCGGGCGGCGCGGGCAGGATGGGCCCGTGCCGTGTCCGGCGCGGCGCGCCGGGGCGGGACGACTGTCGGCAAGGCGAAGGGAACCGCGATGAGCGACCACCACGACCACCACCACAACGTGCTGCTGCTCGGCTTCGAGGACCGGGCGCGCTGCCGCCTGGCCTACGAGGACGCGATCCACCTGCCCGGGGCCCGGCAGGTCGCGGTGCTGGAGCGCGACGCGGAGGGCATCCTCGACGTCCCGGAGAGCCACATCCGCGGCGCGGGCGTCCCCACCGTCGGTTCCGGCCTGGTCGGCGGCCTGGTCGGGCTGCTCGGCGGCCCGATCGGCGTGCTGCTGGGCTTCGCCGCGGGCGCGGCGATCGGCAACGCCGCCGAGCAGGCCGAGATCACCGACGGCGGCGCGGGCCTGATCGTGCTCTCCTCGCGGGTCGAGAACGGCCGCGCCCTGCTGGTGGTCGACCTGGTCGAGGACGAGACCGGGCCCGCCGACGCGCTGGCCGCGAAGTACGGGGCCGCGGTGGAGCGGATCTCCGCCGAGCAGTTCGCCGAGCAGGTCCGGATCGCCGAGGAGCGGGCCGAGGAGGAGCCGGCCGACGGGGAGTGAGCCGCTACCGGGGGGCAGGGGGCAGCGGGGCGCGGGCGGGGCTCAGAAGTACGGCCGGTAGCCGTCCTTGAGCCGGTCGAGGTCGCGCCGCTCGCGCTTGGTCGGCCGCCCGGCGCCCCGGTCGCGCTGGGCGACGGCGGCCGGGCGCTCGGTGCGCGGCGGCGGCGGGGGGCTGTGGTCGACGTAGCAGGTCTCGGCGACGGGCGCGCCGACCCGCTTGGCGATCGGGCGCACCACCTGGACGATCCGCTCCCGGCCCTCGATCCGGACCCGGACGTCGTCACCCGCCTTGACGTGCTGCGCGGGCTTCGCGGCGGCCCCGTTCAGCTTGACGTGCCCGGCCCGGCAGGCCGCGCCCGCCGCCGAGCGGGTCTTGATCAGCCGGACCGCCCAGATCCAGCTGTCGATCCGCGCGCTCGTCTCGTCCGCACTCATGCCACGACTCTAACGCCGGGCCCGGCCCGGGCGGTCCGGACCCGGGGACGGGCACCGGGCTGACACCGGGTCAGGCCGTTTCGCCCGGCGGCCCGGGGGCAGCCGGGGGCCATGGACACCACTGAGCGCACCGAAGAGCCGATCGAGACCCAGGGCGGCGAGGACCACCTCCTGCTCAGCGCCGACACCAACGGTGACGGCAGGCCCGACGTCTGGCTGACCGACACCACCGGCGACGGCAAGGCCGACCTCTACCAGTTCGACACCACCGGGGACGGGGAGGTCGACGTGACCATAGTGGAGCGGTCCGAGGAGCCCGGCGCCGACCGGGTCGTGGTGGGGGGCGACGCGGGCCACCCCCGGCACGGGTGACCCGCCGGGGCAGCCGCGTGACACCGACACCGTCCGCGGGGCGCGGCCGCCGGGCCGCCGCCCCGCGGACCCGCGCCGCACGTCGAACCCGAGGAGGGGTGATGGCCTCGTACCAGGTCCGGCTCACGGCCGTCACGGCCGGCATGTCGGCGTTCTGCGCCGCGTTCGCCGCGGTCCACCACTTCTGGCTCGCGGGGCTCGGCCCCGGGCGGGCCTGGATCGCCTGGGCGGCCGTGCTGGCCGCCGCGGCCGGTTTCCTCGCGCTGGCCGTCCCCGCCGTCCGGTGGGCGGAGGGCACCCGGCGGGGGCGGCGGCGGTGACGGGGGAGCCGCCGGTCCGCCCGCGTTTGTGCAACTAGTTGCATGGCCGGTCCGCCGCGCCCTACCGTTGGGTAACAAATCCCGACCGGAGGCGTCGATGACTGCTGCGTACCCCCACCTGCTGGCCCCGCTCGACCTGGGCTTCACCACCCTGCCGAACCGGGTGGTGATGGGCTCCATGCACGTCGGGCTGGAGGAGGCCGAGGACGGCTTCGCGCGGATGGCGGCCTTCTACGCGGAGCGCGCCCGCGGCGGCGTCGGCCTGATCGTCACCGGCGGCATCGCCCCCAACGAGGCCGGCCGGCCCTGGTCGGGCGGCGCCAAGCTGACCACCGCCGCCGAGGCCGCCGAGCACCGGGCGATCACCGACGCCGTGCACGCCGCGGGCGGGAGGATCGCGCTGCAGATCCTGCACTTCGGCCGGTACGCCTACCACGAGGACCTGGTCGCCCCGTCCGCCCTCCAGGCCCCGATCAGCCCGTACGTACCGCACGAGCTGACCGCCGAGCAGATCGAGCGGACGGTCGAGGACTTCGCGCGCTGCGCCGAACTCGCCCGCTCCGCCGGGTACGACGGCGTGGAGGTGATGGGCTCCGAGGGCTACCTGATCAACGAGTTCGTCGCCGCGCAGACCAACCACCGCACCGACGGGTGGGGCGGCTCCTACGAGAACCGGATGCGCTTCCCGGTCGAGATCGTCCGCCGGGTGCGCGAGCGGGTCGGGCCGGACTTCATCCTGATCTACCGCCTCTCCATGCTCGACCTCGTCCCCGGCGGCTCCACCTTCGACGAGGTGGTCCGCCTGGCCCGCGAGGTCGAGGCGGCCGGCGCGACGATCATCAACACCGGCATCGGCTGGCACGAGGCCCGCATCCCCACCATCGCCACCTCGGTGCCGCGCGGCGCCTACGCCTGGGTGACGAAGAAGCTGATGGGCGAGGTCGGCATCCCGCTGGTCACCACCAACCGGATCAACACCCCCGAGGTCGCCGAGCACCTGCTCGCCACCGGCCACGCCGACCTGGTCTCGCTGGCCCGGCCGATGCTCGCCGACCCCGCCTTCGTCAACAAGGCCGCCGCCGGCGCCCCCGAGGCGATCAACACCTGCATCGGCTGCAACCAGGCCTGCCTGGACCACACCTTCAGCGCGAAGATCACCTCCTGCCTGGTCAACCCGCGCGCCTGCCACGAGACCGAACTCGTCCTCGCCCCCACCCGCCGGGCCAAGCGGATCGCCGTGGTCGGCGCCGGACCGGCCGGCCTCGCCTTCGCCACCTCCGCCGCCGACCGCGGCCACCACGTCACCCTGTTCGACGCCGCCGACGCGATCGGCGGCCAGCTGAACGTCGCCCGGCGGGTGCCCGGCAAGCAGGAGTTCGACGAGACGCTGCGCTACTACCGGCACGAACTCGCCCGCACCGGTGTCGAGTTGCGCCTCGGAACGGTCGCCGACGCGGACACCCTGACCGGCTGGGACGAGGTGGTGCTGGCCACCGGCGTCACCCCGCGCGTCCCGGAGATCGACGGCGTCGACCACCCCAGCGTGCTCGGCTACCTGGACGTGCTGCGCGACGGCGCGAAGGTCGGCGACCGGGTCGCGGTGATCGGCGCGGGCGGCATCGGCTTCGACGTCGCCGAGTACCTCACCGACCCGGGCAGCGGCGCCGACTTCCTCGCCCGGTGGGGCGTCGACCGCGAGCACACCGCCCCCGGCGGCCTGGCCGCCCCCGTCCGGGCCGCGAGCCCGCGCAGCGTCTTCCTGCTCCAGCGCAAGGACGGCAAGGTCGGCGCGGGCCTGGGCAAGACCACCGGCTGGATCCACCGCACCGAACTGCGCCACCGCGGCGTGGTGATGGTCCCCGGCGTCGAGTACCGCCGGATCGACGACGCGGGCCTGCACGTCACCGTGGGCGGCGAGGAGCAGGTCCTGCCGGTCGACACCGTGGTGCTGTGCGCGGGCCAGGAGCCCCGCCGCGAGCTGCTCGACGCGCTGCGCGGGCGCGGCGTCGAACCGCACCTGATCGGCGGCGCCGACGTGGCCGCCGAACTCGACGCCAAGCGCGCCATCGACCAGGGCACCCGGCTGGCCGCCGCGCTCTGAGCGCGCGCCGACGCCCACCGGGGCCGGGGCTCCGGTGGGCGTCGGGCGGGCGTGCGGCGGGCCCGGTGGGGCGGGCTCGCCCCGGGGTCAGTAGAGCGAGACCCCGTACGCCGACAGCGCCTCGGTGACGGGCTGGAAGAACGTGGTGCCGCCGGAGGTGCAGTCGCCGCTGCCGCCGGAGGTCAGGCCCAGCGCCTTGGTGCCGTCGTACAGCGGGCCGCCGGAGTCGCCGCCCTCGGCGCACACGGTGGTCTGGATCAGGCCGCTGACGGTGCCGCCGTCGGAGTAGCGGACGGTGGCGTTCAGGGCGGTGACCTTGCCGCTGTGGGTGCCGGTGGTCGAGCCGGTGCGCTTGACGGACTCCCCGACGACGGCGTTGGCGGCGGTGAAGCCGCCCGGGTGGCTGAGCGAGGTGTTGGTGTAGCGGACCAGGGCGTAGTCGTTGCCCGGGAAGCTGGAGCCGGCGGTGGTGCCGGCCACCGTGCTCTGGCCGGAGTTGGTGTACCAGGTGCTGGCGATGTTGCCGCAGTGCCCGGCGGTGAGGAAGTAGTAGGTGCTGCCCTTGACCACGTTGAAGCCCAGCGAGCAGCGGTAGCCGCCGCCGTAGATCGCGGCGCCCGCGGACAGTTTGGGGCTGAAGGTGCCGGAGGTGCGCTCGACCTTGAGGCGGGCGGCGTCCGCCCCGGCGGCGGCGGTGAGCCGGGCCAGCGCGGCCGTGGTGACGGTGCTGTCGGCGGTCACCACGATCCGTCCGGTGGCGGTGTCGGTGTGCCAGGCGATGCCGTTGACGCCGCTGAGCTCGACCGAGTCGCTGACCCGGGCCAGGGTCGCGGCGTCCGGCGCCGGGGTGGCGGCCCCGGCGGCGGGCACCGCGAGGGCGGTCGCCGCCGCGAGGGCGGCGGCGACGGCGAGCAGGCGGCCGCCGGTGCGGCTCGGGCGGGAGGTGGTGCGCGTGGTCCTCACAGATCTCCTCCTGGGGGAGTGGGAGAGGCCCTGGGGTAGGGGCCGTGAGGCGCGGGCAGGAGCGGTCGGGACCGGCCTCATGGGCCGGTTTTTGATGTGCTCCTGACAGGCGCTATCCGGGAGTATGCGGACCGCCGGCGGGGCTGCGCAAGACCCCGCAAGAGTTTTCCCGCCCGGCGGCCCGGCGTCAACGCCGCTGCGGCGGGCCGCACTTGGCGTCCCGTCACCGCGCGCCGCCCGGCCCGCACGGTGGCCCGGACCGACCCCACCCGTACGATCGCCGCATGTCACTGCCGCACGCGATCCTCACCGCCCTGCTGGAGAAGCCGTCCTCGGGGCTGGAGCTGACCCGGCGGTTCGACCGGTCGATCGGGTTCTTCTGGTCGGCCACCCACCAGCAGATCTACCGCGAACTGGGACGGCTGGAGCGCGAGGGGCTGGTGCGGGCGTCCGGGCCGGGGACCGGGCGGGGGCAGCGCAAGGAGTACGAGGTGCTGCCGGAGGGGCGGGCCGAACTGGCCCGGTGGACCGCCCTGGCGCAGGACCCGAAGCCGGTCCGCGACCCGCTGCTGCTGCGGCTGCGGGCGGCCGCCGTGCTCGGGGCGGGCGGGCTGGAGGCGGAGCTGGCCCGGCACCGCGAGCTGCACCGGGCGCAGTTGGCGGAGTACCTGGAGATCGAGCGGCGGGACTTCCCGCCGGAGCGGGCCGGGACGGAGAACCGCCCGCAGCACCTGGTGCTGCGGGCGGGCATCCGACTGGAGTCGTTCTGGCTGGCCTGGCTGGACGAGGCGCTGGCCGGCCGGGCCGGGGACGGCGGTGCGGGCCCGGGCGGTGTCGGTCCGGCCGGGGGCGGCGCCGGCTGATCCGGTCGAGGTGGCCGTCGGCGACCGGTCAACCCTGCGTGCTCGTGCGGTCGCCGAGGATGTCGGGGGTTCGGTCGACCCCTGGGGGCGCGGTGGCGGGAATAGGTCGGAGTGGCGCCCCGTTGTCGCGAGTGGTTGAATGTTGAATCAACCCCGAAGGAGTTGAGAACGGTGCAGTTCGGCATCTTCAGCGTCGGCGACGTGACCACCGACCCCACCACCGGGCGGACCCCCACCGAGCACGAGCGGATCAAGGCCATGGTGGCCATCGCGCTCAAGGCCGAGGAGGTCGGGCTCGACGTGTTCGCCACCGGCGAGCACCACAACCCGCCGTTCGTCCCGTCCTCGCCGACCACCATGCTCGGCTACGTCGCGGCCCGGACCGAGAAGCTGATCCTCTCCACCTCCACCACGCTGATCACCACCAACGACCCGGTGAAGATCGCCGAGGACTTCGCGATGCTCCAGCACCTCGCCGAGGGCCGGGTCGACGTGATGATGGGCCGCGGCAACACCGGCCCGGTCTACCCGTGGTTCGGCAAGGACATCCGCCAGGGCATCCCGCTCGCGATCGAGAACTACGCGCTGCTGCACCAGCTCTGGCGCGAGGAGAACGTCGACTGGCAGGGCCGCTTCCGCACCCCGCTCCAGTCCTTCACCTCCACCCCGCGCCCGCTCGACGACACCCCGCCGTTCGTCTGGCACGGCTCCATCCGCAGCCCCGAGATCGCCGAACAGGCCGCCTACTACGGCGACGGCTTCTTCGCCAACAACATCTTCTGGCCCAAGGAGCACTTCCAGCGCCTGATCGAGCTCTACCGGGAGCGCTACGCCCACTACGGCCACGGCACCCCCGAGCAGGCGATCGTCGGCCTGGGCGGGCAGGTCTTCATGCGCGCCAACTCCCAGGACGCGGTCCGCGAGTTCCGCCCCTACTTCGACAACGCCCCGGTCTACGGCCACGGCCCCTCGCTGGAGGAGTTCACCGAGCAGACCCCGCTCACCGTCGGCAGCCCGCAGGAGGTCGTCGAGAAGACGCTCGCCTTCCGCGAGACCTTCGGCGACTACCAGCGCCAGCTCTTCCTGATGGACCACGCCGGGCTCCCGCTCAAGACCGTCCTGGAACAGCTCGACCTGCTCGGCGAGGAGGTCGTCCCGGTGCTGCGCAAGGAGTTCGCGGCCGGCCGCCCGGCACAGGTGCCCGACGGCCCCACCCACGCCGCGCGGGTCGCCGCCCGCGAGGAGGTGACCACCCCGTGAACACCCTCGACCTCGTGGTGGTGACGGCCGGCCTGGGCGTCCCGTCCTCCACCCGGCTGCTCGCCGACCGCCTCGCCGAGGCCGCCGCCCGCGACCTGCGGGCGGCCGGCCGGGAGGTGGACGTCCGGGTGGTCGAACTGCGCGAGCTCGCCCGGGACATCGCCGACAACCTGGTCACCGGCTTCCCGCCGCCCGCGCTGCGCGACGCCGTGCGGGCGGTCGAGGAGGCGGACGGGCTGATCGCCGTCACGCCGATCTTCTCCGCCTCCTACAGCGGGCTGTTCAAGTCCTTCGTGGACGTGCTCGACCGGGACGCGCTGACCGGCAAGCCCGTGCTGATCGCCGCCACCGGCGGCACCGCCCGGCACAGCCTCGCCCTCGAACACGCGCTGCGCCCGCTCTTCTCCTACCTGCGCGCCGCCGTCGTCCCCACCGCGGTCTTCGCCGCCTCCGAGGACTGGGGCGCCGACGGCACCGGCGGCGACGGCTCGCTCGCCGGACGGATCGCCCGGGCGGCCGGCGAACTCGCCGAGAGCCTGGCCGGCCGGCCCGCCGCCCCCCGCACCCGGCCGACCGAGCAGGTCGTCCCCTTCGCCCAGCAGCTCGCGGCGCTGCGCGCCCACTGACCCGAGGAGCAGACCCCGATGGAACCCCGCATCCACGACAACACCGAGCAGTCCCGCTTCGAGATCGACACCGACGCCGGCCCCGCCGGTTTCGCCGAGTACCAACTCCGCGACGAGGGGCGGACGTTCGCCTTCGTCCACACCGTCATCGACCCCGCCTTCGAGGGCCAGGGCCTGGGCGGCAAGCTGGCCCGCGCCGCGCTGGACGCCGTCCGCGACCGCGGCGCGCACGTCCTGCCGTACTGCCCGTTCATCCGCGGCTGGATCGCCAAGCACCAGGAGTACGTGACGCTGGTGCCGGAGGAGAAGCGCGCCGCGTTCGACCTCTGAGCGCACCCGCCCGCGGCGGAACCGGGGGCGCGGGGGACCGCGCCCCCGTCGCGCGTCGTGCCGGGCTTTGCCGGAGGGCGGCGGGGCGTGGACGAACCGCCCCGGGAGGGCTATCGTCGCCGCTCGTGACCTTTTCCATCGTGGCCCGGCAGGGCAGTGCGCTCGGTGTGGCAGTGGCGAGCAAGTTCCTCTCGGTGGGGGCGTTGGTGCCCGCGGCCGAGGCGGGGGTCGGCGCGTTGGCGACGCAGGCGTGGGCCAACCTGGCGTACCGGCCGCAGGGGATGGCGATGCTGCGCAGCGGGGCCTCCCCGGCGGAGGCGGTGGCGGCGCTGCTGGCGGCCGACGGGCGGCGGGCGCACCGGCAGGTGGGCGTGGTCGGGGCGGACGGGCGGGCGGAGACGTACACGGGGGAGGAGTGCCTGCCCTGGGCGGGAGGTCTGGCCGGGGACGGGTACGCGGTGCAGGGGAACATCCTGACCGGGCCCGAGGTGGTGCGGGAGATGCGGGCGGTCTGGCTGGACTCCGCCGAACTGCCGTTCGCCGAACGGCTGGTGGCCGCCCTCGCGGCCGGGGACGCGGCGGGCGGGGACGCCCGCGGGCGGCAGGGCGCCGCGCTGTACGTGGTCGACCCGGGCCGGGGCGTCGGCGGGTGGGGCGACCTCGCGTACGACCTGCGGGTGGACGACCACCCGGACCCGGTGGGCGAGTTGGGGCGGCTGCTGGCCGTCCACGAGGTGCTGCACGGGGTGTCCGACCCGGCCGAGCTGCTCCCGCTGGAGGGTGAACTGGCCGAGGAGGTAAGGCGGTTGCTGGGCGGGCTCGGGTACGACTCGCTGGACCGCTGGGCCGGGGTGGAGAACCTGGAGGGCCGCCTCGCCGAGGGCCGGATCGACCCGCTGGTGCTCGACCACCTGCGGGCGGCCTCCGGGGTGCGGTGACGGCCCGCTCAGCGCGGCAGCGCCTTGGCCAGGTCGGCGATCAGGTCGTCCGGGTCCTCCAGGCCGACGGAGAGCCGCAGGACGGCCCCGGCGGGCTTGTGCGCGGCGGCCACCGGGCGGTGGGTGAGCGAGGCGGGGTGCTGGATCAGGGTGTCGACGCCGCCGAGCGAGACCGCGTGGGTGATCAGTTCGCAGCGCTCGGCGATCGCCGCGGCGTGCGGGTGACCGCCGGCCGCCTCGAAGGCCAGGGTGCTTCCGCCGCCCCGGAGTTGGCGTCCCAGCAGCGGCGAGCCGGAGCGGCCCGGGTAGTGCACGGCGGCGACCTCGGGCTGTTCGGCCAGCCAGTCGGCGATCCGGGCGGCGGAGGCGGAGGCGGCGCGCACCCGCAGCGGCAGGGTCTGCAGGCCGCGGTGCAGCAGGTAGCCGGCCAGCGGGTGCAGGACGGCGCCGGTGACGGCCCGGACCCGGCGCAGCCGCTCCGCCCAGGCGGCGGTGCAGGCGACCGCCCCGGCCAGCACGTCGCCGTGGCCGCCGATCGACTTGGTCGCCGAGTGCAGCACCAGGGTGGCGCCGAACGCGGCGGGGTTCTGCAGGACCGGGGTGGCGAAGGTGTTGTCGACCAGCAGCGGGACGCCGCCGCAGCGTTCGGCGGTCGCGGCCAGGTCGAGCAGGTCCAGGGTGGGGTTGCCGGGGGTCTCGACCAGGACGAGCCCGGTGTCGGGGCGCAGCGCGGCGGCCAGCGTGCCGGGGGCGGCCCAGGTCACCTCGGTGCCGAGCAGGCCGGAGTCCAGCAGGTGGTCGGAGCCGCCGTACAGCGGGCGCACCGCCACCACGTGCCGGCGGCCCTCCGCGGCGGCGGCGAGCAGGCAGGCGGAGAGCGCGGCCATGCCGGAGGAGAAGACCACCGCCTCGGCGCAGCCCTCCAGTTCGGCCAGCGCCTGTTCGAAGCGGGCGACGGTGGGGTTCCACAGCCGCTGGTAGACCAGGCCGCCCTCGGCGGGCGGGCGTCCGCCGGTGGCCAGCGCCTGGTAGGCGTCGCCGCCGGTGGTGAGGTCCGGTACGGGGTAGGTGGTGGACAGGTCGAGCGGGGGGACGTGCGTGCCGAGTCCGGCGAGGTCGTCGCGGCCGGCGTGCACGGCTCGGGTGTCGAGTCGGCTCATGGCGCTCGATGGTGAACGGGTGGGCGTCGAATGGCCAGAGTGACGGCAGACGATTCGGCGGGGGCGGCGGCACCCTTGCGGATGTTCGGCGCGGGCCGCCACGCTGGTGGCGTGCCGAACATTCCACGGGCCCGCGCGGCGGAACTCGACGAGGTCGACCGCGCGATCGTGCGGGCGCTGCTGGCCGACGCGCGCACGCCCAACAACGCGCTGGCCGAGCAGGTCGGGGTGGCCCCGTCCACCTGCCTGGCGCGGGTGCGGGCGCTGCGCGGGCGCGGGGTGATCGCCGGGTACCACGCCGAGGTGGACCTGCCGGCGGTCGGGCTGCCGCTCCAGGCGATGATCTCGGTGCGGCTGCGGGCGCACACCCGGGAGCAGAACGGCAGCTTCCGGGCCGCCGCGCCCGGGCTGCCGGGCGTGCTGGCGGTGTTCCACATGGCGGGCAGCGACGACTACCTGCTGCACGTGGCGGTGGCCGACCCGGAGGCGCTGCGCTGCTTCGTGGTCGACCACCTGACCACCCACCCGGCGGTCGCGCAGACCCGCACCAACCTGGTCTTCGAGCGCATCCCCGGGGCCGGATCACCGATCTGACGCCCCGTCGACCCGTCCGCGGCCGGCCCCGTCCGGCACCCGCGGGTACGGTGCCGCCCTCCGGCGGGCCGGGGCCGCGGGGTTCCGGCAGGTCGGCGGGCCCGGTCCCCAGGACGCTCGGGGCGGTGGCGAGTTGTGGCCACTGTCCAGCATCCGCCGCCGCAGTCGGGCCCGTTCGGCCTTACCGTACTGAGTATCGGTGATCTGTCCGGTTCGCTCGGACGGGGCAGGGCTGCCGAGCCCCGACGCGGCCGGACGACGGCGCCCTTCCGCTCCGACCCCGGTCGCCCCCGTTGCGAAGGGACCGACCATGGCCGTCGCGGACCCACCCCAGACCGTGCGCTACCGCCTGAGCCTGGCGACCGTGCCCGCGTCCGTACCCGAGGCGCGCCGGGGGGCGCGCGCCGAACTGGCCGCCCGCGGGATCGGCCCGGACGATCCGCTGACCGACACCGTGCTGCTGGTGGTCAGCGAACTGGTCACCAATGCGGTCCGCCACGCCGCCCCGCGCTCGCCCCGCACCGTGCTCCGACTCGACTTCGGCGCGGGCGAACTGGCGATCCGGGTGCACGACCGGCACCCGCACTGCCCGCAGCGCCCCGAGGTCCCGCACCGGGACGGCAGCGGCGGCTGGGGCCTGGGCCTGGTGCACGAGCTGGCCGCGCTGGCCGGCGGGGTGACGGAGACCGTCGCCGATCCGGACGGCGGCGGCAAGACCATGGTGGTGCGCCTGCCGGTCGGGCCCTGAGCGCACCGAGCGCACCGGAGGCGGGCGGGCGCCGGACCGGGCTCGGGCACCGGACCGGGCGGAGCCGGGTGCCGAGCCGGGCGGGCGCGGGGGAGAGGTCTGGCGCGGGGCCGGCGCCGCGTCCCGGCGGACGCCGGTTGGGAAGACGATCGTCGGACGACCCCGCGGCTCCACTCTGCTGCATGCCTACTGTTATTGCAAGTAAGTCGCAATAAGCCGGAGCGCCGGACCCGGCGCTCAGCAGCGCCGCAGTGCGCCCGGCGCGCGCAGGCTCTCCAGCGACGGGTACCCGTCCACCGCCATCAGCAGGTCCGCCTCCGCCAGCAGCGAGCGCAGCACGTGCACCACGCCCGCCTCGCCGCCCAGCGCCAGCCCGTACACGTACGGCCGCCCCACGCCCACCGCCGTCGCGCCCAGCGCCAGCGCCTTGACCACGTCCGCGCCGCTGCGCACGCCCGAGTCGAACAGCACCGGCCGGCCGTCCGCCGCCTCGACCACCTCGGCCAGCGACTCCAGCGCGGGCAGCCCGCCGTTCGCCTGCCGGCCGCCGTGGTTCGAGCAGTAGACCCCGTCCACGCCCGCGTCCACGGCCCGGCGCACGTCCTCCGGGTGGCACAGGCCCTTCAGCACGATCGGCAGCCCGGTCAGCGAACGCAGCCACGGCAGGTCGTCCCAGGTCAGCGGGTTGCCGAAGACCTGCACCCAGTCCATCACCGCGCCGCGCGGGTCCCCGTCCGGGTCCTGGAGCCGGGCCCGGAACACCGGGTCCGAGGTGTAGTTCGCCAGGCAGTGCCCGCGCAGCTGCGGGAAGCTCCCGCTGCCCAGGTCGCGCGGCCGCCAGCCGGTCACCCAGGTGTCCAGGGTGACCACTAGCGCCTTGAACCCGGCCGCCTCCGCCCGGTGCACCAGCGACTCGGCCAGCGCCCGGTCGGTCGGCGTGTACAGCTGGAAGAAGCCCGGGGTGCCGCCCAGCTCCGCCGCCACCGCCTCCATCGGGTCCACCGAGAGCGTCGAGGCCACCATCGGCACCCCCGTGCGGGCCGCCGCCCGGGCCGTCGCCACGTCCCCGTGCCCGTCCGGCGCGCACAGCCCCACCACCCCCACCGGCGCCAGGAACAGCGGCGAGGCCAGCTCCAGCCCGAACAGGTCCACCCGCAGGTCCCGCTCCTTCGCGCCCACCAGCATCCGCGGCACCAGCCCCCACCGCTCGAACGCCGCGGCGTTCGCCCGCTGGGTGTGCTCGTCGCCCGCCCCGCCCGCGACGTACGACCACAGCTCCGGCGCGAGCGCCGCCCGGGCCCGCTCGGCCAGGCCCGCGTACGTCATCGGGTACGCCGGGGCGACGCCGAACAGCGCCTCGAAGTAGATCTCGTTCTGGTAGTCGCCGAACTGGGGGGCCATCCGCGCTCCTCGGGGGTGGGTGGGGGAGGCCCCACGTTCCACCGGCCGCCGGGCGGCGGTCAAGGGCCGCGCCGGAGGGCCCCCGGGCCGCCGGGCCGCAGGTCCTCCGCGCCCCGGCTCCCCGGCCCTCCCGGTGGAAGATCGACCGGAGGTAGCCTGGCAGCGGATGTGGTGACCATGCGAGCGAACCAACCCCAGGCGTCCGGGACGGCGATCCCCGAGGTCCCGTTCACCGCGCCACCCGGCGGACCGGCCGGCGTCGAGGTCATGACGCTCGCCGACCTGCGCGCCCGCCGGGCCGCCGCCACCGACGGGGACTTCCACCGCCCGCAGCGCCCCGCCTTCCACCACCTGCTCACCCTGGAACGCGGCCGGCTGCGCCACACCGTCGACTTCACCGCGCACACCGTCGAACCCGGCAGCTGGCTCTGGGTCCGACCCGGCCAGGTCCAGCAGTGGGGCGAACTCGGCGACGCGGACGGCACCCTGGTGCTCTTCGAACCCGGCTTCCCCGACCCGGCGACCGTCGCCGCCGCCCGGCTCGACGACCCCTTCGCCGCTGCCGTCCTGCACACCGGCGGCACCGACCGGGAGGCCCTGCTCCACGCGGTGCGCCACCTGCACCGCGAGTACGCCTCCGGCGCGGACCTGCCCGCCGAGGTCCGCCACGCCCTGCTGCGCCACCTGCTGGCCGCGCTGCTGCTGCGGCTGGCCCACCCCGCGGTGCCGTGCGGCAGCGCCGCGAGCGAACCCGGCGAGACCTACCGGCGCTTCCGGCAGGCCGTCGAGCACCACTTCACCCGCACCCGCCGGGTCGAGGACTACGCCCGGCTGCTCGGCTACTCCCCGCGCACCCTCTCCCGCGCCACCCTGGCCGCCGCGGGCGTCGGCGCCAAGGAGTTCGTCGACCGCCGGGCCGTCCTGGAGGCCAAGCGCCTGCTCGCCCACAGCGACGGCTCCGCCGCCCGGATCGCCGACCACCTGGGCTTCGCCGACGCCGCCAACTTCGCCAAGTTCTTCCACCAGCGCACCGGCACCACCCCCACCGCCTTCCGCGCGGCCGTCCGCGGCGGCGTGGACCGGCGCTGACCGGCGTGGACCGGCACTGACCGGCGCTGACCGGCGCGGAGGGGCGCTGACCGGCCCGCGTGTCCGCAGTGCGTCACCGTCCGGTTCCGATCCGGTCTGGAAAAGGGCCCGGCGGTGTCGTCGGGAGGGGGCGGACCTCTAGGGTGCCCGGTGAAGGTCCTGTGCTCGGTCGCGGGGGCTTCTCCTGACAGCGGCGCGGAACCAGCCTAGGAGCACGGAACGTTGGAGACTCTCGGGGCGGGCGATCCGCACACGGTCGGCCCGTACCGGCTGCTGGGGCGGCTGGGGGCCGGCGGCATGGGCGAGGTGTTCCTCGGGCGGACGGCGGGCGGCCGGACGGTGGCGGTGAAGACGGTCCGCCAGGAGTTCGCCGGGGACCGGGAGTTCCGGCAGCGCTTCCGGCAGGAGGTGGCCGCGGCCCGGCGGGTCGGCGGCCGGTGGACCGCGCCGGTGCTGGACGCCGACACCGAGGGGCCGCAGCCGTGGGTGGCCACCGGCTACGTCGCCGGGCCCTCGCTGTCGGACGCGGTGCGGCAGTTCGGGCCGCTGCCGACGGCCACCGTGCGGGCGCTGGGCACCGGCCTGGCCGACGCCCTGGCGGCCGTGCACGAGCTGGGGCTGCTCCACCGGGACGTCAAGCCGTCGAACGTGCTGCTGGCGCTGGACGGGCCGCGGCTGATCGACTTCGGCATCTCCCGGGCGCTGGACGCGACCTCCGCCCTGACCAGGTCCGGCTACGTGGTCGGCTCGCCCGGGTTCATGTCGCCCGAGCAGGCCCGGGGCCGGCCGTCCGGACCGGCCGGCGACGTGTTCGGGCTCGGCGCGGTGCTCGCCTTCGCCGCCACCGGGCGGGCCCCGTTCGGCGAGCAGGACAGCGCCGCCGGACTGCTCTACCGGATCGTCCACGAGGAGCCGGAACTCGACGGCCTGGACGGCGAGTTGCTCGAACTGGTGCGCAACTGCCTGGACAAGGACCCGGAGCGCCGGCCGACCCCGGCCGCCGTCCGGGAGCGGCTGGTCCGCAGCGCCGCCGGCCAGACCGGGCTCGGCGACCGGGGCTGGCTGCCCGGCGCGGTCTCCGAGGAGGTGGCGCGGATGGCCGTCGCCTTGCTCGACCTGGAGTCCCGGCCGCTGCCCCCGCCCACCGTCCTGGCCGCGCCGCCGACGCCCGCCGCGCCGCCGACCGCCCCGTACCGGGCGGCCACCGCCCCGTACCCGGCGTCCCCGGGCTTCGGCCCGCCCCCGCCGGGCTACCCGGCCGCCGCGCCCACCCCGCCCGGCCAGTACCCGTACCCCCACCCGCACACGCCCGCGCCGCACCCCGCCCCGCAGCCGCCGGCCAAGCGCCGGGCGGCGCCGCTGGTCGCCACCGGTGTCGTCGCGGCGGTGCTGGCGGGCCTGGGCGTGTGGGCCGCGACGGCCGGGACGGGCGGGTCGGACGCCGCCGCGGGCGGCCCGTCCGGCAGCCCGGCGGTCACCGGCAGCACGAGCGCCCGGCCGACCGGGACGGTCACCCCGGCCGGGCACGACAGCAAGAAGGCCGAGCCCGCGCCCTCGCCGTCGTCCTCGCCCTCCCCGTCGGCGTCCCCCGCGCCCTCGCCCCCGGACGACGGGGACGCCGTCGCGGACGCGTTCCTGGGCGTCTTCGAGGGGCCGATCAGCGCGTCCGGGAACGGGCCGCGGCTCGTCATCCGGATCACCGTCCACCAGGGCGCGGTCGGTGACACGATCGCCTTCGTGGAGAGCGACGGCGGCCTGGGCACCAACCAGGTCGTGTGCACCAACGAGGCGGCCCTGGTCTCCGCGACCAGGACCCGCCTGGTGGCCCGCTCGCTGCCCGAGACGGTCAGCGCCGGCTGCACCCCGCTCGCCGGCGACGGCGTCCTCACCCCGAACAAGGACGGCTCGCTGCGCTTCGTCCAGCAGGGCTTCACCGGGGACCTGGCGCGCCACTCCTGACACCGCCGTGCCGTGCTGCCGTGACACCGCCGTGCCGTGACGCCGCCGTTCACCCGCGCCGCGTTCACCCGCGCCGGGTGAACGTGGCGCGGTAGGCGGTCGGGGTGAGGCCGGTGCGGCGGGCCAGATGGTGGCGCAGCGAGTCGGCGGTGGCCAGGCCGCTGAGCTCGGCGACCCGCGGGACGGGCAGGTCGGTGGTCTCCAGCAGCTCCCGGGCGCGGTCGACCCGCTGGTGCAGGAGCCACTGGAGCGGCGTCAGGCCGGTCTCGGCCTCGAAGCGGCGGGTCAGGGGCCGGACGCTGACCCTCGCGTGCGCCGCGAGGGCGGGGCGGCCGAGCGGCTCGTGCAGGCGTTCCAGCGCCCAGGCGCGGGTCGGGGCGAGCGAGGCGCCGGCCCGGTCCGGCGGCAGCGGCGACCGGATGAACTGGGCCTGCCCGCCCGGCCGGACGGGCGCGGCGACGATCAGCCGGGCGGCGGCGTTCGCGGCGGCGGCGCCGTGGTCCAGTCGGATCAGGTGCAGGCACAGGTCGATGCCGGCGGACAGCCCGGCGGAGGTCAGCACGGTGCCGTCCTCGACGAACAGCACGTCCGGGCGGAGCGTCACCGCCGGGTAGCGGCGGGCGAACTCCGCCGACCGGGCCCAGAAGGTGGTGGCGGTGCGGCCGTCCAGCAGCCCGGCCTCGGCGAGGACGAACGCGCCGGTGCAGATCGAGGCGATCCGCGCGCCGTTCGCGTGCGCCCGGCGCAGCGCGGCCAGCACTGCGGTGTCGACGTCGTCGCGGGCGCCCGTGCCGGTGACCAGCACGGTGTCGGCGTCGTCGACGGCCTCCAGCCCGTGCGGGACGGCCACCTGGAGGCTGCCGCCGGAGGCGACCGGCCCCGGCGCGCTGCCGCAGACCCGCACCCGGTAGGCGCGGTGGCCGTCGACCCGGGCCCCGCCGAGGACCAGGTCGGGGATCGACAGGTCGAAGGCGGTGACGGGCGGGACGGCGATGACGGCGACGCGGTGCATGGCCCGGACCTCCGGAGGCGCTGGTGTGCGGGCCGCCAGGCTACGGGCCGCCGGGAGCGGCCCCGGGCGGGGGAGCGGCGGGTGGCCCGAACTTCCGCAGGAACGGCAGCCGGGCCACTGCCCGGCGCCCGGCCCGGGGAGCAGGCTGGCGGGGCCGGGGCGCGCAGGCCCCCGGCGTTCCCGGAGCGAGAGAAGAGCACGCATGTCCTCCCTGTACGTCGTCGTGGGCGCCGGAGCGACCGGAGCCGCCACCGCGCTGCTGCTGGCCCGGGCCGGTGAGCGGGTCCGGCTGGTGACCCGCCGGGGCGCGGGCCCGGTCCACCCGCTGATCGAGCGGATCGCCGCGGACGCCACCGACCCGGTCCGGCTGGCCGGACTCGCCTCCGGCGCCGCCGCGCTGGTGAACTGCGCGATGCCCCCGTACCACCGCTGGCCGGAGGAGTTCCCGGCACTGGCGGCCGGGCTGCTGGGCGCGGCGGAGCGGACCGGCGCCGGGTACGTGATGCTGGGCAACGTCTACGGCTACGGGCCGGTGGACGGCCCGTTCACCGAGGATCTGCCGCTGCGGCCGAGCAGCGTCAAGGGCGAGGTGCGGGCCCGGATCTGGGCGGACGCGCTGGCCGCCCACCGGGCGGGCCGGGTGCGGGCGACGGAGGTGCGGGCCGGGGACTTCCTCGGCGCGGGCGCCGTCTCGCCGTTCACCCTGCTGGTGGCCGCGCCGGTGCTGGCGGGCCGGCCGGTCGCCTACCCCGGCGACCCCGACGCCGCGCACAGCTGGACGTACACCGGGGACGCCGCCCGCGCGCTGGTCGCCGCCGCCCGCGACGAGCGCTCCTGGGGCCGGGCCTGGCACGTGCCGTCCGCTTCGCACGCCCCGGCCCGCGAACTCGCCGTCCGGCTGGCCCGGTTGGCGGGCGCGCCCGCCCCGCGGCTGGATCGGATGAGCACCGGGGCGCTCGCCGGGGCCGCCCGCGCGGACGCGGTGATGGCCGAGGTCCCGGAGATGCTCTACCTGTACGACCGCCCGGCCCTGATCGACTCCACCGCCACCGAGACCGCCCTCGGCCTCCCGCCCGCCACCCCGCTGGACACCGCCCTCGCCGAGACGGCGGCCCGCTGACCGCCGCCGCGCCCGGCCCCGCCGCGCGGCTCGGCCGGTCGTCGTCGGGCGGTCCGCGGCCCTCCCGCGCGGCGGCCCCGGGACCTTGTCGCACCACCGGCCGATCGTGCGGCGCAGCGGCGGGGTGTCGGACCGGACAGAACAGGACGAAGTGTGACGATGCGAGGGTGACCACCTCCAGCCAAGTCAGTCAGGCAGCCCCGCCCGTCCTCGACCGGCGGCAGCGGAACGTCGTGTTCGGCACCATCGTGCTCGGCATGCTGCTGGCCGCCCTCGACCAGACCATCGTCGGCACCGCGCTGCCCACCATCGTGGCCGACCTCGGCGGCGCCTCCCACATGTCCTGGGTGGTGACCTCCTACCTGCTCGCGGAGACCGTCACCACGGCGCTGGTCGGCAAGATGGGCGACCTGTTCGGCCGCAAGATCGTCTTCCAGGTCTCCACGATCGTCTTCATCATCGGCTCATTCCTGTGCGGTCTGTCCACGAACATGCTGCTGCTGATCGTCTGGCGGGCTGTCCAGGGCGTCGGCGCCGGCGGTCTGATGGTCACCTCGATGGCGCTCATCGCCGACGTCATCCCGCTGCGCGAGCGCGGCAAGTACCAGGGCGCGATCGGCGCGGTGTTCGGCGTGGCCACGGTGATCGGCCCGCTGCTCGGCGGCCTGTTCACCGACCACCTGTCCTGGCGCTGGGCGTTCTACGTGAACGTGCCGATCGCGATCGTGGTGGTGATCGCCGCCGCCCGGAACATCCCCGTGGTCAAGTCCGCCGTCCGCCCGGTCATCGACTACCTGGGCATCACGCTGGTCGCGATCGGCGCCAGCGCCCTGATCCTGGCCACCAGTTGGGGCGGCAACGAGTACGCCTGGGGCTCGGCCGTGATCATCGGCCTGTTCGCGGCCGGGGTGGTCGCGCTCGCCCTGTTCTGCCGGGCCGAGACCAGGGCCGCCCAACCGACCCTGCCGATGCGGCTGTTCCGCAACCAGGTGTTCACGGTCTGCTCGATCCTCAGCTTCATCGTCGGCTTCGCCATGCTCGGCGCGCTGACCTTCCTGCCGACCTTCCTCCAGTACGTCGACGGCGACTCGGCGACCGTCTCCGGCGTGCGCACCCTGCCGATGGTGCTCGGCCTGCTGATCGCCTCGATCTTCTCCGGCAACGTGGTCTCCAAGACCGGCCAGTACCGGTTCTTCCCGATCGTCGGCTCGCTGGTGATGGCCACCGGCCTGTACCTGCTCTCGCTGCTGGACGTCGGCACCAGCGCCTGGCTCGCCAGCCTCTACATGTTCGTGCTCGGCACCGGCATCGGCCTGTGCATGCAGGTGCTCACCATCGCCGTGCAGAACACCGTCGACTACGCGGACCTGGGCACCGCCACCTCGGGCGTCACCTTCTTCCGCACCCTGGGCTCCTCGTTCGGCACCGCCGTCTTCGGCACCATCTACGCCAACACGCTCAAGACCAACCTCGCCGACGGCGTCGCCGAGTCCGCCCGGGCCACCGGCGCCGACCCGCGGCTGCTCGGCGCCGCCGCGCAGAGCCCGCACGGCGTCCACGACCTGCCCCCCGACCAGGCCGCGCCGATCATCCAGGCGTACGCCGACTCGCTGCACACCGTCTTCCTGTGGACCATCCCGGTCGCCCTGGTCGGCTTCGTGGTCGCGCTCTTCCTCAAGCAGGTCAAGCTCCGCGACTCCGCCCGGGCCAGCTCCTCCGACATGGGCGAGGGCTTCGCCCAGCCCTCCTCCGGCGACTCCTCCCGGCTGCTCGAACTCGCCGTCGCCAAGCTCCTCGGCAGCGCCGGGCTGGACACCGCCCGGGAGGTCGTCCACGTCTCCGGCACCCGCCTCGACGTGGCCGGCGCCTGGGCCGTCATGCAGGTCGAACTGTTCACCCGCACCGTCGGCCACGCCAGCCTCAACCTGATCGCCGCCCGCCGCCGCATCCCCCCGGAGGTGCTCCAGCCGGTCTTCGACCGGATGGTCGCCGAGGGCTACCTGGAGGGCGGCAGCGGCTTCTACCAGCACACCCCGGCCGGCGCGCAGGAGGCCGCGACCATCACCCGCACCTGGGCCGACTGGCTCAACCGCCGCCTGGAGGAGGACCGCGGCCGCCCGCGCAGCGCCGAACTGCGCGCCGCCGCCGACACCATCGCCAAGCGGATGATCGCCGAGGACCTCGCCGAGGGCATCCCGGTGGTCGGCAGCACCCTCGCCGGCCGCCGCTGACGGCCCGTTCACCGCCCCCGGCCCCGCCGCCGGCCCCGTCCTCAGCCCCGCCGCCGGCCCCGTCCTCACCCCCGCCCCGGCCCCGTCCCGCACCTCCGCGCGGGACGGGCCCTAGGCTGCCCCCATGCTCCTGTACGCCCTCGCGCTCGTCTTCCTGTTGCTGTTCGGCGTCGGCGTGCTGCGCGACCGGCGCCGCTTCGGCAACGCCGTCTGCCTCGGACTCTCCGTCACCCTGCTCACCCTCGCCCTGCTCGCCACCCTCCACCGGGCCGACTCGGCCGCCGCCGAGGCCGTCCTGATCGTGGTGGTGCTGGCCCCCGCGCTGGGCAGCCTGGTGCTCGCCGGGCTGCTGATCGCCAACGGGCTCAAGATGGTCCGCAAGGAGGGCCGCAGCCTCGGCAGCCTGCTCGCGCTGCTGGCCGGCCTCGCCATCCTGGCGGTGTTCGCCCTGCTGCTGGCCGCGACCGGGGCCGACTCCGAGGTGCTGGTCGTGATCGCCCGCACCGTCTTCGTGCTCGCCTGCTACCTCTCCTTCCTGTTCGTCTGCTTCGTCGGCTACGCCTACCTGTACGGCCGCCTGACCCCCCGCGAGGACGTCGACTACGTGGTCGTCCTCGGCACCGGCCTGCGCGACGGCAGCCGCGTCCCGCCACTGCTCGCCAGCCGCCTGGAGCGCGGCCGCCGCCTGTACGAGCGGCAGGTCGAGCGCGGGCGCTCCCCGTTCATGATCGTCTCCGGCGGCAAGGGCTCCGACGAACAGCTCCCCGAGTCCCACGCCATGGCCGACCACCTGGTCGAACACGGCTTCCCCGCCGACCGGATCATCCGCGAGGACCGCTCCCGCACCACCGAGGAGAACCTCCGCTTCAGCCACGCGATCATGGCCGCCGCCGACCCCGGCTACCGCTGCGTCGTCGTCACCAACAACTTCCACGCCTTCCGCGCCGCCGTGTTCGCCCGCCGCGAGGGCGTCAACGGCCACGTGGTCGGCTCGCCCACCGCCGCGTACTTCTGGCCCAGCGCGACCATCCGCGAGTTCGTCGCCGTGCTGGTCACCTACCGGTGGGCCAACCTCGCGGTGGCCGCGCTGCTGGTGCTGGAGTCGCTGAGCGTCTGAACCGTCAGCCGTCCTCGCGCAGTTCCAGCATCGACACCGGCAGCCACGGCCCGCCGTACCAGGACGCCGGACCGAGGCCGCGGACGGTGCCCGCGCCCAGGTGGGCAGCGTAGCGGCGGACCCTCGGGGAGAGGTCGGCGAGCAGCAGCCGGCCGCCCGGGCGCAGCACCCGCAGCGCCTCGTCCGCGGCGCGCAGGCGGGCGTCCGGGTCGGGGACGTTGTGCGGGACCAGGGCGGAGGTGACCAGGTCGAAGGCCGCGTCCGGGAACGGCGGCGCGGTGACGTCGCCGGTGCGCGGGGGCCGCCCGGGCGCTGGTCAGGGGGTGAGGGAGGCGGTGGCGTCGACCCGGGTGGCGGTGAGGGTGGCGCGCAGGTGGTGGTAGGCGGGGGTGTCGAAGTGGCCGGCGCGGGGGTGCAGGACGGTGGCGGCGGAGAGCGCGACGGCGTCGGGGAGGACGGCGGGCCAGCCCACGTTGCCGGAGAGGCCGGCGGCGAGGGCGGCGACCACGGAGTCGCCCGCGCCGGTCGGGTTGCCGGTGACGGCGGCGGGCGGGGCGCAGCGCCAGGTGCCCTGGCGGTCGACGGCGAGCAGGCCGTCCGGGCCGAGCGAGGCGAGGACGGACTCGGCGCCGCGCCGGATCAGCACCCGGGCGGCGTCGCGGGGGTCGGGCAGGCCGGTGGCGGCGGTGAGTTCGGCGGCGTTCGGCTTGATCACGGTGGGGCCGGCCGGGAGCGCGGCGAGCAGCGCCGGGCCGTCCGCGTCGAGCACCACGGGCAGGTCGAACCGCCGTCCCAGCGCGACGAGTCGAGCGTAGCCGTCGGCGGGGGCGCCGGGCGGCAGGCTGCCGGAGAGCACCAGGACGGCGGCCTGCGGCAGCTGCCGGGCGGTCTCGTCGAGCAGGGCGTCCCACTCGGCGGCGGTCAGCGCCGGGCCGGGTTCGTTGAGCACGGTGGCGTCGGCGCCGTCCGCGACGGTGACGGTGCGCCGGGTGTCGCCGCCGATCGGCACCGCGGCGTGGTCCAGCCCGGCGGCGGCCAGGTCGGCGCGCACCGCCTCCCCGGTGGGCCCGCCGAGCGGCAGCACGCAGCGGACGGGGCGGCCCAGCGCGGCGAGCACCCGGGCCACGTTGACGCCCTTGCCGCCCGCCTGGGCGGCCACCTCGGTGACCCGGTGGCTGGTGTGCGGGCGGAACCCGGGGACGGTGTAGGTGACGTCCAGCGCCGGATTCGGCGTGACGGTGAGGATCACGGTGGACGCCCCCAGGGTGGTGGTCGGTTGTCCGTCGGACGGGTGCACGGACGGTATGCGTGACTGAATCTGCGTGATCATATCGGTTTCCGCGCAGATTCGAGCAGGGAAGTGGGATTCCCGGCCGTTCGGCCCGAGGACGGGGCGGTCGGCCTGCGACCGGAGCGGGGGCGGTGGTGGGCGGGATGGCGCGGGACGCTAAGTTGGCTGTACATCTTCTGGGGTCGAACCGTTGGGGAGGGAGAACCCGTGAGCCAGGGCGCCGTCCCGTTCGTGGTGCTCGCCGCCGCGCTGCTGCACGCCGTGTGGAACGCGCTGGTGCACGGGGTGCGCGACCGGATGGCCGGGATCGCGCAGATGAACCTGGTGTTCGTGGCCTTCGGCGGGGCGCTCGCGCTGTCCGTCCCGGCGCCCGGCGCGGGCGCCCTGCCGTACCTGCTGGCCTCCGCCGCGCTCCAGACCGGGTACCAGCTGCTGCTGGTCCGCGCCTACGGGCTCGGCGACTTCGGCCAGCTGTACCCGATCGCCCGCGGCACCTCCCCGGCGGTGGTCGCGCTGCTCTCCGCCACCGTCCTGCACCGCCCGCTGCCCGCCGGGCAGTTCGCCGCCGTCGTGGTGATCTCGCTCGGCCTGGCCGGGCTCGCGCTGGTCGGCGGCGTCCCCGGTCGGGACCAACTCCCGGCGATCGGAGCCGCGTTGGGCAACGGCGTGCTGATCGCCGGGTACACCGTGGTGGACGCGGGCGGGGTCCGCGCCGCCCACTCGGCCGCCGGGTACATCGCCTGGATGTTCCTCCTCCAGGGCCTGGCCGTCCTCGCCGCGGTGGCCGCCGTCCGCCGCGGCACCCTGCGGCCCGCGCTGCGCGAGGGCCGCGCCGTCGGACTGGCCGGCGGGCTGATGTCGCTCACCGCGTACGGGCTGGTGGTCTGGGCGCAGACCGTCGGCGACCTGCCCACCATCGCCGCGCTGCGCGAGACCTCCATCGTCATCGCCGCCCTGATCGGCACCCTGGTCCTGCGCGAACGCCTCGGCGCCCTGCGGCTGGCCGCCAGCGCGACCGTGCTGGCGGGCATCGCGCTGCTGGAACTCGCCCACTGAGGGCAGAGGGAGGATGAGTTGACGACCCGTCAGTCGAAGGACTCCAGGGCGGCGGCCAACCGGTCGGCGGCGGTGGTGAGTTGGGCGGGGTGCTCGGCGGCGGCCAGGCTGACCCGGGTGCGGGGGCCGGGCTCGGCGGTGAAGTAGTTCGGGCCGGGGGAGAGGGCGACGCCGTGGCGCAGGGCGGCGGCGGTGAAGGCGGCCGGCTCGACCCGGTCGGGCAGCGGCAGCCAGAGGTGGAAACCCCCGCGCGGCAGGCCCGGCGGCAGCAGGGCGGGCGCCCGGGCGGCCAGCGCGGTCGCGAAGAGCTGCCGCCGATCGGTCAACTCCCTTGCCAGCGAACGCAGGTGGCGCGGCCACTCGGCGGCGGCGACCAGTTCCAGGGCGGCCTCCTGGAGCGGGCGGGGCACGAAGAAGGAGTCCACCGCCTGGACGGAGCGCAACCGGGCCAACGCCGGGCCCCGGGCCACCAGCGCCCCCACCCGCAGGCTCGGCGAGGCCGCCTTGGTCAGCGAGCGGACGTGCACCACCACGCCGTCCGGATCGTCGGCGGCCAGCGGCGCGGGCAGCTCGCCCGCGTCGGTGTGGGCCAGCAGCCGGGCGAAGTCGTCCTCCACCACGAACGCCCCCGCCCGCTTCGCCGCCGCCAGCACGGCCCGCCGCCGCCCCGGGGGCAGAACGGAGCCGGTCGGGTTCTGGAACAGCGGCTGGCAGACGAACAGCCGCGCCCCCGACGCCGCGAACGCCTCCTCCAGCAGCTCCGGGAGCACCCCGTCCGCGTCCACCGGCACCGGCACCGGGCGCAGCCCCGCCGCCCGGGCGATCGCCAGCAGGCCCGGGTAGGTGGGGGACTCGACCAGCACCGGTGCGCCGGGCGGGGCCAGCGAGCGCAGCGCGCAGGTCAGCGCGCTCTGCCCGCCCGCGGTGACCAGCACCTCCGCCGCCGTGACCCCGCCGCCCACCTCCCGGGCGAACCAGCCGCGCAGCTCCGGCAGCCCCTCCAGTGGCGGGCGCCCCCACGCCCCGGGACGCCGGGCGGCCCGGGCCAGCGCACCGGCCAGCGCCCGCTCCGGCAGCAGCGAGGCGTGCGGGTAGCCGCTGTTCAGGTCGATCACCTCCGGCGGGGCCGGCGCGAGCGCCGCCAGCACCCCCGAGGCGTCCACCACCCGGGCGGGCGGCGCACCCGCCTGCGCGCTCAGCGCCACCTCCTGCCAGGAGAAGTCGCCCCGCGCGGCGGGCGCCGGCCGCGGACCGGCCCGGAACACCCCCGCGCCCGGACGCGACACCACCACGCCCTCCGCGACCAGCTCCCGGATCGCCCGCGACACCGAGACCGGGCTGACCCGGTAGCGCTCCACCAACTCCCTGCTACTGGGAATCCGCTCGCCGCGGGAGTAGCGCAACACCGTGCCGCGCAGCGCGTCGGTCAGCTCCTGGACGGTCATCTGCTCTTCTCCTCCGGTGGTGCGGGACGGCCCTTCCGGGCGACGGGCGGCAACTGCTACCGTCCTGCATGTCAGAGAAAGATAGCGCTACCGCACTCCGCCCGATAGCGGTCGGCGGCACCGCCCAGGCCGCCCTCGGGGTGTTCGCCTTCTCGTTCAGCTTCCCCGCCACCGCCTGGGCCCTGGAGGGCTTCGGCCCGTGGACGGTCACCGGCCTGCGCGGGATACTCGCCGGGCTGCTCGCCGGGGCCTGCCTGCTGGCCACCGGCGCCCGCGTCCCGCCCCGGTCCGCCTGGCCGGGCCTGGCGGCCGTCGCGGTGGGCTGCGCGGTCGGCTTCCCACTGCTGTCCACGCTCGCGCTGCGGCTCTCCTCCACCGCGCACTCCGCCGTGGTGATCGGCCTGCTGCCGCTGGCCACCGCCGCCGTCGGCGCCCTGCGGGCCGGGGCGCGGCCCCCGCGCGCGTTCTGGACCGCCGCGCTGGCCGGGGCCGCCGCCGTCCTCGCCTTCACCGTCCAGCAGAGCGGCGGCGCGGGCCTGACCACCGCCGACCTGTACCTGTTCGGGGCCCTGCTGGTCTGCGCGTTCGGCTACGCGGAGGGCGGGCGGCTGGCCCGGCGGATGCCCGGCTGGCAGGTGATCGGCTGGGGCGTGGTCGCCGCGCTGCCCGTCACCGCGCTCACCGGCGCGCTCGCGCTGACCGTCGAACCCGCGCGCTGGAACTGGCACGGCGTCACCGGACTGGCCTACCTGGCGGCGGTCTCCCAGTTCGGCGGCTTCGTCGTCTGGTACCGCGGCATGGCCGCCATCGGCGTCCCCCGCGCCAGCCAACTCCAGCTCGCCCAGCCGCTGTTGACGCTCTGCTGGGCCGTCCTGCTGCTCGCCGAGACACTGCCGGCCACCGCCGTCCCGACCGCCCTCGCCGTCGTCGCCTGCATCGCGGCCACCCAGCGGGCCGGGCGGAACCGGGCCGGTCGGAGGAGGGCCTGGCGGAAGGGGAAGGCGGAGGGGAAAACGGAGAAGGCGGCGGAGCGGGTGCGGGCGGCGGACGGTCAGGCGGTCAGGACGCAGTAGAGATGCTGCCCGTCCTGCTGCGCGCGGCGGGCCAGGACGCCCAACTGGTGGATCAGCTTCATGAGTTCGATCCGCTCGACGCTCTTCACCTCCTCGGTGCGGGCCCACTGGCTGGTGAGCCGGGGCAGCCGCTTGCGCTGCACGCCGGCCAGGGCGTCCCGGGTCTCGTCGGAGAGTTCGACCACCCAGGGGCCGGTCATCCACGGGTCCTCGAAGTCGACGGCGGTGGCCGGGGCCTCCTCGTGCCAGGGCTGCAGGCCGGTCGGCCACACCGAGCGGTCCGGGCCGTCCTTCACGGGGGCCGGGGCGTCCTCCTCGCGCAACGCGGACACCAGGCGGGGCAGCACCACGGTCGGGTCGATCCCCCGGGCCCGCACCGACTCGAACACCTCGGCGGCCGGGCGCTCCCCACCCGTCATCACCTTCCGCACGGCGGCCTCGTCGGCGGCCCGGAAGTAGTCGGTCTGCAGGTCCATGTCGCGACGCTCCCCATCGTTCGGCAAGGCGCCCAGTGCATCACAGCCCGGGCCGCCGCGGGTACCGCGTCGCCGTCCTGTGATCTCGCTCCCCGTCGCCGGGAGGACGTTCCGCCCCGGCGGTTCGCGCACCGGCTTCCGCCGGTGAGGGCCGAGCCGGGCCCGGGGCGCGGACGGCGGCCGGGACGGACGAGCCGGCCGGGGCGGGAGGTTCCGGCGAGGTGGAGCGGGCGGGGCGGCGCCCCCGCACAAGGTGCCGCGCCGCCCGCTCCGGTCAGTAGGAGCCGGGGATGCCGGCGTCCTTGCAGGCCTTGGCGAACTGCGGGGTGCAGATGTCCTCGGCCTTGTAGAGACCGCCGTCGATCACCGTCTCGGCGATCTTGTCCTTGGTGACGACGACCGGGGTGAGCAGCATCGAGGGGATCTGCTTGTCGCCGGACTGGGTGACGGCGGCCGCCACCGAGGTGATGTCGATCCCCTTGACCAGGTAGACCGCCATGTTGGCGGCCGCCTCGGCCTCCGGCTGGTACGGCTTGTAGATGGTGTACGCCTGATCGCCGGTGAGGATGCGGCGGATCGCGTCCAGCGAGGCGTCCTGCCCGCCGACCGGCACGTCGGTGCGCCCGGCCTTGTGCAGGGCGTCGATGATCGCGCCGGCCATGCCGTCGTTGGCCGAGTACACGGCCTGGAAGCCGTTCTTGCCGAGCTTGGAGACGGCCTCGTCGATCTTCGCCGAGGCGACCTCGGGCTTCCACTCGCCGGACTGCTCGTAGGCGATCCGCTTGACCTTGCCGTCCAGCGCCAGGTGCGCGCCGGTCTTGAAGGCGGCGGCGTTGGGGTCGGTCTCCGCACCGTTGATCATCAGGATGTCGGAGTCGGCGGGCTTCTTGCCGGCCTTGCCCATCGCGTCCAGCAGGGCCTGGCCCTGGAGTTCGCCGGTGCGCTGGTTGTCGAAGGAGATGTAGGCGACCACGTCGCCGGCGGCCAGCCGGTCGTACGCGATGACCTTGGTGCCCTTCTTCTTCGCCTCCTCGACCCACGGCGCGGTGACGGCGGCGTTCACCGGGTCGAGCAGGATCACCTTGACCCCGCGCGAGAGCAGGGCGTCGAACTGCTCCTTCTGCACCTTCTCGTCGCCGTCGGCGTTGGCGTAGTCGAGGGCGCACTTGGTGCACAGCCCCTCGACGGACGCCTGGATCAGCGGCTTGTCGAACGCTTCGTAGCGGGTGGACGAGGATCGCTCGGGCAGCAGCAGTCCGATGGACTGGTTGCCCGAGGACGAGGGCTTGTCGTCCCCGCAGGCGGCGAGCGACAGCGCCATCGACACGGCGGCCGTGCCGATGACGAGTCGACGCGTCATCGAGTTCATGGTGGGTGGTGCCTCCCTGACAGCGCCGTGTCCCTACGGCGAGGTGAAGGGGAGTCAAGCCCACCCATCATGTGTCGTCAAGAAGTAAATCATTGGTGGGGGTGATTCAGCCAAGTCGTTACCTTCTTGAATGCAATCCGGGAGATTTGCCTACGGAGCGTTCACCGCTCGTTACGGGCCACCAGGAACACGCCACCGACCACGATCGCGCCGCCGAGCATGATCGGCCAGGTCAGCGCCTCGGAGAGGAAGAGCCAGCCGAGGAAAACCGCCACCACCGGATTGACGTACGCATAGGTGGCCACCAGGGTCAGCGGTGCGCGCTGTAGCAGCCAAGCGTAAGACGTGAACGCGACAATGGATCCGAACAGCACCAGGTACACCAGCCCCGCCCACGATCCGGTGGACACCGCCCCCGGGTCGAACCGGCCCGGCTCGCCCCGGACGAACGACAGCGCCAGCGCGCCCAGCGCGCCCGCCAGCATCTCGTACACGCTCGCCACGAACGGGTCGGCCGGCATCGGCAGCCGGCCCGCCAGCACCGAGCCCAGCGCCCACACCACCGCGGCGACCACCACCAGCAGCAGCCCCGACAGCCCGACCTCGCCGGTCAGGCCCGGCGCGGTCAGCACCACCAGGCCCACCAGCCCGAGCAGCACCCCCGCCAGGGTGGTCCCGCCGGTCCGGACCCCGAACACCCGGCGCAGCAGCACCACCCAGAGCGGCACGCTCGCCACCATCAGCGCCGCCAGCCCCGACGGCACGGTGCGCTCGGCCAGCACCACCAGCCCGTTGCCGCCGACCAGCAGCAGCGCGCCCACCAGGAACGCGGAGCCGAACTGGGGCCACGTCACCCGCAGCGCCCGCCACCCCTGACGGACCGCCAGGCCCGCCCCGAGCAGCAGCGCCGCCGCGCCGAAGCGCAGCGCGCCCGACAGCAGCGGCGGCATGGTCTCCACCACCACCCGGATCGCCAGGTAGGTCGACCCCCACACCACGTACACGACGCCGAGCGCCGCCCACACCGCCGCCCCGAGCCCGCCCGGGGGGACGGCGGCCCCGGCCGTGGAGGCGGAGGCGGAGGCGGAGGCGGGAGCGGGAGCGGAGGGCGCGTCGGAGGGGGGTGCCCCCGGGGCCGGACAGTCGGGGTCGGCGTCGGCCGGGGTCTGCGGGGAGGGCGCGGACATGGGCGTCTCCTGGTCTTGGTCCTGACACGGGCGTTCGGCGGAATGACACCACACTCCGCCCGCGCCCGGCAGGGAGTTCCAGCACCCGGTACGGGTCACTACGGGCGAATCCCCTCCACCGCACGCCGGACAGGGCCGACCGGATGAACCGGCGCACCACCGCGCCCCCGGCCGGGCCGCCCCGGCCGCGCCGGATGGTAGGCATGGGGGCGGGCCCTGGCGCAGCCGATCGGAGGAGCGGCCGCATGGCATGGTTCGCCGCACCCGAGTACCGGCTCGCCCGCGAGCTGTTCCTGCGCCTGCTCGCCCTCGTCTACGGCTGCGGATTCCTCGCCGCCGCCCGGCAGTTCCGCGCCCTGCTGGGCAGCCGCGGCCTGCTCCCGATCCCGCGCTTCCTGGCCCGCGTCCCGTTCCGCCGCGCCCCCAGCCTGTTCCACTGGCACTACAGCGACCGCCTCTACGCCGCCCTCGCCCGGACCGGCCTGCTGCTGTCCGCCGCCCTGCTCGCCGGAGCCGCGAACCTGCTGCCGCTCGGCGCGGCGATGGCGCTCTGGGCGCTGCTCTGGGTCCTCTACCTGTCGATCGTCAACACCGGGCAGACCTGGTACGCCTTCGGGTGGGAGTCCCTGCTGCTGGAGGCCGGGGCGCTCGCCGTGTTCCTCGGCAACGACCGGGTCGCCCCGCCGCTGCCCGTGCTGTGGCTGCTGCGCTGGCTGCTGTTCCGGGTCGAGTTCGGCGCCGGACTGATCAAGTGGCGCGGCGACGCCTGCTGGCGCAAGCTCACCTGCCTCTACCACCACCACGAGACCCAGCCCATGCCCGGCCCGCTCAGCTGGTTCTTCCACCACCTGCCCCGGCCGCTGCACAAGGTCGAGGCCGCCGCCAACCACGTCGTCCAACTCGCCGTCCCCTTCAGCCTGTTCCTCCCGCAGCCGATCGCCTCCGACGCCGCCCTGCTGATGGTCGCCACCCAGCTGTGGCTGATCGCCTCTGGCAACTTCGCCTGGCTGAACTGGCTCACCGTCGCCCTCGCCCTGTCCGTCCTCGACACCGGCACCCTGCGCCGCGCCCTGCCGGTCGGCCCCGACCACGGCTACCCGGGCCAACCCGCCTGGTACCAGGCCCTGGTGGCCGCGTACGCGCTGCTGGTGCTCGCCCGCTCGTGGCAGCCCGCGCGCAACCTGGTCTCCCCGCGCCAGCAGATGAACCGCTCCTGGGACCGCCTCCACCTGGTCAACAGCTACGGCGCGTTCGGCTCGGTCAACCGGACCAGGTACGAGATCGTCCTGGAGGGCACCCGCGACGCGCGCGGCGCGGACGGCTGGCAGGAGTACGAGTTCCCCGGAAAACCCGGTGAAGTGCGCCGCCTGCCACGGCAGTTCGCCCCCTACCACCTGCGGCTCGACTGGCTGATGTGGTTCGCCGCGATCTCCCCGTCCTACGCCCGCCCCTGGTTCCTCCCGCTGCTCGCCCGCCTGCTCGTCAACGACCCCGCCACCCTGCGGCTGCTGCGCCGCAACCCCTTCCCCGACGCGCCGCCCGCGCTGGTCCGGGCCCGCCTGTACCGCTACCGCTTCACCGACGGCCCCGAACTGCGCGACACCGGCGCCTGGTGGCACCGCGACCACGTCCGCGACCACCAGCCGCCCGTCGGGCTCGCCGAACTGCGCCGCTTCCTGCCCGCGGACGCCGCCCCCGGCCGTGCCCCCGGTGCCCCCGGCGCTCCCGGCGTCCCCGGCCGGACGAGCTGAGAGCGCCGATGACCCCACCCAACGCCCGGCCCCCACCCCGGCGGGGCGTACTGTCGGTGCCGCTCCCTACCATGCGGACCACGCGGACGGGCCCGCGCCCACCGCCACCGGTCCGCCGCGGCCCGGCATTTCACGGAGGGCCGGTGCGTGCACGGCTCGAACGCGCACCCGTATTCTGGCCTCCCGCGACGCCACCACCGCCGCAACCACCCCACCCGCCCCGCCAGTCCTTCTGCCCGCCAAACGCCACGAACCGGACTTCACATGACAGTGCGCACCCTGAACGACGCCGACGACGCCGCGTCCGCGACCGCGTCCGCGACGGACGGCGAGACCCGCCAGAGCACCCGTGAGGAACTCGGCCGCTTCGCCGACCAGGGCGGCTTCACCCTCACCGCCGACGCCAACCCCTGGCTGGAGGCCGCCGAGACGCTCACCGGGCCCGAGGACGCCCGCGCCGCGTCCACCGTCCTCGCCGAGCTCCGCAGCCGCGACACCCGCGCCATCGGCCAGGCCGCCAACGCGATCGCCGCCAAGGCCGGCCTCGACATCCCCGACACCCTCGGCGGCCTCGCCACCCTGCTCGAACTCCTCCAGCGCGTCCACGCCACCAGCGCGACGCTGCGCACCGAGGTCTACGAGCAGGACCTGATCGAACTCGCCGCCGCGACCGGCAGCGCCGCCTACCGCAAGGACAGCGGCGCCAAGCTCGGCTGGAACCGCCGCCGCCAGCTCCGCGCCCAGGCCCGCGCCCTCGCCGCCGCCGGCACCCGCCCCGGCCGCGCCGACCTGCACGCCGCGCTGGTCGCCGCCGCGGCCACCCACCGCGACTGGAACATCCTCTCCACCGCGGCTTCCCGCCCCGCGGTGCCCGTGGACGGCACCCTGCTCACCGAGACCGCCAACGTCGTCGAGTCGCTCACCGACGCGGTCCGCTCACTGGCCCGCCTCCTCCCCGAGCGCGCCCTCGACTCCCTCCCGCTCGCCGAACTCGCCGAACTCGTCGACCGCCTGGCCGCCGACGAGGGCACCCTCTACCGCCTCTCCGCCCTGCGCCAGCTGCGGCTGGAACTCGCCGAGCAGGGGCTCACGGAGCTGCTGGACGAGTTGCACGAGCGGCGCGCCGACAAGGACGCTGCGCTGGCGGCGTACGACCGGCACGTCGCCGCGAAGGCCGCGCTGGCGGCGGGACCGCGGGCGGCTGCGGAGGCGGAGGTCGAGACCGCTGTCGAGGAGACGGTGGTGGAGACCGAGGCTGTCGCGGTGGAGACCGAGGCCGTGACCGTGACCGAGGCGGAGACCGAGACTGAGACCGAGGCTGAGGTCTCGGAGCCGGTGGCCGAGGAGCCGGCGGTGGAGACCGAGGTTGAGGTCGCCGTCGAGGAGTCGGTGATCGAGGTCGAGGCTGCTGAGGCTGCTGCTGAGGAGCCGGAGGCGGAGATCGCCGTCGAGGCCGTTGAGCCGGTGGCGGAGACCGAGGTCGAGGCCACGGTCGAGATTGCGGAGCCGGAGGCCGTCGAGGCTGAGGCTGTTGTGGTCGAGGCCGAGGTGGCGGAGCCGGAGGCCGTTGAGGTCGAGGCTGTCGCCGTTGAGGCCGAGGTCGTGGAGCCGGAGCCGGAGGCCGAGGCTGTGACGGTCGAGACTGAGGCTGTTGTGGTCGAGCCGGAGCCGGAGCCGGAGCCGGAGCCGGAGGCCGTCGAGGTCGTGGAGCCGGAAGCCGTCGTGGCGGAGCCGGAGCCCGAGGTCGAGCCCGTTGCGGTGGAGCCGGAGGCCGTGGAGCCCGAGGCTGCTGTGGTCGAGCCCGAGCCCGAGGCCGTGGAGCCGGAGCCCGAACCCGAGCCCGAGGCTGTTGTGGTGGCGGCCGGGCCGGTCAAGCCCGAGTTGACGCCGGGCAAGCCGATCACCGGGTACTCCGCGGAGGAGCTGGTCGCGCTGGTGGCCTGGCTGGACGCGGACGGGGAGAAGCGCAGTGACGACGAGTTGCTGCGGGCGGCGATGAAGGAGCTCGGGTTCGGTCGGCTCGGGCCGCGGATCAAGGAGGCGCTGGGGGCCGCGGTGGCTTCCGTGCGGGCCTGACGGTCCGTCGGGAGTGGGGTGTTCCGCCCGTCGTCGCGCCTGGTGCGCGGCGGCGGGCGGTGCCGTTCCGGTGGGGGCGGCCGGGGGTCATGCGCCGATGTCCTCGGACCAGAGGTCGGGGCGGGCGGTGACGAAGTCGGTCATCAGGCGTACGCAGCGCGGGTCGTCGAGCAGGGTGATGCCGGTGCCGTGGGCGGCGAGCCAGTCGTGGCCGCCGGTGAAGGTGGTGGACTCGCCGATCACCACGTGGCCGATGCCGAACTGGCGGACCAGGCCGGAGCAGTACCAGCAGGGCGAGAGGGTGGTGACCATCACCGTGTCGCGGTAGCCGCGCAGCCGTCCGGCGTCCCGGAACGCGGAGGTCTCGGCGTGCAGGGACGGGTCGCCGTCCTGGACCCGCCGGTTGTGTCCGCGTCCGAGGAGCCGCCCGTCTCGCCGGAAGAGCGCGGCCCCGATCGGGATGCCGCCCTCCGCGAGTCCGGTCTCCGCCTCGGCCACCGCGACGTCCAGCCACGTCCGGGCCTGCTCCGCCGTCACTCCGCCGTCCACCGGCCACCTCCGTCGTCCGTCCCGCCGCTCTTCGGCGTCCACCTTCTCCGGGTACCCGGTGCGGGGCCCTCCGCCACGCCGGGCGGGGTCAGGCGACGGTGACGGCGACGCCGGCGGCTTCGAGGGCGGCGAGTTCGGCGGGCGGGGCGGTGGGGTCGGTGACCAGGGTGTGCAGGTGGTCGGTGGGGACGGCGCGGGCGAAGGCGGTGCGGCCGAGTTTGCCGCCGTCGGCGGCGGCGAGGGTGCGGCGGGCGGCGGCGGTGGCGGCCCTCTTCACGGTGGCGTCGTCGAGGTCGTAGGAGGTCAGGCCGTCGGCGGCGCTGAGGGCGCAGCAGCCGAGGACGGCGGTGTCGAAGCGCAGGGCGGAGAGCGAGGCGAGGGTCAGCGGGCCGGTCAGGGCGCCCTCGGCGGCGCGGGGCTGTCCGCCGGGGACGATCAGGGTGGCCGGGCCGGGGGTGTCGCCGAAGACGTGGATGGCGGGCAGCGAGAGCGGCATCACGGTGACGGGGCGTTCGCGCAGCAGGCGGGCGAGTTCCAGGCAGGTGGTGCCGCTGTCGAGGACGACGGTCTCGCCGTCGGCGATGAGGGCGGAGATCCCGGCGGCGATCCGGCGCTTGGCGTCGACGGCCTCGCGGGCGCGCAGCGCGAACGGGGGTTCCTCGCCGCGCAGCAGCAGGGTGCGGGCCCCGCCGCGGAAGCGTTCCAGGACGCCCTGCGCGGAGAGGGCGTCCAGGTCGCGCCGGATGGTCATCCCGGAGGCGCCGGTCAGCTCGGCGAGTTCCGGAACGGTGGCGCTGCCCGCGTCCCGGACGGTCTGGGCGATCAGGGCGTGCCGCTCCGCGTTGTTCATACCGAGATTGAACCGCACCGCACAACGCACAGGCAATCTGTTCGATACCGCCACTTTCGAACATCCAGGATGTTCGTTATGGTCGTCCGCATGGAACGCTCGCTCCGGGCCGCTCGCGTGGCGACCTACGTCTACTTCGTCCTGTGCGGCACCCTGATGGGCGCGTGGGTCGTGCACATCCCCGCGATCGAGACCCGGGTCGGCATCGGCCACGCCGCGCTCGGCGGCCTGCTGGTGCTGCTGGGCCTCGGCGCCTTCGGCGGCATGCGGGCGGCCGGACCGCTCACCGACCGCCTCGGCGCCCGGGCCGTCGTCCCGGCCTCCGGCGTCCTGTGCGCCGCGTCGCTGGTGCTGCCCGCCCTGGCCCCGGACCCGTGGACGCTGGCCGGGGCGCTGCTGGTCTTCGGCTTCGCCAACGGCTGCCTGGACGTGAGCATGAACGCCCACGCCGTGCACGTGGAGCAGGCGTACGGGCGTCCCGTCATGTCCGGCTTCCACGCCACCTTCTCGGTCGGCGGCGTGATCGCGGCCGGGGCCGCCGCCGCGTCCGCCGCCGCCGGGCTCGGCCCGGCCGCCACCCTCGCCCTCCTCGGCGCGGCCGGCGCCGCCACCGCCCTGCTGACCGCCCGCGGCCTGCTGCCCGGCGGCGCGGCGCCGACCGGGGACGGGCCCGCGCCCGAGGCACCCGGGGCACCGGCCGGGACGCCCGGGACACCGGCCGCGTCGGCCGAGACGCCGGCCGCGTCCGCCGGGTCGTCCGCCGACAGCGGCGTCCGCCGCCGGATCAGGGTCCTCGCGGTGCTGGCGCTGATGGTGATGCTCAGCGAGGGCGCCGCCAACGACTGGAGCGCCCTGCACCTCAAGGACGTGCTCGGCGCGCCCGCGAGCACCGCCGCGTTCGCCTACGGCACCTACGCCGCCGCGATGACCACCGGGCGCCTGCTCGCCGACCGGGTCTCGGCCCGGTACGGGGCGGCGGCCGTCCTGCGGTACGGCGCGGCCACCGCCGCCGTCGGCATCACCGCCGCCGCCCTGACGCCCTGGGTGTGGGCGGCGTTCCTCGGCTGGGCGCTGTTCGGCCTGGGCCTGTCCGGGTGCGTCCCGCAACTGTTCAGCGCCGCCGGGCACGCCGACCCGGCCGCCGCGGGCGCCAACGTCTCGCGGGTCGCCGGGCTCGGCTACCTCGGCATGCTGGCCGGCCCCGCCGTCATCGGCTGGCTCACCCACCTGACCGCCCTCAACCACGCCTTCCTGCTGCTCACCCTGCTGTGCGCCGTCACCGCCGCGGCGGCGGCCGTCCTGCGCCCCGCCGGGCCCGCCGCCGCCCCCGCCGCGCCGGCCCGCGCGTCCGCCCCGGCGGGCGGCCCCCGCTAGACCGCCCGTGCGGCCCGGGCCGGGGCCGCACGGGTCCGCGCGCCCGGCGCTGACGGCCCGTCAGGGGCGGGTGGGCGTCCGCCGGGGTTGACGGTTCCTCTAGGGTGCGGGGATGCGAGATTTCGGGGCGGGACTGCGGTTCCTGTTCAGCGGGCAGCGGTGGGTGGCGCGGCACGGCCGGTGGTGGGGCTTCGGGATGATCCCGGCGCTGATCGCCCTGGTCGGGTACGTGGTGGCACTGGCGGTGCTGATCGTCTACGCGGGCGACCTGGCCGCCTGGGCGACGCCGTTCGCGGACGGCTGGAGCGAGCCGCTGCGCGACGCCGTGCGGACGGTCGTCGCCGTGCTGGGGGTCGTCGCGGGCGGGCTGCTGTCGATGCTGACCTTCACGGCGGCGGCGCTGCTGATCGGCGAGCCGTTCTACGAGTCGCTGTCGGCGAAGGTCGAGGAGACCGAGGGCGGCGGCCCGCCGGAGCCGGACGTCCCGCTGTGGCGCCAGCTCTGGGTCGCGGCGCGGGACAGCCTCGCGGTGCTGCTGCGGGCGGCGGCGTTCGGGATCGTGCTGTTCCTGTGCGGGTTCATCCCGGTGCTGGGGCAGACCGTCGTCCCGGTGGTGGCGCTGTGCGTGTCCGGCTTCTACCTGGCCGCCGAGCTGACGGGCACCCCGCTGCAGAAGCGCGGCCTGTCGCAGAAGCAGCGGCTGCGGCTGCTGCGCTCCCGGCTGCCGATGACGCTCGGCTTCGGCGCGGGCCTGGCGCTGCTGTTCCTGATCCCGGTGGTGACGGTGCTGGCGATGCCGGGCGCGGTGGCGGGCGCGACGCTGCTGGCCCGGGAGCTCTCCCCGTACGAGCCCGAGGGGGCGCGACGCCCGGAGGATGCGGACCCGGACACCGGCGCGGACGCGGAGGACGCGGACGCGAAGCACGGCGGCGGCGAGCTGCCGCGGCCGGGCCGGGGGCCGTACGCCGACCCCTACGCCGCCGACCCCCACCGCGCCGACCCGCGGGCCTGACGGCGGACGGTCGGGTCGGCCGGGGCGATCGCCGCGGTCGGGACGGTCGCCACGTGTCACGGTGATTTGACTCAGCGTCACCGGTTGCGCGATAACGTCCCCATGGCCGTCACCGTGCACGCCGCCCCGCGCGGCATCGATCTCGGCGACCCCGCGTTCTGGCGGCTCCCCGAGGAGGCCCGGGCCGCGGCGTTCGCCCGGCTGCGCGAGCGTCCCGGCCCGGTCGGGTTCACCGACCGGGCGACGGGGCGGCGCTGCTGGGCGCTGGTCCGGCACGCCGAGGTGACGGCGGCCGGCCGCGCGCCGGAGGTGTACCTGTCCGGGCCGGGGGCGGGCGGGCCGGAGCCGGGCCGGTGGGCGCGGGCGCTGTTCGGCGGCTCGCTGCTCGACCTGGACGACCCCCGGCACGCCGACCTGCGCTGGACGGTCGGTCGGGCGTTCACGCCCCGGCTGCTGGCCGCGGTCGAGCAGGACGTCCGGGCCACCGCCGCCGAGCTGGTCGACCGGCTGGAGCGGGAGCGCCCGACCGACTTCGTCGCCGCCGTCGCGGCCGAACTCCCGTACCGGGTGCTCTGCTCGATGCTGGGCCTCCCGCCGGAGCGCCTGCGCCGGGCCGCGGACCGGTCGGACCGCGACGACACCGCCCGGGCCGGGTCGGCGCTCCGGCTGGCGGTCCGGCGGGCGGTGGCCGCCCCGGCCCGCGAACGCCGCCGCCGACCGGCCGACGACCTGATCTCCGCCCTGGTCGCCCCCGGCCCGGACGGCCGCGGGCTGGACGTCCGCGAACTCACCGCGTTCTGCACGCTGCTGCTGGACCTCGGCGTCCGGGCCACCCGCGACGCGCTCGCCCGCGGCCTGCACCTGCTGACCGTCCACCCCGCCCAGCGGGCCCTGCTGCTCGGCGACCTCGACGCCCACCTGGGCGGCGCGGTCGAGGAGGTCCTGCGCTGCGCCACCCCGGTCGACCGGCTGCGCCGCACCGTCGCCGTCGACCACCGCCTCGCCGGCCTCCGGCTGGCCGCGGGCGACAGGGTGCTCCTCTGCTACGGCTCCGCCAACCGCGACGAGTCGGTCTTCCCCGCTCCCGACGCCTTCGACATCACCCGCTCGCCCAACCCCCACCTCGCCTTCGGCGGCGGCCCGCACTTCTGCCTCGGCGCCCACCTGGCCCGCCTCCACCTGCGCGCCCTGCTCCGCGAACTGCTCACCCGCCTCCCGGAGATCCGCGCCACCACCGCCCCCGACACTGTCCCGTCCGCGACCGGCCCGCGGGTCCGCTCGCTGGGGTTCACCTTCTGAACGGACGGCGGGGCGGCCACCGCGCACAGCGGTGGCCGCCCCGGGGGCCGGGTGGCGGGGTTCAGGACGGGCGGCTGCCCACCGCGTCGCGGACCTCGGCGCCCAGGACGCTGTTGGCGCGGGCGCAGTGGGCGCCGCAGAAGAAGCGGCCGGCGACTTCGACGCCGTGGCCGACGATGCGGACGGTGCACTGTTCGCAGCGGGGGGCGAGCTTCTCCATCGCGCATTCGAAGCTGTCGAAGACGTAGGTGTCGCCGGTGATCGTCTTGATCTCGAAGGACAGCCAGTAGTCGTTCTGGCACACCACGCAGATCGCCATGTCGGGGCTCCTCTCGTCGTACGGGTCCACCGCCGAGTCTCGGCCCGGGGCGGGCGGGCGGCAATCGGCGGCGGTCCGAACGGAGAGAACCGGAGAGAACCGGAGGAACCGGAACGAAACGGCGGGGGTCCGTCCGATCATGGGCAGCGGGGTCCGGGGTCCGGCCGAGGAGGCCGAGATGATCATCCGAATCCGGGAGGCGCAGGTCGCTCCGCACCGGGCCGAGGACTTCTGCGCCAGGCTCGCCTCGACCGTGCTGCCCGACCTCGGCCGGTGGGACGGCTTCCTCGGCGGCGAACTGCTGCGGGCCCGCGCCGACGGGGACCACCGGGTGCAGATGATCACCCGCTGGCGGGACGAGGAGGCGCTGCGGGCGTACGCCGGGCCGATGTGGCGGATCCGGCCGGTCTGGTCGGAGGGCGAGCTGCGCGAGCTGGAGCACCCGCCGACGGTGGTGCACTTCCACTCGCTGCGCCGGATCGAGCAGGTCCCCGGGGAGTCCGCGGCCGCGGCCTGAGCGGTGCGGTGAGGACGGTGCGGGGAGGGCGGCGCGGGGAGGGCGGCGCGGGGCACCGGGGGCCACCGGGGGAGGGGGCTCAGGCCACCGGGATGCCGGTGTCGGCCTTCACCTGCTTCATCGTCAGGTGCGAGTGCACCTGCGCGATGCCCGGCAGCCCGGAGAGCACGTCGGTGACGAAACGCTCGTACGCGGCGAGGTCGGCCACCGCGACCCGCAGCAGGTAGTCCGGGTCGCCGAACAGGCGGTGCGCCTCGACCACCTCCGGCAGCTCGGCCACCCGGCGCTCGAACTCGGCGACGGTGGCCCGGTCCTCGTGCCGCATCACCACCGTGACGAAGGGCTGGAAGCCGCGTCCGACGGCGGTCGGGTCGAGCCGGGCGCGGTAGCCGCGGATCACGCCCTGCCGCTCCAGGTGGCGCACCCGGCGCAGGCACGGGGACGGGGTCAGGCCGACCCGATCGGCCAGGTCGGCGTTGCTGATCCGGCCGTCCTGCTGGAGCTCGTGGAGGATTCTGCGGTCGAGGCGGTCCATGGCGCAACATTCTGCCAGAGCAGGGCGGTGACCAGCGAAAACGGGACATCGGCTGCCAACGGTGGACGGCTAGCGTCCGGGTGCTGAGATTTTCCCCTCCCGATGCTCCCCCGAACGCCCTCCCGAAGGTGCCCATGGACCCGCACGCCCTGCTGCTCTTCCTCGGCGTCGACGTGCTGCTGGTCTGCACGCCCGGCCCCGACTGGCTGTACATCGCCGCCCGCGGCCTCGGCCAGGGCCGCCGCGCCGCGCTCACCGCCGTCACCGGCGTCTGCGCGGGCTACGCCGTGCACACCCTGCTCTCCGCCGCCGGGCTGGCCGCCGCACTGCGGGCCGTCCCCGCGCTGCTGCCCGCCCTGCGCCTGGCGGGGGCCGGCTACCTGGTGCTCCTCGCCGCCGGGATGCTGCTGGCCCTGCGCCGGGACGGCGGCGGCGCCCGGGCCCTGGCCGCGGCCGGTCCGCAGCCCGCCCGGACGGTGCTGCGGCAGTCGCTGCTGACCGCGCTGCTCAACCCGAAGGGCCTGCTGCTCTACCTGTCGCTGGTCCCGCAGTTCGTCACCCCGGACGGTGGGCTGCCGGTCGGCGGGCAGGTCGCGGCGCTCGGCGCGGTCAACGTCCTGTGCTGTGCGGCCGTCTACTCGGCGGTCGCCCTGGCCGCCGCCCGCCTCGGCGGCCGGTTCGGCGCCACCCCGGCGGCGGCGCGGCGCCTGTCCGCGGTCTCGGCGGTGCTGCTGCTGGCCGTGGCGGGCGTGACGGCGACCGCCTGAACCCGCGCGCCCCGACCGGGGTGACGGCGCGTCAACTGCCTTGATATGCAACCGGAGTGGGGCCGGGGCGAGGATCGCGGTCCGGGGCGGGGCCGGGAGCCGGGGCGGGCTCAGGAGTCGGCGTGCTCCGACAGGACCTCGATGGCGATGGTGAGCTGCTTGCGGAAGGCGGCCAGGTCCTGGTCGTCGAAGGAGTGCATCAGACGGCGCTCCACGGCTACGGCTTCGCGGTCCGCCTTGCGGAGCAGGGCCGTGCCGGCCCGGGTGAGGCGGAGCAGGAGGACCTTGGCGTGGTCGGGCGAGTTGGTCCGGCTGATCAGCTTGCGCTGGTCGAGCAGCGAGATGACCCCGTTCATGGCCTGCGCGGTCACGCCGCAGATGCGGGCCAGCCGGGCGCCCGAGATGTTCGGGTTCTCCGCCAGGAGGAGCAGGGCCGAGTACTGGGGGACCGTCAGGCCGAAGGGGCGCAGCACCCGGTTCTTCTCGGCGATCAGGGCCTGTTCGGCCTGCTTGATGAGACTGCCGAGCCGCTGGTCGAACGGCAGCTCCGACTCCGTCGTCGGCATCTTTCCTCCTTGGTGGGACCCCGGTGCGCAGTTCGGACATCCGTGCACGGTTCGGACGTCGGCGGCCCATTGGTTGCTCCAGGCTACCGGTTCGGATGCGTCGGGTGAAGCTCCTTACCTTGTCTTGTGTCAGGGTCAGGGGAGAAAAAATCTAATGACACTTGAATCAAGGTCATGATAGCTTTCAGCCACCGCCGGAGAGCGGCGGCAGGTCACACGGGGGGAAGCCATGTATTTCCGGGAGGTAAAAGGCGGTGGTGAGAGCAGAAGCGGAATACGTTCTGCTGTTCTGCATCTCCCACCCCGGCACGACACATCGGGCGCCGCTGTGCTGGCCGGTCGGGCCGACGCCGACGAGGTGCGGCGGGACGGCTACCGCCGGCTGCCGGTGGACGACCGGCGCGCGGCACCGGACCTCGCCGTCGAGGCGGGGCGGACGGCGCTGGAGCGCGCGGGGCTGACGGCCGACCGGCTGGGCCTGGTCGCGCACGCCTGGATCCACCACCAGGGCCACGACTTCTGGTCCCCGGCGCACTACGTGGCCTCCTCGCTGGGGGCGCGCAATGCCGAGCCGGTCGGCGTGCAGCAGATGTGCAACGGCGGCGCGGCCGCCCTGCGGATCGCGCTCGACCGGATGGCGGCCGACCCCGGGGTGGAAGCCGCCCTGGTGACCACGGCGGACAGCTTCCCCGCCCCCGGGTTCGAGCGCTGGCGCGCCGACTACGGTGTGGCGTACGGCGACGGAGGCACCGCCCTGCTGCTCACCCGGGAGCACGCCCGCTACCGGGTCGCGGGCCTGGCGACCGTCGCCGCGCCCGAACTGGAGCTGATGCACCGGGGGGACGACGCCTTCTCCGCGGCCCCGCGGCAGCACGGTGCGGCGCTCGACGTGCGGCGCACCAAGAAGGCGTTCCTGGTCCGGGCGGGCAAGGAGGTGTTCGCAGAGACGGTCGACCGCTCGCTGCGCCGTGCGGTGACCGGCGCGCTGGAGCAGGCCCGGCTGGGCCCGAACGCCACCCTGCCGGTGGCCCTGCCGCGCCTGGGCCGCTCGGTCCTGGAGAGCGCGTACCTACCCGCCCTGGCGGGGCTGGTCGAGGGCGAGGTGCTGGACTTCGGCCCGGACACCGGCCACCTCGGCGCCGGTGACGCCGCCGCCTCGCTGGCGGAGGCCGACGCCCGGGGCCTCGTTCCACCCGGCGGCCACCTGCTGGTCATCTCCGCCGGTGCGGGCTTCACCTGGACCGCCCTGGTCGTCCAGGCCCTCTGACACCCCGACACCCCGACACCCCGACGTCCCGACCCGGCCCGGCGTCCCGAGCCGGCGTCCCGACCCCGCGTTCCGATCCAGCGTCCAGGCACAGCGCCCCGATCAGACCTCCCGACCCGTTCCCCTGACCCGTTCTCCCGACCCCGCGTCCGGTCTCCGGCGCTCCCGTCCGGTTCCCGACGGGCCGGGTCCGCAGCACAGCCAGGTCCCCTCCTCCCGGTGCGGCAGCGACGCCGCTCGCCCGGGCCGAGCCGTCGGCCACCGAGCCGACCCCTTCGCTCCCCTCCTCGCGTCCTCGTGGACCCCGCGTGCAGTGCGGCACGCCGGAGGGGACGCCCCCCGTACGTCCTGACCCCACCGGAGCCGTCCGGCACGCCGTCGTGCCCGGTCCGGTGCCGGACGATCCCGCGGCTTCCCGCGGTGAGCCCCGTCGTCGCCGTGCCCGGCACGCGGGGGCCGGTCGTTCCGGAGCCTCGGTGATCCCTCTTCGATCCCTCTTCAAGGAAGGTGTCCCAGTCATGCCGTCCACCGCCCCGTCTCGCCAAGAGGCGTCCGCTTCCGTGTCGACACGGATCTCCACGGTGCTGCCGCCGGCCGGCACGGCCCTGCCGCGCACCGACAGCACCATCGACCGCGCCCTGGTGCACCGCAGTGCGCTCAGCGAGGTCTTCGTCACCGCGATGGTCCCCGACCCGCGCGGCGGCACCCTGGCCTCGGCCCAGCTGCCGAGATCGCACGCCTACTGGGGGGACCACTCGCTGGCGCCCGCCTGTCACGATCCGGTGCTGCTGATGGAGGTCTGCCGCCAGGCCGCCCTGGCCGCCTCGCACCTCCAGCACGGGGTGCCCCGGACCGACAAGTTCATCCTGACCCACCAGGACCTGCGGATCACCCGGCCCGAGCTGCTCGCCCGCGGCACCAGGCCGACCACCCTGCTGCTCCGGCTCGACCCGGAACGGGTCCGGGAGCGCGACGGCCGCACCACCGGCGTCGACTACGTCCTCACGCTGGCGGTGGCCGACGGCTCCGGCGCGGTCCAGGACGCCGGCCGGGCCACGGTCGGCCTGCGCTTCAAGGCGGCGGGGGAGTACCAGGAACTGCGGCTGCGCGGCCGGGAGGGCCGCCCGATGGGCTCCACCGCGGACTTCGCCACCGGCGCGGTCGCGGGGGAGCCGGTGGCCGCGCCGCTCGTCGGCCGGCGGCTGCCGGAGAACGCGGTGCTGCTGGACGTGACGGCCACCGGCCGGGGCGCGACGTCGACGCTGCGGATCGCCGGCGACCACCCGAGCCTGTTCGACCACCCGCAGGACCACCTGCCCGGCATGGTGCTGATCGAGGGCGCCCGCCAACTCGCCCTGTACACCGTCCGGGAGCACATCGGACTGGCGCCCGGGAAGGTCCGGGTGCAGGCGGTCGACGCCCGGTACGAGCGCTTCGCCGAGCTGGACTCGCCGCTGCGCCTGGAGGCGCTGCTGCCCGACTGGGAGGCGCTGCTGTCCGGCGCGCCCATCCCGGTCGAGGTGCTGGCCACCCAGGACGGGGCCGCCAACTGCCGGATCGTGGTGGACCTGGAGCTGGCGTGCCGCTGACCCTCGCACCGGCCGGGGCCCCCACCGCCGTGGCGGCCCCGATGGCCTTCTTCGACGTCGACGAGACGCTGATCGCGGTCAAGAGCATGTTCTCCTTCCTCCGGTTCCACCTGGAGCGCCGGGGCGAACGGCCGGAGACCTACGACGCGCTGGTCGGACAGCTGCACGCGGACGCCGCCGCCGGGACGCCGCGCCACGAGATCAACCGCCGCTACTACCGGCTGTTCGCCGGGGAGCGGGCGACCGAGCTGGCCGCGTCCGGCCGCGCCTGGTTCGAGGACGCCCTGCGGGGCGCGGCGGAGGCCGGCGGGTCGCTGCTGCTGGCGGAGCCGGTCGCGCACCTCAGGGCGCACCGGGCCCGCGGCACCGCGGTGGTGCTGCTCTCCGGGTCGTTCTTCGCCTGCCTCGACCCGGTCGCCGAACTGCTCGGCGCGGACGGGGCGTTGGGCACCCGGCCGATCGTCCGCCGGGGCGAGCTGACCGGCGAGGTGGTCGGGCCGATGATCGGCGGCCGCAAGGCGAGGGCCGCCACCGCGGCGGCCTGGCTGCGCGGCGCCGACCTCGACGCCTGCCTCGCCTACGGCGACCACGCCAGCGACCTGCCGCTGCTGGAGGCCGTCGGCCGCGGCCTGGTGGTCGGCGCGGACCCGGTGCTCGCCGAGGCCGCCCGCACCCGCGGCTGGCAGTTCCTGGACGCCGCCCCCGGGCACTGAGCCCCGCCGACCGCCGCGCACCCCCGGTGCCCGTCCGCCGCCGCGCACACCGCCGTGCGCGGCGGCCGGCGGACCGCACCGCAGCGCCCCCCGGCACGACGCACCAGCACAGCCGGCACCGCCAGCACCGTCAGCACAGGAGGAGAACACCCCATGCCCCCGTACAGCCAGGCCGACCAGGCCCCCGCCGTCGGCATCCTCGGCACCGGTTCCTACCTGCCCGAACGCACCGTCCCCAACGAGGAGATCGCCCCGGCGGCCGGGGTCGTCCCGGAGTGGATCGAGAACCGCACCGGCATCGTGGCGCGCCGCCGGGCCGCGCCGCACCAGGCCACCTCGGACCTCGCCGCGCTGGCCGCGACGCGCGCCCTGGCGGCGGCCGGACTGCCGGCCGACCGGGTCGACGTCATCGTCCTGGCCACCTCCACCCCCGACCACCCCCAGCCCGCCACCGCCAGCATCGTGCAGCACCTGATCGGCGCCGGGCAGGCCGCGGCCGTCGACGTCAACGCGGTGTGCAGCGGCTTCGTCTACGCGCTGGCGATGGCGGAGGGCCTGCTGCGGGTCCGCGGCGGCGGCCACGCGCTGGTCATCGGCGCCGACGTCTACTCCCGGATCCTCGACTACTCCGACCGCCGGACCGCCGTCCTGTTCGGCGACGGGGCCGGCGCGGTGGTGCTCGGCCCGGTGGCGGCCGACCGCGGCCTGCTGCACACCGTGCTGCGCGGGCACGGCGACGAGCACCGCCTGATCAGCGTCCCGGCGGGCGGCAGCCGGACGCCGCCCTCGGAGAGCACGGTGCGCGAGGGCGGCCACTTCTTCCGGATGGACGGGCGCGGGGTGCGGGAGTTCGTCTCCGCCGAGCTGCCCCAGGCGATCGCCGAGCTGCTGCGGGAGAACGGGCTGCGCCCCGAACAGATCGACCACTTCGTCCCGCACCAGGCGAACGGCGAGATGCTGCGCAGCCTGCTGCCCAGCCTCGGACTGCCGGAGTCGGCGCTGCGCCTGACGGTGCGGGAGTTCGCCAACACCGGGTCGGCCTCGGTGCCGATCACGCTGGACGCGGTGTTCGCCTCGGGCGAGCTGCGGCCGGGCCAACTGGTGCTGCTGGCCGGTTTCGGCGGCGGCATGAACGTCGGCCTCACCCTGCTGCGCTGGGGCGTGGACGCGCCCGCACCCCTGCTGAGCAGCGGTCGGAGCGGTCAGGGGCGGCACGTCCTGACCGTCTGACCGGCCGCCCGGCCGTCCGGACGACCGGTCGGCCCGGTCGTCCACACCGTGGCATGTGTCAGGGTCTTTATATTTGACCTACCATCGCTATAGACTCAACCCTCGATACCGCGTGAAGCGTCTATGGCCAATCAAGGACAAACCAGGAGTCCACCGTGACCGTCGTGCAAGACCTCGAACCGGTGCAGACCGGTGACGAGCAGATGTCGCAGCGTCAGAAGGCGATCCTGCTCGTACTACTGGCCACCCAGTTCATGCTGGCCGCAGACTTCTCCATCCTGAACGTCGCGGTGCCGGAGATCGGCTCCTCGCTGCACTTCTCGCTGAGCAGCCTGCAGTGGATCGTCACCGCCTTCGCCCTCACCGCGGCCGGGTTCACCCTGATCTTCGGCCGGGTCGGCGACCTGCTCGGCCGCAAGCGGCTCTTCCTGGGCGGCATGGCGCTGCTCGGCCTCTCCTCGCTGCTCGGCGGCCTCGCCCAGACGCCCACCCAGCTGATCGTCGCCCGGGTCGGGCAGGGCCTGGCCACCGCCATCACCACGCCCTCGGCGCTGGCCCTGATCACCACGTCCTTCCCCGAGGGCAAGCTCCGCGAGCGGGCGATGGGCCTCAACGGCGCCCTGATGTCGGCCGGCTTCACCGCGGGCGCCATCCTCGGCGGCGTGCTGACCGGCCTGCTCGACTGGCGCTGGGCCTTCCTGATCAACGTGGTCGTCGCCGTCGCCGTCCTGGCCGCCGCGCCCCGGCTGCTGACCGAGAGCCGCTCCGGTCAGCGGGTCTCGATCGACCTGCCCGGCTCGCTCACCGTCTGCACCGGCCTGGTCGCCCTGGTCGTCGGCATCACCCGGGCCGGCGAGCACGGCTGGACGGAGACCTGGGTCCTCGTCCTGCTGGCCGCCGCCGCCGCGCTGCTGGTCGCCTTCTGGGCGATCGAGCGGGTCACGGCCGAACCGCTGCTCCCGGTGCGGCTGCTGGCCCGCCCCACCATCAGCTGGGGCAACATCGGCGGCCTGGTCACCTTCACCATGATGTCCTCCGTGGTGTTCCTGATGACCCTCTACCTCCAGGACGCCCTGCACTACTCGCCGCTGGTCACCGGCCTGGCGTTCAGCGGCCTGGGCACCGCGGCCTTCTTCGGCGGCCTCCGGACCGCCCGGATCATCGGCCGCCTCGGCAGCCGCACCGCGCTGGTCCTCGGCCTGGTCATCCAGGGCGTCTCCACCGCCGCGCTGCTGCTGATCGGCACCGACCACGGCCCCGGCCTGACCCTGATGATCGCCGCCACCACCGTCGGGGGCTTCGGCCACGTGCTGTCGATCGTCTCCTTCATGGTGACCGGCACCCTCGGGGTCTCCGACGACGACCAGGGCCGCGCCACCGGCATCACCTCGATGACGCAGCAGGTCGGCATCACCATCGGCATCCCGATCATCAGCACCCTGGCCACCAGCCGGATCGCCGCCGCCGGCCACGGCGAGAGCGCGGTCGCCGAGGGCGTCCGCACCGCGATCGCCGTCGACGCCGGGGTGGTGCTGCTCGCCGCCCTGCTGATCGGACTGTTCCTGCGCAAGCGGCACTTCTCGGCCGCGGCCTGACGGCCCGACCCGCCGACCGGCCGGCACCGTCCCTGACGGCCGGTCACCCGGGGGCGGGCGGCGCCCCGTACCGCCCGCCCCACCGTCCGGCGGAGTCCGCACCGTCCGACCGCGTCACGCACGTCCGCACCGCCCGCACCGCCCGCACCCACCGCACCGGAGGAGAAGAGTTGAGCGCCATGGAGCCCGATCGGCCGGTCGGCAGCAGCGAGGTGTTGATCGTCGGCGCCGGCCCGGTGGGCGTCGCCCTGGGCTGCGACCTGCTGCAGCGCGGCGTGCGGGTGCGCCTGGTGGACAGCGCCGCCGCGCCCGCCCCGGCTCCCCGGTCCCGGGCCGTGCTGGTCTGGCCCCGCACCCTCGAACTGCTGCGCGGCATCGGCGTCGCGGAGCGCCTGGCGGCCACCGGGCACCGGCTGACCGGCATCGGCTACCGCTCCGAGGGCCGGCTGCTCGGCCGGGCCGCGGTCGATCGGATCGCCGACACCCCGTACCCGTTCGCCGCCACCCTGCCCCAGTACGAGACCGAGCGCCTGCTGCTGGAGCGCCTCGCCGAACTCGGCGGCACCGTCGAGCGCGGCGTCGTCCTCGAGGACCTGCGCCAGGACGCCCGCGGCGTCACCGCGCGGCTGCGCCACCCCGACGGCAACGAGGAGCAGGCGCACGCCCGTTGGCTGGTGGGCGCGGACGGCGCGCACAGCTCGGTGCGCAAGAAGCTGGGCATCGGCTTCGACGGCGACACGGTGGACGTCACCTTCGGCATCGCCGACGCGCCGATCGACGGCCCGGCCGCCCGCGACACCCTCCACTACTGCTACACCGCCGACGGCGCGCTCGGCGTCGTCCCGCTGCCCGACGGGCTGTTCCGGGTCGCCATCAGCATCCCGCACCGCGACCCGGCCGAGCCGCCGCCCGCCGGGGTGTTCGCCGAAGCCCTGCGGCGGCGCGCCCCCGGCCTGGGCGAACTGGGCGAACCCCGCTGGACCGGATCGTTCCGGGTCCGCTGCCGGATCGCCGACCGCTTCCGCGACGGCCACTGCTTCCTGGCCGGCGACGCCGCACACATCATCAGCCCGGCCGGCGGGCAGGGCATGAACTACGGCCTCCAGGACGCCTTCAACCTCGGCTGGAAGCTGGCCGGCGTGCTGCGCGGCACCCTCGACGCCGCGGTGCTCGACAGCTACCACCGCGAACGGCACGCCGCGGTCGCCCGGGTCGCCGCCGTCACCGCCGCCCAGACCCGCTGGGGCATGATCGCGGGCGGCCCGCGCCGGGTCCTGCGCGACACCCTGGTGCGCGGCGCGGCCCTGGGCGGCCTGCTGCGCCGCCGGATCGCGCCGATGATGGCCCAGACCGACGTCAGCTACGCGGCGGACGGCCTCCGGCGCGCCCGCCCCGGCCACCCGCGGCCGGGCGACCGGCTGCCGGTCTTCGCCCCCGCAGCCCCTGAAGCCCCCGAAGCCCTCGGCGCCCCCGAAGCCCTCGGCGGACCCGCCGCCCCCGCCACGTCCGCCGCCCCGGCCGACCCCGCGCTCGACCGCGACGGCTTCACCGTCCTGGTCCGCCGCCCGTCCGGCCCGTCCGGCCCCGCCGGAGCCGACGACCGGGGCAGTGCCGCGGTGGCCGCCGCGCTCGCCGGACGCCCCGCCGTGGTCCGCACCGTGGACGACACCGCGTCCGCCACCCTGCTCCGCGCGTTCGGCCCCCGCCCCGTCCTGGTGGCGCTCCGCCCGGACGGCCACGTCCAGTACGTCGCCCCGGCCACCCGCAGCGGCTTGGCCGACCTGGTCCGGCACCTCGACGGCCTGGCCCCGCGCACCCGCACCGCCCCGGAGCCCGCCGCCGCCCGCGGCTGACCCCGGCTCCACTCCACCCGCTCCACCCCACCCCACCCGCCCCGCACCTCCGCACGACGTCCAGGGAGACGAACCGCGATGCACACCACCACCCTCGGTACCACCGGACCCGCGATCGGCCGGATCGGCCTCGGCTGCATGGGCATGTCCTGGGCGTACGACGAGCCCGGCCGGGACGACGCCGCCTCGATCGCCGTCGTCCACCGCGCCCTGGACCTCGGCGTCAACCTCATCGACACCGCCGACGCCTACGGCCCGTTCACCAACGAGTACCTGGTCGGCCGCGCGCTGGCCGGGCGGCGCGCGGACGCGGTGCTCGCCACCAAGGTCGGCCTGGTCGTCGACGGCAGCCGCACCATGCACCGCAACGGCCGCCCCGAGCACATCCGGGCCTCCATCGACGCCTCGCTGCTGCGCCTGGGCACCGACCACGTCGACCTCTACCAGCTGCACCGGGTCGACCCGGCCGTCCCGCTGGAGGAGTCCTGGGGCGCGATGGCCGAGGCCGTGAAGGCGGGCAAGGCCCGCGCCATCGGCCTCTCCGAGGTGAGCGTCGCGGAGATCGAACGGGCCGCCGCCATCCACCCGGTGGCCTCCGTGCAGTCCGAGTTCTCGCTCTGGTCCCGGGACGTCCTGGAGAACGGGGTGCTGGCCCACACCGCCGCGCACGGCATCACCCTGCTGCCCTTCTCGCCGCTCGGCCGCGGCTTCCTGACCGGCGCGATCCGCAGCTCCGCCGACCTCCCGGCCGGCGACTGGCGGCACGGCAGCCCGCGCTTCCAGCCCACCGAGATCGACGCCAACCAGGCGCTGGTGGAGCGGATCGAGGGCGTCGCCGCCCGCCTGGGGACCGCCCCGGCCCAGGTCGCGCTGGCCTGGCTGCTCGCCCAGGGCGGGCACGTCGTGCCGATCCCCGGCACCAAGACCGCGCGCTACCTGGAGCAGAACGCCGCCGCGGCCGAACTCGCCCTGGACGCCGCCGTCCTGGCCGAGCTGGACACCCTGCCCGCCCCGGCCGCGCCCCGCTACTGACCCGGCTTCGTCCGCCCCACCCCACCCCGTCCCACCTCTCCCCAGGAGCAGACCCCATGCGTGCTGTCCTCTTCGACCGCTACGGCGACCCCGACGTCCTCACCGAGGCCGAACTGCCCGTGCCCGAGCCCGGCCCGGGCCAGATCTCCGTCGACGTCACCCACGCCGGGGTGAACTTCGCCGAGGTGATGTTCCGCCGCGGCCAGATCCAGGTCGGCCTCCCGCACGTCCCCGGCCTGGAGGCGACCGGCACGGTGCGGGCCGTCGGCGAGGGCGTCACCGGGCTGCGCCCCGGGCAGCGGGTCGCCGCGCTCACCCTGGACGGCGGCGGCTACGCCGAGGTCGTGCTGGCCCGCGCCGACCTGACGGTCGTCCTGGAGGGCCCGCGGGCGATCGCCGACCCGGCCCTCGCCGCCGCCTTCCCCTGCAACGTGCCGGTCGCCCTGGGCCTGCTGGAGTCCGCCGCCCGGCTGCTCCCCGGCGAGAGCGTCCTGGTGCTGGCCGCGGCCGGCGGGGTCGGCACCGCCGCCGCGCAGATCGCCCGCCGGGCCGGCGCCTCCCTGGTGCTCGGCGCCGCGAGCACCGTCACCAAGGCCAAGTACGCCGCCGACTTCGGCTACGACGAGGTCGTCCCCTACGAGGCGCTGGCCGAGCTGGTCGCGGACCGCACCGACGGCCGCGGCGTCGACGTGGTCCTCGACTCGGTCGGCGGCGAGCAGCGCGCCGCAGCGGCCGGGCTGCTGGCCCCGCTGGGCCGCCAGCTGATCTTCGGCGACGCCGCCCAGCAGGACGCGCCGGTCCAGCCCGACCACCTGTGGTTCGGCTCCCGGGCCCTGGTCGGCTACAACATCGGCGACCTGGCGCACCGCGCCCCCGAGCTGGTGCGCGGGCACCTGGAGCGGGCCGCCGAGCTGGTCGCCGCCGGTGACGTCCGGGTGGACTTCACCGAGTTCGCCCTCGCCGACGCCGCCGAGGCCCACCGCACCCTCACCGACCGCTCCTCCACCGGCAAGCTGGTGCTGCGGGTGAACGGCTGATCCGGATGCTCCTGTTCTCCTTCCCGGCCGGCGGCTTCGGCACCAACTGCTACGTGCTGGCCGCCGAGCCGGGCGGGCCCTGCCTGGTGGTCGACCCCGGGCAGGCCGCCACCGACCCGCTGCTGCGGCTGTTCGCCGAGCACCGGCTGGAGCCGGCGGCGCTGCTGCTCACCCACGGGCACATGGACCACAGCTGGTGCGCCCGGGAGCTGGGCGCGCGGACCGGCGCGCCGGCCGTGCTGCACGCCGCCGACCGCTTCATGCTGGCCGACCCGGCCGCGCCGCTGCCCCCGACCTTCCCCGGCCGCCTGCTCGCGGGCTACCCGGAGAGCGAACCGGAACGGCTGACCCTCCTGGAGGGCTCCGCCGACCTGGAACTGGCCGGACTGCGGGTCCGGGCCCACCACAGCCCGGGGCACACCGAGGGCTCCACGATGTTCCGGGTCGACCCGGTCCGGGACGGCGACCCCGCCCTCCTGTTCACCGGCGACACCCTGCTCGCCGACCGCCTCGGCGACTCCGGCCTCCCCGGCGGCAGCCGCACCCGGCTGGAGTCCTCGCTGCGCCGCGTCTGCGGCCCGCTGGACGACAGCACGGTGCTGCTCCCCGGCCACGGCCCGGCCGCCGCGCTCGGCACCGCCCGCAGCGGCCTCCCGCTGCTGCGCGGCGAGGCCGCCTGAACCCCCGTCGCGCCACCGGGCTTTCCCCCGGACCCGGTGGCGCGACGGGCCCACCCACGCCCGGGACCGGATCGCGGACGGCGCGGGATCGCGGACGGCGCGGGGTCGCGGACGGGGCGGGAACGCGTCAGCGGTGGTGCCGCGGATGCGGCGGGCACCGCCCGCCGGCGCCGGGTCGGACGCCCGTCAGGGCAGCGCCGTCGCCGTGTCGTGCGCGGCGAGCGCGGCGCGCAGGGTGAGCAGGTCGGGGCCGCGGACGGCGTCCAGGCCGGTGAGGTCGGCGGTGCGGCGCAGCCGGTAGTCGACGGTGTTGGGGTGCACCTGGAGGTGGGTGGCGGTGCGCCGGCGGTCGAGGCCGCAGGCGAGGAACGCCCGCAGGGTGGCCAGCAGTTCGGGCCGTCCGACCAGCGGGGCGAGCAGCGCGGCTAGCGCGTCGCGGGCCGGTCCTGGGCGGCTGAGCTGGTACTCGACCAGGACGTCGTCCAGCAGGTGCAGTCCGGGGCCGCGGCCGGTGGCCTCGGCGACCCGGCGGACCCCGGCGGCCAGCCGGGCGGCGTCGGCGACCTCCCCGGGGACGGCGCGGGCGGCCCCGGCCGTCAGGTCGGCGCCGCAGGCCCGGGCGAGGCGGTCGACCAGGTCGGTGAGCGCGGCGCGGTCGGGGGCCGGTTCGGGGGAGTCGTCCGGCAGCAGCACCGGGCCGCCGTCGGCGGCCAGCGCGGCCAGCGGCACCCCGTCCGTGCGGCGCTCCAACTCGGCGCGCAGTCGCCGGAGTTTGCGCCGGGCGGCGACCGAGCGGTTGACGCCGGGGCGGGACTCGTCGGGGTGCGGGCCGACGGCCAGCGAGAGCACCAGGTAGCGGGCGGGCAGCCGGATGCCGGCCCGGTCGGCGGCGGCGCGCGGGTCGCCGCCCTCCAGCAGCCGGGAGAGCAGCGCCTGCCGGGAGACCTGCTCGTCGCCGAGCGCGGCCTGCCGCTCCTGCACGTACCCGGCGGCGACCGCGCAGCTGACCACCCGCAGGTAGCCGAGCAGCCGGTCCTGGGCGGTGACGACGTCGGGCAGGTCGGCGGGGGCGGCCTCGGCCAGCACCCGGGCCGCGCAGAGCTGGGCGCCCAGGTGGTAGGCGCCGACCACGGACTCCAGCGGCACCCCCTCGTCGGCGCGCCGGGCCGAGGACTCCCGGATCCGGGCCAGCTCGGCCTCGCCCGGCAGCTCGCCGGTGCGCATCACCTCGACGAACGCCCGGATGCCGCGCTCGACCTGACGGGCCACCTCGCCGCGCAACTGCTCGGGCGGCAGCGCGTGGTAGGCCGGGAGCCGGTCCAGCAGCCGGGCCATCACCTCGCCGGCCAGCGCGGGGGCCAGCGCGAGCAGCCGCAGGTGGACCGGCCGGCCGCCGAACCGGGGGCCGTCGACGGCGGGTTCGGGGACGGGTCCGGGGGCGGGCCCGGCGGCTTCGGCGGCGGACACCGGCGCGGGCCCGGGCCCGGCGGCGGTCACGGCTCCGGTCGCAGCTCCGGTCGCGCCCCCGTCCGCGCCCCCGTTCGCGGTTCCGGCGGCGGTGGGTTCGGCGGTGAGTCCGGCGGCGGCGAGGGCGGTGGTGAGGGCGGTGGTGGTGAGTCCGGCGGCGGGTCGGGCGTTGGGCGCGGTCACAATCCACCTCGCGAATCTCTGTGCGGCGGCCCGGCGACGGGGCCGGGCGGCGCGGTCATCATGGTTTCCCGGAGGTTACCTACCCGTAGGTAACTCCCGCGAGCCCCCACCGTTGTTCAGGTCGCGCGCCCCCACCCCCACCCAGAAACGGGAACCGCCATGAACCGAGCCGCCCGGTCGATCGCCGCCGCCCTCGCCGCCGCCGCGGTCGCCACCGCAGCCCCCGTCGCCACCGCCGCCGCGGCGACCGCCACCACCGCGGCCGACCCGTTCTACCGCTACGACGGCAGCGCCCCGCTGTCCTCGATCGCGCCCGGCACCGTGCTCAAGACCCGCACCCTCTCGTACCACCTGCTCGGTCTGCCCACCCCCGTGCGGGCCGTCCAACTGCTGTTCCGCACCACCGACGCGCAGGGCCGCCCCAGCGCGGGCGTCACCACCGTGGTGCGCGGGCTGGGCAGCGACGGCTCCAAGGCGGTCTCCTACCAGTCCTTCTACGACTCGCTGAACCCCGAGCACGCCCCGTCCCGGGCGGTCGCGGGCGACGTCAGCCTGGGCGGCGCGATCGCCAACGCCGAGTCGCTGTTCGTCGTCCCGTTCGTGCTCCAGGGCTACGACGTGGTGATCCCCGACACCGAGGGCCAGACCGCGGACTTCGCCGCCGGGCCCGAGTACGGCACCACCACGCTGGACTCGATCCGGGCCGCCTCCGCCTCGTCCGCCACCGGGATGAACGCGAACACCCGGTTCGGCATGCTCGGCTACTCCGGCGGCGCGATCGCCACCAACTGGGCCGCCGCCCTCGCCCCCGGCTACGCCCCCGACGTCAACCGCCACCTGGTCGGCTTCGCCGAGGGCGGCCTGCTGGTCGACCCCGCGCACAACCTCAAGTACGTGGCCGGGGGCGTGGTGTGGCCCGGCGTCATCCCGATGGCGGTCACCGGCGTGGCCCGCGCCTACGGCTTCGACCTCCAGCCCTACCTGAGCGACTACGGCAAGCAGGTGTTCGCGAAGACGCAGGACGCCTCGATCGCCAACGCGCTCGGCCAGTACCCCGGCCTGACCTGGCAGAAGCTCGCCAAGTCCGCCTACGCCGACCCGAACTCGATCCCCGAGTTCCTGGAGGCCGTCAACAAGGTCAACCTCGGCTCGGCCGCCACCCCCACCGTCCCCGGCTACATCGCCCAGGGCAACGGCGGCGTCCTGGAGGGCACCTTCAGCAACGTCCCCGGCATCGGCACCGGCGACGGCGTGATGGTGGCCGGCGACGTCCGGGCGCTGGCCCGGCAGTACTGCGCCACCGGCAACGGCAGCATCAAGTACCAGCAGTACGACCTGCTCAGCCACCTCGGCGCGGCCGTCCCGTGGGCGCCCACCGCCGTGCTCTACCTGAACGACCGGTTCGCCGGGAAGGCCGCCCCGTCCGACTGCGGGCGCATCCCGGCCGGCAACTCGCTCGCCCCCGAGCGGCCCGCCGCCGCCGGGAGGTGACCCGCCGCGCGCCCGCCCCGCAGCACGCCGGGGCGGGCGCGTCCGCGTCCGGGCCCGCATCCTTGGCCGGGCCCGCGTCCGCGTCCGGGTCCGCGTCCGCGTCCGGGGCCGGGTCTACGTCCAGGCGACGGACACCACGACGGCGGCCGCGGTGAACGTCCCCACCGCGTAGAACGCCCACGGCCGCCGGTTGCGCAGGCCCACCAGCGCGACCACCGCCACCAGGACGTCCAGGCCGAGCTTCACGCCGATCTTCGGGTACAGCACCGGCAGGTCCAGGGCGTGCCGGGTCCAGACCAGCCCGGCGCCGGTGACCAGCTGCACCACCGCGCTGGACACCATGTACCCGCCCGTCACCGGGTCCTTCCCGCGCAGTTGGTAGAACAGCCCGCCCAGGATCGCGGCGAAGCCGAACAGGTGGAAGACGAGGAGGACGTACCGCAGGATCTCCATGCCAGTGATCTCTCCAGAACCGGTGGACACTTTCCGGTACTGAGAGCGATCCGCGGCCGGTTCCGTGACACGACAGGGCCGGACGGCGGGGAGACGTGCGTCACACCGCGTCGTGTCACAGGCCCGGGAGCCGCCTCGTCCTGAGGGGTGGAGGCAGCAACCGAGCACGGAGGAGCACACGATGGACGCACGACTGGACTACTTCGCCGACCCGGCCGCGGGCAGGGTCCTCAAGCACGTCATGACGGCCGGCCGGGAGCTGAAGGCCCTGCCGCTGCCCGCGGCCACCCAGGAACTGGTCGCCCTGCGGATCAGCCAGCTCAACGGCTGCGCGGTCTGCATCGACATGCACACCAAGGAGGCCGCGCACGCCGGGGAGACCCAGCAGCGGCTCAACCTGGTCGCCGCCTGGCGCGAGGCCACCGTCTTCACCGAAGCCGAGCGCGTCGCCCTCGAACTCGCCGAGCGGGGCACCCGGATCGCGGACGGTGCGGCCGGGGTCGACGACCGGGTGTGGGAGGCCGCCGCCCGGCACTACGACCGGGAGCAGCTCACCGCCCTCGTCATGCTGGTCTCGTTCATGAACATGGTGAACCGGTTGAACGCCATCACCCGGCAGCCCGCCGGCGACTACGTCGCGGGCTCGTTCCACTGAGCACGCCGAACCGCCGGACGAGGGAAGGGAGTTCCGAGATGGACAAGGTCGAGGAGTTCGAGGAGCTGCGGCCGCTGCTCTTCTCGATCGCCTACCGGATCCTGGGCAGCGTGGCCGAGGCCGAGGACGCGGTGCAGGAGGGCTGGCTGCGCTACGCGGCCACGCCCACCCGGCCCGCGTCGGCCAAGGCGTACCTGTCGACCACCGTGACCAGGATCGCCATCGACGTGCTGCGCTCGGCCCGGGTCCGGCGCGAGGCCTACGTCGGGCCCTGGCTGCCCGAACCGCTGCTCGACGACCCGTACCAGGACCCGGCCCGCGCGGCCGAGCTGGCCGACTCGGTGTCGATGGCGGCGCTGCTGCTCCTGGAACGGCTCAGCCCGCTGGAGCGGTCGGTGTTCGTGCTGCGGGAGGTCTTCGCGTTCGGCTTCGACGAGGTCGCCGCGGCCGTCGGACGCTCGGAGGCGGCCTGCCGGCAGCTGCTCGTCCGGGCCCGCCGCCACATGGACGACGGCCGGCCCCGGTTCGAGGCCGACCGCCGGGAACAGCGGGAACTCGCGGAGCGCTTCTTCGAGGCGCTCTCCCGGGGCGACGTCGACGGTCTGCAGAACCTGCTCGCCGCCGACGTCCAACTGGTCGGGGACGGCGGCGGCAAGGCCCCGCAGCTGGCCCGGGCCGTCGCCGGGGCCGAGAACGTGGCCCGGCTGCTCGCGGCCGTCCACCCGCTGATGCTCCGCACCGGCATCGGCTGCGAACCGCGGCAGGTCAACGGGCAGCCCGGCGCGCTGTTCCGCGACCGTGACGGCCGGATCCTGCACACCCTCGTCCTGGACGTGCTCGACGGACGGATCCAGACCGTCCGCTCGGTCATCAACCCGGACAAGCTCGGCCACCTCGGTCCGGTCGCCGACGCCTGGGCCGTCGACCGGGAGGTCCGGGAGGCCCGCCGGTCGGAGCGCGAGCGGTAGCCGCACCGGAGGGGCCCGCCCGCACCGCTGCGGACGGGCCCCTCCGGGGTGCGACGCGGCGTCAGAGCTCGCGCGGGTACTGCTTGGCACCGCTGCGGATGCGCAGCGCCGCGACGATCTCGGTGACGCCGATCACCACCAGGCCGCAGGCCGCCAGGATCGCCAGCGCGGTGATCGAGTGGGCGGGCCAGACCATCAGCACGACGCCCGCCAGCACGCTCAGGCCGCCGACGAAGCCCTGCCAGCCGCGGGCCGGCATCACCGGGTCCGAGGCCACCGCCGCCAGGTGCGTGATGCCGCGGAACAGCCAGCCGATGCCGATCCACAGCGCCAGCAGCAGCACCGACTGGGCCGCCGAACGGAAGCACAGCAGGCCCAGCAGCACGCAGATCGCGCCGCTGATGAACGCCAGCACCCGCAGCGCCGTCGACGCGTGCGTGCCGAACGCGCCGACCAGCTGCACGACGCCGATCACCAGCAGGTACAGGCCGAACAGCACGCCGACCACCCACAGCGTCTGCTTCGGCCACGCCAGCACCACCACCCCCAGCGCCAGCGAGATCAGCCCGCCCGCCAGCACCGCCTGCCAGGCCAGCCGGGCCAGCTGCTGGAACGGCCCGGGCAGGTCGTCGCGGGAGTCGATCCGGTACGGGGCACTCATGGCTCCTCCGAAGGGCGGGACGGAAACGGGCATGACACCCCCAGCCTCCGCGCCCCGCCACCCCCGGGGCGCGGCGGGATGCGCCGGACGGACGAACGGGCCGCCCCGTCCGCACCCGGATCCGCTACCGTCCGTTCACCCACCCGCCCTGACGGGCCGTCTACCATCTGACGGTATGACGGACCAGGGGCGGGGGAGCCCGGAGGACGGGGCCGAGCCGGGCGGGACGGAGCCGGGCGGGACGGAGCCGGACGCGGGCACGAGCACGGGTACGGGGACGAGCACGGGTACGGGTACGGGGACGGACGCGACGGAGCCGGACGCGGCGGCCGACCCGGACGGGCACTACATCGTGTGCGGCGGCAACTCGCTCGCGCACCGGCTGATCCTGGAGCTCACCGAGCAGTACGAGGTCCCGGTGGTCGCCGTGGTCCCCGACCGGTCCCGCGAGCACGCGCCCGCGATCGCCCGGATACCCGGCGTCACGGCCGTGCTGGAGCGCTCCACCGTCACCGGCGAGGCGCTCGCCGCGGCCCGGGTCGAGCAGGCCCGCGGCATCGCGCTGATGGACGGCACCGACCAGGAGAACATCCACGCCGCGCTGGCCGCCGAGAACCGCAACCCCGGCGTCCGGATCGTGCTGCGGATCTTCAACCAGCGCCTGGGCGAGCACCTGGAGAAGCTGCTGCCCAACTGCGCCGCGCTCTCCGGCTCCGCCACCGCCGCGCCCGCCTTCGCCAACGGCGCCCTCGGCCACCCGCACACCGTCGAGGTCGGCGGACGGCAGCTGTACGTCGCCTACGACGCCGACATCCGGTCCGACCAGCTCTGCCTGGTCGCCGACCGGATCGACCGCCAGGACCTCGGCCGGCTCCGGCTGCTGCCCGAGACCGGCGGCCGGGCCGCCGACTTCATCCGGATCGCCGAACTCCTCGGCGGCGGCGAGGTGCTGGGCCCGGTCGGCCGCCCCGACCCGGCACCCGCCCGCGAACCCGGCGGCCTGGCCGCCCTGCAACGCCTGGACACCGAACCGCCGCTGCGCCCGCCGCTGCGCAAGCGGCTCAAGTGGTGGCTGCTCGACAGCCTCAAGTACTTCACCAACACCCGGCTGCGGATGATCCTGATCACCGCGTTCGCGGCGATCGTGGTCGGCGGCCTGGTGCTGGCCACCCACACCACCCACCCCGGCGGCCTCGGCTGGACGGTGTACTTCACGCTGCTCGACGCGGCCGGCGCCGTCCAGCCCGACGTCCCCGGCGCGCAGGTGCTCGGCGACTCCTGGGCCCGGGCCGCCCAGGTGCTGATCACCTTCTGCGGCATCACCTTCGTCCCGGTCGCCACCGCCATCGTGGTCGAGGCGCTGGCCAGCGGACGCCGCGGCCTGCCCCGCCCGCCCGGGGCCCGCACCCGCGACCACGTCATCGTGGTCGGCCTCGGCAACGTCGGCACCCGGGTCGCCACCCTGGTGCACGGCACCGGCCTGCCCGTGGTCTGCCTGGAGCGCGACCCGCAGGCCCGCGGCATCGCCGCCGCCCGCGCCCTGGGCATCCCGGTGCTGATCGGCGAGGGCCCGCTGGAGGCCCAGCTCAAGCAGGCCCGGGTCAAGCACGCCCGCGCCGTGGTCGCCGTCACCTCCGACGACGCCGCCAACCTGGAAGCCGCCCTGGAGGCCCGCGCGGTCCGGCCCGACGTCCGGATCGTGGTACGGCTGTTCGACGACGACTTCGCCCACCACGTGTACGCCACCCTGGGCAACGTCGCCTCCCGCTCGGTCTCCTACCTGGCCGCGCCCGCCTTCGCCGCCGCCCTGATGGGACGCGAGGTGCTCGGCACCCTCTCGGTCTTCCGCCACGTCCTGCTGATCGCCGAACTCGCGGTCGAGGCGGGCTCCGCGCTCGACGGCCGCAACACCGGCGACCTGGAGGGCCCCGGCGGCGTCCGGGTGCTCGCCGTCCGGCTGCACCGCCGCCCCCACGACTACCAGTGGAACTTCGCCGACCGCTCCCGCCGGCTCGCCCCCGGCGACCGCGTGGTGGTCGCCGCCACCCGGGCCGGACTCGCGCGCGTCATCCAGTGACGGTGTGCACGGCGACGGTCCGTCCGACGGCGGAACGGGGGCCGCGGCGGCGCCGACGAGGGGACACCGGCACCGCGACCCCCTGCTTCCGCGGACCGGTGACGCGGCGGCAGGGCGGGCGGGGGAGCCGTGCCCGCCCGGCCCGCCCGGCCCGCCCGGGCGGGCCTACCGGTTGGTGAAGGAGGCCGGGCGCTTCTCGGCGAAGGCCGCCATGCCCTCCTTCTGGTCCGCGGTGGCGAAGGCGGCGTGGAACAGCCGCCGTTCGAAGCGGACGCCCTCGGCGAGGGTGGTCTCGAAGGCGCGGTTGACGGACTCCTTCATCATCACGGCGGCGGGCAGCGACATCGCGGCGATGGTCCCGGCGACGGCGACCGCCTCGGTGAGCAGCTGCTCGGCGGGGACGATCCGGGAGACCAGGCCGGCCCGTTCGGCCTCCTCGGCGCCCATCGTCCGGCCGGTCAGGCACAGGTCCATGGCCTTGGCCTTGCCGACGGCCCGGGTCAGCCGCTGCGAGCCGCCGATGCCGGGGATGACGCCGAGGGTGATCTCGGGCTGGCCGAACTTCGCGGTGTCGGCGGCGATCAGCACGTCGCAGAGCATCGCCAACTCGCAGCCGCCGCCCAGCGCGTAGCCCGCGACCGCGGCGACCACCGGCTTGCGCAGCCGGCCCAGCTCGTCCCAGGGGCCGAGCCAGTCGTCGAGGTAGACCTCGGGGAAGCGGTTGTCCTGCATCTCCTTGATGTCGGCGCCCGCGGCGAACGCCTTGGCGGAGCCGGTGATCACCAGCGCGCCGATCTCCGGGTCGCGGTCGAAGGACCGGGCGGCCGCCACCACCTCGTTCATCAGCTCGGTGCTGAGCGCGTTGAGCGCCTCGGGCCGGTTGAGGGTGATGATGCCGACCCGGCCCTCGCGGTCCACCAGGATCGTCTCGTACTCGGTCATCGCCGGTTCTTCCTCTCCACGTCGAGCGGGAACTCCGCCGGAAACTCTGCCGCTGGACACGATCTCCGAACGCCGGGCCGGATGCCAGTCTCGACAGGCGAGACGATGGTCACCCCGGCGTCACCGGACCAGGCCCAGGTCGCCGTCGGCGGGCGGCTCGAAGAAGCGGGCGACGTCGGCGGCGGAGACCCCGGCCAGGGCGGCGGGGGACCAGCGCGGGTCGCGGTCCTTGTCGACGACCTGGGCGCGGATGCCCTCGACCAGGTCGTGGTGGGCCAGCGCGGCGCAGGAGACCCGGTACTCCTGGTCCAGGACGGCGGCCAGCGAGGGCAGCGCGCGGGCCCGGCGCAGCGCGGCCAGGGTCACCTTGAGCATGGTCGGGGACTTGGCGCGCAGCTGCTCGACGGCGTCCAGGGCGGCGGGCAGGCCGGTGGCGCGCAGCCGGTCCAGGATCTCCTCGACGCTGTCGGCGGCGTAGCAGTGGTCGATCCAGCCGTGCTGCTCGGCGAGCGCCGAGTGCGGGGCGGGCGCGGCGAGTTCGGCGACGGCCTTGGCGGGGTCGTCCCCGGCGGCGAGCCGGTCGGCGAGGGCGGGCAGCGCGGCGGAGGGCAGGAAGTGGTCGGCGAAGCCGCAGTGCAGGGCGTCGCCGGCGGTCATGGTGGCGGCGGTGAGCGCGACGTGGGTGCCCAGCTCGCCGGGGGCCAGGGCCAGCAGGCGGCTGCCGCCGACGTCCGGGACCAGGCCGATCCGGGTCTCCGGCATGGCGACGGCCGAGCGCTCGGTGACCACCCGGACGCCCGCGTGCCCGGACAGGCCGACGCCGCCGCCCATGGTGATGCCGTCCATCAGCGCGACGTACGGCTTGGGGTAGCGGGAGATCAGCTCGTTGAGCGGGTACTCGACCCGGAAGAAGGCCCGGCCGCCGGCGCCGCCGCGCTTGGCGTCGTCGTGGATCGCCCGGATGTCGGCGCCCGCGCACAGGCCGCGCTCGCCCGCGCCGGTGAGCAGCACGGCCGTCACGGCCTCGTCGCAGGCCCAGGCGTCCAGGGCGGCCCGGACGGTCTCCAGCATGGCGTGGGTGAGGGAGTTGAGGGCGCGCGGCCGGTTGAGGGTGATCCGGCCGAGCGGGCCGGTCCGCTCGACCAGCACGTCCCGCTGGGTGTCCTGGATGTCCTGGGTGTCCTGGGGGTGCACCGTCACCGCTCCCGTCCGTCCGGAAAGTACGAAGATCCTCCGTCGCACCGTACCGGGCGTCCGGGAGCGGCGGTCGGCAGCCCCGTCAGGGGCCCTCAGCAGGGGTGCAGCGGGGTGGCGAGCAGGACCGGGGCGGCGGCGGGGGCCAGCGGGCGCGGGGAGAAGGCGCAGAGCGCCACGGGGTGCGGGGCCAGGGGCAGGGCCTGGGCCTGGGGGACGGGCAGCAGCAGGTTGGCGGCGGCGAGCGCGGCTCCGCAGACCAGGGTGCGCAGCTTCATCATCGGGGGTTCCTCCGGGGAAGAGAGTTGTCCGCGAACGGTCGCGGCCCGCCCCTTCGGCGCCGGGCGTGGGCGGCCCGGCTCGGGGGAGGTCGCTGGAATGTCGGGTCAACTTCTAGCGGTGGAGCGGTGTGCGGCCCCGGAATCTCACCCGTTCGGCGGCGTGCTGCGGACGCGCCGTTGACGGGTCCGCAGCACGCCGGAGGACCGGTCCGCTGTCAGGCCGGCCGATCGTCCTCCCGGCGGATCAGCCGGTGGCCGTCCCGGTGATCGTCCCGGTGACCTCGCCGAACCCGACCCGCAGGCCCCCCGGCCCGGGGGCGGTCGCGGTGACGGACACCTCGTCGCCGTCCTCCAGGAAGGTCCGGCCGGTGCCGTCGGGGAGTTCGAGCGGCTGCTCGCCGTTCCAGGTCAGCTCGATCAGCGCGCCCCGGGTGTCCGGCTCGGGCCCGGAGACCGTGCCGGAGGCGTAGAGGTCGCCGGTGCGCAGGCTCGCGCCGTTGGCGGTCAGGTGGGCGAGCTGCTGGGCGGCGGTCCAGTACATGGTGGCGAACGGGGGCCGGGAGACGGGGTGCCCGTTCAGCGCGACCTCCAGCGCCAGGTCCAGGCCCCAGGGCTCGGCCCCGCGGTCGTCCAGGTAGGGCAGCGGCGCCACGTCGCGGGCCGGCGGCTCCACCCGGGCGTGCTCCAGCGCGTCCAGCGGCACCACCCAGGGGGAGAGCGAGGTGGCGAAGGACTTGCCGAGGAACGGGCCGAGCGGGACGTACTCCCAGGCCTGGATGTCGCGCGCCGACCAGTCATTGAGCAGGCAGACGCCGAAGACGTGCTCGGCGAAGTCCGCCAGCGCCACCGGGTGGCCCATCGAGCTGGGCGTGCCGACCACGAACGCGACCTCGGCCTCGATGTCCAGGCGGCGGGACGGGCCGAAGCTCGGCGCGGCGTCGGCGGGGGCCTTGCGCTGGCCGTGCGGGCGGACCACCGGGGTGCCGGAGACCACCACGGTGCCGGCCCGGCCGTGGTAGCCGATCGGCAGGTGCTTCCAGTTCGGGGTGAGCGGCTCCTGGCCGGGCCGGAAGAGCCTGCCCAGGTTGGTGGCGTGGTGCTCGGAGGCGTAGAAGTCGACGTAGTCGGCGACCTCGAACGGCAGGTGCAGCTCGACCTCCGCCAGCGGCAGCAGGCAGGGCTCGACGGCCGCCCGGTGGGCCGGGTCGGTCAGCCAGGAGGTGAGCGCGGCGCGCACCGCCCGCCAGGTCGGACGGCCGGACGCCATCAGCGGGTTGAGGTTCTCCGCCTCCAGCAGCGCCGAGGACGGGCCGACCGCCCGGGCGGCCGCCCCGGCGTCCAGCACCAGCTCCCCGATCCGCACGCCGATCCGCCGCCGGCCGGGCCGGTCGGCGGCGGTGAACACGCCGTAGGGGAGGTTGTGGACGCCGAACGGGGAGTCGGTGGGCAGGTCGAGCCAGGTGGCGGTGGTCAAGGGGTCTCCAGGAGGCCGAGTCGGGCGAGGTCTTCCAGCGGCTCGGCGATGCTACAGGTGCCGAACGAGGTGAACGAGGCGCGGATTCCGGACACCTGACGCTCCGTCAGCGACTCGACGGCGGTGGCCAGTCGGGCCCCGTCCCGCTCGGCGAGCAGGGCGACGGCCTGCTCCCGGCTCGGACTCCCGGCCGCCAGCAGCAGGTTGAGGAAGCCGTGGTGCTCGTAACCGGTGCCCGGGTCGGTGTACCGCACCGCGTGGTGCAGCCCCGCCGTGCACTTGTACGGCAGCGCGCGCTCCGCGCAGCCCCGCAGGAAGCCGGCCAGTTCGGCCACCGACGGGAAGGCCGCGTGCGCCAGGCCGCCGGTGCGGTACTTGGCCCGGTAGCGGGTGCCGGCCAGGGCGTCCAGGCCGTCCTCGATCCGCGCCGAGCGGGGCAGCTCGACGGCCGCCCCGACGCCCTCGGGCAGCAGCGCGTCCAGCTCGGCCACCGCGGCCCGGACGTCCGGGCCCGCCGCGTACTCGACGGCGGTGACCGGCAGGCCGTCGGCGGCCTTCAGCGCCTCCGCCAGCCGGCCCGGGCCGACCACCAGGCCGACGGCGAACTCCGGCTCCAGCGCGCGCAGTTCGGCCAGCCGGTCGACCGGCGCGAGCAGCGGGCCGACCGCGTCGGCGTACCGGGCGGCGCGGTGCGCCCGGTGCGCGGGGACGGCCTCGGCCAGCGGCAGGTCGCCGGGCGGGAAGACCGCGGCGTCGTCGAACAGCCCGCGGTACAGCTCGGGTACGTTCATCGCCTCGCCCAGGTCCACGCGTAGTCCGGGTCCTCGCTGGCGGTGGCGGCCTCGCCGAGCTCCAGCGGGCGGAAGGTGTCCACCATCACCGCCAGCTCGTCGAAGAACTCCACGCCGATCGAGCGCTCGTACGCGCCCGGCTGCGGGCCGTGGGTGTGGCCGCCCGGGTGCAGCGAGATCGACCCCTGCCCGATGCCGGAGCCCTTGCGGGCCTCGTAGTTCCCGCCGCAGTAGAACATCACCTCGTCGCTGTCCACGTTCGCGTGGTAGTACGGCACCGGGATCGACAGCGGGTGGTAGTCCACCTTGCGCGGCACGAAGTTGCAGATCACGAAGTTGGTGCCCTCGAACACCTGGTGGGCCGGCGGCGGCTGGTGCACCCGCCCGGTGATCGGCTCGTAGTCCGCGATGTTGAACGCGTACGGGTACAGGCAGCCGTCCCAGCCCACCACGTCGAACGGGTGGTGCGGCACCGTATAGCGCGTCCCGGCCACGCCGCCCGGCCCGCGGTGCTTGACCAGCACGTCCACCTCGCCGCCGCCCTCGACCAGCAGCGGGCCCGCGGGGCCGCGCAGGTCCCGTTCGCAGAACGGCGCGTGCTCCAGCAGCTGGCCGAACTTCGACAGGTAGCGGCGGGCCGGGGCGATGTGGCTGTTGGCCTCGATGCAGTACGCGCGCAGCGGCCCGTCCCCGGTCGGCACCCAGCGGTGGGTGGTGGCCCGGGGAATCAGCACGTAGTCGCCCGGCCCCACCTCCAGCGCGCCGAACACCGTCTCCAGCACGGCCGTCCCGGACTCCAGGTACACGCACTCGTCGCCCAGCCCGTTGCGGTACAGCTCGCTGGGGGCGCCCGCCGCGACGTAGGAGATCCGCACGTCCGCGTTGCCGAGGACGAGCCGGCGGCCGGTGACGGCGTCCGCCGACCTCCACTCCTCGCCCGGGAACAGCCCGTGCAGTTTCAGGTGGCGGGGGAGCAGCGGGAGGTTGGCGGTGGTCGACTGGTCCGGCAGCTCCCACACCGAGGCGGCCGTCACCGCCGAGGGGATGGACCGGTGGTACAGCAGCGAGGAGTCCGAGGAGAAGCCCTCCTCGCCCATCAGCTCCTCGTAGTACAGGCCCCCCTCGGGGGTGCGGTGCTGGGTGTGCCGCTTGGGCGGCACCGAGCCCAGCTGCCGGTAGTACGCCATCGTCCCGCTTCTCCCTGTCGCCTGGGTGACTGCCCGTCAGAGGTTGCCGCGCCGGTCCTGCTCGCGCTCGATGGCCTCGAAGAGCGCCTTGAAGTTGCCCTTGCCGAAGCCCAGCGAACCGTGCCGCTCGATGAACTCGTAGAAGACGGTCGGCCGGTCGCCGATCGGCTTGGTGAAGATCTGCAGCAGGTAGCCGTCCTCGTCGCGGTCCACCAGGATGCCGCGCGACTGCAGTTCCTCGATCGGGACGCGGACGTGGCCGATCCGCTCGCGCAGCTCCGGGTCCTCGTAGTACGAGTCCGGGGTGGACAGGAACTCCACGCCGCGCGAGCGCAGCACGTCCACCGTGGTGAGGATGTCGTTGGTGGCCAGCGCCATGTGCTGGCAGCCCGGGCCGGTGTAGAACTCCAGGTACTCGTCGATCTGCGACTTCTTCTTCGCGACGGCCGGCTCGTTCAGCGGGAACTTCACCCGGTGGTTGCCGCTCGCCACCACCTTCGACATCAGCGCCGAGTACTCGGTGGCGATGTCGTCGCCGACGAACTCCGCCATGTTCACGAAGCCCATCACCCGGTTGTAGAACGACACCCACTCGTCCATCCGGCCCAGCTCGACGTTGCCCACCGCGTGGTCCAGCGCCTGGAACAGCCGCTTCGGCGCGCCCTCGGGCCGGACCACCGTCGACGCGCGCGCCACGTAGCCCGGCAGGTACGGGCCGGTGTAGCGGGAGCGGTCGACCAGGGTGTGCCGGGTCTCGCCGTACGCGGCGATCGCGCCCCGGCGCACCGTGCCGTGCTCGTCCGAGACGTCGTTCGGCTCCTCCAGGATCGTGGCGCCCTGGGCGCGGGCGTGCGCGATGCACCGGTCCACGTCCGGGACCTCCATGGCCAGGTCGACCACGCCGTCGCCGTGCCGGCGGTGGTGGTCCAGCAGCGGGCTGTCCGGCGTCACCCCGCCCTCGATCACGAAGCGGCAGGAGCCCGAGCGCAGCACGAAGGACTTGCGGTCGCGGCGGCCGGTCTCCGGGCCCGAATAGGCGACCAGCTCCATGCCGAACACGGCCTGGTAGAACTGCGCCGTCTGGGTCGCGTTGCCCACCACGAAGACGACCGCGTCCTGGGCGGTCACCGGGAACGGGTCGGTCGAGGCGTCGTACTCCACCAGGCCCACCAGGGTGCGCAACTGCTCGGCCGTCAGACCGGCCTGGAGCTCCTCGGGGGTCAGTTCAACAGCGGCGTCGGCGGTCATGGGGCATTCCTCCACGTCGAGGTCGGTTGCGCAGAGCTTGCTCCTGCTCGGTGAGGTGGGCAACAGGTCCGAATCCGGCTGCTCAATGTGTACAAGGTGAGCAGCCGGTCGGGGTGCGGGCTGTACGGATTGCTCAGTCACCGGCCGGTTCGCCTCCCCGGTCGCCTCCCAGGTCGCCGTCCCGCCCGCCGTCCCGCCCGCCGTCCCGCCCGCGCTCCGGTCCGGCGGGCAGCCGGCGGACGAACCAGTCGGCCGCCAGCCCGGCGACCGCGTCCAGCGCGCCCGGCTCCTCGAACAGGTGCCCGGCGCCCGGGACGACCTGGAGGGCGCCCTCGCCGCCCAGTTCGGAACGGGCCTGCCGGTTCCACTCCACCACCTCCTGGTCCGCCCCGCCCACGATCAGCAGCGTCGGCACCGTCACCAGCGGCAGCCGCGCCGCCGCCAGGTCCGGCCGGCCGCCGCGCGCCACGATCGCGTACGGCCCGCCGTCCGGCCCGCCGCCGTCCGGCCCGGCCGCCGCCCACAGGGCCGCCGCCGCGCCGGTGCTCGCCCCGAACCAGCCGTACGGCAGGCCCGCCAGCGCCGGGTGCCGCAGCGCCTCCCGGGTCGCCCCGGTCAGCCGTCCGCCCAGCAGGCCCGGGTCGAACACCTTCCAGCGCTCGTCCGCCTCGCCGGGCGCCAGCAGGTCGAACAGCACGGTCGCCAACCGCTCCCGGTGCAGCCGGGCGGCGACCGCGCGGTTGCGCGGGCTGTCCCGGCCCGAGCCGCTGCCGTGCGCGAACAGCACGACGCCGCGGGGGCGTTCGGGCACCGCGAGGACGGCCGGGCCGGTGCCGAGCCGGAGCGCGTACACGACGGGCGCGGACGCGGGGGCCGGGGCGAGCGCGGCCAGCACCTCGGCGTCGGTGGTCTGCCGGAAGTCCCGGTAGTGCTCGCCCACGGCCCGGAAGTCCGCCGGGGTGTGCACGGCCAGGTAGCCGTCGGCCGCGTCACCGAGCCGCCGCGCCCAGTCCGGCGGGGCGACCGGCACCGCCAGCACCACCCGCGCGGCGCCGCGCGCCCGGACGATCCGGCAGGCCGCCAGCGCGGACGAGCCGGTCGCCACCCCGTCGTCCACCACCAGCACCGTCCGCCCCGCCAGCGGCACCGGCGCCCGCCCGCCCCGGTAGAGCGCCGCGCGCCGGGCCAGTTCGGCCCGCTCCCGGGCCTCCGCCGCCGCGAACTCCGCCGGCCGGACGCCCGCCGCGTCCACCACCTCCTGGTTCACCACCCGGGCGCCGTCCTCGCCCACCGCGCCCATCGCCAGCTCCGGCTGCCCGGGCACCCCGACCTTGCGCACCACGCACACGTCCAGCTCCGCGCCGAGCGCGGCGGCGACCTCGGCGGCCACCGGCACGCCGCCGCGCGGCAGCGCGACCACGACGGCGTCGCGCAGGCCGGGGACGTGCGGGTCGGGGACGTACAGGCCGGGGACGCGCTCCGGGTCGAGGGCCGCGGCGAGCCGGCGTCCGGCGTCGGTCCGATCGGTGAAGTGCATGGCGCCACCCCTTCCCCTCCCACGGTACGCGGATAAGGGAAAAATAAGGACAAACCGGTGGGTAGCGTTATTTATCGCCCAGGGCGGGTAGCGACCCATTGGCTCGCATGTCCTGACTACGAGGAGGTGGTCCAGGTGTCGACCCATGCGCCCTCGGGCATGGAACACCATCCGGACATCCTGGCCCTGCGTGAACACGCGGAGCGCGTCACATCCACCACCGCCGGGCAGGGGACGGAAGCACTCGCCGTCTGCGCCGGCCTGTTCCTGGCGATCTCCCCCTGGGTGGTCGGCTTCTCCGGCTTCACCGGGCTGGCCGTCAGCAACCTGGTGCTCGGCATCGCCTACGCCGTCCTGATGGCCGGCTACGGCTCCGCCTTCGGCCGCACCCACGCCCGGGCCTGGGCGTGCGTGGCGATCGGCGCCTGGACGGTCATCGCCCCCTGGGCGGTCAACGGCGGAGCGCACGTCCGCCGCACCATCCTGACCAACGTGATCACCGGCGGCGTCATGACCTGTCTGGCCCTGGCCGCGGTCGGCCTGGTCACCGCGGGCATGGCGGCCCGCCGCGGCAGGTAGCCCGGACCACCGGCCGCCCGGCCGACGGGTGCGGGAGTCCCCCCGCACCCGGTGCCGGGACGGGAACGCGGAGCGGCCCCGGCTCCGGGAGGAGGCGGGACCGCTCTTCCGTGTCGTGTTCTCCGCGCCGTGGAACCCGGGCGGCGCGCCGCCTACTGCCCGACCATCGCCGACACCGCCGTGGCGGCCAGGACCGAGAGGCCGCCGAGGATCACCCAGAGTCGACTGTCCATGTTGCTCACCGTCCCTTCCGCGCGCCTCCTACCCCCGCGGGCCCGAAAGAATGCCGGAGAGGGCGCCGGTGCGGGCGGCCGGTCGGCGGTGCGGGCGGGTTGTCCGGCGTCCCGCGGACGGGTCAGCCGGCGTCCTGCGGGCGGGTCATCCGCAGCACGTCGAGCGCCTCGTCGAGCTGCGCCTCGGTGAGCAGGCCGCGCTCCACGTAGCCCCGGTCGAGGACCACCTCGCGAATGGTCCGGCGCTCGGCCAGCGACTGCTTGGCGACCTTCGCGGCCTCCTCGTAGCCGAGGTACCGGTTGAGCGGGGTGACCACGGACGGGGAGGACTCGGCGTACTCGCGGGCCCGGTCGGCGTTCGCGGTGAGGCCGTCCACCGCCCGGTCCGCCAGCAGGCGGGCCGAGGCGGCGAGCAGGCGGATCGACTCCAGCACGTTCCGGGCGATCACCGGGAGCATCACGTTGAGCTCGAAGTTCCCGCTCGCACCGGCCACCGTGACGGTGGTGTCGTTGCCGATCACCTGGGCGGCGACCATCAGCACCACCTCGGGCAGGACCGGGTTGACCTTGCCCGGCATGATCGAGGAGCCGGGCTGGAGGTCGGGCAGGTTGATCTCGGCCAGGCCGGTGCGCGGGCCGGAGCCCATCCAGCGCAGGTCGTTGGCGATCTTGGTGAAGCCCGCGGCGATCGTGCGGAGCTGGCCGCTGAGCTCGACCAGGCCGTCCCGGGCGCCCTGCGCCTCGAAGTGGTTGCGGGCCTCGGTCAGCGGCAGGCCGGTGGCGCGGGCCACCTCGGCGATGACGGCGGCCGAGAAGCCCGGCGGGGTGTTGATGCCGGTGCCCACCGCCGTGCCGCCGAGCGGGAGTTCGGCGACCCGGGGGAGCGTCGCGCGCAGCCGCTCGACGCCGTACCTGACCTGGGCCGCGTAGCCGCCGAACTCCTGGCCGAGCGTCACCGGCGTGGCGTCCATCAGGTGGGTGCGGCCGGACTTCACCGTCTCGGCGTGCTCCGCGGACTTGGCCTCCAGCGCCCGCGCCAGGTGCTCCAGGGCCGGGACCAGCTCGTGCAGGACGGCGCCCGTCGCGGCGATGTGGATCGAGGACGGGAAGACGTCGTTCGAGGACTGCGAGGCGTTGACCTGGTCGTTGGGGTGGACCGGGCGGCCCAGGCGCTCGGCGGCCAGGGTGGCGATCACCTCGTTGGCGTTCATGTTGGAGGAGGTGCCGGAGCCGGTCTGGAACACGTCCACCGGGAACTCGTCGTCCCAGCGCCCCTCGGCGACCTCCTCGGCCGCGGACCCGATCGCCGCCGCGGTCTCCGCGTCGAGCACGCCGAGCCCGGCGTTCACGCTGGCCGCCGCCGCCTTGATCCGGGCCAGCGCCGCGATGTGGGCGCGCTCCAGGCGCTGCCCGGAGACCGGGAAGTTCTCCACCGCGCGCTGGGTCTGCGCCTGCCACTTGGCCGCCGCCGGGACGCGGACCTCGCCCATCGAGTCGTGCTCGGTCCGCCACTGCTGCTGTTCGTGCTGTCCGTCCGCCATGGTCGGTACACCTCCTGGACCGGTCAGCCTTCCACGGGCGCCCGGCATTCCCGGCGCGCCGCCGCCGCGTGTCGGCGGACCGGGCCGACGGACCGGGCCCGCCGTGGCGCCCTTGACCGCGCGGCGTACCGACCGGTAGGGACAGCGGTGACGCACCCGCGCCCACCCCGAACACCCCCGCGCACCCCCCGTACCCTCCGAGGAGCCCGCCCATGGCCACCGCCGCACCCGCCGGCCGCCCCGACCCGCTCGACCTGCTCGGCGTCGACGAACTGCTCACCGAGGACGAGCGGCTGATCCGCGACACCGTCCGCGCGTTCACCGACCGGCACGTCCGCCCGCACCTCGCCGACTGGTACGAGCGGGGCACCTTCCCGGTGCGCGAACTCGCCCCGGAACTCGGCAAGCTGGGCGTCCTCGGGATGCACCTGGAGGGCTACGGCTGCACCGGGTCGACCGCCACCGAGTACGGGGTGGCCTGCATGGAGCTGGAGGCCGCCGACTCGGGGCTGCGCAGCTTCGTCTCGGTGCAGGGCTCGCTCGCCATGCGCTCGATCCACGCCTTCGGCTCGGAGGAGCAGAAGCGGCACTGGCTGCCGGAGTTGGCCGCCGGACGGGCCGTCGGCTGCTTCGGGCTGACCGAGCCGGAGGCCGGCTCCGACCCCGCCTCGATGCGCACCCGGGCCCGGCGCGACGGCACCGACTGGGTCCTGGACGGCGCGAAGCTGTGGATCACCAACGGCTCGGTCTCCGACGTCGCGGTGGTCTGGGCGGGCACCGAGGACGGCGTGCGCGGCTTCCTCGTCCCGCGCGGCACCCCCGGCCTCACCGCCCGAGACATCCCCGGCAAGCTCTCCCTGCGCGCCTCCGTCACCAGCGAACTCGCCTTCGACGGCGTCCGGTTGCCCGCCGACGCGGTGCTCCCGGCGGCCCGCGGCCTGCGCGCCCCGCTCTCCTCGCTCGGCGAGGCCCGCTACGGCATCCTGTGGGGCACCGTCGGCGCCGCCCGGGACTGCTACCGGGCCGCGGTCGACTACGCCCGCGACCGGGTCCAGTTCGGCCGCCCGATCGGCGGCTTCCAGCTGACCCAGCAGAAACTCGTCGACATGGCACTGGAGTTGGAGAAGGCGTACCTGGTCGCGGTCCGGATCGGCCGGCTCAAGGACGAGGGCCGGGCGCAGGCCGCGCACATCTCCTTCGGCAAGCTCAACAACGTCCGCACCGCGCTGGAGATCGCCCGCACCGCCCGCACGATCCTCGGCGCCAACGGCATCACCACCGCCTACCCGGTGCTCCGGCACGCCAACAACCTGGAGTCGGTGCTCACCTACGAGGGAACCTCGGAGGTGCACACCCTGGTCCTCGGCGAGGCGATCACCGGCGAATCCGCCTACCGCTGACCGGAGTCCGCCGGCCGGCGCACCGGACCGGCGGGGTCGTCCGCGCGCACCGCCGGTCCGTCCGCGCGCACCGCCGGTCCGTCCGCCGGGCGGTCGCGGGTCCGCCGGAAGTCGGGGTCCCGGCCCCCGGTCTCCGACTTCCGGCGGACCCCGCCCGGTACCTGGTGCGCATGGATCGGGCCCCCGCCCGCACCCACCATGGAGGGGAAGGACCGGAACGGCGGGAAAAGGGGCGAGGGGCGATGGGCGGCGGACGGACGGCGGCGACGGTGGTGCTCGGCGGAGCGGCGGCGATGCTGCTGGTGATGGTGGCGCCCGCCGCGGTCCAGCGGGCGCGGGACCGGATGGACCAGACCGTCCGCTACCCCAGCGGGGCCGCCGCCAAGGCCGACCGCGCCGAGGTGCCGCGCTGGCTGCCCGACTCCGCCACCGGCATCGCCTTCCTGGCCCCCGGCGAGCAGGGCGAGCGGCTGATCCGCGCCACCCTCCCGGGCCGCGCGCTGCCCGCCGACTGCACCCCGGCGAGCCCGGCGCCCGACCCGCACCTGCGCGCCCACTGGTTCCCGACCGACACCCCGCGCCGGGCCACCGCGCACTGCGGGCAGTACGACGTCGCCTTGGTCGGCGACCGGCTCTACGGCTGGCGCGGCGCCCCGGCCGCCGCCGGGGCCTGCACCGCCGGGCCGACCGGGTAGTCGCCGAGCGCGGCGGCCGAGCGGGTGGCGGGTGGCCGTCGAGCGGACGTCGGCCGGGCGGGTGCCGGACGGCGGCCCGGCGGGTCCGGTTTCCGCCCGGGCGGGTGGATGGGATAGGACGGTGCGCACACCCGCCATCCGTGAGGAGCCCCATGCCAGGCCCGACCGTCGACCCCGACGGCGACCAGACCGCATCCGACCTCCCGCTCCGGCCGGAGGAGGTGGGCGCGGCGACCCCGCGGCCCGCCCCGTTCGCCACCGCCACCGTGATCACCCTGGGCTGCCTGGTCGCGCTCGGGCCGTTCACCACCGACCTCTACCTGCCCGCGCTGCCCGACCTGACCGCCGACCTGCACTCCACCGCCCCGGCCGCCCAGCTCACCCTGACCGGCTCGCTGCTCGGCATGGTGCTCGGCCAGCTGCTGTTCGGCCCGCTCAGCGACCGCCTCGGCCGCCGCCGCCCGATCCTCACCGGCCTGGCCGCGTACACCGCCGCCAGCCTGCTGTGCGCGTTCGCCGACTCGATGCCGCTGCTGGTGGCCGGCCGGGTGGTGCAGGGCGCCGCGGGCTCCGCCGCGCTGGTGGTGGCCCGGGCGGTGGTCCGGGACCGGCTGGAGGGCGTCGCGATGATCCGGTTCCTGGCCACCATGGGCCTGATCTCCGGCCTCGCCCCGATCGTCGCCCCGCTGGCCGGCGCCCAGCTGCTGCACGTCACCGACTGGCGCGGCACCTTCGTCGCCCTGGCCCTGCTCGGCGCGGTGCTCACCGCGGCCTGCGCCCTCGGCGTCCGCGAGACGCTGCCGCCCGAGCGGCGGCACGGCGGCGGCCCCGGCACCACCGTCCGGGCGATCGGCGGGCTGCTGCGCGACCGGGTGTTCCTCGGCTACCTGCTGGTCAGCACCTTCGCGTTCGGCGCGCTGTTCGCGTACGTCGGCGGCTCCTCGGTGGTGCTCCAGGAGGTGTACCGGATCACCCCGCAGACCTACAGCCTGGTCTTCGCGGTGAACTCGATCGCGCTGCTGGCGGTCACCCAGGTCAACGGGCGCTTCCTGGTGCACCGGTACTCCGAGCGGACGCTGCTGGTCTGCGGCCTGTCCGCCGCCGCGCTGGCCGGGGCCGCCGTGGTGCTGTGCACCACGGTGTGGGACACCGGGCTGGCCGGGGTGTGGCCCGCGCTGACCGTGCTGATGGGCGCGATGGGCGTCATCCTGCCGAACGCCAACGGCCGGGCGCTGACCATGGCCCCGCACGCCGCCGGTTCGGCGTCCGCGCTGCTGGGCACCGGCACCTACCTGTGCGGCGCGGTGGTCGCCCCGCTCAGCAGCCTGGGCGGGCGGCCGTCGGCGACGGTGCTCGGCGCGGTGGTGCTGGGCTGCGCGGCGCTGGCGCTGGCGTCCTTCCTGCCGCTGTGCCGGGAGCGCTGAGCGGTCGCGTCCGATGCTCCCGGAAGCGGCCCGGCCCGGCCGGTGGCGGGGTGCCACCGGCCGGGCCGGGTTCAGGGGTGGAGCGGGGGTCAGGCGATCGAGAAGTCGTCGCCGTAGACCGCGCCCTGGCCGTACCAGCCGTGCAGGTAGACCGTGACGGTGCCGTTGGCGCCGGTGGTGAACGGGACGGTCAGCTTGGTCCAGGAGGTGCCGTTCGCCCAGGAGGAGGCGGTGGCGCCGCCGCTGACGCCGACGTACGAGTACGGGCCCTGGACCCAGGCGGTCAGGGTGTACGCGTGGTTCGGGGCCAGCGTGACGGTCTGGTCGCACTCACCGGTGGCGCCGGCGGTCGGGACGGCCTTCAGGGCCTTGGAGCCGCCGTGCACCGGGGAGGTGACGACCGCGCCGCCGCTCTGGCAGGTCCACGGGGCGAGGGCGCCGCTCTCCAGGTCGCCGTTGGCCAGGCCGGTGGGCGGCGGGGTGGTGCCGGTGACGGTCAGCGCGTAGGTGGCGGTGTGGGTCTTGCCCGCGCCGGTGCCGGTGACGGTCAGGGTGTAGGTGCCCGGGGCCGCCGAGGCGGTGGTGGAGACGTTCAGGGTGGCGGAGCCGCCCGCGGTGACGCTGGAGGCGCTGAGCGCGGCGGTGACGCCGGCCGGGGCGCCGGAGACGGTCAGGTTGACGGTCGCGGCGGTGCCGGAGGTGACGGCGGTGCCGACCGTCGCGGAGGTGGCGGCGCCGGCGGCGACCGAGCCCGCGGCGGGCGACAGCGCGACCGAGAAGTCGGAGGCGGTGCTGCCGCCGGTGACGGTCAGGGTGTAGGTCGCCGTGTGGGTGCCGCTCGCGCCGGTGGCGGTCACGGTCAGCGGGTAGCTGCCGTTGGCGACGCCCGAGGTGGTGGAGACGTTCAGGGTGGCGGAGCCGCCCGCGGTGACGGTGGAGGCGCTGAGCGCGGCGGTGACGCCGGCCGGGGCGCCGGTCACCGACAGGTTGACGCTCTGGGCCGAGCCGGAGGTGACGGCGGTGTTGACCGTCGCGGAGGTGGCGCCGCCGGCGGTGACCGAGCCGCTGGCCGGGCTCAGCGCCACCGAGAAGTCGTTGGCCGGGACGGAGGAGCTGGTGAACTTCGAGAAGATGTGGCTGAAGTCCCAGGTGCCCTGCGCGATGCCGGAGCAGCTGTCCGAGCCGGCGGTGCCCGGGCAGCCGCCGTTGTCGCGCTGGAGGGCCCAGAAGGACAGCGTGTTGATGCCCTTGCTCACCGCCCAGTTGTAGACCGTGGTGGCGTTGGCGACGGTGAAGGTCTCGCCGGCACCGAAGTCGTCGATGCCGGCCATCTCGGTGATGCCGATCGAGTTCCACAGCTGGGCGGAGGTCTTGGTCGGGTACAGCTTCGCCAGCTGGTTGTACAGGCCCTGCGCGGAGGTCTGGGTGTCCGCCGCCATGTCGTGCGAGGCGCCGTCGTAGTAGTCGAAGGTCATCATGTTGACGACGTCGATCCGCGCGTTGTTGGTGACCGCGTTCTTGAGCACCGCCAGGCCGCTGGAGGCCAGGCCGCTGGTGGTGGTCGGCAGGGTGTAACTGAACTGGATGCTGCGGCCGTTGGCGGCGGCCCAGTCCTCGACGATCTTGATCGCCTTGTTGCGGCGGTCGATGCCGGCCGTGTTGGTCAGCGAGTTGTCCTCGATGTCCAGGTCGATCCGGGAGACGTCGTAGGTGGTGATCAGCTTCTCGAACTGGGCGGCGATCTGGTTGACGTCCGTGCAAGAGTCGGCGATCTCGGTGCCGGTGTTGTCGGCGGTGTAGCCGCCGAAGGACGGGATCACGTCGCCGCCGTTGGCGCGGATGGTGGCGATGTCGGCGCCGAACACCGAGTTCGAGATCGGCATCGAGGTGTCGCCGTTCCACAGGGCGGTGCAGGAGCCCTTGGTGGCGGCCTGGAGGAACGCCATGGTCAGGTGCTTGGCACCGGACTGGGCGGCCAGGGCGGCCGGGCTCTCGCCGGTCCACGCCTCGAAGTACGGGGCGAAGACGTGCTGCGGCAGCGGGGTGGCGGCCTGCGCGGGGGCGGAGATCAGCCCCAGCGAGGCGGCCGCCATCGCGCCGGTGGCGAGCAGCGCTTGGAGTGGTCGGTGAAGGCGCATCGAGTCTCCATCAGGCATGGGAGGGGGCCCGCGTGCCGGTGCTCGGGCACGTGGGCGTGGATCGGCCTGGTACAGGGAGTGCCGGGGTGGTGCGGGGCAGGGCTCGCCCCGGCCGGTGGTCACACCCCCACGATGCGTCCCGGTCGGGAAGTACAGCGGACTCATGTTTGGTCTGGACCAGTGCATCTGTCAAGACTCTTTACAGTTCGCTGGGGCAGCCCTCCGAGAGCTTTGCCAACCCTTGGGGATCAGGGTCCTGACATGCCGTCGGCCCCGCACCCGACTGCTCGGTGCGGGGCCGACGGGCGGCGCGGATCAGCTCAGGCCGCTGGACTTCAGCCAGTCCTTGGCGACCGCCGCCGGGTCCTCCTTGTCCACCGCGACGCGCTTCATCAGCGCGGTCAGCCCGGCCGTGTCGAGCTTCGCGGAGACCGCGTTCAGCGCGGCCGTCCCGGTGGCGTCCAGGCCGCCGGTGTTCACCAGCGGGGTGACGTTCTGCGCGCTGAACACGTTCTTCGGGTCGTCCAGCGACACCAGCTTCAGCTGGACCACCTTCGGATCGGTGGTGAACACGTTGCCGACCTGGACGGTGCCGTCCTTCAGCGCGTTGGCGGTGGTGTCGCCGGTCGGCTTCCACTCCTTGAAGGTCAGCCCGTAGGCGTCCTTGAACTGCTGCTCACGACGGGACTTGAACTCCGGCGGCCCGCCGACCACCAGGTCCTGCGCCTTGCCCGCCAGGTCGGCTATCGACTTCACGCCCAGCTTGTCGGCGGTCTCCTGGGTGACCGTCAGCGAGTCCTTGTCCTCGGCCGCCGCCGAGTCCAGGACCGCCAGCCCGGCCGGCAGCTTGGCCTTCAGCTCGGTGTTCACCTGGTCCTCGCTGGTGGCGGTCGACTTGGCGTCCAGGTAGGCCAGCAGCGCGCCGTTGTACTCCGGCAGCACCGTCAGCGCGCCCGACTGCAACTGCCCGTACAGCAGCTCGCGGCTGCCGATGTTGAACTTCTCCTCCACCTTCACGCCCTTGGCCTGCAGGGCCTGCGAGTAGATCGAGGCGAGCAGCACGTTCTCCGGGAAGTTCGCCGAGCCGACCACCACGGTCTTCCCGGAGCCGCCCGCCGGGCTGGAGGGCCCGCCGGAGGTCGCCGGGGCGGAGGACTTCGCGGCCAGCGGGTCGCCGCCGCCGGAGGAGGAGCAGGCCGCCGCGCCCGTCAGCAGGAGGGCGGCGAGGGCGATTCTGACCGGACGGGTCGTCATGGGGATTCCTTCACGAGTGCGGGGGAGCCCGCGCTGTCATCGGTGTCTACGGGTACGGGTACGGGTCCTGCGGTGGTGCGGCCGGCGCGCCCGCCGGGTGGCGACGCGAGCCGGATGAACAGGGCGAACAGCAGTTGGACGGCCACCGCCAGCAGCACCACCAGCAGGGCGCCGCCGACCGTGGTCGGGAAGTCGCGGGTGGCCAGCCCGTCGATCACGTACCGGCCCAGGCCGCCCAGACCGACGTACGCGGCGACCGTGGCGGTCGCGATCACCTGCACCGACGCCGTCCGCACCCCCGCCAGCAGGGTCGGCGCGGCGGCCGGCACGCACACCCGCAGCAGCGTCTGCGGGTGGGTCAGGCCGATGCCGCGGGCCGCGTCCCGGACGTCCGGGTCGGTGCCGCGCACCCCCTCGGCGGCGGCCACCAGCATCGGCGGCGCGGCCAGCGCCGTCAGCGGCAGCAGCACCGCCGTCTCGCCGACGCCCGCCAGCAGCACCGCCAGCGTCACCAGGCCCAGGGTCGGCAGGGCGCGCGCGACGCCGGCCAGCGTCGTCACCAGGAACAGGCCGCGCCCCGAGTAGCCGATCAGCAGGCCCAGCGGCAGCGCCACCAGCGCGGCCAGGCCCAGCGCCTCGGCGGAGAACACCAGGTGCTCCAGCACCCGGTGCAGGATCGAGTCCGGACCCGAGCGGTGCGCCGGGTCGGCGAAGAAGTCGTGCAGCCAGCCCAGCCAGTTCACCGCGCCACCCCCCGCGACCACGGCGCCAGCACCCGGCGGGCCGCCAGCAGCACCAGGTCGGCGGCCAGCGCCAGCAGCGCCACCAGCGCGATCCCGGCCAGGATCGGCGTCGGGAAGGTCCGCTGGAAGCCGTCCACGAACAGGTAGCCCAGCCCGCCCCGGCCGACCAGCGCCCCCACCGCCGCCAGCGAGATCGAGGACACCGCGGCGACCCGCAGCCCCCCGATCAGGTAGGGCACCGAGGCGGGCAGTTCGACCGCCGTCAGCCGCCGCCACGGGCCGTAGCCCATCGCGGTGGCCGCCTGCCGCACCGGCTCCGGCACCGCCCGCAGCCCGTCCACCGCGGTCGGCAGCAGCACCGCCAGCGCGTAGCAGGTCAGCGGCACCATCACGGTCTGCCGGGTGGCCAGCCCCGTGTACGGGATCAGCACCACGAACACCGCCAGCGAGGGCAGCGCGTACACCACGTTGAACACCGCGGCCAGCGGCTGGTACAGCCGGGGGAAGCGCGCGCAGGCCAGGCCCAGCGGCAGCGCCAGCAGCAGCGCGATCAGCACCGGCACCAGCGCGATCACCGCGTGGTCGGCCGTCAGGCCGCCCAGGTAGCCGAGGTGGTCGCCGAGCCAGCGCCAGCGGATCAGCGGCTCACCGTCCAGCATGCGGCACCTGCGCAGACTCGGGGGAGCTTCCGGCCGGGGCCTGCGGGGCCTGCGGGGCCTGCGGGGCCTGCGGGGCCTGCGGGGTCTCCGTGTCCGGTGCGGCCCGGCTCAGGGCCAGCGCCTCGACGACGGCGGCGCGGCTCGCGGTGCCGACCGCCCGGCCCTCGGCGTCCACCGCGACGGCCAGGCCGGACGGGGCGAGCAGGACCGCGTCCAGCGCGGAGCGCAGCGAGTCCCGGGACGGGGCGAAGACCGGGGCCGGATGGCGTTCGGCGCCGCGCGCCCAGTGCTCCGGGCGGCCCTCCGGGTCGAGTGCCAGGGTCCACTCGCCGTAGGCGGGCCGGAGCCCGTCCAGCGGGACGGTGCCGGCCGGGCGCAGGCCCAGTCCGCGCAGGCCGCGGTCGCGGCCCAGGAAGGCGGCCACGCCGTCGTCCGCCGGGGCGGTCAACAGGGTGTGCGGGTCCGCGAGTTGGGCGATCTCGCCGTGCTCGCGGAGCACCACCACCCGGTCGCCGAGCCGGACCGCCTCCTCGATGTCGTGCGTCACGAACAGTACCGTCTTGCCCAGTTCGGCCTGGAGGCGCAGCAGTTCCTCCTGGAGCCCGGCGCGCACCAGCGGGTCGACCGCGCTGAACGGCTCGTCCATCAGCAGCACCGGCGGATCGGCCGCCAACGCCCGCGCCACGCCCACCCGTTGCTGCTGGCCGCCGGAGAGCTGCGCCGGGTAGCGGCGGGCGGTCTCCGGTGACAGGCCGACCAGCTCCAGCAGTTCGGCCGCCCGGGCCCGGGCCCGCTTGCGGTCCCAGCCGAGCAGCCGGGGCACCGTCGCCACGTTGTCGATCACCCGGCGGTGCGGGAACAGCCCGGCCTGCTGGATCACGTACCCGATGCCGCGCCGCAACTGCGCCGCGGGCAGCCCCGCCACGTCCGTCCCGTCCAGCAGCACCCGCCCGGCGGTGGGCACCACCATCCGGTTGACCATCCGCAGGATGGTCGTCTTGCCGCAGCCGGACGGCCCGACCAGCACGGTGGTCCGGCCCGCCGGCACCTCCAGGTCCAGGCCGCGGACGGCGACCGTGCCGTCGGGGTGGCGCTTGGCGGCGCCCTCGAATCTGATCACGGAAGGGTCCTCGGAGGGTCGGCCGGAACGGCTGGCTCGGCCGGAACGGCGCTGTGCCCGGCGCGCACGGCCGGCACAGGTATCGAACAATAATCTGAATGTGTCGCCTGTCCGGCTTCCCGCACCGGCATCACCGCAAACCTTGATCAACCGAACGGGTGGGCAGCCCGGCCGCCGCCCAGGCCACGAACCCGCCGTCCAGGTCGGTCGCCCGGTACAGCCCCAGCTCCTGGAGCGAGGCCGCCGCCAGCGAGGACGCGTACCCCTCCGAGCAGACCACGATCCAGCGCACCCCGTGGTCCACCGCCTCCGGGATGCGGTGGCTGCCGGTCGGGTCCAGCCGCCACTCCAGCACGTTCCGCTCGATCACCAGCGCCCCCGGGATCTCCCCCTCGCGGGCCCGCTGCGCCGCCGGGCGGATGTCCACCAGCCGCGCCCCGTCGGTCACCTCGGCCCAGGCCCGGGCCGGGTCCGGCCGGTCCAGGCCCGCCCGGGCCGCCGCCACCAGCTGGTCCACCGTCCGCGTCACCGGGCCGCCCGCTGCCGCCGCTCCGTCCGTCACCGCTGCTCCGTCCGTTCCGTCCGTTCCGTCCACCACTGCCGCTCCGTCCGTCACCACTGCGCCGCCTCCTCCGTGGAGGTCTTCACCAGGCCGTCGACCCGCAACTGGTAGTGCGACATCTCGTTCAGCGGCGGCGAGTACGCGTGCAGCGTCACCGCCGGGCCCTGCGCGGTGTTGCGGACGTCGTGCAGGTACTGCGGCCCGAACGCCCGCTCGCTGCCCGACGGCAGCCGGCGCACGGTCAGCCCGTGCTCCGGCCCGGCCAGCGCCAGCTCCTCCAGCTCGCCCAGCGCCACCGTGAACGCCCCGCGCGAGCCGCCGTGGTCGTGGAACCCGGTGGACTGCCCCGGCAGCCAGCTGATCAGCCACACCTCGTAGTCCTCCGCCAGCTCCAGCCGCTCGTACCAGCGGTCCCCCACGGACAGCCGCACCCGGTGCAGCCAGAGCTCGGGCCGCTCGGCCAGGTCGCGGACGATCCGGCGCAGCGCGTTCGGGGACAGCGGGGAGCGGGCGGGCGTGGCGCCGCCGGCGGGGACGGCGGTGGCGGTGGCGGTGGCGGGGACGGGGACGGCGGCGGTTTCGGGGGTGGCGACGAGGCCGGTGCTCATGGGATTCCTCCGGGGTGTGCCGGGGCGGCCGTCGGCGGCGCCGACACCCGTGCCGGGGCGCGGGCGGGGAGACGCGGACAGCGGGGGAAAGGGGGTGTCTGGCAGCGGGGGCGCGGAGCCCTGGTGTCAACTCACAGGGCACGCGCGGAGGTTACGCGGTGAGCGTCAACAGGCACACATGTCGCTCGCCTGGCGTCGCAGATCGACGTGCAGGCGGCAGACCAGGAAGGTGCCGGAGTTCATGCCGCTGATGGTTCACGACCCGGCGGCGGCGCGTCAAGTTCCGCCACGCTCATGATCGCATCCCGGACGTTTCCGTCCCGCTGGCCGGACAGGCCGACGGCCCGCGCTCCGGGGAGAGCACGGGCCGTCGGGGTGGTCGGGGGCGCGCCGCGCCCTCAGTTGCCGGGGGCGGAGGCGCTGCCGGAGGCCGGAGCGCCGGCGCCGCCGGGGCCGGGGTCGGTGCCGCTTCCGGCACCGGTGTCCGTGTCCGGTCGGGCGGCGTCGGATTCGGCCTGGGCGGCGGCGCTGTCCGCGGCGTCCACCCGCTGCTGCATCTGCTGGACCTGCTGCGCGTCGTCGGGCCCGGCACCGCCGGACGGCCCGCCGGAGGTCGGGCCGCAGGCCGACAGCAGGGCGGCCGAGGCCAGCGCCAGCGCCGCCAGGGCCGCTCGCCCGGCGGCGGGCCGGCGGGTCACTTCCCGGCCGCCGGGGCGTTCTTCGCGCACCAGTCGGCCACCGGGCCGAGGTCCGCCTTGCGGGTCTGGAGCGTCGGCAGCAGGCCGCGGCGGAAGGTCAGCCGGTCGTTCAGGTACTTCTCGATCTCGGCGTGCCCCGCCTTGTGGGCGTTGTCCACCCGCTGCTGGAGCCGCGCCACCGACCCCACGACGGTGGCGTCCCCGTTCAGCCGGTTCAGCGCCTTGTCGACCCGCTCCTGGGTCTTCGGCAGCCGCTTGCACACCGCCTTCGCGCCGTCCGACTTCGGCGCCCCGGTCGCCGCCTGCGCGGGCCCCGCCGCGAGCAGGCCGCCCGCCAGCGCCAGTACCCCGACAGCGGCCGCCGCCGCCCGGTCGATCCGCATGGCCGTCCCCTTCCGTTCCGGATTCCGACCGGCTCCCCGGCCGAACCCGACCGACGGTAGGGGCCCTTCTTGTGGAAACCCTGTGGAACGGAGGGACGAGTGAGCGGGTGCCGGCCCGGCGGACGTCCGAGCAGGTTCCACGCTCCGGCCCACGGCCACCGGCCGATCCCCGTTCGTCGACACGACCCGCGGTGATCGGCGGTGGCCGTCCTCGCCGGAGGCCGGCCTCACCCGGCACGGTCGAGGCCGGCGTCGGACCGGCCGTCCGCTGTCAGAGGGTGGCGGCACGCAGCACGATCAGGGCGACGGAGGTCACGGTGAGGACCACCGCCGGAGACGCGCCCTTGCGGTCGCCGACGCGCAGGTGGAAGGCGACCGCCCCGGCGAAGTAGAGCGTCAGGCCGATCGCGGCGGCGATTCCGACGGGCCCCCACCGGAGCCCGGCGATCACACCCGCCGCGCCCGCGATCTGAGCGCCGATCAGGAGGGCCATCATGCGCTTCGGCACCCTGAGGGTCGACATCTGCTCGGTGATGTGCCGCGTCCGCAGGGACTTGGCCCCGGCCGACACCAGGAGGAGCGCCGACATGAACACGGTGACGACGGCGAGGGAGACGAACATGGCTGAGACCTCAATCGTGCGAGAGGCGGGTAAGGGGGCGTGCGCACCTCGACGACGATAGGCGGCCACCAGGTACCTCCAGGTAACCTTCGGGGCATGAGCCTGCGACCCGGAATCGCCTTCCTCGCCGACTGCCCCGCTCTCCTGGCCATGGAGATCATCGCCAGCAAGTGGTCCATGGTCACGCTCTTCGCGCTGACCGAAGGCCCGTTGCGCCACGGCGAGTTGGTCGAGCTGAGCGGTGGCATTTCGCGCAAGGTGCTGACCCAGACGTTGCGCCGGCTCCAGGCCAACGGGCTCGTCGAGCGGCACGCGTACGCCGAGGCGCCGCCGCGCGTGGAGTACGGCCTGACCGCTCTCGGGCGAACCCTGGAGGAGCCCATCAGGATGCTCACCGCATGGGCGCGGGAGAACGGCGAAGCGGTCGTCACCTTCCGGGAGGCATCCGAGGCGGCCAGGAGCAGTGACCAAGAACTGCGGCTGGAGCGCTAGGGCCCGTCTTGGCGGGGGCCTGGGGGCGGAAGGCGGGGTAGCCGGGCAGGGGGTCGACCGGCCAGGTGTCGGCGGTCTGCTGCAGCAGCCGTTCGAAGGTCGCGGTGAGGGCGGGGAGGCCGTCCAGGCGGGCGGCCGACTGCCAGCGGTGGCGCAGGAGTTGGCGGCGGGTCGGGACCGGGCGGCGGGTGGGGTGCAGGGGGGCGTCCTCGGCGGTGCGGGGCAGCAGGCGGACGGTGGCGTCGACGGTCCACACGGCGGTGGCGTCGCGCATGCCGGCCTCCCAGCGGGCGTCGTCCGCCAGCGCCGGGTGGACCGGGACGACCTCGGCCCGGTAGGCGGCCTCGACCCGCCGGGCCAGCGCGGGCGGCAGGGAGAAGACGCACCAGCAGGAGGAGAACGGCATCCGGCAGTAGGCGGCGGTCAGGAAGACCGACTGGAAGCAGGCGGCCTCGAAGTCGAGCAGCCGCAGCCCGTCCGGGGTGAGCAGGTTGTTGTCGGGGCAGGTGTCGCCGGGGGTGAACGCCAGGTACTCCGGGCCGCCGACGGCGCCGACCGCGGCCAGTTCCGCCGCCAGCCCCGCGGGGGCGGGGACCCCGGCCGCGGCGAGCACCCCGGGGAAGGCGGCGGCGTTCTCCGCGATCCAGGGCTGCTCCGCCCAGGTCGGCACTCCGACGTCGAACCGCCGCCACAGCGCGGCGAGTTCGGGTTCGCGGCCGACGGCCCGGGCGGCCAGCTCGCCCAGCCCGCGGGCCCAGGCGAGCAGGCCCGCCTCGGCGGCCCGCGGATCGCTGCCGAGCAGCACGTCGGCGAGGGTGGGCGCGGAGCCGAGGTCGCCCAGCACCAGCAGCGGCACCTCGGGGTCGACCGCGAGCAGCGGCGGACCGGCCACCCCGAGGGTGAGCCCGGCGGCCTCGGCGGTGAAGCTGCGCAGCGCGTCCGGGCCGCCGGGGTACGCCTTGACGACGACCGAGCCGCCGTCCTCGGTGCGGCAGCGCAGCACGGTGGTCCGGCGGCTGCCGCCCAGGTCGACGGGGTCGGACAGGCCGCTGCCCAGCAGGCGGGCGGCGGCCGCGAGGATCTGCTCCATCCGGGCATCCTGCCACCCGCCTCCGGCGGCCGGTCCCCTGGGCCCGGCTCGGCGGGTGGCAGGGGACGGGCCTACAGGCCGAGCGCCTCGGCGGCCAGCGCGGTGCCCTTGATCCGGGCGTCGATCTTGGCGAAGGCGATCTCGCGGGAGGTGGAGGTGTCGTCGGCGAACGGGGCGAAGCCGCAGTCGTCGCAGGTGCCGAGCCGGTCCACCGGAAGGTGGCGGGCGGCGGTCAGGACCCGGTCGCGGACCTCCTCCGGGGTCTCCACCCGGGGGTCGATCGGGTCGGTCACGCCGACGAACACCCGGGCGCCCGGGCGCAGGTGCGCGGCGATGACGCCCAGCACCCGCTCCGGGTCGGCCTCCCCGGCGAGCTGGACGTAGAAGTTGCCGACCTCCAACCGGAAGAGGGTGGGCAGCAGTTCGGCGTAGTCGACGTCCAGGCTGTGGGTGGAGTCCTGGTCCCCGCCGGGGCAGGTGTGCACGCCGATCCGGGCCCGCTCGGCCTCGGTGAAGCGGCTCAGCACCCGGTTGTTGAGGGCGACGAAGTCCTCCAGCAGGCCGCCGCTGGGGTCGAGCTTGAGCGACAGCCGGGCCTCGGTGAAGTCGAGCTGGACGGCGTGCGCCCCGCCCTCCAGGCAGCCGCGGATGTCGGCCTCGGCCTCGTCGGCCAAGTCCCGCAGGAAGTCCTCGCGCGGGTAGCCGTCGATGCCGTCCGCCGGGTAGAGCAGGCTGAGCGCGGACGGGGCGATCACCGCCTGCTTCACCGGCAGCCGGGTGTGCCGACGGGCCTCGCGCAGGTACTCGGCGGCCCGCACCCGGTAGCGGAACGGGCCGGCGGTCAGGACGGGCAGTTCGCGGGTGTGGCCGTCCGCGAACGGGATGATCGCACCGCCGGGCGCGAGCGAGTCGAGGCCCGCCACCGGGTAGGTGAGGAAGCTGGGCTTGGCCTGCTCGCCGTCGACCAGGACCGGGCTCCCCAGCTCGGCCAGCCGGGCGAGGGTGTCGGCGGTCGCGGCCTCCTGGTGCTTGGCCAGTTCGGCGTCGTCGATCCGGCCGGCGGCGTGGTCGGTGAGGGCGTTCAGCAGGGTGCGCGGGCGCGGAAGGGAACCGATCGCCTCGGTGGGAATGGTCATGATCCGGACCCTAGGAAGCCCGCGCGGACCGGCACAAGGGGGCGCGCGAGGCGTGCGAGCGTCCCAACTGCACTGATAAGAAGGAAAAGTGACGCTGCTTCACCTCATCGAGCGAGATTGCCGGACCGGGGGAGTGGGCAGGTGGACCGGCCCGGCGGGGCCGTCCCCCTCCGGGGCCGTCCTCACTGCTCGCCGCGGTCGCTCAGCCAGTCGCGGAGGGAGGGCAGCCGTACGGTCGGCGCGTCCGCGACGAGCAGCGGCAGGCGGACCTCCAGGCGGCAGCCGGGGCGGTCCGGCCGCTCGGCGGCCCGCACCGATCCGCGGTGCAGCGCGGCCTGCTGGGCGACCAGGGTCAGGCCGAGGCCGGACCCCGGGCTGTCCGGGCGGCGGTGGAAGCGGCGGAAGACGGCGGCGCGTTCGGCGGGCGGGATGCCCGGGCCGGTGTCGTCCACGGTGAGCCGGGCGGTGCCGTCCCCGACGCGCAGCCGGACCGTCACCTCGGCGGGGCGGTCGGCATCCGGGGCGGCGTTCGGACCGGGGTCCTCGGCGGCGTTTGGGTCGGCGTCCAGGTCGGTGCCCGGGGCGGCGTTCCGGCCGGCCTCGCGGCCGTGCGCGGCGGCGCGGCCGTGCACGGCCGCGTTGCCCAGCAGGTTGGCGAGCAGGATGCGCAGCCCCGCGTCCCAGCCGAACACCCGGACCTCGGAGGGGAGTTCACCGATCCGGAAGACGGTGTCCGGGTGGCGGCGGGCGGCCTCGGCGACCGCGGCGTCCACCAGCTCCGCGAGGTCGACCGGCCCGAACGCGGACAACTCCACCAGATCGCCCCGGGCCAGGGCGGACAGCGCGCTCAGCAGGTCCAGCATCCGGGCGTGGTCCTGCTGCAACTCGGCCAGCACCTCGGCCCGTTCGCCCGCCGGGAGGTCCGGGTGCGCGGCCAGCACGTCCAGGTTGGTGCGCAGGCTCATCAGCGGGGTGCGCAGCTCGTGCGAGGCCGCGGAGGAGAACGACCGGGCGGTGTCCAGGGCCTGCGCGGTGCGGTCAGCCTGCTCGTCGTACCGGGACAGCAGCAGGGCGATCGCGGACGAGAGTTCGTCCACCTCGGCGGTGCCCGTCCGGGCGTGCGCGAACGCCGCGTGCCCCGCCCGCGGGTCCAGGACGGCCGCCCGGCGGCCCAGCCGGCGCAGCGGCAGGGTGGCCCGCTCGGCCAGTCCGAAACCGATCAGCCCCGAGAGCGGCGCCGCGACCAGCGCCACCAGCAGCACCCGCCGCCGCACCGCCCGCAGTTCGTCCGCGGGCTCCCCGGCCGGGGCCAGCACCCAGAGCGTCCCGGCGCTGCTCCCGCCGCCCACCTGCACCGCCAGCACCCGCCAGGCCGACCCGCCCTGGCGGACCGTCACCGCGCCCCCGCTCGGGGCGTCCGGGAGCAGCGCCGGGTCGTCCGGCTGCGAGCCCGCCGAGATCAGCACCGTGCCGTCGGCGGCGACCACCCGCACGCCCGCGTCCAGCGCCGCGTCCAGCAGCTTGCGCTGCTGGTTCTGCTCGACCTTCGGGCGGTTCCGGCTGTCGGCCGCGAGCAGCGCCCGGGCGTTCGGCAGGACGGCCGCGGCCCGGGCACCCAACCGGTCGTCCTGGCGGCGGTGCAGGTCCGCCCCGACCAGCGGCAGCAGCAGCACCCCGGCCGCCGCCACCAGCAGCGGCACCAGCACGGCCGCCCCGAGCGCGATCCGGGTCGACAGCCTCACCGTTCCGCCCCGCCCTCGTCCGGCGCCCGCAGCACGAAGCCCACCCCGCGCACCGTGTGCAGCACCCGGGGGCGGCCGTCGGCCTCCAGCTTCCGCCGCAGGTACGAGACGAAGGTGTCCACGGCGTCGCTGCGCACCTCGAAGTCGTAGCCCCAGACCCGGTCCAGCAGCACCTCCCGGGAGAGCACCAGGCCGGCGTTCCGGGCGAGTTGGGCGAGCAGCTCGAACTCGCGCCTGGTCAGCCGGAGTTCGCTCTCCGCCCAGAACGCCTGGCGGGTCTCCGGGTGAATCCGCAGCGGCCCGACCCGGATCAGGTCCGCGGACTGCGGCGGGCGGCGGCGCAGCAGCGCGTGCAGCCGCAGCACCAGCTCCTCCAGCGCGAACGGCTTCACCAGGTAGTCGTCCGCGCCCGCCTGCAACCCGGCGACCCGGTCGGCGAGCTCGTCCAGCGCGGAGAGCATCAGCACCGGGGTGTCGTCCGCCCGCGCCCGCAGCGTCCGGCACACCTCCGTCCCCGACAGCCCGGGCATGCCCACGTCCAGCACCAGCACGTCCGGCGGCTCCTCGGCCACCGCCGCCAACGCGCCGGCGCCGTCCGCCGCCGTCGAGACCCGGAACCCGCTCAGCCGCAGCCCGCGCTCCAGGCTCCGCCGGATCGCCGCGTCGTCGTCCACCACCAGCACCCGCCCGGCCACTCGCGCCACCTCCACCGCCGACTGTCGCACAGGAGGCCGCGCGGGATCGGGGAGGGGTCCCGGCGGGCGGCGAGTGGTGGGGGGTGGGCGGCGGCGGTCGGCGGGCGGTTACGGCTCGTCGTGCCAGGAGAAGGCGGTGATGCGCCAGCCGTCCGGGGTGCGGGCGAACTGGAAGGTCTTGGTGCCGCCGCCGACGTACGGTTCGCCGTCCAGCAGGCCGGACTTGCGGTAGCCGCCGATCCGGCAGGCCACGCCGTCGGCGATCTCGGTGCGCTCGTCGGTCTCCCACTCGTGGAAGTCGGTCAACCGTCCGTCGGAGAGCAGCAGTTCGCGTGGGGCGATGAACTCCTCGACGCCGTACACGGCGTAGCGGGGCGCCGTCACCACGATCACCCCGCCGGGCAGCATCAGCCGCCGCAACCGCCCGACATCGGCGGCCCCGCCGTCCCGGTTGTCGAACGCGCCGAAGAACTCGGCGGTCAGCCGGTCGAGTTCGGCCTTGACGGTGGAGACGCTCTCGGACATGGACCGCACCGTAACACCGCGCCCCGCACTCCCCGCCGCGCGGGCCGGAAGGGCCGGGCCGGAATCGGGTTGCCGATCCCACCCCGGCGGTCGACAATCCGGGGCATGACCTCCTTGATCAGGCACGTGACCATTGACAGCCTCGACCCGTACCGCCTCGCCTCGTTCTGGTCGGAGGTGCTGGGGCAGCCGCTGCACGAGGACGACTTCCCGGGAGACCCGGAGGCGCTGATCGAGGGTGCCGGGCTGCTGTTCGTGACCGTGCCGGAGGGCAAGGCGGGGAAGAACCGGATCCACTTCGACCTCCAGCCGCAGGAACGGACCAGGGACGAGGAGGTCGACCGGCTGATCGCACTGGGCGCGGTCCAGGTGGACGACCAGCGGCGCCCGGACGGCACGGGTTGGGTGGTGCTGGCCGACATCGAGGGCAACGAGTTCTGCGTCGAACGCAGCGCGGCCGAACGCGCGGCCTGACGCCCCGGCGGCGGGTGGGGCGGGGTGCGGTGGGCGGGTGGGGCGGCTGCCCGGGGCGGGCTTGCGGGCGGATCATCGGATGAGCGGTGGTATCCGCCGGGCGGGGGAACGGCCGACGGTTCTGCGCCGTCCGGACCTGCGGTTCCAGCAGACTCGTGCCGTCGGCGGCCGGTCCGTCCTGGTGGGCGGTTGACGCGTGCTCCGGCGGGAAGTTGACGCGCGTCCCGGGCGGTCGGGCGGGGCGCGCCCTCCGGCGACCCGTCGATCCGGGCGCGTCCGCGGTCGGCCCCGCCCGTGCCCGGCGTTCCCGGGCGCGGTGCCCACGCACGCGAACGGACCGGAGGATTCCGCCATGAGCCGAGCCACCGTGCAGCGCCTCCCGGTCGGGCCGTCCGCCGGGCCACTGGGCGCGCTGCTCGACCGGATTCCGTCTCCCGCGCCGCACCCGTACGCCGACGCGCTGCGCGAGGAACTCACGCACTGGCTGTCCGGCACCGGCCTGCTCGACCACGAGGGAGCCCAACGCCTGCTGGAACAGGGGCACTTGGAGCTGGCGTCTCGCTGCTGGGGCGATCTCCCGGCCGGGCCCGGGCTGCGGACCGCCACCCAGTGGCTGCTGCTCGGCTGGATCCTCGACGACCACTTCGACCGGCACTGGCTCGGCGACCCGTCCGACGAGGCCGACCGCACCGTCCGCGAGCTCGCCGCCCTGCTCGCCCCGGAACTCGCCCCCGACGCCGCCGCGCCCGCCCCGCGGACCGCCCTGGCCCGGGCCTTCCGCACCCTCTGGCAGGACAGCGTCGCCCTCACCGGACCGGCCTGGCGGGCCCGCCAGACCGCCGACTTCCGCTGCTACCTGGAGAGTTCGCTCGAATTCCTGCGGCTGCGCGGCGCCACCCCCACCGTGCCGCAGTACCTCTCCCACCGGGACCGGGGCGGCGCCACCCGCTGCGCGGCCGGCACGGTCGAGCTGGCCCACCGCCTCGACCTGCCCGAGCAGTTCCACCACCACCCCCAACTCGTCGACCTGCGCAACCGGTTCGACCACCTGGTCGGCTGGGCCAACGACCTCTGCTCGTACCGGACCGAGACCGCCACCGGCCACGGCAACAACCTGCTGTCCGCGCTGGAGGTGCACGAGCGGCTGCCGCAGGCCGCCGCGGCCGCCCAGGTGGCCGCGCTCTGCGGGGCCGAACTCACCACCCTGGAGTTCCTGGCCGAGGGCATCGCCCGGGGCTCGCACTGGCCGCCGCCGGTGCGCTGCTACGTCCGGGCGCTGGTCCGGTTCGCGCACGCGCTGCTGCACTGGATGGCGACCACCGTCCGCTACCGCCCCGAGGCGGTGCCGCTGCCCCGGGCCCGCTGAGCGCCGTCCGGGCCCGCTGGGCGCCGTCCGTCCCCGCTCACGTCCGCCCCCTGTTCGTGTCCGTCCGCGCGGGTGGCCGGAACCGTGCGGTGGCGGGCGCGCGTCCCTCCCGGTGAACGGGCGCGGGTGGTTGCCCGTCACGGCGCGGGGGCAGGAGAACGGACATGGGAATCGTCAGCTGGATCATCCTCGGGCTCCTCGCGGGAGCCGTCGCGAAGCTCCTGCTTCCCGGCAAGGACCCGGGCGGCATCATCGTCACCACCCTGATCGGCATCGCCGGTTCCTTCATCGGCGGCTGGCTCTCCTCGAAGCTCCTGCACAGGTCCGTGAACGTGCACTTCTTCGACCTGCCGACCTGGATCTCCGCGATCGCGGGCGCCCTCGTCCTGCTGATCGCCTACCGGCTGGTGTTCGGCAGGTCCCGCGACTGACCGGGCCGTCGTCCACGGCCGGCCGGCGCCCCTGCCCGCTCGGCGCGGCGGCAGGGGCTCCCGCGCGTCCGGTCGCGTCCGGCCGCGTCCCGCCGTATGCACCGTAAGGACCGTGAGCGCCGTGGCTGCCGGGGTGCCCGCCGGCGGGTTCGTGCGACCGGTACCAAAGGCTGATCCGCGGTCACCCATCGGGCGGGGTTCGCTCGATCGTGGGCGATTCGTGCTGCCGAACCGCCCCCGTGGGTCCAAGGTGGGAGCAGGACGCACTCGGAAGACCGCGTCCCGCTCGCCGCACCAGGCCCGGAGCGGTGCGCGCGCCCCGGTGGGACCCGTCCGCCGGGCACGCGCCCCCCGACCCGGCGCGGCGCGCGGAGCGGCGGGCCACCTCGCAGGGAGCCGAACCGATCTTCTAGGCTCGCTCAGGTCCCCTGCCCCGGTGCCCGTCCGTGCCGAGGAACGGAGACCCACGTCCCCGGGCTCCGGGCCGAGCCGGAACCGCGGACCGAGCGAGGAGGACGAAGTGTTGCCCAGTCCCAGGCCGCCCCGTACACCGCGACCGAGCCCGACGCCGCGCAGGACCCGCCGGACGGCCGCCCCGCCGATACCACCGGGCACCCCGCGGCCCGCCGGGGGTGAACGGTGAGCCCGCATACCGTGGCCCCCGAGCCGCACCCCGCCGAGCCGCATCCCGACGGAGCCCCCGCTGCCGCTGCCGCTGCCGCTGCCGCCGCCCCCGCGCCACCCGCCGCGGACACCGCCGAACCGCCCGCCGCCGCACCGGCGGTGACCCCCACCGCCGCCCTGCCCGGCCTCCCGCGCACCCTCGCCGCCCGGGCCCGCACCCTCACCGCGGCCGTCCGCAAGCGCTGCGCCGACCTGGCCCGGATCGAGTCCCCGTCCGGCGACGCCGCCCGGCTCGACTCCCTCGCCGAAGAACTCGCCGCCGGTTACGCGGCGACCGGCGCCACCGCCGTCCGGCAGCACTGCGAGCACGGCGACCACCTCGTCCTCGACTGGCCCGGCCAGCAGGAGGACCTCCCGCACCTGCTGGTGGTCGGCCACCACGACACCGTGTGGCCGGTCGGCACCCTCGCCGACTGGCCGGTCGAGGAGCGCGACGGACGGCTCAGCGGCCCCGGCATCCTCGACATGAAGGGCGGACTCGCCCTGCTGGAAGGCGCGTTCGCGCTCCTCGCCGACCTCGGGCAGCGCCCGCACCGCCCGGTCCGGATGGTGATCGTCTCGGACGAGGAGGTCGGCAGCCCCGACGGCCGCCGCCAGGTCGAACGCCACCTGCGCGGCGCCGCCGCCGTCCTCGGCCTCGAACCCGGCCACCCCGACGGCCGCCTCAAGACCGCCCGCCGCGGCTCCACCCGGGTCCGGCTCACCGTCACCGGGCGCGAGGCCCACGCGGGCAACGACGCCGCCGAAGGACTCTCCGCGATCGACGAACTCGTCGACCAGCTGATCGCCGTCCGCGGCCTCGCCCGCCAGCCCGGCACCGAACTCAACACCGGCCGCATCGACGGCGGCACCCGGGCCAACGTCATCGCCGGGCACGCCGAGGCCGAACTCGGCCTGCGCTTCGCCACCACCGAGGCCCAGCGCCGCACCCTGGACACCCTCGCGCACCTCACCGCCCACCGGCCCGGCGCGGACGTCCGCACCGAGGTCCTCTCCAGCCGCCCCGCCTGGCCCGAACGCGCCGGCAACCCGCTGCTGCGCCACGTCCGCTCGCTGGCCGCCGCGCTCGGCCAGCACCTCGACGGCGCCCCCGCCGGCGGAGCGGGCGACACCAACCTGGCCGGTGCGCGCGGCCTGCCCACCCTGGACGGCCTCGGCGCGGTCGGCGCCGGCCCGCACGCCCGCCACGAGCACCTGCGGGTCGACCAGCTCGGCCCGCGCATCGCCCTGCTGGCCGCACTCCTGGCGGTGCCGCTGCCGCGCCTGCGCGAGCGCTGACGGGGGCACGGCGACGGGACGGCGGGGAGCTGCGGCCCGGGCGGCCGTCCCCCGCCGCCCCGTCGCCGTCCCCCTGGCTCCCCGCCGTCCCCCCGGTCCCCCCGCCGCCCCCCTGGTTCCGCGCCCTTGCTTGTCACGGTGCTGTCCCTGTGTACAGAATGGAACCGACCGAACGGTCAGTCGGGAGGTGGGCAGTGGAGACCAGCACGGCAGCGGAGGCGGCGGCGCAGTCGCGGTTCGAGGCGGTGGTGGCCGCCGATTCGCGGGTGGAGCCCCGGGACTGGATGCCGGAGGCGTACCGGGCGACGCTGGTGCGGCAGATCGCGCAGCACGCCCACTCGGAGATCATCGGGATGCAGCCGGAGGGCAACTGGCTGACCCGGGCGCCCTCGCTGCGGCGCAAGGCGATCCTGCTCGCGAAGGCCCAGGACGAGGCCGGGCACGGGCTGTACCTGTACGCGGCGGCGGAGACCCTCGGGGTCGACCGCGCCGAGCTGACCGAGAAGCTGATCGACGGCCGGCAGAAGTACTCCTCGATCTTCAACTACCCGACGCTGACCTTCGCGGACGTCGGCGTGATCGGCTGGCTGGTGGACGGCGCGGCGATCTGCAACCAGGTGCCGCTGTGCCGGTGCAGCTACGGCCCGTACGCCCGGGCGATGGTGCGGATCTGCAAGGAGGAGTCCTTCCACCAGCGGCAGGGCTACGAACTGCTGATGACGCTGACGGCCGGGACGGACGCGCAGCGCGCCATGGTGCAGGACGCGGTGGACCGCTGGTGGTGGCCCTCGCTGATGATGTTCGGGCCGCCGGACGGGGCCTCCCCGAACAGCGAGCGCTCGATGGCCTGGCGGATCAAGCGGCACAGCAACGACGAGCTGCGCCAGCGCTTCGTCGACATGACCGTCCCGCAGGCCGAGCACCTGGGCGTCACGCTGCCCGACCCGGCGCTGGCCTGGAACGAGGAGCGCGGCGGCTGGGACTTCGGCGAGCCGGACTGGTCGGAGCTCCAGCAGGTGATCAAGGGCGGCGGCCCGTGCAACGCCCAGCGGATCGAGCGGCGCCGCGCCGCCCACGACGACGGCGCGTGGGTGCGCGAGGCGGCCACCGCGCACGCGGCCAAGCGGGCCGCCCGGGAAGGGAGTTCGGAATGAGCGGGGAACGGGCCTCCTGGCCGCTGTACGAGGTGTTCGTGCGGCCCCGGCGCGGGCTGAACCACGTGCACGTCGGCTCGCTGCACGCGGCCGACGACCGGATGGCGCTGCTCGCGGCGCGCGACCTGTACACCCGGCGCAACGAGGGGGTGAGCCTGTGGGTGGTCCGCTCGGACGCGATCGCCGCGTCCAGCCCGGACGAGCAGGACCCGTTCTTCGCGCCGAGCGGCGACAAGGTCTACCGGCATCCGACGTTCTACCCGATCCCCGAGGACGTCCCGCACATCTAAGGAAACTTACGGACCGTCAGGAACCGAGCAGGGAAGGCGACATGACCGACGAGCACGTGTACCTCTCGCTGACCGAGGCGGGCCCGGAGCCGGACGGCGAGGCCCGCTGGGCGTACGGCACGGGGTTCGCCGATCCGCTGCTGGGGGTGGACGCGGCGGCGCCGGAGGGGATCGACCCGGCCGACCTCGCCGCGTACTGCCTGATGCTCGGCGACGACGCGCTGGTGCTCTCCCAGCGGCTGATCCAGTGGATCACCCGGGCCCCGGAGCTGGAGGAGGAGGTGGCGCTCGCCAACCTCGGCCTCGACCTGCTCGGCCAGGCCCGCCGCCTGCTCACCCGGGCCGGGCAGCTGGACGGCAGCGGCCGGAGCGAGGACGAACTCGCCTACTGGCGCGAGGAGTCCGACTACCGCAACGTGCGGCTGGTGGAGCTGGAGAACGGCGACTTCGCGCAGTGCGTGGTGCGGCTGCTGCTGTTCGCCACCGCCCGCGAGGAGCTGTACCGGCGGCTGGCCGGCCACGCCGACCCGGTACTGGCGGCCGTCGCGGCGCTCGGCGTCAAGGAGTTGGCCTACCACCGGGAGTACGCGGCCTCCTGGACGGTGCGGCTCGGCGACGGCACCGAGGAGTCGCACCGGCGGATGCGGGCCGCGCTGGAGGCGCTGTGGCCTTGGCTGGACGAGCTGTTCACCCCGCACGAGGTCGAACTGCGGCTCGGCGTCGACCCGTCGGAGCTGCGCGCACCCGTACGGGCCGTCCTGGAACGGGTGTTGGCCGAGGCCGCGCTGCCCGTCCCGGAGACGGCGGGCCGGGCGTACGTGAACGGGCGGGCCGGACGGCACGGGGTGCACACCGAGGCGATGGGGCCGCTGCTCGCCGAACTCCAGGTGCTGGCCCGGGCGCACCCGGGGGCGACGTGGTGAGCACCCTGGAGCGGGCCCGGGAGGTCGCCGCCGCCGTGCCCGACCCCGAACTGCCCATGCTCACCCTGGCCGACCTGGGCGTGCTGGCCGGGGTCGAGGAGGCCGACGGCACGGTCACCGCCTGGCTGACGCCCACCTACTCGGGCTGCCCGGCCGTCGCCGAGATGGCCGCCGACGTGGCCCGGCGGCTGCGGGCCGCCGGATTCGCGCAGGTCGAGGTCCGGCTGCGGATCGACCCGCCGTGGTCCAGCGACCGGATCAGCGCCGAGGGCCGCCGCAAGCTCGCCGCCGCGGGCATCGCCCCGCCGACGCCCGGCGGACCGTCCGCGCCCGGCGGGCCGCTCGCGGCCGGCGGGCTGCTCGCGCTGGGCCCGACCCGCCGGGCGGTGGCCTGCCCGCAGTGCGGGTCCGAGGACACCGAGGAGCTGTCCCGGTTCGGCTCCACCGCCTGCAAGTCGCTCTGGCGGTGCCGCAGTTGCCGCGAACCCTTCGACCGGATCAAGGAGATCTGATGGCCGTCCGCCGCCCGCGGTTCCACCCGCTGCCGATCGGCACCCTGGAACGGCTCTGCGAGGACGCCGTCGCGGTCACCTTCGACGTCCCCGCCGACCTGGCCGGGGAGTTCGCCTTCCGCCCCGGCCAGAGCCTGACGCTGCGCCGGATCGTCGACGGCGCCGACGAGCGCCGCTCCTACTCGCTCTGCTCCCCGGTCGGCGGCCCGCTGCGGATCGCGGTGCGCGAGGTGCCCGGCGGCCTGTTCTCGCACTGGCTGGTCGGCGAGGCCGGGACGGGCGAACTGGTCGACGTCCTGCCCCCCGCGGGCGCGTTCGCCGCCGACCCGGCCGAACCCGGCGAGCACGTGCTGATCGCGGCCGGCTCCGGCATCACCCCGATGCTCTCCATCGCCGGCTCCGTCCTGGCCGGCCACCCCGACTCCCGGGTCACCCTGCTGTACGGGAACCGGCGCAGCGACACGGTGATGTTCGCCGACGAGCTGGCCGACCTCAAGGACCGCCACCTGGAGCGCTTCCAGCTCGTCCACGTGCTCTCCCGGGAGAGCCGGGACGCCGAACTGCTCAGCGGCCGGCTCGACCCCGAACGGGTCGCCGCCCTGCTGACCGCCCTGGTCGACGTCCCCGCCGTCGACCACTGGTGGCTGTGCGGGCCGTACGGGATGGTCACCGGGACGAAGCAGCTGCTGGCCGGGCTCGGCGTCCCCGCCGGGCGGGTGCACCAGGAGCTGTTCCACGCCGAGGACGCCGCCGACGGGATCACCGAGGAACGGCACCTCGAACCCGCGCCGGACGCCGACGCCAGCGAGGTCACCCTCGTCCTGGACGGCCGCTCCAGCACGCTCGCCCTGCCGCGCGACCGCTCCATCCTGGACGGCGCCCAACGCGCCCGCCCCGACCTGCCGTTCGCCTGCAAGGGCGGCGTCTGCGGCACCTGCCGGGCCCTGGTCTGCGAGGGCGAGGCCGAGATGCGGCGCAACTTCGCGCTGGAGGAGTCCGAGGTGGCGGCCGGCTACGTGCTCACCTGCCAGGCCCGACCGGTCTCCGACCGGGTGACGGTCGACTACGACCGGTAGGAACGGGTGCGGTGGCGGTCGGGGCCCCGGCCGCGGTCGGCCGCCGCAGCGGTCGGGGACTCAGCCGCGGACGGTCACCGCAGCGGTCGGGGACTCAATCGCGGACGGTCGCCGCGTCGATCAGGGCGGCCAGTTCGGCGGGCCGGCTGAACATCGGCCAGTGGCCGGAGTCCAGGTCCACGTACGCGATCCGCTCCATCCGGGACACCTCCGGCGCCGCGCCCGCCGCGACCCACCCCCGGACCTCGGTCGGCGCGGCCTCGGCGCAGACCATCGTCACCGGCACGCCGTAGCGCCGCTCGTCCGCCAACCGGACCGGTGCCAGCGCGACACCCGCCGGAACGGGCACGGCGTCCGCCGCGATCCGCTCCCGCAGCTCCGCGTCCAGGTCGGCGCTGGTCGGCCCCTCGAACGGCTCCCAGCCGGGGAACGGCACCGCGCCGTCCACCACCGGGAACAGGTCCGCGTACGCCTTCCCGTCCCCGTGCGGGAAGCCGTCCACCAGCACCAGCCCCGCGACCGCCGCCGGGCGGGCGTCCACGGCCATCCACCCCAGCGTGCAGGCCGCCGAGTGCGCCACCAGCAGCGGCCCGCCCTCCGCCGCGTCCACGGCGGCCACCACGGCCGCCAGCTGCTCCGCCAGCGTCGCCTCCGCGCGGCCGTCGCCCTGGCCGGGCAGGGTCAGCGGCACCGGGCGGTGGCCGCGCGCGGCGAGGGCGGGGACGACCGCGTCCCAGGCGCTGCCGTCCAGCCAGAGGCCGCCGATCAGTAGGACGTCCATGGTGTTCCTCCACGTGCCGGGGGCCGCGAGCGGCCCGTTCGAGCGGTTCGCGGACCAGGCTAGGGAGGGTTCAGGACGATCGGCTTCCTGATCGGGAGGGACGTTTCGGGCCCAGGGCCCCCGGGCCGCGCTTCCGTAGGCTGTCGGGTGTGGCGACCACGGAGACCAGCCCCACCGCCCGGGCGCTGCGCGCGCTGGAGATCCTGCGCGACCGGCCCGGGACGACCGCCGAGCAGCTCGCGGAGCGGCTGGGGGTGAGCGACCGGGCCGCCCGGCGGTACGTGGCGATCCTGCGGGAGGCGGGCGTGCCCGTCGAGTCGGAGCGCGGCCCCTACGGCGGGTACCGGCTGGGGCGCGGGGCCCGGCTGGCACCGGTGTCGTTCACGCAGGAGGAGGCGCTCGGACTGGTCATGGCGGTGCTGGACGGGCGGCCCGCCGCCGCCGATCCGGACGACCCGGTGGGGGCCGCGCTCGGCAAGGTGGTCCGGGCGCTGCCCGAGGCGATCGGGCGGCAGGCCGCCGCGCTGCGGGCGCACGCCGCCGCCGCGCCCGACCCGTACCCGGCGCACCCCGACCCGGCGGTCGCCAGCACGCTCGTGGAGGCGATCGCGGCCCGGCGGCGGGCGGTGATCAGCTACCGGGGCCCGGGCGGCGACGAGTGGCGCGCCGAGGTCGACCCGTGGGCGGTGGTGGTGCGGCGGGCCCGCTGGTACCTGCTGTGCCACTCGCACCGGTCGGACGCCGTGCGGACCTACCGGATCGACCGTGTCCGGGCCGCCGAGCGGAGCGGCACGCCGTTCGAGCCGCCGGAGGGACTCGACCCGGTCGCCGTGCTGGAGCGGCACCTGGGCAGCGGCTGGGCGTTCCGCACCCGGGTGCTGTTCGACGCGCCGTTCGAGCAGGTCGCCCCGTGGGTCGGCCCGACCATGGGACGACTCCGACCGGCGGGCGGGGGCTGCCTGCTGGAGGGCAGCACCCGCAACCCGGCGATGTACGCGGGGGAGTGGCTGGCGGCCGTCCCGTTCCCGTTCCGGGTCCTGGACGGGCCCGAACTGCGGGAGGCGGTGGCCGCGTTGGCGGCCCGGTTCGCGGCGGCGGGCGAATCGCCGGAGGACGGACCGCCGCAGAGCTGAGCCGCCGCAGGGCGAATCGCCGTAGGGCGAGCCGCCGCAGAACCGAACCGCGTGGGGCGAACCGTCGCAGAACCGAGCCGTCAGACCGCGGCGGACCGGGCGGGTATGGGCGCCGGGGTCCCCAGCAACCGGACCACTTCGTTGACCGCCGTGCGGCCCGCCCGGTTGGCGCCGACCGTGGACGCGGACGGGCCGTAGCCCAGCAGGTGCACCCGCGGGTCGGCGGCGACCCGGGTGCCGTCCATCCGGATGCCGCCGCCCGGGCCGCGCAGGCCCAGCGGGGCGAGGTGGGTGAGCTCGGCCCGGAAGCCGGTCGCCCAGACGATCGCGTCGACGGGCAACTCCTCGTCGCCCCAGGCCACTCCGCGCGCGGTGAGCCGGTCGAACATCGGGCGGCGGCGCAGCACGCCCAGCTCCTCGGCCCGCCGGTAGGCGACGCTCGGGCCCAGGCCCGTCACCGAGACCACGCTGCGCACCGGCAGCCCGGCCCGCACCCGCTCGTCCACCCGGGCGACCACCTCGCGGCCGAACTCCTCGGTGAACGGCCCCCGGTGGACCACCGGCGGGGTGCGGGTCACCCACACCGTCTCGGCCACCGCGCCGAGCTCGGAGAGCACCTGCACCGCCGAGGCCCCGCCGCCCACCACGACCACCCGCTGCCCGGCGAACTCCGCCGGGCCCCGGTAGTCGGCGTAGTGCAGCTGCCGCCCGGCGAAGTGCCCCGGGTAGCGGGGCAGGAACGGCCTGGTCCAGGTGCCGGTGGCGTTCAGCAGCGCGCGGGCGGCCCAGCGCCCGGCGTCGGTCTCCACCAGCAGCCGCCCGTCCGGGCCGCCGTCGGGGCGCCCGTCCGGCCGCTCGCGCACCGCGAGCACCTTCACCGGCCGCAGCACCGGCAGCGCGTGCCGCGCCTCGTACGCGGCGAAGTAGCCGGGGACGGCCACCCGGGCCTCGGTGGCCGGGTCGGTGGCGGGGAGCTCGAAGTCCGGCAGGTCGTGGAAGCCGTGCACGGTGGCCATGGTGAGCGAGGGGGAGCGGTGCGCCCAGGCGCCGCCGGGCGCGTCGTCCACGTCCAGCACCACGAAGCCGGTGTGCGGGGCGAAGCCGCGGCGGCGCAGGTGGTAGGCGGCGGACAGGCCGGCCTGGCCCGCGCCGATCACCAGCGCGTCCACCGCGCGGACGGTGCCGTCGTCCGCGTCGTCCACGGGGCTCACGCGCTCGGCGGTGCTTGCACGTTCAACAGTCACGCCGGTGAAACACCGGGGCGCGATCCGGTGTTCCCGGCAGCAGCGCGCGGGCCGCGGCGGCCAGCCGGTCCGGGCCGTCCGGGCACAGGGCGAGGAACAGCCGGGGCTCGGTCAGCTCCAGCTCGATCAGCGCGGGCGAACCGTCCGCCAGGCGGACCAGGTCGACCCGGGCGTACAGCAGCTCGCCCGGCTCCGCCGCCACCGCCAGCACCCGGGCGGCGAGCGCCAGTTGGTCGGCGTCCGGCTCGCGGGCGACGTCCGCGAAACCGCCGCCCAGCATCGGGCCGCGGCGCACCGCGTGGCTGAACTCCCCGCCCAGGTACAGCAGCGAGGTCTCGCCCTCGTCCTCCACCATCGCCAGGTACGGCTGCACCATCGCCGTCCGCCCGGCCGCCGTCAGCGCGGCGACCTGCGCCAGCGCCTCGGCCCGGTCCGCGGTGCGCACGGTGTCCCGCGCGCCGGAGGAGACCGTCGGCTTGACCACCAGCTCCGGCCAGTCGACCGCCGCCACGCCGTCCACCGGGTCACCCGGGGCGACCCAGAGCGTCGGCACCACCGGCAGCCCGGCGGCGGCCAGTTCGCGCAGGTAGGTCTTGTCGGTGTTGCGCTCCAGCACCCGGGCCGGATTGGCCAGCCGGGTCAGCGCGGAGACCCGCCGCGACCAGGCCAGGAACTCCGCGCGGTGCAGGATGTAGTCCCAGACGCTGCGCACCAGCACCAGGTCGTACCCCGCCCAGTCCACCCCCGGGTCGTTCCAGAACACCGCCTCCGCGCTCACCCCGAGCCGCGCGAACGCCGCCAGCACCGGCATCGCCTCCCCGTCCTCCACCCCGCGGCAGGTGGCGTACGCGACCCGCTGGGGCCGGCGGACGGGCGGGTGCAGGGCGGTGCTCACGGGAGGCTCCTGGCGTCGGGGCGGAAGAGTGCGCAGCGAGCGTCTTATGGGGCCCTGACCAGTGTCAACCGGTATGTCATCCCGTCCGACGAGATGGCCGGGGCGTGGCCGGACGGCGCCGGACGGTGATCGTTCCGGCCAGCGCTGGCCCGAGCGCGTTCGGGCGTGTTCGCGCGCGTTCGGGCCCGTTCCGACGCGTTCGGGCGCGTTCCGGCGGATCGGACGGAATGCGCCCTGGTGGAATGCGCCCGAATGGAATCCGTCCGGCCGGAATTCTTCCGAACGGGCCCCGGAATGGGCGGGCCGCCGGGCCGGACGGGATTGTCAGTGGGCCGCCGTAAGGTGGGGAACACGCTGGAGGGGGCGCTGGAAGAGGCGTCGGGAACGGCGTGGGAAAAGGGGCGGCGAAATGTCTGCGAACAGGATCGAGCACAAGGTCAACCACGTCTCGCTGGTGGTCGACAAATCCGGTTCGATGCGCCGGCACGAGGCGCAGCTGGTCCGGGTGGTGGACGAATTCGTGAAGGGCCTCCAGGAGGAGTCCGACCGCCTCGGCCACGAGACCAGGATCAGCCTCTACGCCTTCGACCACGAGGTGCGGAACCTGGTCTGGGACATGGACGTCAAGCACCTGCCGTCCCTCAAGGGCCTCTACGCGGTCGCCAACGGCGCGACGGCGCTGATCGAGGCGGCGGTGAAGTCCGTCGACGACCTCAAGCACGTCTGGGAGGGCTACGGCGAGCACTCCTTCCTCCAGGTCGTCGTGACCGACGGCGAGGAGAACGCCTCCGGCTGCGCGGAGAGCGGCCTGATGCACACCCGGATGAAGAAGACCGAGGGCGCCGCCGTCCTGCGCGGCTGGATGGACCGCATCCGCACCGCCATGGCCGACCTCCCCGACCACTGGACGTCGGCGATCCTGGTCCCCAACTCGCTGGCCAAGCGCACCGCCCAGGAGTACGGCTTCCCGGCGGGCAACATCGCGATCTGGGACGCGGACTCCAGCGGCGGCGTCGAGGAGGCCATCGACACCGTCAAGACCGCCGCCACCAGCTTCCTGCGCGGCCGCGAGAAGGGCGTGCGCGGCACCAAGAGCCTCTTCGCCATGGGGCAGGACCTGAGCGCGGCCGACGTGAGCGCCCACCTCGAAGCCCTGGACACCGGGGCCTACGCCCTCGTCCCGGTCGACCGGCAGGCCCCCATCCGGGAGTTCGTCACCGGCGCCGGGCACCGGCTGCTCCTTCTACGAGCTCTCCAAGCGCGAGAGGGTCCAGGGCGGCAAGCAGCTCGCGGTGGCCGAGAAGGACCCGGCCACCGGCCTGATGACGGGCCGGGTCTTCTCCGGCCCGGCGGCCCGCAGCCTGCTGGGCCTGCCCGCCGCGGAGACCACGGTGAAGCCGGGCGACAACCCGGCGTACACCGTGTTCGTCCAGTCGACCTCGGTCAACCGCAAGCTGGTGCCCGGCACCCGGGTGCTCGTCATGCTGTAGGCCCGGCCCGGCCCCTGCTGCCCCGGGCCGGCGGCCCCGGAATACGCCGGTCCGGGGCCGCCGGGGAGCCGGGGGAGTAGGTGGGGGGCAGGTCAGGCGAGCGGCTCGATCACGGCGGCCGTGCCGTACGCGCAGACCTCCGTTCCGACGTCGGCGGCCTCCGAGACGTCGAAGCGCATCATCAGCACGGCGTTGCCGCCGCGCGCCCTGGTCTGCTCGACCAGCCGCGCCATGGCCTCGTTCCGGGTCTCGGCCAGGGTCTTGGTGAGACCCTTGAGTTCGCCGCCCATCAGGGACTTGAGACCGGCGCCGATCTGCGAGCCCAGGTGCCGGGAGCGCACCGTCAGGCCGAACACCTCGCCGATCACCCGGACCACCCGGTACCCGGGCACGTCGTTCGTGGTCACCACCAGCACGCCGCCGGACGGGTCCTGCCCGCCGCCGAAATCGTTCAGTTCGCTCATGCCACCAGCCTCCCGCCCGGACGGCCCGCCGACCGCCCCGGCGCGCCGGGCGATCGCGCTCCGCGCCCGCGCGCCACCGCCGCCGGACACCGGATCACGAGAGCTGATGGACACCGGCCACCGGGTTTGTCAACCTTGTCGCATGGGCGAGCGAAGCGATCATCCACAGGGGCCGCACGCGGCGGAGGAGTCCGGCGCGCAGGAGATCGAGGCCACGGTGGTGCTGGGGCTGCGGATCACCGACTGGCCGGCACTGCGGGCCGCCGCACGGGCGGCCGTCGAGGAGCTGGACTTCGACGGCATCGACCCCGAGGGCCAGCGCGCCCAACTGCTGCGCGAGGTCGCCGAGGACCCCAACGCGGCCCTCGGCGCGCTGCTCCACCCCGACCGGCTGGTCGCGTCCCTGCCCGGCATCGAGGCGCTCGGCGGCACCCTGGAGATCAGCGTCACCGACGACTTCGCCCCCGACTTCGCCGAGCTGTTCCCGCTCGACGACGACGGCGACACCGGCGACTGGACGCTCACCCCGCGCACCGCCTGCCTGCTGCACACCCAGCTGATCGGCCTCGCCGACGCCGCCTACGAAGACCTGGAGGACCACGGCGACGACCCCGTCACCGTCGCCGACGAGGGCGAGTGGACGGTCCTCGGCCGCCTCCCGCAGCGCACCTGGAGCCTGCACCGCGGCTGGCGGCGCGCCTTCGCCCGGGCCTTCGACGACCTCGCCGACGACCTCGCCATCGGCGAGTGGCCGCTGCCCCGCTGCCCCGCCGAGGACGTCGCACTGCGCCTGGCCCTGGCCGACGCCCGCGCCCTGCTCGGCGCGCAGCCCGAGTCGGTGGCCGACATGATGGGCGACCTGCCCGCCGACCTGTACGACTACGACTGGGACGGCTGCGGCGACGAACTGTTCGGCGTCTACGGCCCCGACGAGGAGGACAGCGACCTCGACGCGGACCAGCGGATCGACCGGCTGCTGGCCGCCACCCACCCCGAGGGCTGGTTCCTCGGCTACGAGGACGCCGAGGAGCGCGACCCCGGCCGGGGCTACCGCCGCTGAACTGGCATGCTGGACGGGTGAGCTCACCCTTCGATCTCCCCGCCCGGCAGCCCGAGCCCTCCGCGTCCGCCACCCCCTCCGCCGCTCCCGCCGTCGGCGGGCACGCGGAGGACCGCGACACCCGCCCGCAGTACGTGCTGCCGCTGGTGGTCCGGCTGGAGCGGGCCGACCCGCCCGCCCGGACCGACGCGCTGGAGACCTCCGCGCGCGCCGTCCTCACCCTGCTCGCCGACCCCCGGGTCACCGACGCGGACGGCGAGTGGGCCGAGCGGGTCGCCGCCTGGGAGGACGCCCGGATCCGCAAGGTGGTCCGGCGCGCCCGCGGCGGCGAGTGGCGCAAGGCCGCCGAACTCCCCGGCATCACCGTCACCGGGGAGAGCGCCGAGGTACGGGTGTTCCCGCCGATCCCGCTGGACGGCTGGCCCAAGGACCTCGCCAAGCTCCAGGTCTCCGGCACCGACCTCGACGACCCGCGGCCCCCCGGCCCCGCCCCGGAGGGCGTCCCCGTGCTCTGGCTCAACCCCGCACTCGAGATGAGCGCCGGCAAGACCATGGCCCAGACCGGCCACGCCGCCCAACTCGCCTGGTGGGAACTGGACACCCCCCAGCGCGAGAAGTGGGCCGCCGACGGCTTCCCCCTGGCCGTCCGCACGTCCCCCGCCCCCGCCTGGCCCACCCTCACCGACGGCCGACTCCCGGTGGTCCGCGACGCCGGCTTCACCGAGATCGCCCCGGGCAGCGCGACCGTCGCCGCCGACCTCGGCGGGCACTACCGCCCCGCCCCGCGCCTGCGGCACCGGTGACGCGCGAACCTGCCCGCGATCCGGCGACGCGGCAGGTCGGACGTGCGGGTTCCGGGTGGTCGCATGTCTCCGGAGGTCTTCCGGCAGGGTAGGGGACGGTGCTCCTGCCGATGACCGGGCGGACGGTGCCCACGGAACAACTGCGATGACGGGGTTGCGGCACTCCGGGAGATCACCCGGTGACCGGGACCGCCCTTCCGAGCCCGATCCCTGGCAACCGGAACGCAGCGCGCGGCCCGCTTCCTCGGTCCCCCGGCCGCCTGCCTGCGCCGGGCGCCGGACAGTCCGCCCAGTCCACCCGAGCGGGCAGCAGTTCAAGAACGGACGGTCTGCCCAGCCCGCTGCCGTGCGGCGCGTTCCGGTCGAGCGGCCGGACGCGGGTGGCGCCTCGTCCGCCCGGGAGTTCCGCTCGGGGCAACCGGTATCCGGTTGCGGCTGAGCCGGTGCTGACGGAGCCTGGCGAGGGGAGCCGGGGGGTGAAGGGCGGACGTGTGATGCGGCAGCAGGCCGGCTTCGTCCTGACGGTCACGTCGAACAGCGTGGCGCTGTGGATGCTGACCGCCTTCGTGGTGACCTTCGTGGTCACCCGGGTGGTCACCCGGCTGATCCGCTCGGGTCGAGGCCCGTTCAGGGACGTCCGGGTCGGCGGCACGCACGTGCACCACGCGGTCTTCGGGATCATGGCGGTGCTCGTGGCCGGGGCGCTGGAGTTCTGCTACCGGCCGCACAGTCCGTTGGCGCAGGTCCTGGGCGCGCTATTCGGGGCCGGCGCGGCGCTGACGCTGGACGAGTTCGCGCTGTGGCTGCACCTGGAGGACGTGTACTGGGCGCAGGAGGGCCGCAAGTCGGTGGACGCGGTGTTCATCGCCGTCGCGGTGGGCGTGCTGCTGATCGGCGACAGCCCGTTCACTCCCGACAAGGACGAGAGCCCGGCCGCGTTCGCCGTGGTCAGGGGGGTCCAGGTGCTGCTCTCCCTGGGGGCCATCCTCAAGGGCAAGACCGCGCTCGGGGTGATCGGCCTGTTCGTCCCCCTGGTGGCACTGGTCGCTGTCGGGCGGCTCGCGAAGCCGACCTCGCCGTGGGCACGCTGGAGGTATCCGCCGGACTCGCGGAAGGCGGCCCGTTCCCTGGCGCGGTTCCCCCCGGGGCGCCGTACCCGGATGGACGCCGTCAAGGACTTCTTGGGGGGCACTCCCCATTCGTAGCGGAGGTCGGGCATGGCCGGCGAAGAGCGGAGAGCGACGGGCCCCCGGGTCCTGGGGGCGGTGCTGCGGCTGCCGTTCACCGTCGGGACGGCACTGTTCGTCCTGGCGCTGGGGTTGGCCGTGGGCGGACTGTGGTCCCCGGTCCAGGACGCCTCCTGGTACCCCGACGCCGCCTACGGACTGCCTTCGTTCGAGGCGGGGCGGTGGTGGACCGTGGTCACCGGGGCGCTGCTGGGCGGGCGGCCGGGTGACTACGCGGCGATCCTGTTCGGGTTCGTGCTGCTGGTGGGCTTCGCGGAGTCCCGGATGGGGTGGCGCTGGGCGGCCGCGTTGACGTGGGGCGGGCAGGTGTTCGCGGTCCTGCTGACCGCTCTGCTGCTGCTGGTGCTGCGCACCACGGGCTGGGACTGGGCGGTGGGCCTGTCGCACCAGCTGGACACCGGGTTCTCGGCCGGGATGCTGCTGATCGGCACGATGGCCTCGGCCACGCTCCGCTCCCCGTGGCGGCTGCGGCTGCGGCTGGGCCTGATGGCATACGTGCTGGTGTCGCTGCTGTTCGTGGGGCAGATCGCCGACCTGGAGCACACCGTCGCCGTGGCGGCGGGACTGCTCGCCGGCCGGTGGATCCGCGTACCGGGCCGGGTGCCGCCCTCGGGCCGGTTGAGCAGGCGTGAATGGCGGCTGCTGGCGGTGGCGTGGCTGGTGTTCATCGCGGCCGTGCCGGTCATGGTCTGGCTGGTGCCGGGCGAGGGGCCGCTGGGCTCCACCTACGGCCTCTCGATGCCGGTCTGGGAGCTCGTCATCGGCCTGGCCGTCATCGCCCCGCTGATCAACGGACTGCGGCGGGGACGCCGGCGGGCCTGGTGGTGGACCCGGCTGATCGCCTCCGGGTACGTGGTCCTGGGCCTGCTGTTCGCGGTCCTGCTCGTGCTCGTCGAGATCCTCGGTGATGAGCAGGCCGAGGTCAGTGGGGCGGCCGTCATTCCCACGGCGCTGGCCTGGGTGGCGGAACTCGTCCTGCTGACCAGGGCCCGTGACGCCTTCCAGGTCCCCTCGCGCCCGCTGCGGCACCGGGCCGCCGCCGCGGCGGAACAGCGCCGGTCGGCCCAGGACCAGCGGGACGACGCGGTGTCGCTGCTGCAGCGGTACGGCGGGGGGAACCTCTCGTGGATGACGACCTGGCCGGACAACTCCTACTTCCACGCGAGCTCCGGGCAGTGCTACGTCGCCTACCGGCCGCACGCCGGGGTGGCGGTGGCGCTGGGCGACCCGGTGGGCGCCTCGGACGAGCGTGCGCGGGCGGTCGCGGAGTTCGCCGAGTTCTGCGACGACTCGGGCCTGATCCCCTGCTTCTTCTCCGCCACCGAGCAGGTCGCCCTGGCCGCGCAGCCCTTGGGTTGGCGTGGCGTCCAGGTCGCCGAGGACACCGTGATCGACCTGGAGCAGCTGGCGTTCCGCGGCAAACCCTGGCAGGACGTGCGCACCGCGCTGAATCGGGCGAAGAAGGAGGGCGTGGCCCACCGGTTGGTGACCCTGGCCGACGAGCCGCGGTCGGTGATCTGGCAGGTGCGGGCCCTGTCCGAGCAGTGGGTCGGCGACATGGGGCTGCCGGAGATGGGGTTCACCCTGGGCGGCGTCGAGGAGGCGATGGACCCCCGGGTGCTGGTCGGTCTCGCCGAGGACGGGGACGGGGTCCTCCAGGGCGTCACGTCCTGGATGCCCGTCTACGGCGGTGACTCCCAGGTGCGTGGTTGGACGCTGGACGTGATGCACCGCCGCCAGGGGGGCTTCCGCCCGGTGGTGGAGTTCCTGATCGCCTCCGGCTGCCTGGCCTTCCAGGAACGCGGGGCGCGGTTCGCGTCGCTGTCCGGCGCGCCGCTGGTACGCGGCGGGCCGGAGCGGCGGCCGACCGGCCTGGAACGGGTCCTGGACCAGCTGGGTGCCCAGCTGGAGCCGTACTACGGCTTCCGCTCGCTGCACGCCTTCAAGGCCAAGTTCCAGCCGCGCTACGACCCGATGTACCTGGTCTACCGCGACGAGGCCGATCTGCCGCGCATCGGTATCGCCTTGACGCGGGCCTACATGCCCGACGCCGGCCCGCGCGACCTGCTCGGCGCACTGTCCCACCGCCACCCCTGACCCGGGCACCGGCCACCTCGCGCCCCGCGATGAATCCCCGCAGGCCGGGGCACCCTTTGCGCCACCGGCCCCGATCGCCTGTCGCACCGCGGGTACGAGCCCCCGGCCGAGGACGGTACCGGCCGGGGAAGGAGAGCGGCAGTGCTCCAGGTCGCGCGCACGGCAGCGTGACGTGGCCGACCGGGCCGGGGCCACAAGCGCAACCGGGCCGCTGCGGTGGCCGGTTGGGCGCGGCAGTCGGTCAGCACGGGTCCGGAACACGGGCCCCGGACCGCAACAGCAAGGGATCTCCCAAGCAGGGAGCGCGCCCAGGCGCATGTGCTTGAGCGGGGCGTGAGCGAGATCGCCCCGGGCTCTGAAGCCCGGCATCCGGCCGTCGGAGGCCGTTGAGGACGCGTCCTGGCCCGGACGTCGGGGGACCTGCCAGAATGGGGCCGCCATGCCCGCGCCCTCCCGCTCCGGTGAACCGCGCACGGCCGCCCCGGACGTGCGGCTGGTGCGTGCGGCGGCGTTCGCGGGGGCGAGCGCGGTGCTCGGTTCGGCGGGGCACGCCGCCGCCTGCGGGAGCAGCGGGTGGGCGGCGATCGGGGCGGGGTGGCTGTTCCTGTTCTCCGGTGCCTGGGTCGCTGCGGGCCGCAGGCGCGGTCCGGTGGCGATCGTCGGGGCGAGCGTGCTGGGCCAGGTCCTGTTGCACCTGCTCCTCGTGCTCGCCGCGGTGCGGCCCGCGCCGCCGGTCGGCGCGGCACCGCCGGTCGGGGTGACGGCCGATCACCTCGACCACGCGCGCCTGTCGGGCGGCATGCTGCTCGCGCACGTGCTCGCGGCGCTCGCGGTCGGGGTGCTGCTGCACCGGGTCGAGGCGGCGTTGTGGCGGCTGCTCGGGCTGGCCCGCCGGGTGCGGGCGACGGTGCGCCGTCGGATGCGGCAGTTCGCGGCCCTGCTGGCCGTGCTCGTCCGAGGGCCGGTCCGCCGGCCGTCGGCGGCGGCCTGTCCGGTGCCCCGGTACGGCCGTCGGCTGGGGGTCCTGCTGATCGGTTACGCGGTGGTGCGGCGCGGTCCGCCCGTGGCGGGGTGCGCGCGGTCGTAGCGCCCGGCGGAGTCCGGGGTGGGTCGCGCGTCGCTCCCGACACCGGTCCGGTCCGGTCCGTTCCGGCCCGGTCGGCCGCAGGCCGCGTACCCCGTTCCGTCTCCACCGACGCCGTTGCCGCTTCCCCAGGAGGGGATCTCCGCATGCGTACTTCCACTGTCCGCCGAGCCTCTGTCCGCCGAGCCTCCACCGCCGTCGCGCTGGCCGCTTCCGCGGTGCTCGCCGCTGCCGTTCCGGCGTTCGCGCACGTCACCGTGCAGCCCGGCACCGCCACGCAGGGCGCCTGGACCGCCGTCGCGTTCCGGGTGCCGGACGAGAGTGACACCGCCTCCACCACTCGGTTGGAGGTCAACCTGCCCACCGACCACCCGGTGGCGTCGGTGTCGATCCAGCCCGTGCCCGGGTGGACCGCCACCGCCGAGAAGTCCAAGCTGGCGACGCCGCTGAAGACGGACGACGGCGATGAGATCACCGAGGCCGTCACGAAGATCACCTGGACCGCCGACGCCACCGGCAAGATCGGGCCCGGCCAGTTCCAGGACTTCAAGGTCTCGCTCGGCCCGCTGCCCACCGACACCGACAGGCTGGTCTTCAAGGCGCTGCAGACCTACGACGACGGCACCGTGGTCCGCTGGATCGAGGAGAGCAAGGACGGCCAGGCCGAACCCCAGCACCCGGCGCCGACGTTGGCCCTGACCAAGGCGGACGCGGGCACCAGCGCCGACGCCCACGGCATGACCGCCTCCCCGGCCGCCCCCGTCGCCGCCGCGGCGGCGGAGCCCTCGGACGACGACCCCACCGCCCGGACCCTCGGCGTGATCGGCCTCGTCGTCGGCGTGGTCGGCGCGGCCCTGGGCGTCCTCGGACTGCGCCGCCGCCCGTCCGCCTGATCCCACGGCGGTGTGCGGGTGGGGAGCGGTTCCCGCCGCCCCCCACCCGCGCGCCGGCCCCGACCGCCCCACCGCCTCAGTGCGACGGCAGCCGCGGGGTGCGCGGCGGTTCGGTGCGCCGGTGGCCGGTGGCCTCGAAGGCGGCACCGAGGGCGAGCAGCGCGTTGTCGTCGTGGGCCCGGCCGGCGAAGGTGAGGCCCACCGGCATGCCGGTGTCCGCCATGGTGCCCATCGGCACGGTCACGGTGGGGATGCCGAGGTGGCGGGGCACCAGGTTGCCGTTGGCGACCCAGACGCCGTTGCGCCAGCCCAGGTCGGCGGACTCGACGGAGACGTCCATGTCGGCGGGGGCGACGTCCGCGACCGCCGGGAAGACCACGGCGTCCAGGCCGAGTTCGTCCATCCACTGCTCCAGGTCGGTCCGGCGGGTCTCCTCCAGGCCGCGCAGTCCCTGCTCCAGGTGCGGCAGGTCGGTGAGGGAGGCGTACGGGCGCTCGCGCACGAAGCGCGGGTAGTCGCCGATGCGGTCGGCGAAGCCGGTGTAGCGGTCGGGGAGCGTGCCGGGCTGCTCGGGCCAGATCAGGGCGCCGTCCACGTCGGCGAGGGTGGCGAGCGCCGGGTCGCCGTTGGCGCGCAGGAAGTCGTCCCAGGCCCAGGCGGAGAGGTCCTCGATCTCGACGGCGAGGAAGTCGGGGCCGACCAGGCCGCGGGTGGACACGGAGGGCGCGCCGGGGCGGTCGGACTCGTAGTTGGTGACGACCGGGAAGTCGACCTCGACGACCTCGGCGCCGGCGGCCTCCAGGTCGCGCCGGGCGGCCTCCCAGAGGGTGATCACCGAGGGGCGGGTGTCGATCCGCCGTCCGGTGGGGCCGCCGATGCCGCCCCCGGGGTTGGTCCCGGCGTCCGGGTCGGCGTTGACGTACATCCGGGGCACGCCGACGCGCCGGCCGGCGAGCGCGGCGCGGGCCGCCGCCGCGTCGGCGGGGGCGAGTGCCGGGTAGGAGGCGGGCCGCACCTGCGAGGCCGCGGGCAGCGGGATCCACGGCTGCGCGCGCCACAGGTCGCCGCGGGTGTCCGGGTCGTCGGCCACGATGACGTCCAGCAGTTCGAGCAGGTCGGCCATGGTGCGGGTGTGCGGGACGACGACGTCCATGGTGGGGACGAGCGGCCAGTTGCCGCGCACCGAGATGACGCCGCGGCTGGGCGTGTAGGCGCACAGCGCGTTGTTCGAGGCGGGTGCCCGGCCGGAGGACCAGGTCTCCTCGCCGAGGCCGAACGCGCCGAACGAGGCCGCCGTCGCGGTGCCGGAGCCGTTGGAGGAGCCGGAGCCGTACGCGCTGGTCAGCCAGTGGGCGCTGTACGGGCTCTCGGCGCGGCCGTACAGGCCGCGCTGCATGCCGCCGTTGGCCATCGGCGGCATGTTGGTCAGGCCGATCAGGACGGCGCCGCCCGCGCGCAGCCGCTCGATCGCGAACGCGTCGTGCCGGGCGACGAGGTGCTCGAACGCGGGCGAGCCGGCCGCGGCCGTCAGCCCCTCGGCCAGGTAGCTGTTCTTCGCGGTGTAGGGGATGCCGTCCAGCGGGCCGAGGCTCTCGCCGCGGGCGCGGCGCGCGTCGGAGGCGGCGGCCTCGTCGCGGGCGCGCGGGTTCATCACCACCATGGCGTTGAGCGCGGTGGCGGTGCCGGGACGGTCGTAGGCGTCGATCCGGGCGAGGTAGGCGTCGAGCAGGGCGACCGCAGTGGTCCTGCCCTGCTCCAGCGCCGCGCGCAAATCCGCGATACCGGTCTCGACGACGTCGAACGCGCCTGTCATGCGGGTCTCCAGGAGGGTACGGGCGGGGCAGCGGACGCGTTCCGGCCGTCCGAGCGGTGCCGGAACGTTCCGGCGACCGCGAGCCTAGAGATGCCGGAACGTTCCGGCAAGTCCGGCCCGATCCTCTCCGGTGGCTAGACTCCGGGCTGTGACCAGCCGATCCGTGACCCTGCTCGACGTGGCCCGGGCCGCCGGGGTCTCCAAGAGCACCGCCTCCGACGCGCTCCTGGGCTCCGGCCGGGTCGCCGCCTCCACCCGCGAGCGCGTCCTGGCGGCCGCCCGCGACCTCGGCTACCGCCCCAACCCCGCCGCGCGCAGCCTGCGGCGGGCCAGCACCGGGGCGGTCGGGCTCTACCTGCCGCGCACCGCCACCCGGCTCGACTACTACCTGCGGCTGGCCTTCGGCGCCGTCGAGCGCTGCCGCCGGGACGGCCGGGACCTGGTCCTGCTGGCCCCCGGTCCCGGGGCGGCCGACGGGCTGGCGGCCAAGGTGGACGGCCTGGTGGTGGTCGACCCCGAACTCGGCGACGAGGCGGTGCCGCGCCTGCTCGGCGCGGGCGTCCCCGTGGTCACCGGCGAGCGCTACCTCGGCCGGGGCAGTGAACCCAGCGGCTCGGTGGTGTGCGACAACGCGGGCGCGCTGTCCGCCCTCCTCGACCACCTGGCCGGACGCGGCGCCCGCCGGCCCGCCCTGCTCGCTCCCGGGCCGGAGTCCGACTGGGCCGCCGCGCTGCGCGCCGCCGCCGAAGCGTGGTCGAGTCGGCACGGCACCCCGGTGCGGGTCCGGACGGTGCCGTTCGCCGCCACCCCGGCCGAGGCGCGGCGCGCCGCCGCACCGCTGCTGGCCGGTCCGGGGCGGGCCGACGCCGTGGTGTGTGCCCCCGACGGCGCGGTGACCGGCGTGCTGGCGGCCGCGACGGCGGCCGGGCTGCGGGTGGGGGAGCAGGTGCTGGTGGCCGCCTGCGTGGACGGTGCGGCGGCGCGGGAGGCGGACCCGCCGGTCACGGCGGTGGACCTGCGTCCGGCGGAGTACGGCCGGGCCTGCGCGGAACTGCTCGCCGACCTGCTCGCGGGCACCGCCGAGCCGGGCACGGTGCGCGGGCACGACTGGCGGCTCGTCGAGCGCTCCTCCACCGCGGGCGGGGGTCAGTCCGCTTCGAAGGCGTAGGAGTCGAGTGCGGCGGCCCGCTCGGCGCGGGCGGCGAGGACGGATTCGCGGCGTTCGGCGGATTCGGCCAGGACGGCGCGCCGTTCGCGCTTGCCGAAGCGGTCGACGTACAGCAGGCCGTCGAGGTGGTCGGTCTCGTGCTGGAGGCAGCGGGCGAAGTAGCCGGTGCCGGTCGGGGTGAGCGGGTTGCCGTGCAGGTCGCTGCCGCGGGCGGTGGCGCGGTCGGGGCGGGCGAGGGCGCGGCGGGGGCCCGGGACGGAGAGGCGGCCCTCGTCGGCCTCGGTCCGGCGCCGGGGACCGGGCGCCTCGTCCAGGACGGGGTCGGCGAGGTGCCCGACGTGGCGGACTCCGTCGTCATCGGGGCAGTCGTGGACGAACACCCGCAGGGCGACGCCGATCTGGTGGGCGGCCAGGCCGACGCCGCGGGCCGCGTACGTGGTGCGGAACATGTCGTCGACCAGCCGGGCGAGTTCGGGTGTGCCGAACTCCTCGACCGGTCGGCCGGGATGGTGCAGCACTTCCTCGCCGGCCTCGGTGATCCGCCGCACCCGGCCGCGTCCGGCCTCGGGGACGAGCGCGGGGCAGGCGTCGACGGGCGTGCCGAGCAGCCGGACCCGCCGGTCGGTCGGGGTCGGGCGCGGGCTGGTCACGGCTGTCCCTCCGGGGATGCGGGGAGCGGGTGCCGCCCCGGTTTGCGACCGGGGCGGCACCCGCGGTGGTGCTGCGTCAGGCCTGGGTGGCTGTGGTGTAGCGGGTGCTGACGTCCTGCCAGTTGACGACGTCCCAGAGGCGGGTGACGTAGTCGGGGCGGACGTTCTTGTACTGGAGGTAGTAGGCGTGCTCCCAGGCGTCGAAGGCGAGGAGGGGGGTGGTGCCCTGGCCGACGTTGCCGTGGTGGTCGTAGACCTGCTCGATGATCAGGCGCTTGCCGAGCGGTTCCCAGGAGAGGATGCCCCAGCCGGAGCCCTGGACGCCGACGGTGGCGGTGGTGAGCTGCTGCTTGAACGCTTCGAAGGAGCCGAAGTGCTCGGTGATGGCGTCGGCGAGCGGGCCGTCGGGGCGGTCGCCGCCCTCGGGGGAGAGGTTCT
>NZ_QLLT01000009.1 GCF_003259315.1 Kitasatospora sp. SolWspMP-SS2h | reverse complement strand
ATCTCACCGGCGGCCTGCTGGGCGTAGAGGCCCTTGACGTCCCGTTCGGAGCAGACGTCGAGGGGCGTGGCCACGTGCACTTCGAGGAACGGCGTGCCGTGCGCCGCGTGCCGTTCGCGCACCGCGGCGCGGGAGTCGGCGAACGGGGCGATCACCGGGGCGAGCACCTTGACGCCGTTGGCAGCGAGCTTCTGGGCGACGAAGCCGATCCGGGTGACGTTGGTGTGCCGGTCCTCGCGGGTGAAGCCGAGACCCTTGGAGAGGAACTCGCGGATCTCGTCACCGTCCAGCACCTCGACCCGGTGCCCCTCGGCCCGCAGCCGCTCGGCCAGCGCGCACGCGAGGGTGGTCTTGCCCGCACTGGGCAGGCCGGTCAGCCACACGGTGGCGCCGCGCCGGGCGGGCGCCGGCGCGGTCACGGGCGGTCCTCGGCGACGGGTTCGGCGGCGGTCTCGGCGGCGATCGCCGCCAGCAGGGCCGGGGCGTCCTCGGTGCGGCAGACCAGCAGGTCGGGCAGGTAGGGGTCGGCCCGGTTGTAGCGCATCGGGGAGCCGTCCAGGCGGGAGACGTGGTACCCGGCGGCCAGCGCGACGGCGGCCGGGGCGGCGGAGTCCCACTCGTACTGGCCGCCGGCGTGGACGTAGGCGCGGGCCTCGCCGAGCAGGACGGCGGCGCTCTTGGCGCCGGCCGAGCCCATGCCGACCAGGTCGGAGCCGACCCGGGCGGCGACCCGGGCGAGGAAGGCCGGGGGCCGGGTGCGGCTGCCGAGCAGGTCGCGGGCGGTGGAGTCGGCCGCCGGGTGCGGGCGGGCGGTGGAGAGGGTGGTGCCGCGGGCGGGCAGGGCGACCGCTCCGGCGGCCAGTCGGCCGTCGACCCAGAGCGCGACGTGCACCGCCCAGTCGGCGCGGCCGGCCTCGGCGTACTCGCGGGTGCCGTCCAGCGGGTCGACGATCCACACCCGGTGGGCGTCGAGCCGGGCCGGGTCGGCGACGCCCTCCTCGGAGAGGACGGCGTCCTGCGGGCGGTGCCGGGCGAGTTCGGCGGTCAGGAAGGCGTGCGAGCGGGCGTCGCCGAGGTCCTTGAGGCTGCCGGGGTCGGCCAGGGCGGTCTCGGTGCGCAGGCCCAGCAGCAGTTCGCCGGCCTGTTCGGCGAGCCGGTGGGCGAGTGCGTGGTCCTCGGGGCCGGCGGCCGTCCCGTCGTACGCCTCGGCGGCGGGGTGGTGGACGTGCACGGTGGTGCGGGCGAACAGCCGCCGGATCCACGCCTCCGCCGCGTCGGGGTCGGGGTGGGCGACCGTGCCGGACAGCGGGAGGTTCTCGGGGCGGTAGGAGGGGGCGGCGGGGCAGCGGGTGCCGGGGGGCGCCAGGCGGTGGCCGGTCAGCACCGGGTCGTCCAGCAGGCCGTCGGCGACCCGCACGGTGACGGGGGCGGCGCCGTGGACGTGGCCGGGGTAGAGGAAGAAGCCGTGGTGGAGGTCGGTGCGGGCCGGGCCGATGAGGCGTTCGGCGAGGGCGCCGTCGACGTCCGAGGCCATGTCGAGGGTGTGCAGGTAGGCGCCGGTGCGCAGTTCGGTGGCGCGGACGATGTAGCCGCCGCCGCAGCGGGCCGCGGCCTCCAGGAAGACCGGGCCGTCGGCGGTCTCGATCGCCTCCAGGTGGAAGGTGAGCGTCTCGCCGCCCAGGGCGCGGACGCAGCGCACCGCCCAGTCGGCGAGGGCGGGGTCGTCGCGCTGGACGGTGCCGACCGGTTCGCCGCGTTCGAAGCCGAGCGGCGTGCCGATGTAGCGGGAGGGCTGGACGATCACGGGTTCGCCCCGGAAGAGGAAGCCGTCGACGTGCCAGATCGGGCCGTCGACGTACTCCTCCAGTTCGAGCCGGGCGGCGGCCCGCGGGTCGTCCTGGGCGCGGAGGTGGGCGGCGGCGTCGGCGTAGGAGTCGAAGACCCGGACGCCCTGGCTGCCGGAGCCGTCCCGGGGCTTGAGCACGGTGCGGCCCGGCCAGGGGGCGGTGGCGGGGAGGGCGTCGGCGGGGAGGTGGCGGGGCACCCGCAGGCCGGCCGCGGCGACGGCGCTCTTCATCGCCAGCTTGTCGCGGAAGTTCCGTGCGGCGTCCGGGAGTTGGCCCGGGATGCCGAACTCGGCGCGCAGCTCGGCCGCCGGGGTGATCAGCTTCTCGTGCCGGGCCAGGACGCGCTGGTGCGGGGTGGCGGCGAGCAGCGGGCGGAGCTGTTCGGCGACGTCCCGGGCCGGGTCCCAGGGGAACTTCTCGCAGCGGACGCGGTCCGGGATGTTGTCGAGGTACTCGGGCGCGCCCGCGTAGGTGACGTCGTGCGCCTCGTGGTCGATGGCCCGCTCGTAGCCGAGCCGGTCAAACAGGTTCTGGTGAAGGACCAGGATCCGCACCGGGGTTCTCCTTGAGTGTGAGGTGGATGACGGCCCAGGCCGCCAGGGCGCACAGGCCCATGGCCGCGAACAGCAGCGACCGGTCGGCCCAGGCCAGCACCAGGCCGCCCGCCGCCGGGCCGACGCCGAGGCCGAGGTTGCGCAGGGTGGACGCCCCGAAGTAGGTGCCGCGCAGGCCGGGCGGCGCCAGTTCGTCGACCACCACGCTGACCGTCGGCACCACCAGCACCTCGGCCATGCTGACCAGGACCACCAGGGCGACCAGGCCGGCCTTGCTGAACTCGACGAAGCAGAAGGCCAGGCAGACCGCGGCGAACAGCCCGTTGCCCAGCTGGATGGTCCGCCGGGGGCTGAGCCGCTTGGCGATCGCCGTGGCGGGCGGCTGGAGGGCGATCACCGCGACCGCGTTCACCGTCAGCAGCACCGAGAAGAACCGCACGCCGTCGGCGAATCCCCGGCTGACCACCGCGGATAGGTTCGACTCGATCTGGCAGTAGGCCAGCGCGAACAGCACCATCGACAGGGTCAGCCCGCGGAACGTCCGGTCCGCGCCGAGCACCCGGAGCGCGCCGCCCAGGCTGCGGCGCTCGGACGGCGCGGTGGCCGCCCCGAGCTCGGTGCCCCGGGTCAGCCACCAGAAGGCCAGCGAGAAGGCCAGGTAGCAGCTGCCGGAGACGACGAACGCGGCCCGGGCGGAGGCGATCCCGAGGAAGGCGCCGACCGGCGGGCCGATCGCCACCGCGCAGTTGGTCAGCACGTAGCGGTGCCGGAACACCGTCGGCCGGCGCTCGGCGGGCAGGCTGTCGGCCATCATCACCTGGGTGACCGGCCAGAAGAACGCCGACATCATCCCGTAGCCGGTGTTCAGCAGGGCGAACAGCACCGGGAAGGCCACCGTCGCGCGCAGGAAGGTCGCGGTCAGGAAGAACAGCAGGAAGACCGCGGAGCTGCCGAACAGCCCCACCAGCAGCACCCGCCGCTTGCCGACCCGGTCGGCGAGCACGCCGCTGACGAAGCCCGCGCCGAGCGAGCCGATCTGGCTGAGCCCGACGATCGCGCCGATCACGTACGGCGGGGCGTCGACGGTGCGGCTCAGGTAGATCGTCATGAACGGGATGCACAGGAAGGAGACCAGCTTCAGGACGAACGTGCTGGCCATCGTGACCGAGACCAGCGGGGTCCGGTACACGGCGAAGTCTCCGCCGCCGCGTCTCACGGGAACGTTCATGGCTTTCCTCGTCGCGGAACCGGAGAACGCCGGGGCGGGCCGGTCGGTGACCGGCCCGCCCCGGCGTTCCAGGAGGGCTTGGGTGTGCTGTTGTCGGGGCTACCGGGCCGTCAGGAGGCGGGGTTGCGGTAGAACGGGGCGTCGTCCGGCCCGGTGTACTCGGGCTGGAACCAGGTCGCCGGGCGGAGCGCGCCGGGCACCTGGTCGGCGACGCCCAGGACGGAGGCGAACAGCGCCATCCGCATCGGGATGCCCGCGTCGGTCTGCCGGAAGATCGCCAGCCGGTGGTCCCGGTTCAGGTCGGTGGCCAGGTCGTTGGAGCCGGGGCGGCTGTCCCGGGGCAGCGGGTGCATGATCACCGCGTCCTCCCGGCAGGCCCGGGCGACCAGCGCCCTGTCGATCCGGAACTCGTCGCTGTACGGCAGCGGCTGGTCGGCGAAGCGCTCGGTCTGCAGGCGGGTGGCGTAGACCAGGTCGGCGTCCTTGAGGCCGCTCTCCGGGCGGTCGCTCAGCTCGATCCGGTGGCCGCGGCCCTCGGCGAGCTCCAGCAGTCCGGCGGGCATGCCGAGCGGGCCGGGGGCCACGCAGACGATGGTCAGGTCCCGGTAGAGCGAGACCAGCTTGATCAGCGAGTGCACCGTGCGGCCGTGCCGCAGGTCGCCGACCAGGGCGATCCGGCGGCCGTCCATGGAGCGGCCGGTGCGGGAGAACTCCCGGTGCAGGGTGTACATGTCCAGCAGGGCCTGGGTCGGGTGCTCGCCCGCCCCGTTGCCGCCGTTGACCACCGGGACGTTGGTGGCCGCCGCGAACTCGTGGACGGCGCTCTCCTCGGGGTGGCGCATCACGATCAGGTCGCTGTAGCCGCTGACCACCCGGCTGGTGTCGGCCAGCGACTCGCCCTTGGAGATCGACATGATCTCCGCGCCGGTGCTGGAGATCACCGAGCCGCCCAGCCGGGAGAACGCGGACTCGCAGCTGAGCCTGGTCCGGGTGCTGGCCTCGAAGAACAGGCTCGCCATCACCGCGCCCTCCAGCACCCGCACCACCTGGCGGCCCCGGGCCACCGGGGCCAGGAGGTCCGCCAGGGCGAAGAGGCGCTCCAGTTCGTCCCGGTCGAAGAGGTCGCTGGAGAGGACGTGCCTGCCGATGAGAGACATGACGGAAACCGACTTCCTGGTGGTGATCTGCTGCGCCGACAGTGTAGGGCCGGCGGTGTCCGGACACCGGACGACCGCCCGGCGCCGGGCGGCGCGGGCGGTCGTCCGGGCGCGGTCAGCCCGCGTGCAGGGCGACCAGCTGGACGGACGAGACGTTGCGCTGCTCGACCTCCTTGAGCGAGGCCACCGCGGTGTCCAGCGACCGGGCCGCCGCGTCGGTGCCGGCCCCGCCCATCAGCGCGTCCAGCTCGCCCTGGAGCTCGGCGCAGACCGCGTCCAGGTCGGCCTGCTCCTCGGTGCGGGGGGTGTCGTCGGGATTGCTCATCTGCTCGCTTCCTTCGGGACGGGAGGGCTCCGGGCGGAGTCCTCAGTGAACGGTGACGCTCCACAGCTCGCGGTTGTTCGACCGGACCTCGCCGTCGGCCTCGTACTCGCCGACGATCCGGAGCCGGCCGTGCGCGAAGCGGTGGTTGTCGAGCAGCAGCAGGTCACCGCGCTCCAGCGGGAAGCAGGCGAAGAACGCCTCGTCCGCGCTCGCCTCCATCAGGTACGCCAGCGACTCGCGGTACTCCTCGGACTCCGGGACCCGCCCGCCCATCGCCTCGACCTTGGCGGGCAGGTCCTGCTTGAGCCGCACGCCCACGTCGTACGGGCCGCGGGCGTCCGGCAGCGGGTAGAGCAGCGGCAGGTCGCTGAGCTCCTCGCGGACGTTGTTCGCCTCGAAGGTGAGCGGGGTGCCCGAGAGCCGGGCGAAGTGCCGCTCGAAGACCTCGCCGTCCCGTTCGGCGAGCCGGGTGAACAGCTCGTTCCAGCACAGGACCACGGACTCGCCGCGCTCCCCCGCCGGGGCCTCCCGCCAGCCCGGCTCGACCATCAGCATCGCGAAGTGCGAGGGCCGCGGCGAGCGCCAGGACCGGGCCGAGTGCGGCCGCAGGCCGCCCGCCACGTAGTGCACCGACTGGGCGCCGGTGACCTTCCTCTTGTACTTGACCCGGTTGATCTGCGGGTGCGGGTCGGTCTTCTCCAGCGCGCTCAGCGACGAGTAGTTCATCAGCGGTTCGCCGAAGCGGCCGAGGAACTCCAGGTAGCGGTCCGGGTCCGGCGGGAAGCCGCGGACCAGGCAGATCCGGTTCTTCTCCATCGTCTCGCGGGCCTCGGCCGCGACCTGCTCGACGGACTTCCCGACGCCCTCGACGCGCTCGTCCTGGATCTGCCGGGCCAGCGGGCTCTGCGGGTGCATCGTCCTTGCCTTCCTTGACGTGGGTGGTGGGGTCGCGCGGGCCCGGGGGCCCGCGACGGGACCGGCCGGACGGCTCCTAGGCGGCGGTGGCGACCGCGGCGCGGCGCTGGAAGTCCCGGGCCTCGGCGAGCCGGCCGGAGCGGGCCAGCAGGGTGGCGTGGGTGAGCAGGGTCAGCCGGTCGGCCTCCGGATGGTCGGCCGCCGGGGCCAGCAGGGCCAGCGCCTCCCCGGTGCGGCCCCGGCCGGCCAGGAAGCCGGCGAACTCGGCCCGCAGCTCGGCCTGCGCGGCGTTGGCCGCCAGGCTCTGCCGGTAGAGCACCTCGGCCAGCTCCGGGTCGCCGAGCCGGTCGGCGGTCAGCCGGGCCAGCTTGCCCAGGGTGTGCGGGTGGTGGGGGCGCAGGGCGAGCGCCCGCAGCATCAGCCGGCGGCCCTCGGCGACGTCGTCCCGGTGCTCGACCAGGTGCAGGGCGTAGTTGCACAGCGTGCGGGGGTGGTCCGGGTCCAGCCGCAGGGCGGCCCGGTAGCGCTCGCCCGCGTAGTCGGGGTCCTGCTTCTTGTGCTCGGCGAACAGCGCGAAGTTGCTGTTCACCCGGGCGTACCGGGTGTCGGCGGGGACGGGCCGGCCGGCCTCGCGCTTCTTGTCGTCCGGCGCCCAGTGGATCTTCTCGGTCCACAGCGCCAGCAGCCGCAGGTCGTTGGCCTCCTGCGGGTAGCGCCGCTGCGCCTCGGCCAGCCCGATCGGGTCCGGCCGGTCGGCGAGGTAGCCGAAGCGGCGCATGGTCTCCCACTCGGAGAGGGTGATCAGCTCCTTGAGCTCCTCCGGGTAGTCGGGGCGGATCGTCGTCGCGTTGATCCGGCTGCCGCCCGCCAGCACCGAGCGGTCGAAGCGCTCGCCGGCCAGGTCGAGGAAGCGGGCGAAGTCCTCCCGGAGGTCCTCCTGCCGGCCGACGAAGTCGACCTCGGCGCCCGGCTCGCCCACGTACGAGGCGTAGATGTTGCCCAGGGCGCCCGGCAGGGTGGTCACGGCGCGGCGCACGAAGGTCTCGAAGTCGTCGCTCTCGCAGTGCTCGTCCAGCGGGTACTGCGGGCGCCAGCCCTTCTCCATCCGGTAGGACCAGTAGGAGCGGTACCACTCCAGCGGGTCGCGCACGAAGGCGCCGACGAAGGAGTACGCGGAGCGGTCGAAGTCGGCCAGCAGGTCGTGCTCGCGCATGCCCGGGTCGCCGACGTCCTCGAAGGCGAGGCCGAGTTCCCGGATCTTGCGGCGGATCCAGGTGCTGCCCGTCTTGGGCGTCAGCAGCAACAGCGCGTTACTGCCGAGGAGGTGAATGGCCATGGTCTGCTTCCTCGTTCTGCGGGTCGGCCGCCTTCCGGCGCGCGGCCCGGGGGGAGTCGAACAACTTCACCGTGCTGCCCGGGGCCGGGCCCGGCTCCGGGGCGCCGGGGGCGGGGGCGGGCCGCAGCCAGCGGTCCAGGAACCCGGCGGTCAGCCCGTCCAGGGCGGCCCGGTTGGCGGCGGTCACCACCTCGTGGCCCTCGTCGGGGAAGAGCGCCAGGGTCGCGTCCCGGTCGGCCCGGGCCAGTGCCATGAACATCCGGGTCGCCATCGCGGCCGGCACCCGGCTGTCGTTGGCGCCGTGCACCAGCAGCACCGGGCAGCGCACCCCGGCGGCCCGGTTCACCGGTGAGCGCTCGGCCAGGGCGGCCCGCTGCTCCGGCCGGGCCGGGTCGCCGATCCGGCGGCGCAGCATCGGGGCGGCGCTGCGCCAGAACGCCGGCGGCTCGGCGACGAAGCCCACCAGGTCGGTCAGCGGCGAGCTGGCCACCGCGCAGCGCAGCGGACGGTCGGTGGTGGCGGCCAGTTGCAGCACCGCGTAGCCGCCGTAGCTGCCGCCGACCAGGGCGATCCGGTCCGGGTCGGCCAGCCCCTCGGCGACCGCCCAGTCCAGGGTGTCCTCCAGGTCGTCCTGCATCGCGGCGCCCCACTGCCCGTCGGCGGCGGAGATCCAGCCGGAGCCGAAGCCGGTGGAGCCCCGGAAGTTCGGCTCGATGACGGTGCAGCCGCGGGCGGCCAGCCAGGCCCGCCGCTCGGTGTACCGCCAGCGGCTGCGCCGCCACGGGCCGCCGTGCACCAGCAGCACCGCCGGGCCCGGGCCGTCCGGCGGGCGCGGCCCGGTGGGGCGGGTGACGTAGCCGACGGCGCGCCGGCCGTCGCGCAGCGGCACCTCGACCGGGTGGCACTCCACCGGCAGCGGCGCCCGCCCCGGCCGGGCCTCGCACAGCGGCCGGGTGCCGCCGCCGTCCGGGTCGTGCACCAGGTAGTGGACGTCCCGCTCCGGGCGGTGCGAGGCGACCAGCCAGGCGCCCGGCCGGCGTTCCAGCACCTCCGGCTCGGTGCCCAGCGCGGCCCGCAGCCGCTGCACCGCGTCCGCCCACCGGCCGTCCAGCGGGACGCAGGCGAGCCGCTCGCGCTCGACGTGGACCAGCTCCGGCCGGCCGTCCGGGCCGGTCAGCACCCCGGCGTAGTCGCCGCCGGCGAGCCGGTGCAGGGTGCGCGGCGCGCCCGCGGGCGCGCCGGGGCGGCAGTCGAGTTCGGCCAGCCGGACGCCGTCCGGGCCGTCCGGCAGCACCAGGTGCAGCCGGGCCGGGTCGGCGGCGAACCCGAGCACCCGGGCGGTCAGCGCGTCCTCGTGCGGCACGTGCAGGTAGCGGGCCCCGGGGGTCGGCCGGCCGCCGTCCCCGGCGTCGAGGTGGCGCAGTTCGCGGGCGCCGTCCGGGAGCACGGTCTCGGCGAGCCGGGGGCGCAGCTCCCGGTCGAAGTAGACGGCGGCGTGCGCGGAGCCGGTCAGCACCGGGGTGCCCGCCCCGGTGCGCAGGCAGATCCGCAGGTAGTCGCGGTGGCCGGGCGCGGCGGCGTCGACCGCGACCACCACCTGGTCGGGGTGCCGTTCGGAGAGCCCGGCGATCCGCATCCGGGCGGCGCCGTCGCCCAGCCGCTGCCACTGCCCGGACTCGACCCGGACCAGGTGCAGCGCCCAGTTCTCGGCGCCGGCCGCGTCCGCCTCGGCCTCGGCCAGGCCGACGCCCGGCAGGTGCGTCCAGGTGAAGGCCCGGCAGCGGGCCGCGCCGACCCGGCCGCGGTGCACCTCCCGGCCCCGCGCCAGGTCGTGCAGCACCAGCCGGACCGCCGCGCTGCCGCTGGACAGCCAGGCGGCGAACCGGCCGTCCGCGCTGATCGAGGGGACGCCGTTGAGCTCGCCGCCCGGCTCGCTCACGGGGCGGTCCGGGCCGCCGCGTGGGCCCGCTCGACGCAGGCCGCCACCGCCGCGATCTCGGTCTCCCGGGGCACGCTGATCCGCACCCCGGCCGGCCAGTCGGCGGGGTAGCCCTGGAGGTCGTGCAGCAGCCGGGTGAGGTAGCCCGCCGCCTTCAGCTCCGCGACGACCGACTCGGCGCGGGGGGTCTCCAGGCAGACGTAGTTGGCGTCCGAGGGCCACACCCGCACGCCCTCGACCGCGGCCAGCGCGGCCGCCAGGGTCTCCCGGGCGGCCCGCGCCCGGCGGACGCTCTCCTCCACCGCCGCGGGCTCGGCCAGCAGCCGCAGCACGGTCTGCTGGGCGACGCCGGAGACGCTGTTGGGCATCAGCCAGAACGGGAAGTCCGGGCGGGCGAAGCCCTGCGAGACCGCGAAGCCGATCCGCAGGTTGGCCATCCCCCAGGCCTTGGAGAAGGTCCGCACCACCACCAGGTGGGGGAACTCCGGCGCCAGGCCGAGCGCGGTGGCGGGGGCGAAGTCCGCGTAGACCTCGTCCAGCACCACCAGGCCGCGGGCGCGCTCCAGCAGGGCCCGGACGTCCGCCGGGTCGAACTGGTAGCCCAGCGGGTTGCGCGGCGAGCAGAGCACGATCACCGCCTCGGGCCGGTCCAGGAACGGTTCGAGGGCGGGCAGCAGCTCGGCGGGCTCGCGCACCGGCACCGCCCGGTAGTTCCAGCCCTGCTGGCGGGAGACGGTCGCGGTGAGGTGGAAGTTCGGGGTGACGTCGACCACCAGGCCGCGGTAGGCGCTGCGCAGCAGCGTGTCGATGAGCTGGGTGGCCCCGGCGCCGACCCGGACGAACGGGGCGGGGACGCCGAACCGGGCGGCGACGGCGGCGGCGACGTTCTCGCTCCAGACGTCGCCCTTGTTGGTGAGGTCGATCGGGTCGGCGGCCAGCCGCAGCTGCTCGGACTGCTCCCGCGGGTCGAGGAACTGGTTGCCGGTCCAGGTCAGGTTCAGGGTCATCAGGGGGTTCCCCGCCTAGGTGTGTTGGGTGGCGCCGGTGGGTTCGGGCCGGAGCTGGAAGCGGCGCTTCTTCCCGCCCGGCGGGGTGATCCGCTCGCACTGCTCCAGCTCGGGGTCCTCGCCGGGCAGCAGGCGGGCCAGCGCCTCGCGCAGCAGGCCTGCCACCGCCGCCGGGTCGGCGGGCCCGGTCGGCTCTCCCGTCTCGGCCGTCCCGGTCGGCTCGGTGGGCCCGGTCGGCTCGGCGGTCCAGCGCAGCAGCGTCCGCCGCCCGCCGCCGAGTTCGAAGCGGAAGTCGGCCAGCCCGGGGACGGAGCCGACCGCGCGGGTCACCTCGTCGGCGGGCAGCTCACCGGTGCGGAAGGGCACCGTCTCCGGCTCCCGGCCGCGCAGCCGCAGCAGGCGCTGCGTGCCGTCGGCGGCGGTCTTCAGTTCGGCGAAGTCGCCGGTGCGGTAGCGGACGAAGACGGTGCTGCGGTTGACCAGGTTGGTGAGCACCAGCTCGCCGGCGCCGGAGGGCGCGAGCCGGCCCGCCGCGTCGAGCACCTCCAGCCGGACGTTCTCGCCCAGTACCCGGTGGACCCGCTCGTCGGGCGCGGTGGCGGCGATCAGGCCGCCCTCGGTGGAGGCCAGCGCGTCCACCAGGGGCGCGCCGAAGTAGCCGGTGAGCCGGTCCCGGTCGTCGGGGTGCAGCGGCTCCCCGCTGGTCAGCAGCAGCCGGGGCCGCCAGGGCGCCCGCGCCATGCCCTGCCGGAGCAGTTCGGTGCGCAGGTCCAGCAGGTAGGTCGGCTTGCCGTACAGGACCGGGGCCGGGAACCGGGCCAGGACGGCCGGGACGGACGCCCCCGCGTCGGGCAGTTGCAGGCGCAGGTAGAGCCCGTCGTTCAGGGCCGGGAGCGGGCGGACGAAAGTGGGCCGCCCGGGTTTGTTGCTGACGAACAGGACCGCGGGCGCGCCGCGCGAGAAGAGCTCCGCGGGCAGTCCGGCGATTTCCCGGATCTGGGCGAAGAAACGGTGGTTCACCGCGTACCAGGCGGATTCGTCCAGGGCCACTTCCAGGGGCTGCCCGGTGGTGCCGCTGGAGGATATCCAATGCTCCGGTTCGCCGGCCCCCTCCGGGCGGAACCGCCCGCCCTCCGCCTGGTGCTCGGCCCGGCCCACCAGGGGGAAGTCGGCGTCCGCGCCGAGTTCTCGGTAGAAGGGGACGCACCGGCGGGCGTACGCGAGGAATTCGGAATGCACGCTTGCCATGAAACCTGCTTCGTCCGGAAATTCAGACACTTCTTCCGTCGGCAGGAGTGTGACACTTTGCATCTCGCGGTGTCAACCATCGGAAAAGCATTCCCGGGGAACGCCGAAATGGCCCCGGAGAGCGCCACGGGTGCGCTCGCCAAGGCCCTTCCGGTAGGGGATTTTTTTATCGGTCCTCAGCGGGCGGCCAGCGCCGCCAGCTCGTCGACGTCGTACTCGGCCCGCGAGAAGTCGCCGTAGCGGGTCAGCTTTCCGCGGCTGGCCCATTTGCGGACGGTCGCCTCGGAGACCCCGGCGGCCTGGGCCGCCAGCCGGGTCGGCAGGGTGCGCGGGCGGGCCGTGGCCGGAGCGCCGGGGGCACCGGAGGCGCCCGGGCCGTCGGGGGCGGTCAGGGTGCGGCGCAGGGCCAGCCACTCGCCGACCTGCCAGTCGTGCCCGGCCGCGCAGCGCACCGCGCCGCCGGGCCGGGGCCCGGCCGTCGACGCCTCCACCGGGCTCCCGCAGCCGGGCCGCGGGCAGCGGCCCAGCAGGACCGCGTCCGCGCCGCGCCGGCGCAGCACCCCGCGGGCCGCGGCCGCGGCCGCGCCGAACTCGTCGGCGGCCTCGTCGGCGGCCGGCAGGGCGAGCAGCGCGTCGAGGTGGCGCACCAGGAACGCGGCCAGCGGGCCGGCCTCCCGGGCGGGCGCCGGGGCGGCGGGCAGCCGGTCGGCGACCGCCCCGGCCCAGCAGGCCAGCGTCCCGGTGATGCCGGTGCGGGCGGCGCAGGCCTCCTCGTCGAAGCCCGGGCCGCCGCCCCGCCGGCCGCCGCTGACCCGTTCGCGCAGCGGCATCGCGGCCGGCTGGCGCAGTGACTCCAGTTCGCGGTGCAGCCGCTCCAGTTCCACCAGGGCCGCCGCGATCCGGTCGCGGAGCCGGGGCGACGGGCTGGTGCCGCCGCCCGCCGGGGTGTCGTCCACGGCTCGGTTCATGGGTGCTCCTCTGGGCGCGGGGCCCGCTGGCGGGCCGGCGGTGGGGCGGCGGGCGTCCGGTCCGGTCAGTCCCAGCCCCAGCTGTTCGCGGTGGCGACCGCCGCCGTCCCGGCGGCCGTCCCGGTCCCGGCGGCGGTCGGGAGCTCCGCCGTCGCGACCCCCAGCACGGCGGCGGCCGCCGCGGCGAGGACGAGCGAGGTCAGGAAGCGCACAGACATGGGGGATCCTTTTCGCGGGGACGTCGAATTCACTGGGGACCGGCCTTCCCGGAGGGGAATTGCGGCATTCCCGCCGCCCCCCGATTCCAAGAATTCACCTGACCGCCACGAATCAAAGGTGACACATCTTCCGGGCGTCGCTCCAGGTCTGCCCGCTGGCCTCATGCTGCCCAGGCAACAAGGTGCCATTCACCACGCCAGGCGCACCGTTCCGTCGCACAGACCGGCAAGTCCCATACCGCCGGAAACGACCAAATCGGAACGTACGGCACCGCCCCGGAGCAGCTGCCGGACCACCGCGAGAACCCGCTCGCCCGCTATGCGCGCGCTCGGCCCGGTGAGGTAGATGACCCCCAAATGTCCGGAACCACTCGTTCTAGGCGCGTAGACATGTTGCACGAGACAGTCCGAGGGGTGGGCGGACATTTCCCGCGCGACGTCATTGATGTCCCAGGAACCCGTGACGGGATCGGCCGCGGGTCCGGCTGCGGGGCCGGCTACGGGGCCGGCCGCGCGGCCCGGAACGGAGTCCGGAACGCGGTCCGGACCGGCATCGGGGCTCGGAACGCCGAACCGGATATGTATCGCATACACGGCTGTCCATGGTGGCACGGCGCCGACCGGGAAACGGACCCGCGGAAGGCCGCTAACTGCCATGGCAGCACACGGCCACCGGCCGGTCAGATCCAGCCGGCCCGGCCCGCCAGCACCCCGGCCTCGAAGCGGCTGCGGGCGCCGAGCCGGCCGGTGAGGTCCGCCATCATCCGCCGCACCGTGCGCAGCGAGACGCCGAGCTGACGGGCCGCCACCTGATCGGTGCTGCCCGCCTCCAGCAGCCGCAGCAGCTCCAGCTCCTGCGCCGTCGGCCCGTCCTGCTTGCCGGGCCGCACCCCCTCCAGCGGCTGGCCCTGCTGCCAGGACACCTCGAAGAGGTGCACCAGCGCGGCCAGCACCCCGGGCGCGCGCACCATGACGGCGCCGACCTTGGTGTTCTTCGGGTCGGCCGGGAGCAGCGCCGTCTCCCGGTCCACGATCAGCATCCGGATCGGCAGCGACGGGATGGTGCGGATCTCGCCGCCGAGGCCGGCCAGCCAGTGGGCGTACTCGGTGGTGGCCCGGTCGTTGCGGACGCTGTCCAGGTAGAGGGTGCGGATCCGGACACCGGCGGCCAGGGTCCGCTCGTCCAGCGGGCGGCTGGCGTCCAGCGCCTCCCGGCTCTGCGCGCCGCCCGGCATGAAGGACATCAGCTCCTGCCGCGCCTGCCCGGCCAGTTCGGCCAGCCGGGCCCGGACCGAGGCCACCTCGTCCAGCCGCTCCAGGCTGAGGTTGCCGCGCTGGCCCCAGTGCGCCGAGTAGACGGCGGCCAGCTCGGCGGCCTCGCTGCGGGCGTCGGCGAGCTGGGCCTGCTGGGCCCGGATCTCGCTCTCGCGCCGGTTCAGCAGCGCGGCCAGCCCGATCTCGGGGTTGAGCGCGACGGGGCCGGCGGAGTCCTCCGGCGCGTACAGCATGGAGAGTTCGGCCAGGCCGTCCAGGCAGGTGCGCACCTCGGTCTGGGCCATCGCGAGGTGGCGGGCGATCTCGGGGACCCCCCAGCCGGGGCGGGCGACCACCGTGCGGTAGACCTCCAGCAGGCGGTCGTTCAGCCCCAGCAGGGTGGAGAGCCGCCCCTGCTCCGCTCCGGGTTCTCCGCCGCCGTCGCCCAATGCACGCATCTCTCGCACCCTCTCCACGTACGCGCCGCGGGCCGCCGCGTGTCGAGGGATCTCCCCGCGCCCGCCGCCCGCAGCGATGGTAGTCGGCGGGGGCCGTCCCCACACCGGGGGAGGGTGTCCGGCGGGCCGGACAACACCAGGTCAGAGGCCCTCTCCCCCGGCCGGGGCACCGTCCACCAACTCGGCCGGCGGCCGGCCCGGGGCCCGCGCGGCGAGCGCGCGGGACAGCTGCCCCCACCCGGCGGGCGGCAGCAGCGCCGCCGCCTCGCCGGCCCCGCACAGCCGCCACTCGGCCAACTCCCCCGGGTCGAGCCGGATCCGGGCCAGCTCGGGCTCCGCCAGCGGACCGCCGTCGAAGACCTGCACCGCCCGGGGCCGGTCGCCGGGGCGGTGCACCCAGTCCACGGCCAGCAGCCGGCCCGGGGCGCGGTCCAGACCGAGCTCCTCCGCCACCTCCCGGACGGCCGCCGCCCGGGGCGTCTCCGCACCCGCCTCCACGGTGCCGCCGGGCAGCCCCCAGTGCGGGCCGCCCGCCGCGGACCTCAGCCGCACCAGCAGCACCCGGCCGTCCGCGTCGGTGAACACCACCCGGACCTTGGCGACCGCCGCGGGCAGCTCGACCCGGCCCGGCTCCTCCGGGTGGAAGCACAGCTCGTTGCCCTCGGGATCGGTCACGGACACCCGCGGCCCGCCCGCGCCGCCCACCGCCCGCACCCCGGCCCGCCCCCGCAGCACCGCCACGTCCGGCACCACCAGGTCGAGCCGGACCCGGCCGCCGGACCCGCCCGGCCCGACCGGCCCGAAGCACAGCCCCGGCAGCCCCGGCGCCCCCGGCAGCGCGACCCGCACCCGCCCCGCCGCCTCCTCGACCACCGTCCCGCCGAGCAGGTCGGCCCAGAACCCTGCCAGTGCGCGGGGGTTGCGGGCCGTTACCACGATCCGTGACAGCTGCATGCGGGGAGGGTAACGGGTGCCCGGCGGCGCTCCCCGGCGAGGCCGCCGCACGACTCGGCGCGGACCACGCCGCCCCGGTGCAGGAGCCGGAACGGCAGCCGTGGAAGTTCGCGCCCCGCCCCACCGCCCTACCGCCCCACCGCCCTGCTGACGCACGATGCCGCGGCCGCCGAGCACTCCGCCCGCGCACCGGACTCCGCATATACGGGTCACCCGCTGGAGGTGACCGCGACCCCGGACGACCCACCGGTCCGCAGTCGGTCCGCGCACCCTGCCCCTCGGCGGCCCAACAGCCCCGGGCCGGTGCACCGCCGGGCGGTGCACGACATCGACCGGTGTCGCCCGCCCACCCCGCACGACGACCGAGGGCCGGGCCGCCGGGACAACCCCGGCGGCCCGGCCCTCGTCACGTGCGCAACGGCCTTGCTGGCTGAGCCCCCTGTCGGGTTCGAACCGACGACCCCCGCTTTACAAGGATTGGCGTGCGAGACCGGCTCTGACCTGGAACTTGCCGCCCCTGGGCTCGACCGCACCGCTGTACCGCCAGCATCCCTGAGTGGCCGTCACGTACCGCTCGATCTGGCACGGCTGTGGCACGCCTCGACAGGCCCGTCTAAGCCCCGAAGTCGGGATAGGGGCACGTCTCCAAAGGCTCCTCCGGACGGTCGCTCCAGCCCCACCACAGGTGCCGGTCGCCACACTGCCAAACTGCTCTGCAGACGCGCTTGCCGTCTTCCTCGCGCTCCGACAGCACCATCGCCGTGCACTTCATCGGCTGCTCGCAATCAGGGCAACCAGGCGCTGCGCTGTTCGTCGTCATGCGGGCAAGCTATCTTCCGGGGCCACCGTCCCTCCACCGACTTCCGCGACTCGCGCAGCCAGCATGCCTATGCCTGAGCGGGGTGGTCCCCTCCTCGATCGGGCAGCTTCGCCGCACCCGGGTTCTCCAGGGGCCGCCAAGGCTCACGTCCGTGACGCTTGCGCTTGGCCTTGGCGGCCCCTGGAGGTTCCGGGTACGCCCTTGGGTGTCCGGTCGAGGAGGGGACCGTCCCGCGCCCCACCACCGTCACCACGACGAAGGTGCACCTTCGATCCCGCCGGCTTCCCCCTCCGAGGAGGGCCGGGGTTTGGGGCAGAGCCCCATGGGCTTCACCGCGGACTCGCTACAGCCGCGCGCCCGGCGGGAGCCGGGCCGGAGCGGGGCGAAGACAGGAGCGTCGGCCCGGCGGGGAGCCGGGGCGCGCGCGGCGAGCGGTAGCGAGCCGCCTTGAACCCGTAGAGAAGGTTTTTACTCACTCACACCCGGGCGTCAGCTCGCTCGGCGAGATCGCGAAGCTCCGGCGTCGCCGACCGGCCTGCGACCATCAGCAGCTCACGAATCGTGGCCCGTGCCGTCACGTGGGTGTGGATCAGGTCCGGCGACAGCTCCTCTGCCTGAAGCAAGGCGCCCAGGGCTTCACCGAGTTGCCGGCGCTGCGTGTAGGCCCGGCCAAGGTCGAGAAGAAGCCGTGCCTGACGCTCGGCCGAGAGCCCCGACGCGTCGATTCGCGTGCCCACGTCGAGCGCTTCACCCGCGTCGCCGAGATCGACGGCGATCGAGACGGTTTGGATCTCGACGTTGGTGGGCCCGAACTCCAAGTTGAAGTCGTTGCGGTCCTCGCCCAGCTTGCGGGCCACCTTCCTCGCGCGGTCCAGCTCTTGGCGTGCCCGCGAACGGTCTCCGGAGCGCGCGTTGGTCAGCGCCAGCACCAAGTGCAGTGAGCCGGTGACCGACAGGGCCTCGGGGGTCGGGTTGCCCGCCTGGAGGTGCTGCTCCAGCGCGTGGAGAGCGGTCGTGGCGGAGTGGTCTGCCTGGTCGTAGTGCTTCAAGCGCACGAACGCCTGCGCCAGCCGGAAGACGCCGGCGAACACCTCCAAGGGCTGGCCGGACTCCTCGGCGGCACGAATCGAGCGGTCGGCGGCGATCCACGCGGCGTCTCCCTCGTCCTGCCGCACGAAAGCTGCGGACAGCGCCTGGTAGGTCCGGCTGAGCTGACCCCACAGCTGAGGACGCTGCTCAGCGGGTGCCGTCCGGGCGGCGCGCTCGATCCTCGGCAGCAGCGAACCGAGGGCCTTGCTCAGCTCGGCGAACTGGTTGCTGTGGGTCAGCTCCCACACCCGGTCCACCGCGGCTTGCAGTTCTGCGACGGTCACGGGCGCCTCGGTGGGGTCTGTCGTCAGCAGCACCTCGGGCACGGGGTGACCGGAAATCAGGAGCCGGGCCTGGTCCAGGTCGTTCGACTCCTCCGTAGGCGTCACCGCTACAGCGGCGACAGGCGCCGGCGCGTCCGGGCGGAGGACCTGGAGTGGCACGCCTAGGCCGTCGGCGAGCATGCGGAGCACGTCGAGCCGGTTCACCGGCTGGATGCCGCGCTCGACCTGCGAGAGCCAACTCGCCGTCCTGCCGATCTCGGCAGCGAGCTGCTTCTGCGTCAGCCCGCGCGCCTCGCGCAGCTCGGCCACCCGCGCCCCGAAGGCGCGCCGCTCCTCGGAGGTCACGCCGTCACCGGCCCCTTCCCTGCCGTGGCGGACAGGAACGTCACATCTACGCCAGACAGGTACTGCTCGCGCCGGGCGAGGAAGTGCTTGGTGTGGGGCTGCTGCTCGTGCTGGTCGAAGGCGTCCCGGTCGGCGTAAAGCTCGTAGAACACCCGGACGTTCGGCTCGTCCGGGACCGCGTGGACGACGTAGGCGAGCGTGCCCGGCTCCAGCGCCTTGATGCCGGCGAGTGTCTGCTCGACCAGATCGTCGAAGGCCGCTGCGGCTTCGTCGTCCCGAAGCTCGAAGCGGACAACTAGACCGAATCCGTTGGCCATGTTCCCTCCTCCACCTGTGGGCGCCCCCACACTTCATGGCCGAAGTCGTGGGCGCACCCACAAGGCTCGCAGAAGTCCCGCCTCACAGCCACTCACAGAACTTCTTGACTCGCAGAAAAACTGCGCCTACATTCATAGAGAAGCTGCTACTCGGCGCACGGGCGCCGGAGCTGACTCAAGGAGTAGGCCCATGGCCACGTTCAAGATCGACCTCTCGACCGCGTTCGTGTTCGTGGTCATCCCGCCGGCGCTCAAGCTGGTGAGCAAGCAGACGGGCGAGGTGGCGATCGACCGGGAGACCGGCGCGAAGCTGCTGACGGTGGGGCTGACGATCGCCGACGACGGCGAGGCGAACCTCTACAACGTGACCGTGCCGGAGACCGGCGTCTCCGAGGGGCTGGCGGTCGGTATGCCGGTCGCGGTGACCGGGCTCAAGGCTCGGGACTGGGAGAACGAGTTCAACGGCCAGAAGCGGCACGGGATCTCGTTCCGCGCGATGGCGATCACGTCCCTCGCCCCGGCTTCCGTGAAGGCGTGAGCGCGGTGTCCGAGCTGCTGACGCTTGCCGAAGTGGGTGGCCCGCTGGCTGCTGTCGCCGGCGGTGTGGGGTACGCCCGGGCCAAGGCTCCGGCCCTCTACTGGTTGGCGATTGGTCTGCCGGTCACGGCGGCCCGGTTCTCGGTCACCTATGGCAGCACGATGGACGCCTGTGGCCTGACCGTTGAGCCGTCCCGGCTGCGGGTGCTGATCACCCGGGCGACCACCCGGCGGGAGATCCGTCCCGTTCCGCCGAAGATCCGGCGGGTTCGGCCGACATCGACGGGTCTGCGGGTCCGCCTGCGGCTGGCTCCCGGGCAGGAACCGGCAGACGTGGCGGCTTCGGCGGAGCGGCTGCGGCACGCCTGGGGCGTTCACGCCGTGCACGTCTCGGTGGTGAAGCCCGGTGTGATCGAGCTGCGGATGACCGGCTTCGACGTGCTCCGCAAGGTGCGGATGCCGCGTCGGCTGCCGGCCGGTGAGCTGCTGGTCCCGGTGGCTCTGCGGGAGGACGGCACGGCCTTCGTCCGGAACTACCGGGCGGTGCCGCACTGCCTGACCCTGGGCGCGACGCTGACCGGCAAGTCGGTGTATCAGCGGAACCTGATCACCAGGCTCGCCCGGCTGGACGTGGCGCTCGTCGGGATCGACTGCAAGTTCGGTGTCGAGTTGGCTCCGTTCGCGCCCCGCCTGTCGGCTCTGGCCACGGACTCCGGTCAGGCAAGTTCCCTGCTCGACAAGCTCGTGGGCGAGATGGAAGCGCGTTACGACCTGATCCGCAGCCACCAGGGCATTCCCGGCTCGGTGCCGGACGACGAGATCACGTCGGACATCTGGGGCCTGCCCACCGAGGTCCGGCCCGTTCCGCTGGTGCTCATCGTGGACGAGATCGCCGAGCTGTTCCTCGTCGCCACCCGCAAGGACGAAGAGCGGCGCGACCACATGGTCACCCAGTTGATCCGCCTCGCCCAACTCGGCCGCGCCGCAGGGATGTTCGTGGAAGCCTGCGGCCAGCGCTTCGGCTCCGAGCTGGGCAAGGGAGCCACCATGCTGCGCGCTCAGCTCACCGGCCGGGTGGTGCACCGGGTCAACGACGTGGAGACCGCACGGATGGGCCTGGCAGACATCTCGCCCGAGGCGGTGCTCGCCGCTACGCAGATCGTCCCGGAGATGCCCGGCGTCGCGGTGGCCGGCGACTCCTCCGGGGGCTGGTCCCGCATCCGTACCCCGCACATGTCCCTCGCGGACGCTGCCCGGATCTGCCGGGAGACTGCTCGTCTGGCGCCCGAACTGTCCTCGCTGGCCGCGTTCCGCCCCTACGTCCCGCCGGTGAACACCCCGGTCGACGGCCCCTCGCTGGTCAAGCCCCGCCCCGTCACCGGCTGACCTCCCCGCCCATGGTCGGCGCGACCGCACCCGCGCCACTTCCCTACCCCGCCATGCCCGAATCCGGAAGGACCGTGCCCCATGGCCGCCAGGAAGACCGCCCGCACCAAGCCCGCACCGCCCAAGTGCTCCGCCTGCGCCGGTGACGGCTGGGTGCGCGAGACCCACACCGTCGGCCGGGGCCGGAAATCCCGCCCGGCCGGTGAGGTCGAGGCCCTGTGCCCGACCTGCCTCGGCTCCGGCACCGCCGCCGCGTAGCTGCCCAAATCGCCGAGACCGGGCGGCCAGCCGCAGCGCCCCGCCCGGCCCCGACCCAACCAACGGAAGGAGGACCGACCGATGCGACTGCCCCGCACGGACCCTGTACTCGTCCAAGCCGCCATCGCCGGCGCCCTGTCCTTCGCTCACCTCCACGACCTCGCCCAAGCCGCCGGACAGCACGGCTGGAAGGCATGGGCCTACCCCGTCTCGGTAGACCTGCTCCTGGTCGCCGCCTGGCACCGCATGCGCGTCCTGCGGACCGCCGGCACCCCGGCCCCTGCCGCCTGGATCTGGTTCGGCACCGCCCTGACCGCCTCGCTCGGGGCCAACGTCGCCACCGCCGGGCTCCTCGACCTCGACCACGTCCCGGCCTGGCTGCGCATCCTCGTCGCCGGCTGGCCCGCCCTCGCGTTCTTCGGCGGCACCCTCCTCGCCCACGGATCCGCCCGCGCCGGTCACCCGGCCGAACCTGAGGAAGAGCACGAACTTTCACTCTACGAAGCCGAGATCGCACCATCCGCCCCGGCGGCCGAACCGACTCCCGAACCTGTCGAAGCGGCCGAACCGGTGCCCGCGCTCCTGCCCGCCGCGCCTCCGGCGGCTCCGCCGGTGGCAGTCCCCGCCGCGCTGGTGGAGCACGCCCGAAAGATCGCCGACGACCACCGGACCCGAACCGGTACCCCGATCGACTCGGACACCCTCCGCGTCCGCCTCGGCGTCCCGCCGCACTTCGCAGACGCCATCACCGCCCAACTCGCCTGAAAGGAAGGGAGATCAGCCATGCCCTGCCCGATCCGCCTGCGCAACGTGATGCGCATCGGCCCCGTCCAGGTCGGCACCTACTACGACAACCGCGGCCGCGAGAAGCACACCGCCGCCTGCACCGCCCCGCGCTGCGGCTTCTCCGCCGACTACGACTCCCGCGCCGCCGCCGAGATCGCCGCCCGCACCCACCGCTGCACCGTCCGCTGACAGGAGATCCGTCATGAACGTCACCCTGCCCCTGGTCGTCGTCCTCGGCGCCGGTGTCTGGACCGCCGTCAAGCTCCTCGGCATCCGCCTGTGGGTCGCCGCCCTCATCGCCCTCTTCGGCTTCTACCTGGCCGGGACCTTCCTCGCCCCCGTGATCGACCAGACCACCCGCTCCGGCGTCAACGCCGTCACTCAGAAGTGACAGGAGGCTCCGCCATGCCCACCGCCGTCTTCGCTCCCGGCCCGCTGGTCCTGACCCCGGACGCCTCCGGCCTGGTCGCCGAGATCGAGGCGTACCTCGCCACCTTCCCCGCGCCGGCCCGGGTCCTCGCGCCGTACGTCTGCCCGCTCGGCAGTGCCGTGCAGCCCTGGAACGCCGGCTTCCCGCTGCTCCGCCCGACGCTCCTCGACCGGGTCGCCCACCGCCCGGCCCGGCCGACCCCGGTGACCGTCGCCGATCACCTGCGGCTGACCTCCCGCTACCTCAACGCGTTCGGGTGGGTGCAGGGCGCGCTGTGGAACTCCGCCGGCCGGGTCTGCCTCCTGGGCGCACAGGCCGCCGTCCTCGCCCACGGCTACGGCACCACCCACACCGTCAGCCGCGCCCGCAATCAGGTCATGGAAGTGCTCCGCGCCACCGGACGGCCCGTCAGCTCTCCGGACGTGTTCAACGACTCTCCGACGACTCGTCAGGCGGACGTTCACCACCTGCTCGACCGGGCCAGCGCCCGCGCCCTGTCCCTCGGTATCTGAGCGGCTTCCGGGGCGGTCACAAGCCGCCAAGCATCGCACCGCCCCGGAAGCCGACGCCCTTCCAACCCGCAGCCCAAGACCACGACCAGAAGGAGAGCTTCATCATGCCCCAGCACAGCCACGCCCCGGCCCGCCTCTGCGGCAACTGCTCCGGCTTCGCCAGTGTCGCCATCGCCACCGGCCTGCACCGGCCCGACGGCTCCCGCGACACCGCCCCGGTCACCTGCCCGACCTGCCAGGGCACCGGCACGGTCTCGGCCCCGGCCCGACGCGCCCTCACCACTACCCGGCGCTGACCGCCGTGGGCACCCGCTTCGACTGGTCCGACAAGAAGCACTGGTCCCCACGCGCCGAACCCTGCGGCATCTGCGAGAAGCCGACCAACCTGCGCTCCGACCGTGGCAAGCCCGCCCACAAGGTCTGCGCGGAGATCTGGACCGACCAGCACGCCAAGCCCGCCCCAAAGTCCTGACCGCACGGCCCGGAGCCATCCAGCCCTCAGGCTCCGGGCCGTGCCGCACCGGAGGTGATCCACATGACCGCCACAGCACCGCCGCCGATCGCCGACCTGACCGCCTTAGCCTCCCTTGGCACCATGCCCGCTCTCATGCGGCAGCTCGCCGGGCTCGGTGGCTGCGGACGGCCCATCCGCCTCGACGGCCACCGCACCGAAGTCCACACCGGCACCGGCGAGATCCTGCACTACCTCGACTCGACCGCCCTCGCCGCCGGCCACCTGCTCGTGCGCTGCAACAACCGCCGCACCACCCGCTGCCCGGCCTGCGCGGAGACCTACCGGCGCGACACCTACCACCTGATCACCGCCGGACTCACCGGCGGCAAGGGCACCCCCGCCGCGGTCACCGCGCACCCCCGCGTCTTCGCCACCTTCACCGCCCCGGGCTTCGGCGCCGTCCACAACCGCCCCCCCACCGGCCGGTGCCGCTGCGGGATCCAGCACCCGGACGGCGCGGCCGAGTTGGGTACCCCGATCAACTCGGACACCTACGACTACCGGTCCGCCGTGCTCTGGAACGCGCACGCCGGGAAGATCTGGGCCCGGTTCTCGATCTACCTGCGCCGCGAAGTCGCCAAGCGCGCCGGCCTCTCCCAGCGGGAGTTCCGCGAGCACGCCCGGATCTCCTTCGCCAAGGTCGCCGAGTACCAGAAGCGCGGCGCCGTCCACTTCCACGCCGTGATCCGCCTCGACGGACCCGAGGGCGGCGCCACCCCTCCCCCGGCCTGGGCCACCCCCGATCTCCTGGCCGACGCGATCCGGGCTGCCGCCGGTGCCGCCGAGATCCCCGGGCCTGTCCTCGACGGCACGGCCCACACCTTCGCCTTCGGCAAACAGCTCGACATTCGTACCATCAAGTCCGCCGACTTCGCGGCCGGCTCGGCCCTCACCGAACGCGCCGTCGCGGCCTACATCGCCAAGTACGCGACCAAGGGCGCCGAGAGCGCCACCGGCACCCTGGACCGACCTGTCAAGCTCGTCGCCGAACTCGCGCGCCTGGACATCTCCGAGCACGCCCGCCGCCTGATCCGCACCTGCTGGATGCTCGGCGCCCGCCCCGAGCTGGAAGACCTCCGCCTCCGCGCCTGGGCCCACATGCTCGGCTTCCGGGGCCACTTCTCCACCAAGACCCGCCGCTACTCGACCACCCTCGGTGCCCTCCGTGACGCCCGCGCCGCCTGGCGCCGTACCGAAGCCCTCGGCACCGAACTGCCCGCGCTCACGGGCACCGCGGATTCGGCCGACGAGCCGACCACCCTCGTCCTCGCCCACTGGACCTTCGCCGGAGTCGGGCTCACCCCCGGCGAACGCTGGCTCGCTGAAGCGCTCACCCCCGCCCCCGGAACGGAAGGAGAACCCACCCGTGGCTGAACAGCTCCTCACGGTCGAGAAGGTCGCCCGGCTGCTCGGGACCTGGGAGACCAGCGGCGAGCGGTTCCCCCGCCGCCTCATCGCCGAACGCCGGATCGCGTTCGTCAAGATCGGCCGCCACGTCCGCATCCCCGAGTCCGCCGTCACCGCCTACATTGCCGCGCGCACCGTCCAGCCGATCACCGCTCGCCGCGCCGGCCAGAGGCGGGCCGCCTGATGGCCAACAGCAAGAACAACAGGCGCCGCTTCGGCTCGGTCCGCCGGCTGCCCTCCGGCCGCTGGCAGATCCGCTACCCGGACCCGGTGACCGGGCAGCTCCGCCCCGGCGAGAAGACCTACGACACCAAGACCGATGCCGAGATCGCGCTGTCCGTGCTTGAGGCGGCCATCGTGGAGGACCGCTGGACCGACCCGGACGCCGGGAAGGTCAAGTTCGGCGAGTTCGCCGACAAGTGGCTCAAGGAGCGCAAGCTCGAAGCGACCACCCGCGAGCGCTACGAGGGCGTGCTCCGCCTGCACATCAAGCCGGCCCTCGGCGGCCGGTTCGTCTCGGAGATCACTCCGGCCCGAGTCCGGTCCTGGCGAACGGCCCTCCTGGAGAGCGGAGTCGGTGAGCCGACCGTGGTCAAGGCGTACCAGATGCTCCGCGCCATCATGACCACCGCCGTGGACGACGAGATGATCAAGCGGAACCCGTGCCGGATCAAGGGCGCCGACACCTACGACGTGCCGGAGCGGCCCACCCTCTCCGTCCCCGAGGTGTACGCCGTCGCCGACGCGATCCAGCCGCAGTGGCGCGCACTGGTCTTGCTGACCGCGTTCACCACACTGCGGCTCGGCGAGCTGGCCGCCCTCCGCCGACGGCACGTCGACCTGGACGAGCGACTCCTCTGGGTCCGGCGCAACCAAGCCGAGCTGAGCGACGGCACCCTGATCGACAAGGCGCCCAAGAGCAAGGCCGGGTACCGCCCGGTGGCCTTCCCCGCGGACATCGTCCCCGTCCTCGCGCACCACCTCGACCAGCACGCCGCAAAGGGCCCGGACGGCCACTTCTTCATCGGTCCCCGCGGTGGACGACTCCGCCGCAGCAACTTCCGCGACGACTGGATCGCCGCCAAGGCCGCGGCCGGCGTCTCCCCGGAGGCGCATTTCCACGACCTCCGGCACACCGGCAACAACCTCGCCGCCCGGAGCGGCGCGAGCACCCGCGAGCTGATGACGCGCATGGGCCACAGCACCACCCGGGCCGCGCTGATCTACCAGCACATGAACAGCGGGCGGGACCGGGAGATCGCCGACCGCATGGGCGAGGCAGTCCGTCGGGCACTACTCGATCAACCGCCACCAGGAGACTCGGGGGTATCCAAGTAGCAGGACTGCTTACATGCGCCTCAACCAGCAGTACGCCGCCAGCTCCGTTCGTGCCACCCAGCGCGCACAGGGCTGGCCTACCGGCGTCGCAGGGGAGGTAACTTCTAGATTGATGCCTCGACATGTCAGCAACATGATCTAGGGTCTGGCCATGACGACTTCTCTCGGCCCGATGGCTCCCGGCGACATCCGCACGCGGGCTCAGATCCGACAGGAATTCGGAGGAAGCCCGCAAGGTGGAATCTGCCCATCGGACGAAAAGAAGAGCGTTAATCTCTATTCCGACCCGAGCGTTGGGGAGCACGTCGGATACTACGACGGATGGCTAGCCGAGGAAGACGAACTAGGCCCCGTATTTGAATACACCGGGGCTGGCCTGACTGGCGACCAGACATTTGATGGAACATTCGGAACGGGAAATCGTTCAATCCTCCGCCATGCCGAGCAAGGCCGCAAGCTGCGGGTATTTATTCGCGCAGGTACCATCAAGGGAACCGCAACAGCAACGCATCGGTATGTTGGCACTTTCAATCTAGACCAGCGCCTCCCTTACGTGTGGCGAAAAGTGCGCGGAGAAAATGGCGAGGTGCGAAGTGTGATTGTATTCCGCCTGCGCCCCGATGGTGCATTCAAAAGTTCTGCGGCGGATACTATCCCCGCAGCCAAAAAAACCACGGTTGAATTTGTTCAGTTTCAGCCGATCACGGCATCGATGCTGAACTCGGGGCCGGCAACCCAAGGGGCACTATCCCTGCCGTCGCGGCGACAGGGAGCAAAGAGTTCCGCTAGGAAAATAACCACGCACGCATCCACCGAAGGCGTCTTCGTAGTCTCCGAGGCTTTCAACACGGAGATGAGCCTCAGGGCTGCCACTGCAGCAAGCATCGCCGTCCGTCGCGAGGCCGCACTGACAAAGTCATACAGGGCTCACTTGGAATCAGCTGGACACACGGTTGGTGCATTTCAGATCAGGGTTGAGGGTCTGAGTTCGACCCTGCGCACCGACCTCTACGATGCCACCTCTCACGTCCTCTACGAGGCGAAGGGCTCAAGCTCACGCGAGGACGTGCGCATGGCTATCGGACAGTTGCTCGACTATAGCCGCTACGTGAAGACAGACGCCCATCCGCACGAGCCTCGTCAAGCGATACTGCTACCCGCAGCTCCAGACCCGGACATCCGCGTCCTGCTTGAGCGCCACCAAATCGGCCTGGTACACCAGCTGAGCGATGGTCGATTCACCGGCCCAGGCTTCACGGCCCCGAGCTAGTCCACAGTGGGCGCTGCTCCAACCGCCAAGCACCGCTAGCGATTGGAGCAGCCTCCGTGGATTTTTAAAAGCTCCATTTCTTTACCGCAAATCCCAACGGTGTGGCACCGGAGTAGGGAATCAAATCCAGAGGGTGCATCCACGCATCAGAGAAGTGAATGTTCAGATGGAGGGCCATGGGCAACAAAATGTCTTGACCCGGCACTGCGTCTACCTGCATAAGCGATGAGCCCGGCAATGGCGACCTGTTAAGGTTTCCATTCCTGGGGTCTGTCCATTGCAAATGACCTTTTCCGAGAACCCATACGCTATCCGGCCACTCGATCGGGTCTCGCCCCCCACACCAATCCATCAGATGATTGCCGATTGTCTCAAGGTTGAGACCATCAAAAGCAACGATCATCCCGGATGTCGGGAAAAAATTAAAATTCTTACCGTATGCCGATGTGGAACGAGGGATGAGCCCCGGGACTGGCCGGTAAGCAACTTTACCAAGCCTACGAACCTTGGCAATCTTTTCGCAGGCATCCACCAACTGCGCCTTGTCGAGCTTTGTCTTTACCTCAACTACGCCGTAGACACACTCGTTGGGGATGATTCTGTAGCCATTGAGCGTAGTAAATGGTGGTGTCCCTCGGTCAATGAGTACAATGTCGCACTGGGGTGAAACCTCACCGCCAGAGGCAACAATTTCAGCACTATGGACGGCCTCAACATGCGACGGCAGGTAGCCCGAGAAGAACTCGCGTATCAACGCCTCACGTGATGCACCGGCCTCACCGTTGTGGTTGAAGTTCCGGGACTGCTCAAAGTCGGCATGCATCTTCTTGGCCACGGAGCCGAGGATCATGCCGAGCTTCTCTTGGGTCATACCCGGATCCTAGGCTCCACCATGTGGCCGCGGCCGGTCACCGCCGCTTCTCGCCAACATCTTCTGGCACGAACATGGCACACCCGCAGTGGGACTACAGCGACAACGAAGGGCCAACTCGTCCGGATCACCCCGGTGAGCTGGCCCTTCTGCAGTGTCTGGCGCGGAGCCCCCTGTCGGGTTCGAACCGACGACCCCCGCTTTACAAGAGCGGTGCTCTGGCCAGCTGAGCTAAGGAGGCGCGGTGGCCGTCCGCGGAGATCCACGGCGGCACCAGTGGGCAGTGTACCGGGCGGGGGCGCGGGGGGTGGGTTGGTTGTGCGGGGCGTGCGGGGGCGGGTGGGAGGGGGTGTGACCGGATCGATGCCAACTCGGGGGCGGCAGAGGGCTGACAAAAGGATGAACTGCCAGGTAGCGTCGCGGGGAGCCGGGCCCGGCACCAGTGGTTCAGACCAGTGGGGAGTTGCCGGGGCGGCGGCGAGAACATCCACCTTTACTCGGATCGTCCGGCACGTTCCTGCCGGTGAAGGAGCGAAGCACCATGGCTTCTGTGACGTACGACAAGGCCACCCGTGTGTACCCGGGTGCCGACAAGCCCTCCGTCGACCAGCTCGACCTGGAGATCGCGGACGGCGAGTTCCTCGTCCTGGTCGGTCCCTCCGGCTGCGGCAAGTCGACCTCGCTGCGCATGCTGGCCGGCCTGGAGGACGTGAACGAGGGCGCCATCCGCATCGGCGACCGCGACGTGACCCACCTGCCGCCGAAGGACCGGGACATCGCCATGGTGTTCCAGAACTACGCGCTGTACCCGCACATGACCGTCGCCGAGAACATGGGCTTCGCCCTGAAGATCGCCGGCGTGAACAAGGCCGAGATCCGCACCAAGGTCGAAGAGGCCGCCAAGATCCTCGACCTGACCCAGTACCTGGACCGCAAGCCGAAGGCGCTCTCCGGCGGTCAGCGCCAGCGTGTCGCGATGGGCCGCGCGATCGTCCGCCAGCCGCAGGTCTTCCTGATGGACGAGCCGCTGTCGAACCTGGACGCCAAGCTCCGCGTGTCCACCCGTACCCAGATCGCCTCGCTCCAGCGCCGCCTGGGCATCACCACGGTCTACGTCACCCACGACCAGACCGAGGCCATGACCATGGGTGACCGCGTCGCGGTCCTCAAGGACGGTCTGCTGCAGCAGGTCGACGCCCCGCGCGCCATGTACGACCGCCCGGGCAACCTGTTCGTGGCCGGCTTCATCGGCTCCCCCGCGATGAACCTCATCGAGGTCCCGCTGGTCGACGGCGGCGTGAAGTTCGGCGGCTCGATCATCAACATCGACCGCGAGGACCTGGCCAAGGCCGGCGACGCGAAGAGCGTCGTGGTCGGCATCCGCCCCGAGCACTTCCAGGTCGTCCCGGCCGGCGGCCTCGAAGGCGTCGCGGTCGTCGTCAACGTGGTCGAGGAGCTCGGCGCCGACGGCTACGTGTACGGCACCACCCAGGTGTCCGGCGAGGACAAGGACATCGTGGTCCGCGTGCACAGCCGCGAGATCCCGCAGCGCGGCGAGACCATCCACATCGTGCCGGTCGGCAACGAGCCGCACGTGTTCACCACCGAGGCCGAGGGCGGCAAGCGCCTCAGCCGCTGACGCTGACGCAGACGCAGACGCAGACGCAGACGAGAGCACCGGAGGAGGGGCGCCGTACCTGACGGCGGCGCCCGCCCCCCGCTCTCCGCTTCTTCCACGGAACCCCCTGCCCACGGCGGTCGGCAGGGGGTTCCGGCGTTCCCGGAACGTCCCCGCGCACCCGGCCCGGCGGCTCCCCGGACACTTCCGGCCGCGATAGTGACGCTCCCCGGACGCTTCCGTCACTCCTGCGGACGCGGCGTCAACCCGATGGCGGAACAAAACGGGACAGCGGTCACCCGATGGTGTAACGCGGCGCGCCCGCCCCGCCACGCACCGCTACTCTCCTGTGCGTGAAACAGCTCGTGCGCCGCATCGCCCAGACCGTTGCCCTCACGCTGCCGGTGGTCCTGGTGACCACCGGCACGCTCGCCGTCACCCGCGTCCCGTGGGCCCCACCGACGGGCCTGGACCAGCAGGTGGTGGCGGCCTCCAGCGGCGACGGCACCATCGGCCGCACCGCCACGGCCCCCAACACCCAGGGGCTCGCCCCGCAGGACGCCCTCCGGGTGGACCTGATGGAGGAGCTGAAGAACCACAACCCGGGCACCGCCCTCGACCTGCTCGAGCGCACCATGCGCGAGAACCCGTCGCTGACCCCGTACTGCACCGCACTGGCCGGCGAGCTAGGCCGCGCCGCGGTGAAGAAGTACCAGGGCGACGCGAAGCGCGCCCGCTCCTTCGCCCGCCCGGTCTGCGACGGCTCGTTCGCCGCCGGCGTGGTCAACTGACCGACCGCGCACGGGAGAAGCGGCCCTGACGGCTCCGACGGTCCCGGCGGCGGCCCGCGCCCGGGCCCAACCAACCGGCCGGCCGCGCACCGGGGGTGCCCGCCCCCGACGCGGCCCGGGCCGGGCCGAGCGGGCCCGCTATCGTGGCGCGCATGACAGCAGACACCGGCACCGCCCCGGGTGCCACCGCCCCCGCCGTCACCCAGGCGGTGATCCTGGCGGGCGGACAGGGCTCCCGGCTGCGGCCGTACACCGACGACCGGCCCAAGCCACTGGTGGAGATCCCCGGCACCGGCAAGCCGATCATCGGACACCAGCTGGAGTGGCTGGCCGCCGAGGGCGTCACCGACGTGGTGATCTCCTGCGGCCACCTCGCCGAGGTGCTCCAGGAGTGGCTGGAACGGGCCGACCTGCCGCTGCGCACCCGGACCGTGGTGGAGGCCGAACCCCTGGGCCGCGGCGGCGGGTTGCGCTACGCCGCCGCCTCCCTGCCGCGCCCCGCCGAGCCCTGGTACGCCACCAACGGCGACATCTGGACCAGGTTCAGCCTGCGCGAAATGGCCGCCTTCCACCACGAGCGCGCCGCCACCGCCACCCTCGCGCTGGCCCGCCCGCGCATCCCGTGGGGCGCGGTGGAGACCGACCGCTTCGGCAACGTGCTGGACTTCATCGAGGCTCCGCCGTCCCCGTTCCTGATCAACGCGGGCCTGTACGTCTTCGCCCCGGGCTTCCGCGAGCTGCTCCCCGAGGTCGGCGACCACGAGCGCACCACCTTCCCGCAGCTGGCCCGCGAACGCCGGCTGGCCGGCTACCAGCTCCCGCAGGGCTGCTACTGGCGCGCCATCGACACCGCCAAGGACCTCACCGAGGCCGCCAAGGAACTCTCCGCGTCCCGACGGTAGTCCACGGCGCCCGGTACGGACCCGCCACGACGCCCCGGAGGCAGCGGAACGCGCTCCGGGGCGTCCCGCTGCCCGAGGGGGAAGCCCAGGCACGACCGCCGACGGCCCCGGGGGCCATACGGGGCACCGAAGACACCGGAGCAGAGCCGTAGGGCCCCTCCCGGACGTCCGGGAGGGGCCCTACGGCGTGTGTCGTTCCGCGCGGGGTCGGCCGTCAGGCGGCGGGCGCGGGGCGCTGCGGGCTCATGCCGAGTTCGAGCAGCGGCGGCCCGCTGCCCAGCAGGCCGCCGATCACGCCGTGCGAGGGCGGCGCGGTGCGCGGCGTCCCGGCGGGGGCGCCGCCCGTGCCGGTGCCGCCGGCGGAGCCGCCGTTGCCGTTGCTGCCGCCAGTGCTACCGGTGCCGGAGGTGCCCGGGCCGCCGCCGCTGCGGGCGGTCGGCGTGGAGCCCCCGGAGGGGGTGCCGCCGGACGGCTTGGCCTTGCCGCCGCTGCGGCTGGACGAGGGCGAGGGCGCGGCCGGGGCCTTGCTCTGGCCCTGGCCCTGGGTGGGGCTCGGCGTGGGGGTGGGCGTGGGCGACGGGGTGGGGGTCGGCGAGGGGCTGTTGCTCGGCCAGACCGGGGAGCCGAAGTCGGTGGGCGGCTCGACCGGCGCGGTGCTGCCGCCGGTGCGGACCGCCGCGCCGAGCAGCGAGCCGGAGAGCAGGGTGAGGCCGACCACCACGGCGGTGACCACGCCGCGCCGGCGCAGCATCCGCCGCCGGACCGCGCCGGGTTCGCCGGGCCCGTGCCGGCGGAACGCCTCCAGGGCGATCCGGCCGTCCAGCGAGGCGAACGGGGCCCCGGCCATCAGCAGCGGGCTCCAGGCCGCGAGGAAGATCAGGTCGGGGGTGTCGTAGACCGGCACCGCCTTCCAGCTCACGGTGAACAGCAGCGCCGCGGAGAGCGCCATCGCGGTGCCGGCCGCGAGCCGCTGCCACAGGCCCAGGATGGAGAGCACGCCGACCACGATCTCCAGGAAGGAGACCGCGAGCCCGGCGCCCACCGGGTGGGCCATCGCGAAGTCCAGCAGCGGCTGGGCGACCTTCCACGGGTGCAGCGAGGACAGCCAGCGCATCATCGAGCCGCGCTCGCCGCCGTCGAAGTACACCGGGTCGCACAGCTTGCTGAACCCGGCGTACACCGACAGCGAGCCGAGCAGCACCCGCAGCGGCAGCAGCACCAGGCCCAGGTCGACCCGGCGGCCGGGGTACCAGGCGTGCTTGGAGCCCTCGCTGAGCGACGGCACCTCCGGCAGCTCGCCCTCGGGCTGCCAGCTGCGCCCGGCGCCGATCCGGACCGACTCGTCCAGCAGTTCGGGGACGCCGACGTGCGGGGTCTCGCCCGGGGTGCCGGCGGGGCCGTACTGGCGCGGGACGCCCTGGAGCTGCTGGGTGTCGTCGTCCTCGAAGCCCTTGGCGGGGGCGGGCACGGTGGTCAGCCGGACGGCTTCCAGGAGCTGGGTGGCGGCGGTGTCGCCGGGCCCGGTCCGGCCGCTCCAGGCGGTGACCACCCGGGCCTTGCGGCGGGGGGCCCCGCCGGTGACCGAGGCGGCGGTGATCCCGGCCAGCGCGGGCACCGACGCCGCGGGCACCACGATCTGCGGGGTGACGCCGCTGCGCAGGCCGTACGGGTCACCGAAGGCGGCACCGGCCGGGGCGTCGATCATCGGGGCCACCGGGGCGGAGAGCCTGACCCGGAAACTGGCCTGGGTGCTGCTGAGCCTCGACGGGTCGGACGGCACCCGGACCGTGTTGAGGCCCGGACCGTCGTCTATCCCCGCGGGGCGCTGCCCGAGGCGCAGAGGTGTTCTGGTGTCCACACCCCTCTAACCGGGTGACGGGCCCCGAGGACACTCTCCCGGGTGGATTCCGGGAGAGGATTTGAAGTGATCATGAGAAAACCGATCGGGCCCGACCGGACCCGACCGGTTCCCCCACGAAAACGACGCGCCACCGCGGCGCCACCGTGACGCGGCACCCCGCACCGCGGCGCCGTCGCACCGCGGCGCCACCGCACCCCCGCGTCAGCGCTTGGCGCGCAGCCGGGCGGCCTCGTACAGCACGATGCCCGCCGCCACACCGGCGTTCAGCGACTCGGTCCGGCCCGGCATCGGGATGCGCACCAGCAGGTCGCAGGTCTCCGAGACCAGCCGGGACAGGCCCTTGCCCTCGGAGCCGGCCACGATCACCACGGGGCCGGTCAGCGCGTCCAGGTCGCCGATCTCGGCCTCGCCGTCGGCGGCCAGGCCGACCACCATGACGCCGGCCTTCTGGTACGCCTCCAGCGCGCGGGTCAGGTTGGTGGCGCGCGCCACGGGCAGCCGCGCCGCCGCGCCGGAGGAGGTCTTCCAGGCGCCCGCGGTCATGCCGGCCGCCCGGCGCTCCGGGATCACCACGCCGTGCGCGCCGAACGCGGCGGCGGAGCGGACCACGGCGCCGAGGTTGCGGGAGTCGGTGACGCCGTCCAGCGCGACGATCAGCGCGTCCTCCCCGTTCTCGGCGGCGCCCTCCAGCAGGTCGTCGGGGTGCGCGTACTCGTACGGCGGGACCTGCAGCACCAGGCCCTGGTGGTTGAGGCCGCCGGTCATCTGGTCCAGCTGGGCGCGCGGGGCCTCCATCAGCGGGACGCCGCGCTCGTTGGCGGCCTGGAAGGCGTCCCGGACCCGGTCGTCGGTGTCGAGGAACTGCTGCACGTAGAGCGCGGTCGCCGGGACGCCGCCCTGGAGCGCCTCGACCACCGAGTTGCGGCCCACCACCAGCTCGGCCGCGCCCGCGCCGCCGCGCCCGCTGCGGGAGCCGCCGCCGGCGCGGCGCATGCCCGCGCGGGACTTGGCGTCGCGCTCGCGCTTGACGGCCGCGTTGGCGGCGCGCTGCTTGGGGTGGCCCTTGCGGGCCTCGCCGGGCGGGGTCGGGCCCTTGCCCTGGAGTCCCTTCCGGCTGTGGCCGCCGGTACCGACGCTGGCACCCTTCTTCGATCCGGGGTTGCGGCGGTTCCTGCGCTGGCTGTTGCCGGCCATGGTTGTACTTCCTGTCTCTGCGTCTGCTTCGTGCGTCGGGGCCGCACCCCTACAAAGGTACGGCCCCGGCGCGCCCCGGAGGGCTACTGGTACTACCGGCGGCCGGTGGTCCGGCCCGGTGTCACTGCCCGATCGTCCAGCGCGGGCCGGACGGGGTGTCCTCGATCGCCAGCCCGGCGGCGCCGAGCTGGTCGCGGATGGTGTCCGCGGTGGCGAAGTCCTTGCGGGCGCGGGCGGCCTGGCGCTGGTCGAGGACCAGCCGGACCAGGGCGTCCACCACGCCGCCGAGTTCCTCGCCCTGCTCGGCGCCGCCGGCCCACTGCTCGTCGAGCGGGTCGAGGCCGAGCACGCCGAGCATCGCCCGGACCTCCGCCAGCCGGGCCGCGGTGGACTCCTTGTCGTCCGCGCCGAGCGCGCTGTTGCCCTGCCGGACGGCCATGTGCACGGCCGCGAGCGCCTGCGGGACGCCCAGGTCGTCGTCCATCGCCTCGGCGAAGGAGAGCGGCACCTCGGGGGCGGGGTCGACCGGGCCGCAGCGCTCCACGGCCCGCTCGATGAAGCCCTCGATCCGGGCGAACCCGGTCTCGGCCTCGCGCAGCGACTCCTCGCTGTACTCGATCATCGAGCGGTAGTGCGGGCCGGCCAGGTAGTAGCGCAGCACGATCGGCCGCCAGCGCCGGACCATCTCGGAGACCAGCACCGAGTTGCCGAGCGACTTGGACATCTTCTCGCCGGCCAGCGTCACCCAGGCGTTGTGGACCCAGAAGTTGGCGAACTCGTCGCCGAAGGCCCGGGACTGGGCGATCTCGTTCTCGTGGTGCGGGAAGATCAGGTCGAGCCCGCCGCCGTGGATGTCGAAGGCGCGGCCCAGGTACTTGTGCGCCATCGCCGAGCACTCCAGGTGCCAGCCCGGGCGGCCGCGGCCCCAGGGCGTCTCCCAGCTCGGCTCGCCGGGCTTGGCGGCCTTCCACATCGCGAAGTCGCGCGGGTCGCGCTTGCCGGTCTCGTTGTCGCCGGAGGGCTGCCGCAGGTTCTCCAACTCCTGGTTGGAGAGGGCCAGGTACTCCGGGAAGGTGGTCACCGCGAAGTACACGTTGCCGTCGGCGGCGTACGCGTGGCCGCGCTCGATCAGGCCGCGCATCATCTCGATCATCTCCGGGACGTGCCCGGTGGCGCGCGGTTCGGCGCTCGGCGGCAGGCACCCGAGGACGGTGTAACCGTCGTTGAAGGCGCGCTCGTTGGCGTACGCGATCTTCCACCAGTCGGTGGACTGCTCGCGCCCCTTGGCGATCACCTTGTCGTCGATGTCGGTGACGTTGCGGACGAAGGTGACGTCGTAGCCGCGGTAGCGGAACCACCGCTGCATCACGTCGAAGTTGAGGCCGGACCGGATGTGCCCGATGTGCGGCGGTGCCTGGACCGTGGCGCCGCACAGGTAGATCGAGACACAGCCCGGCACCAGCGGGACGAAGTCGCGTACCTGGCGGGTCATGGTGTCGTACAGGCGAAGGCTCACAGCGACCAGGGTAGTGGGCGGCGGGGGGTGCCCCGCCACCTTCCGGCCCCTTTGGCGTGCCCGCGTTCAGCCGATGTTGCCGACGATCTTGCGCGGGCTGAGCCGGATCACCACCCGGACGTCGTCCGGTCCGTCGAAGCCGTAGCCCTCGCCCCGGTACTTGTGCGACAGCTCGTCGATCAGCTCCCGGCCGCCCTCGGTGGTCAGGGTGACCTCGCCGCGCGCCTCGAAGTAGGTGTACGGGTCGTCCGCCGGGTTGACCAGCAGGCTGACCCGCGGGTCGCGCACCAGGTTGAGGTGCTTGCGACGGCCCTGCACGGTGGAGAACAGGATGTCGTCGCCGTCCCGCTTCACCCAGACCACGGAGGACTGCGGGCTGCCGTCGGGCTGCACGGTGGACACCACCGCGTAGCTCTTCGCGTCCAGCAGCGCCCCGACCTTGTCGCCGAGTTCGACGCCCATGTCTCCTCCTGTGCCTGGTTCTTGACGGCTTGTCGGCACTCAGGCTATGCGGCGGGCCGTTCGTAGACCAGTGCCGTGGCGATCGCGGCGAGTCCCTCCGCGCGGCCGGTCAGGCCGAGGCCGTCGGTGGTGGTGCCGGAGACCGAGACCGGGGCGCCGACCGCGGCGGACAGCGCGGCCTGGGCCTCGGCCCGGCGCTTGCCGACCTTGGGGCGGACGCCGATCACCTGGACGGCGACGTTGCCGATCTCGAAGCCCGCCGCCCGGACGAGGCGGGCCGCCTCGGCCAGCAGCGCGACCCCGGCCGCGCCCGCCCACTCGGGGCGGGAGGTGCCGAAGTGCGCGCCCAGGTCGCCGAGGCCGGCGGCGGAGAACAGCGCGTCGCAGGCGGCGTGCGCGGCCACGTCGGCGTCCGAGTGCCCGGCCAGGCCGGTCTCGCCGGGCCAGTCCAGGCCGGCCACCCGCAGCGGGCGGCCCACCTCGAAGGCGTGCACGTCGGTGCCGATGCCGACGCGGGGGAGGATCGGGTCAGTAGCCATCGGTGGCCCTCCGGCGGGCGAGCACGGCCTCGGCGAGCACGAGGTCCAGCGGGCGGGTGACCTTGAACGCCTCCTCGTGGCCGGGCACCACGACCACCCGGCCGCCGAAGCGCTCGATCAGCCCGGCGTCGTCGGTCACCTCGGCGCCCTCGGCGAGCGCCCGCTCGTGCGCGGCGACCAGCCCGGGCAGGTCGAAGCCCTGCGGGGTCTGCACCGCGCGCAGGGTGGAGCGGTCGGGCGTGTCCAGCACCGGCTCGGGGCCGGACGGCTGCGGCTCGACCCGCTTGACGGTGTCGGCCAGCGGCACCGCGGGCACCACCGCCGCGGCCCCGGCGCGCACGGCGGCGGCCACCGCGTCCACCACCTCGACCGGCACCAGCGGGCGGGCCGCGTCGTGCACCAGCACCACCCGCGTCCCGGCGGGGACCGCGGCCAGGCCGAGCCGCACCGACTCCTGCCGGCTGGCGCCGCCGGGCACCACCCGGACGTCCTTGCCGTCCAGGCCGTGGCTGTCCAGCAGCGAGACGACCTCGGCCACCCCGTCCGGCGGGGCGCACACCACCACCAGGCCGACCGCCCGGCTGCGGGCCAGCGCCCGGACGGCGTGCACCAGCAGCGGGACGCCGCCGAGTTCGCGCAGCGCCTTGGGGGCGCCGGGGCCGAGTCGCTCGCCGCGCCCGGCGGCCGGGACGACCGCTGCCGCGAGCTGTGCTGAGGCGTTCAGGTTTGGCTCCTCGGGTGTGATGGGTATGGCCCGTGCCGAGCGCGGATACCGCGAGCGGGCAGGCCCCCTTCCTGACTGCACGTTAGTGGAACCGCGCCCGTGGCCCCGCCATGCCACCCACCCCTTCCGGGCATGGCGAAGCGCCCGAGGTGCCGTTCGGGCACCACCGGGCGCTGCGTCGCACTGCTCAGGAGGCGAGGACCTCGTCGAGCAGCGTCTCGGCCTTGTCCTCGTTGGTGTTCTCGGCGAGCGCCAGCTCGCTCACCAGGATCTGCCGGGCCTTGGCCAGCATCCGCTTCTCACCGGCGGACAGGCCGCGCTCGCGCTCGCGGCGCCACAGGTCGCGGACGACCTCTGCGACCTTGATCACATCGCCGGACGCGAGCTTCTCGAGGTTCGCCTTGTACCGGCGAGACCAGTTGGTGGGTTCTTCGGTGTACGGTGCCCGGAGCACCTCGAAGACGCGGTCCAGGCCCTCTTGGCCCACCACGTCGCGGACGCCGACGAACTCGGCGTTCTCCGCGGGCACGCGAAGCGTCAGATCTCCCTGCTGCACCTTCAGCACCAGGTAGGTCTTGTCCACACCTTTGATCTGGCGAGTTTCGATGGCCTCGATCAGCGCAGCCCCGTGATGGGGGTAGACCACCGTGTCGCCAACCTTGAACGTCATGTGACAGGACCCCTTCCGTGGCTTTCCAGAATAACACGCTTTTCTGCTGACTCGAAGGGCGTTTTCGCAGGTCAGGGCCGGTCCCAGGGCTTGACAACCACCCCGGTCGCATGCTGCGACCGGTGTTCGATCAGGGCTTCCCGCAGGTCGGAGGCGGTCTGACCGCGCGGTGAAACCTCTGGTCACGACTCCGAAACCATGGTTGGATCTTGAGTTTTTGCCCCCGGCGCGCCGGGCGCCCCGGATCGTGATCGGACCGCGACACGGGGCCACCCCGTGAGAGGCGGATATGTGTGGTCGGTAGTCTGACCCTCGACCACCGACCGTGATCCGTTTTCCGCTGGATCGTCCCCCCATCAAGGAGAAGTCGCCGCCGTGAGCCGGAGCCTTCGACGCGGCGCTGTCGCCGCCATCGTCCTCGCCGCGATCGTCCCGCTGGCGGCCTGCGCCGCGGGCAACGACGCGAGCACGCTGCAGATCAAGCCGGACAACGCGGCGACGGCCATCGGGAGCGACGTCAGGCTCAACAACATCGTCGTGGTCACCCCCGGGGGGACGGCCGGCGAGTACACCGGCCCGGCGAACGTCACGGTCAACGTCGCCAACACCGGTGACGGCCCGGAGGTGCTGACCTCCCTGAAGGTCGGCGACACCGCCGCCAAGCTGACCGACAAGAGCGGCGCCCCGGTCGACGGCATCACGCTCGCGCCCGGCGAGTCGGTGCTGCTCGGGGCCGAGGGCGGCCCGCTCGCCGCGGTGCCGAACGCGGACGTGTCGGTCGGCGGCTACGTCAAGACGACCTTCACCTTCAAGAACGCCGGCGAGGTCTCCACCAACGCCAACGTGCAGCCGGCCGACGGCCTGTACGAGGGCTACGGCCCGGCGAAGGCGTCCCCCTCCGCCCCGGCCTCCCCCGCCGCGAGCGCCTCCGCCTCCGCGGGTGCCTCCGTCTCCGCGGGCGCCTCCACCTCGCCCTCCGCGGGCGCCTCGACCTCGCCCTCCGCCGGGGCCACCGGCTCGGCGAGCGCCCCGGCCGCCCCGTCCGGCTCGGCCACGGCCGGCTGACCCGGCGGCGCACGCACGGAACAGCAGGAGGGGCCCCGCCGCGGCGGGGCCCCTCCTCCGTGCTGTGCCGGTGCGCCACCGGCGCGTCGCGGTCTACGGCTCGAACTTGTAGCCCAGGCCACGGACCGTGACCAGGTAGCGCGGGGCGCCCGGGTCCGGCTCGATCTTCGCCCGCAGGCGCTTGACGTGGACGTCCAGGGTCTTGGTGTCGCCGACGTAGTCCGCGCCCCAGACCCGGTCGATCAGCTGCATCCGGGTCAGCACCCGGCCCGCGTTGCGCAGCAGCATCTCCAGCAGGTCGAACTCCTTGAGCGGCAGGTCGACCTTGGCGCCGTCCACCGTCACGACGTGCCGGTCGACGTCCATCCGGACCGGCCCGGCCTCCAGCGCGCCCGGGGCGGCCGCGCCGTCGCCGCCGCCGTCCTCGCCGCGGCGGCGGAGCACCGCGCGGATGCGGGCGACCAGCTCGCGGGTGGAGTACGGCTTGGTGACGTAGTCGTCGGCTCCTATCTCCAGGCCGACCACCTTGTCGATCTCGCTGTCCTTCGCGGTGACCATGATCACCGGGACGTTGGAGCGGACCCGCAGCTGGCGGCAGACCTCGGTGCCGGGCAGGCCGGGCAGCATCAGGTCGAGCAGGACGAGGTCGGCTCCGTTGCGCTCGAACTGCTCCAGCGCGTCGGGGCCGGTGGCGGCGACCGCCACCTCGAAGCCCTCCTTGCGGAGCATGTACGACAGGGCGTCGCTGAACGACTCCTCGTCCTCGACCACCAGTACTCGGGTCACGATCGGGCCTCCGGGGCAGGAAGTGTGGTTGCTGCGTGGTTTTCGGGGTCCTCGACCGGGGCCTGCCCGGCGGGGAGCCGCAGAGTGAAGGTGGAGCCCTGGCCCTCGACGCTCCAGACCGACACGGTGCCGCGGTGCGAGGCGGCGACGTGCTTGACGATGGACAGGCCGAGGCCGGTGCCACCGGTGAGGCGGGAGCGGGCGGGGTCCACCCGGTAGAAGCGTTCGAAGATCCGCTCGCGGTCCTTCTCCGAGATGCCGATGCCCTGGTCGGTCACCGAGATCTCGATCAGTTCGCCGTCCGCCTCGCCCAGTGCCGCGGCGCTGGAGATCCGGCGGGTGGCGAGGGCGACCCTGGTGCGCGGCGGGCTGTAGTTGACCGCGTTCTCCACCAGGTTGCCGAGGGCGGCGGCCAGTTGGCCGCGGTTGCCGACCAGGTAGAGGCCGGTGGTGCCGCCCGCCGCGATGACGATCTGCTTGGCGGCGGCGGTCTGCCGGCAGCGGTCGATCGCCTCGGCGATCAGCTCGTCCACCGCGACCGGCTCCGGGTCGACCTTGAGCTGGTCGTCCTGGACCCGGGACAGGTCGATGATCTCCTGCACCAGGCTGGCCAGCCGGGTGGCCTCCACCTGCATCCGGCCGGCGAAGCGCTGCACCGCCTCCGGGTCGTCGGAAGCGTCCGCGACGGCCTCGGACAGCAGCGAGAGCGCGCCGACCGGGGTCTTCAGCTCGTGCGAGACGTTCGCCACGAAGTCGCGGCGGATCGCCTCGATCCGGCGGCGCTCGGTGCGGTCCTCGACCAGCACCAGCACCAGCCGGGAGCCCAGCGGGGCGACCCGGACCGACACCGCGAGCGGCTCGGCGGTGCGGGCCGCCGCGCCGGGGCGGGTCAGCTCCAGCTCGATCTGCCGGATCTCGCCGTCCCGCCGGGTGGAGCGGGCCACCGACAGCATCCGGTCGACGGCCACCCGGCCGCCGCGGACCAGGCCCATCGAGTAGGCGGCGGAGGAGGCCTTGACCACCTCGTCGCCCTCGCCGAGCACGATCGCGCAGGAGCGGAGCACCGAGAGCACGGTGTCCACTCCCGGGGGGAGGGCCGGCTCCTGGTCGGGTTCCGGCGCTGTGTTCCTGCTGGTCCTGCCGCCCTTGCCCCTGCCCTGGTCGCGCTCGCTCCAACGGAAGGCGATGGAGGCGGTGAGGCCGACGCCGAGCCCGGCTATGGCGCAGGCAGCGGCGGCGGCCACGTTCACGTCCATGCCTGTCAGCGTAAATGGTGCCCGGGCGGGCTCCGTAAGGGTGCGATCAAGGCATCGGCCTGACGTTGCCGAGAATTCACCTTCACGCTGCCGCCGATTCACCGCAGCGGCCGTGGCAGGTCGCCCGAACGGCTCAGTCTGGGCCGGGCAAGCCCGTGTGGGCGGTGACGCGGCTACCATTCGCGCCACCAGCAGCGGCCGCCCGCGCCGCCCGCCCCTCCGGCGGGTCGGTCCGGGGCGTCCGGTCGGCACCGCCACCGACACCGGTACTGGAGGAGAAGAGCGCATGCGCGACGCGTACCACGAGGAACTCGACTCGATCAGCGACAGCCTGGTCGAGATGGCCCGCCTGGTCGGCTCGGCGATGGGACGGGCCACCACGGCCCTGCTGGACGCGGACCTCGCCCTGGCGGAGGGCGTGATCGCCGCCGACGAGAGGATCAACGAGCTGCACCACGGCCTGGAGAACCGCGCGATCGACCTGCTGGCCCGCCAGCAGCCGGTCGCCACCGACCTGCGGATCGTGGTCACCTCGCTGCGGATGAGCGCCGACCTGGAGCGCTGCGGCGACCTGGCCCGGCACGTCGCCAAGGTCGCGCGGCTGCGCTACCCGGAGACCGCCGTCCCGCTCGACCTGCACCCGATCGTGCTGGAGATGGGGCAGCTCGCCCAGCGGCTGGTCGCCAAGGCCGGCCTGGTGATCGCCACCAAGGACGTCGACAAGGCGCTGGAGCTGGAGGCGGACGACGACGCGATCGACGCCCTGCACCGCGAGCTGTTCTCGCACCTGCTGGACGACCGCTGGCACCACGGCATCGAGACCGCGGTGGACGTCACCCTGGTCGGCCGCTACTACGAGCGCTTCGCGGACCACGCCGTCTCGGTCGCCAAGCGGGTGGTGTACCTGGTCACCGGCGAGCACGTGGCCGACTTCGTAGCCACCGCGGAGTCCGCCGAGTAACCGTCCGCCGGGTCCGGCGAGGGGGCGCACGGCTGCGGAACCACCAGCCTCCGCGCGCCCGTTGACGTGTCGTCAACGGTGGGGTTTCACTCGGAGGGACGGGCGGCTGCTTCGGCTCGCCCGGCACCGCCCGGACGAGGAGGCAGCCCGATGAAGACCACCGGCACCCCGACCACTCCCCCGCCGCACCCGGTGGCCCCGGCCGCCGCGCGGCTGCTGCCGGTGCTGGCCGCCGGCTGCGGCTGCGGCCCGGGCTGCGGCTGCGGCTGCCAGTCCGGCTCGCCCTGCCAGTGCGGCGGCGTGACCGGCGGCTGCTGCGGCGGCCACTGAGCCCGCGCACGACGGACGGCCGGGCCGCCCCTCCCGCGAGGGGCGGCCCGGCCGTCCTGCCGTGCTCCCCGGCTCCCGCCGGGTGCCGGGGGCCTTCCGGGTGTCAGGAGAAGTTGACGTCCATGCACTGGTAGAAGGCGTTGCCGGTGTCCGCGATGTCCCAGACCGCCAGGATCACCTGGTGGCCGGTCAGCCCGGCGGGCAGGGTCGCGGTGTGGCTGAGCGTGGCCGGGGGCTGCTTGCCGCCCATCGGCACGGTCAGGAACGGGGTCAGGTTCAGGTTCGACCTGGTCAGCTTGGTGGTGGCGTCGTAGCCCGGCTTGGTGAGGAAGTACCGGAACGAGGTGGTGGCGTGCCGCGCCTCGATGCTCCAGGTCAGCGTCAGCTGCTGCCCGGCGGTGACCCTGGTGGTCGGCCAGCCGCCGCCCCGGGGGTCGTCCAGTTGCGCCCAGCGCGCGTCCGCGCCCGCGCACAGCTTGCCGTCGGCGGGCCCGGCGGCCGGGAAGCCCTTGGGTCCCTCGACGCTCTGCGGCTCCCACTGGATGTCGCCGCACTTCTTCACCACGCCGGCACCGCACAGCCCCGCCCGGCTGGGCGGCGTCGTGATGTACCCGTGCGAGCTGGCCGGGAGGGCGGTGGCCAGGACCGCCGCGGCGGCGGCGAAGCCGACCGCCAGGATGTTGCGCTTGCGCATGGTGCTCCTCCGTGGGGGTGGATGGAGTGCACGGCCGTGGGCACGCGGAAGGGGGTCGCGTGGGGGGCGACCAAGATTGTCATGCCCACGCCGACAGTGGTTCCACGCTAGGAGCGCGCCTTCCCCCCGTCAATGGTCTGAACCATTCGAAAACCTTAACCAGGCTTTACCGCAAGCTTGTTGACGATTCGACAGCTCTTTCCATACGGGAGCGTCCCCCTCGCGGCGGACACGGAACAGCCCCCTGGGCCGGGGCGTCGTTGCGCCGGGCAGGGGGCTGACAGGTGGGTGAGGGCGGGAAGGGGTGCTACTTCTTGCCCTGGTTCTTCACGGCCTCGATCGCGGCCGCGGCGGCCTCGGGGTCGAGGTAGCGGCCACCGGCGGCGACCGGCTTGAAGTCGGCGTCCAGTTCGTAGAGGAGCGGGATGCCGGTGGGGATGTTGAGGCCCGCGATGGCCTCGTCGGAGATGCCGTCGAGGTGCTTGACCAGGGCGCGCAGGCTGTTGCCGTGCGCGGTGACCAGGACGGTGTTGCCCGCGGCCAGGTCCGGCACGATGGCGTCGTACCAGTAGGGGAGCATCCGCTCGACGACGTCCTTGAGGCACTCGGTGTTCGGGCGCAGCTCGGACGGGATCTCGGCGTAGCGGGCGTCGCCGGCCTGGGAGTACTCGGCGTCGTCGGCGAGGGCCGGCGGCGGGGTGTCGTAGGAGCGGCGCCAGAGCTGGAACTGCTCCTCGCCGAACTCGGCGAGGGTCTGGGCCTTATCCTTGCCCTGGAGGGCGCCGTAGTGGCGCTCGTTCAGCCGCCAGCTGCGGCGGACCGGGATCCAGTGGCGGTCGGCCTTGTCGAGGGCGATCTGCGAGGTGCGGATCGCGCGGCGCAGCAGCGAGGTGTGCAGCACGTCCGGCAGCAGGTCCTCGGCCAGCAGGAGCTCGCCGCCCCGGGCGGCCTCCTTCTCGCCCTTCTCGTTGAGGTCGACGTCGACCCAACCGGTGAACAGGTTCTTCTGGTTCCACTGGCTCTCGCCGTGGCGGAGCAGGATCAAGCGATAGGTCGTGTCAGCCATGGGGCCAAGCCTAGTGGAGGGCGAAATCCGATCGCTCGTCCGTCCGGATCGGGGGTAACGTTCGCCCAGCGGTTTCGACTCTTACCGATCGGGCCGCCCCCACCGTTCCACCCCGCCCGCGGGCGGCCGCACCACCCTGCCCGCGGCCGCCGGGGCCGTACCGCCCGGGAGCTCCCCCATGCCCCTCCTCGCCCGTCTGGCCTCCGAAGCACGCAGAGCGGGCGGCGGGCTCCCCCGCCGGTTCTGGTGGCTGTGGACGTCCACCCTGGTGAACCGCCTCGGCGGCTTCGTGGTCACCTTCCTGGCGATGTACCTGACGCACGAGCGCGGCTACTCGGCGGCGTACGCGGGCCTGGTCGCCTCGCTGTTCGGGCTCGGCTCGGCGGTGGCCGCGATCGGCGCGGGCGTGCTGACCGACCGGCTGGGGCGGCGGCCGACGCTGCTGGCCGCGCAACTGGCGACGGCGCTGTTCACGGCGGTGCTCGGGTTCACCGACGGGCCGGTGGCGATCGCCGCGGTGGCCTTCCTGGTCGGCCTGGCGAGCAACGCGTCCCGCCCGGCGGTGAGCGCGATGATCGCCGACCTGGTGCCGGCCGCGGACCGGGTGCGGGCGTACGCGCTGAACTACTGGGCGATCAACATCGGCTTCGGCGCGTCCGCCGCGGTGGCCGGGCTGATCGCCGTGCACGGCTACCTGACGCTGTTCCTGCTGGACGCGGCGACCACCCTGCTGTGCGCGGTGGTGGTCTTCGTGAAGGTCCCGGAGACCCGGCCGGAGGCCGCCGCCCCGTCCGGTGCCGCCGCGCGGGAGCCGCAGGTCGGGCTGGGCACGGTCTTCCGGGACGGGCCGTTCAGGGCCGTGGTCGCGGTGAACCTGCTGCTGGCCCTGGTCGTCCAGCAGGGCTCCACCACGCTTCCGGTGGACATGGGCGCGCACGGCCTCTCGGCGGCCCGGTTCGGCCTGGTGATCAGCCTGAACGGGGTGCTGATCGTGCTGCTCCAACTGCCGCTGACGCGGCTGATGGAGGCCCGCGACCGCACCGTCCTGCTGGTGGTCGGCGCCCTGCTGACCGGCTGGGGCTTCGGCCTGACCGCGCTGGCCGGGTCCTCCGCCGCGCTGTACGCGCTGACGGTGGCGATCTGGACGGTCGGCGAGATCGTCACCGCCCCCACCATGATGGCGCTGGTCGCCGAACACTCCCCCGCCCGGGCCCGCGGCCGCTACCAGGGCGTCTACTCGCTCTCCTGGTCACTGGCCTCGTTCGCCGGCCCGCTCGGCGGCGGCCTACTGCTCCAGTACGCGGGCAGCTGGACCCTGTGGGGCACCTGCGCGGCGGCCGGCACCCTGGCCGCCGTCGCCTTCGTGGCGATCGGCCGCCGCCCCCGCCCCCCGGTGGTCGACGGGACGGCCCGGCCCGCCCCGGTGGAGACGGCGGCCTGACGCCCGCCGCCCGCGGGCGGCGGCACAGCCGGATTGCGCAGAGGCCCCTCCCGGGCGGGAGGGGCCTCTTTCGACGTTGGGGGGTGCGCGGTCAGACCTCGCCGAACTCGCCGGTCGCGGCGGCGGTCACGAAGGCCTCGCTGGCGGTGGAGCGGGCGGCCACCGGGAGGTACCTGGTGCAACTGGGCGGGGTTACCCCGGACGTGGCCAGTGAGTTGGCGACCCTGATCTGGACGGGCGCCCCCTACGTGCGCGCCGTGCGAGGCGGGGAGTTGACCGGGGTTGTCTCGATGCTCTGGTCGCCGGAGCGCGGCGAGCTGCTGGTTGACGCGGCGACCGGACGGCTCGGCGAGTTCTCCCACGCGGACGAGCGCGGCGACCTGGTGCTCGTACCCGCCGACGGGGGCGAGCCCTGGTCGGTCGGCCGGTGCGCGGTGCGTCACCCCACTCGCGCGGACCTGGCGCAGGCCGATCCTGCCCACCCCGCACCGACACCGAATTGAGGAAGAAATGTCGTACACCGGAAGGCCGTTGGAGGACGCCGGTGCTCCCCGGCGAGCTGTTCCGCCCGGCCCCGGGCGCCGTCTCGTGAACGACGTGCTGCGGCAGCGGGCCTGGGGGATCGCCGAACAGCTCTCCCGGGTCGGCGGCGGCGGGGAGGCCCGGCTGACCGCGATCCCGGACGGCTACCGGATCGAACTCGCCATCGTCCGCCCCGACGGACCCGACGGCCAGCAGGCCGTTCTCAGCGCACTCGCCCTCGGTGACCGCTGGGGCCACCGGTACTCCCCGCCCGTCCGCAACAACGGCACCGCCCGCGAAACCGTCTGGAGCGAAGTCCACGCACGGGCCGCCCCCGGCCCGGCCGGGCCGGCCGGCGGCTGAACGGGCCCCGGCGGACCCTCAGCCGGCCTCGCTCTGCCGCAGCCGGACCCAGGAGTCGTGGTCGTCCTCCAGGATCGCCTGGTACTCGTCGATCAGCGGCAGCAGCCGGACCGGCTCCGGCACCGCGTCCCCGTACTCGGCCTTCAGCAGGCCGAGGCGGCGGCGCAGCGAGTTCAGCCGGTGGACGGTGTCGGCGCGCTGGATCCAGAGCGTGCGGTAGCCGAAGAACGCCGCCCAGGCGGCCAGCACGGTGACCAGCGCGCCGGTGACCAGCGCGATGTCGGAGAGCCGGCTGGCGGCGGGCTCGCCGACCTTCAGGCCGAGCAGCACGGTGACCAGGGCGGACAGGCTGACGGTGGCCAGTTGCAGGGTCAGGGCGCGCCGCCGGTCCCAGTCGCGGCGGCGTCGGCGCTCCTTCAGCTCGGCGTCGAGCTCGGCCTCCAGCCAGGCCAACTTCCGTTGTGCGGCGGCGGATTCGGCAGGTCCGGCGAATTCGGTGTCCATGGTTTCCTCCCCGGCCGGGAGGATACCCGGCTCAGTCCCCGGCGGGCGGGTTCCCGCTCGCCAGGTGCGCGAACTCCGCGAGGTTGCGGGTGGATTCGCCGCGCTTGGTGCGCCACTCCCACTCGCGCCGGATCGCGGTCGCAAAGCCCAGCTCCAGCAGGGTGTTGAACGGCTCGTCGGCGTGCTCCAGCACGCTGCCCAGCAGCCGGTCCACCGCGTCCGGGGTCAGCGCCTCCAGCGGCAGCCGGCCGACCAGGTAGACGTCGCCGAGCGGGTCGACCGCGTACGCGACGCCGAACATCCTGGTGTTGCGCTCCAGCAGCCAGCGGTGGAACGCCTCGTGGTTCTCGTCCGGCCGCCGGATCACGAACGCGTTCACCGACAGCGTGTGGTCCCCGATCCGCAGCGCGCACGCCGTGGAGAGCTTGCGCGTCCCCGGCAGCGCGGCGACCACGGTGTACGGATCGGCGGCGGCCGGCTCCCAGGCCACCCCGGCCTGGTCGAGCGCGGCGCGCAGGAGGGTGAGTGCGTCGTCCTTGGCAGCCATGGCCCCACGCTAGCCCCCCGGTCGGCCGACGCGCGCCCGCGGGACCCCGTGTGCGCGCCGTCACGCCGGACCCGGGCCGTCACGTCGGACGCCCGCCCTCGCGTCAGACCCGGGCCGTCGCGTCAGACCCGGGCCGCGGACATCGCCCCCGTGTAGACCTCCGCGGTGGCGCCGGCCGCGGTGAGCCAGCCGAAGGCGGCGGCGTGGCGGGCGGCGGCGGCGCCCCGGACGGGGGTGAGGGAGGGGTCGGCGACGTAGGGGTGCAGGGCGCGGGCCCAGGCTTCCGGGTCGTGGCCGGGGACGAGGGTGCCGGTGCGGCCGTCGCGGACGGCGACCGGGAGGCCGCCGACGGCGGCGGCGACCACGGGGGTGCCGCAGGCCTGGGCCTCCAGGGCGACCAGGCCGAAGGACTCGCTGTGGGAGGGCATCACCAGGGCGGTGGCGGCCCGGTACCAGTCGGCCAGGCGGAGCTGGTCGACCGGCGGGTGGAAGCGGACCACGTCGCCGATGCCGAGCTGGGCGGCCAGCTTGTGCAGGCTCTCGGGGCGGGCCAGGCCGGTGCCGGAGGGGCCGCCGACCACCGGGACGACCAGGCGCTCGCGCAGCCGGGGGTGCCGGTCCAGCAGCCGGGCGACGGCCTTGAGCAGGACGTCGGGCGCCTTGAGGGGCTGTATCCGGCCCGCGAACAGCAGCACCGCCGCGCCCTGCGGCAGGCCGAGCCGGGCCCGGGCGGCGGCCCGGGAGTCGGGGCCGTCGGGGCGGAAGACGTCCAGGTTCACGCCGGGGTGGACGACGGCCAGCTGGTCGGGGCGGGCGGCGTAGTGGTGGGCCAGCGCGGCGGCCTCCTCCGCGGTGTTGGCGATCAGCCGGTCGGCGGCGCCGACCACCTGGGTCTCGCCGATCACCCGGGCGGCGGGCTCCGGGGTGTCGCCCTCGGCGAGCGCCGCGTTCTTCACCTTGGCCATGGTGTGCATGGTGTGCACCAGCGGGACGCCCCAGCGCTCGGCGGCCAGCCAGCCGACCTGGCCGGAGAGCCAGTAGTGCGAGTGCACCAGGTCGTAGTAGCCGGGGCGGTGGCCGGCCTCGGTGCGCAGCACGCCGTGCGTGAAGGCGCACAGCTGGGCCGGCAGGTCCTCCTTGAACAGGCCCTCGTACGGCCCGGCCGTGACATGCCGGACCAGCACGCCGGGGGCGAGTTCGACGGCGGGCGGGTCGTCCGAGCTGACGGCGCGGGTGAACACCTCGACCTCGATGTCCAGCTCGGCGAGGCGCTTGGCCAGCTCCACGATGTACACGTTCATCCCGCCGGCGTCCCCCGTGCCGGGCTGGTGCAGCGGCGAGGTGTGGACGCTCAGCATCGCGATCCGGCGCGGCCGGCGGGCGCGGGCCGGGGCGGGGGGCGCGGTCGCGGCGGGTGCCGCGGGTGCGGTGCGGCGCGGCTCCCGGCGGGACGTGCGGACGAGGTGCTGGGTCACCTGCGGAAGCCTCCCTGTGCGCCGGCCGTCTGGTCTGCTCTTCTCGTGCCGCCGCCCGCGGCCGGCGGCAGCGGGCGGAGGGACGTCAGCCAGGGCAACCGGGGAACGCGTCGTCGTATTCCCGCCAGCGGACGCGGAGTGGGTACGGGTGCCGGCACGGGTGCGGGCGTCGGCACGGGCGGACCGGCTGCGTACGCTTGGTGCCCATGGCCGTACGCGACACGCCGCTGTCCCGGGGCCGGTCGAGCCGGCCGGTGGGGACGATCACCCGGGGCACCACGAACACCAACCGGCTGCGGCGGATGGACCGGTGGATCGCGTACACCGCGGGCCGGGCGCTGCGGGCGTCGGCGGCCCCGCCGGTCGCGGTGGACCTGGGGTACGGCGCGGCGCCGTGGACGGCGGTGGAGCTGTCCGCGCGGCTGCGGGCGGTGCGGGCGGACGTCCGGGTGGTCGGGATCGAGATCGACCCGGCCCGGGTCGCGGCGGCGCTGCCGATGGCCGAGCCGCCGCTGCTGGAGTTCCGCCGGGGCGGCTTCGAGGTGCCGCTGGACGGCGGGGCGCGGGCCCAGCTGATCCGGGCGGCGAACGTGCTGCGGCAGTACGACGAGGACCAGGTGGCCGAGGTGTGGGCCCGGCTGTGCGGGCGGCTGGCCCCGGACGGGCTGCTGGTGGAGGGCACCTGCGACGAGATCGGGCGGCGGCACGTCTGGGTGGCGCTCGGCCCGGAGGGGCCGCGCACGGTGACCTTCGCGGCCCGGCTGGCCGGCCTGGAGCGGCCGTCCGACCTGGCCGAGCGGCTGCCGAAGGCGCTGATCCACCACAACGTGCCGGGGCGCCCGGTGCACTCCTTCCTGCGCGACTTCGACCGGGCCTGGGCGGCGGCCGCGCCGCTGGGGGCGTTCGGGGCCCGGCAGCGCTGGGCGGCGACCTGCGCGGCGCTGGCCGCGGACTGGCCGCTGCGGGACGCCCCTGCCCGGCGGCGGCAGGGCGAGCTGACGGTGGACTGGGCCGCGCTGGCCCCACGCTGAGCCCGGCCGGTCCGGGCCGGTCCGCACGGGCCGTGCGCCCCGCCGGGCACGCGGAACGGGCCGCCGCCCGGCGGTCGGGCGGCGGCCCGTCACCCGGTGGGGCACGGGTCCGGCGGCGGCGTCAGCGGCGCCCTGGCCGGGGGCTCAGTGGCGCCGGCGCTTGCGGGAGAGCACCAGGACGGTCGCGCCGAGCGCGCACAGGGCCAGCGCGGCCGAGGCGATCGGCAGGACCGGGGTGCTCGCACCGGTGTCGGGAAGGGCGGGGTGCGGTCCGGGGCTCTGGGAGTGGGTGGGGCTGGGCGCCGGGGTGCTGGACGAGGGCGAGGGGCTCGGGCTCGGAGAAGGGCTGGGGCTGGGGCTCGGGGACGGGGACGGGCTGGGGGACGGGGCGTTGACGGTGACGGACAGTTCGGCCTGGTGGGTGACGGAGGCGGCCCGGGCGAGGACGAGCCCCTGGGCGGTGGCCGGATCGGGGTCGGCCGGATCGGCGGGGGCGTAGACGAACGCCTGGCCCACCGGGCTCTGGGCGGCGGCGGTGGCCCGGATCCGGGCGGAGCCGGGCGCGGACGGGCGGAACCAGAACGGGTCCCCGGCCGGGAGCGTGGCGCCGTCGGCGAGCGGCCGGGTGCCGTCGGCGTCGGCGAACAGGTCCCCGCCGGTGGCGGAGAGCACGGCGTCGCCCGTACCGCCCCGGACGGTGTACGGGCCGGTGATCCCGCCGTTCACGGCCGTGCCGGGGCCGTCGATCGCGAGGGGGGCGGCCGGTTCGGACAGCGGGCCCTGGCCGATCACCCGGGTGACGATCGCCGAGGTCAGCGCGAACCTGGGGTCGCCGGTGGCGAGGACGAACCGGTCGGTGAAGAACCAGACGGCGGCCTGGACGGCGGCGGCCCGCTGGGCGTCGCTGCCGGCGGCGGCGGGCTCGCCCGTCACCGGGTAGTACTGGGTGAGGACGCGCAGCACGAGGCCGAGGTTGGGCACGTCGGCCAGCGACCAGGTGCCGGGGTCGTAGGGGATGCCCGTCTCGGTCGAGGTGTTGAGGTCGACGCAGTACAGCTCCAGGCGGGCGCCGGTGGTGGCGGTGCCGTAGATGATCCCGCCGAAGCCCGGGGCGGTCGCGGTGTACCCGGCCGTGCTGTAGCCGGGCTGCGGGTACCCGGACAGCGGGTCGAAGGAGGCCGGGGCCTCGAAGCCGCCGTAGGTCTGACCCGGTCCGGTGGCGGCCGCGACCACCATCGCGGCCGGGGGGTTCGCGGCCGGGGCGGCCAGGGCGGCCGGCCCGGTCGGCGGCTCCCACCGGGCGGAGGCCGTCCCCGGGAGCAGGCACAGGGCCAGCAGCGCGGTGGAGACGAGGGCGACAAGGCGGGTTGCGCGTACGTACACGGATCACCATCCCGGGAGGTCGGCAGCGGCCGTCTCACGGTAGGCAGCGGGGGGAGGCCGGGGACGCCGCCCCACCCGGCGCGGACGGGCGGTCACCCGGTCGGCGCAGGAACGGCGGCGGCTCCCCGGACCGGCCGACCGCCCTCCGGTCCCCGCCGCGGGGCGATCCGACCACCCGTTCGACAGTTCACTCGAACGAGTTATCGATTTTCTCTGGCGTGTTGACGCCCCGTCACGCCACCATGGAACCGTTCGGGCGGTCGCTCCGACCGCCCCTGAGCGACCGCCAGGCCGCCAGACCGTCAAGCCCGTCAGGCCGCCAGCCCGTCAGACCGTCAGACCGCCCGCAGGAACCGCCCGTCAGCCCGTCAGCCCCCGCCGGACTCGTTCGAACGACTCGTACGCGTCGGCGCCGAACAGCACGAAGCGCACCTCGTCCAGGTCCGGGTCTTCCCCGGCCACGGCCGTCAGCGCGATCCGAGCGGCATCGTCCAGCGGCCAGCCGAAGATCCCGGCCGAGACCGCCGGGAAGGCCACCGTCCGCGCCCCCAGCCCGACCGCGACCCGAAGGGACTCCCGATAGCACGAGGCCAGCAGCTCCGCGCGCCGCTGGTAGTCCTCCGCCCGGTACACCGGGCCGACGGTGTGCACCACCCAGCGGGCCGGCAGCCGCCCCGCCCTGGTGGCCACGGCCTGACCGGTCGGAAGTCCCTTGCCGTAGTGCGAAGCCCGCAGTTCGCGGCACTCGGCGAGGATCTCCGGCCCGCCCCGGCGGTGGATCGCCCCGTCCACCCCGCCGCCGCCCAGCAGCGAGCTGTTGGCGGCGTTCACCACCACGTCCACCCGCTGTTCCGTGATGTCACCCTGCACCAGCGTGATCCGTGTCACCGCCGCACACCTCCAGTCAGTTCCGGTCCCGCCGTGGCGGAAAGCCACGGAAACCCTAGGCAAAACCGCCACCACACGCGTGGCAATAACCACATCCGCGCCGCTCAGTCGAAGAAATCCTCGGAGATCACGTTATGGTCGCGGGAAGCCCCCCGATGCCCGGTGCCACCCGGGCACTGCGGACGGACACCAGCCGTTGGTCAGTCGGGGAAAGGAAGGACCGACCGATGCCCGCTACGGGAGACGGGCGGGCACCCGACGCGACCAGCAGCGCCGGAACCGCCGAACGCAGCCGCGGCCGCCGCGCCCACAGCGCGCAGCGCACCGGCCAGACCGCCGGCCCGACCGCCGGTCAGCCCCCGGCCCGGAACGCCGGCCCGGCGCCGATACCGCATCCGCGCAGCACCCCGGGGGCCGCCGAGCCGTCCCGGCCCGCCGCCGACTTCCGCGTCCTGGTGGTGGAGGCCGACGGGCCCGAGCACACCCTGTTCGACTCGCTCGCCGCCGAGCTGGGGCAGCACGCCGAACTGCACCGGGTGGACGGCATCCGGGAGGCCCTCGCCGCCCTGCCGCCGCTGCCCGGCAGCGGTCGCCGCGGGCCGCGCGGCACCGACTTCCAGTGCGTCCTGCTCGACCTCGGCGAGCCCGCCACCACCGGCACCTCCGCCGACCCCGGCCCCGGTTCCGCTTCCGGCCCCGGTACCGGTACCGACGGCGCCCCGGCCCCCGGCGGCTTCGCCGAGGACTTCGTCCCGGGGTTCGCCGACGGCCTCCCCGACGGCTTCGCCGAGGGCGTCGGCCCGGCGGCCGGTGCCGACGACCGGCTGGACGGGCTGCGGGAGTTGCTGCTGCGCGCCCCGCACACCGCCGTGGTGGTGCTCACCGACGCCGCCGGAGCCGAGCTGGGCGCCGCCGCGGTCGCCGCGGGCGCCCAGGACTTCCTGCTCCGGCAGGACACCGGCGGCCCGCTGCTGGCCCGCGCGCTGCGCTACGCGGTGGAGCGCAAGCGCGCCGACGAGTCGCAGCGCCGCCTGGTCGAGGCCGAGATCCGCGGCCAGGAGAACGCCCGGCTCCAGCGCCACCTGCTGCCCACCCCGCTGCTGGACGGCGCGAACCTGTCCTTCACCCGCCGCTACCGCCCGGGCCGCCGCCGCGCCCTGCTCGGCGGCGACTTCTATGACGCCGTCCGCACCAAGGACGGCCGGGTGCACGTGGTGATCGGCGACGTCTGCGGCCACGGCCCCGACGAGGCCGCGCTCGGCGTCGCGCTGCGGATAGCGTGGCGGACGCTGGTGTTCGCCGGGCTGACCGGCCAGCCCCTGCTGACCACCCTCCAGCACGTGCTGGAGCACGAGCGCCGCAGCGACGAGATCTTCGCGACCCTCTGCATGGTCGTGCTGGACGCCCCCACCGCGGACGGCGGCCCCGAGACCGCCGAGCTGTACCTGGCCGGGCACCCCGCGCCGCTGCTGCTCGACCCCGACGGCCCGCCCGTCCTGCTCCCGCTCGACCAGGCCGGCCCGGCGCTCGGCCTGCTGCCCTGCGACGCGACGCACTCGGTCTGGCCCGCCCTCCAGGTCGAACTGCCGCCCGGCTGGCGGCTGCTGATGTACACCGACGGCCTGGTCGAGGGCAAGGTCGGGGCCGGTTCGCCGCGCCTGGGCCAGGAGGGCCTGATCGAGCTGATCGCCGACCACCAGGCCGCCGGGCTGACGCGCGGCCGACTGGTCGACTCCGCGATCGCCGAGGTCGAGGAGCTGAACGGCGGGGCGCTCACCGACGACGTCGCCGTGCTGCTGCTGGAGCGCAACCCGGTGCCGGTGATCATGGGCTGAGCGCGGCCCGCCCGCGCCCGACCCGCCCGTCCGCGCCCGTCCGTCCGTCCAGCGGCGGAGCCGAACGACCCGCCCGCGCCCGGCCCGCCCGGAGCCGCAGACGCCGCCGCAGACGCCGGAGGGCGGCCCCGCCCGGGGCCGCCCTCTTCTCCGTCGTGGTCCGCGCGCGTGCCCGCGCCCTCGTCCGGGCGCCGACGCCGGCGCCGCGTCACCAGGGGCCGTACGGGCCCTGGTTGCCGCGACCGCCGCCGCGGCCGTCGGTGATCAGCTTGATCGCGGGGCGGACGTCCACCACGTAGACGATCGCGGCGACCAGGCCGGCCAGCGTCAGCAGGCCGGTGATCGGGTTGGCGCCGAACAGCAGGTCCCAGAGCAGGACGACGCTCAGCAGGACCACCCAGAAGCCCTTGGTCTTCTTGTCGGCCGCCCGGTACGCGTCCTCCCGGCGGAACACCGCGTCGCCGAGCGCGAACACCTTGAAACAGATGATCGCCGTGGCGACCCACCACAACGGGTTCAAGAGGTTGACGTACAGGATCTGCACCGAGGGGCTCCTCACTCTTTCTTCCATCCTGGCACGGCCACCGGCCGAGTCAACGGCCTCCGACGGCGCGGCGTTCCGGCCGCGCGCCGGTCACTCCTGGTCGGCGGCGGCGCTCTTGCGGGGGCGGGGGGCCTTCTTCGCGGCGGACTTCGGCGCGGCGGGCTCCTCGTCCACCACGACCTCGGCGATCACGACCTCCTCCACCACGACCTCCTCGACCGGCGCGTCGGCCTCGGCCGACGCCTGCGGCTCGCCGTCCTTCGGGGCGTTGGCGGTGTCCACCACGGTGCGGCCGCGGACGGCCAGCTCGTCGTAGACCTCCTTGGCCTTCACCGCGAACTCCAGCGCCCGGCCTACCTGCTGCATCGCGAACTCCTGCGCCTTGGCCTGGAGTTCCTTCACGTCGGTGGGCAGCGCGTTGACCGCCTCGGTGACCTTCGCCTGCGCACCGGCCAGCGCGGCGCCCGCGTCCTGGAGGGCGGCGGCGGCCCGCTCCTGGGTGCCCTTGCGGTCGGCGGCGAGCGCCTCCAGCTGGGCGGGCACCTCGCGGAGCTTCTCGTACGCGAGGTCGCCGGCGCCGGCGAGGGCGTACAGCGGGGTCGGGTCGGTGAGGGTCTTCTTGAACTCGTCGCTGATCGGCATGTCGGTTCCTCCCGGTCGGGGTGCCGCCGCGCGGTCGGGTCGCGCGGGGCGTCGGTCACGCAGGTCTGGTCGTTCGGTCGGCTCTGGTCACGCGGGGGCGGGGTCCGGCGGACGGGCGGCCTGGTTCTCCTTCAGGAATGCCTCGTACACCGACAGCAGGGCCTGCTTCTGCCGCTCGTTGATCAGCGGATCGTCCAGGATCGCGGCCCGCAGCCCCGGCCCCTCGCCGTCCCGCTCCTCCAGGATCCCGGCCTGCACGTACAGCGTCTCCGCCGAGATCCGCAACGCCTTGGCGATCTGCTGGAGGATCTCCGCGCTGGGCTTGCGCAGCCCGCGCTCGATCTGGCTCAGGTACGGGTTGGACACCCCGGCCACCTCGGCCAGCTGCCGCAACGAGTACTGCGCGCTCCGCCGCTGCTCCCGGATGTACTCGCCCAGCGAGCCCACGTTCAGTGACGCCATACGGGCAGTGTGCACCGCCCCGCTTGCAATTGCAAGCAGCCCGCTAGCGCCGGCGAGCGCGCCGCTCGGTGGCCGAACCGGCCGGCGTCCCGCCGCGGCGCCGCCTGTTCGTCGACGACACCGCCGGTCACCTCGCCGCCGCCCGCGACCTCGGCATGCACGTCCACCAGCACCGCGGCGCGGGCGGCCTGCGTGCGGCGCTCGTCGGTCACGGCCTGCGCTGACCGCACCGTGGAATCGCCTGTCGCGTCCGGGCGGGGCGTGCCACCATCCGGGGTCATGACGATCTTCCACGGACACGACGGGACCGCCCTGCACTACGAGCGGTCCGGCGACGGCGCGCCGCTGGTGGCGATCCCCGGCGGCCCCGGCATGGGCTCCGGCTACCTCGGCACCCTCGGCGGGCTGGACGCACACCGGGGGCTGGTCCGGCTCGACCCCCGGGGCTGCGGCCGGTCGGCGGTGCCCGCCGACCGGGCGAGCTGCGCGTTCGGCGCCCAGGCCGCGGACGTGGAGGCCCTCCGGGAGCACCTCGGGGCGGAGCGCGTCGACCTGCTCGGGCACTCGGCGGGGGCGCTCACCGCGCAGCGCTACGCCGCCGAGTTCCCACACCGCGTCCGGTCGCTGGTGCTGGTCACCCCGGTCGGCCGGGCGGCCCGGGAGCCGGATCCGGCGGAGCTCGCCGCCATCCGGGCCGCGCGTTCGGCGGAGCCCTGGTACCCGGACGCGGCCGAGGCGGACGCCCTGCTGGCCGGTGGCACGGGCGACCCGGCGGAGCTGGCCCGGCGGATCACGCCGTTCTTCTGGGGCCGTTGGGACGGGACGGCCCGCGACGCGGCGTTCGCCCCGGAGGCGGCGCCGGCCGCGCCCTGGATGCGGGACGCGTTCTACGCGGGCGCGGACCTGGCCGGGGGCCGGCCGGTGCCGGCGCCGGTCCTGGTGGTGGCCGGCGGCCGGGACGGGCTGATCGGCACCGCCCCGGCGAGGCTGGCCGCCGCCCTCCACCCCCGCGCCCGCCTCGCCGTCCTGCCCGAGGTCGGCCACCGGCCCTGGGTGGAGGAACCGGCCGCATTCGCCTCCCTGGTGAGGGAGTTCCTCGACCGGCCGTGAAGGCGCGGCAGCGCGGAGCGGGTCTCACTCGGTCAGCCGCCGGTAGAGCGGGGCGAGGAGCGCCGCCAGGTCGGGGGCGGGGTCGGCGAGGGCGGCGAGAGCCGGGTCGGGCGGGGCCGGGGGCGGGTCGTGGAGGGTGAAGTCGCCGTGCCAGAAGGTGTCGAGGCACTGGTCGAGCGGGAGGTCCATGGCGGTCAGTCCCCGGTGGCGTCGGCGGAGAGGGTGAGCAGTTCGCGGAGCCGGTCGGCGGGGAGCTCGGTCAGCCAGCTCTCCCCGGAACCGACCACCGACTCGGCCAACTCCCGCTTGCTGTCGATCAGTTCGGCGATGCGCTCCTCGATGGTGCCGGTGCACACCAGCGTGCGGACCTGGACGTCGCGGCGCTGCCCGATCCGGTGGGCGCGGTCGGTGGCCTGGTCCTCGGTGGCCGGGTTCCACCAGCGGTCGAGGTGGACGACCTGGTTCGCGGCGGTGAGGTTGAGCCCGGTGCCGCCGGCCTTCAGCGAGAGCAGGAACACCCCGGGCCCGTCCGGGTCCTGGAAGCGGTCGACGAGTTCCTGGCGGCGCGGCGCGGTGAGCCCGCCGTGCAGGTAGGGGACGGGGGTGCCGAGGCGGCGGCGCAGGTGGGGCTGGAGCAGCGCGCCGAACTCGGCGTACTGGGTGAAGACCAGCGCCCGGTCGCCCGCCGCCAGGGCCTCCCGGAGCAGTTCGACCAGCCGCTCGACCTTGCCGGAGCGGCCGCCCAACGGCGACGTGTCGCGCAGCAGTTGGGCGGGGTGGTTGCAGACCTGCTTGAGTCGGCCGAGGGCGGCCAGCACCGCGCCCTTGCGTTCGACGCCGCGGATGCCGCCGAGGCGGTCGAGCAGGTCGGCGACGACGGCCTGGTAGAGGCCCGCCTGCTCGGGGGTGAGGGTGCAGCGGACGGTGAACTCCTGCTTGGCGGGGAGCTGACCGCCGATCTCGGGGTCGCTCTTGAGCCGGCGCAGCAGGAACGGCGCGGTGAGCCGCTGGAGCCGGGCCGCGGCGTCCCGGTTGCCGGACTGCTCGATGGGGACGGCGTAGTGCTCGCGGAAGGCCTCGGGGGTGCCGAACAGGCCGGGGTTGGCGAAGTCGAGGACGGTGTGCAGCTCGGCGAGGCGGTTCTCGACCGGGGTGCCGGTGAGCGCGATCCGGGGGCCGGAGCGCAGCGCGCGCAGCGCGCGGGACTGCCGGGTGGCCCGGTTCTTGACGTGCTGGGCCTCGTCGGCGACGACCCGGCGCCAGTGCACGGCGCGCAGCGCGGCGGCGTCGCGCTGGAGGACGCCGTAGCTGGTGACCACCAGGTCGGCGGCGGGGTCGGGCCGGGTCCGGTCGGGGCCGTGGTGGAGCTGGACCCGCAGCCGGGGGGCGAACCGGGCGGCCTCGCGCCGCCAGTTGCCGACCAGCGAGGTGGGGCAGACCAGCAGGACGGGGCCGCGGGCGCCGCGGGCGTGTTCGAGGGCGAGCAGGGCGAGGGTCTGGACGGTCTTGCCGAGGCCCATGTCGTCGGCGAGCACGGCGCCGAGGCCGAGCCGCCCGAGGGCGTCCAGCCAGGCCAGCCCGCGTTCCTGGTAGGGGCGGAGGGTGCCGGTGAAGCCGGGCGGGGCCGGGGTGCGGTGCGCGCCGGGGAGGCGGCCGAGGCGGCCGGCCAGCAGGTCGCCGAGCGGGCCCTCGGCGTGCACGGCGGTGACCGGGAGGCCGTCGACCACGGCGCCGTCCTCGTGGGCGAGGCGGAGCAGGGCGGCGGCGTCGAGCCGGGGGTCGTCGCGGCGGGCGGCGAGGAAGCGCAGGGCGGCGGCGAGCTGGGCGGCGTCCACCTCGATCCACCGGCCGCGGAACCGGACCAGGCCCGCCTGGGCGGCCGCGATCTCGTCCAACTCCTGCCGGGTGAGCGGCTGTTGTCCGACGGCGAGCTGCCAGTGGAAGTCCAGGACGGCGTCCCGGTCGGCCTGGGCGGCGCGCCGGACGGAGCCGGGGACGGGGGCGGCCCGCGCGGTGGCGGCCAGGCCGAGCCGGGGGCGGCGGTGCCACCAGGCGGGCAGCAGCACGCCGTGCCCGGCGGCGGCGAGCGCGGGGGCGGTGTCGCGCAGGAAGGCCAGCGCCCCGGCCCGGTCGAGGTCGAGGCCGGTGGGGCGGGTGCGGTGCAGGGCGGCCCGCAGCGCGGGGAACGCCCGTGCGGCGCGGTCGAGTTCGGCGCGGTACGCCTCGGTCGGGTCGTCCACCGCCCGGGCCAGCGCCGCCGCGCCCGGCCCGTCGGACCAGAGTTCGGCGGCGGGCAGCAGCAGCGAGGGCCGGTCGACCGGGCCGAGCAGCACGTCCAGCCGCCAGGTCTCGTCCACCACGGTGGCGTCCGGGTCGTCGGCGGCGGTGCCGAGCGGTTCGGCGAGCCGGAAGGCCAGCCGGAGGCGGCCCTCCGGCCCGGTGCCGGCCGCGGCGGCGGCGAGGCGGGCGACCTGCGCCGGGTCGGGCGGGGCGGGCAGCCGGGCGTCCGGGCCGCGCAGGGCGGCGACCCAGGCGGGCCCGCCGGGGGGCGCCGGTGCGTCGGGCCCGAGCGCGACCCGGGTCTCGTGGTCGGTGAGCGCGTCCAGCACGGTGTCGAACAGGGCGCCGCCGGTGGGCTCGTGGCCGTCCTCGGCGCGGGCGACCGGCGGGCACCCGGCCGCCAGCGCGCGGGCCTCCCGGCGGGCCGCCGCATCGAACGCGGGCCGCCAGCGGGCCGCCCACCCGCCGGGCTCCGCCACCAGCGCGGGCAGCACCCGCCCCCGCCCGGCCAGCCGCCAGGCCAGGTCGTGCACGCCCGTCAGCCAGCGCAGCGACGCCCCGTACGCGAGCTCCGCCGCCCGGCCGCCGGGCAGCTCGACGGTGCTGCCGGGCCAGTACGGGTCGAACAGCTCGCCGAGCAGCTGCGCCGCCTCCGGCCGGTCGAACAGCAGCGCCGGGACCCGCCACGGCCGCAGTTCCAGCCCCCCGGCCGTGGAACCCACCGGGAGGTCGGGCGAGGGCGTCGGCCGCGAGCCGAGCGTCGGCAGCCGCAGGGTCAGCCAGCGCTCGTCCCCGCGCTCCGCCAGCCAGGCCGGGCCGGGCCCGACCGCCGCGAGCAGCTCCGCGACCTCCCCCGCCGCGCACGCGAACGGGTGCCGCGCGCCCTCCACCGCCCGCCCCCGGAACGCCCCGGCGTCCTCCGCCCACACCCCGAGCCGCCCGTCGGCCCGCCACTGGGCGTGCAGGACGTACATCGGGACCTCCGGAGGATCGGGCGCGGACCCTCCAGCTTAGGTCGCCCCGCCGACACGCCCCGGAACGCACGGGTGGGGGCGCGGTAGCCGGGGGCGCGGGGAGGACCGCCGCGCGATCGGAACGCGGCAGCCGGGGGCGCGGGGAACCGCGCGAGCGACCGGGCACGCACCGCGAGGTCGCGGCGGAGCGGCGGCCGACCGCCCTCGCCGCGATCCTGCGGACGTGCGGCTTCCGCCGCGCGCGGTTCCCCGCACCCCTGGTTTCGCCTCGGCTGTGCGCCCGCCCTCGCGTCTCAGCGCAGGTGGAACACCGGCCCCCGCGGGGTGAACGGCAGCGTCGCGCCGCGCGGGACGAGGTAGGCGTGTTCGCGGCGCGGGACGCGCAGGGCGTCGCAGTCGGTGTCGGTGATGATCAGCAGCGGGGCGGTGGCGGGGAAGTCGGGGGCGCGGGCGAGCAGGTCGACGCCGGGTTGCAGGACGGTGCCGCCGCGGCCGCGGACCCGGACCCGGCCGGCGAGTTCGGCCACCGGCAGGTAGCCCGCGTCGTGGGGGGCGGCGTCGCAGAAGACGACCCGGGCGGCGGGGACGTCGCGGGCGGCGGCGTAGGAGGCGATCGCGCCGAGCGCCTTGCCGAGCAGGACGCGGTCCATCGAGCCGGAGGTGTCGAGCAGGACGCCGAAGGTGCGGCGCGGGGTCTCCTCGTCCGGGTGGTGGCGTCCGGCGCGCGGGATGTCGGGGCTGGCGGACTGCCGGCGGGAGGGGCGGGCGTAGGAGCGCAGCGGTTCGGGGCGGGGGACGAACTCGTCGAACCAGCGGGCGAGTCGGGCGTCCCAGGGCAGCGGCGGCTGGGCCAGGGCGCGGATCTCGTCGACCAGTCCGGCGGGCAGCAGGCCGCGGTCGCGGACGTGCAGGTCGAAGCCCTGCTGGAGGCCGCGCCGGTAGAAGTCGTCCAGGTCGACGTAGCCGCGTCCGCCGGTGCGGGGCAGGGGTTCGCCGAGGATGTCGCCGAGGCCCTTGCCGCGCAGGGTGGCGAGGCGGCGCAGGCGGCGCTGGTCGCGGGCGATCCGGTCGTAGACCTCCTCGGCCGAGAGTCCCCTCAGCTCCGGGTCGTGGAGCAGTCCTTCGGGCATCTCGCCGATGTCCATCTCCAGCAGCCAGCCGTTGATGACGTAGTCGGCGGCGACGTTGAACAGGTACGGGTCGCGGCCGCCGGCCCGGTCGCCGTGGCGGAGGGCGGCGTGCAGCATCTCGTGGGCGAGGACGAAGCGCCACTCCTCGTCGGTGTGGTGGCGCAGCGGGTTGAGGTAGATCTCGCCCGCTTCGGCGTTGACGGCGGCGATGGTGATGCCGTGGGCGCGGGCGAGTTCGGCGTCGGCGACCAGGGTGAGTCCGGCGGCGAGGCCGCCGAGCAGCGGGTAGCTGGAGACGAACCAGCCGAGGGCGCGTTCCCAGGGGCGCTGCGGGAGGCGGGCGCCGTCGTGGGTCTCGCGGCGGCCCCCGGCGACGTCCATGGCGGCGGAGACGGTGCGGGTGAGGGCGTGGGCGAAGGCGAGGGTCCAGTCCGGCGGGTCCTGGTGGGCGCCCCAGCGTTCCAGGTGCTGGTCGGGGTGGTCGCCGCCGGTGCCGCAGGCCCGGTACTCGGCGGGGACGCCGTCGCGGCGCCAGCGGGCGGCGAGTTCCTCCTCGTCGCCGCCGGGCCAGCCGGCGGGCAGGTCGTCGGGGGCGCGGCCGATCGGGAAGGTGGCGAGGAAGCGGTTGACGACGGCGCAGCGGGCGGCGAGGCCGGCGGCGTCGGGCTGGACGCGGGGGCCGCGTTCGGCGGGGAGGTGGCCGAAGCCGAGGTGGAGCAGGGCGTGGGCGAGGGCCCAGGCCCACTCCTCGGGTTCGGCGCGGCGGCGCCGGTTGTGGTGCAGGTTGCCGTGCGAGTCGGCGGTGACCCAGCCGGTGGCGGGGTGCAGCGGGCAGTCCCGCTCGTCCAGCCGGCAGAGCGCGGCGGGGACGGCGGCGAGCGCGGGGTTGCCGGCGACCCTGGCCCGGCCCGCGAGGAACGCGGCCTCGACGGGGTCGGTCTTCGCGGGCTCGGCGGCGGGGCGGCGGGCGCGGCTCACCGGCGGGCCTCGACCAGGCGGGGCAGGTCGCGGGCGGCCTCGATCAGGAACCAGGACGGCAGCACGGGGTTGCCGTCGGGCCCGTCGGCGATCACGGTCTGGGCGACCTCGACGGAGATCTCGGCGAGCTGCACCAGCAGCGACTTGGAGCGGTACGCGTGCTGCCGGACAGTCGGCGAGGCGTGCTCCTTGCGGGCGGGCAGCTCCTTGACCAGGCGGCCGCGGAAGGAGTCGGCGAGGTAGTAGAGCAGGTCGCGGTCCTCGATCCGGTGCGGCCAGGAGGCGTCGCCCTTCATGATCGCGTCCAGCCCGTACGCGTTGCGGACGATCTTGGCGTAGCCGCAGAAGGCGACGGCGTGGGCGGGGGTGAGCAGGCCGTGGGCGAGCACCTTGAGGGTGCCCTCGTCGAGGCCGGGGCCGAAGGAGTGCAGCGCGTCGGAGAGCATGTGCCAGGCGCGCGGGGTGGAGAACGGCTCCTCGGTCTTCGGCGGGGCGGACCACAGGTGGTCGGGCCGGTCGGTCAGGTGGTCGGTGATCCACGGGTGGACGCCGTGCCCGGCGGCCCAGCCGAGCCAGTCGTCGGAGCTGGCCCGCAGGTGGACGTGGACCAGGCGGTTGAGCAGCGCGGACGGCATCGGGCGGGCGAGCGCGCCGTCGGTGGCCCGGTTGCCCGCGCCGATCACGATCGAGCCGGGCGGCAGCTCGTAGCTCCCGATCCGGCGGTCGAGGATCAGCGAGTAGAACGCCTTCTGCACGTCGGGGGTGGCGGCGTTCAGCTCGTCCAGGAACAGGCAGTACGGCTGCTCGCGGGCGATCGACTCGGGCGGGCAGAACCGGGAGCGGCCCTCGGGGGTGATCTGCGGGACGCCGATCAGGTCCTCGGGGGCGAGCTGGGTGCCGAGCAGCGAGACGCACTCCAGGCCGAGCGACTCGGCGAACTGGTTGACCAGCGAGGACTTGCCGATGCCCGGTGCGCCCCAGAGGAACACCGGCCGCACGGTGGCGAGTCCGAGCAGCAGCTCGGGGACCTGGGACGGCGACACGGTGACGGCGGACTGCACAGCTCTCCTGGGGGAGGGGGGGTTCGGGGTTCCGGCGGCCAGTCTGGACGGCGGCCCGGGCGGACGCACCCGGTTTTCCGGCGAACCGGTTCACCTTTCGCCATCATGGTTGAAACTTGAACCACATCGGCGTACGGTGAACCACGTGAACAAGTTGAAGCCTCAACAAAAGGCTTCGATCCCCGTCCCGAGGAGAGCAGCCATGGGCATCTTCAACCGCAGCAAGAACACCGCCGCCACTTCCACCTCCACCGCCACCGTTCCGGCCGCCGACCAGGGCCCGGACCTGGCCCACCTGACCGGCGACTACACCATCGACGCCGCACACTCCAGGATCGGCTTCGCGGTCCGGCACGCCATGGTCACCAACGTCCGCGGCGAGTTCGCCGAGTACGAGGGCCGGCTGCACCTGGACGGCTCGAACCCGGCCGCGTCCACCGCCGAACTGGTCATCAAGGTCGCCTCGATCAGCACCGGCCAGGCCCAGCGCGACGAGCACCTGCGCACCGGCGACTTCTTCGACGCCGCCGCGCACCCGGAGATCACCTTCACCTCGACCTCCGCCGAGCGGGTCGACGGCGACACCTACCGCCTGCACGGCGACCTGACCATCAAGGGCACCACCCGCCCGGTCGCCCTCGACCTGGAGTTCACCGGCGCGGCCACCGACGTGTACGGCGCCGAGCGGGTCGGCTTCGAGGGCGGCACCACCGTCGACCGCACCTCCTGGGGCCTGACCTACAACGCCGCACTGGAGACCGGCGGCGTGCTGATCGGCGAGAAGGTCAAGCTGACCCTGGACGTCTCCGCCGTCCGGGCCGCCTGAACCCGCCCGCCCCGGCCGCCCGTCCGGCCGCCCCGGTCCCGCCCCCGCCGTCCCCCTCGGCGGGGGCGCCGCCGTCTCCCGCGGAAGGAACACCGCCCCCGCGCCGCTCCCGGAGCGCTCAGCCGGGCAGCAGCGCCGCGTCCTCGGCCGGCAGCCAGCTGCCCGGCGGGCGGCACAACCAGCCCTCGGCGGCGGCGAGTTCGGCCGCGCAGGCGCGTAGCGCGGCCAGCCCGGGGCGGCGCGACCCCGTGCGGTGCACCAGGCCGAGCAGGCTGAGCGGCACCGGGTCGACCAGCGGACGGGCCACCCCGCCGGGGATGTCGTGCGCCTCGACGGTGGTGAGCACCGGGCTGCCGTGCCGGGCCAGGTAGCGGGCGAACTCGGCCGGCCCGACCGGCGGGGTGCGCCCGGGCGCGGCGGCCAGGCCGTGCTCGGCGAACAGCCGCCGGCCGAGGTCGGTCCACTCGGCGGTGGCGGGCTGCCCGGCGAACACGTCCACCGGGTGCCCGGCGAGCGCCGCCAGCGGGACGGCGGGCAGCGCGGCCAGCGGGTGCCCGAGCGGCAGGAAGACCGCCATCGGCACCAGCCGGACCGGCACGTGCACCAGCCGGGACCGGTCGGCGGCGGGCAGTCCGGCGTACCGGCCGAACGAGGCGTCCAGCCGGTGCGCGGCCAACTCCCGCGCGGCGGCGGTGAGTCCGCCGTGGTAGCGGGCCAGCAGTTCGGCCTCCGGGCAGCGCCGGCGGGCCGCGGCCAGCACCCGTTCGGCGGTGAACTCCCGCTCTCCGCCCAGGCTGTTGACGTCCACCAGCAGCGCCCGGGTGTCGCCCAGCGCGGTGATCTCGGCCTGGAGTTCCAGCAGTTGGCGCGCCTTCGGCAGCAGCGCCGCGCCCGCCTCCGTCAACTCGACGCTGCGGGTGGAGCGGTGCAGCAGCACGCAGCCCAACTCCCGCTCCAGCGCCTGGACGTCGCGGCTGACGGCCTGCTGGGCCAGGTGCAGCCGCTCGGCGGCGCGGCCGAAGTGCAGGGACTCGGCGACGGCGGCGAAGCTGCGCAGCAGGCGGGGGTGGAGGTCGCGGGACACGGGCGGAAGATTAACAACAGGAGGCGGTGAATCCGGCGGAGCGGGTGTTGGACGCCCCCGCTCCCCCGCCCCGAGGCTGGAGCCGTCCCCCCACTCCTCGGAGCTCCCCCTTGTCGCCACCGTCGTCACCGCCCGCGCTGTCGTCACTGTCGTCACTGCCGTCCCTGGCGCTCGCCCGCTACCGCCCGGTGTTCGCCGCCCCCGGCGCCCTGGCCTTCACGCTGTCCGGGCTGCTCGGCCGGCTCGCCCTGGCGATGAACGGCGTCTCCACCGTGGTGCTGATCGCCGACCGGCGCGGCTCGTACGCGCTGGCCGGGGCGGTCTCCGCGGTCGGGGTGCTGGCGGGGGCGGTGCTGCTGCCGCTGCTGGGCCGGCTGGTGGACCGCCTCGGGCAAGCCCGGGTCGCGGTGCCCGCGGTGCTGGCCGCCGCACTGCCGACGGGGGCGCTGCTGCTGTGCGTCCGCTCCGGCGCACCCGCCTGGACGCTCTTCCTGTGCTGGGCGCTGTCCGGCGGCAGCCCCGACCTGGGCGGCATGGCCCGGGCCCGCTGGGCGCACCTGCACCGGGCGGACCCGGCCGTGCTGCACCGGGCCAACGCGCTGGAGCAGTCGCTGGACGAACTGTGCTTCATGGCCGGGCCGGTGCTCGGCATGGCCCTGTGCACCACCCTCGCCCCCGAGGCCGGGCTGCTCACCGCCCGGGTGCTGGGTACCGCCGGCACCCTGCTGTTCGCCGCCCGGCGGGCCACCGAGCCGCCGCCGGGCCGGGCCCCGCACCGGCACCCGGCCGGGGGGCTGGTCCGGACGCCGGGCCTCCCGCCGCTGCTCGCGGTGTTCCTGGCCGCCGGGGTGCTGTTCGGCTCGCTGGAGGTCACCACGCTCGCGTACACCGACGCGCTCGGCCGGCAGGCGGCGGGCGGCGGACTGCTGGCCCTGGTGGCGGCCGGGTCCTGCGTGTCGGGGCTGGTGTTCGGCGCGGTCCGGCCGCGCCGCCCGGTGGCCCGGCGGCTGGCGCTGGGCACCGGCGCGATGACCGTCCTGATGCTGCTGCCGCTAGCCGCGGGCCTGTCCGGGGCGGGTGTGCCGCTGCTGGGCGCGGCCCTGCTGGCGGCCGGATCGGGCACCGCGCCGACCATGGTCAGCGGCATGACGCTGGCCCAACGCCTCCTGCCCGCGCACCGGTTGACCGAGGGGATGGCCCTGGCGGTCTCCGCGATCCTGGTCGGCATCTCCACCGGCGCGACCCTCGGCGGCGCGCTCGCCCAGCACACCGCCCCCGGCACCGGCTACCTGCTGCCGGCCGGCGCCGCCGCCCTCGCCCTGCTCGCCGCCACCCGGCTGTCGCGCCGGGACGGCTGACGCACCGGACCGACTGACCCGCCGGACCGGACCGACTGCCGCACCGGACCGGACCGGACCGACTGCCGCACCGGACTGACTGACGCCCGGTCAGCGCCAGCCGTACGCGTACTCGGGCAGCTCCGTCCCGTCCGGGAAGCGCGCGGTGCCGCGGCCCAGGCGGCGGGCGCCGTGCCGCTCGTAGAACGCGACCGCCCGCCGGTTGGCGGCCAGCACGTCCAGCCGGACGGGCGCCGCCGGGAAGCGGGCCAGCGCGGCGCGCAGCAGGCCGGTGCCGATCCCGCCGCCGGTCCGGCCGGGGCGGACGTGCAGCTGTTCCAGCCGCACCACGCCGCCGTCCGGCACCAGGTAGGCGAAGCCGAGCGCGGCGCTGTCCCGGTCCTCGGCGAGCAGCAGGACGGGCGTGTCGGCGGGCGTCCCGTAGTCGGCCTCCAGCCGCAGCGCCCAGAGCAGTTCCTGTTCGGCGGCGTCGGTGTCGGCGTCCAACAGGCCGGCGGGCAGCAGCCCGGCGTACGCGCTGCGCCGGCTCGCGGCGTACAGCGCGGCGACGGCGGCGGCGTCCGGGGCGCCGCCCTCGCGCAGGACGGGCGGGACGGGCGGGCGGTCGGCGGCGGGCATCCGGCCAGCTTCGCACACCCCCTCCGGCGGACCGCCGCCGGAGACCTTTCGCCGGTCGGGGCTTGAGCGGGCCCGAACCGGTGCCACAGAGTCGCTCGCGCACCATTTTGAACGCGTTCGAAAACATGCTCCGGACGGCCGGCGGGGAGCCGTCCGCCCGGCTCGGCACCCCCGGCACCGGTCCACCCGACGGCGTCCGCCCGGCCGATCCCGTACGACCGACCCGGTGCCGGGGGGCACCGGGCACGTCGTCCGGCTTCCGATTCGCCCTCCCGGTCCCGAGTTGTCCCGGTCCGGGCTAGGCTCGGGCCGGTAGGAGACCGCGACGAAAGCGAATCAGGCGGGGCGAGGTGGCAGGAAACGGCCAGGAACGGGACCGGCAGGTCCCGGTAGGGTCGGGCGGCGTGGACGACGCGAACGACAGGGACGAGCAGGCGGCCGGCCTGCCGTCCGGCGAGCTGGCGGGGGGGCGGGCCCAGCCGAAGACCGACAAGAGCGAGGCCACCCGCGCGCTGATCCTGGAGACCGCGATGCGGCTGTTCCAGGAACGCGGCTACGAGAAGACCACCATGCGGGCGATCGCCACCGAGGCGGGCGTCTCGGTCGGCAGCGCCTACTACTACTTCTCGGCCAAGGAGTTCCTGATCCAGGGCTTCTACGACCGGATGACCCACGACCACGCCGCCGACGCCCGGGTCCGGACGGCGCACACCCGCGACTTCGCGGAGCGCCTGCAGATCGCCATCGAGTCCTGGGTCGACACCGCCGCGCCCTACCACGAGTTCGCCGCCCAGTTCTTCCGCACCGCAGCCGACCCGACCAGCTCGCTCAGCCCGTTCTCCAACGAGTCCCACCCCGCCCGGGCCACCGCCGTCGAGCTCTTCCGCGAGGTGCTCCAGGGCTCCGAGCTCGCCCCCAGACTGGACGCCGAACTCGTCGACCTGCTGCCCGACGTGCTCTGGCTGTACCTGATGGTCGTCGTCCTCTACTGGGTCTTCGACCGCACCCCCGACACCGAGCGCACCCGCGAGTTCGTCCGCCGCTCCACCCCCCTGGTCGCCCGGCTCATCAACCTCTCCCGCTACCGGGTCTTCCGCCCCCTGGTCCGCGACGCCAAGGGCCTGATCCAGGACTTCGTGCTGCCCAGCATCGGGAAGGGCCTCGTCAAGTAGCCGGGGCCGGTCACGTCATCCGGGCCGGTCAGGTGGCCCGGCCGACCGGGCCCGGGGCGGGGTGGGCGGCCCAGAGCGGCAGGACGCGCGGGGGCGGGACCGGGCGGGGGGCCTTGCGGACGGTGATCCGGACGGCGGGGCCGTGGAAGACCGGGAACCTCGGCATGATCGTCCGGTGCAGGGTGCGGACGGACACCGGCCCCCGGTGCCGGGAGCAGAGCGGGAGGGTGTTCGGCCGCCGCACCGGGACGGGCCGCACCGAGAGGACGAGCCGGTCCGGCCGGGCGGGGCGCGGCAGCCGCGCCGGCCGCACGGGGGTGACGGGGTCGCCCGGGCGGGCCAGCCGGACGACGGGCGGTGCGCCGCCGGAGCGGTGGCGGCCGCCGGCCGGGGCGGACCCGGCGAAGAGCAGCCAGGCGCAGGCGAGGACGAGGAGCAGGGCGACGAGGACCACGAGGGCGCCCGCCCAGACGCTGGAAGGGGACATGTCGGAGTCTCCTGGAGGACTTCGGCCGCGCCCCGGGGGGCGCGACCGCGTCCGCCGGGGCAGCTCGTTCGGCCCGGACGCCCCGAACGCTAGGAAGGGCGGCGGCAGTTGTCGACCCGCCGGATTCGAACACGCACCTCCGGGCCGCACTCGCGTTCACCCCTGCGGGAATCCCCGCCGACCGGCCCCCCGCAGCTCACCCGCCGTTCGCCAGGGGCGCGCCCGTCGCGCGCCGGCCCCCCGCCACCGCAAGGGTTTTCGACACCCTCGCGGGTGAATCGCCGAGTACCCGGGTTGACGTTCCGCCGCGCGACGGGAGCGGGGCGAGGACGGGGGCGGAGGTCAGAAGCCGTCCGGGTTCCACGGGGCGCGGGCGGTGCGCAGCAGGGTGTCGGCCCGGACGGCCGCGCCCGGGGTGTGCTCGGTGAGCAGCGCGGCGTCGGCGAGCCGGGCCGCGTTGCCGCCGCCGAGGTAGAGGCTGCCGAGCCGGGAGACGTCGAGCGCGAGGTCGGCGGGGTCCTCGGTGCGGGTGATCCGGCCGGTGCCGTCGGCGGCGGTCTCCAGCGCCCAGCGCCCGGCCGTCCAGCCCTCGCGGTCGGCGACGTCCAGCACCAGGCGGCCGGGGGCCTCGTAGCGGCGGGCGGCGAACGCGGCGGGCAGGTCGAGCAGCCGCAGCCAGGTGAAGTCGGCGGTCTCCTCGTGCGGCTTGGCGCCGCGCGGGTCGTCGAGCAGCAGCGGCAGCACGTCCCCGGGGCCGAGGTGGGGGGCGACCACCTGGCGCACCCAGTCGACGGAGAAGGCGTACGCCCAGAGCGCGTTGGCGGTCTTCCGGTCCAGCGCGACGAAGTCCCGGACGGTCAGCGGGCAGTCGGGGTACGCGCCGTCCCACTTGTCCTCGACGGTGTAGTCGATCATGCCGGTGAGGGTGCCGTCGGCGGTGCGGTGGAAGGCGGTGAAGCCCTGCTTCCAGTCGAGGCCGGGCAGCTCGACCTCACCCGTCCGCAGCCGCCACCACGCGTCGGGGCGGCCGATCGCGCCGGGCTGGGTGGGGCGCCAGCGCTCGTGCAGGTCGGGGCCGAACTTGGCGAACTCCTCCGGGGTGGCGAAGTCGATCCGGTGGCCCTCGTGCACCGGCAGCCCGGACCGGATGCCGCCGGAGCGCAGCACGTCGACCCGCCAGCCCGCCAGCGGGACGGCCGAGCCGAAGCCGAACCGGCCGTAGATGTTGTGCTCGGCGGCGATCAGGATGGCGGCGGCCGAACCGCGCGCGCGGGCGGCGGCCAGGTCGTGCCGCATCATGCCGCTGAGCAGGCCGCGCCGGCGGTGGGTGGAGTTGACCGTGACGCCGGTGATCGCGTCGACCGGCAGCAGCTCCCCGCCGGGCACCGTCAGCCCGGTGTCGAAGCTGCGGAAGGTCGCGACGCAGCGCGGCCGGTCCGCCTCCGGGACCTCGTGGTCGAAGGCCGCCAGCATCCGCCCGGGCTCGAACAGCAGCTCGCGCCACTGCGTCGCCGGGGCGACGTGCGGGCGCATGAACCCGAGCGAGACCGCCCGGTCCCAGTCGGCCAGCTCCTCGCGGGTGATCGGCCGGATCTCGATGCCCCGGCGGGGGCCCTGCTGCGCGTCGTTGCCCATCGGCCCACCGTACGACGCCCCTCCCGGACCGGGCACCCGGTTTTCCCCGCCCCCGCACCCCGCCCCGCACCCCGTCCCCCGCACACCGCACCCCGCGCCGCACCGGCGGTCGACCGGGGCCGGCCCCGGGTCAGGGGCGGGCGTAGAAGTCCGGGCGGCCCATGATCCAGAGGCTGGCCTGCTTGATCGCGGCGCCGGGCCGGGGGGCCTCGATCATCTGGTCGTCGCCGAGGTAGATGGCGACGTGGTAGATGTCGGCGGCGCGGCCGGTCTTGGTCCAGAAGACCAGGTCGCCGGGCCGGAGCTGGGCGTAGCCGACGGGGGTGGACTCGGCGTACTGGTCGGCGGCGAAGTGGGTGAGCTGCTTGCCGCCGCGCCGCCAGGCCATCATGGTCAGGCCGGAGCAGTCATAGCCCTGCGGACCCTCGCCGCCCCAGATGTAGGGCAGGCCGACGACGGACCGGGCGAAGGCGAGCGCGGCCTCGGAGCCGCCCGCCGACCAGGCGCTCTCGCGCTGCGGGGCGGCGTGGTGCCGGGCGGCCTGGGCGGCGGCGGCCGCCTCGGCCTCGGCCTGGGCCCGGCGGGCGGCCTCCTCGGCCGCGCGGGCGGCGAGGGCGTCGAGGGCCTCCTGGCGCTGCCGTTCGAGTTCGACGGTGGTGTCGCGGGCGGTGGCGAGTTCGGCGAGCAGGGCCTCCCGGCGGCGGCCGATCTCGGCGACCTGCTGCTGCTGGTCGGCGACCCGTCGCTGGGCCTGCTCCTTGGCGGTGCGGACGGTCTCGGCGGCGGCGCGGGCGGCGGTCTCGGCGGTGCGGGCCTCGTCGGCGGCCCGGGCGGCGGCCTTCGCGGTGCGGGTGGCGTCGTCGAGGATCTGCCGGGTCTGGGCGCCGGCGGTGCCGACGGCGGCGGCCCGGCTGGACAGCGAGGCCGTGCCGCTGGTGCCCAGCAGGGCGTTGATGGCCGAGAGTTGGGGCGAGGCGCCCTGCCGGTACATCTCGGCGAGCAGCCCGGCGGCCCGGTCGACGGCCTCGGTGTGGGCGGCCTCGGCGGCGGTGGAGCGCTCGGCGGCGGCCCGGGAGGCGTCCTGGGCCCGGCCGAGCCGGACGAGTGCGCCGTTGTACGCCTCGACGGCCTGTTCGGCGGCCTGCCCGGCCCGGTCGAGCTCGTCCCGGGCGGCGGCCAGCCGGGCCTCCACGGCGGTGGTGTCGGCGGCCTTGGCGTCGGCTTCGGCCCGGGCCCGGGCGACGTCGTCCGCGCTGGGGAAGCCGGGCTCCGGGTCGTCCGCGGGCGCGGCGGCCGACAGGGCTCCCGGCAGGGCCGCGGGCGGGGCTTCGGGCGGGGCTTCCGGCAGGGCCGCGGGTGCGGCGGCCGGCGCGGCGGGGGCGTTGGCGGCGGGCAGCAGCGCGAGCAGGGCGGCGCCGGCGAGGAGAAGGGCGGGGAGGAACCTGCGCGGCACGACGTGGTCCCCTCTCGGCGGGTGGCGGCGGGATTCCGACGATCAGCCGGACATCCCATGACGTGACAATCCGGTCACTCCGGTCACGCACCGCAAGATTCTCAGACCTGACGGTGGCTCAGCGCCATCGCCATACGGCCGTGCGGGTGAGATGTCGGATTGTCTGAACGGGCAACTGCGCCGCACCGGGAGGGATGTCCACGAACCCTACCGGTTCGCCGACGCACCATCCCGGTTTTCAACGCCCTTCAACGAATCCCCCGCCCCCAGGTCCGCCCCGGCCCGGTCGCGGTGGTCCGCACCCGCCCGGCCCGGACGGTGCGGCGGCGGCGCTGGGCCCGGGCCCGCCGCGCCGGGTCGCCGCCGAGCGCCGCCGGGCCGTCCGGGTGCCCGCCCGGGACGCCCCGGCCCGGCCGGCGCCGGTGGGCGAGCGCCCGGGCGGCCATCCGCTCGGCCACCGCCTGCGCCTTCGGGTGCCCGGCCGGGACCTTGTCGGGCGCCCCGGCGATCAGGTCGAACAGCCAGGTGCGGGCCCGGTCCGTCCGGGCGTGCAGCCGCCGTTCGCGCCGGACCGCGCGGGCCATCCGGCGGGGGCGTCCGGCGTACCGCCAGCGCGCCCAGGGGCTGGAGGGGCGGGCCAGCCGGATCGCGCCGATCCAGGACAGGCCGGGCACCATGATGCCGAGCAGTCCGGTCCAGACCTTGCCCTTGAGCAGCGCGGCCAGGCAGACCAGCGCGTTGACCCCGATCACCGCGACCAGCCCCCAGCGGGTGTCCTGCCCGGGGACGACGCCGAGCGGGACGTAGCCGGTGAGCAGCAGCGCGGTGAGCAGGATGCCGAGGATCACCGCGTCCACCGACTTGCGGCCCTGCTCGCTCCAGTACACGTCGTCCAGGTGCAGGATCAGCGCGAACTCGTCCAGCACCAGCCCGCAGCCGATGCCGAAGGAGAGGCCGAACCAGTCGATCCAGGGGTGCCCGCCGTCGGTGGCGAAGGCGCCGGTGCCGCCGAGCAGCAGGAAGCCGAGGCCGAACACCATGTGGTGGATGTGCAGTCCGCCGGGGGTGATGTTGCCGGGCCACCAGCGGACCTGGGCGCGGATCATCCGGGTGCTGAACCGGATGAACGCGAACGAGGTGATGAACCCGACCAGCAGCAGGAACAGCGGCTGCTTGTGGGCGTCCACGATGTGGTGGCGGTAGCCGTCCAGCAGTGCACTGATCATCGGGTGGTGCCTCTTCCGGCGGGGGTCGGCGCGCGGGTCGACGAGGGAGCGGGGCGCGGGGGTCGGCGGGCGGGGGTCGGACGGCGGGGCGGGGGTCGGCGCGGGAGCGGGGCGCGGGGTCAGAAGCCGCGGGTGCGCTTCGCCGCCCGGCGCGGGAGCAGCACGTGCGGGGTGTCCCGGTCGCTCGCGCCGGGGTTCTTCAGGAACAGCCGGGCCACCTCGCCGCCGAGGTTGACGCCGATGGCCAGCGCCAGCGCCAGCGCGACCGCCCGGGAGGCGGAGACCAGCCCCGTCCCGGCGTGGCCCTGGGCGAACGCCAGCATGCCGAGGTAGAGCGCCGAACCGGGCATCAGCGGTCCTATCGCGGCGGTCACGTACGGCAGCGCGGAGGCCGACCGGTAGCGGGCCAGCAGCTGGCCGAACAGGCCGACCAAGCCCGCCGCCAGGCCGGTGGCGACGATCGCCGAGACGCCCGCGTTGCGGGTGAGCACGCCGTACGTGGTCCAGCCGACCGCGGCGTTCGCCACCACCATCGGCAGCGCGCGCCGGTCGGTCTGCAGCAGCATCGCGAAGGCCAGCGCCAGCACCACCGCGGCGACCAGCTGGACCGGCGGGTTGGCGGTGCCGCCCAGGCTCTCGTCCGGCCTGAGCCGGGCGTTGTAGTTGACGCCGACGTACAGCACCAGCATCACGCCGATGACGATGCCCGCGATCAGGTACATCACCTCCAGCAGCCGGGCGGCGGCGGTGATGTAGAAGCCGGTCAGGCCGTCCTGCACGGCGGCGACCATGGCCCGGCCGGGCAGCAGCGCGAACAGCCCGCCGGTGATCACCACCGAGCCGCGCAGGTGCAGTTCGTTGAAGGACAGCAGGATGCCGCAGAGCGCGGCGGGCATCGCCGCGACCACGAACTGGTAGAACTCCGGCAGCCCGCGGCGGGCGATCGCGGAGGCCAGCCGGTCGCCGACCACCGCGGTGGTGAACGCGGAGACGAACACCAGCCAGGCCGTGGAGTCCCTCTGCCCGCCGACCAGGAAGGACGCCGCCCCGGCCAGCAGCCCGGTGGCCACCGCCATCAGCCACCCCGGGTACGGGTGCCGGTTGCGGCGGATGCCGGCCAGCCGCCGGTAGGCGTCGTTGACGGTGACCTGCTCGGCGGTGATGTCGGCGACCAGCTCGTACACGGCGGCCAGCCGGGTGTAGTCGGAGGTGCGGCGGCGCACCACCCGGTCCGCGGTGACCGGCGGGTCGATCAGCGAGGGCTGGTGGGAGATCGAGATCAGCGTGAAGGTGACCTGCGGTTCGCAGTGGTCGAGCCGGTACGCGTGCGCGATGCCGAGCATCGCGGCCTCCACGTCCTCGGCGGCCTCGCCGCTGGCGAGCAGCAGTTCGCCGATCCGCAGCGACAGGTCGAGCACCCGCGGCACGTTGCGCTGGGCCTGCGCCCCGGCGGCGGGGTGCAGTTCGCGGGCGGTGCGCTCGAACGCCGGGCGCTCGGCCATCGGCGTCCGCAGCAGGGTGCGCATCCGGTCCGGCCAGGGGGCGTCGCCGGGGGCGCCCTTGTGCAGCTCGGCCAGGTCGAGGCCGTGCGACGGGGTGTAGCCGGCCGCGTTCCACTCCTCGGGCGTCAGGGTGTCCTGGAGGAGCGGGTTGCGGCGGGCCCGGACCGGCTCCGCGGCCTCGGGCGCGGACTGGTGCCCGAGCAGGCCCTCGGTCTGCACCGGCGCCGGCGCGTGCGGCACGCTGACGGGCCGTTCGATCGGCGGCGCGTCCGGCCCGAGCAGCCCCTCGGTGGGCGGCGCTTCCGGTGCCGGCACGCCCTCCGGCTCGCGATCGGACACGGCACTTCCTCCACCACCCCGGCCGCCCGCCCGGTCGGGGCCGCCTCCTGGCCTCCACCTTGCCCGATCAGCGGCGACGGTGCGAACAACGGGCCGCGCGGGCCCCGCCGGACCGGCCGTCCAGGCCCCGCCGCCCCGCCTCCCCGGCCCTGCCGCCGCACCGCCGTCCCGGCCCCGCCCCGCCTCCCCGCCGCCGCCGCGCCGGTCGGCGACCGCCCGGGACATGCCCCGCCCCCTTCCGGGACGAAAACCCGCGAACCGGACACAATGACCGGTTATGAGCGAGCAGCGGACGGCGGCCGGCGGCCCGACGGCGACCGAGGACCCCGGGGAGGGCGGCGGCGAGAGCGTCACCACGGTGGTCGTCGCGGGCCTGTGCAACCTCGGCATCGCCCTGGCCAAGGCCGTGGCGGGCGCGATCAGCGGCTCCAGCGCGATGCTCTCCGAGGCCGCGCACTCCTTCGCCGACACCGTCACCGAGGTGCTGCTCTTCCTCTCCCTCAAGCGCAGCACCCGCCCCGCCGACGACAAGCACCCGCTCGGCTACGGCCGCGAGCGCTACCTGTGGGCGCTGCTCGCCTCCTTCGCCACCTTCGTCGGCGGCGCGGTGTTCTCGATCCACGACGGCATCCACACCTTCCAGTACGGCGAGGAGCTGGGCAGCCCGGCCCTCTCCTACCTGATCCTGGCCGTCGCCTTCGTCCTGGAGTCCGTCTCGCTCTCCCGGACGGTGCGTCAGCTGCGCGACGAGACCCGGCGGCTCGACGTCGGCGGCTATCGCTACCTGCGGCACACCTCCGACACCGCCGTGAAGGCCGTCTTCCTGGAGGACTGCGCCGCCCTGGTCGGCCTGCTGTTCGCCTTCGGCGGCCTGCTCGGCGCCCAGCTCACCGGCGACGCCCTGTGGGACGGCCTGGCCTCCGTCCTGATCGGCGCCCTGCTCGCCTGGGTGGCCTACGTCCTGGCCCGGGACAACGCCTCCCTGCTGATCGGCCGCTCGCTCCCCGAACGCTACGAACGCGCCATCACCGAGGCCCTGACCGCCCAGCCCCAGGTCGTCCGGGTCCTCGACCTGGTCACCAGCGTGCACGGCCCCGACGACGTCCTGGTCGCCGCCAAGGTCGACTTCGCCGACCTCGCCACCGCCACCGACATCGAGACCGCCTGCGACCGCGCCGAACGCGCCGTCCGCCACGCCGTCCCGTCCGTCACCCGCGTCTACCTCGACCCCACCCCGCCCCGGTCGGACCGGGTCTGACGGCTGCCGTCGCCCGGCAGGACGGCCGCCCGCGCCGACAGCGCGGACGGCCGGTCGACCGCCGGAGGCCGCCGCGGGCCCCGGAGGCGGTCGGAGGCAGTCAGAGCCCGTAGGTCTCGGCGATCTCCCGGTGGCGGGCCGGGTCGGCGCCCGCCGCTTCGGCGAGGGCGGGCCAGGCCAGTGGGTGGGGCAGGTGGGCGGTGAGTTCGGTGAGGAGGGTGTCGGCCTGGGCGGCGGTGCCGGTGGGCGGGACGCCGAGGGCGGCGTAGATGCCGGGGAGGCCGTTCTCGTCGCCGGCCGGGTCGGCGATCCGGTACTGGTCGCCGCTGTAGACCCAGACCGCGTACCCGGCGGCCCGGAGGGCGTCGCGCAGGGCGTACCAGTCCTCGTCCGCGGGGCGGCCGCCGTCGAGCCAGTAGGTGGTGTAGCCGGCCGGGTCGAGCAGGGTGAGGAACTCGAAGACCGGGTGCCAGTCCGCGGCGTCCGGGGAGCCGGGCTCCGGGCGGTCGTTGAGGACGGCCGGGGAGAAGACCGCGACGTCGCCGTGGTTGAGGTCGAGGTCCTCGCCGAGCACCGGCAGCACCCGGGCGGTGGCCGGGCCGGTGCGCAGGGCGGGCAGGTCGGTGGTGGTGCCGTCGGCGCGGGGGACGCGCAGTTCGATCAGCTGCCACTCCTCGTCGACGGGGCCGCTGTCGGTGTCGAACTCGATGCCGATCCGGGCTCCGGCGGCGCGGACGGCCGCCCAGTCGCGGTTGGCGGTGGCGGCGGTGGCCAGGTGCCACAGGTCGGGTTCCTGGACGGTGCGGTGCGCCTGGTCCTCGCCGGCCTCGGCCGGGTCGAGGGCGTGCGCGAGCAGGTCCTCGTACAGCCGCTGGGCCTCGGCGTGGTCGCCGCGCCGGGTGGCGGCGGTGGCGGCGAGCCGGCGGGTGTTGAGCGCCTCGGGCGAGTGGACGAGGACGGCGGCGCACTGTTCGCCGACCTCGGCCCAGCGGGCCTGGGCGGCGGCCCAGCGGGCCCGCAGCCAGTGTCCGTCGGCCGGTTCGCCGGCGGCGGCCAGCCGGGTGGCCAGCCGGTCGACGCCCTCGCCGTCCTCGGCGTCGATCAGCAACTGGCCGAGCATGCCGGTGAGGTACTCGTGGCCGGGGTCCACCTCCAGCTGGGCCCAGGCGAGCTCGGTGACGGCCCGGGTGTGGCCGAGCGCGCCGAGGGCGCCGGCCAGGTTGACCACCAGGACGGTGTCGGGCCGCTCGCCGCGGGCCAGCGCGGCGGCCAGCAGGTCGGCGCCGGCCTCCGGGTCGGGCCGGTGCTCGGCCAGCCACTGCGGCAACTCATCCACCGGGACCGGCAGTTCGGGTCGGGGCAGGGCCTCGGCGGCGGCCCGCAGCGCGGCCACCTGCCCGGCGACGCCCGCGGTGCTGCGGAGCTGTCCGAGCTTGCGCGCGCCGGTGCCGGCCAGCGTCAGGGCGACCTCGCGGGCGCCCCGGGCGAGGGCCAGCCGGCCGGCCCGCAGCACCAGGTCGAGGCAGGGGCGGTGCGAGCCGGCCGCGTCCAGTTCGCCCGCCCAGGAGGCGAGTCGGGCGCCGAGCGCGGCGTCGTTGTCGAACTCCCCGGCGGCGGCCAGCAGTTCGACGGCGGCGGACCAGCGGTGCCGGATGTCGGGGTAGCGGTCGGCCTCCTCGGCGTCCGGCAGCAGCTCCCGCGCAGGGCCGGTGCGGCCGAGCGCGGCGAGCTGGAGGGCCCGGCCGGAGGCGAGCTTGCGCCGGTCGTCGTCGTCCAGCCGGTTCCCGGCGGCGACGTGGGCGCGCTCGGCGGTGTCGTAGGCGTCCAGCGCGTCCTGGTGGCGGCCGAGCCGGTGCAGCGCGGAGGCGCGGCTGTGCACGAAGGAGAGCGAGATCCGCTCGCCGGCCGCCGTGATCCGGGTCTCGGCCCGGTCGAGGTGGGTCAGTGCGTCCGCGGGGCGGCCGTCGTCCTCCAGGGTGTCGGCGTACTCGCGGGACAGGCAGTCGAAGCAGGCCCGGGCCGGTTCGACCCGCTGGAGCGCCTCCTCCAGCACGGCGAGCCGCTCCGGGACGTAGCCGGGGCCGTCGATGTTGGCGTGGCAGATGGTGAAGTCCTGGACGGCGCAGACCGACTGCGGGCAGGACGCGGTCTCCTCGCGGTGCGCGAACTCCAGCAGCGACACCGCCTCGGACATCGCGGCCTCGCCCTGGTGGCGCTTGTTGAGCAGGTTCTGCAGCCGCCAGTGCCGCAGGAACACCTCCACCCAGGGCAGGCCCAGCGCCCGCGCGGAGGCCAGCGCCTCCGGGAACACCGCGTCCAGCTGCTCGTTGCGGCCGTCCACCGCGTGCCCGGCGATCTCGGCGATCGCGTCGGCCAGCCGGTGCTGGCCGGACTCGGCGAGCTGGCGGTGGGTGTCGTGCACCCAGGACCAGATGTCGGTGGTCATCGTTCCTCGTCCCCCTGCGGAAGGTCTGCGGTGTCCGCGATGTCGGTGGAGATGGTGTCGGGCACCGCCGACAGGCCGGCGGCCGGGACGGCGGCGGTGAGCGCGGCCACCGCGGTGGAGATCCCGGACAGCGCGGCCCCCAGGTCGCCGGCCGCGGAGCCGGAGGCCGCCGCCATGATGACCTTCAGCGAGCGCAGCAGCGCGGCGGCGGTGGCCGCCCCGGTGTGCCCGTCCCGGTAGGCGGCCAGCAGGTCGCGGACGGCGGGCGAGGCCAGGTTCAGGTAGAGCCGGGCCCGGACCGCGCCGTCGGTGCGGGCGGTGAACGCCCGCGCCAGCCGGAGGGCGGCGGACGGGATCCGGGCGTCCGCCCGGTCGTCCTCGATCCGCGCCTTGAGCTCGGCCTCGCGGTCCGGGACCAGCACCAGCGGCAGGCCGGGCGGGTCGAACCTGGCGGGCACCAGCTGCTCGCCGTCCTCGGTCAGCGCGGCGGTCAGCCACGCCTGCTGCTCGGCGGGCAGCGGCACGTCTGGAGCCCGGAACAGCTCCCGGTTGCCGCTCTCGCCGCCCAGTTCGACGATCCGGCAGTCCCGCAGCCGGGCGTAGCGGCGCAGGAACGGCAGCACCGCGTACCGGTCGCCGCGGGCGATCGGCACCTGCATCGCCCGGTAGAGCATCTCCTCGAAGCCGCCGCCGCTGCCGAGCGCCACGTGCACCGCGCCGGAGCCGGCGGCCCGCAGCGCGCCGGCGGTCAGCTCGCCCTGCGAGGTCGGGACCGGGACGTCGTCGGCGAGCAGGGTGAACAGCCGGTCGTCGCAGAGCGCGGCGCCCAGCAGGTCCTGGCCGTGCCGGGCCAGGATGCGGCGCCAGGCGGCCGGGTGGAGCCGGGCGGTCTCGTACAGGCCGTCCACGATGGCGTCGGCGAGCGCCTGCTGGAGCGCCCGGTAGTGCTCGTCGCGCTGGAGGTCCTCGCGGCTGGCGGTGGGGGTGAGCAGGGTCGACTCGACCACGCCGCCGATGAACCCGGCCCAGCCGGGCAGCAGGTCGCGGGCGTCGTCGGCGAGCAGCATGCCGCGCAGGTAGACCGCGAGGTCCCGGTTGTCGCTGGACCCGTAGGTGCCGCCGTCCTGCACCCAGAGCAGCCCGACCGCGTCGGTGCGGCCCTCGACGGGCGTCACCGGGAAGGCGGTCAGCGGCTCGAAGCTGCGGGCGAACGCGGCGGCGAACCGCATCCGGTGCGGGTGCGGCGAGCCCGGCGCGTCCTGCCGCCAGGGCACCGCCACGTCGTTGACCGGCTGCTCGTCCGCCCCGACGTGGACCGGGACCGGCAGCAGCACGCAGTACCGGGCCAGCACCTCCCGCAGCGCCTGCTCGTCCGCGAGGTGCGCGTGCTCGGCCTTCAGCCGCAGCCGCACCACCGTCCCCGGCCCGGGCCGCGCCGGGGCCGGCTCCACGCTGTACTGCTCGCCGCCCCGGCTGCGGTAGGTGTGCGCGGCCGACGGCTCGCGGTGCGAGGCGGTGGTGACGGTCACCTCCTCGGCGACCGAGAACGCCGAGAGGAAGCCCAGGCCGAAGGCGCCGATCAGCTCCTGGTTGCCGGTCAGGTCGCGCAGCATCCGGGTGTAGCCGGTGCCGACGGTCGCCAGGTACGCGTGGATCTCCGGCTCGGTCAGCCCCGCCCCGTTGTCCTCGATCGCCACCGTCCGCGCCGCGGTGTCCCCGCTGACCCGGATCAGCGGGCGGTACTCCCCCTCCGGGTCCTCCAGCTTCCGCCGGGTGTGCGAGTCGTGGGCGTTCTGCACCAGTTCGCGCAGTGCCACCAGCGGGGTGGAGTAGAGGTGGGTGGCGAGCACGCCGACCAGGCCGCCGAGGTCGACCTCGGTGGTGCGGAGATTCGCCGAGTTCTCGGCGGCGGGGAATTCGGCGCCACTTCCGTCGGCACCGGAAGCGGGGGGAAGGCCATCAGACATGAGGTCACAGTGTGCCAGTACGACAATCGGGCGACCACTGTTTTCCGATGTCCGGCTCCTGTCGATCCTCGGTCAACTCGGCATTGACGCGCGGAGCCCGCCGACGATCCGCGCCGGACGGTGAACTCCCTTGTCAGGACGGTGTTCCACCACCCCCGGCCGGTCACCGCGGGTCCCCGGACTATTCCCCGGGAGTGACACCTTCGAGCGAACCCGCGTGCCCGCACTGGAACCCGAACGGCCCAGTGGGCAATCCTGATGACGCGACGCCAGGAACCGACGCGAACGGGGCGGCCACCCCGCAGCGTCACATTCGCACCAGTTAGCAGGGAGACCACCGTGTCCCGTATTCGCGCAGCCGCCGTCGTCACCGCCCTCGGGGCGTTCCTCCTCGCGGGCGTCGGCACCGCCGCCGCCGACAACGGCGCCGCCGCCGACCACGGCTCCAGCAGCGGCGTGGTCAGCACCATCGGTTCCGGCAACATCGTCGGCCCCGTCCACGGCAACGCCAACGGCACCCAGCAGACCGCGACCGGCTCCGGCGCGAGCAACCAGAACAACACCCTCGGCGTGACCGACAACGCCGGCGGCGTCGGCGCCCTCCAGTCCAACGCCAACCTGGCGCACACCGTGTACTACCCGTTCGTCCTCTACTAGACCGACCGCGACAGCGCTCCCACGGCCGCCCCGGGCACCGCGCCCGGGGCGGCCGCGCGTCCGCCCGGCCTGCTCGCGCCCGGTCCCGGCAGCCATGGACACCGGAAGCTACCGGCGATTAACTTGGCTGCGCGACCAGCCGCCGCCGAAGGGAGCGCACCGTGCGCCGCACCGTGTACAACGAGGACCACGAAGCGTTCCGGGAGACCATCCGGGACTTCATCGCCAACGAGGTCGTCCCGGTCTATGAGAGCTGGGAGGAGGCCGGCCACCCGCCGCGCGACTTCTACCGCAAGCTCGGCGAGCTCGGCGTCTACGGCATCGAGGTCCCCGAGGAGTACGGCGGCGCGGGCGAGACCGGCTTCAAGTACCAGGCGGTGATCTACGAGGAGACCGCCCGCGCGGGCGTCACCTTCGGCTCCTCCGGCGTGCACACCGGCCTGGTGCTGCCGTACCTGATGGAGTACGCCTCCGAGGAGCAGAAGCGGCGCTGGCTGCCGGGCTTCGTCTCGGGCGACATCATGACCGCGATCGCGATGACCGAGCCGGGCGCGGGCTCCGACCTGGCGGGCATCGCCACCACGGCGAAGCTGTCCGCGGACGGCACCCACTACGTCCTCAACGGCGCGAAGACCTTCATCACCGGCGGCGTGCTGGCCGACCTGGTGCTGGTGGTCTGCCGCACCGCCCCGTACGACCCGGCGGACCGCCGCGCCGGCCTGTCCATCCTGTGCGTGGACACCGCCTCCGAGGGCTACGCGGTCGGCCGCAAGCTGCAGAAGATCGGCCTGCGCACCTCGGACACCGCGGAGCTGTCGTTCAGCGACGTCGAGGTGCCGGTGGAGAACCTGCTCGGCGAGGAGGGCAGGGCGTTCTCCTACCTGACCCACAACCTGGTGCAGGAGCGCCTGGCGATCGCCGTCGGCGCGTACGCCTCGGCGGCGGCCGCGGTGCAGTTCGCGGTGGAGTACGTCAAGGACCGCAAGGTGTTCGGCAAGGCCGTCGCCGAGTTCCAGAACACCAAGTTCTCGCTGGCCGACTGCCAGGCCCAGGTCCTCGCCCAGCAGGCGATGGTCGACCAGGCGCTGGAGCTCTACCAGAACGGCGAGCTGACGGTGGCGGACGCCGCCGCGGCCAAGCTGTTCTGCACCGAGTCGGCCTCCGAGGTGATCGACAGGTGCCTCCAGCTGCACGGCGGCTACGGCTACATCCTGGAGTACCCGATCGCCCGCCTCTACACCGACAACCGGGTGTTCCGGATCTACGGCGGAACCAGCGAGGTCATGCGGACGATCATCGCCAAGTCGCTCGGCCTGTGACCGCGGGCACGGCGGAGGCGGGCACCCGGCCGGGTGCCCGCCTCCGGGCCGTTCCCCCACCCGCTCGGTCGGTCGACGTCAGTTGACGCTGCTGCGCCACGCCTCCCGTCCGGCCGCCGAGGCGGCCCTCGCCTGGTGGAAGGTGCGCTGCGCCATTTCGGCGGGGTGGGTCTCCAGGGTCCGGACCCAGCCCCGGCCCGCGCTCACCAGGGCGGCGCAGACCAGCGCCGTCCCGGCCAGTGCGACGACGGCGCCGATCCCGGTGAGGCCCGCGCCGACGGTGAGCATGCCGCGGTTCACCTGGAAACCGCCGACGGTGAATTTCTGTTTGGTCGCCATAGGGCCACCATCGGCCCGCTCCCCCGGCCCCGCACGCCGAGCGGGCCGCCCCTTAACCCCTGCGCGTGATCCAGCGCGCGACACGCGCGGGCCCCCGCCTAGGGTCGGCCGCGGGGCCCGGTCGGCGGGCCCGGTGGTGCGGGGGCCCGACGGAGGAGAACGCGATGACCGAGCAGCCGACCCGGATCGACCTGAACGCCCTGGCCGAGGAGCACGCCGCCAAGGCCGCCGCCAGCCCGCACGGCCGCAGCGCCCACCTGCTGCTGCACGACGGCGTGCTGCGGCAGACCGTGATCGCGCTGCGGGCGGGCGCGGTCCTGGACGAGCACAACGCCCCGGTCGCCGCCAGCCTGCAGGTGCTGCGCGGCCGGGTCGCGCTGACGGTGGCGGGCCGCCGCCAGGAGGCCGGCCCGGGCGAGCTGCACACCGTCCCGCAGGAGCGGCACGGCCTGGTCGCCCACACCGACGCGGTGGTGCTGCTCACCGCCGTCACCGCCTGACGCCCGGCGCCCCGCTCCCCCGCCCGCCCGTCTCCGGGCCCGGTCAGTCCTCGGCCCCCGTCAGTCCCCGGCCCGGCCCAGCACGTCGCCGGAAATCAGGGACAGCCCGCGCAGGTAGTCCTCGCCGCCCGGCGCCAGTTCGGGGCCGATCATCCACTGGGCGGCCTGCCCGAGCAGCAGCGACTGGTAGAAGACGCCCCGGGCCAGCTCCTCCGGGGTGTCCGCCACTTCGCCCCGGCCCTGGAACAGCGCGGCCAGGCCGAGCCGGCCGTCCTTCTGCGCCGCGGCCAGCCGCTCGGGCAGCCCCGGCAGGTGGTCGAGCTGCCCGAGCAGCTCGAACTGCACCGTCCACAGCCCGCGGTGCTCGGCGAAGCTGTCGCGCACCGCGTCCCAGGCCCGGACGAAGCGCTCCTGCGGGTCGTCGACCTCCGCGGCGGCGGCCAGGGCCGCGCCGATCGAATCGCCCCACGTCTCCATCGCACCGACCAGCGCCTCGACCAGCAGGGCGTCCTTGGAGCCGTAGTGGTAGCCGATCGCGGCCAGGCTGACGCCCGCGCCGGTGGCGATGTCCCGGGCGGTGGTGCGCCCGTAGCCCTTCTCTTGCAGGCAGCGGGCGGCACTGGCCAGCAGGTCCTCACGATTTCCCATGCCCCGATGCTAGCCCGTCCAAGACGAATGTCTTGCGCAGACGTCTGAAACGATCGATTTAGACGCTCGTACTAGACAGGCGTGCAAGACGTCCGTACAGTCGCCGTCATGACCACCGACGACCGCACCACCCGCCGCACCGGCCGCCGCGCCTGGCTGGGCCTGGCCCTCCTGCTGCTCCCGACCCTGGTCCTCGCCATGGACATGGGCGTGCTGTTCTTCGCCGTCCCCTTCATCGCCACCGACCTGCACCCCAGCGGCACCCAGCAGCTGTGGATCATGGACATGTACTCGTTCCTGCTCGCCGGGCTGCTGATCCCGATGGGCGCGCTGGGCGACCGGATCGGCCGGCGTCGGCTGCTGATCGGCGGCACCGCCGCCTTCGCGGCCGCCTCGCTGGTCGCCGCCTGGTCGGACGGGGCGGGCCGGCTGATCGCCGCCCGGGCGCTGCTCGGCATCGCGGGGGCGGTCTTCGGGCCCTCCACGCTGGCCCTGATCCGCAACATGTTCCCCGACCCCAAGCAGCGGCAGGCCGCGATCGGCGCCTGGAGCGGCGTGATGACGGCCGGCGCCACCCTGGGGCCGGTGATCGGCGGACTGCTGCTCGACCACTTCTGGTGGGGCTCGGCCTTCCTGATCGCGGTGCCCGCGATGCTGCTGGTGATGGTCCTGGCCCCGGTGCTGCTCCCCGAGTACCGCGCCCCGCGGCAGGGCCGCTTCGACCTGCTCGGCGCGGCCCTCTCGATGGCCGCCGTGCTGCCCGTCGTCTACGGGATCAAGACGCTCGCGGTGGACGGCTGGAGCCCGCGGCCCGCGCTGGTGCTGGCCCTCGGGCTGCTGGTCGGCGCCGCCCTGGTGGTCCGGCTGCGGACGGCCGCGGACCCGCTGATCGACGTCACCCTGTTCCGGATCCGCACCTACACCGGCGCGATCACCGTCAACACCATCGCGATGTTCGCCATGATGGGCTTCACCCTCTTCACCTCCCAGTACCTCCAGCTGGTCAAGGGCTACAGCCCGCTCGCCGCCTCGCTCTGGGCGCTGCTGCCCAGCGTCGGCGTCGGCGCGGCCGTCGGCGGGTTCGGCGCGCTGGCCGGCCGGGTGCGGCCGGCCGTCCTGCTGGTCGCCGGGTTCCTGGCCGCCGCCGCCGGGTTCGTCGCGATGGCCCTGGTCGGCCCCGGCTCCTCGCTCGCCCTCCCGCTGGTCGCCGCCGGCGTGATCGCGGCCGGCTCGGTCGGCACCGTCAGCATCACCGGCGAGATGGTGCTCTCCGCCGCCCCCGCCGACCGGGCCGGCGCGGCCGGCGCCACCTCCGAGACCGCCCAGGAGCTCGGCAGCTCGCTCGGCATCGCCCTGCTCGGCGCGGCCGGCGCGGCGATCTACCGCTCCCGGATGGCGGACGCCGCCCCCGACGCCGCCCGCGACACCCTCGGCGGGGCCGTCACCACCGCCGCCCACCTGCCGGGCGAGGCCGCCGACCGGCTGCTGGCCACCGCCCGCGACGCCTTCGCCGACGGCATGCACGTCGCCGCGGTGGTCGGGGTCCTGGTGATGCTCGGCGCCGCGCTGGCCGCCCACCTGCTGATGCGCCACCTGCCGGCGCCCGGCACGGCGGACGCGGAACCGGCGGAGAAGGCACTCGCCGCGTAGGCCCGGTCCGGCCGGTCTTGCCGGGCGCGCGGCCGCGCGCGAGCGGGCCCGGACGGACCGCGGGGCCGCGACGGAACGGCAGGCCACTGCCCTTCCCGCGGCCCCACCGGCGTCCCCCCGCCGCCGCGCGCGGTCCCCCGCGCTTCCGGTCGGTCCGTGCGCGCCGCTCCCGTTCGGCCCAGGCCCTGTCCGGTCGGTCTTGTCGGATCGGCGCGCGGCGTCGGGCGCCCGGCTGGGAGTGCCGGCGGAACGCCCTCGTCCTGGGTGTACTCGGGTGTTTCGCCGGTGCTTCCAGCCGGGATGATCCGGCGTCGGGCGCCCGGCAAGATCGACCGGACAGGGACTAGGGTCGCGGTATGGCGGCGGAGGACGCGGGACCGGAGGAGCAGCCGGAGGAACTGGACTACCGGTTCACCCTGGCCAACGAGCGGACCTTCCTGGCCTGGATCAGGACGGCGCTGGCGCTGCTCGCGGGGGCGGTGGGGCTGGACCAGCTGACGCCGGACCTGGCGCCGGTGCCGGTGCGGGTGGTGCTCTCGGTGCTGCTGGCGGCGGGCGGGGCCGGGCTGGGGGTGGCGGCCTACCGGCGGTGGGCGCGGGTGGAACGGGCGATGCGGGCGGGCGGTCCGCTGCCGGCGACCCGGATCATGCCGGTGCTGACGGTGTGCGTGGCGCTCGCGGCGGCGGTGTTCTCGGTGCTGATCGTCGGCTGGTCGCGGTGAGCGCCGCCCCGCGCGATCCGGGCCTCCAGCCGGAGCGGACGCTGCTGGCCTGGAGCCGCACCGCGCTGGTGCTGGCCGCGGACGCGCTGCTGGTGCTGCGGACCGGCTACCTCCGGCGGTCGCCCGGACTGGCGGCGCTGGGCGGGGTGTTGGCGCTGGCGGCGGCCGGGCTGTACGCGCACGGGGTGCGGCGGCGCGGTGCGGTGGAGCACGATCCGCGCGTTTCGGCGGGCCGGTGGTGGATGCGCGGGCTGACCGCGGCGGTGGTGCTGGCGGCGGGCGGGGCCGCCTGGTCGGTGCTGGTGAACACGGGTAGATGAGGCCCCGGGGGCGGTTTCCGGGGTCGGACGGGTGGTGCAGACCACATGACTCGGATCACCTGTTTTTCGGCGGCTGTTTGCCGACCGGTGTATACGTTCGCCGACAAGGCCAGGCATACTGGCCGAGTCGGGCGTTCCGTCCGACCCAGACGTCACAGCGAGAACTTCCATGAAAGGACCGGTGGTCAGGGATGTTCCGTAACGGTCTTGAGCCCTGGCACATCATCATCGTCCTGGTGGTGCTGGTCCTGCTGTTCGGCTCGAAGAAGCTCCCCGAGATGGCCCGCGGTCTCGGCAAGTCGATGCGCATCCTGAAGGCCGAGACCAAGGCCCTGCGCGAGGACGACGCCCCCGCCGAGGCCCAGAACGGCACCGCCGCCTCGCAGGCCGAGCAGGTCCGCCCGGCCGTCGAGCCGGTCGTCGTCACCAAGACGACCGAGACGACCACGAAGTCGACCACGGCCTGACGCCGCGTCGGCCCCCGGCCGACCCGCCCGCCGTACCGGAGCCCCCGGCCCGTCGCCCCGACGGACCGGGGGCTCCGGCGTGTCGCCGCACCCGGGTGGCTGACCGTTTTGTTCTGGTATCTCCTGGTATTCACCTGACGGCGGATCACCTGGGAGGCACCGGATGGCGGCGGACCCGTCGGGCGATCGGGAACTCGCGGAGCTGCGCGAACGGATCGCCGTCCTGGAGCACCGGGAGCACCGGGAGCAGGGGGCGCCCCGGCGGGAGCACCACCGGGTGCGGTCCTTCTTCGCGGTGCTGCTGATCGTGCTGGCCGCGGTGCTCACCCCGCTCGGGGTGGTCGCCGCGTGGAGCAAGTCGCAGGTGACCGACACCGGCCGGTTCGTGTCGACGATGGCGCCGCTGGCCTCCGACCCGTCGGTGCAGAACGCGCTCACCGACCGGGTGACCACCGCGGTGATGCAGCAGCTGCCGATCACCGACCTGCTGAACGACGCCGCCCCCGCCGACCGGCCGCTGCTGGACGCCGCGCTGGGCCGGCTGGGCCCCGCGCTGACCAGCGGGCTGACCGGGTTCGTCCACGACCAGGTGCTGCGGTTCGTGCGGTCCGACGCCTTCGCCGCCCTCTGGACCGGCGTGCTGCGCAACGCGCACGCCGCGTTCGACAAGGTGCTGACCGGGCAGGGCGGCGGGGCGGTGCAGGTGCGGGGCGACACCGTCAGCCTGGACCTGGCGCCGGTGATCGCCGCGGTGAAGGACCAGCTGGTGGCCAACGGGCTGGGGCTGGCCTCGAAGATCCCGGAGGTGCACACCGACTACACGCTGGTGCAGTCGGACGCGGTGCGGAAGGCGCAGACCGGGCTGCGGGTGCTCGACCTGGCCGGGTTCTGGGTGCCGGTGCTGGCGGTGCTGTGCGCGGTCGGCGGGATCCTGCTCGCGGTGCGGCCCCGCCCGGCCACCGTCGCGGCGGCGCTCGGGATGGCCGCCGGGGCGGTGCTGCTGGGCGCCGGGCTGAGCGTGTTCCGGACGGTCTACCTGGACAAGCTGCCCGCCGACGTCGACCAGGCCGCCGCGATGGCGGTGTACGACACCCTGGTGCGCTACCTGCGGGCGGGCATCCGGATGGTGCTGGCGCTGGGCGTGGTGATCGCGCTGGCCGCCTGGCTGACCGGACCCGGGCGGCGGGCCGGTTGGGTGCGGCGGCTGTGGGGCTCCGGCCTGGGCGCGGTGCGGCAGGCCGCCGAGGGGCTCGGCCTGCGGCTGGGCCCGGTCGGCCGGTTCGTGCACCGCTGGAAGTCCTGGCTGGGCTGGGGCGCGGTCGTCGTCGCCGCCGTCGTGCTGCTGACCTGGAGCTACCCGACCGCGGCCGTGGTGCTGTGGATGGCGCTGGTGCTACTGGCCTTCCTGGCCGTGCTGGAGTTCCTGGACGCCCCCGCCGACGCCCCCGCCGGCGGCTCGGCCCGGCCGCCCACCGGGCCGCCGGGACCGCCCGGACCGGCGGCCGGTCCGCCCGCCGGCGAGAAGGCCGCACCGGCGTGAGGGAGGCGGCCCGGACGTACCTCGCCCTGCTGGGCGGCCCGGTGCTGCTGCTGACGGCCTACTTCACGGTGCCGCTGGGCTGGTTCGGGCCGCACCACGCGGCGGTCAGCTGGACGGTGTTCGGCACGTTGCTGGCCGTGCTCGGCGTCGGGCTGCTGCGCGAGGCGCGGATGCAGGTGCTCGGGCGGTCCCGGCACCCGGTGCCGCGCATCCTGACCCTGCTGTGCGGCGCGCTGGTGGTGTTCGCCGCCGCCTACCTGGGGATGTCCCGGCAGCCCGGCGAACTGGACGGGCTGACCACCAAGATCGACGCACTGTACTTCACGGTGATCACCATGGCGACCGTCGGGTACGGCGACATCCACCCGGCCGGGCAGGCCGCCCGGGTCGTGGTGATGCTCCAACTGCTGTACACCTTCGTCTTCCTGACCACCGGCGTGACCGCGCTGACCCGGCAGGTGAGGACCCGGGCGGTACGGCGGTCCCGGCACGAGGAGTAGCGCGGGTCAGTCGTCCTGCTGGGCGGCCTGGGCGTGCACCGCGGCGACCAGGGCGCCGAGCCGGACCTGCCAGCCCGCCAGCAGCGGGGCCGCCGCGGCCTTGTGGCGCTGGAGGTCGCGGACCAGCTTCTGGGCGTCCTTGAGGGAGTCCTCGGCGTCGGACGGGTGCCGGTCGTTGACGGCCCGGGTCGCCTCGTCCAGCAGCCCGGTCAGGTCGTCCTGCTTGTCCCGGTCCCGGCTGAACTCGGCCTGCGCCACGTCGGCCCGCAGCTGGGCGAGCTGGCCGACCAGGGCGCCGCCCCTGGGCGAAGCGGAGGGCTTGGGCGAGGTGCTGGGCTTGCCGGACGCGGACGCCGACGGCGACGGGGACGGGGAGGCCGACGGCGACGGGGACCGCGACGGGGGCGGGGCCGCGGCGGCGGCGGCCGTCGGCGCGGGGGTGGACGCGGCCGCCGGGGCGGGGTCGCCGCCGCTGAGCGAGAACGCGACGATGCCCGCCACGCAGACGAACACCGCCGCGCCGACGCCCGCGTACACCAGCGGGTTGCGGCCGGGCCGGGGCGCGGGCTCCTCCTCCGTGAAGCGGGACGGGGAGAGCAGCGGGGCCGCCACCGGCGGCAGCACCGAGGTGCGCTGCGGCTCGGTCCACGGCTGCTGCGGCTGCTGCGGCGGGGCCGGGAACGGCGGCGGGGCGGCGGGGAAGGCGGTCGCGGGAACGGGCGGCAGCACCCGGGTCGCGCCGCCGAGCAGCTCGGCGGCCCGGTCGACCGGCCCGGCCGGGACGGCGGCCAGCAGTTCGGCGGCGGCGGACCGCGCGTCGGCGGGGCGCTCGTCCGGGTGCTTGGCCAGCAGCCGGAGGATCGCGGCGTCCAGCGCGGGCGGCACGTCGGGGCGGTGCGCGGAGACCGGGAGCGGGTACTCGGTGACGTGCTTGAAGGTCACCGCGACCGGGGTGTCGGCGGTGAACGGCGGGGCGCCGGCCAGCATCTCGTACAGCACGCAGCCCACCGCGTACAGGTCGGCGCGGCCGTCGACCTGGCCGGCGGTGGCCTGTTCCGGGGAGAGGTAGGCGGCGGTGCCCAGCACCGAGGCGGTCTGGGTGAGCTGCTGGCCGGCCGAGGAGCCGGCCCGGGCGATGCCGAAGTCGACGACCTTCACCCCGCCGTCCTGGGTGATCATGATGTTGCCGGGCTTGATGTCCCGGTGCACCAGGCCCTGGGCGTGCGCGGCGGCCAGCGCGTCCAGCACCGCGGCGGCGGTGCCCGCGGCGCGCTCCACCGGCAGGACGCCCTGCTCGGCGATCACCCGGCCCAGGGTCGCGCCGTGCACCAGCTCCATCACCAGGTACGGGGAGCCCTGGTCGACGCCGGAGTCGAAGACCGTGACGATCCGCGGGTGCGCCAGCAGCGCGGCCGACCGGGCCTCGCGGGCGAACCGCTCGGCGAACCGCGGGTCGTCGGCCAGGCCGCCGTTGAGCACCTTGACCGCCACCGGGCGGCCCAGCTGGTGGTCCAGGGCGCGGTACACCGTGGCCATGCCCCCGACGCCGAGGATCTCGCCGAGTTCGTAGCGCCCGTTCAGCGCGCGTCCGATCATCGGATGTTCCCTCCACCTCGGTCCGGCAACCCGTGAACCATAGCGGGCCCGGCCGGGGCCGGTTCAGGGGCGCTGGACGAGCAGGGCGGCGGTCAGGGCGGCCAGGGCGGCGGCGAGCAGCGCGCGGGCCCCGCGCGGCGGGCCGCCGCCCAGGGTGCGGCGGGCGGCGCGGGCGGCGGCGCGTTCGGCGGCGGGCGAGGTGCGGGGGAAGGTCATCGCGAGCTCGCCCGGAGGTGCGGTCGGTGGGTCACCGTGGCTCCAGGGTGTTCGGGCGGTACGGGCGGGCCGGGCCCCGGACGGACGGTGGACCCGGGGGAGCCCGGCCGCCCGTCCGGAGCGGTTCCCCGACCGGCGGCGGACCCGGGGGAGTCTTCGGCCGGTCGGAGCTGTCCCGGACGGACGGGGGCCCGGGGGAGCCCGTCGTCCGTCCGGAGTCTCGGTGTCAGTCCTGGCCGCTCCCCCCGTCGGACGGCCGGTCGGACCCGGTGCGCCCCCACCGGCCGGCCGGGAACGACGGCCGGGACGGGGCGGACGGGCCCGGGGCGCTCGACCGGCCGGGGGCGGTCGAGGGCCTGCCGCGGCCCTCCCCGCCCGGCTGGTCCCAGCCGTGCGCGGCGAGCAGGGCGCAGAAGCCGGCCACCTTCTCCGGGGCGCCGGCCGCCTTCAGCAGCTCGGCCAGCTCCGGGACGACGGCCGCCTCCCGGGGCCGGCTGCCGGACGCGACCCGCCCGGCGAAGCCCTCGCACAGCCGCACCAGGTCCGGCAGGTCGGCCGGGCCGGTGGCGGACGGCGCGGGGGGCCGGGTCGGGCTGCCGCCCGGGCGGGGGGTGCCCGTCGGCGGCCGGCCGGTGCGCTCGGCCCCGGGGCTCCCGGACGCGGTGGCGGGCGCGGGGGCGGACGGCGCGGGCGCGGGCGCGCTGCCGGTGGCCGCCGGGGACGGGGACGGGGCGGGGCCGCCCAGGGCCTCCGGCAGCCGGCCGTGTCCGGCCGCGACCGCGACGCCGCCCACGGCGGTCACCCCCAGCGCGACGGCCACGGCCTTCGCGCTGAGCGCCCGTGCGAGCGCGGTGTCCGCCATCTTCCGTCTCCGGTGCTGCGTCGGGGCCGACTGGTGACGAGCCCGCCGGAACGCGGCCACGGCCTCCTCCTCGCCGGGCAGCGGGCCGTCGCCGGCCGCCGCGCCCGTCGCGGCGGCGGCGAGCAGGGCGGCGAGCTCCGGCCGTCCGGGCGCGGACCGCCGTCCGGCGGAGGGGTCCTGACCGGCCTCCGGGTCGACCGTGGCACCGCCGAGCAGGTGCTCGGCGGCGGCGCGATCGATCCGGCGGGATCGGTTGGTGCTCATCTCATGTCCTTCAGCGTCGGCACCTGCGCCGGTGTCACACCCCGCGCGGAAACTTTTTCCCCGGCCGTTCCCCCGGCCGCTCCCCCGGCCCCGTCACCGGCCGTCCCACCTGCGGCTCCGCCCGCCGCTCCCCCGGTCGTCCCGCCCGCTGCGCCCCCGGCCGCCCGGCGGGGCACCCCGGCGGCGGCTCCCCCGCTCTGCTCCAGCACCCGGGCCAGCCGCTTGAGCCCGCGGTGGGCGGCCATCCGGACGCTGCCGGAGCGCTTGCCGAGCACCTTCGCGGCGCTCTCCGCGTCCAGTCCGAGCACCACCCGCAGCAGCACCGCCTCGGCCTGGTCGGGCGGCAGCGAGGCGATCAGCGCGAGCGCGTCGGAGGTGGCGACGGTGGCCATCGCCTGGCCCGCGGTGTCCTCGGCGGCGGCCAGTTCGGCCAGGTACTCCACCGGCAGGTCGGCGACCGGTCGGCGGCGCACCCGGCGCAGGTGGTCCATCGCCCGGTTGCGGGCCACCGTCGCGGCCCAGCCGCGGAACCCGTCCGCGTCGCCGCGGAAGCCCGGCAGGTCGCGGGCGATCTGCAGCCACGCCTCGGACGCGATGTCCTCGGCGTCCTCGGCCCGCCCGCCGACCAGCACCCGCAGGTAGCGCAGCAGCCCCGGCTGGACGGCCCGGAACAGCACCCGGAACGCCTCCTCGTCGCCCGCCTGGGCGGCGCGGACGGCCGCGGCGAGGTCGGCCCGCCGGGCGGGCGGACGGTCCGGTCCGGAGGGGCGGTCGAGCCGCTCCCCGTCGTCCGCCCCGTGGTGTTCAGCTCTGTGCACCCGCCACATCATGCGCCATCCGGGGGAACGCTCCCACCGCCGGGGCGCGGCCCGGCCGGTGACGGACCGGTGGCGGAACCGGGCCCGCCCGGCGCGGGGCCGACCCGACCCGACGGGCCGTCAGCCCGGCCCCGCGTCCCGGGCCGCAGGGCCCGCGCCGGACCGACCTTCGTCCCGCCCACCGCTGTCCTTCGCCCGCGGTCCGCCCCCGTCCACCCGCCATACCGTGCAAATACGGGGCAATCCACCCCGATTCCACCCGTGGACGAGGAGGCCGGGAACCGGCATGCGCACCGCCCAGGAGCTGTACACGACGGGAATCCGCGACCACTTCGCGCCCGCCCTGCGCGCGCTCGGCTTCCAGGGCTGGCGGCACTCCTTCTCGCTGCCCGACCACGAGCGCTGGGCGGTGCTCGGCGTGCACGCGGTGGCCGGCGACGGGCGGGTCCGGTACACCGTCAACCTGTCCGTCACCGACAAGGCCGCCTGGGACCGGCGCAGCATCCGCCCCGACGCCAACTCCCCGACCGGGCTGGAGCGTTGGCACTCGCACATCGGCGAGCTGCTGCCGGTCGGCGGCGAGGTCTGGTGGGAGGTGGCGCCCGGTCCGCGCTGGCTGATCGCCGTCGAGGACTCGGTGGCCGCCGTCCGCGGCTACGCGCTGCCCGAACTGCGCCGCCGGCTGGACGCCGACGACCGCGAGCGGTACCTGGGCCAGGCCGAGCTCGACGGCGTCAACGGCGCCCTCGCCGCCGCCCGCCTGGCCCGCATCCAGCGTGCCGAACTGACCGGCTGGGCACTGGAGTTGCACGGCGCGTGGAGCCGGCACGACCCGGCCGCGCAGGCCGTCCTGGCGGGCGCCGCCCGCGGCTTCCTCTCCGTCCGGGACGCCCGCTTCCACACCGTCCGGGCGCTCGACACGCTCGGCCGGACGCTCTGGGAGTTCCGCCGCCCCGAGGACGGGAACCATCCCGGAGCGGGCTGAGTCCCTGTCAGTGGCGGTGCGCCGGAACACCGGTGCGGCGCACGGGACGAACCGCGGGGGGCGGACATGACGGGGACGACGGTGGCGGCGCACGAGGAACGGCGGCTCGACTGGGACGGCTGCCTGAACGTCCGCGACCTCGGCCTGCTGCCCACCCGGGACGGGCGGCGCACCCGCACCGGCGCGGTGGTCCGCGCCGACAACCTCGACCGGCTCACCTCCGAGGGCCAGCACGCGCTGCTCGAGTACGGCGTGCGCACCGTCGTCGACCTGCGCGACGCCGCCGAGTACCGGCCGCTGCTGCCCGCCCCCGACGGCGTCGACCTGGTCCGCGTCCCGCTCGACGCGCTGGCCGGGCCCGGCTGGTGGGCCCGGTTCGGCGCCCTGGACGGCACCCCGCTCTCGTTCCGCCCCTACCTCGACCACTGCCGGCCGGCCGTCGCCGAGCTGGTCGCCGCCGTCGCCCGGGCCCGCCCCGGCGCCGTCGTGGTGCACTGCGGGGCCGGCCGCGACCGCACCGGCCTGGCCGCCCTGGTCCTGCTCGCCCTGGCCGGGGCCACGCCCGCCGCGATCGCCGAGGACTACCTGCTCTCCGCCGCCAACCTGCGGCCGATGTGGGCGCTCCTCGACCGCCCCGAGGAGGAGGCCGGCATCGCCCGCGTCCTCGCCGACGCCGACACCACCCCCGAGCGGGCGCTGCACGAGGTGCTCGCCGAGTTCGACGCCGAGCGGTGGCTGCCCGCCGGGGACGTCGCCGCCGTCCGGGCCCGGCTGCTGGGCTGAGCCCGGACCGGGGCGCGGCTTAATCGTTCGCGGCGCGGCCGGGCGGCGCAGCATACTGCCCGGCATGACGGACTTCTCGCTGTTCGACACCCGCGGCTATCCCACCGTCGACGTCCGGACCGGCTACGCCGGGTGGGTCGACAGCTACGAGAGCACCGTGCAGGACGCGATGGACCTCGACGTGCTGGCGGCGCTCGCCGTCCCGCGCTGGGCCGACGCCGCCACCGCCGTCGACCTCGGCTGCGGCACCGGCCGCACCGGCGCCTGGCTGCGCGGGCGCGGCGTCGGCGCGGTGGACGGGGTCGACCTCACCCCCGAGATGCTCGCCCGCGCCCGCGGGCGCGGCGCGCACCGGCGGCTGGTCGAGGGCGACCTCGCCGCGACCGGCCTGGCCTCCGGCGGCTACGACCTGGCCGCCTGCTCCCTCGTCGACGAGCACCTCCCCGACCTCGGCCCGCTCTACCGCGAGGCCCACCGGCTGGTCCGCCCCGGCGGCCTGTTCGTGCTGGTCGGCCTGCACCCCGCCTTCATCATGGCCGCGGGCATGCCCACCCACTACGACGGCCCGGACGGCCCGATCGCCATCACCACCCACGTCCACCTGGTCAGCGACCACCTCACGGCCGGGCTGGCGGCGGGCTGGCGGCTCGCCGAGATGCGCGAGGAGGTGGTCGGCGACCGGTGGACGGCCCTCAAGCCCAAGTGGGAGCGCCACCGCGGCCAGCCGGTCTCGGCGGCGTACGTCTGGCGGAGCGAGCAGCCGTAGCAGGAGCGCGGGCGGGGGCGTCCCGGCCGCGCGGTCGGTCACCGGCCGGGGTCACCAGCCGGAGTTCGGGGCGGTCACGACCCGGGTGCGGCCGTCCGCCCGGGCGGCGAGGGCCGCTTCGAGGCGCAGGGCGCGGGCCGGGCCGACCAGGGCGAGCGCCTCGGGGACGGGGGCCCAGCGGTAGGCGTCGAGTTCGCCCGGCGGGAGGGTGATCGGGGTGTCGGCCGGGAAGACGCCCAGGTCGAAGAGGAAGTGGCAGGCGGGGTGGTCGAGTTCGCCGCTCGGGTTGGTCCAGGCGACGGTCAGCAGGTCGCCGGCCTCGCGGTGCAGCCCGGTCTCCTCGTGGAGTTCGCGGGTCGCGCACTGCCGCGGGTCCTCGCCGAGGTCGACGGTGCCGCCGACGAACTGCCAGCCGGGGCGGTAGCCCGGCTTGACGATCAGGACCCGGCCGTCGGGGTCGGTGATCAGGCAGCCCGCGGCGGCGTAGACGCGGTGCAGGGAGGCGAGCCACTCCTCGCGGGAGGCGAACTCGGGGGTGTCGGCCATGGCGCTCCTTCGGCGGGGGCGTGAATCTGCGGCCCCACTCTCCCACCCGCGCCGGGGTGTCCGCCGGGGCGTCTCAGTGCGCCGAGTGCCGTTCCGCGCCGCGGTGCCGGTGGCCCGGCAGGTCGGGGTGGGGGGCGGACCCGCCGGCCGGGCCGACCCCGGCGGGCGTCCGGTGGCCGCCGTGGCCGAACGGCTCGCCGCCGTGGCCGGACGGCTCGTCGCCGTGGCCGAACGGCTCGTCGCCGTGGTGGGGGCCGGTGCGGGCGGCACGGGCTCCGCCGGCCTGCGGCGGCGGGGCGAGGGGCGCCGGATCGGCGGCCATGCCGCGCTGCTCCAGCAGTTCCCGGGTGCCCCGGCGGAGCATGGCCGTCCGGTCGGTCGATCGGTTGGTCGATCGCTCGGTCATCGTCGATCTCCCTTCACTCCCCCATCAGTCCGATATGCCCGTTATCGACGCGTGTACACCCGGGCGCACCGGCACCCTTGCCGGAACGGCCGGACCGGGACGGGGCGGTGTGGGACGATGCCGCGTGGCCACGGTGATACAAGCCGACGAATCCGAGGAGTCCCGGACGACCCCGCCCCCGGCGCGGGCCGGGCGCGCGGACCGCGTCCGCCACCCCGCCGCGCTGATCCGGCTGGTCGCCGGGGTCTGCTGGATCCTGCTGGTGCTGCTGCTGGCCGGGTACGCCCGGTCCTCGGTCTTCGGCCTGGACAGCGACGTGGCCCGCGGCCTCGACCTGCTGCCCTGGCCGCCCGCCAAGCTCACCGCCGCGCTGTGCGGCGCCGCGCTGCTCACCGTCCCGCTCGGCTTCGCCGTCGACCGGGTGCTGCGCGCCGACGGCCGCCGGGTCGCCGACGCCGTCCTGGCCGCCGTCCTCGCCTACGGCCTCTCGCTCGGCCTGGACCTGCTGATCGGCGACCTCGCCACCCTCACCCACCCGCTGCCCGTCGGCCCCGGCCGCACCGACCCGGTCTACGGGCACCTCGCGCCGGTGCTGGCCTTCATGACCGCCCTGGGCACCGCCGGGCGGCGGCGCTGGCGCACCGCGCTGGGCGTCACGCTCGGGCTGTCCGGGCTGTCCGGGCTGATCACCGGGTACGCCACCCCGCTGTCGCTGGCGCTGGCCCTGCTGCTGGGCTGGACCACCGCGCACGCCGCCCGGTACGCCGTCGGCGAGCCGGTCGCCTCGCCCACCGAGGGCCAGATCGCCACCGCCCTGGCCGGCTCCGGCGTCCGCCCGGACACCGTGCTCACCCTGGGGACCGGCCGCTACCTGGTCACCCAGCACGACGGCCGCCCCGACCTGGACGTCCACCTGCTCGACCGGTACGCGCAGGCCAGCGGGCTGCTCGGCCACCTGTGGCTGGCGCTGCGGCTGCGCACCGCGCCCCGCCCGCTCGGCCTGCGCCCGCTGCGCGCCGGGCTGGAGCACCAGACCCTGCTCGGCCACGCCGCGTCCGCCGCCGGGGCCCGCACCCGGCTGCCCGTCGCGGTGGTCGAACTCGGCCCGGACGCCGCCCTGGTGGCCTACCGGCGGATCGACGCCCGGCCGTTCGCCGAACTCTTCGCCGAGCCGACCGCGCCCGGCGACGACTCGTCCGACGGTGTCCCGCCCGACGGTGTCCCGTACGGCGACCTCGCCGACGGCCCCACCGACGCCGAACTGCGCGACGCCTGGCAGCAGTTGGCGCTGCTCCAGCGGCGCCGGATCGCCCACCGCTCGCTCTCCCCGGCCACCGTGCTGCTGGACGCCGAGGGCCGGGTCCACCTGGTCGGGCTGGCCCGCGGCGAGATCGCCGCGAGCGAACTGCTGCTGCGGCTGGACGTCGCCGGGCTGCTCGCCGTACTGGCCGTGCACGCCGGGCCGGAACGGGCGGTGCGGGCCGCGATCGAGGTGCTCGGGCCCGGCCCGGTCGGCACCGCGCTGCCGCTGCTGCAACCGATCGCGCTGGCCCGCGACACCCGGGCCGCGCTGGCCCGGCACCGGAACCTGACCGCCGACCTGCGCGCCGAGGTGCAGCGCCGGATGCCGCAGGCCACCGCCGTGCCCGTCCGGCTGGAGCGGCTGCGCCCGCGCACCCTGCTCACCGTCGCCGCCTGCGTCGCGGTCGGGTACGCGCTGCTGCAGTTCCTGTTCGGCAGCGAGGGCAACCCGATCGCCCTGGTCGCCCAGTCCGACCCGGTGTGGCTGGCCGGCGCGGCGCTCTGGGCGGCGGCCAGCTACCCCGTGGCGACCTTCGCGTTCAGCGGCTTCGTCCCCGAGCAGCTGTCGTTCCGCGCCACGCTGGCCGCCCAGACGGCCGGCTCGTTCGTGAAGGTGGTCGCGCCCGGCGGCGTCGGCGGCCTCGCCCTGAACACCCGCTACCTGCAGTGCGCGGGCATCCCCACCGCGCAGGCGATGTCCAGCATCGGCGTCAGCCAGCTGTTCGGCCTGGTGCTGCACATGCTCCAGCTCGCCGTGTTCAGCGCCCTGGTCGGCGTGGACGGCGCCCCGCCCGGGGCCGAGTCCGCCCCGTCGGCCGGCGGCTGGGTGCTCTGGCTGGCCGGGGCGGCCGGCGCGGTGGTCGCGGTGTCGGTCGCCGCGGTGCCCTCGCTGCGGCGGCGCGCCCAGACCCTGCTGCGGCCGCTGCGCGCCGAGGTGCTGCCGCGCCTGCTCGACCTGGCCCAGCAGCCCGGACGGCTGGCCACCGGGGTGGCCGGGCAGCTGCTGGTGTCGATGTGCTTCGTGCTGTGCCTGTACTGCTGCACCCGGGCGGTCGGCCAGGACCCGGCCTTCAACGCCGTCGCGGTGAGCTTCCTGGCCGGGAACGCGGCGGGCAACGTGATCCCGACGCCGGGCGGCGTGGGCGGGGTCGAGGCCCTGATGCCCACCATGCTGACGTTCACCGGGCACATCGACCACGCCGGTGCGATGGCCTCCGTCGTGCTGTTCCGGCTGCTCACCTTCATGCTGCCGGTGCTGCCGGGCTGGGCGGCCTTCGCCTGGCTCAAGCACCGCCGGGCGATCTGAGCCGGGCCCGGCGGCACCGGGGCAGGGCACCGGGGCCGAGGGCACGGGAGGCCGGCGGGAGCGGCGGGCCGGCGGGAGCGGCGGGCCGGCGGGCTGACGGAAGCGGCGGGCCGAGGGGAGCGGCGGGCCGCTACTCCCGGTAGTCCTCGTCCTCCAGCGCGACCTCGCGGACCTGCTCCACCGCGTCGCCCTCGTCCGCGGGCTCCGCGCCCCGCTCGCGCCGCTGACGCAACACCTCCAGGTCGTCCACCTCCGGCTCGGCCGCCGCCCGGTCCTGGTCGGGGGCCTCCAGCACGGTCGGGGACTGCTCGTCCTGCTCGTCCTCGGGGTACTCCGGGTTCTCCGCATTGACACGCATACCGCCAGTATCCGGCCGAACCCCGGGGAACCCGAGCCTTTCCGGCGGCGGGTCCCGAATCCGCCGCCGGGGCCGCCGCCCGGGGCCGCCACCGGAGCCGCCGACCGGCCGGGGGCCCGGGCGGGAACGCGTACGGGCGGGTTCGGGGCCCGGCGCGGAGCGGGCTCAGGACTGGGCGGGGGCCCGGCGCTTGGCGGACGGGACGACCAGCGGGGTGCCGGTCTCGGGGTCGGGGATGACCCGGCAGGGCAGCCGGAAGACCTCCTCGACCAGCTCGGCGGTGACCACCTCCTGCGGCGGACCGGCCGCCACCAGCCGGCCGTCGCGCAGGGCGACCAGGTGGGTGGCGTAGCGGGCGGCCTGGTTGAGGTCGTGCAGGACGGCGACCAGGGTGCGGCCCTGCTCCTGGTGCAGGCGGGCGCACAGGTCGAGGACCTCCATCTGGTGCGCGATGTCCAGGTAGGTGGTGGGCTCGTCGAGCAGCAGCAGCGGGGTCTGCTGGGCCAGCGCCATCGCGATCCAGACCCGCTGGCGCTGGCCGCCGGAGAGCTCGTCCACCGGCCGGTCGGCGAGTTCGGCGACGCCGGTGTCGGCCATCGCCTCGGCCACCACCCGCTCGTCCTCGGTCGACCACTGGCGCAGCACGCCCTGGTGCGGGTAGCGGCCGCGGGAGACCAGCTCGGCGACGGTGATGCCGTCCGGGGCGATGGACGACTGCGGCAGCAGGCCCAGGGTCCGGGCGACCTGCTTGGCGGGCAGCGTGGCGATCGACCGCCCGTCCAGCAGCACCTGCCCGGCGACCGGCTTGAGCGTGCGGGACAGCGCGCGCAGCAGGGTGGACTTGCCGCAGGCGTTCGGGCCGACCACCACGGTGAAGGAGTGGTCGGGGATGTCGACGGTCAGGCCCTCGGCGATGGTGCGCTTGTCGTAGGCGAGGGTGAGGTCGCGGCCGGCCAGGCGCGGCTCGGGCTGGGCCATCAAGGGCTCCGTTCGGGACGACGGGGTGGACGGGGACGACGGGGTGGACGGTACCCGGGCGGCCGGGACCCGCGGGGACGGGCGGCCGGTCACAGGCGGCCGGCCCGGCGCTGGGTGGCGAGCAGCCAGACCAGGTAGCCGCCGCCGAGCACGCCGGTGACCACGCCGACCGGCAGCCGGCGGTCGCCGAACAGGTGCTGCGCGGCGAAGTCGGCGGTGACCAGCAGCGCGGCGCCGGTGCACATCGAGGCGGCCAGGTTGGGGCCCGGCGAGCGGGTGATCCGGCGGGCCAGCTGGGGGGCGGTCAGGGCTAGGAAGTTGACCGGCCCGGCCGCCGCCGCGGCCAGCGAGGCGAGCAGCACGGCGGCGCCCAGCAGCGCGATCCGCAGCCGCTCGGGACGCACGCCCAGCCCGCTCGCGGCGTCGTCGCCGAGCTCCAGGGCGCGCAGCGCGGGGCCGCAGACCAGCAGCACCAGCGGGACGAGCACGGCCAGCGCGACCGCGAGCGGCCGGGCCTGCTCCCAGCCCCGGCCGTCCAGGCTGCCGGTCAGCCAGAGCACCGCGCGGGCGGCGTCCATCAGCTGGGTGCGGGTCAGCAGGTAGCCGTTGACGCCGGTGAGGATCGCCGCCGTCCCGATGCCGACCAGCACCAGCCGGGCGCCCTGCACGCCGCCGCGCCAGGCCAGCGCGTAGATCAGCACGCCGGTGACCAGCCCGCCCGCCACCGCGCCGCCGGCCAGCGCGGCGCTGGAGCCGCCCGCCACCACGACCAGCAGCGCGCCGGTGGCCGCGCCCTGGGTGAACCCGAGGATGTCCGGGCTGCCCAGCGGGTTGCGCACCAGCGTCTGGAACAGCGCCCCGGCCAGCGCCAGCGCCGCGCCGACCAGCAGCGCGGTGGCCACCCGGGGCAGCCGCAGCTGGTTGACGACGAAGTCCTCGGCGACGCTCCCGCCGCCGAACAGCGTCCGCACCACCTCGCCGGGCGCGATCGGGTAGTCCCCGCGCCCGAGCGCCAGCACCCCCACCCCCAGCGCGACCAGCGCGGCCCCCGCGCAGACCACCAGCGCCCGCGGCCGGTACCGCACCGACCACCCGCCGACCCGCAGCGTCCTCACGCCCCGACCTCCCTGCTCTGCGGGCACGCAGCCGTCGCCTCCGCACCGCCGCCGACCGCCGGTCGCCGGGTCCGAATCCGCATCCGAGTGGGTGTCATGCGCGGGCCTTCCCCCGTCGTGCGAAGTACAGGAAGAACGGTCCGCCGAGGACCGCCGTGACGATGCCGACCTGGAGCTCGCCGGGGCGGCCCAGGACGCGGCCGAGGACGTCCGCGCCGAGCAGCAGGACGGGGGCCAGGACGGCGCAGTAGGGGAGCAGCCAGCGCAGGTCGGGGCCGGTGAGGGCGCGGACCAGGTGGGGGACCATCAGGCCGACGAAGACGATCGGGCCGCACGCGGCGGTGGCCGCCCCGCACAGCAGGGTGACGGCGACGATCGCGGCGGCCCGGATCGCGGCCGGCCTGGCCCCGAGGGCCCGGGCCGCGTCGTCGCCGAGCGCGAGCGCGTTGAGCGGGCGGGCCAGGCCGAGCGCGAGCAGCGCGCCGAGGGCGACGAACGGCAGGATGCCGAGCACGGTGGAGGTCTGGGCGCCGGCCAGCGAGCCGACCGTCCAGAAGCGCATCCTGTCGAGCGAGGCGGTGTCCAGCAGCATCACGGCGCTGACGTACGAGTACAGGGTGGCGTTGAGCGCGGCTCCGGCCAGCGCGAGCCGGGCGGGGGTGGCGCCGCGTCCGCCGCCGACCGCGTACACCAGGACGGAGACCAGGGCGGCCCCGGCCAGCGCCCACCAGACGTACCCGGTGAAGGAGGTGACGCCGAGCACGGCGGCGGCGGTGGCGACGGCGGCGGAGGCGCCGGCGTTGATGCCGAGCAGGCCGGGGTCGGCGAGCGGGTTGCGGGTGAGGGCCTGCATGACGCCGCCGGCCAGGCCGAGCGCGGTGCCGGCGAGCAGCCCGAGCAGGGTGCGGGGCAGGCGCATCCGGTGGACGACGGTGTACTCGGGGGCGTTCGGGTCGAGCAGGCCGTGCCAGACCCCGGCGGGGCTCAGCTGCCGGGCGCCGAGGCCGAGGCTGAGCACCAGGACGGCCAGCAGCACGAGCAGCCCGGCGGCCAGGCCGAGCGCGCGGGGCGAGCCGCGGCGGGCGGGGGTGGCGGCGCCGGGTATCGGGAGGGAGCCGGTGGTGCTCAAGGGTGCTCCGGATCGGTCGGGGGCGGGCCGGCGGGACCCCCGGGGGACCCTCCGTACCGGTACTTAGGTTAGGTTAACCTGCGTACGTCCGGCGGCTGCCGCCGGGTACCCGCACCTCGGCACCCCCACCGACGTGCCGCTCCGCCCTGCTCCGAACCGCCCGAACCGAGGTACCGCCATGTCGCCTTCCCCCCGCCTGACCCGCCGCGGCCTGCTCGCCGCGGGTGGAGCCACCGCCCTGGGCGCGGTGCTCGCCGCCTGCGGCTCCTCCGGTGACGGGAAGGCGTCCGGCGGGTCCGGGTCCGGGTCCGGCTCGACGGTGGCCGGCGGCCCGTGGACCTTCACCGACGACCGCCCGCAGGCCGTCACAGCGAAGACCGTCCCGAGCCGGGTGGTGGCCTTCACCGGCGCCGCCGCCGCGCTCGCCGACTTCGGCCTGGACAAGCAGCTGGTCGGCGTCTTCGGCGAGACCAAGGCCGCCGACGGCAAGGCCGACCCGCAGGCCGGCAGCCTGGACGTGGACAAGGTCGAGATCATCGGCAACGCCTGGGGCGAGTTCTCGATCGAGAAGTACGCGGCGCTCCGCCCCGAGCTGCTGGTGACCCACATGTACGACCCGGGCGCGTACTGGTACGTGCCGGACGAGTCCAAGGACAAGATCCTGGCGCTCGCCCCGCAGGTGCTGGTCTCCACCGGCCGGGTGACCATCACCCAGCCGATCGAGCACTACGCCAAGCTCGCCGAGTCGCTGGGCGCGGACCTCAAGGCGCAGCGGGTCGTGGACGCCAAGGCCCGGTTCGAGAAGGCGTCCGAGGAGCTGCGGCAGGCGGTCAAGGCGGCCGGCGGCGTCAAGGTGATGGCCTGCTCCGGCAGCGCCGACCTGTTCTACGTCTCCAACCCGAAGGTCTCCTGCGACCTGATCTACTTCGCCGAGCTGGGCGTGGAGTTCGTCCAGCCGGAGAAGACCGACGGCGGAGACTACTACGAGGGCCTGAGCTGGGAGAACGCCGGCAAGTACCCGGCCGACCTGCTGCTGCTCGACCAGCGCTCCACCGCCCTCCAGCCCAAGGACCTGACCGCCAAGCCCTCCTGGGGCCAGCTGCCCGCCGTCAAGGCCGAGCAGATCACCCCGTGGGACGCGGTGCCGCGGTTCTCGTACGCCGGGTTCGCCCCGCTGATCGAGCGCCTGACCGCCGCGATCCAGAAGTCCCGCAAGCTGAGCTGAAGGGCCATCGGATGACCGGCCAGGCCCAGGAGTACGACTTCTTCCCGGCGCACGTGGTGCGCACCCGGCGGCTCGGCCCGACCATGCTGCGGGTCACCTTCGGCGGCGGGGCGCTGCGCGGCTTCGCGAGCGGCGGACGCGACCAGTCCTTCTCGCTCTTCCTGCCGCACCCCGGCCAGGACGAACCCCTCCTCCCGTACCGGGAGGGCGAGGGCTGGTTCGGGGCGTGGCGGGCGCTCCCGGCGGACGAGCGGGCCGTGATGCGCTCGTACACCGTCCGCGCGCAGCGGACCGAACCGCCCGAGGTGGACGTCGACTTCGCCCTGCACGGCACCGGGGACGGCCCGGGCGGGGCGCCCTCCGGGCCGGCCGCCGGCTGGGCCGCGACGGCGGGGCCGGGCGCGCGGGTGGTGCTGCTCGGGCCGGCCGTCGCCGACAACCGCTCGGTGGCCTTCCGGCCGCCCGCGGACACCGGCTTCGTGCTGCTGCTGGCCGACGAGACGGCGCTGCCCGCGGCCGGCGGCATCCTGGAGCGACTGCCGGCCGGCACCCGCGCCCTGGTCTGGATCGAGGTCCCGGACGCCGCCGACGTCCAGGACCTGCCCGCCCCGGACGGCGTGGAGATCAGCTGGCTGGTGCGCCCGCCCGGCGCGCCCTCCGGGCTGCCGGACGCCCTGCGCGCGGCCGAGCTGCCTGACGGCGCCCCGTACGCCTGGATCGCCGGCGAGTCCGGCACCGTCAAGGAGCTGCGCCGCCACCTGGTGCGCGAACGCGGCATCGACAGGCGCGCGGTGACCTTCTCCGGCTACTGGCGGCGCGGCGCCTCCGAGGACCGGCTGCGCGAGGAGGCGTACGCCGAGCCGTCCTGACCCGCCGCTCCCCGAGGGCCGGTCCGGCCCGTCCCGACCCGCTGCTCCCCGAAGGCCCGCCCGGCACCCCCGGGCGGGCCTTCGGCGTTCCGCCACGGCGGCTTGATGCCCCCTCAATGCTCTTGCAATCGAGTTGCAATAAGGTGGCACTCGCAACTGACCCTCCGTCGACCGAGAAGGGCTGCTCAGCCATGGGTGCCTACACGCTGCCTGACCTCCCGTACGACTACTCCGCCCTGGAGCGGGCGATGTCCGCCGAGATCCTGGAGCTGCACCACTCCAAGCACCACCAGGCCTACGTCAACGGCGCCAACTCGACGCTCGACCAGCTCGCCGAGGCCCGCGACAAGGAGCAGTTCGGCTCGCTGGTCGGCCTCCAGAAGACGCTGGCCTTCAACCTCTCCGGCCACGTCCTGCACTCGCTGTTCTGGCAGAACCTCTCCCCCGAGGGCGGCGACCGCCCCGACGGCCCGCTCGCCGACGCCATCACCGGGCACTTCGGCTCCTTCGAGGCCTTCCAGCAGCAGCTCACCACCGCCACCGTCGGCGTCCAGGGCTCCGGCTGGGGCATCCTCTCCTGGGAACCGCTCGGCAAGCGCCTGATCATCGAGCAGGTCTACGACCACCACGGCAACGTCGGCCAGGGCACCACCCCCCTCCTCGCCTTCGACGCCTGGGAGCACGCCTACTACCTCCAGTACAAGAACGTCCGCCCCGACTACGTCACCCGCCTCTGGGACGTCGTCAACTGGCAGGACGTCAACACCCGCTACACCACAGCCACCCAGGGCTGACCACCGACGGCCGGGCGGACGGCTCCCCCCGCCGCCCGGCCCCCTCAGGCCCGGTCGTCCTCACGCCCGGCCCGACCGCCGCCCGGCCCGCCCGGCCAGGGCGGCCGCGCCCAGGAAGGCCGCCGCCGCGACCAGCGCCGCGGCGTGCAGTCCGCGTACCGGGCCCAGCGTGCCCGTCAGGGTCCCGAACAGCGCCACGCCGAGCGAACTGCCCGCCTGGCGGGCGACGTTGAACACCGCCGAGGCCGTCCCCGCCGCCCCCGCCGGAGCCGCCTCCAGCACCGCGACGGTCGCCGCCACCACGGTCAGCGGCGTCGCCAGACCGGTCGCCGCCAGGGCGAACAGCAGCACCGGGTACGGGGTGTGCGGCCCGACCGCCAGCCAGCCCAGGAACCCCGCCGACCCCAGCAGCAGCGCCCCCGCCATCGTCGGGTACGGGCCGCGCCGGGCCGCCAGCCGGCTGGACAGCGGCGCCGCGAGCAGCCCCATGCCCACCGACGGCAGCAGCGCCAGCCCCGTCGCCCACGAGCCGTAGTGGCGCTCCTGCTGGAAGTGCAGCGTCAGCACGTACAGCATCCCGTAGTAGCCGAGGCTGAGCAGCAGGCCGACCGCGTCCACCGCCGCGAGCCGGCCGTCCCGCAGCAGCGCGGGCGGCAGCAGCGGCACCCGGCCGCCCGGGTCCCGCCGCGACCGCCGCTCCAGGCGCAGCTCCACCCGGGCGAACCCGGCCAGCGCCGCCGCCCCCAGCACGGACGCCGCCGCTACCCACGGCGAGCCCCAGCCCCGCGCACCCGCCTCGTTCACGCCCCCGACCAGCGCCACCAGGCCCAGCACGCCCAGCAGTTGGCCCGCCGGATCGCCGCGCCGCGCCGACCGCCCCGCCGTCCGCCCCACCTCCGCCGTCGTCGCCGTCGCCGCCGTCGTCGCCGTCGCCGCCGTCGCCGCCGGACCGACGTACCGGTACGTCAGCAGCGCGGCCAGCGCCGCGACCGGCAGGTTCACCCAGAACACCCACCGCCAGCCCAGCCCGGCCACCAGCAGCCCGCCCACCGCCGGCCCCGCGCCGAACGCCACCGCCGAGACCAGCCCCCACACCCCGACCGCCCGGGCCCGCAGCACACCGTCCGGGTACGCCGCGCGCAGCAGCGCGAACGAGGCCGGCACCAGCAGCGCCGCCCCCGCCCCCTGCGCGAACCTGGCCCCGACCAGCACCGTCCCCGACCCGGCCGCCGCGCAGAGCGCCGAAGCCGCCGCGAACAGCCCCAGCCCCGCCAGGTACAGCCGCCGGTGCCCGAACCGGTCGCCCAGCCCACCGCCGAGCAGCAGCAGCCCGGCGAACACCGTGCTGTACCCGTCCACCACCCACTGGAGCCCCGCCGCCCCCACCCCCAGCGAGACCCGGACGTCCGGCACCGCCACGTTGACCACCGTGACGTCGAGCATCACCAGGAAGTGGCCCAGGCTCAGCGCGACCAGCGGTGGCAGGGCGAGCCGCGCCGCCGGCGGCCGGACGGGCGTCCGCGTCATCCGTACGAAAGTCATGACGGCAGTCTCCGCGCGGAACACTTCGCCGCCTGACGAACCGTGCCCGTCCCGGGCCGTCCTAGGCTGGAGGCGTGCCCGTTCCCGCTGCCTCCCCCGCGCCCGCTGCCTCCCCCGCGCCTTCTGCGCCCTCGTTGCCCACCGTCGGTCAGCCCGACGTCGCCCGGGCCGCCGCCCTGTTCGCCGACCCGTCCCGGGCCCGGATGCTCAAGGCGCTCAGTGACGGGCGCGACCTGTCCGGCGCCGTCCTCGCCGCCGAGGCGGGCGTCGGCGCGCCCACCGCCAGCGCCCACCTGGCCAGGCTCGTCGACGCCGGACTGGTCACCGTCCGCAGCCACGGCCGCAACCGCTTCTACCGGCTGGCCGGCCCCGAGGTCGGTCACGCGCTGGAAGCACTCGCCCTGATCGCACCCCCGCTGCCGATCACCTCGCTGCGCGACAGCGGCACCACCAACGCGCTGCGCCGCGCCCGCACCTGCTACGACCACCTGGCCGGCCGGCTCGGCGTCGCCCTGATGGGCGCCCTGCTCGACCAGCGCCTGCTCACCGGCCACGACGGCACCCACCGCCCGGCCACCGCCGTCCACGACCGCGCCTCCGGCTACGGCCACGACCACCACTACCGGCTCACCGCGTCTGGCCGGACCGCCCTGCACCGGCTCGGCATCGACCTGGACGCCCTCCCGCTCCGCCGTCCGCTGGTCCGCTACTGCGTCGACTGGAGCGAACAGCAGCACCACCTGGCCGGCGCCGCCGGAGCCGCCCTCACCGCCCGCCTGCTCGCCCTGGGCTGGCTCCGCCACGGCGCCAGCCCCCGCGTCGTCCACCTCACCCCGTCCGGCACCACCGGCCTCGCCGACTGGATCGGCCTCCGGCTCCCCGCCTGAGCCCTCCCCGCGCTTCCCCCCTCCCCCTCCGCCGTCCCCGCACGTGGCCCCTCCCGCCCTTCCCCCCGTCCCCTCCGCCGCCGGCCATCCCCTAACGTGGCCCCATGAACGCGGAACCCGACGACGCGGTACGGGAGTTCGAGCGCCACCGGCAGCGGCTGTTCGCGCTGGCCTACCGGATGCTCGGATCGGCCGCCGAGGCCGAGGACACCGTGCAGGACGCGTACCTGCGCTGGCACGGCACCGAGCCCGGGCAGGTCGCGGCGCCCGGGCCGTGGCTCAACAAGGTGGTCGCCAACCTCTGCCTGAACCGGCTCACCTCGGCCCGGGCCCGGCGCGAGGAGTACCCGGGCACCTGGCTGCCGGAGCCGGTGGCGAGCGGGGCGCTCGGGCCGATGGAGCGGGCCGAGCAGCGCGAAGCCGTCTCCTTCGCGGTGCTCACCATGATGGAGCGGCTCTCCCCGCCCGAACGCGCCGCCGTCGTGCTGCGCGACGCCTTCGCCTACAGCCACCGGGAGATCGCCGGCGTCCTGGACTGCACCGAGGCCGCCGCCCGCCAGCTCTACCACCGCGGCCGCAAGCACCTCGCCGACGGGACCCCGCACCCCGGCCCCGGCCCCGTCGACGCCGAGCAGAACGCCGCCCTGCTCGGCCGCTTCCTGCGCGCCGCCTCGGACGGCGCCCTGGACCAGCTCGAACAGCTCCTCGCCGCCCAGGTCGTGGTCTGGTCGGACGGTGGCGGCAAGGTCCGCGCCGCGCTCCGGCCGGTGCACGGCCGCACCAACGCGGCCCGCTTCCTGGCCGGCCTGTTCGAACGGTTCACCGACGGCGTCCGGTTCGAACTCGCCGAGGCCAACGGCAGCCCCGTCCTGCTCGGCTGGGAGGGCGGGGACCTCACCTCCGTCGGCGTGCTGGACGCCGGGCCCGACGGCGTCACCGGCATCCGCATCCTGCGCAACCCGGACAAGCTCGCCCACTACGCGCGGCGGCACCGCGCGCTGTCACAGAACGGCTGACCGCCCGGTTCCTACCGAGGAGAGGCCCACCGCTCCCCCGCCCCGGAAGGAACCCGGACCATGAACGACCGCACCGACCGCACCGACCCCTCCGTCTCCCCCACCGCTCTCCCCACCGCCCCCGACCGGCCGCTGCTGGTGACCGGCGCGACCGGCGTCCTCGGCCGCGAGGTGCTGCGCCACGCCCGCGCCACCGGCCGTCCCGTCCGCGCCCTCACCCGGCGCGCCGCCCTGCCCGCCGACGCCGACGCCGACTGGCGCACCGGCGACCTGACCGCCGGCACCGGCCTGGACGAGGCGTTCGTCGGCGTCGACGCGGTGATCCACTGCGCCAGCGACCCGCGGCACCCGAAGAACGACCTGCCCGCCCTCCGCCACCTGCTGGCGGCCGCCCGGCGGGCCGGCGTCCGGCACGTCGTCAACATCTCGATCGTCGGCGTCGACCGGGTTCCGATGGCCTACTACCGGATCAAGCTCCAGGGCGAGCAACTCCTCGCCGGGTCCGGCCTCGGCTGGACCAACCTGCGCGCGACCCAGTTCCCGCAGCTCCTGGACGGCATGCTCCGCCCGCTCGCCAAGCTCCCCGTCCTCCCGATGCCCTCCCGCACCCCCGTCCAGCCCGTCCACCCCGCCGAGGTCGCCGCCCGCCTCGTCGAACTCGCCCTCGGCGACCCGGTCGGCCGGGCCACCGACTTCGCCGGACCCGAGATCCACCCCGCCACCGACCTCGCCGCCGACTGGCTCCGCGCCCGCGGCAGCCGCCGCCGCGTCCTGCCCCTCCACCTCCCCGGCCGGGCCGGCCGCCTGCTGCGCGAGGGCGCCCTCACCTCCCCGGGGCACGCCCGCGGCACCCGCACCTGGGCCGAGTACCTGGCCGAACGCTAGCCCCCCCCGGCCCGCCCTTCCCCTCCTCCGTCACCGGAAAGCGGGGCGGGCGTCCGCGGCCCAGGCGGCGAAGCTCCGGGCGGGGCGGCCGAGCACCCGCTCGACGTCCGGGCTGACCCGCCGCTCCTCCGCGAGCGGCGAACCGAGGACGTCGAGGGTGCCGTCGACCACCTCCTCGGGCATGAAGCGGGCCAGCTGCGCGCGGGCCTGCTGCCGGGTGAGCTCGACGAACGCGACCTCCTCGCCGAGGACTTCGCCGAGCGCCGCCACCTGCTGCCGGGGCGTGACCGCCTCGGGCCCGGTGAGGACGTACACCCGCCCCTGGTGCCCGTCCTCCCGCAGGGCCGCCGCCGCGACCGCCGCCAGGTCCGCGGGGTCGACCACCGGAAGCGCGACGTCCCCGAACGGGGCGTGCACCGTGCGCCGGGCACGGACGCCCTCGGCCCAGGCGTACGCGTTGGAGGCGAAGCCCCCGGCCCGCAGGATGGTGTACGCCAACCCGCTCTCCCGGACCGCGCGTTCGAACTCGCGGAGCCGGGCGTGCGAGAGCGCCGCCGGCCGGGTCCCGGCGACCTGCGAGGAGAGCAGCACCACCCGCCGCACCCCCGCCGCCCGCACCAGCCCCAACAGCTCGGCGGCCGGCGCACCGGGGCCGTTGAGCTCGCCGGCCAACAGCAGGAACAGCGCGTCCGCCCCCTCCAACGCGGGGGCCAGGCTCCCGAAGTCGGCCAGGTCCGCGGCCCGGTGGACCACCCCGGCCGGGAACCCGCTGTCCGGCACCCGCCGGGAGACCGCGGTGACCCGCTCCCCCGCCGCGGCGAGCAGGCCGACCAGCGGACGGCCGACGTTCCCGGTGGCCCCAGTGACAACGATCATGAACGCACTCCTCGGTCCGTCAGGGCCCAAGTCCCTTGCCTGAGCGGCCTTTTCGGCCACGGACCGAAGCTAGCACCGGAAAGATACTAGGTACCTAGAGGAAACCGACCCCCCTCACCCCTCCCCGCCCTACAGTGGGAACCCGCAGCAGAACGACCGACGAGAGGGCGTACACGGTGGCCACCCGGAACGAACCCACGACGGACCGACCCCCCGCCGGACACGGCAGCGCCCAGCCCTGCCCGATCACCCCGGTGCTCGACATCGTCTTCAGCCGCTGGACCACGCCGATCCTCTGGACACTCCACCACTTCGGCCGCCAACGCTTCGTCCAACTGAACCGGAACATCGGCCCCATCACCGCGAAGGTCCTCACCCAACGCCTACGCCAACTGGAACGCGACGGCCTGGTCACCCGCACCTACCACCCGGAAGTCCCACCCCGGGTCGAATACGAGATCAGCGAACTCGGCCTCAGCCTGGCCCCCCTCTTCGCCGCCCTCACCGACTGGTCCCACCACCACCTCCCCGCAGTCGAACGCGCCCGCACCGCCTTCGACACGACCACCCCCTGACGCCCCGGCCCCAACGGGAAAAGCCCGGACCGCAGCGAACTGCGATCCGGGCTCCGTGGAGCCGCCTATGGGATTCGAACCCATGACCTACGCATTACGAGTGCGTTGCTCTGGCCAACTGAGCTAAGGCGGCACCGCTGCCGGTGACCCGGCCCGGTGAGGGCAAGGGTCGCATCGGCAACGCGCGCCAGTCTACACAGTTTCCGGGGGTGATCCGTACGCGCCCACCGGGCGGGCGGCCCGGTGGGTGGCCTCGACCTGCGACCTCGGCGGGGCGGGGCCGGGGTCAGGCGGAGGAGGCGGCGAGTTTGGCGGCGAAGCCGGCGAAGAGGACGGCGACGGCGGAGGTGAGGCCGGCGGAGAGGCGCTTGCGGCGGCGGAAGGCGTTGGCGAGCGTGGTGCCGGTGAAGATCAGGAGGGAGAGGTAGAGGAAGGAGAAGGCCTGGAGGATGCCGCCGAGGAGGGCGAAGGAGAGGACGGGGGCGCCGTAGGAGGGGTCGACGAACTGGGTGAAGAAGGAGAGCAGGAAGAGGATGGCCTTCGGGTTGAACAGGCTGACCATCAGCGCCCGGCGGAACGGCCGCTCGGTGTCCTCGGTGGCGCCGTCCTGCTCGGGGGCCGTGGCGAGGGCGCGCTCGCGCCACATCTGGCGGGCGGCCCGGAGCATGCCGTAGCCGATCCACAGCAGGTAGGCGGCGCCGCCGAACCGGACCACCGCGAAGACCGCGGGGTTGGCCCGGAGCAGGGAGGCCGCGCCGAGGGCGGTGAGGCTGATCAGGACGAGGTCGCCGAGGAAGACGCCGCAGGCCGCCCGGTAGCCGGTGCGGACGCCCTTGCGGGCGGCGACGGAGAGCACGTAGAGGGAGTTGGGGCCGGGCAGCAGGACGATGGCCAGGGCGCCGAGGACGTAGGTGGCCAGGTCGTGGACTCCGAGCACTGCGGTCTCCAGGGGGGGCGGAGCGGACGGGGGCGGGACGCCGAAGGGGCTGCGCCATGGTAGCCGCCAGCCCCTTCACCCGTGGACACTCCTGACAGGTGAACGCTCCTGACGGGCTCCGGCCCGGAGAACGCCCCGCGCCCGCGACCCGCGCCCAGCGCCCAGCGCCCCGCTCAGTCCTTGCAGACCTTCCCGTCCGCCGGCGCCTCCCCGCCCAGCAGGTAGCCGTTGACCGCGTCGTCGACGCAGGCGTTCTGCCGCTGGTACGCGGTGTGCCCGTCGCCCTCGTAGGTGAGCAGCCGCCCGGCCTCCAGCTGCCCGGCCAGCGACTGCGCCCAGGCGTACGGGGTGGCCGGGTCCCGGGTGGTGCCGACGACCACGATCGGGTCGGACCCGGCGGCCCGGACGGTGTGCGGGGCGCCGGTGGCCCGGTCCGGCCAGTAGCCGCAGCCGAGCGCCATCCAGGCCATGTCGCGGCCGAAGTGCGGGGCGGCCCGCTGGAAGGCGGGGAGCGCGGCGGTGACCGCGGCCGGGTCGGCGAACGGGGCGGGTAGGTCGAGGCAGTTGACGGCCATGTTGGCGTACATCAGGTTCTCGTAGCCGCCGTCGTCGCCGCGCCCGTAGTAGCTGTCGGCGAGCTTGAGCAGCGCGCTGCCGTCGCCCGCGAGGGCGGTGGTCAGGGCCTCGCGCAGGTAGGACCAGAGCGATTCGGCGTACATCGCCTCGGCGACGCCGGTGAGCGCCTGGGCCTCGGTCAGCGGGCGGTTCTGCTCGGTCGGCAGCGGCTTGGCGTCGAGCTGTGCGAACAGCGCGTCCAGCTTCCGGCCGGCCTCCTCGGCGCTGTGGCCGACCGGGCAGTCGTCGTGCTTGGCGCAGTCCTCGGCGAACGCCGTCCAGGCGGTCTCGAAGCCGCCGGCCTGGGTGAGGTTGCCGGTGGCGGCGTCCAGCGAGGGGTCCATCGCGCCGTCCAGGACGACCTTGCCGACCTTGCTCGGGAACAGGCCCGCGTACGTCGCGCCCAGGAAGGTGCCGTACGACTTGCCGACGTAGTTGAGCTTCCGGTCGCCGACCAGCGCCCGCAGCACGTCCATGTCGCGGGCCGCCTCCACGGTGGAGACGTGGCCCAGCAGGTCGCCCGCCTGCGCCCGGCAGCCGGCCGCGAACTCCTTGTCGGCGGCCACCAGCGCGTCGGTCTCGCCCTGGTCGTCGGGGGTGAGGTCGGTGGCGGTGTACGCGTCCATCCGCGGGCCGGTCAGGCAGGTGATCGGCGCGGACCGGCCGACCCCGCGCGGGTCGAAGCCCACCAGGTCGAAGCTGGAGCGCACGCCCGCGTCGTAGCGTCCCGCGACCCGCTCGGTGTAGTCGACCGCGGAGCCGCCCGGCCCGCCCGGGTTGAGCAGCAGCGAACCGATCCGGTGCCCCGTGCCGCCCGCGGGCTTGCGGACCGCGGACAGCTCCACGTCGTGCCCGTCGCCGGGGTGCGCGTAGTCCAGCGGCACCTTGAAGGTGGTGCACTCGAACCCGGAGTCGCACGGCTTCCAGCTCAACTGCTGCGCGTAGTACGGGGCCAGCGCGGCCGGCACCTCGACGGGCAGCGGCTCCAGCGGGGTGGCCCCGGGCGTGGGGGCGCCACCCGTCGCGCCGCCCGCCGCGCTGTCCGCCGAGCGACCCCCGGCACCGGACGGCGTGCCGGACGCGGCCGGGTGCCCGGACGTACAGCCCGCCAGCAGCAGCGACACGGCGGCGGCCAGCACGACGGCGGCGGCCGGCCGGCGGGTCCGGGCGACTCTCATGACGGTGGGTCCTCTCCCCTGGGAACGGCGCGGCGGCCGGGGCCGACACCGGGAGGCCGAGCCTAGCCGCCGGCACCGCCAGGCCCGGCGACTCGCCCACCCACCACCCCGGCCGGCCGATCGCCGCACCGCCGATCGCACCACAGCCCCGCGTCCGACGGCGCGACCCCCGCGCCCGCCGCCCGCCGCTACTTGGCGAGCTGCTCCGCCAGGTACTGCACCGCGACCCGCACCAGCCGCAGCCGCTCCCGCTCCGGCGTGTAGTCCTGCACCACCTCGGACGTCCGCACCTCGGCCCGCGACCTGGCGTCCCGCAGCGCCGCCTGCACCGCCCGTCCGGACGCCAGCCCGGCCGCGTCCCGCTTCGCCGCGGCCAGCAGCAGCCGCCCGCCCGCCGCCCCGGGGGCCTCCGCCGCCGCCCCGGCCAGCGCCCGGGCGTCGTACCGGCCGGAGACCGCCGCGGCCGCCCCGTACAGGTCGGGACGGGCCAGCCCGGCCGCCGCCGCGCAGGGCGCGCCGCCGTCCACGCCGAGCACGCTCCACGTCGCGGGGCCGGCCGGCAGGGTGCGGAAGGCGGCGCCGACGGCCGCCCGCAGCGCCGCGTCGTCCGCGACCGCCTGCGGGGCGGCGGCCACCAGGTCGCAGGGGTGCCCGGTGCCGCCGGGGGCCTCGGGGGCGACCACCACGAACGGGCGGGCCTTGCCCTGCTGCACCGCCGACGCCACGCCGTCGAACACGTCCGGCAGGTCGGCGTCGGCGGTGTGCCCCGGCGTCCCGGAGTGCAGCACGATCACCGGGAACCGGTCCGCCGGGTTCTTCCCGTACTCGGCGGGCAGCCACACCCGCACCGCCCGCGCCCGCCCGTCCGGACCGGGCACCGCGCCCTGCACCAGCTCCCCGCCCGCCACCTTGCCCACCGACGCGAACGCCGTCGCGGACGCCGCCGCAGCGGTCGCTGCCGCCGTTGCCGCGGCCGCGGGCGACGGCGCCGACGCGGGGGACGACCCGGCCCCCGCCAGGTCCGCACTGCCCGCGGGCCGGTCCGCCGCCACCGCCGCCACGGCCCGCCCCGCCCCGCCCCGCTCCCCCAGCAGCACCGCCACCCCGAGCGCGCTCACGCACATCAGGCACAGCCCCGCCGCCCCCGCCCGCACCAGCACCGGCCGCACCCCCGCCGCCAGCTCGTACGTCTGCGCGGACCGCAGGTCCCGCCAGCGCACCATCGCCGCACGGGCCAGCCAACTGCCCGCCACCGCGGCCACCAGCAACAACAGGACGAGGAGCGAACGGGGCATGGGGACGCACCACCTCGGGGAAGGACCGGCCGCCGGACGCGAGCGCGTGGTCAGTGCACAGGGTGCAAGACCACGCGCCCCCTCGCCCGAGAGCGGTACGGGCGTCTCCGCACGTTCACTCGAACGAGCGACAGCCGGACGGCCTCACAGCACGTCATCAGCGTCCCCGCAGCACCCCGCCACACCCCCGGCGGCGCCCCGAGCGCCCCGAGCGCCCCGGGCAACACCCGCAGGTTCAGCCCGCCCGCAGCGCCACCGTCATCGCCTCCACCGCCAGCAGCGGGTCCACGTTCCGGTCCAGCGCCCGCCGGCAGGCCAGCACGGCCTCGATCCGGCGCAGCGTGTGCTCCGCCGTGCCCGCCCCCGCGACCCGCTGCAGCGCCGGGCGCTGGTCCTCGTTCGCCAGCTCGCCGACCGCGCCGAACTGCAGGGCCAGCACGTCCCGGTAGAAGCCCAGCAGGTCGCCGAGCGCCACGTTCAGCGTCTCGCGGCGGGTCCGGGTGGCCCGGCTCTTCTGCCGCTTCTCCAGCTCCTTGACCGCCCCGGCCATGCCGCGCGGGGCCCGGCTGCCCTCCGCCGCGCCGTACGCGGCCCGCAGGTCCTCGGCCTCCCGGGTGTCCTGGGTCTCGGCCAGCGCCTCGGCGTCCGCCTTCGCGGTGTCCACCAGCCGCTGGGCGGCGGCCAGGCAACCGCCCAGGTCGGCGACCTCCAGCGGGATGCGCAGCACCTCGGCCCGCCGCGAGCGGGCCTGCTCGTCCACCGCGAGCCGCCGCGACCGGTCGACGTCGCCCTGTCCGGCCAGCGCGGCCAGCCGGGCCGCCTCCGGCTCCACCCCGTCCCGCCGGACCAGCATGTCGGCGACCGCCTCCGCGGCGGGCGTGCGCAGCACCAGCAGGCGGCAGCGCGAGCGGATCGTCGGCAGCACGTCCTGCACGGACGGCGCGCACAGCAGCCACACCGTCCGCGGCGAGGGCTCCTCGACGCCCTTGAGCAGCGCGTTCGCGGCTGCCTCGGTCAGCCGGTGCGCGGCATCCACCATGATCACCGACCAGCGGCCGCCGGTCGGGTAGCTCGCCGCCCGCAGCACCAGCTCGCGCATGTCGCCGACGCCGATCGACAGGCCGTCCGTCCGCACCTGCTTCACGTCCGCGTGGCTGCCCGACAGCACCGTGTGGCAGCCGTCGCAGAAGCCGCAGCCGGGCGTCCCGCCGAGCTCCAGGTCCGGGCTGGTGCACTGGAGAGCCGCCGCGAACGCCCGCGCCGCCGTCACCTGCCCCGCACCCGGCGGGCCGGTGAACAGCCAGGCGTGCGTCATCAGCGAGGCGTTGCCCTCCGTTGGTCCGCCCCGCCCCGCCAACACGCTCGCCCGGGCCGCCCGCGCCGCCGCCTGCAGCTGCTCGACCACCCGGTCCTGGCCGACCAGGTCGTCCCACACACTCACGCCGCGCTCCTCCTCGCCGATCCCGCCCCGCCGAGCCTAACCCCGCCCGCGGACAGCACCGACGCGCCGACCAGGAACCAGGCTCCGGAACGCAGCGGCGCGGGGGACCGCGCGGGGCACGGACCCCGCGCGCGGTCCCCCGCGCCCCTGCTCACACCGCCTGCTCAGACCGCCTGCTCACACCGTCCCGTCCACCCGGACGGGGACCTAGTCCTTGCGGCGCCGCCAGCCGCCCTTCTTGGGCTGCTGCTCGTCCTGGCCGGGCTCGGGCTCGGCCACCTCCCAGCGGGCCCACTCCTCGCGGGAGCCGAGCAGGCTGTCCGTCAGGCTGGGCAGGTCGTCGAGCGGGGTCTCCTCCGCCCACTCCGGCCGGGGCCGCAGCTCGCGGGTCTGCGCCGAGTCGGGCTCGTCCCGGAACAGCGCCCGGGGCGCCTGCCGGGCCGGGTCCGCCACCGGCAGCACCGCCGTCTCCTCGGCGCCCCCGACCTTCGGCAGCACCGCAGTCTCGTCCACGCCTCCGACCTTCGGCAGCACTGCGGTCTCGTCCGCCGCCGGCCGCCCGGCCGCCCCGGCCCCTGCGCCGGACTCGGACCCGGCACCGGCACCGGCACCGGACCCTGAACCGGGCCGGGAACCCTTCGGGCCGGCACCCTGCGCCCCGGGCTTGGGCAGCTCCCGGGTGGTCTCCACGTCGGACTCCACCTTCGGCAGCACCGCCGTCTCGTCCGCCGGAGCCGCAGCCGGAACGGACGCAGCCGGAGCAGCCGGGGCAGCCGAAGCGGGCGCAGCCGGAGCCTCCGCCGCCGGCGCGGCGGCCGTCTCCGCCGCGGCCCGCCGCGCGTCCTCCGCCCGCTGCAACGCCTCCTCGGCGCGCCGCCGCTGCTCCTCCCGCTGCAGCTCGCGCTGGCGCGCGAACTCGGCCCGGGCGGCCTCCTCCGCCGCGGCCTCGCGCGCCGCCGCCTCCGCCGCCTCGGCCCGCGCGGTCTCTGCGGCGCGCCGCTCGGCCTCGTCCCGGGCCCGTCGCGCGGTCTCCGCCTCGGCGGCAATCCGGGCGTCCTCGGCGGCCTTGCGCGCGGCCTCCGCCTGGACGCGGGCGGCTTCCTCGGCGGCCAGGCGGTCCTTCTCGGCCTGCTCGGCGCGCAGCTGCTCCAGCAGGGCGAGGCGCTTGCGCTCGGCCTCCTCGGCGGCCTTGCGGGCGGCCTCGGCCTCGGCGGCGCGCCGGGCGGCCTCCTCGCGGGCCTTGCGCTCCTGCTCGGCCTTGGCGGCCTTCTCCTGGCCGGAGAGCGGCAGTTCGCGGTCGAGCCGGTGCCGGATCGCGGTGGTGACGTTGGCGGCGGGCTGGGTGCCGTCGACGACCAGGTAGCGGGCCGGGTCGGCGGCGGCCAGCGCCAGGAAGCCGGAGCGGACCCGCTGGTGGAACTCGGTGGGCTCGGACTCCAGCCGGTCGAGCGCCTCGGTGAAGCGCTCCCGGGCGGCCGCCGGGTCGACGTCCAGGACGACGGTCAGGTCGGGCACCAGCCCGCCGGTGGCCCAGCGGGAGATCCGGGCGACCTCGGTGGCGGCCAGGTCGCGGCCGGCGCCCTGGTAGGCGATGGAGGAGTCCATGTACCGGTCGGTGAGGACGACCGCGCCGCGCTCCAGCGCCGGGCGGATGACGTTCTCGACGTGCTCGGCCCGGTCGGCGGCGTAGATCAGCGCCTCGGCCCGGTGCGACAGGCCGGTGTTGCCGACGTCCAGGACGAGGGCGCGCAGCCGCTGCCCGATCGGGGAGCCGCCGGGCTCGCGGGTCAGGACGACCTCGTGGCCCTTGGCCCGGATCCACTCGGCGAGGGCCTGCGCCTGGGTGGACTTGCCCGCCCCGTCGCCGCCCTCCAGCGCGATGAAGTAGCCCTGGCCGGCGGCCCGGTGCGGGGCGATCTCGGCCCGGCCGCGGACGGCCTGGGCCAGTTCGCGGCCGAACGGGACGACGCCGCGCTGGTCGTCGGTCTTGAGCAGGACGACGGCGGCCAGCGCCAGGGTCAGCAGCCCGGCGGTGGAGACCGCGAGCGCCGCGCCGTCGTGGATGAAGGTGAAGCTGCCGCGGCCGACCTCGCCGAGGGCGACCTGCCCGTACGCGGCGGCCAGCAGCGGCATGCCGACCAGCGCGGCGCCGACCACGGTCCGCAGGACGGCGTACAGGTGCTCGGTGACCTGGCCGAGGCGGATCTCCTCGATCTCCTGGGCGAGCAGCCCGCGTCCGGTGGCGATCACCACGCCGGCGGCCAGGCCGGCCAGCACGGTGAACAGCAGCACCAGGACGAAGTCGAGGACCAGTCCGGCCAGGATCAGCGCCACGCCGGAGGTGACCAGGCCGAGCGCGAGCAGCCGGCGGCGGGAGAGGCCGGGCAGGGTGGCGCGGCTGAGCCGGATGCCGAGCGCGGGGGTGCCGGCGGCGGCCAGGACGAGCAGGCCGTAGCCGATCGGTCCGGCCAGGTGCTCGCCCGCGGTGAGCAGGCCGAGCGCGGTGACGCCCGCCATCGAGGCGTAGGCGGCGGCGATCGCGAAGGTGAAGTAGGGGGCGGAGCCGGTGCGGCCCTTCTTCAGGGACGGGCGAGCGAAGGGGCGACGCGAAGCGTCTCCGGCAAGGGTGGTGGTGGGCGACGGGAGGGCGTCCACGGGCGCGCGCAGGCCCCGGAGCGGGGAGCGCGGCGCGGCGGTGGCCCCGGCCGGGAGCTCCTGGAAGTACAGCAGCGCGGCGTTGGCGACGAACAGGGCGGTGGTGCCGAGCGCGGCGACGGTGAGCTGGTGGTCGCGCAGCCAGTCCAGGCCGAGCGCGGCCAGCACGTTGTTGAGCAGCGTGAAGCCGATCAGCCCGGCGGCGGCCAGCGGCAGGGCGGCCCAGCCGGTGCGCAGGTCGAGGGTGCGGACGGCGTCCAGCGCGGCGGAGGACGGCGGCCCGGGCTGTTCGGGGACGGCCAGCAGGCCGGGGACGGCGGCGGCCTTGCCGATCGTCCAGACCCGTTCGGCGGCACCGGCCAGGAAGGCGGTGCCGAGCAGCGGCCAGATCGCCGAGCCGGGCGTCCAGACCGTCCACCAGGGGGCGAGTCCGACCAGCAGGGCGCGGGCCAGGTCGGCGCCGAGCAGGCTCCAGCGCCGGTCGAGCTTCCCGCCGACCAGGGCGTGCACCGGGCCGAGCAGGACGGCGCCGACCAGCCCGGTGGCCAGCAGCCGGGCCGCGAACACCGCGGCGACGGCGAGCGCGAGCGCCCGGTAGCCGTGCCCGAACCGGCCGCCGAGCACGGCGGCCAGCACGGTGAGCGGCACCAGCACCAGCAGGGTCAGCCGGTCGGCGGCACCGCCGAGCAGCTGGGTGGTCCACAGCTTCCGGTAGGGCCGGAGCCGGAGCAGCGCACGGGCCCGTTCACCGGGCGTCCCGGCGGGGGCGACCTCCGGGAGGCCGGGGGCGGCGGTGCGTGCGGTGGGGGGCAGCTCCTCGCTCGTCATACGGTCAGCGTAGCGAGTGCGGGTGCCCGTCCTTGACGGGCCCGCCCGAATTCGAACAGGCCCGTTACGGAGTGTCCGTCAGCTCTCCTCGGAACCGCCGTCGGCAGCGGCGGACTTCTCGCCCGCCGCGGCCTTGGCGGTGGTCTTCTTCGCCGCCGTCTTCTTCACCGTCGTGGTCTTCTTCGCGACGGTCTTCCTGGCCGCGGTCTTGGCCGCCGCGGTCTTGGTGGCCGTGGCCTTCTTCGCCGTCGTCGTCGTCTTCTTCGCCGGGGCCTTCTTGGCGGTCTTCTTCACCGGCCCGCGGGCGCGCTTCTCGGCGAGCAGCTCGTACGCCCGCTCGGGGGTGATGGTCTCGACCTCGTCGTCCTTGCGGAGCGTCGCGTTGGTCTCCCCGTCGGTGACGTACGGGCCGAACCGGCCGTCCTTGACCACCACCGGCCTCTCGCTGACCGGGTCGTTGCCGAGCTCCTTGAGCGGCGGCGCGGCGGCGGCCCGCCCGCGCGCCTTGGGCTGGGCGTAGACGGCCAGCGCCTCGTCGAGGGTGATGCTGAACAGCTGGTCCTCGCTGGTGAGCGAGCGCGAGTCGGTGCCGCGCTTGAGGTACGGGCCGTAGCGGCCGTTCTGCGCGGTGATCTCGTTGCCCTCGGCGTCGGCGCCGACCACCCGCGGCAGCGAGAGCAGCTTGAGCGCGTCCTCCAGCGTGACGGTGTCCAGGTCCATCGACTTGAACAGCGAGGCGGTGCGCGGCTTGACGGCGTTCTTGCCGGTCTTCGGGGTGCCCTCGGGCAGCACCTCGGTGACGTACGGGCCGTACCGGCCGTCCTTGGCGACCAGCGGGTTGCCGCTGACCGGGTCGGTGCCGAGCTCGCGCTCGCCGCTGGGCTTGGCGAACAGCTCCTCGGCCAGCTCGACGGTCAGCTCGTCCGGCGGCAGGTCCTCGGGGACGTCGGCGCGCTGGCCGGTCTCGCCCTCGACGGCGGCGGGGCGCTCCACGTACGGGCCGTAGCGGCCGACCCGGAGCACGACGCCGCCGCCGACCGGGAAGGAGCTGATCTCCCGGGCGTCGATCGCGCCGAGGTCGGTGACGAGCTCCTTGAGGCCGCCGAGGTGGTCGCCGTCGCCGTTGCCCGCGTCGGCGGCGGGGCCGACCGCACCGACGGCCGCGCCGCCGGCCGCGTCCGCGCCGAAGTAGAAGCGCTTGAGCCACGGCACGGACTCGGCCTGGCCGGCCGCGATCCGGTCGAGGTCGTCCTCCATCTTCGCGGTGAAGTCGTAGTCGACCAGTCGGCCGAAGTGCTTCTCCAGCAGGTTGACCACCGCGAAGGACAGGAAGGACGGCACCAGGGCGGTGCCCTTCTTAAACACGTACTTGCGGTTGATGATCGTGTCGATGATCGAGGCGTAGGTGGACGGGCGGCCGATCTCCCGGTCCTCCAGCTCCTTGACCAGCGAGGCCTCGGTGTAGCGGGCCGGCGGCTTGGTGGCGTGGCCCTCGGGGGTGAGCTTCTCGGCGGCCAGCGGGTCGCCCTCGGTGACCTGCGGCAGCCGGCGCTCGCGGTCGTCCAGCTCGGCGTTCGGGTCGTCGGCGCCCTCGACGTACGCCTTCAGGAAGCCGTGGAAGGTGATGATCTTGCCGGAGGCGGAGAACTCGGCGTCCCGCCCGTCGGCGGAGCGGCCGCCGACCCGGACGGTGACCGACTGGCCGACCGCGTCCTTCATCTGGGAGGCGACGGTGCGCATCCAGATCAGCTCGTACAGCCGGAAGTCGTCGCCGCCCAGCCCGGTCTCGGCGGGCGTGCGGAAGCGGTCCCCGGACGGGCGGATCGCCTCGTGCGCCTCCTGCGCGTTCTTCACCTTGGAGGCGTAGGTGCGCGGCGCGGACGGCAGGTAGTCGGCCCCGTACAGCTGGGTGACCTGGGCGCGGGCCGCGGTGATCGCGGTCTCCGACAGCGTGGTCGAGTCGGTGCGCATGTAGGTGATGAAGCCGTTCTCGTACAGCTTCTGCGCCACCTGCATGGTCCGCTTCGCGCCGAAGCCCAGCTTGCGGCTGGCCTCCTGCTGCAGCGTGGTGGTGCGGAACGGCGCGTACGGGGAGCGGCGGTACGGCTTCGACTCGACGCTGCGGACGCTGAACGCGGTCTGCTGGAGCGCGGCGGCCAGCGTGCGGGCGGCCTGCTCGTCCAGGTGCAGGGTGGTCGCGGCGCTCTTCAACCGCCCGTCCGGGCCGAAGTCGCGGCCGGTGGCGACCCGCTTGCCGTCGACCGAGACCAGCCGGGCCCCGAAGGACTCCGGGTTGGCCGCGTCGGCGGTGGTGCGGCCGGTGCCGAAGGTGCCGACCAGGTCCCAGTACGAGGCCGAGGTGAAGGCGATCCGCTCGCGCTCGCGCTCGACCACCAGGCGGGTGGCCACCGACTGGACGCGGCCCGCCGAGAGCTTCGGCATGACCTTCTTCCACAGCACGGGGGAGACCTCGTAGCCGTAGAGGCGGTCCAGGATGCGGCGGGTCTCCTGGGCGTCGACCAGGCGCTTGTTCAGGTGCCGCGGGTTGCGCACGGCCTCCTGGATGGCGTCCTTGGTGATCTCGTGGAAGACCATCCGGTGCACCGGCACCTTGGGCTTGAGCACTTCCTGCAGGTGCCACGCGATGGCCTCGCCCTCGCGGTCCTCATCGGTGGCGAGGAAGAGCTCGTCGGACTCCTTGAGCAACGACTTCAGCTTGGTGACCTGGGACCTCTTGTCCGGGTTCACCACATAGATGGGGGCGAAGTCGTGGTCCACGTCGACGCCGAGGCGGCGCACCTCGCCGGTGTACTCGTCCGGGACCTCGGCGGCCGTGCCGGGCAGGTCACGGATGTGACCGACACTGGCCTCGACGATGTAGCCGGGCCCGAGGTAGCCCTTGATCGTCTTGGCCTTGGCCGGCGACTCGACGATGACGAGTCGCTTGCCGTGCGCGGTCTCGCTGCTCGGGGACACCTTCGCTCTTCTCTCCCGGTCGTTTACCAAAGCTCCTGGGCTGCCGCAGCGCGACAGCTCCCGGGCTGCCGCAGCGCGACGGCCCCACCAGCGGAGTGTGACCGTACCCCGGCCACCCTTGTCAAACGGACGGAACCTGCTTTTTCACCGGCAAGGCCGACCGACGCCACTCGAACGGTAACCCGGCGACCGGCCCCGGGGCATGTCTTTCCCCGGCAACCACGCCTTCCACCGGGTCCGAACGGCCCGCCCCCGAACGGCCGGAACCCGCCCCGGAGCGGCCCGATCCGCCCCTCCCCCGCCGTCCGGAAACCGCTCGGGAACCGTCCGGGAACCAGCGGGGAGCCCGTCGCGAACCCGTCGCGAACCGCCCGGACGGTGCGCGGACGCCAAGCGGAAGAGCGCGCTCCGCGACCGCCGGGAACGTTCTACGGACAGCCGGCCGGGACGCTCCCCGGGGCCGACCGGCAGCGTCAGCGCAGCGCCAGGGCCAGCAGCGTCAGGCCCCCGGCCAGCGCGGACGTGGCGAGCAGCGCCCAGAACAGGTCGGCCGGCAGCGAGGGCAGTTCCTCGTGGGCGGCCAGCACCACCCGGTCCGGACGGCGCGGGTCGTAGGCGACCTGGACGGCCGCGCCCGGGACCAACCGGGCCGGGCGGCGCAGCGGCGTGTTGCCGCGCGGCCGGGCCAGCACCAGGCGGCTCGTCCCGTCCGGCACGGCGAGCGGACGCAGTTCGTGAACCGTACCCGCACCGGCGTCGGCCGCGACCGCGAGGTCGGCCGGGAGACCAGCCGGGAGATCGGCGGCGAGACCGGTCCGGCCGCCGGGCGAGACCACCGGGTAGGACAGCAGCGGGCTGCCGTCCATCGCCGCGGCGGGGTCCGGATCGGCGACCACCTGCGCGGTCGCGGGCACCCCGTACCGCCGCAGGCGGTGGCGAAGACGCAGTTCCACGGCGCACCACAGCAGCAGCGCGCTCCCGAAGACCGTCAGGACCGCCCCGCCCACCAGCGTCGTCGGCGTCTCCACCCCGGTCCTCCCCCGCGCTTCCACAGCCTGTGGACAGCACCCTGGCACCCGGTGGACAACCGGCGGCGGACACCCGGAGTACGCCCGGCCACGGGTGGGGAACGGCGAGGTGAACCCGCCCCGGGTCCGGGACCGGTCCTCCGCAGGACTCCGGGGGACTCCGCGGGACGGCACCGCGACAGCGGGTCGCGGCTCACGGCTCAGCGGACCGGCTCGACGAACCCCTGCTCGGTGAGCAGCCGCAGCGACTCGGGCACCCGCTCGCGCAGCTGCGCCGGGTCCTCGCCGAGCAGGTGGGCGATCGCGTCGACGATCTCTCCGGCGGCCAGGGTGCCGTCGCAGACGCCGACGAAGCCCGCGCCGACCGTGTCGACCTTGGTGGCCCGCCGCATGCCCCGGTTGTGCCGGAGCACCACGTGTTCCGGGTCCTCCGAGCCGGGGTCGCCGATCTGCTCCTGGACCACCTCGTCGGCGAGCAGGTAGCGGGCGGCCAGCAGCCCGGCGTCGTCGTGGGCGCGCAGGAAGTCCTGCCGGGCGAACCACTCCTCGATGTGCGGGCCGAGCGGCTGCTCGACGGGGTGCGGCCACTCCTCGATCCGCACCACGGGGTCGGCCGCGCCGGAGGCCCGCAGGGTGATCCAGCCGAAGCCGATGCCCTCGACACCGGCCGCCTCGAAGTCGTCCAGCCACTCCTCGTACCGGGCGGCGTACTCCTCGCCGCGGTGGTCGCCGCCGTCGCGCAGCCACAGCTCGGCGTACTGGGCGACGTCCTGCACCTCGCGCTGCACCACCCAGGCGTCCAGGCCGGTGCCGGCCACCCAGTCGGCCAACCGGTCGCGCCAGTCCTCGCCCTTGACGTGCTGCCAGTTCGCCAGCAGCTGGCAGTAGCCGCCGGGCGCCAGGTGGGCGGCCGCGCCGCGGACCACGCTGCGGCACAGCTCGTCGCCGGCCATCCCGCCGTCCCGGTAGGTGAACCGGCCGGCCGGGGAGATCACGAACGGCGGGTTGGAGACGATCAGGTCGAAGCGCCGCTCGCCGACCGGCTCGTACAGGCTGCCCCCGGCGGTCTCGACCTGGTCGAAGCCGGAGAGCGCGGCGGTCAGCCGGGTGAAGTGCAGGGCGCGCGGGTTGAGGTCGGTGGCGGTGACCCGCTGGGCGTGCCGGGCCGCGTGCAGGGCCTGCACGCCGGAGCCGGAGCCCAGGTCGAGCACCTCGCGGACCGGTCGGCGCACCGTCAGGTTGGCCAGCGTGGTGGACGCCCCGCCCACCCCGAGCACCAGGTCGCGCCGCTCGACCCCGGCGGCCGTCCGGCCCGAACCGATCCCGCCCGCGCCGCCGACGGCGCAGCCCAGGTCGGAGACCACCCAGGCGTCGGCGCTGGGCAGCCCGGCGACCTCGTCGGCGTACGGCCGCACGTCCACGGTGGCGCGCAGCTCGTCGCCGTCGGCGGTCAGCCAGCCGTCGGCCAGCAGGGCGTCGACCGGCAGCGCGACGGCGGCCGCGGCCCTGGGCACGGCCCGTTGCAGCAGGAACAGCCGCACCAGGGTCTCCAGCGGCGAGCCGCCACGGGTCGCCCGCAGCGCGGGGACGGCCTCGCTGCGGGCCAGCGCCGCGTACGCGGTCGGGCCGAGCAGGTCCAGCAGTCCGTCGGCGGTGAAGGAGGCGCTCAGCAGCGCCTCGCGGAACTCCGCCATCCGGCCGGAATCAAGAATGGGGCTGTTCGTCACCCCGCCATTCTCTCCCGTCCCGCGCGAGGATCGCCCCGCCCGCCGGCCCGGGCCCACCGGTCGGGGCGCGTCGGTGCGGAGCGGTGCGGTGCGGAGCGGACCGACGGGGTGTCAGCTCTTCGCGAGTGACGGCGAACCGGACGCGGAAGCGGACCCGGACGCGGTCGACCCGGACCCGGACGGGCTGCCGGAGGCCGCCGGGTCGGCCGGGGAGGCGCTTTCCCCGGGAGCCGCGGTGCCGGTCGCACCCGCGCCGCCGGTCGGCGCGGCGGACGGGTCGGCGGACGCGCCCGTTCCGGCGGTGACGGCACCGGCCTTGCAGCCGGGCTGCTTCTTCATCGCCTCGCCCAGGCCGCCGCTCTGCAGGGTGGCCAGCGCGGAGATGGACACCTGGGAGAGCTGCTGCACCTGGTCCCCGACGCTGCGCAGGCCGTCCGCGAACTTGGCCTGGTCCGCGCTGGTCAGCCCGTCGAGCTTCTTCTGCGCGTCCAGGTAGCCCTGCGCGACCTGCTTCAGCTCGTTGACGGCGTCCTGCTGGACCTTCGCCCCGTCGTCGATCTTCGGCGCCCCGGCCTTCTGGACCGCGTCGGCCAGCTGCTGGTTGGTGGTGGCGAGCGAGGCGAGGTCGGTCGAGAGGCGTTTCTGCAGGTCGACGGGGGCCTCGCCCTGCTTGACGTCCGCGGTGTCCGCGAGGGCCGCCTTGGACTGCGCGATCGGGTCCTTCGCGCCGTCGCAGACGCTCTTCGCCCAGCCGTCGAGTTTCGCCGACGAATCGTCGGCGGAGCAGCCGACCGCGGCCAGCGCGAACAGCACGCCGAGCGCGGGGACGGTCACCAGTCGCTTCTTCACCGGGGCCCTTTCGGTCACTGACACCCGGCTCCGGGCATCGCCAGCGAACCTACACGCCCGCCCGGACCGCCCCGGCGGGAAGGCCGCGGCCCGCGACATCCGCGCAGCTCAGCACCTGCCCGGGAACCACGAAGCACCGCCTCGCTCGACCTGCCGAGGCGGTACGTACGACGGACCGAGCAGCGCCACCGGACCGGAAAGCACGACCGGAACGGACCGGACCGTCCGAACTGACCCGGTAGGCAGACGGACCCGGTGGGCGGACGACTCGATGGGCGGGCGAGCCTGCGGACCGGCCTCCCGCTCCCCGGTCAGACCGAGACGGACACCGGGGTGACCGGCCAGCTCATCCGGATCACGCCGCCGTCGGAGCCGTTGCCGACCTCGACGTCCTCGACCAGGCCGGTGATCACCGCGAGGCCGAGCGCGTCCTCGTCCTCCGGGTCGCCGCCCGCGGCGGCACCGGCGGCGTGCGCCGGTCCGGCCTCGTCGGCGACCTCGATGAGGAACCGCTTCTCCTGCTCGGTGAGCGCCACCCGGACCGCGCCGCCCATGCCGTTGCGCTGGTGCAGCGCCACCGCGCGCGAGCAGGCCTCACCGACGGCGAGGCGCAACTCGTCGAGCACCGACTCGTCCACCCCCGCGCGTCTGGCCACCGCGGCGGCCACCAGCCGGGCGGTGCGCACGTGCTCGGGAAGCGCGCTGAATCGAAGTTCGACGGTTGCCATGTCTCCCCTCCAGGGTTGCTCCGCCGCCGGGCACACCGGCCCGCACGACGGAGGCGGGGACGTCGGCCACGCCGGCCGGGCAGGGCGACGGGCCCGGCCGACCGGCGACGGTCGATCGAAGTGATGCGGTGGGAGCGGCCGATGGGAACGGCCGACCGACGGGAGACGTCAGTCGGTCGCCGCGACGGCCTCGTCCACCGAGTTGTGGATCGGGAACACCTTGGTCAGACCGGTGATCCGGAAGATCTTCAGGATGCGCTCCTGGTTGCACACCAGGCGCAGCGAACCCTCGTGCGCACGGACCCGCTTCAGGCCACCGACCAGCACGCCGAGACCGGTGGAGTCGAGGAAGTCGACGCCCTCCATGTCCACGACCAAGTGGTAGTTGCCCTCGTTGACGAGCTCGACAAGCTGCTCGCGCAACTTGGGCGCGGTGTACACATCGATCTCGCCGCCAACCTCGACGACCGTGCGATCGCCGACAGTACGGGTCGACAGGGACAGGTCCACGGAACCTCCAGCACCTTGCCTTGCTACGTCATTGCGATCTTCAACCCAGCGGCTGCCACCGCAGGGTCGCAGGGCCAGGGCGCGACGGACCAACAGGTCGGAGCCTCAGCGTTGCGGCCCTCGGCCATGCGGCCGTCACGCGCCTCATTCAACCACTTGCGGCTACGGCCGCACGATGGTTAACAGCGATTCTCCGTCACGCCGGTGACACACTGGGTCTTCATGCCGCCCCGTCACCACCAGCCCGAGGCCCTGCTCACTGCCCTTTCCCACGGGCGCGGCAGGTCTGATCGCCTCACCCATACGGAGCACCTGCCCGCCCGAGCGGCCCGGTATGCGCCTTGGCCGGAAGGAATCCGGCAGGAAGTCGTCGCGGCGGCCTCCGGGCTCGGCGTGGTGCTGCCCTGGGCGCACCAGGCGGAGGCGATGGACCTGGCCGCCGCCGGGCGGACCACGGTGATCGCCACCGGCACCGCCTCGGGCAAGTCGCTGGGCTATCTGGCCCCGCTGCTGAGCGACCTGCTGACCGGCACCGAGGCCCGCAACGGGCGCGGCGCGACCGCGCTGTACCTGGCCCCGACCAAGGCGCTGGCCGCCGACCAGCGCCGGCGCGCCGCCGAACTCGTCCCCGACCGCGTCCGGGTGGCGCTGTACGACGGCGACACCCCGCCGCAGGAGCGCGAGTGGGTCCGTCAGTACGCGTCCTACGTGCTGACCAACCCGGACATGCTGCACCGCGGCATACTCCCGGCCCACCCGCGCTGGTCCTCCTTCCTCAAGGCGCTGCGGTACGTCGTGGTCGACGAGTGCCACACCTACCGCGGCGTGTTCGGCTCGCACGTCGCCCAGGTGCTGCGCCGGCTGCGGCGGCTGTGCGCCCGCTACGGCTCCGAGCCGACCTTCCTGCTGGCCTCGGCGACCACCGCCGAACCGGCCGTTACCGCCGAGCGGCTCACCGGCCTGCCCGCCACCGCCGTCACCGAGGACTGCTCGCCGCGCGGCCCGCTGGTATTCGCGCTGTGGGAGCCGCCGCTGACCGAGAACGTCGGCGAGCACGGCGCGCCCGTCCGTCGCAGCGCCACCGCCGAGGCCGGGTACCTGCTGACCGACCTGGTGCACGGCGGCACCCGCACGGTGGCCTTCGTCCGCTCCCGGCGGGCCGCCGAACTGGTCGCGCTGCAGGCTCAGGAGCAGCTCGGCCAGCCGCTCGCCGCCCGGGTCGCCGCCTACCGGGGCGGCTACCTGGCCGAGGAGCGCCGGGCCCTGGAACGCGACCTGCACACCGGCCGGCTGCTCGGCCTGGCCTCCACCTCCGCCCTCGAACTCGGCGTGGACGTCTCCGGCCTGGACGCCGTCCTGCTGGCCGGCTACCCCGGCACCCGGGCCTCGCTGTGGCAGCAGGCCGGGCGGGCGGGCCGGGAGGGCCAGGGCGCGCTGGCGGTGCTGATCGCCCGGGACGACCCGCTGGACACGTACCTCGTCCACCACCCGGAGGCGCTGTTCGCCACCCCGGTGGAGGCCACCGTCCTCGACCCGGACAACCCGCACGTGCTGGCCCCGCACCTGTGCGCGGCCGCCGCCGAACTCCCGCTCACCGACGCGGACCTGGAGCTGTTCGGCCCGTCCACCGCACCGCTGCTGCCGGTGCTGGAGCGGCGCGGCCTGCTGCGGCGGCGCTCGGACGGCTCCTGGTACTGGACCCGCCGCGAGCGCGCCGCCGACGGCGTCGACCTGCGCGGCAGCGGCGGCAGTCCCGTGCAGATCGTCGAGGCCGACACCGGGCGGCTGCTCGGCACCGTGGACGCCGAGGCCGCGCACACCACCGTGCACACCGGGGCCGTCCACCTGCACCGGGGCGCCACCTACCTGGTCCGCGAGTTCGACCTGGAGTCCTCGGTCGCCCTGGTCTCCCCCGCGAACCCGCCGTACACCACCTCCGCCCGGGACGTCACCTCCATCTCGATCCTGTCCACCGACACCGTCGAGGAGTGGGGCGAGGCCCGGCTCGGCTTCGGCTCGGTGGAGGTCACCAACCAGGTCGTCGGCTACCTCCGCAAGCGGATCGCCACCGGCGAGGTCCTCGGTGAGAGCAAGCTCGACCTGCCGCCCCGTACGCTGCGCACCCGCGCCGTCTGGTGGACCGTCACCGAGGACCAACTCCTGGACGCACTCGTCCCGTTCGACCAGCTCCCCGGCGCGGCCCACGCCGCCGAGCACGCCTCCATCGGACTCCTCCCGCTGTTCGCCACCTGCGACCGCTGGGACATCGGCGGCGTCTCCGTCCCGCTGCACCCCGACACCGGCCTGCCGACCGTCTTCGTGTACGACGGCCACTCCGGCGGCGCGGGCTTCGCCGAACGCGGCTTCCGGCGCGCCGTCGAGTGGCTGACCGCCACCCGGGACGCCATCGCCGCCTGCGAGTGCGAACGCGGCTGCCCGTCCTGCGTCCAGTCCCCGAAGTGCGGCAACGGCAATGAGCCGCTCGACAAGGCCGCCGCGATCCGTCTGCTCACCGTCCTCCTCGCCGGCGCCCCGGCCCGGACCACCGCTCCGACCCAGGCCACCGCCCCGGACGGCGCCGGCGAGGAGGGACCGGTCGAGAACGGCTGACCTGCCGCCCGCCCGGACGCCCACCTGCACGCCTACCTGCACGCCCGTCACCGCGCTCCCCGGGGCCGCTCGTTGCCGTGACGGTTCCCGTCCTGCGGTGGACGCCGCCGCGTCGGCCCCCTCGCCCCAGGCCCAGACCGGACCCGCCCGGGCGCGGGCCCGGGCCGGGGGCAGCGGTACCGGGACGCCGTGGATCGGGACCTGGACCACCACCTCCACCGCGTCCTGCCCCGGGAGGACCTGGCAGGAGACCAGTTCGGCCCGCTCCTGGGCCCGGGTGAGTGCCGCGGCCCGTCCGCAGCCGCCGTCCTCGTCGAGCAGCAGCCGGTCGGCGGCGGCCAGGGCCGCGAGATCGGCAGCCGACTCGGCGCGGTGTCGGGCGGCCACCACTGTCCCCAGCACCAGGCAGGCCGAGAACACCACCACCCCGAGTGACCCCAGCGCCACCAGCCACACCGTCGCCGAACCGCGGTCGCCCGCCGCTCCCGGCGGCGCGCCGCTCCCCCGCGCTAGTACTGGCACCCTCACCCTCACCCGCATGAGCCGTCTCCTTCCGTTCGTTGTCGGCGGCCTCCACCGTCGGCCTCAGCCGTCAGCCGGAACGTCCTCCCGGGCGCCGACCGCCGTGGCCGTGAGCCGGACCGACAGCAGGGCGGCGAGGCGGCCCGGGCCCGGGCAGGGGGCCTCCACGGTGGCCCGGGCGGTGGTGGCGTCCAGGTCGATGGCGACCTTCGCCCCGCGCGGGGCCGCGGCGGCGGCCCGGGCCAGCGCGTCGGTGTCGCCCCGGGCGGCGGCCCGGGCGCCGACCCGCGCCGCGTCCACGCAGCGGATCTGGGCGCCGGCCGCCACCACGCCCCAGGTCAGCATCGCCGCCAGCAGCACCAGGGCCGGAAGCCCGACCGCGGTCTCCGCCGTGACCATCCCGCTGTCCGCCGGTCTCCGATCAGTCGGTCTCCGGTCAGTCGATCTCTGGCCAGTCGGCCTCCGGTCAGACCGCATGCAGGGCCCGTTCGAGGATCTCGGACAGCGCTCCGGAGACCGTGCCGCTGGTCACCACCTTGTAGAGCACGGCGGCGAAGGCACAGGCCGCAACGGTGCCGATCGCGTACTCCGCGGTGCTCATCCCGGCGTCCTGCGGACCGTCCGCCACCCTCCGGTAGCGGTGTCGGAACCAGCCCCCGCACCTGCGGACGGCGAGCACCACGGCGGCGGGCCGGACAACCCCGACGAGCTTCTTCATGGTGAAATTCCTTTCTCTGACAGTGGATCGGCCACAGGACCGAGCTGGTTCGAACCGGCCGGAGCGCCGCAGAGGGCTCAAGAGCGCAACGGGAGCACGGCAGGAGAGGGGCGGGGGGCACCGCGAGGGCCCCGGGGAGGCCGCGCACCCGAGCGGTGCTGCTCACAGGCGCTGGGAGAAGGCTGCGGTCAGCCCCGTGACCACCGGTACCACTCCGATCAGCACGAACGCGGGCAGGAAGCAGAGCCCGAGCGGTGCGGTCGCCAGCACTCCGGCCCGCCGGACCCTCGTGTGCGCCGCCCGGGCGGCCGCCGCCCGGTGGGACTGGGCCAGACCGGTCAGCGTGGCGGCCGGCGGGGTACCGCTGAGGCTGGTGCGGGCCAGGCAGCGGGCGAGCGGTGCCAACGGCGGACAGTCCGAAGCCAGTTGCTCCCAGCAGCGCTCCGGGCCCGCCCCGAGCGAGAGTTGGGCGGCGACCACGGCCAGGCGATCCCGCATCGGGGCCGGCACGCTGTCCGCAACGGCGGCGACCGCCCCGGCCGGGGAACCGCTCGACCCGAGGCAGGCCGCCAACAGCTCGGCGGTCAGCGGAAGCTGACGGACCAGCCAGTCCTGCCCCGTCGCCTGCCGGCGCCCGTCCGGCGACCGCACCCGGGGCAGCAGCCGCCAGGCCGCCCCACCGGCCAGCAGACCCACCACCGGGCCCGCCCAGCCGCCGACCAGCGCCCCGACCGAGATGCCCAGCAGCACCGCCAGCGGCCGATCTCCCGCCAGCCACCCGACCGCCCGCCGTACCCCCGCCGTCACCCGCCCGCGTCGCCCGCGTCGCCCGCGTCGCCCGCTCCGTCCCGCAGTGGCCGACACCGCCGGAACGCACCGCTCGATCCGCCGACGGACCGCCCGCCACCGCGCCGCCGCCAGCACCTCCCCGGCCAACCCGGCAACCGCCGTCGGCACCAGAACCACCATCACGTCCACCTCGCCTCCCACACTCGTCGCCACCCGCACCGAACCCCTGGATCGCCCCGCGCCCGCACCACCCCGCGCCGTCCTCGCTCCCTGGCCACGTCCACCCCTCCCGATCTGACCGAAGGACTCCCGCCCCGGTGCCGGCACGGCGCCCCGGAGGCCGTACCGCGCCATCCGCCGCCCACCGTCCTCCTCGCCGAGCAACCGTCAATCACCTTGCTGCCGTGGCTGGTCGAAGCCTCCTGCTGAGCCCGGGCCTCCCGCCCGAAGGTCGTCACCACCCGACCGGCCCCACCGTCGGCGACTGCGGAGCCGCGAGCCGGAGGTCGCCGCGCGTCCGGGAGATCCCGCAACCGGCGGTAGCGGGGCGGGCCGGTCCGGGGCGGGCCGGGGCGTCCTCGGCGGAGCGGACGATCCGGGCCGTCCAGAGGATTCCAGCCGTCTCCAGGGCCGCCCCGACCAGCAGGCCGAGCAGGCCCACCGGGGTGTGCAGCAGAACGTGGACGGGATCCGCCCCGAGTGCCGCCCCCAGGCCGAGGCCGACGGCGGGCAGGGCGGCGAGGACGGCCATCGTGGTACGCGGGCCTGCGAGTTCGCCCGCGATCTCCTCGCTGAGGGCCCGTTCGGCCCGCAGCGCGTCCGCGACCTGGTCCAGCCCGGCCGCCAGGCCGGTGCCGCTCTCGGTGCTGACCTGCCAGCAGGCCGCCATGGCCGCCGCACCCGCTCCGCCCGGTAGTTCGGCCACCAGGCGGAGCGCCGCAGGCAGGTCCGCCCCGTAGCGGCCCGCCGCCAACCGGGCCGCGGGTTCGGCACCGAGGCGGCGGCCCCAGTCGAGGGCGGCCCGGGCGAGGACGGCGTGCATGGCCTGCTCGGGGGTGGCACCGCTGCGCAGCTCGGCCGCCAGCCCGGCCGACAGATCGATCACCGCCGTGGCCCGCCGCCGGGCCGCCCGGGCCGTGCGCCGCCCCGCCCGCCAGCGCCGGAGCGGGACCACTCCGCAGGCCGCCCCGGCCACCGGGAGCACCGAGGAGGTGCCGTGCCCCACCACCGCCCCGAGCGGGAGCAGCAGCAGTTCGGGCACCAGCCAGCGCGGTCGCCGACGCCGCCACAGCGCCCGCACCCGCCCCAACCGGCCCGACGGCCCGCCCCGGCCCCGATGCCCGTGCAGCACCCGCCGCACCCGGCCGCCACCGCACACCCGGCGGCGCACGCCGAGCAGCCAGGCCGCCACGAGCACCCCACCGATCGCCCCGGCGGCCGCCCCCAGCAGAGCCGCCGCACGAGCCGCACCGCCGGGCCGGAACACACCCGCCAGCACCCCGGACGCTCCGAGTGCCTCGACCGAAACGGCCATCACAGCCCCCTGACCGCGGAGCGCAGCAGACGCCACGCCACCACCCCGAGCACGCACAGCGCGATCCCCCAGACGCACTCCAGTCGGCCCACCGTCATGTCCCCTCCTCCGCAGGCTCGATGGCGACGTCCTCCGGGCCCGCCCCGCCCCCGCCTCCGGCACCGGCGGCCTCCGGGTGCGGCGGGAGGTCGAGGCCGCGTTCGGCGCACAGTTCCCGCAGGCGGGGCCAGCCGGGGCCGGGGCGGGCCCGGCCGTCGCGGTCGAAGTGGACGGCGGCGGCGGTGCCGGTCAGGCCGTCGGGCCCGCCGACCAGCAGGTGCAGCCCGGTGACCCGGCGGCGGCCGTCGGCGCGGTCCCGGCCGAGGTGGACGACCGCGTCCAGTCCGGCCCGGAGCTGGCTATGCAGGGAGTGCCGGTCGAGGCCGGCCAGCGAGCCGAGGGCCTCCAGCCGGGCGGGCACGTCGGCGGCGGTGTTGGCGTGGACGGTGCCGCAGCCGCCCTCGTGGCCGGTGTTCAGGGCGGACAGCAGGTCGACCACCTCGGCGCCGCGGACCTCGCCCACCACCAGCCGGTCGGGCCGCATCCGCAGCGCCTGCCGGACCAGGTCGCGCAGGGTCAGCTCGCCCAGCGACTCCTGGTTGGGCGGGCGGGACTGCAACCGGACCACGTGCGGGTGGTCCGGGCGCAGTTCGGCGGAGTCCTCGGCGAGGACGATGCGCTCGTTGCCGGGGACGAGGCCGAGCAGGGCTGCGAGCAGGGTGGTCTTTCCGGTGCCGGTGCCGCCGGAGACCAGCAGGGAGAGCCGGGCCCGTAGGACGGCGGCGAGCAGGTCGGCCCCGGACGGGGGCAGGGCCCCGGCGGCGACCAGTCCGGGGAGGGTGAAGGGTTCGCGGCGGCTGGTGCGCAGCGAGATGTGGGTGCAGTCGGCGGCGATCGGGGGGAGGACGGCGTGCAGCCGGGTGCCGTCGGGCAGCCTGGCGTCCACCCAGGGGCGGGCGTCGTCGAGGCGGCGTCCGGCGGCGGTGGCGAGTCGGTGGGCGAGCCGACGGACGGCGTCCGCGTTCGGGAAGCGCACCTGGGGGGCGCGTTCCAGACCGTGGCCGCGGTCGACCCAGACCTGGTCGGGGCCGTTGACCAGGACGTCGGTGACGCCGTCCTCGGCCAGCAGCGGGTCGAGCGGGCCGGCGCCGACGATCTCGGAGCGCAGGCTGCGCACCGCGTTGAGCACGTCGGCTCCGCCGAGCGGGGGCCCGGCGGCGCGCAGCGCGGCGGCGACCGACCCGGCGGTGGGCGGCGCGCCCGCCTCGGCGAGTCGGATCCGGACGGCGTCCACCAGGTCGGCGGCCTCGCCCTGGACCGGTCCGGCGGGCCCCGCGACGGGAACGGTCGGCGGCCCGTCGTCCGCCGGGGCGGCGGGCGGCTTGCGGTGCACCAGGTAGCGCACCGGCGGGGCCGATCGGCCCTCGGGGGCGGGCCCGCCGTCCCCGGCCGGGAGGACGTCCTCCACGGGCTGCGACGGGGCACTGACGAGGCTGCGGGGCCGCGGTACGGCGATCCGGCGGTGGGTGCGGGCGATCGGCCGCCGGGCAGCCCGCCGACCGCCATGGTGATCGTTCGGGGCACGGTCGTCCTCGGTACGGACGCCCACGGCGTCCGCACCGACGGCGCCCGAGTCGACGGCCCGGGAGTCGATGGCCTCCTGGTCCACGGCGCGGAGGTCCACGGCGCGGGAGTCGATGGCGCGGGAGTCGATGGCGTGCAGGCGGTTGGTCATGGTCGCTCCTCAGGCCGCCACGACGGGCGGCATCGCTTCGGTCAGGAATCGCCCGCAGAACCGGGCGAGCGGCCCGCGCTCCCGCAGGCCGGGCGGGGTGCCCCGTTCGACGTCCAGGGCCAGGCCGGGCTCGGGGGCCAGCTCCCCCGCGAGCCGCAGGTGCAGGCCGCGGGCGACATCGGCGGCGGTGAGCCCGGACGGGCCGGGGGTGCGGACGACGGCCCGCAGGTCGGTGAGCCGTATCCGGACGGCCGCGGCGACCCGGTCGGCGGCCGCCAGGGCGCGCAGTTCGGCGGGGACCACGAGCAGCCCGGTGTCGGACTGTTCGAGGGCCTGGGCGGCGGCCGCGTCGAGCTGTCTGGGCAGGTCGAGGACGACCAGCCCGCCGCGTCTGCGGGCGGCCGCCAGCACGCTGCGCATGGCCTCGGCGGGGATGGCCAGGGTGTCGGACCTGTCCCAGGACAGGGTGCTGAGCCGGTGCGGCTCGGGCAGCGCCTTGGCCAGCTCGGTGCCGCTGATCCGGCCGCGGGAGGCGGCCAGGTCGGGCCAGCGCAGCCCACCGGCCTGCTCGGCGCCGAGCAGTACGTCGAGTCCGCCGCCGAGCGGGTCGCCGTCGATCAGCATGGTGCGGTGCCCGGCCCGGGCGGCGCAGACCGCGAGGGCGCAGGCCAGGGTGGAGGCGCCGGCGCCGCCGCGCCCGCCGAGCACGGCGACGGTGAGGGCGGGTGGCCCGACGCCCTCGGTGGCGTCGGCGATCCGGTCGAGCAGCCAGGGCTGCGCGTCCGGCAGGAAGAGCACGTGCTCGGCGCCGAGCCGGACGGCGCGGACCCAGACCTCCCCGTCGTCGAGGTCGAGGCCGAGCAGCAGGACGCCGGGCCGGCGGGCGAGGCCGGCGCACTGCTCGGCGAGGTCGTCGCCGACCAGCACCAGCGGGGCGTCCGCCCACAGCCGGGCGGGCGGTGGGACGCCGAGCAGCCGCGGTTCGGCCCCGGCGGCGGCGCACAGGCGGGTGAGCTGTTCGGCGAGCGCGGCGTCGCCGGTGAGGACCAGCGGCCCGGGCGGGGGCTCGGGCGCGGTGGCGTGCGGGTCGGTGACGGAAGCGGACAAGGCGGCCTCCCGTGGTGCGGGGACGGTCTGACGGCGCGTCGGGCGCGGTGGCCCGGACGGGCTCCGCGTGGCGGCGCGGACACCACGGTGCAGGACGGCGCGGAATGCGTCAGCCGACTTCCGATTGCCTGTGGATAACTCGCCCCTGTGGATAACCGGGGTCACTCGGACGGGGGCTAAATCAGTTCGGAATTGACACTTCAGGTATACCGATATGACACTCACACAACTACGCAGAGTGACAGAAACTTGGGGTGCGAAGAACCCTCGACAGCGGCTCCGGAGCCGCTGGAGCACCCCCCGCAACCATCGGCACCACCACTCCCTACAGGCTCAACTGCCAAGGGAAATGGGCCCGGACATGCGACGACCCCCGCCGGGGGGGAGAGCGGGGGTCGTCTATCCACGGCCCGGCTCGGGGGGGAGGAGCCGGACCGGGTTAGCACGGTCGCGCGAACGATCCGTGACTTCCATGGTGTACCCGACCGGCCAGAAACACAAACCCGCACGCCCACGGGTCCACCGAATGGCCCTCCCTTTTGCCCGCCCCTCTATCCTCGGTTCCCGTGGACACCACCGAGAACGCCGACTTCGCCGACCGCGACGCCGCTGCCGGGCCCGACGCGGGCGCCGGAACCGGCCACCGCGCGGACCGGGGCGGCCACGATGCGCCCCGCACCGCCGCCTTCTTCGACCTCGACAAGACGATCATCGCCAAGTCCAGCGCGCTCGCGTTCAGCCGCCCCTTCTACCAGGGCGGCCTGATCAACCGCCGCTCGGTGGTGAAGAGCGCCTACACCCAGTTCATCTTCCTGGTCGGGGGCGCGGACCACGACCAGATGGAGAAGATGCGGGCCTACCTGTCCTCGCTCACCCGCGGCTGGAACGTCCAGCAGGTCCGGGAGATCGTCGCGGAGACCCTGCACGGCATGATCGACCCGCTCATCTACGACGAGGCGGCCTCGCTGATCGAGCAGCACCACGCGGCCGGACGGGACGTGGTGATCGTCAGCAGCTCGGGCTCCGAGGTGGTCGAGCCGATCGGCCAACTGCTCGGCGCGGACCACGTGATCGCCACCCGGCTGCACGTCGAGGAGGGGCGCTACACCGGCGAGATCGAGTACTACGCGTACGCCGAGAACAAGGCGGCGGCGATCCGGGAGCTGGCCGAGCGGGAGGGCTACGACCTGGCCAACTGCTACGCGTACAGCGACTCCTCGACCGACCTGCCGATGCTGGAGGCCGTCGGCCACCCGGCCGCGGTCAACCCGGACCGGGCGCTGCGCAAGGAGGCGGCGGCCCGCGAGTGGCCGGTGCTGGCGTTCAGCCGGCCGGTCGAACTGACCCGCAGGCTCCCGGAGTTCCACGCGCCGAGCCGCTCGGTGGTGGCCGCGGTGGCGATCGGCACGGCGGTGCTGACGGCCGGGGTGCTCTGGTACAGCGCGCGGCGGCGGCGCCCGGTGGCGGCCTGAGCGGCGGCCGGTCCGACCGCCGCCGGGTTCGCAAAATCGGACAAACCTCCACGCAAACCCGTAAAGAACCTGTTTTCGGGTTCCTCTTTCGGCGGATCTGAGGTAGAAATGGGGTACGGCCCGCGAGACCCGGTCAGGACCCCAAGAGGTCGAACCGACAACGCAGTTAAGGCCCCACGGACCGACGTACGGACAGCCGGGCACCCACATGCAGCCGACCCGCTGACGGGCCGCCGCACCAGGCGAACGGGCACAGGACCCCGCCTGATGGGCATAGAAACGGTGCATGCACTGGTAACCCGGTCTCCGTACCAGCGGCGACGCCCGGAAGTCTCGGGCGTCGCCGCAACTGCGTTCCGGGACCGGCGGATTCCGGAGCCACGGGTTCCGGCACCGCTCGGAATCGGCCCGCGCCCGGGCGGGAGCGCGCCGAGGCGGGACCGACCCGCGTCCGGGCGGGGCCCTCAGACCATGCCGCGCTGCATCGCCTCGCACACCGCGGTGCTCTCGCGCACGCCCAGCCCGAGCCCGGCGGCGCAGTGCACCAGCCAGCGGGACACGCCCTCGGGGGTGCCCTCCAGGTAGCCGAGCAGGGCCTGCCGGTAGGCGGCGGTGCCGAGTTCGGCGAGGCCGACCTCGGCGGGGCAGATCGCCTTCGGGTCGAGGCCCTCGGCGGTCAGCACGATCCGCTGGGCGGCCCGGGCGACCAGGCCGTTGTGGGTGCCGAACGGGCGCAGCGCGAGCAGTTCGCCGTGCACGACGGCGGCGACCACCAGGGCGGGCGCGCCGCCGGTGGGGCGTTCGGTGCGGGCGGTGAGGAGCCCGGCGAGCTGGTCGAGGCGGGCGGCCGTCTCGGCGGGCGGGGGCGGCGGCGGGAGTTCGCCGACCGGGCCGGCCGGGGCCTCGCCCTCGGTGGCGGCGACCTCCCGCGGGAACAGCGGCGCCGCCTCCTCGCCGTCGCGGCGCGGGCGGCCGGCCGCGGGGTCGCCGTCGCCGACGGCGAGCAGGTGGAGCCGGGCCAGCACCTGGAGCGGGGAGGTGCGCCAGACGCTGAGCAGCTGGCCGGCCTCGGCGGACAGGCGGAGCGCGGCGCCGACCGTGCGGGCCTCGGGGTCGGCGCCGAAGTCGGTGCGGCGGCGGACCTCCTCCAGCGGCCAGTCGGCGCCGTCCAGGGCGGCCGAGGCGCGGGCGCCGCGCAGCGCGGACTCGGAGGTCACCTCGCCCGCCCGGCGCCGCATCACGCGGTGCCCGTAGAGGCGGTCGACGTTCTTGCGCACTTCGGCGACGGCCTCGGGGACCCCGGCGAGCTGGGCCAGCGGGGCGAGCGGGTCAGTTCCTGTGGTCACCTACCCGAGAGTAATGAATCCACCGGGCGACGGGGAGGCAACCCCCGGGTCACCCTTTCGTGGCAATCCGCCGTTCCCTCATGTGCGCCCCCCAAACCACCGCTAGCATGTCCACTAATCGGTTACGATAACGGTTTCCAACAAGCACCGGGGCCGTCGGAGCCCCACGGACACCCCAGAGCCAGAGAGCCGGAGACTCAGAGATGAAGATCGCCTTCGTCGGCAAGGGCGGCAGTGGCAAGACCACCCTGTCCGCCCTGTTCATCCGCCACCTGGCCGCCGTCGGCCGCCCGGTGCTCGCCGTCGACGCCGACATCAACCAGCACCTGGGACCGGCCCTCGGCCTGACGGACGCCCAGGCCGCCGCGCTCCCCTCGCTGGGCGCGCACCTGCCGGAGATCAAGGAGTACCTGCGCGGCGACAACCCGCTGATCCGCTCCGCCGAGGAGATGATCAAGACCACCCCGCCCGGCCCCGGCTCCCGGCTGCTGCGGATCGTCGAGGAGAACCCGGTGTACGCGGCCTGTGCCCGCCCGGTCGCCCTGGACGAGGGCTCGGTCCGGCTGCTGGCGACCGGCGCGTTCACCGAGGAGGACCTCGGGGTGGCCTGCTACCACTCCAAGGTCGGCGCGGTGGAACTGCTGCTCAACCACCTGCTGGACGGCCCGGACGAGTACCTGGTCACCGACATGACGGCCGGCTCCGACTCCTTCGCCTCCGGCCTGTTCACCCGCTTCGACCTGACCTTCCTGGTCGCCGAACCCACCCGCAAGGGCGTCTCGGTCTACCGCCAGTACAAGGAGTACGCCCAGGACTTCGACGTCCACCTGCGGGTGGTCGGCAACAAGGTGCAGAGCCCGGACGACCTGGCCTTCCTGCGCCGCGAGGTCGGCGAGGACCTGTACGCCTGCTTCGGGCAGTCCGGCTGGGTGCGGCGGCTGGAGCGCGGGGACGAACCGCCGCTGCGCGAGCTGGAGCCCGCGAACCGGGAGGTGCTGACCCGGCTGCGGACCGCCGCCGACGCCGCCCACGGGCTGCGCGACCCGCGCCGGTACAGCGCCCAGGCGGCCCGCTTCCACCTGCGCAACGCGGAGAGCTGGGGCAACGCCAAGGTCGGCGCCGACCTGGCCGACCAGGTCGACCCGGACTACGTGCTGGGCGCCGAGCGGGCCAGCACCGCCGGGGTCTGAGCCGGCACCCCGCTCCACCGGCCGGAGGGGCCGGTCTGCCCAGCCCGGCGGACCGGCCCCTCCGGGCTTCCCGCCGGGAAATTCCCGACCGGCCCGGGTGCCACACGATGTGGTGAACGCCCCTATTTGTACTGGCACTCGAAGCACACGCTGTGCAAAGGTTCCATTACTCCCGGTTTACCAACTCTTGAACCACCGGACGCCACGGGCCGTCGCCACCGCGCCCCGGGCCCCGCCGCACCCCGCAATGCCGCACCTTCGCCACGCGGCGCCACGCACGACCTTCACCACGCGCCACCACGCACGCTCCGCACGGCCGCACCGCCCCGCCGCACCCGCTGTGACCCACGACAGCCGATCCGACCAGACCCACCGCCGGACCTGACTGCGTTCGTTCCCCCGGAAGAAGACGGGAAGACACCCATGACACTCGACGTCTCCAGCGCCCCCACCGCCTCCGACACCACCGACCACGCCCCGCCGCCGCCCGGCGGCACCCCGGGCCGGGTCCGCGTCCTGCTGGCGCACGACCTGCCGGCCTCCCTCGCGGTGTTCCTCATCGCGGTGCCGTTCTCGCTCGGCATCGCGCTGGCCACCGGCGCCCCGCTGACGGCCGGTCTGGTCGCCGCCGCGGTGGGCGGGCTGGTGGCCGGCTTCCTCGGCGGGACCCACCTCCAGGTCAGCGGCCCGTCCGCGGCGCTGACCGTGGTCACCGCCGGGGTGATCGCCCAGTACGGCTGGCCGACCGCCTGCCTGGTCACCGTCGCCGCCGGCCTGCTGCAACTGCTGCTCGGCTCGCTGCGGGTGGCCCGCGCCGCGCTCGCCGTCTCGCCCGCCGTGGTGCACGGCATGCTGGCCGGTGTCGGCGTGACCATCGCGATCGCCCAACTGCACGTCATCCTCGGCGGCACGCCGCACAGTTCGGCCCTGGCCGACCTGCGCTCGCTGCCCGGCGAGCTGGCCGGGCCGCACCTGCCCGCGCTGATGGTCGGCCTGCTGGCGCTCGCGATCCTGTACGGCTGGCCCCGGCTCGGCCGACTGCCCGGCGCGGCCGGCCGGATCGGCGCCCGGCTGGCCCGGCTGCCCGCCGCGCTGGTCGCGGTGGCCGCCGCCACCACGCTGTCGCTGCTGGCCGAGCTGCGGCTGGCCCGGGTCGAGCTCCCGGTCTGGGAGCACCACCAGTTCTTCTCGCTGCCCTCCTCCGCCCTGCTGTCCGACCACTGGGCGGTGCTGCTCGGCCTGATGCTGACGGTCACCGCGGTGGCCGGCGTGGAGTCGCTGCTGTCCTCCGTCGCGGTCGACCGGATGACCCGCCGCAGCGGCGACCTGGACCGCGAGCTGCGCGCCCAGGGCGCGTCCAACCTGTTCTCCGGGCTGCTCGGCGGCCTCCCGGTGGCCGGCGGCGCCGTCCGCTCCACGGCCAACGTGCAGGCCGGGGCGGCCACCCGGGCCTCCGCGGTGCTGCACGGCTGCTGGGTGCTGGTCGCCGCGCTCGCGCTGACCGCCGGGCTGCGGCGGATCCCGCTGGCTGCGCTGGCCGCGCTGGTGCTGGTGGTCGGCGTGCAGATGGTGAGCTTCGCGCACATCCGCCGGGTGCACCGGCACCGCGAGTTCCCGGTGTACCTGGCCACCGTGCTCGGAGTGGTGCTGCTCGGCGTGCCGCTCGGGGTGGTGCTCGGCGGCGCGGTGGCCATGCTGCTCGCCCTCTACCGGCTGACCCGCGCCCACGTCGACGTGCTGGCCGAGGAGGACGGCTCGTACACCGTCCGCACCCACGGCCCGCTGACCTTCGCCGCCGTCCCCAAGCTGAGCCGGGCGCTGACCCGGATCCCGGCCGGGGCCCGGGTGACGGTCCACCACGACGGCTCGTTCCTGGACCACGCCGCCTACGAGGCGCTGCACGCCTGGCGCACCGGCCACCAGGACTCCGGCGCGCAGGTGGCGATGCTGACCGAGCGCCGGCCGAACGACGTGCTGGATCCGGACGGCACCGTCCGCGCGGGCAGTTCCCCCGGCCCGCACCGCTGCCGGGCCTGGACGCCCTGGGTCGGCCACCACTGCATCGAGCAGAACGAGGACGACCCGCACGTCCGCCTGCTCGACGGCGTCCGCGGCTTCCAGCAGCACACCGCACCGCTGGTCCGCCAGGAGCTGGCCCGCCTCGCCAGGGATGGCCAGACGCCCTCGCAGCTCTTCCTCACCTGCGCGGACTCCCGGATGGTCACCAGCATGATCACCAGCTCCGGCCCCGGAGACCTCTTCACCGTCCGCAATGTCGGCAACCTGGCCCCCGCCCCGTACGAGCCGGGTGCCGCCGACGACTCGGTGGCCGCCGCCGTCCAGTACGCGGTGGAGGTCCTGGAGGTCGCCTCGATCACGGTCTGCGGGCACTCCGGCTGCGGCGCGATGAAGGCCCTGCTGGACGGCGTCACCGAGGCGTCCGGCCCGCCCACCGCGCTGGCCCGCTGGCTGCGCAACGGCCGCAGCTCGCTGGACCGCCTGCGGCGCGCCCCCGCCGAGTTCGAAGGCCGTGCGGCGGCGGACGTGGTGGAGCAGCTGTGCATCACCAACGTGGTGCAGCAGCTCGACCAGTTGCTGGCCAACCCGGCGGTGGGGCGCCGGGTCGCGGACGGTTCGCTGCGGCTGGTCGGGATGTACTTCGACTTCGCCACGGCCCAGACCTACGTGCTGGACGCCGCGACCGGCCGGTTCACCCCGGTGCACGCGCGGGTGGAGCCGGAGCAGGACCTGGCCGCGTAGGAGGCGCGCGCCGCCCGGTACGAGCCGCCCGCTACGAGCCGGACGACGCGTGCCGGCCGCGAAGGCCCGCCACGACGGAGACCCGTCACAACGGAGACCCGCCACGACACAGGCCCGCGGGAGCGGTTGGCCGCCCCCGCGGGTCCCGGGCCTCGGGCCCCGGGCCCCGGCGTCAGCGCAGCAGCCGGGCCAGGTCGGCCGGGGTCACGTCGCCCGGCCAGCGGTGGTCGGTGAAGAGGTGCACGCCGGCGTCCTGGTAGCACTGGTCGACGAGTTGGGAGCAGATCATGTGCCGGGTGGTGGCGACGAAGCGCCGCAGCGGGGGGCCCGCCGGGAGGTGCAGGCGGGCGGCGGCGAGGGCGAGGTAGTCGGCGAAGCTGTAGGGGGTGCCGAGGTAGGAGCGGGCGGCCGCGGTGATCGCGGCGCGCTGGCCGTCGGTGAGCGGTATCCGGCCGGTGGACCAGCGGGCGGGGACGCCGTCGTAGCCGGAGAGCGGTCCGAGCCGCGCCCCGCCGGGCTGGGCCTCCAGCAGGCGGTCGTCGCCGAGGTAGACGAAGGCGTGCTCGTAGTCGGCGAATCCGTCGCCGTTGAGGAACTGGCCGATCCGGATCAGGCGGCCGATGGCGCCGTCCATCCGGACGACCGCGAAGTCGCCGGGGAGGGGTGGGGTGGCGGTCATGGTGGTACCTCCATCGTGGTCGCTCAGGGTGATGGAGTGGGGACTCTCAGTGGAGATCCGGTCGGCGGGGGCGTCAAGGTGCTGCGCGGGATTGACCGGCGCGGGGGGCGGGAAAACGTGGTGGGGACCGGCGGAAGCGCCGGGGCCGCGCCCACCTGGGGCGGAGTCCTGATCCGGTCAAAGGTCTACACCAATTTCCCGGCAGCACTTGTCAACGGAGCTGTCGGCCTGGTGAGCTGTGCGCTGGGACACACGGGACAATCCCTCCGCACGGGGTTCCCCGGCATTTGAGACTCGATGAGGAGTGCGCGTTGAGCAACGAGAGCCTGGCCAATCTGCTCAAGGAGGAGCGGCGTTTCGCCCCGCCCGCGGAGCTCGCCGCCTCCGCCAACGTCACCGCCGACGCCTACGCCCAGGCCTCCGAGGACCGGCTGGCCTTCTGGGCCGAGCAGGCCCGCCGGCTGAGCTGGGCGGTCGAGCCCACCGAGACCCTGGACTGGTCGAACCCGCCGTTCGCCAAGTGGTTCGCCGACGGCAAGCTGAACGTCGCGTACAACTGCGTGGACCGCCACGTCGAGGCCGGCCACGGCGACCGGGTCGCCATCCACTTCGAGGGCGAGCCCGGCGACAGCCGCGCCATCACCTACGCGCAGCTCAAGGACGAGGTCTCCCGCGCCGCGAACGCCCTGCAGGAGCTCGGCGTGGCCAAGGGCGACCGGGTCGCCGTCTACCTGCCGATGATCCCCGAGGCGGTCGTCGCGATGCTCGCCTGCGCCCGGATCGGCGCGGCGCACTCGGTGGTCTTCGGCGGCTTCTCGGCCGACGCGGTGGCCTCCCGGATCAAGGACGCCGACGCCAAGGTCGTCATCACCGCCGACGGCGGCTACCGCCGCGGCAAGCCCTCCGCGCTCAAGCCGGCCATCGACGAGGCGCTGACCAAGGTCGACGGCGTGCAGAGCGTCCTGGTCGTGCGCCGCACCGGCGAGGAGGTGGCCTGGACCGAGGGCCGCGACGTCTGGTGGCACGAGCTGGTCGACGGCCAGTCCGCCGAGCACACCCCCGAGGCGCACGACGCCGAGCAGCCGCTGTTCATCCTGTACACCTCGGGCACCACCGGGAAGCCCAAGGGCATCCTGCACACCTCGGGCGGCTACCTCACCCAGGCCAGCTTCACCCACAACGCGGTCTTCGACCTCAAGCCGGAGACCGACGTCTACTGGTGCACCGCCGACATCGGCTGGGTCACCGGCCACTCGTACATCGTCTACGGCCCGCTCTCCAACGGCGCCACCCAGGTGATCTACGAGGGCACCCCGGACACCCCGCACCAGGGCCGGATGTTCGAAATCGTGCAGAAGTACGGCGTGACCATCCTCTACACCGCGCCGACGCTGATCCGCACCTGGATGAAGTGGGGCGACAACATCCCCGCCCAGTTCGACCTGTCCAGCCTGCGGGTGCTGGGCTCGGTCGGCGAGCCGATCAACCCCGAGGCGTGGGTCTGGTACCGCGAGCACATCGGCGCGGGCAAGACCCCGATCGTCGACACCTGGTGGCAGACCGAGACCGGCGCGATCATGATCAGCCCGCTGCCGGGCGTCACCGAGACCAAGCCGGGCTCCGCCCAGCGCGCCCTGCCCGGCATCGCCGCCACCGTGGTGGACGACGAGGCCCGCGAGGTGCCCAACGGCTCCGGCGGCTACCTGGTGCTGACCGAGCCGTGGCCGTCCATGCTCCGCACCATCTGGGGCGACGACCAGCGCTACGTCGACACCTACTGGTCGCGCTTCGAGGGCCGCTACTTCGCCGGCGACGGCGCCAAGAAGGACGAGGACGGCGACATCTGGCTGCTCGGCCGGGTGGACGACGTGATGCTGGTCTCCGGCCACAACATCTCCACCACCGAGGTCGAGTCGGCGCTGGTCGGCCACCCGGCGGTCGCCGAGTCCGCGGTGGTCGGCGCGACCGACGCCACCACCGGCCAGGCGATCGTGGCCTTCGTGATCCTGCGCGGCACCGCGACGGACAGCGAGGAGCTGATCGCGGACCTGCGCGACCACGTCGGCCGCACCCTCGGCCCGATCGCCAAGCCGAAGCAGATCAAGGTGGTCTCGGAGCTGCCGAAGACCCGCTCCGGCAAGATCATGCGCCGACTGCTGCGCGACATCGCCGAGGGCCGCGAGGTGGGCGACACCACCACCCTGGCCGACTCCTCGGTGATGAACCTGATCCAGTCCCAGCTGCCGGCCGCCGGCTCCGAGGGCTGATCCGCCACCGCCCCGACGGGTCGGGCCCCGATCCGCACCGCGCGGATCGGGGCCCGGCCCGTCGGGCGACCGGGGCCGGTCGGCCCCGGGGTCAGACCGCCAGCGCCCGCAGCGTGTCGTACGCGGTCTGCGCGAACCGGCGGCGCCCGGTGGCCAGCGGGCCGGCCAGGGCGACCAGGCCGGTCTGCGCGGCCCGGTCGAAGCCGACGAAGGCGGTGCAGCGGCCGGTGGAGCCGTTGTGGAAGACCACCTCGGCGTCCTCGGCCGGGCGGTGGTGCCAGCTCAGGCAGATCCGCTGCCCGGAGCCGCGCCGGGAGACCCGTGGCAGGCACACCTCGCGCAGCGCGGTCCGCAGGCTCGCCGCCGCGCCGGTCCGCTCGGGGATCGGCACTGCGTCCACCGCCAGGTGGGCCTGGAGGTAGCGCAGCATGTCGTCGGCGGTGGAGCGCAGGGCCGCCGCGCCGGGCAGCGCCGGGATCTTGAACGAGGGGATCCAGCGGCCGCGCCGGTAGCCGGTGGTCTCGTCCCGGCCGGTGCCGCAGGAGGTGTCGAGCAGGCCGAGCGGTTCGCAGACCCGCCCGGTGAGCAGCTCCTGGTAGCGCTGCCCGGCGGCCCGCTCCAGCACCAGGCCGAGCAGCCCGGCGCCGAGACTGGAGTAGCGGACCCGGGTGCCGGGGGTGCCGCGCACCGGGGTGCGGGGCAGCGCCCGCAGCAGGTGGGCGGCGCTGAACGTGGCGTACGGGCTGGTGAACCAGCGGGGCACCGCGGCGGGGGCGAGGCCGACCGGCAGCCGGGGCAGTCCGGAGGTGTGGGTGGCCAGGTGCAGCAGGGTGATCGGGCGCTCGTGCGGGTAGCCGGGCAGAACCTCGGCGGGCAGGTAGCGGTCGATCGGGTCGTCGTAGCCGACTTCGCCGCGGGCGACCATGTCGGCGAGCAGCAGGCCGGTGAAGGTCTTGGTGACCGAGCCGAGCTCGAACCGGGTGTCGGCCCGGACGGGGCGCTCGCCGGCCCGGTCGGCGTAGCCGCGGCAGGCGACGGTGCGCTCGGTGCCGCGGATCACCGCGACGGCCATGCCGCCCTCGGGCGCGCCGGCGGCGAACAGCGGGCGCAGCAGGTGTTCCAGGTCCGGGTCGGCTAACGGAGGCTGGGCGGTGTCGGCGCCCACGGCTCCTCTCGCTTGGGGACCCACGGACTGCACCGGTATGGGTTCGGTCTCCTGACTGGGCATCGGCTCTCTCCATGACGGGGCGGGCCACCCGGACGGCGGCCCGCTTCTGCGGCCGACCCTAGGAACGCGGCGGGTGGTCCGCATCCGGACGAACCCATCCGGGTCGGCGCGCCGCGGGCCCTCGCCGGACCGGCATAAAGTGGGACGAACCGATGGCCCGCTTGTCACGCGTCGTAGGATGTCAAGAAAACGTCAGGATCCGAGGCGCGCCGGGAAGTCTGGTCGGCACCGCACCACCCGTGTGTCCGCATGCCGCCCGCCTCAGGAGGTCCCCCGCCGTGACCGGCCCGTCCGACGACCGCCGTCCGTTCCTCGGCCTGCTGTCCCTGCCCGAACGCCGCTACCTCGCCGACGCGCTGCGCACCGAGACGGTCGGCGGCGTGCTGCTGCTGGTGGCCGCGGCCTGCGCGCTGGTCTGGGCGAACGTCTGGCCGCACGGGTACGAGGCGGTGCTGGAGCACACCGTCGGGCCGAGCGGGCCGCTGCACCTGGACCTGCCGCTGGAGGCGTGGGCGCAGGACGGGCTGCTGACGGTCTTCTTCTTCGTGGCGGGCATCGAGCTGAAGCGCGAGTTCGTCGCCGGGGAGCTGCGCACGCCGAGCGCGGCGCTGCTGCCGGTGGTGGCGGCGGCGTCCGGGGTGCTGCTGCCGGCGCTGCTGTTCACGGTGGTCAACGTGGCCGCGCCGAACGGGCACCCGGCGGGCTGGGCGATCCCGACGGCCACCGACATCGCCTTCGCGCTGGGCGTGCTGGCGGTGGTGGGCAGTCACCTGCCTTCCGCGCTGCGGGCGTTCCTGCTGACCCTGGCGGTGGTGGACGACCTGATCGCGATCCTGATCATCGCGGTCTTCTACTCGTCCGGGATCGTGTTCTGGGCGCTGGGGGCGGCGCTGGCGGGCCTGGTGCTGTTCTGGTTCCTGCACCGGCGCGGGGTGCGCGGCTGGTGGCTGTACGTGCCGCTGGCGGTGGTGATCTGGGCGCTGATGCACGAGAGCGGGGTGCACGCGACGGTGGCGGGCGTGGCGATGGGCCTGCTGCTGCGCTGCCACCGCGAGGAGGGCGAGGAGCGGTCGCCGGGCGAGCGGATCGAGCACCTGGTGCGGCCGCTGTCGGCGGGGCTGGCGGTGCCGGTGTTCGCGCTGTTCGCGGCGGGCGTGCCGGTGTCGGGGAAGGTCCTGGGGGAGGTGTTCACCCAGCCGGCGCCGCTGGGCATCGTGATCGGCCTGCTGGTCGGCAAGTCGGTGGGCGTCTTCGGCGGCACCTGGCTGGCCGCCCGCTACACCCGGGCCGTCCTGAACCCCCGGCTGACCTGGTCCGACCTGGTCGCGCTGGCCACCGTCGCGGGCATCGGCTTCACGGTGTCGCTGCTGATCAGCGATCTGGCCTTCCCGGACGACCCGCACCTGGCCGAGCTGTGCAAGGAGGCCGTGCTGGTCGGTTCGCTGGTCTGCGCGGTGGTCGGCACCCTGCTGCTGAAGCGGCGCAACCGGTACTACCGGGAGCTGTGCTCGGACGAGGACCGGGACGAGGACGGCGACGGCATCCCCGATGTGTACCAACAGCAGGGGTGACACGCCGTCCGGCGGGTACCCGGAGTGGTGCCCGACTCGCCGGTAGGGGCATGATGCTGAGCTGACACACCCGTGTGTGACGCTCGCTCAGGACACCTCACCAGCCCGTTGAACGGAGACCGCCGATGGCCGCAGGAGCCGCCCCCCCGAACGGCCGCACCCCGCACGAGGGCGAGCGGACGATCGGCGAGCTGTTCGCCGACGCCAGCGCCGAGCTGTCCAGCCTGGTGCACGACGAGATCGCGCTGGCCAAGGCGGAGATCAAGGCCGACGTGGTGCGCGGCGGGATCGGCACCGCGGCCGGCGTGGTGGCGGGCGTGGTCGCGCTGGCCTCGATCCCGATGTTCTCCTTCGCCTTCGCCTGGGGCCTGCAGGCGCTGGGCATCACCACCGGCTGGTCGTTCGCCATCGTCGGCGGGGCGTACGTGCTGATCGCGCTGCTGCTGGCGTTCCTGATGGTCCGGTACTTCAAGAAGATCCGGAAGCCGGAGCGGACCATCGCGGGCGCCCAGGCCACCGCCGAGGTGCTGAAGAACGCCAAGCCCCGGCCGGCCACCAAGGAGGAGATCGACCGGGCGCTGGGCCGGATCCAGTGAGCACCGGCCGGTAACGGTTGCGCGCGGGCGCGGGCGCCGGGCGGGTGCGAGGGGTGCGGATGTGACAGGCTGCTGGTATGTCGTTGGACCAGAAGCCCGTGGATGAGTCCGCTCCCGTTCCCGTACCGCCGGTGCCCGGGGAGCCGTGGAGCGTGCGCCCGGCCGGGCCGTGGACGCACCGGGACGTGGCGGCGAACGGCGCGCGCTTCCACATCGCCGAGCTCGGCGAGGGCCCGCTGGTGCTGCTGGTGCACGGCTGGCCGGAGTACTGGTGGGCGTGGCGGCACCAGCTGACGGCGCTGGCCGCGGCGGGCTTCCGGGCGGTCGCGCTGGACCTGCGCGGCATGGGCGGCTCGGACCGCACCCCGCGCGGCTACGACCCCGGCAACCTGGCGCTGGACGTCACCGGCGTGATCCGCTCGCTCGGCGAGCGGCAGGCGCACCTGGTGGGGCACGCCACCGGCGGCACGCTGGCCTGGGTGGCGGCGGTGATGCGCCCCTCGGTGATCCGCAGCCTGACGGTGGTCTCGGCGGCGCACCCGCGGCACCTGCGCCGGGCGCTGCTGACCGACCGCAAGCAGATCGCCGCGTTCGAGCACGTGCTGGGCTTCCAGCGGCCGTGGATCCCGGAGCGCCGGCTGGTCGCGGACGACGGGGCGCTGGTCGGCGCGTACCTGCGGGACTGGACCGGGCCGAACATGCTGCCCGCGGAGGCGGTGGCGGCGTACCGCCGGGCGATTCAGGTGCCGAGCACCGCGCACTGCTCGATCGAGCCGTACCGCTGGCTGATGCGGTCGATGGCGCGGCCGGACGGCATCCAGTTCGCCCGCCGGATGAAGAAGCAGATCACCGCGCCGGTGCTGCACGTGCAGGGCGCCTCGGACCCGGTGCTGCTGTCGCGGACGGCGCTGGGGGCGGGCGAGTACGTGTCGGCGCCGTACCGGTGGCGGCTGCTGCCGGGGGTCGGGCACTTCCCGCACGAGGAGGTCCCGGAGGAGTTCACCGCGGAGCTGATCGAGTGGGTCCGCCGGCACGACGGGTCCTGAGCGGCGGCGGCCCAACCGGCCGCCGATCCGGCCCAGTTGGCGACGTTCATATGACAAGCGCATAGGCCAGTCGGCGGTCCCGGAGGCGGTTACTCCGGGCGGCCCAGGGGAATCCCTCCGGTATGACCTGGATGCCCGATCGAGAAGCCCAGCCGCGCCGAGGCCGCCGTGGCAGCAGCAGCTCGCAACAGCACGCCCCGCAGCCGGAGTGGCCCTACGAGTCCGCCGGGCGGACGCCACGCGGAGCGGGGTACCGGCTCGGCATTCCGAAGATCATCGGACGGCGCGCCCGCTGGGTCGGCGCCCGGCTCCGCCGGGAGGGGTGAACCGCCCCGAGCGCCCCGAGCGCCGCGAACGGCCGGGGCCGGCCCGGAGAACCCCTCCGGGCCGGCCCCGGCCGTTGCGCGCGCTCAGCTCAGCACGGTCGGCGAGATGGTGGTCGACCAGAGCAGCAGCGCGAACGTCGCCAGCGTCATCACCGGGACGAGCACCTTGGTCTCCACCTTGTTGCCGGTGCGCTTGATCAGCACCACCTCGTAGCGCACCTTGTGCGGCCACAGCAGCGGCGCGCCCTGCTTGGTCAGGCAGTCGCCGAGCAGGTGCGCCAGCGTGCCGAGGGCCACCGCGTACGGCAGCCAGCCCGGGGCGCTGGGCAGCCACTCGAGCATGCCGAAGGTGCCGAGCGCGGCCAGGCCCATCACGGTGATCCAGGACTGCGGGCCGTCGCCCGGCGGGTGCAGGTGCAGTGACTGGATCGCCATGGCGAGCAGGAAGAACGTCAGGCCGATGGTGAAGTTGCGGCCCAGGTAGGTGATCCCGGCCCAGCTGCCGCCGCCCATCAGCGCCACGAACAGCAGCGAGTGGGTGGCGTGCCGGTGGCCGCCGGAGACCAGCGCGACGAACCGGCACAGCAGCTTGGAGATCGGGCCGAGGAAGTTGGCGATGGTGCCGTCGTGGTGGTCCAGGTCCGGCAGGAGGGCCGCGCCCGCGCACAGCACGGTGCCCATCAGTACGTCGGCCGGCTGGAGGTGCATGTTCAGCACCGGCGGGAGGAACGGCGCGGTGGCCGCGAACAGCAGGGCGCCGCTGACCGCGTGCGAGTGACCCATCATGACGTGTGTCCGACCTCCCGTGGGCTCCCGTCCAAGGCGGCCCGGGATTGGACCGATCGGGTGAGCTGGGCCGACGCTACCAGGAGCGGCGGACGCACCGTCAGAGTGGTTTCGGCCCCGGAGCGGTCACAGCGCGCAGCCCTCGGTGCTGACCTTCCCGCTGGCGGTGGCGCCCTGCGTGACGTCGTCCCTCACCTCGGCGGCGGTCAGCACGTACCCGGTGTCGGAGCTGTCCAGCGACTTGGCGAACACCACCCCGTACACCTGGCCGTCCGGGGTGAGCAGCGGGCCGCCGCTGTTGCCCTGGCGGACCAGCGAGCGCACCGAGTAGACGTCCCGGACGACCTGGCCGCGGTGGTAGATGTCCGGGCCGTTGGCCTGGATCCGGCCGCGGATGCGGGCGGGCTGGACGTTGAACGAGCCGTTCTCGGGGAAGCCCGCGACGATCGCCGAGTCGTTGGAGCGGGCCTCGCCCGCGAAGGACAGCGGCGGAGCGTTCAGCTTCGGGACGTCCAGCACCGCGATGTCGCGCTGCCAGTCGTAGCGGACCACCGTCGCGTCGTACAGCTGGCCGGCGCCGCCGATCTGCACGGTCGGCTCGTCGACGCCGCCCACCACGTGGGCGTTGGTCATCACCCGGTGCGGGGCGAACACGAAACCGGAGCCCTCCAGCGTCTTGCCGCAGGAGGTGGCGGTGCCCAGCACCTTCACCAGCGAGCCCCTGGCCCGCAGCACGCCCGGGCTGTTGGCCAGCGCCGGGTCGGGCGGCTCGACCTCGGTGATCGGCTCCTGCTCGAACGGGTTGAACACCTGCGGGAAGCCGTTGCGGGCCAGGTCCTGGCTGAGGTCGGAGAACCAGTTCGGGGCGTCGCTGGGCAGCGCCCGCTGCACCGTGCCCAGCACCTTCGAACTGCGGACCTGCTTGGAGACGGTGGGCAGCGAGGTGCCCGCCAGCGCCGAGCCGATCAGCCAGGCCACCAGCAGCATGGACAGCACGTTGACCAGCGCGCCGCCGACCGCGTCCAGGGTCTTCACCTCGGCCCGGCCGATCCGGCCGCGCAGCTTCCACCCGAAGTGCGTGGTGACCGCCTGCCCGACCGCGGCCAGCACGATCACCACCACCACGGCCACCACCGAGGCGGTGGTGCCCGGCGAGAGGTGGCGCAGCAGCAGCGGAAGCAGCTGGACGGCGACCAGTCCGCCGCCCAGGAAGCCCAGCACCGACAGCGCGCCGACCACGAACCCCTGCCGATAGCCGGAGACGGCGAAGCCGAGCGCGGCGGCGATCAACAGCAGATCCAGGACGTTCACCCGAATACCCTCCCACGTCCCGCCGGGCGGGGGACACCGGTCCCCGGCCGTCGCCCGATCGGGTCAGTCCGGCGGGCAGCGCGGCCGGGACGGTTGGGACCGTCTGAGCATCCGACCTTCCGCGCAGCCGACCAGGGAACAGGGAGCCGCACCATGGAACAACCCAGCTGGGACGTGCCGGTCGTGGACCGCACCGAGTTCCAGCCCGCCCTGGACATCCCGCCGCCCGGGGCGCAGAACCGGCTCACCGTGCTGCTGCGCCTGCTGCTGCTGGTCCCGCAGTACGTGGTGCTGTGGCTGCTGTCGATCGTCGCCTTCGTGGTGGTGGTGATCGGCTGGTTCGGCGCGCTGTTCGCCGGGCGGCTGCCGCGGTTCGCCGTCGGCTGGCTGAGCGGGTACCTGGCGTACGACACCCGGGTCTACGCCTCGACGCTGCTGATCACCGACCGCTACCCGCCGTTCCGGTTCGACGCCCCCGACTACCCGGTCCGGATCGAACTGCGGGCCGGCGGGCCGCTGAACCGGCTCGCGGTGTTCTTCCGGCTGCTGCTGGCGATCCCCGCCGGGATCGTCCAGGGGCTGCTGCAGAGCGGCTGGTGGGCGGTGTCCTTCATCAGCTGGCTGGTGGTGCTGGTGCTCGGGCGGATGCCGCGGGCGCTGTTCGAGGCCACCGCCGCGGTGCTGCGCTACCGGATGCGGTTCGAGGCGTACCTGATGATGCTCACCGCGGCCTACCCCAAGGCCGTGTTCGGCGACCCGGCCGACTCCGAGCCGGTGCGCTCCGCGACCCGGCCGCTGGTGCTGACCGGGGCCGCGAAGGCGCTGCTGGTGATCTACCTGGTGCTCGGGGTGATCGGGTCGGCGGCGAGCTCGGTGACCAACGACTGGGACTCCTACGAGGACGACGGGGGCACGGTGTCGACCATGGCGCCGCTGCCGCGCTGAGGGGCGCCGCCCGGGGGATCGCCCCTCAGGGGTCCCGGCGCGGCCGGGACAGCGCCACGGCCTCGGCGGAGAGCTCCACGGTGCGCCGGGCGTCCCAGGGGCGCTCCAGGCCGCTGAAGTGCAGCACCCGGTCGATCACGCCCGCGGTGAACCCCCACACCAGGCGGCCGGCCACCTGGAAGGCGGGCCCGGTGAAGCCGGACGGGTGCCGCAGCCGGGCCCGGTTCGCCGGGTCGGTCAGCTCGGCCAGCGGCACCCGGAACACCGCGCCGGTCTCCGCCGGGTCGACCACGGCGACCGGCGACTCCTCCCGCCACCAGCCCAGCACCGGCGTCACCACGAAGCCGCTGACCGGGATGTACAGCGCGGGCAGCCGGGCGAACAGCTGCACGCCCGACGCGTCCAGGCCGGTCTCCTCGACCGCCTCGCGCAGCGCCGCCGCGAGCGGGCCGCCGCCCGCCGGGTCGCCGTCCTCCGGGTCCAGCGCGCCGCCCGGGAAGGACGGCTGCCCGGCGTGCGAGCGCAGGCTGCGGGCCCGCTCGATCAGCAGCAGGTCCGGCCCGGCCGGCCCCTCGCCGAACAGCATCAGTACCGCCGACGGGCGACCGCCCTCGGCGGGCGGCAGGAACCGGCTCAACTGCTCGGGCGCCGCCCGCTCGGCGGCCTCCCGCACCGGCAGCAGCCAGGCCGGCAGGCCGTCGCGGACCAGCGCGGGCGGGGTCGGGAACGCCGTCATGCCCGCCCCCGCGCGGCCGGCCGGGCCTCGGGGCCGGTGTCCGGCAGCGGGTGGCCGGCGGCGGCCTCGGCCCGGGCCGCGGCCTCGCCCGGGAAGTCCGCCGGGGGACGCAGGCGCTGGCCGGGCTGACCGGCCAGCTCGTACTTGAGCAGCTTGCGGGCCCGCTCCGGGTCGGTCTCCCCGATCCCGTACGACGGGCACAGCGGCGCGATCGGGCACGCCCCGCAGGCGGGCTTGCGGGCGTGGCAGACCCGGCGGCCGTGGAAGATCACCCGGTGCGAGAGCATCGTCCACTCCGACTTCGGGAAGATCGCCATCACGTCGGCCTCGACCTTCTCCGGCTCCTCCTCGGCCGTCCAGCCGAAGCGGCGCACCAGCCGTCCGAAGTGGGTGTCGACGGTGATGCCGGCCCCGCCGAACGCGTTCCCGATCACCACGTTGGCGGTCTTGCGGCCCACGCCCGGCAGCGTGACCAGGTCCTCCAGCGCGCGCGGCACCTCGCCGTCGAAGCGGTCGCGCAGCGCGATCGACAGGCCGATCAGCGACTTCGCCTTGGCCCGGAAGAAGCCCGTCGGCCGGACGATCTCCTCCAACTCCTCGGGGACCGCCGCCGCGAGGTCCTCCGGCGTCGGGTACTTCGCGAACAGCGCCGGGGTGGTCCGGTTCACCCGCAGGTCGGTGGTCTGCGCCGACAGCACGGTCGCCACCAGCAACTGGAACGGCCCGTCGAAGTCCAACTCCGGGTGCGCGTACGGGTACAGCTCCGCCAGCTCACGGTTGATCCTCCGGGCCCTGCGCACCATCCCGAGGTGCGTCTCGGGCTTCTTCCGCGGGGCCTTCGCGGCCTTGCTCTCTGCCATGCACGAAGGCTACGCCGAAGCGGCCGGGCCACGGCCGGGAATCGGCCGCACCCGGCCGCGGCGGGACCGGTCAGAGCAGGGCCGCGACGGCCTGTTGGGCGACCCCCGCGATGGCGAACAGGCCGGGGACGCCGCCACAGCGCTGGTGGAGCGACCGCATGACGGCCCGCAGGGTGGTCGGGTCCTCGCCGGCCCGGGGCAGGCGCTCCTCCACCACGACCAGCTCGTCCAGGCACGCCTGCGGGTCGGGCAGTTCGTCCCGGTGCCGCGTCAGGGCCTCGCGGAGTTCCCGGAGGCGGCGGCGGGCATCCTCGTACCTCTCCGTGTCGTCGATGGATTCCGCACAACCTGACGGGGCCGGAGCCGATCAGTTTCCGAGAAGCCCCGGCGGCCGTCCCGTCCCTACGATCGAGAGCGACGGAGAACGGGAAACGGGAGGACCGGCCATGGCGGAGAAGCACGAGGGTTTCACGGCGGACGAGCGCGCGGCGATGAAGGAGCGTGCCAAGGAGCTGAAGGCGGAGTCCAAGCGGGCGTCGGCGGCGGCGAAGGCAGCCGAGGCGGAGAAGGACCTGCTGGAGAAGATCGAGGAGATGCCGGAGGCGGACCGGGTGCTCGCCCGGCACTTCCACCGGATCGTCACCGAGGTCGCGCCGCAGCTGGCTCCGAAGACCTGGTACGGCATGCCCGCGTACAACAACGCGGACGGCAAGCCGGTGTGCTTCTTCCAGAGCGCCGCCAAGTTCAAGTCCCGCTACGCGATGATCGGCTTCAGCGACAACGCCAAACTGGACGACGGCGCGATGTGGCCGACCTACTTCGCGATCGCCGGGCTGGGCGAGGCGGAGGCGGCCCGGATCGGCGAGCTGGTCGAGCGCGCGGCCTCCTGACCGACCGGCGGCCGAACCGGCGGGCGGTCGGCGGGCGGCGGGTCCGTTCCGCTACCCCCGGTACGCGCGCAGGGTGCGCAGGGCGGCCAGGGTGACGCCCGGGCGGGCCTCGTTCTCGGTGGCGGCGGACCAGCGGGCCCAGGTGATCGGCCAGCCGCCGTCGGGGAGTTGGGCCGCGGCGAGGTGGTCGAGGCCGCGTTCGGTCTCGGCGTCGGTGAACCAGGCCCGGGCCAGGCTGTCCGGGGTGGGCGCGTAGTCGTGCGGGAGGTGGAACTCGCCGGGCGCGTAGCCGGGGGCGAGCCGGACCTGCTCGGGGCGGGCCGGGTCGAGCAGGACCAGCCGCTGCCGGCGCACCGCCTCGCCCAGCCGGGCGGCCTGTTCGGCGGCCCAGGCGCGGTCGGGGGCGGCGTCCAGGAAGCCGACGGCGGTGATCACCTCGTACGGGTGGGTCCGGTCGACCGCCTCGATCGCCCGGCGGCAGAAGTCCGCCGCGCCGGTCAGCCAGGGGTGGCGCAGCCCGGCCCGGAGCAGCGGGGCGGCGATCTGGCCGGTGGCGAGCAGGTCGGCGGGCGGGTCGTCGGCGACCGGCAGGAAGGGCGGGTGCGGGTAGCGGCGCAGGCTGGGCAGGACCGCTGGGACGCCGCCGTCCGGGGTGGTCGTCGTGGCGGCCCAGTCGCAGAGTTCGGTGCCGCGCGGACCGGCCAGGGCGTCCGCCTCGGCGAGGATCCGGGCCGCCGCGCCGGCGGCCAGCGGCTGGGCGGCGGGCCCGCGGACGTCGGGTTCCAGCCCGTACGCCCAGCCGCCGCCTGGCGCGCGGTAGGCGTCCAGGGCGGCGAGGACGCCCGCCGGGTCGGGGGCGTCGCCGAACAGGTGGGCGAAGCGCCGCTGTTCGAGGACCCGGCCGGCCGTCCACAGGTAGCCGGCCGCCCGGTCGATCGTGCCGTCGTCGATGCGTGCCATGGACCGACCGTACGGGGCGGGAGAAACTTCGGCGCGGACCGATGAGTTCCGCCGGTGCGCCCCGTCCACTCCGGTGACGGCAGCACGCGGCGTGCGGCGCGGCGAGCGCGGCACGCGGAACGGACGGAGCGACGGGATGAGCGTCAAGGGACCGGCCAGTTACTTCCCCTCCATCGAGCAGAAGTACGGGCGTCCGATCGCCGAGTGGCAGCGGTTGATCACCGACTCGCCGCTCACCAGGCACATGGAACTGGTGGCCTGGCTGAAGACCGAGTACGGGCTGGGCCACGGCCACGCCAACGCGCTGGTCGCGCACACCCTCGCCACCGCGGCAGGTGAGCGGTGAGCACCCGGCGGTCGGCCGGAACCGGCCGGGAGAAGGACGGCACGACCGCGTACGTGACCTCCGCCGACGGCACCCGGATCGCCCACCAGGCCGTGGGGGACGGCCCGGCGGTGGTCGTCGTGGACGGGGCGCTGTGCCACCGCGCGTTCGGGCCTTCGGACGGGATCGCGGCCGAACTCGCCCGGGAGCACCGGGTGTTCAGCTACGACCGGCGCGGGCGCGGGGAGAGCGGCGCGGGCGGGCCGTACGCCGTGCGGCGGGAGGTGGAGGACCTGGCGGCGGTCGTCGCCGCGGCGGGCGGCCGGGCGACGCTGCTGGGCCTGTCCTCCGGCGCGGCGCTCGCCCTGCGGGCGGCGGGGGCGGGCATCGGGGTGGAGCGGGTGGTGGCGTACGAGCCGCCGTTCAGCACCTCGCCGGAGCAGCTCGCCCGGTTCGCGGCGTACCGGGCGGGCGTCGAGGCGGACGTCACCGCGGGCCGGCCGGGCGACGCGGTGGCCCGGTTCATGGCTTTCGTCGGCTCCCCCGGGGAGCTGGTCGAGCAGCTGCGGCGGTCGCCGGCCTGGCCGGCCTTCGAGGCGGTGGCCCCGACCCTGGTCAACGACGCGGAGGTGCTGGACGGGACGGCGGGCGCGCCGGTGCCCGCCGGACTGCTGGCCGCGCTGCCGGTGCCGGTGCTGGTGGCCGACGGCGGGCTCAGCCCCGCGCTGCTGCGCGACGCCGCCGCCGCGACGGCCGCCGCCGCGGGCGCGGAGTACCGCACCCTGGCGGGGCAGACCCACGAGGTCGCGCCCGAGGCGCTGGGGGCGCTGGTGGCCGAGTTCATCGCCCGGGGCTGAGGCCGGGGGCGGGAGCGAGCCGCGAGCCGGGGCGGGTCCGGGGCCGGGCCGGGGTGCGGGGCGGCCACCGGCTCCGGGACGTCCTCGGGACCGCCCCCGCGCGGCGGGGCGGGCGTCGCCCGGGGCGGGTCCGAAAGGCGCTGTGACGGTTTCCCCGCCCCTGCTACGGTCGGGGCGAATCCACCCGCTCCACCCGCCGCACCACCCGCCGCAACCCCCGCAACCCCCGCAACCAGAGGAGAACCGACTCCGATGCATGATGCCCGCGTCCTGATCGACCTGGGGGACGAAGCCGTCCGGCTCCTGGCACGTCGCGGCTACCGGCTCGACCTGTCCGCGCTGGAGGCGCTGCAGTCCCGCCGCAACAGCGGCATCCAGGCCGGCGACGAGCTGCGGGCCCGCTCGAAGCAGGTCGCCCAGGAGGTGCAGCGCACCGCGAAGCAGGGCGGGGACGTCACCGGGCTGAAGGAGACCGCCCGCGCGCTGAAGGAGCAGGTGCAGCAGAACGAGGCGGAGCTGGAGCAGGTCCAGCAGGAGCTGACCGACCTGCTGCTGACCGTCCCCAACCTGCCCGACGACGAGGCCCCCGACGGCTTCTCCGACGAGGACGCCCGCGAGCTGCGCCGGGTCGGCGAGCCGCAGCGCTTCGACTTCGCGCCCAAGGACCACGTCGACCTCGGCGAGGCCATGGGCATCATGGACTTCGGCCGGGCCACCAAGCTGTCCGGCTCGCGCTTCAGCGTGCTGCGCGGGGCCGGTGCCGCCCTGGAGCGGGCGATCGTCGCCCTGCTGCTGGACGTGCACACCCGTCGGCACGGGTACGTCGAGCACGCGGTGCCGTACCTGGTCAACCGGCGCACCATGACCGGCACCGGGCAGCTGCCGAAGTTCGAGGAGGACCTGTTCCGGACCGGCGTCGCGGACCGGGACCTGTTCCTGATCCCGACCGCCGAGGTCCCGCTGACCAACCTGTACGCGGACGAGATCGTCCCGCCGGCCGACCTGCCGCTGGCGCTCACCGCGCACACCCCGTGCTTCCGCTCGGAGGCCGGCTCGTACGGGCGCGACACCCGCGGGCTGATCCGGCTGCACCAGTTCTCGAAGGTCGAGATGGTGCGGATCTGCGCCGCCGAGCAGGCCCGGGAGCAGATGCTGCTGATGGTCTCGCACGCCGAGTCCTGCCTCCAGGAGCTCGAACTCTCCTACCGCGTCGTCATGCTGGCGGCCGGTGACACCGGTTTCTCCGCGCGCCTGACGTACGACCTGGAGGTGTGGCTGCCCAGCCAGGACACCTACCGGGAGATCTCCTCGGTGTCGGACTTCGGCACCTTCCAGGGCCGCCGGGCCGGCATCCGCACCCGGGACGAGAAGGGGAAGCCGACACCGGCCGCCACCGTCAACGGCTCGGGCCTGCCGCTGGGCCGGACCATCGCGGCGGTGCTGGAGCAGCACCAGCAGGCCGACGGCTCGGTGCTGCTGCCGAAGGCGCTGCGCCCCTACCTGGGCTTCGCCCGGATCGCGGCGGACGGCACGCCCGTCGAGGAGTAGCAGCACCCCGGGGAACGGGGGAACGGGTGGCGCGCGGCGGACTGCCGCGCGCCACCCGTGTGTTCGGGTACACCCGTGCGTTCGGGTACACCCGTGCGTTCGGGTACACCCGTGCGGCGGCCGGCGGGTGCTGCCCAGGGATGCGGCGCGCCGGGCGGGGTAGCTGACGTGACGTTACCGTCGGTGGCATGGGAGAGGCGGCGAAGGTGGCGGGGCAGGCGAAGGCGGTGTGGCTGGCGCGGGCGGGGATCGGGTGCGGGCTGGCGGCGGTACTGCTGCTGGCCGCCGGGGCCGGGCTGCGCGGGGCGCTGGTGGTGGCGGTCGGGGCGGTCGCGCTGGCGCTGATGGCGGTCGGGGTGTGGTGGGCGCTGTCGCGGCGCGGGCCGCTGCGCTGGCTGGGGGTGCTGCTGGCGGTGGCGGCCCCGGTGGGCGCGGTGCTGCTGGTGGTGCTGACCGTGGGCGGCGGCAGCTGGCCGTGGGTGCTGGGCGCGGTGGCGCTGTGGGCGGTGGGCCTGCTGCTGTCCCGGGCGGCGCTGCGCTCGGCCCGGCACACGCGGGAGATGCCGGAGCGGGAGGTCGAGGCGCCGCGCAGGCCCGTGCTGATCATGAACCCGAAGTCCGGCGGCGGGAAGGTGGAGGAGTTCCACCTGGCGGAGCGGGCCCGGGAGCTGGGCGCGGAGGTCGTCCTGCTGGACCCGGAGGACCACCAGGACGTCACCGAGCTGGCCGAACGGGCCGTCGCGGACGGCGCCGACCTGCTGGGCGTGGCGGGCGGGGACGGCACCCAGGCGCTGGTCGCGCAGGTCGCGGCCCGGCACGAACTGCCGTTCCTGGTGATCTCCGCGGGCACCCGCAACCACTTCGCGCTGGACCTCGGCCTGGACCGCGACGACCCGGCGCGCTGCCTGGACGCGCTGACCGACGGCGTGGAGCTGCGGGTCGACCTCGGCGAGGTCGCGGGCCGGGCCTTCGTCAACAACGTCTCGTTCGGCACCTACGCGGAGATCGTGCAGAACCCCGAGTACCGGGACGCGAAGGCCGCCACCGTCCTGGCGATGCTGCCGGACCTGCTGGTCGGCTACACGGGCGCGAAGCTCGCCGCCGAGGCCGGCGGACAGCGGCTGGAGCGCCCGCAGGCCGTCCTGGTCAGCAACAACCCGTACGACGCGGGCAACCTGATCGACCCCGGGCGGCGCTCCCGGATGGACCGGGGCGCGCTGGGCGTGCTCGGCGTCAAGGTGGACGGCGCGGCCCAGGCCGCCGACCTGGCGCTGCGCGGTACGAACGCGGAGGGGGTGACGGTGCTGGTCGGCCGCGAGGTGCGGGTGACCGCGGACGTGCCGACCATCCCCGTCGCGGTGGACGGCGAGGCCCTGGAACTGGAGGTGCCGGTGCGCTGCGTGATCCGCCCCGGTGCGCTGCGGGTCCGGGTGCCGCGCGACCGGCCGGGCACGGCAGTCCCGGTACCGGCCTTGAAATGGAGCCGGCTGGCGCACCTCGCGTCGGGCCGGACGGATGCGAACGGTGGTGTGCAGTGAAGGCGTTGACGCAGTGGGTGCTGACGGGACAGCGCGTGGTGGCGGACTTCTCGGCGGTGGACGAGGCGGTGTACGTCGCGGTGGCGGCGACCCCGACGCCGACCCTGGACGAGCGGCTGCGGCAGCTGTCCACGGCGGCGAACCACTCCAAGATCTCGATCGCGGTGGCCTGCGGGATGGCCCTGGTGCCGGGGCGTCCGCGCCGGGCCGCGCTGGTCGGCCTCGGTTCGGTGGCGGCGGCCTCGGCGGCGGCGAACCTGCTCGGCAAGTCGCTGGCCCGGCGGCCGCGGCCCGACCGGGTCCGCGGGAAGGTCCCGGAGGCCCGGCACGTGCCGATGCCGGAGTCGGCGTCCTTCCCGTCCGGGCACACCGCCTCCGCGTTCGCCTTCGCCACCGGGGTCTCCTCCCAACTGCCCTGGGCGGCGGCGCCGCTCGGCCTGCTCGCCGCGACGGTCGGCTACTCCCGGGTGCACACGGGCGTCCACTACCCGGGTGACGTGATCGCGGGCGCCCTGCTGGGCACCGTCGCGGGCAGCCTGGTCGCGGGCCTCGACGGGTGGATCCCGGGGGCGTTCCGGCCCCGCGGGCAGGCGCAACCCCTCGGGTAGGCGCAACCCCGCGGGCAAGCGCGCCGCGGCCCGCTCCCGCCACCGGGTCAGCGGGCCGCGGGGAGGGTGAGCAGCACGGTGGTGCCGCCGCCCGGGGTGTCCTCCAGGTCGAGGGTGCCGCCCATCGCCTCGGTGAGACCCCGGGAGAGGGCCAGGCCGAGGCCGGTTCCGGTGGTGTTGTCGGTGTCGCCCAGGCGCTGGAAGGGCAGGAAGACCCGGTCGCGGTCGGCCGGGGGGATGCCGGGGCCGCGGTCGACCACCCGGATCTCGACCTGGTCGGCGTGGCTGGAGGCGGCGACCAGGACGGGGACGCCCGGCGGGGTGTGGCGCAGGGCGTTGGCGATCACGTTGCCGAGGACGCGGGCGAGCAGCGGCGGGTCGGCGAGGACCGGCGGGACGCCCTCGATGGCGGCGGTGACCGGGGTGGCGGTGACCGGGGCGGCGGCGCCGGGTTCGGCGAGCGCGTCGAGGGCGGCGGGCAGGACCTCGTCCAGGCGGGTGGGGCGCAGGTGCGCGGTGAGGGCGCCGGCCCGGAGGCGGCTGAGGTCGAGCAGGTCGTCGACCAGGCGGGCGAGCCGGTGCAGGGACTCGTCGGCGAGGTCGAGCAGTTCGGCCCGGTCCGCCGCCGAGAAGTCGACGTCGGGGCTGCGCAGCGAGCCGACCGAGGCGAGGGCGGCGGCCAGCGGGGTGCGCAGGTCGTGGCCGACGGCGGTGAGCAGGGCGGTGCGCATCCGGTCGGCGGCGCGGATCGGTTCGAGCTCGGCGGCGGCGGTGGCCAGCCGGTCGCGTTCGAGGGCGGCGGCGAGGTGGGCGCCGAACGCGGCGAGGACGCGCTGGTCGGTGTCGGGCAGCCGGCGCCCGGTGAGGACCAGTACGGCGTCCGCGCCGACGCCGAACTCGGTGGCCTCCGCGGCGGTGCCGGGAGCCGCGGCGTCGGGAACCGCGACGGTGCCGGGAACCGCGGTGCCGTCGGCCGCGGCGTCGTCGGTCGCGGCGTCGTCGGCGCGGGCGAGGACCTCGCCGGTGGCGCGGTCGAGCAGGGCGGCGGAGTCCAGGCCGAACGAGGTGCGGGCGCGTTCCAGCAGGTCGGGGACGGCGTCGGTGCCGCGCAGCACGGAGCCGGCCAGGGTGGAGAGCGTCTCGGCCTCGGCGGTGGCGCGGGCCGCCCGGGCGGTCTGCCGTCCGGCGTGGTCGACCACGGTGGAGACGCAGAGCGCGACGGCGGCGAACACGGCGAGGGCGATGAGGTTGTTGGCCTCGCCGATGGTGAAGGTGTGCACCGGCGGGATGAAGTAGTAGTTCAGCAGCAGCGCGGCGGTCAGCGAGGCCAGCAGCGCGGAGAGCGCGCCGCCGAGCAGCGCGACGGCCACCACGCCGAGTTGGAGGGCCAGTGCGTCGGTGGTGAGGTTCAGCGCGGTGTGCGCCCGGGCGAGTCCGGCGGTCAGCAGGGCGGGCACGGCGAGCCCGGCGGCGTACCCGGTGAGGGTGCGGCGGCGGGAGTGGCGGCGGCCCAGCGCGGGCAGTCGGCCGCGGCCGGTGAAGGCGTGGGGGACGAGGTGCACGTCGATGCCGGCGGAGCGGGCGACGGTGGTCTCGCCGATGCCGGGGCCGGTGAGGAAGCGGGCGGTCCGGCCGCGCCGGCTGGTGCCGAGGACGAGCTGGGTGGCGTCCCGGGCCCGGGCGAAGGCCAGCAGCGCCGCGGGGATGTCGTCGCCGACCACCACGTGGTAGCTGCCGCCGAGGGACTCCACCAGCTGCCGCTGCTCGGCGAGCCGGGCCGGGGAGGCGCCGGCCAGGCCGTCGCTGCGGGTGACGTGCACGGCGAGCAGGCCGCCGCCCGCGGCCCGGTCCGCGATCCGGGCGGCGCGGCGGATCAGGGTGACGCCCTCGGGGCCGCCGGTGAGCGCGGCCACGACCCGTTCGCGGGTCTCCCAGACCCGGTCGATGCGGTGGGCGGCGCGGTAGTCGCGCAGTCCCTCGTCGACCCGGTCGGCCAGCCAGAGCAGGGCGAGTTCGCGCAGCGCGGTCAGGTTGCCGACCCGGAAGTAGTGGGCGAGCGCCGCGTCGACCTGCTCGGCCCGGTACACGTTGCCGTGGGCGAGGCGGCGGCGCAGGGCCTGCGGGGCCATGTCGACCAGTTCGATCTGGTCGGCGCGGCGCACCACCGCGTCGGGGACGGTCTCGCGCTGCGGGACGCCGGTGATCTGCTGGACGACGTCGTTGAGCGACTCCAGGTGCTGGATGTTGACGGTGGTGACCACGTCGATGCCCGCCGCGAGCAGGTCCTCGACGTCCTGCCAGCGCTTGGCGTGCCGCCCGCCGGGGACGTTGGTGTGGGCGAGTTCGTCGACCAGGGCGAGTTCGGGGCGGCGGGCCAGCAGCGCGTCCAGGTCGAGTTCGGCGAACTCGGCGCCGCGGTGGCGACGCACGGCGGGCGGGAGCCGTTCCAGGCCGTCGAGCAGGCGGGCGGTGCGCGGGCGGTCGTGGGTGTCCAGCCAGCCGACCACCACGTCGGTGCCGCGCTCCCGGCGGCGGTGCGCCTCGTCCAGCATCCGGTAGGTCTTGCCGACGCCGGGGGCGGCGCCGAGGTAGACCCGCAGCCGGCCGCGCCGGCGGCCCTCGGGGTGCGGCCCGGGGTCAGCGGTCATGGCGGCTCCTCTCGGCGGCGGGGGTCGGTGCCGGGTCGACGGATCGGCGGGGGGCGACGGGTCGGCGGGGGTCGGTGGCGATCAGCGAGGGTCGGTGGCGGTCAGCCGGGGACGCGGCAGTCAGCCGGGGACGCGGCGGGTCGGCCCGGACGGGGGAGCGTCCGGGCCGACCGGTACGGGTGACTGACGAGCCGTCACTTGAGGTCGGCGACCGCCTGGTTGAGCCGGAGGACGTTGACGCCGGGCTGGCCGAGGAAGCCGAGCGAGCGGCCGTCGGTGCACGCGCCGATCAGCTTCCGCAGGGTGTCGGCGGGGATGCCGCGGGCGGCGGCGACCCGGTCGACCTGCTCCCGGGCGTAGGCGACCGAGATGTGCGGGTCGAGCCCGGAGCCGGAGGCGGTCAGCGCGTCCGGCGGGACGCTCGCCGGGTCGACGCCGTCGAAGGCGGCGACGGCGGCCCGGCGTTCCTCGACGGCCTTCAGCAGGTCGGCGCTGTTCGGGCCGAGGTTGGACGCGCCGGAGGCGGCCGGGTCGTAGCCGCCGGCGGACGGGCGGGGCTGGAACCACTTCGGGTCCGGCCGGGCCGGGTCGTCCTCGCCGGTCTTCGGCAGGTCGAAGGACTGGCCGAGCAGGCTGGAGCCGACCGGCCTGCCGTCGGACTCGACGATCGAGCCGTCGGCCTTGGCGGGGAAGGCGATTCGGCTGACGCCGGTGACCAGCAGGGGGTAGGCGAGGCCGAGGATCACGGTCATCACCAGCAGCATCCGCAGCGCGGTGAGGTGGGTGCGCACGATGGTGGGCATGGGACGGGCCTCTCTCAGCTCAGGCCGGGGATGAACCGGACGATCAGGTCGATCGCCTTGATGCCGACGAAGGGGACGATCAGGCCGCCGATCCCGTAGATCCCGATGTTCCGGGACAGCAGCGAACTCGCGCCGCTGGGGCGGTACTTGACGCCGCGCAGGGCGAGCGGGATCAGGCCGACGATGACCAGGGCGTTGAAGACGACCGCCGAGGTGATCGCGGACTGCGGGCTGTGCAGGCCCATGACGTTGAGGTGGCTCAGGCCCGGGTAGACCCCGGCGAACATCGCCGGGATGATCGCGAAGTACTTGGCCACGTCGTTGGCGATCGAGAAGGTCGTCAACGCGCCCCGGGTGATCAGCAGTTGCTTGCCGATCTCGACGATCTCGATCAGCTTGGTGGGGTTGGAGTCGAGGTCCACCATGTTGCCGGCCTCCTTGGCCGCCATGGTGCCGGTGTTCATCGCCACGCCGACGTCGGCCTGGGCGAGCGCCGGGGCGTCGTTGGTGCCGTCGCCGGTCATCGCGACCAGCTTGCCGCCCTCCTGCTCCGTGCGGATCAGGGCCAGCTTGTCCTCGGGCGTGGCCTCGGCGAGGAAGTCGTCCACGCCCGCCTCCTCGGCGATGGCCCGGGCGGTCAGCGGGTTGTCGCCGGTGATCATCACGGTCCTGATGCCCATCCGGCGGAGCTCCTCGAAGCGCTCCCGCATGCCCTCCTTGACCACGTCCTTGAGGTGGATCACGCCGAGCACCCGGGCGGGGGCGGCCCCGAGCCTGGCGGCGACGACGAGCGGGGTGCCGCCGGCCGAGGCGATCGCGTCGACCAGCGCGGAGACCTCGGCGCCGACGCCGCCGCCGTTCTCGCGCACCCAGTGGGACACCGCGCCCGCCGCGCCCTTGCGGACCTGGTGGACGCCGTCGGCCTCGGCCAGGTCGACGCCCGACATCCGGGTCCGCGCGGTGAACGGCACCCAGGTGGCGTGCGTCAACTCGCCCTGGGCGCGGGCCCGCAGGCCGTGCGCCGTCTTGGCGAGCACCACGATCGAGCGGCCCTCCGGGGTCTCGTCGGCGAGCGAGGAGAGCTGGGCGGCGTCCGCCAGTTCCTCGGCCGTCACGCCGGACGCGGGCCGGAACTCGGCGGCCTGCCGGTTGCCGAGCGTGATGGTGCCGGTCTTGTCCAGCAGCAGCGTGTTGACGTCGCCCGCGGCCTCCACGGCCCGGCCGGACATCGCCAGCACGTTGCGCTGCACCAGGCGGTCCATGCCCGCGATGCCGATCGCCGAGAGCAGCGCGCCGATGGTGGTCGGGATCAGCGCCACGATCAGCGCCACCAGCACGATGGTCGGCTGCGGGGCCCCGGCGTAGGCGGCCATCGGCTGGAGGGTGACCACCGCGATCAGGAAGACGACGGTCAGCGAGGCCAGCAGGATGTTCAGCGCGATCTCGTTCGGCGTCTTCTGCCGGGACGCGCCCTCCACCAGGGCGATCATCCGGTCGATGAAGGTCTTGCCCGGCTCGGCGGAGATCCGCACCACGATCCGGTCGGACAGCACCCGGGTGCCGCCGGTCACCGCGCTGCGGTCGCCGCCGGACTCCCGGATCACCGGCGCGGACTCGCCGGTGATCGCCGACTCGTCCACGGACGCGACGCCCTCCACCACGTCGCCGTCGCCCGGGATGACCTGCCCGGCTTCGACCACCACGTGGTCGCCCAACTTCAGTGCGGTGCCCGGGACCTCCTCCTCCGTCCGGGCGGCGGGCCAGTCGGCGAGCCGGCGCGCCACGGTGCCGGACTTGGCGCGGCGCAGCGTGTCGGCCTGCGCCTTGCCGCGGCCCTCGGCGACCGCCTCCGCCAGGTTGGCGAAGACCGTGGTCAGCCAGAGCCAGCCGGTGATCGCCCAGCCGAAGACGGACGGGTCGGCGATCGCGGCGACGGTGGTGACCACCGAGCCGACCTCGACCACGAACATCACCGGGTTCTTCACCATCACCCGGGGGTCGAGCTTGCGCACCGCGTCGGGCAGCGCGGCGAGCAGCTGTTTCGGATCGAGCAGGCCGGCCGCGGCCCGGTGCGGGGCGGGTTCAACAGTGCTGGTGGACATCAGTGGAGACCTTCTGCGATCGGCCCGAGGGCCAGGGCCGGGAAGTAGGTGAGGCCGACGACGATCAGGATCACGCCCGCCAGCAGGCCGACGAACAGCGGCCGGTGCGTGGGCAGCGTGCCCGCACCCGCCGGGACGGGCCGCTGCCGGGCCAGCGAGCCGGCCAGCGCGAGGACGAACACCACCGGCAGGAACCGGCCGAACACCATCGCCAGGCCCAGCGCCGTGTCGTACCAGGTGGTGTTCACCGTGATGCCGGCGAACGCCGAACCGTTGTTGTTCGCGGCCGAGGTGAACGCGTACAGCACCTCGGAGAAGCCGTGCGCGCCGTCGTTCAGCATCCCGGCCCGCTCGCCGGGCAGCGCGATCGCGGTGCCCGCGCCGATCAGCACGATCGCCGGGGTGGTGAGGATGTACAGCGAGGCGAACTTCATCTCCCGGCCGCCGAGCTTCTTGCCCAGGTACTCGGGGGTCCGGCCGACCATCAGGCCCGCCACGAACACCGCCACGATCGCCAGCACCAGCATCCCGTACAGGCCGGAGCCGGTGCCGCCGGGCGCGATCTCGCCGAGCATCATGTTGAAGACGGTCAGCCCGCCGCCGAGCGGCGTGAACGAGTCGTGGAAGGAGTTGACCGCGCCGGTCGAGGTGAGCGTGGTGGACGCCGCGAACAGGCCGGAGGCCGCGATGCCGAACCGCTGCTCCTTGCCCTCCATCGCCGCGCCGGCCGCCTGCAGCGCGCTGCCGGAGTGCTGGTGCTCGAAGAAGGTGACCAGGGCCGCCGAGGCCACCCAGAACAGCGCCATCACGGAGACGATCGCGTAGCCCTGGCGGTGGTCGCCGACCATGGTGCCGAAGGTGCGCGGCAGCGCGAAGGCGATCACCAGCAGCAGGAACACCTCGACCAGGTTGGTGAAGCCGGTCGGGTTCTCGAACGGGTGCGCCGAGTTGGCGTTGTAGAAGCCGCCGCCGTTGGTGCCCAGCAGCTTGATGACCTCCTGCGAGGCCACTGGCCCGCCGGGGATCGGCTGCGAGCCGCCGGTGAGGGTGGTCACCTCGTGGAAGCCGTGGAGGTTCTGCACCACGCCGCCGGCCACCAGCACCAGCGCGAAGAGGACCGCGAGCGGCAGCAGCAGCCGCAGCGAGATCCGGGTCAGGTCGACCCAGAAGTTGCCGACCCGGTCGGTGCGGTGGCGGGTGAAGCCGCGGATCAGCGCGGCCACCACCGCGATGCCGACCGCCGCCGAGACGAAGTTCTGCACCGCCAGCCCGGCCATCTGCACCAGGTGGCCCATCGCGGCCTCGCCGCTGTACGACTGCCAGTTGGTGTTGGTGGTGAAGGAGACGGCGGTGTTCCACGCCTGGTGCGCGTCCATCTCGGGCACGCCCAGGCTCAGCAGCAGGTGCGTCTGGAGCCGGATCAGCCCGTACAGGAACAGCACCGACAGCACCGAGAACGCCAGCACCGAGCGCAGGTACACCGGCCAGCGCTGGTCGGCGTCGGCGTCGACGCCGACCACCCGGTACAGCGCCTTCTCGGCTCTCAGGTGGCGGGCGGAGGTCAGCAGCCCGGCGATGTAGTCGCCGAGCGGGCGGTAGCACAGGGCCAGCGCGCCGACCAGGGCGATGGCCTGGAGCCACCCGGCAGGAGTGGGGCCCATGTCAGAACTTCTCCGGGTGGATCAGCGCGAGGACGAGGTACCCGACCAGCGCGGCGGCGACGAGGAGACCCGCTATGTGCTCGGCGCTCACAGCTTCTCCACCCCCCGGGCGATCAGGGCGATGACGGCGAACACGGCGGCCGTGACACCGACGTAGAGCAGGTCTGACATGGCATCCACCAGGGTGGCTCGGAACGGTGGCCGGCGCGTTCGCCGACACCCCGAGCCAAGCAGCGGAACCGGCCGTCCCCGCCGTTCCTGACGCGCCCCATACGGCCGCCCGGGCCGCCTTGACGCCGCCTTGACGGCTCCGACCACCCCTGACGCCGTCTTGCCGGCTCCCGGCGCCACCCGCGCTCCGCGTCCGGCGCCCCGCGCCCCGGCGGCTACCGCTACTCCGCGAAGGGCGCGGCCAGCTCGGTGAGGGCCGCGCCGAGCGGGCGGTCGATCCGGATGTCGGCGAGGTCGTCGCCGCGGGTGGTGCCGCGGGTGACGATGGCCACCGGCTTGCCGGTCTTGGCGGCGTGCCGGACGAAGCGCAGGCCGGAGAGCACCGCCAGCGAGGAGCCGAGGACCAGCAGGGCGCGGCCCTCGTCGACCAGGCGGTAGCAGTGCTCGACCCGGTCCTTGGGGACGCTCTCGCCGAAGAACACCACGTCCGGCTTGAGCACGCCGCCGCAGGCGGTGCAGGGCGCGACGGCGAACGAGGCGACCAGGCCGTCCGGCAGTTCGACGTCGCCGTCCGGGTTGATCCGCGAACCGGCTTCCCGGAAGGCCGGGTTGAGCGCGGCGAGGCGCTCGTCGAGGGCGGTGCGGGCGGTGACGGCGCCGCAGTCGAGGCAGACCACGCGGTCGAGGCCGCCGTGCAGTTCGACGGCGTCGGCGGTGCCCGCGGCGCGGTGCAGGCCGTCCACGTTCTGGGTGATCACGGCCGAGACCCGGCCGGTGTCGCGCAGCCGGGCCACCGCGAGGTGCCCGGCGTTCGGGCGGGCCCGGGCGATCACCGCCCGGCCGGCGTGGCTGCGCGCCCAGTAGCGGCGCCGGGCCGGCTCCCCCGCGACGAACTCCTGGTACGTCATCGGTGCCCGGTTCCGGCGGACGCCGTCCGGCCCGCGGTAGTCCGGGATGCCGGACTCGGTGGACAGCCCGGCCCCGCTCAGCACCACCACGCCGCCGCCGGCCAGCAGCCGGCCCAGCGCGGGAAGCCCGTCCTCGTGCACGCTCATGCCGTCCATTGTGGAACGCCCGCGCCGGAACCGGCGGAGACCGGCGCAGACCGGGGGCGGAACCCGGCGGCCCAGGCAGTACCCCCACGCACCGCCCGGGCCGCCCCGGGTGCGGACGCCCGGGCCCCCACAGCCCGAACTTCCGCTGTCTCCTTTGTACTTCGATCCACCGCCCGGACAGAAGAAGCGCACGGATCTTTCTCGGGAGCGCTTCCACGACCCGCTCGCGCCCCCGCGCGTTCCCGCCCCCCGGACCGGGCGCGGCCCGGACGGTGCCCCCACGCACCGTCCGGGCCCCGCCCGCCCCCCGTTCGCGGCGGCCGGGCCCCCACGGCTCCGGCCGCCGCCGCTCGTCGCCCCGCAGCGCTCACGCGGCCCGGCGGGAACGCCGGAGCCGGCGGTCGGCAGCCGCTCGGCCAGGCCCGGTCCGGCCGGTCTTGCCGGGCGCCCGACGCCGCGCGCCGATCCGACAAGACCGACCGGACCGGGCCTAGTGCCGCGTCAGGCCACCTTCGCCCCGCCGCCGCCCCGCAGCGCCCGCGCGCGCGTCCGCGCCGACCAGCCCGCGCAGTTCGGCGTTCACCCGCCGTCGGCTCAACCCGTCCAGCGCCAGGGCGAGTTCGGGCCTGGGCACCACCAGCACCGGACAGCGGGCCTTCCGCACGCAGCGGGCCGGGAGGGGGCCGCGCAGGCCGCGGTGCCACCAGGGGCCGGCCGGACCGAGCACCAGCAGGTCGCCGGGCCGGTCCGCGGCGGCGAGCAGGACGGCGGCGGGTTCGCCGCGCACCGTCCGCGCGGTGAGCGGCACCCCGGGGCCGGCCCCGCCGAACGCCTCCGCCAGCGCCGCGGCCAGGTTCTCCTCGGCGGCGGCCCGGGCGGCGGACAGCAGCGGCGGGCAGGGCGAGCGCCGGTGTCCGAACTCGCCGCCGGGCGGTTCCCAGGCGTGCAGCACCAGCAGGTGCGCGTCCGGCCCGGCCCGCCGGGTCTCGGCGACGGCGCGGTGCAGCGCGGCGAGGCTGCCGAGCGACCCGCTGACTCCGACCACGATGCGCGCCGGCTGTGCCATCCCGTCCTCCGTTCCCTTCCGGCCCGTCGTCCCGTCCGGTCCGCCGCGGCCGTTCCGCCGGGTGCGCGGGCCCGGCCTTCCGGTCGCCGGGCCCGCGTCCCGGTACCAGCAGACCCGGGCGGACGGGCTGCGGGCCGCGCCTTGACACCTCCCTGACGTCCACCGCCGGTTTCCCGACGCCGCCTTGACGCCCGGCCGCCCCGTCCGGGCGTTCACTGGAGGGAGGACGAGGAGGAGGCGGCGGTCATGGCGCAGTGGCGGGAACCGCGGGTGGTGGTCGGCGTGGACGGTTCGCCGGGCAGTCTGGCCGCGCTGCGGCGGGCGGTGCCGGAGGCGGCGGCCCGGGGCGCGGTGCTGGTGCCGCTGCTGGCCGGGCGCCCGCCGGACGACGCGGCGGCCCGGCGGCTGCTGGACGCGGCGCTGCGGCAGGCGGCCGGGGGCTGGCCGGACGGGGTGGTGGTCCGTCCGGTGGTGGCGTCCGGCCCGGCGGGTGCCGCGCTGGTGGCGGAGGTCGGCGGCCCGGGCGACCTGCTGCTGCTCGGCGCGGACGGCCGCCACCACCGCCCCCACCGCCGCCACGGCCTGCCGCACCTGCGCGGCACCCGTACCGCCCACCACTGCCGGGCCCACGCGCCCTGCCCGGTGCTGACCGTCCCCGCCGACCGCCCGTCCGCGCCGACCCCGCTGCCCGCACCACCCCGGTCCGGCGCCCCGGGCCCCGGTCCGGACCCCGGCCGGCGGGCCGTCGTTCGGGCAGCATGAATCGCCAACTCGCCTACAGCACAAGCAAGTTGACTGCCCGCCCGGAAGCGGTTTGATTGGTGCCGGACAGAGCCCTCAGCACCACCCCGGGAGCGCCACCATGCACGTCACGCTGTTCCGCCAGGTCCGCCCGTTCGGCGGCCCGGTCACCGACCTGGTCGCCGTGGACGGCGTCCTGGCGGCCGGGCCGCCCGCGGGTGCCCGCCCGGTGGTGGTGGAGGGCGGCGGCCGGATCGCGCTGCCGACCCTGGTCGACGCCCACCTGCACCCGGACAAGACCGGCTGGGGCGAGCCCTGGTACAGCCGCCGCCCGGCGCACGGCCTGCCGGAGTACGTGGCCGGTGACGTCGAGCTGGCCGCGCACCAGCGGTCCCCGGTCGGCGTGCGCGCGCACCGCCTGCTCGCCCACGCGGTGACCCGCGGCACCCGCGCCGTGCGCGCGCACGTGGACGTCGCCCCCGCGTACGGCCTGGCCGGGGCGACCGGCCTGCGCGAGGCCGCCGAGCGGCTGGCCGGGAAGCTGGACGTGCAGTCGGTGGCGTTCCCGCAGCACGGCGTGGTGCGCGCCCCGGGCACGGCGGAGCTGCTGACCGCCGCGGCCCGCGAGGGCCTGGTGGACGCGGTCGGCGGCATCGACCCGGCCGGGTTCGACGGCGGCGGCGCGGACGGCCGCGAGCAGTTCGACCTGCTGTTCGGCCTGGCCGAGCGGTACGGCGTGCTGCTGGACGTGCACCTGCACGACCTCGGCGCGACCGGCCTGGGCCCGCTGCGCGCGCTCGCCGCCCGGACGGTCGCCGCCGGGCTCCGCGGCCGGGTGACGGCCAGCCACGCGTTCTGCCTGGCCGAGCTGTCCGCCGCCGAACTCGACCGCACCGCCGACCTGTTGGCGGACGCCGGGATCGCGCTGACCACGGTCGCCCCGTCCGCGCACCAGGTGCTGCCGTTCCGCGCGCTGCGCTCGCGCGGGGTGCGGGTCGGCCTCGGCTCGGACGGCGTCCGGGACTCCTGGAGCCCGTACGGCAACGCCGACATGCTGCACCGGACGCACCTGCTGGGCTGGACCACCGACGCCCGCACCGACCGGGAGCTGACCGACTGCCTGGAGCTGGCCGCGCACGGCGGCGCCGAGCTGCTGGGCCTGCCCAGGGCCGACCTGGCGCCCGGCTCCCCCGCCGACTTCCTGCTGGTGGACGGCGAGTGCGTCCCGCAGGTGGTGGTCGACCTGCCGCCGCGCGAGCTGGTGGTGAAGGCCGGCCGGGTGGTCGCCGAGCACAGCGCGCTGGTCGCCTGAGGCCCGCCGCGACGGCGGTGGCCGCCCGCCCGAGGCCACCACCGCCCCGCCCGGGGCCACCACCGTCCCGCTCGGAGCCACCGCCGGGGCCGGGGCCACCGCCGGGGCCGGAGCCGCCACCGGGACCGCCACCGGGGCCGGAGCACGCCGCGGCGGCGGTGGCCGCCCCCGCGCCGGGGCCGCCACCGCCGTCCGCGGGCCCGCTCAGCCGCGTTCGACGTCGACCTCGGTCAGCCGGGCGAACCGCTCCGGGTCGGTGCGCCGGATCCGCCGGGCGACCAGCCAGCCGGCCGCCGCGACCGCCGGCAGCGGCACCAGCAGCAGCCAGTTGACCAGCCCGGTGCGCCCGGTCAGCAGGTCGAAGTTGAACAGCGCGAGCATGCTGAGCACGGCCAGCCCGCCCGCCGCCAGCAGCGGCGCCCAGACCACCCGGAACGCGGACATCCCGCGCCGGTCGGTGCGGAAGAACGCGAACACCGCGACCGCCGCCAGCGCCTGCATCACCATGATCCCGAGCACGCCGACGCTGTTCGACCAGAGCAGCACCACCAGGTACGGGTCGACCGCGAGCACCGCGCCCAGCCCGATCACCAGCGCGTTGAACACCGACTGCACCAGCACCGCCGTCCCCGGCGAGCCGGTCCGCGGCGAGACCCGCCCGAGCGGGCGCGGCAGCAGGCCCTCCCGGCCCAGCGCGTACAGGTAGCGGGCGGCGGCGTTGTGGAAGGCCAGCGCGGAGGCGAACGCCGAGACGATGATCAGCACGTGCATGGTGTCCGACAGCCAGAGGCCGACGAAGCGCTCGGCGGCCCGGAAGGTCAGGTCGGGGCCGCCGTCCGCGCGGGCCCGGGCGACCGCGTCGTCGGTGCCGTACGCGCCCATCACGATCCAGGTGCCCAGGGCGTAGAACACCGCCAGGAAGCCGATCGCGATGAACGTGGCGCGCGGCACGGTGCGGGCCGGGTCGCGGGCCTCCTCAGCGTAGATCGCGGTCGCCTCGAAGCCGGTGAAGGCACCGATCACCAGCACGAACATGCCCGCCACCCCGGCCTGGGTGAGCAGCGACGGGTCGAAGGAGACCGGGTCGAGCGCGGCCGTCCCCCGGTCGGCCAGCACCCCGCCCTCCATCAGCAGCAGCGACAGCACCTCCAGCACCAGCGCCACGCCCAGCACCTTCGCCGACAGCGTGACCTTCAGCCAGCCGAGCACGCCGACCACCAGCACGCACGCCCCGGACAGCAGCCACCACGGCACGTGCGCGCCGGTCCGCTGCTCGATGTGCCCGGCCGCGAAGTAGCCGAACGCGGCGGCCACGCCCGGGGTGATCAGGTTGTAGCTGACCACCGCCACGTAGGCGGTGACCACGCCGAGGGTGCGCCCCAGCCCGCGCGCCACGTACGCGTAGAACGCGCCCGCGTTGCGCACGTACCGGCTCATCGCGGTGAACCCGGCGGCGAACAGCACCAGCAGCGCGCCCGAGATCAGGTACGCGGCCGGCGCGGACGCCCCGCCCACCCCGATCGCGAACGGGGCGATCCCGGCCAGCACGGTCAGCGGCGCGGCGGCGGCGACCACGAAGAACACCAGGTCGGTGGTGCCGATCAGGCCCTTGGCCAGCCGGCCGGACGGGTCGGGCGAGCCGGAGGAGCCGGGCGGTCCGGGCGGCTCGGCCGGGGCGGACGCCCGGGCGGCGGAGGAGCTGAGGGTCATGGCGGGGGTTCCTTCCGGGGTGCTGCGCAGGTGCGTGGGGGTGCGTGGGGGTGACTGCGGCAGGGGGGTGACCGCGTTACTGCGGGGGGCCGCCGAGGCGGTCCAGGACGGTGCGGCCGCGGTGCAGCACCAGCAGCCGTTCGGGGTGCGCGGCGACGGCCTCGGGCACCGAGCCCGCGGCGACGGCCACCAGGTTCGCGGGCCGCCCGGCGGCGATCCCGTACTCCGCGACGCCCAGCGCCCGGGCGGCGTGGCCGGTGGCGAACTCCGCCGCCAGCGCGAGGTCCTGATCGGTCATCAGCTCGCCCTGGAGGCCGATGACCGTGGTCCGCTCCAGCATGTCGCCGGTGCCGTACGGCCACCAGGCGTCGCGGATGTTGTCGGAGCCGGCGAACACCAGCACGCCCAGTTCGTGCAGCAGCTTCACCGGCGGCATGCTCCGGGCCGGGCCGTTGGTCATCACCGCCACCCCGGCCGCCGCCAGCGCCCCGGCGGTCCGGGCCAGCTCGGGCCCGGCCAGCTGCCCGAGGCAGTACGCGTGGCTGACCGCGACCTTCCCGCCCAGGCCCAGCGCCGCCGTCCGGTCGGCGATCGCCCGCAGCTGCGCCGCGCCGGCCCCGCCGCCGTCGTGCAGGTGGATGTCGACGCCCGCGCCGTGCCGCTCGGCCAGGCCGAACACCACGTCCAGCTGGCCGTCCGCGTCCCGGTCGAAGCCGAACGGGTCCAGTCCGCCGATCAGTTCGGCGCCCTCCCGCAGCGCCGCGTCCAGCAGCCGCGCCACCCCGGGCTCGGCCACCACGCCACTCTGCGGGAACGCCACCAGCTGCACGTCGATCAGCTCCCGGACCCGCTCGCGCGCCTCCAGCACCGCGTGCAGGTGGTCCAGCCCGGTGTCCGGGTCGACGTCCACGTGCGAGCGGACGAAGCCGGTGCCGAGCGCGGCCATCCGGCGGGCCAGCGCCTCCGCCCGGTCGGCCACCGGCGTCCGCCCGGCCACCTCGCGGCGCAGCGCCCGCTCGGCGGCGATCTGCTCGCGCAGGGTGGACGTCGGGCGGTGCGGCTGCCAGGGCGCGCCGAGGAAGGTCTTGTCCAGGTGGGCGTGCCCGTCGACCAGCGCGGGCAGCAGCAGCGCCCCGTCCAGCGCGACCTCGCCGGCCCCCGGCTCGACCCGCTCGCGCCCGGCCGGGACGGGGGTGAGGGCGGCGATCCGGCCGTCCGCGATCCGCAGGTCGGCCCGGGAGCCGTCCGGGAGGGTGGCGTCCAGCAGCAGCTGCGGCCCTGGCGGGAGGGTGGTCACGGGTGGGCTCCTGGGCTCGTCGGGGGCGGTGAGCGGCCAAGCTATCTGGTATACCGAATACCAGACAAGAGGGAGTCGGAACCGATCTGGAATGATCTGGTCCACTGCCCGCTCCGTCCGCCCGCTTCCGCCTGGAGCCCTCCCGATGACCGACACCCTCGGCGACGCCCACCAGTCGCTGGCGGACCTCGTCTACGTCCAGCTGCGCGAGCGGATCATCGAGGGCGAGTACCCCGCCGGGCAGCGCCTGGTCGAACGCGAACTCGCCGACGGCATGGGCGTCTCGCGGATACCGGTCCGCGAGGCCATGCAGCGCCTCGAACGCGAGGGCTTCCTCACCGTCCAGGCCCGCCGCGGCGCCGTCGTCGCCGACTTCGGCCCCGCCGAGGCCGAGCACTTCTTCGCCGTCCGCGAATCCCTCGAAGCCCTCGCCGCCAGCCTCGCCGCCCTGCACGCCACCCCCGCCGGCATCCGCGGCCTCGAACGCGTCCTGGCCCGCACCCGCAAGGCCGCCGCGGCCGGCCGGCTGCGCGAGACGGTCAGCCTGAACGCCGACTTCCACCGCGAGATCGTCGAACTCTCCGGCAACCCGCTGCTGCGCGACATGATGGCCCCGCTCGACGGCCGGCTGCGCCGCCTGTTCCGGCTCACCTCCGACGTCGAGACCAGCCTCCCGATGTGCACCGAGCACCAGCAGCTGCTCGACGCCATCAAGGCCCGCGACCCGGAGACCGCCGCCGCCCTCGCCCGCCACCACGTCGCCGGCACCCGCGCCTTCGCCCGCCGGGCCCTCGGCGGGTAGCCCGCCGAGCCGGGAAACGCCCACCCGAACTGCGCGAATGGCCGCGTAGGCCCCACCTCGGCACACCCCCTCCTCATATGATCGGAGCGACATGCGTCATCCTTGGTGGTGAGTAGCACTGCCCAGACACCAGCAGGAGGAAGCTCGTGGACGACGTTCTGCGGCGCGCCGCGCTGTTCGCGGCACTCGACGACGACCAGGCTGCCGAGCTCCGCGCTTCCATGACCGAGGTGACGCTCGCCCGCGGCGAGTCGCTGTTCCACGAGGGCGACCCGGGCGACCGGCTGTACGTCGTGGTCGAGGGCAAGGTCAAGCTGCACCGGGCCTCCCCCGACGGCCGCGAGAACATGCTCGCCGTGCTCGGCCCCTCCGAGATGATCGGCGAGCTCTCGCTCTTCGACCCGGGCCCGCGCACCGCCACCGCCACCGCCCTCACCGAGGTCAAGCTCCTCGGCCTCGGCCACGGCGACCTGCTCCCGCTGCTGCACGCCCGCCCCGAGGTCTCCATCGCCCTGCTGCGCGCCATCGCCCGCCGCCTGCGCCGCACCAACGACGTGATGTCCGACCTGGTCTTCTCCGACGTGCCCGGCCGCGTCGCCAAGGCCCTGCTCGACCTCTCGCGCCGCTTCGGCGTCCCGTCCGACGAGGGCATCCACGTCGCGCACGACCTCACCCAGGAGGAGCTGGCCCAGCTGGTCGGCGCCTCCCGCGAGACGGTCAACAAGGCGCTCGCCGACTTCGCCGGCCGCGGCTGGCTCAAGCTGGAGGCCCGCGCGGTCGTCCTGCTCGACGTCGAACGGCTCTCCCGCCGCTCGCGCTAGCCGCGCGCACCCGGACGCACCGCGAGGCCGCCACGGACGGCAGGTTCACCTGCCCCCGTGGCGGCCTCGCTCCGCGTCGGGGCGAAGGTCCCCGACGCGGCCCTAGATCAGGCCCCGGTCCTCCAGGTACGTGAGCTGCGCGCGCACCGACAGCTCCGCCGCGGGCCACAGCGCCGGGTCGACGTCGGCGTACACCCGGGCGACCACCTCGGCCGCCGTGCGGCACCCGTCCTCGACCGCGGTCTCCACCTGGGCGAGCCGGGACGCCCGGTGGGCCAGGTAGTAGTCGACGGCGCCCAGCGCGTCCGCGAGCACCGGGCCGTGGCCGGGCAGCACGGTGCGCACGCCGTGCTCGGCGGCCATCACGTGCAGGTGGCGCAGCGAGTCGAGGTAGTCGCCCAGGCGCCCGTCGGGGTGGGCGACCATCGTGGTGCCGCGGCCCAGGACGGTGTCGCCGGTGAGGATCGCGCCGTCCGCGGGCAGGTGGAAGGTCAGCGAGTCGGAGGTGTGGCCGGGGGTGGCGACCACCCGCAGGTCGAGGCCGCCGACGTCGAGGTGCTGCCCGCCGTGCAGGCCCTCCTCGCCGAGCCGCAGCGCCGGGTCGAGGGCGCGGACGGCGGTGCCGGTGAGTTCGGCGAACCGCGCGGCGCCCTCGGCGTGGTCGGGGTGGCCGTGGGTGAGCAGGGTGAGGGCGATCCGCTTGCCCTGCCGCTCGGCGGTGTCGACGATCCGGCGCAGGTGGGCCTCGTCGAGCGGGCCGGGGTCGACCACGGCGGCCAGCTCGGAGCCGGGCTCGGAGAGCAGCCAGGTGTTGGTGCCGTCCAGCGTCATCGGGGACGGGTTGGGGGCGAGCACGCACTGGGCGCGCGGGGTGGCGACCCCGCCGACGGTGTCGGCGGGGTCGCCCGGCAGCAGGCCGCTCACGCGGCGTCCTCGGTGGCACGGCGGCCCGGGGCCGCCCGGTGGGGTGCGCTCATGCGGCGTCCCTTTCGACGAGGCCGAGCCGGCGCGACGGGAGCGGGCGGTGCAGGGCCCGTCCGGGCAGGTCGCGGGTCAGCAGGCGGGCGGTCTCCGCGGGTGCGCTGCCGTCGCAGGCGGCGGCCCGGGGGGTGACGGTGCGGACGGGGGTGGCCGAGGTCCGGCGAGCCACGTCGTTGTGGGCCATCGGAGTCTCCTTCCGAGGTCGGAGCAGTCGGTGCGGTTGCTGGTCGACGGTACGGGCCGACGCGCGGACGGCCCGGGAGCGGCTCTCCCGGCGGGGCCGGTGATCGCTCCGGGGGAAGGTTCTCACGCCGGGAACACGCCGTCGATAGTCAGCTCGTCATACCCGTCCCAGCGCACCGTCATGCGGTCCCCGACCACCTCCGCCCGGCCCAGCACCCGCTCCACCCGGCGCCCCGCCGCCACCGCCGTCGCCTCGGCCGCGGTGCGCAGCGACAGCAGCTCGCGCAGCACCGTGACGGTCGGCGGCAGCATGCCGAACTCGCCCGCCTCGAACCCGGCCACCGCCTCGGCGGGGGTCAGCCAGGCGACCCGGTCGGCCTCGCCGACGGTGTCCGCGGCGGCCTGCCCGGGCGGCAGCGCGGCGACGAAGAACCAGGCGTCGAAGCGGCGCTCCTCGAACTCCGGGGTCACCCAGCGCGCCCAGGGCGCCAGCAGGTCGCTGCGCAGCACCAGCCGGTGCGCGGCCAGGAACTCGGCCAGCGAGACCTCGTGCCGCTCCAGTGCGGCCCGCTCGGCCGCCCAGTCCCGGGGCTCGACCAGCGTCCGCCCGTCCGGCCCGGCCAGCAGCACCCCGGCCTCCTCGAAGGTCTCCCGGACGGCCGCGCACAGCACCGCGCAGGCGGTCGGCCCGTCCACCCCGAGCCGCTCGGCCCACCGCTCGACGGACGGCCCGGCCCACGGCGGGCGCACCTCCCGGTCGCGCGGGTCGACCCCGCCGCCCGGGTAGGCGTACATCCCGCCGGCGAAGGCCATGGTGGCCCGCCGCCGCAGCAGGTACGCCTCCGGCCCGGCCGGGCCCTCGCGCAGCAGCACCACGGTGGCGGCGGCCCGGGCCGGGACGGGGGCGAGCTCCCCGGCGGCCAGGGCGCGGATTCGGGCGGGCCAGGACGGCGGCATCTCCAGCATGTTCACGGATGTTAACCGCCGCCGCCCCGCCCCGGAACAACCCGCCGCCCGCCGCCAGGCGCCCTTCATCCCGGCGCCCCCCGGCCCGCCGCCCGGCACGCGGAGGGCCCGCCACCGCGGAAGCGGTGACGGGCCCCGGCCAGCGCCCGGATCAGTCCCGGACCCGGACCGTCAGCTCGACCTCGACCGGCGCGTCCAGCGGCAGCACCGCCACGCCGACGGCGCTGCGGGCGTGCACGCCGCGCTCGCCGAAGACCTTGCCCAGCAGCTCGCTGGTGCCGTTGACCACGCCGGGCTGCCCGGTGAAGTCGGGGGCGGAGGCCACGAAGCCGACCACCTTGACCACCTGCTCGACCCGGTCCAGGTCACCGACCACCGACTTGACCGCGGCCAGCGCGTTCAGCGCGCAGACCTGCGCCAGCTCCCTGGCGTCCTCCGCGGTGACCTCGGCGCCGACCTTGCCGGTCAGCGGGAGCTTCCCCGCGACGAACGGCAGCTGCCCGGAGGTCAGCACGTGCACGCCGTCGCGCACCGCCGGGACGTACGCGGCGACCGGGGCGGCGACCTCGGGCAGCGTCAGCCCGAGCTCGGCGAGCCTCTGCTCGACCTGGCCCATGGCTACTCCTTCTCGCGCTTGAGGTACGCGACCAGCTGCTCCGGGTTCGGCCCGGGGACGACCTGGACGAGCTCCCAGCCGTCCTGGCCCCAGGTGTCGAGGATCTGCTTGGTGGCGTGCACGAGCAGCGGCACGGTGACGTATTCCCACTTGGTCATGGGGGTGACTCTAGCCGCCCGGACCGGTGTGAGGTGGGACACAAAGGGGGCATGATTCGCCGGGGTGCCCGGGATGCTCCCGGCATCGGGACCGCTCGCTGGTTACCCTCGCGGTGAGGGGTGCCCCGGGGCCCCGACCGAGAGCGACGGACAGCGACGGACAGCGGCGGACGGAGAGCGGGCGTGGCGGGCACCAGCGGTACGGCGGGGCCGACCGAGCAGGCAGCGCCGCGCGAGCCGGACTGGGAGGGCGTCAGGCTGCACGTGGTCAGCGGCAAGGGCGGCACCGGCAAGACCACGGTGGCCGCCGCGCTGGCCCTGGCCCTGGCCGCCGACGGGCGCCGCACCCTGCTGATCGAGGTGGAGGGCCGGCAGGGCATCGCCGAGCTGTTCCAGATCGCCGCGCTGCCGTACGAGGAGCGCCGGGTGGCCACCGTGACGCCCGCCCAGCTCGGCCTGCCCGGCAAGGGCCACGGCGAGGTGCACGCGCTGGCGATCGACACCGAGCAGGCGCTGCTGGAGTACCTGGACATGTTCTACAAGCTGGGCCGGGCCGGGAAGGCCCTGCAGAAGGTCGGCTTCGTGGACTTCGCCACCACCGTCGCCCCGGGCGTGCGCGACGTGCTGCTCACCGGCAAGGCGTGCGAGGCGGCCCGCCGCAAGGGCCCGGACGGCCGCCGCCGCTACGACGCGGTGGTGATGGACGCCCCGCCGACCGGCCGGCTGACCCGCTTCCTGAACGTCAACTCCGAGGTGGCGGGCCTGGCCCGGATAGGGCCGATCCACTCCCAGGCGCAGGCGGTGATGCGGGTGCTGCGCTCCGCCGAGACGGCGGTGCACTTCACCACCCTGCTGGAGGAGATGCCGGTGCAGGAGACCGTCGACGGGATCGCCGACCTGCGCGAGTCCGGCCTGCCGGTCGGCGGCGTGCTGGTCAACATGGTGCGCCCGCCGATACTGGACGCGGCGGCGGTGGCGGCGGCCGACGGCGACCACCGCGAGGAGGTGGCGCTGGCCCTCGGCGAGGTCGGCCTGGGCGGGCGCTCGCGCAAGCCGGAGACCGTCCGGGCGCACGTCGAGCCGCTGCTCGACCCGCTGCTGGAGCAGGCCAGGGAGCACGCTGAGCGGGTCGAACTGGAACGCGCCCAGCGCGCCGACCTCCAGCAACTGCGGCTCCCCACCTACGAGTTGCCGCTGATCGGCGAGGGCATGGACCTGGCCGGGCTGTACCGGCTGGCGGGCGAGCTGAAGCGGCAGGGAGCGGCGTGAGGGCGGCGGACGGCGCGGGCACGGGCACGGGCACTGACGCGGGGAACGGCACGAGCACGGCGGACGGCACGGGCACGACGATCGGCGCGAAGCAGGGAGCGGCATGACCGGGCTGGACATCGACACCCTGATCGACGACCCGGAGACCCGGATCGTGGTCTGCTGCGGCTCCGGTGGCGTCGGCAAGACCACCACCGCCGCGGCGATCGGCCTGCGCGCCGCCGAGCGCGGGCGGCGCGTCGTGGTGCTGACCATCGACCCGGCCCGCCGGCTGGCCCAGTCGATGGGCCTGAGCGAGCTGGACAACACCCCGCGGGTGGTCAAGGGCACCCGCGGCGAGGGCGAGCTCCAGGCCATGATGCTGGACATGAAGCGGACCTTCGACGAGGTCGTGCTGGCCCACGCGGAGCCCGAACGCGCCAGGGCGATCATGGAGAACCCGTTCTACCAGTCGCTGTCGGCCGGTTTCGCGGGCACCCAGGAGTACATGGCGATGGAGAAGCTCGGCCAGCTCCGGGCCGAGGACCGCTGGGACCTGATCGTCGTCGACACCCCGCCGTCGCGCTCCGCGCTGGACTTCCTGGACGCCCCGAGCCGGCTCGGCTCCTTCCTGGACGGCCGGGTGATCCGGCTGCTGACCGCCCCCGCCAAGGTCGGCGGCCGCTCCGCGATGAAGTTCCTCAACGTCGGCGTGGGGCTGATCAGCGGCACCCTCGGCAAGATCTTCGGCGCCCAGCTGCTCACCGACATCCAGACCTTCGTCTCCGCGACGGACTCGATGTTCGGCGGCTTCCGGGAGCGCGCCGACCGCACCTACCAGCTGCTCAAGGCCGAGGGCACCGCGTTCCTGGTGGTCGCCGCCCCGGAACGGGACGCGCTGCGCGAGGCCGCCTACTTCGTCGACCGGCTGGCCGCCGACGAGATGCCGCTGGCCGGCCTGGTGCTCAACCGGGTGCACTCCACCGGCGCCCCGCAGCTCACCGCCGAACGCGCGCTGGCCGCCGCCGAGGCGCTGGAGGAGAACGGCACGCCGCACGCCACCGTGGCGGCCGAGACGCTGGCCGCCGGGCTGCTGCGGCTGCACGCCGAACGGATGCAGGTCATGACGAGGGAGCGGCGCACCCGCAACCGCTTCGCCTCGGTCTACCCGGACGTGCCGATCGTCGAGGTGGCCGCCCTCCCCGGCGACGTCCACGACCTGGACGGCCTGCGGGCCGTCGGCGAGCTGCTCGGCACCCCCACCGAAGAACCCGCCGAAGCACCCGTCGAACCCACCGAACCGCACGAGCCCACCGGGTGAGCCCGGCCCGCCGCCCGGACCTTCGAGCCCGCCGGGCGGGTCGACGACCCGCCCGCCACGGCCTCCTGACGGAGCGTCAGACCGCCTGGGCGTAGTCCCGCAGGACCACCCCGGTCGCCAACGACTCCTCGTACTCGGTGCGCGCGGTCTCCAGCAGCCGGCGCCAGGAGTCCACGGTCGGCCGCCGGCGCAGCAGCGCCCGCCGCTCGCGTTCCGTCATCCCGCCCCAGACGCCGAACTCGACCCGGTTGTCGAGCGCGTCCGCGAGGCACTCGGTGCGCACGGGACACCCGCTGCACACCGCCTTGGCGCGGTTCTGCGCCGCCCCCTGCACGAACAGTTCATCCGGATCGCTCGTGCGGCACGCCGCCTGCGCGCTCCAGTCGTCCACCCAGCCCATCCCGGCGCCGTCCTCTCCCGATTCGGGGCTCCCCCACGGCGGCAACGGCATATTCACCGTTGCCAGTTGAGGACGTTACGGAAGAACGGCACAGCGCAACAGCCCCTGTATGCCCAATCTCGAATGACCCGATCGGACTATGGGTGTCCAGCAGCTCACTCGTTGGAGTGATTGCAGGTCGGGGGGCTTGCCGGGGCCGGAAGGGGCGTTTTCGTCACGGTGTGCGACAGCGACCCGCCACGCATCCGTCCGGATCACGGACAGAACGCCGCGAATCGGACAAAGCTCATCACTCACAAGAGTGATGACGATGGACAGAGCGAAGCTGTCGCAGTTCTGTGACAAGCGTAGGCGAACACCTGCCCCCCTGTACGGGATTCCGGCACGTAGGGTTCTCTCCATGGCACCCACGCGATCCACCGGCTCCCTGACGGACAAGGCAGGCAACGGCGTCAAGTTCCTCGGCGGCTCGATCCTGGCCGGCGTCCTGGTCGCCGGCATGGCGCTGCCCGCCGTCGGAGCGTTCGGCCTGACCGCCAAGGACACCGCCGACTCGTTCGACAACATCCCGGACGACTTCAAGCAGCCCACCCTCTCCCAGGCGTCGATGATCTACGACGCCAAGGGCGGCCTGATCGCCAAGGTGTACGACCGCGACCGCACCATCCTCACCGCCGACCAGATGGCCCCGGTGATGCGCCAGGCCCAGGTCGACATCGAGGACGCCCGGTTCTACGAGCACGGCGCCGTCGACCTCAAGGGCGTGCTCCGCGCGATCACCAAGAACGCCGAGTCCGGCACCACCGCGCAGGGCGCCTCCACGCTCACCCAGCAGTACGTGAAGAACGTCTTCGTCGAGCAGGCCGGCGACGACCAGGCGGCCTTCCTCGAAGCCACCAAGAAGAGCCTGGGCCGCAAGATCCAGGAGCTCAAGTACGCCATCAAGCTGGAAGAGGACCTGAGCAAGGACCAGATCCTCACCAACTACCTGAACATCACGTTCTACGGCCACCAGGCGTACGGCGTCGAGGCCGCCGCCAACCGGTACTTCAGCAAGAGCGCCAAGGACCTCACCGTCCCCGAGGCCGCGATGCTGGCCGGCCTGGTGCAGAACCCCACGGCGTACGACCCGATCGCCCACCCGCAGGCCGCGCAGACCCGCCGCAACACGGTGATCAACAAGCTGCTGGAGTACAAGCACATCACCCCGGAGCAGGCCAAGGCCGCCCTGGACGCGCCGCTCGGCATCAAGTACTCCGAGCCGCAGAACGGCTGCATCACCGCCGACCAGGGCATGGGCTTCTTCTGCGACTACGTGCGCCACGTGGTCAAGCAGGACCCGGCGTTCGGCGCCACCACGGCGGACCGCCAGAAGCTGTGGTCGCAGGGCGGGTTGAAGATCAACACCACCATCGACCCGGACAAGCAGAAGGCCATGTACAACGCGGTCACCAAGAAGGTCTACGTGACCGACCCGGTGTCCTCGGCCGGCACCATGATCGAACCCGGCACCGGCAAGATCCTCGCCATGGCCCAGACCCGCCCGTACGGCCTGGACACCTCGAAGAACCAGACCGTGCTGAACCTCAACGTCGGCGCGTCCATGGGCGGCGGCAACGGCTTCTCCCCCGGCTCGACCTTCAAGCCGATCGTGGCCGCGGCCGCGCTGGAGTCCGGTGTCCCGATCAGCCAGGAGTACCCCTCGCCCTACAGCATGGAGTACCCCAGGATGACCACCTGCGAGGGCACCACCCACGACCCGCAGACGCTGACCAACGAGTCCACCAGCGAGCACGGCCCGTACAGCCTGCAGATCGCCATGCAGAAGTCGGTCAACACCTACTTCATCCAGCTCGAACAGCAGGTCGGCCTGTGCCCGGTGAAGCAGATGACCGACAAGCTCGGCCTCGGCACCCTGGCCAACGGCAGCAAGATCCAGCAGGTCGCCTCGATGACGCTCGGCACCCAGGAGGTCAGCCCGCTGCAGATGGCCACCGCCTACGCCGCGTTCGCCGCCCGGGGCCTCTACTGCTCCCCGGTCGCGATCACCTCGGTGACCAACGGCGAGGGCAAGCAGCTCGGCGTCCCCGGCGCCAACTGCACCCAGGCGATGTCCCAGACCACCGCGGACGGCATCAACACCCTGCTGCTCGGCGTGACCGAGAAGGGCACCGGCTCCGCCCTCGGCCTCGACGACGGCCGCCAGATCGCCGGCAAGACCGGCACCACCGACAACCGCTACGCGGCCTGGTTCACCGGCTACACCCCGAACCTGGCCACCTCGGTCTGGCTCGGCGGCGTCGGCGGCAACGTCTCGATGCGCAACATGCGCATCGGCGGCCACTCCTTCAGCGCGGTCTACGGCTCCGACGGCCCCGGCCCGATCTGGCAGATGGCCATGAACGACGCCCTGGACGGCAGCCCGGTGACCAGCTTCCAGAAGGTCGACATCCCGCAGCCCAGCCAGCCGTCGTCGCCCCCCGGCGACACCCCCTCCGCCCCCTCCGGCGACAACGCCACCCAGACCAGCAACACCACCCCCAACACCGGGAACCCCGGCAACACCGGGAACCCGGGGAACACCGGGAACCCGGGGAACACCAACCTCCCCGGCTGGCCCACCGGCGGCGCCACCAACGGCGGCATCAGCCTCCCGCCGGGCGTCATCGGGGGGAACACCGGCAAGCCCGGCCGCCACTAGCCGCGGCGGCCCCGGAACGCACTGCCTGTCATCGGAACGCGCGAACCGCCCGCGAGGAATCCTCCTCGCGGGCGGTTCGGCGTTCGCGGCTCCCGTCAGCCCTTCAGCTCCTCGGGCTCCTCTTCAGGCCGCTCCCCCAGGCCACTCCCCGGCGCTCAGCCGGCCAGGGCGGCCTTCACGGCGGCGGCCACCCGGCCGCCGTCCGCCTTGCCCTCCACCTGCGGGCGCACCAGCTTCATCACGGCGCCCATGCCCTGCGGGCCGCTCGCCCCGGACTCCGCCACCGCGGCGGCCACCACGGCCGCCAGCTCCTCGTCCGTCAGCTGCTTCGGCAGGTACGCGTCCAGCACCTCGCCCTCGGCCCGCTCCCGCTCCGCCTGCTCGGCCCGGCCGGCGCCCTGGAACGCCTCCGCGGCCTCCCGACGCTTCTTCGCCTCCTTGCCGATCACCTGCAGCACCTCGGCGTCGGACAGCTCCTTCTTCTGCTTGCCCGCCACCTCCGCGCCGGTGACCGCGGACAGCGTCAGCCGGAGGGTGGACGAGCGCAGCTCGTCCCGTGCCTTGATCGCAGCCGTGAGGTCCTCCTGCAGCTGCTCCTTGAGCGTCGTCATGCCGTCGATTCTGGCACCTGCCCCGCCCCGCCGCCGCTCCTTTACCGTCCGCCCCGCCCCTGACGCCCCGTCGGACCGCTCCACCCCCGGGTGCCCGTCGGCCCGTTCGGTCCGTCTGCGACCATGGACCGATGCGACCGCTGTACTCCGTCCCGCTCGGTGTCGCCGCCACCGGCGCCGCCTGTCTCGTCTACGCCGCCGGGTACGAGGTCCGCTCGTTCCGGCTGCGCCGCGTCGAGGTCCCGATCCTGCCCGCCGGTGCCCGGCCGGTCCGGATCCTCCAGGTCTCCGACATCCACATGGTCAACGGCCAGGCCAAGAAGCAGCGCTGGCTGAAGAGCCTGGCCGGCCTCCGCCCCGACCTGGTCGTCAACACCGGGGACAACCTCTCCGACCCGCTCGCGGTCCCCGCCGCCCTGGACGCCCTCAGCCCGCTGATGGACTTCCCCGGCGTCTACGTCTTCGGCTCCAACGACTACTACGGCCCCACCCCCAAGAGCCCCACTCGCTACCTCAAGGCCCTCCGCAGCGGCGTCCACGGCCTCAACAACCCCGACGGCAGCGGCCGCCGCGGCATCAGCGGCGCCGTCCACAACCCCTGGCAGAAGCTCCGCGACGGCTTCGACCAGGCCGGCTGGCTCAACCTCAACAACGCCCGCGGCCGCCTCACCGTCGCCGGCCTCGACATCGAGTTCACCGGCCTCGACGACCCGCACATCCGCCACGACCGCTACGCCGCCGTCGCCGGCGGCCCCTCCCCCGACGCCGACCTCTCCCTCGCCGCCGTCCACGCCCCCTACCTCCGCTCCCTCGACGCCTTCACCGCCGACGGCTACCCCCTGATCCTGGCCGGCCACACCCACGGCGGCCAGCTCTGCATCCCCTTCTACGGCGCCCTGGTCACCAACTGCGACCTCGACACCGACCGCGTCAAGGGCCTCTCCACCCACACCACCCCCCACCACCGCTCCTACCTCCACGTCTCCGCCGGCTGCGGCACCAACCGCTACACCCCCCTCCGCTTCGCCTGCCCCCCCGAAGCCACCCTCCTCACCCTCACCCCCGCCCCCCGCTGACCAGCCCCGAAACCGGATTTCGTCTCTGGCCCCACCTCCTGTAGAGTTCTACTCGTTGCGCCGGACACGGAAGGCAACACCGCAGGACCGGGGTATAGCGCAGCTTGGTAGCGCGCTTCGTTCGGGACGAAGAGGCCGTGGGTTCAAATCCCGCTACCCCGACTTCGTAGTAGCAGGCAAGGGCCCTGCCGGAGAGATCCGGCAGGGCCCTTCCTCGTTGTGCGGGTGGGGTGGGCCTGCGGGGTGGGTGCGGGGCGTCACCCGGGGGGCTCCGGGGCGTTGTGGTGGGCATGAACGTGTACGCGATGGCGCAGGCGTTTCCGGATTCGCAGGAGCCGACGAGCGTTCCGCTGATGTACGACGGGCCGTGGCTGAGGACGCCGTGCCTGTGGCAGGTGGGGGCCGAGCAGTGGGACGTCCGGGTGACGGCGGACCAGTTGGCGGGGCTCGCGTCGGTGGTGACGGGGGCGCGGCGGGGGCTGGTGGCGGGTGCGGAGAACGAGGAGCGCGGGAGGGTGCTGCGGGAGGATCCGGAGTCGTTCGGGGTCTGAGGGCGGGTGGTGCTCGGTGTGGACGAGCGTTCCTTCTGCCTGGACCGGGACCGGAGCGTGTGGCACGTCCAGTTGTTCGGGGTCGAGTGCATCGACGGGAACCAGACCCTCGGGGTGGCCGAGCGGCACGCGCCGGACCTGTCGCCCGAGCACCTGGCCCGGGCGGTGGTGGACGTGCGGATCGTCACCGGCGGGGCGCGGGAGCGGGCCCGGGCCGCGCACGACCGGGCGCACCTGTTCCAGAACCCGGCGACGCCGCAGGACCTGTTGGTGCGCAACCCCGTGATGCGCGGGTTGGCGGACGAGTTCGCCCGCCGGGGCGTCCTCTTCCGGCTGCGGCGGGGGGCGGTGTGGAGCGGGCCGGTCCGGGAGTCCTACTCGGTGGGGGAGGCCACCACCGCGCTGGCGCTGCTCGTCCGGGAGGCCGGGCCGGAGCTGGGGTTCCTCGCGTTGGACCGGAAGGGCCGGAACGAGGTGTGGCGGGACCAGTCGAGCCGTGCGTTCCGGTCGCTGTTCGACGAGCGGACCCGGGCCGACGGGGTCCGGACCGCGATCGCGGTCCGGCGGGCGGTGCTGGAGGAGGTGGAGGCGATGAGCCGGGTCCGGTCGAAGGCGCACTGGCACCTGCTGGCCGACGCTCCCGACCTGGTGGTGTGGGCGGTCGGCCGTGAGCTGCCGGTCGAGCTGCTGCACCGGGAGGAGCCGGAGGCCACGCGGCGAGGTGGGAGGGGGTCGTCCGCCACGAGGTGCCGCTGCTGACCCGGCGGAAGGCCGACCGGCTGGTCGCCGGCTACGAGCGGCTCCGGCCGCGGAAGGTGCACGACTCGAAGGAGGTCGGGCGGCTGGAGTGGTGGAACCGGATCCTGCGGGCGGCCGGCGAACTCTAGCGATCCGCTCCCGGTTCCGACGGCCCGTCAGGGTGGGCCGTTGGGCCGTTCCGGTGAGGGGGGAGGGGGTGGTGACGGGTTATCGGATGCGGGGTGGGGACGGGGGCCGGAGGGTGGGGGGGCGGGCTCCGGTGGGCGGGGTCGGCGGGAGGAGGCGGTGGATGAGCGCGGCGGATGTGCCGGGTCCGGAGGGGGCGGCGGCGGTTGCGGGGCGGCGGGTGAAGGCGGTGGCGGCGCCCAGGATGACCTGGGTGACGTTGGCGCTGATGACGACCAGTTCGGTGGCGAGCCTGCGGTCGTCGCCGACGATGGCGGTGTACGGGCTGGCGTGCGTGTTCCTGTACGTGGTGCCGGCGATCGTGTTCCTGCTGCCGACGGCGCTGGTCTCGGCGGAGCTGGCGTCGGGCTGGGAGGGCGGGGTCTACAACTGGGTGGCCCAGGGGCTGTCGAAGCCGTTGGGGTTCCTGGCGGTGTGGTGCCAGTTCGCGATGACGATCTTCTACTACCCGAGCCTGCTGGCGTACGTGGCCAGCACGATCGCGTACGTGGTGGACCCGAGCCTGGCCAGCAACGGGCTGTACACCGCGATCGTGATCATGGTGCTGTACTGGACCGGCGTGTGGGTGTCCTCGCGCGGGACGAACGCGGTGGCGGGCCTGGCGTCCTGGGGGCTGATCATCGGGACGCTGATCCCGGGCGCGCTGCTGGTGGTGCTGGGCTTCGTGTTCCTGGGGCAGGGCAACGGCTCGGCGGCGCCGATGTCGGCGGACCACCTGCTGCCGGCCTGGACGGGCCTGGCGAGCCTGGTGCTGATCGTCAACAACTTCCTGAGCTACTCGGGCATGGAGATGAACGCGGTGCACGTCTCCTCGCTGAGGAACCCGGGCAAGGAGTTCCCGCGCTCGATGTTCCTGGCGGTCGGCCTGGTGCTGCTGATCTTCATCCTGCCCGCGCTGGCGATCAGCTGGGTGGTGCCGGCCGACCAGCTGTCGCTGACGGCGGGCGTGATGCAGGCGTTCGACGCGTTCTTCCAGTACTTCCACATCGGCTGGCTGACGCCGCTGGTCGCGGTCGGCCTGGTCGCGGCCTCGCTGGGCGGCATGCTGACCTGGCTGGCCGGCCCGTCGAAGGGCCTGCTGATGATCTCCCGGCAGGAGGGCTACCTGCCGCCCTCGCTGCAGAAGCTGAACAGCCACGGGGTGCAGCAGAACATCCTGGTCGCGCAGGGCGTGGTGACCACGGCCATCGCGCTGATGTACGCGCTGATCCCGAACGTCTCCAGCGTGTACTGGATCTTCTCGGTGATCACCACGCAGGTGTACCTGATCGTCTACCTGCTGATGTTCCTGGCGGCGATGCGGCTGCGCCGGCTCCGGCCGGACCACCCGCGCGGCTACCGCGCCCCGGCGCTGGGGGTGCTGTGCGTAGTGGGCCTGCTGGCCTCGGCGGCGGCGATGGTGATCGGGTTCGTGCCGTCCTCGCAGTTCGGCGGCGGCAGTGTCTGGGCGTACATCGGGATCGTCGGCGGCGGTCTGCTGCTGCTGGGCGTGATCGTCCCGTTCGGCTTCCTGAAGGCCAGCAAGCCCGAGTGGCGCGACCCGGCGGCGGCCGCGGCCATCGAGGAGGAGGCGGCGTGAGCGGGCGGAGCGGATGGAGCGTGAGCGGGCGGAGCGGACAGGACGGATGGAGCGGGCGGAGCGTGAGCGGGCGGAGCGAGGTGGGCGGATGAGCACCCGGATGGCTTCCGAGCACAGGTGGATCTACGTCGGCGCGGTCGTGGTGCTGGTCGCCATGGTGGTGATCGGGCTGCTGACGTTCACCCAGCAGCACGCCACCAACGAGTCGTACCGGAAGGCCGACCAGCTGATCACGAAGCTCCAGGAGAACGACTACCCGACGCCGGACCGCGGCCAGGTCGCCCGCACCCTGGGGACCGACGGCGGCGCGGTGTGCCAGGACCCGGCGAGTGCGCTGAAGACCGGCTTCCAGCGGTTGCAGATGTCGAACGGGGCCGCCGGGCCCGGGCAGCGGCCGGTCATCGTCGCCGCCCGGACGGTGCAGGCGGAGGCGCTGGTGCTGAGCGTCTACTGCCCGGACCGGTTGGACGACTACCAGGAGAAGATCAAGGACATCAAGACCGATGACACGGTCCGGAACTGAGGGGGAGCAGATGAGCACCGACACCGAACTCGCCGACCGGATCGCGGCGTTGATGCCGCAGGCGAAGCGGGACCTGGCCGAGCTGGTCGCCATCCCCTCGGTCGCCGACCCGCGGCAGCAGCCGCCGGAGAAGTGCCGGGAGGCCGCCGAGTGGGTGGCCGCCGCGTTCACCGAGGCCGGCCTGCGGGACGTCCGGCTGGCGGAGACCCCGGACGGCAGCCACGCCGTCCTCGGGCACCGCCCGCCGCCGCCCGGCGCGCCGACCGTGCTGCTGTACTGCCACTACGACGTGCAGCCGCCGCTGGACGACTCCGCCTGGACCACGCCCCCGTTCGAGCTGACCGAGCGGGACGGGCGCTGGTACGGGCGCGGCACCGCGGACTGCAAGGGCAACATCGTCATGCACCTCACCGCGCTGCGGGCGCTCGGCGACGACCTGCCGGTCGGGATCAAGCTGGTCGCGGAGGGCTCGGAGGAGCAGGGCACCGGCGGCCTGGAGGCGTACGTCCCGCAGCACCCGGAGGACCTGCACGCGGACGTGCTGCTGGTGTGCGACACCGGCAACGCGGCGGTCGGGGTGCCGACCGCGACCACCTCGCTGCGCGGCCTGGCGAACGTCGTGGTGACGGTGCGGACGCTGGCGTCGGACGTGCACTCCGGGATGTTCGGCGGCCCCGCCCCGGACGCGCTGGCCGCGCTGGTCCGCATCCTCGACTCGCTGCGCGACGCCGAGGGCGGCACCCGGATCGACGGCCTGGAGAACGGCGGGACCTGGGAGGGCGTCGGCTACGACGAGCAGCAGTTCCGCGCGGACGCGGGCGTGCTGGAGGGCGTCGGCCTGACCGGCTCCGGGACGGTCGCGGACCGGCTGTGGGCCCGCCCGGCGGTGACGGTGCTGGGCATCGACTGCGCGCCGGTGGTCGGCTCGGCGGCGGCGATCCCCGGCACCGCCCGGGCCCGGGTCAGCCTGCGGGTGCCGCCCGGCATGGACCCGGGCGCCGCGCAGGACGCGCTGACCGCGCACCTGGTGGCGGCGGCGCCGTGGGGCGCGCGGGTCACGGTCGAGCCGGAGTCGAAGGGCTCGCCGTTCAAGGCCGCCACCGACGGCGCGGCGTACGGGGCGCTCGACCGGGCCGCGCGGGAGGTCTACGGGAAGCCGCTGTCCTTCCTCGGGCAGGGCGGGTCGATCCCGCTGTGCAACGTGCTGGCGGCGCAGTACCCGGAGTCGGAGCTCATCCTGATGGGCGTGGAGGAGCCGCGCTGCCTGATCCACGCGCCCAACGAGAGCGTGGACCCGTCCGAGATCGAGCACATGGCCCGGGTGGAGGCGCTGTTCCTGCGCCACTACGCGGCCGCCGCCCGCCGCTGACCGCCCGCCGCCGACCGCCCGCCGCTGACCGACCACCACCGACCGCCGACCGCCCGCCGCCGCCCGCCCGCCGCTGACCGAGAGGGAGAGCACATGCCCGAGCCGTTCACCACCGCCGACTTCCAGGCCCGGATGGCCCGCGCCGCGACCGCCGCCGCGGACGCCGGGCTGGCCGGACTGGTCGTCACCCCCGGCCCCGACCTGGCCTACCTGACCGGCTACCGGCCCACCGCGACGACCGAGCGGCTGACCGCCCTGGTAGTCGCGGCCGGGGCCGAACCGGTGCTGCTGGTACCGACGTTGGAGCGCCCGGACGCCGAGGCGGCGCCGGGCGCGGAGGCCGTCCGGATGGCCGACTGGACGGACGGCTCCGACCCGTACGCGGCGCTCGCGCCGAACCTGGACGGCCGCGGCCGGTACGGGATCTCCGACAACGCCTGGGCGATGCACCTGCTCGGGCTCCAGCGGGCGCTGCCGGGCAGCTCGTACGCGGCGCTGACCGACGTGCTGCCGATGCTGCGGGCGGTGAAGGACCACGACGAGCTGGAGCGGCTGGCCGCGGCCGGGGCAGCGGCGGACCTGGCGTACGGGGAGATCCTGGGGATGCCCTTCGTCGGGCGGACCGAGAACCAGGTGGCCGCCGACCTGGCCGCGCTGCTGGTCAAGCACGGGCACAGCCAGGTCGACTTCACCGTGGTCGGCTCCGGGCCGAACGGGGCGAACCCGCACCACGAGGCCGGGGACCGGCTGATCCGGCGCGGCGACACCGTGGTGCTGGACTTCGGCGGGCTGAAGGACGGCTACGGCTCCGACACCACCCGCACCGTCTTCGTCGGCACCGAGCCGCCCGCGGAGGTGCTCGCCGTCCACGACCTGGTGCGGCGCGCCCAGCAGGCCGCGTTCGACGCCGTCGCGCCCGGGGTGACCTGCCAGGACATCGACCGGGTGGCCCGCAAGGTGATCACCGACGGCGGGTACGGCGAGTACTTCATCCACCGGGTCGGCCACGGCATCGGGCTCACCACCCACGAGCCGCCGTACCTGGTCGAGGGCGAGACCCAGCCGCTGGTGCCCGGCATGTGCTTCTCGATCGAGCCGGGAGTCTACCTGCCAGGGCGGTTCGGCGTCCGGATCGAGGACATCGTGACCGTCACCGAGGACGGCGGGCTGCGGTTCAACGGCACGCCGCACGAACTGGCCTTCGTGAACTGAGGGGTGGGAGGGGACGGGCCGCCGGAGCGCCTCCGGCGGCCCGTCGTCACGCCGGGAGGTGGAAGGCGCGGCGCAGCGCGGAGAGCAGGGCGCGCAGGGCCGGGGGCGGGGACGGGCGGTTGACCAGGGCGAGCAGCGCCGGGGTGGTCAGGCCGCGGACCGGGACGGGCACCAGGGCCGGGAAGGCCGCGGCCATCGAGCGGCTGAGCACCGCCACGCCCAGGCCCCGGACGGCCAGGTCGGCGATCGCGGTGGCGGCGCCGGCCTCCAGGGCGATCCGGGGGGTCAGGCCGCGGGCGGCGCAGTCCCGGTCCAGGACGGCGCGCAGGCCGGTGCCCCGGGGCATGCAGACCAGCGGGTGGGCGAGCAGCTCGGCGAGGGTGGGGCCGTCCCCGTCCCCGTGCCCGTCCAGCAGGGGGTGGCCGGGCGGGACGGCGGCGACCAGGGGTTCGCTGACCACCACGTGCGCGTCCAGGCCGTCGGGCGCGGGTGCGGGGCGGCCGATCAGGGCGAGGTCGAGGGCGCCGGAGCGGACGGCCTCGGTGAGGTGCTCGGAGTCGCCCTCCAGCAGGGCGAGTTCGACGCCGGGGTGGGCCCGGTGGAAGGCGGCCAGGCCGTCGAAGAGCGGGGTGAGGGTGCAGCCCGCGACCATGCCCAGGCACAGGCTGCCGCGGACCAGGTCGGTGACCTCGCCGACCGCCTGCCCCACCGCGCGGGCCGCGGCCAGCGCCTGCCGGGCGTGCTCCAGCGCCGCCTTGCCCGCCACCGTGAGCGTCACCACCCGGGCCGAGCGGTCGAACAGCTCGGCGCCCAACTCCCTTTCCAGCTGCCGGATCTGAGCGCTCACCCCGGACTGGCTGATGTGCACCCGCTCGGCGGCCCGGGTGAAGTTGCGCTCCTCGGCGACCGCGACGAAGTACTCCAGCTGCCTCAGCTCCATGCGTACTGATTCTAGTACTGAGCAGAACCAGCTGTTGGACTTCTGGCACGGGCGGCGGAAGGCTGGAGGCACCGCAGGACGACGACCAGGAGGCAGCGGTGAACGCGTACGAGAAGGCGATGCGGCCCGAGGACCTGACCCGGCTGTTCGTGGAGCGCTCCAACGCGGGCGACGCCGCCGGGGTGGCCGCGCTGTACGAGGAGGACGCGGTGATGGCTTACCCGCCCGGGCAGTTGACGGTCGGCCGGGCCGCGATCCAGGCGCTCTGGGAGCGGGTCCTCGCCCACCGGCCGCAGTTCACGCCCGAACCGCCGCTGCCCACGCTGGCCGCGGACGGCATCGCGCTGACCGCCACCCCGCCCAAGGACGGCGCCGGGGCCCGCGCCCAGGTGGTGCGGCAGCAGCCGGACGGCAGTTGGCTGCGGCTGCTGGACCAGCCGGAGTTCCAGCGTCCGGACGGCGAGGGCGAGGGCTGACGGCGGGTGGCGGGGGCTGACGGCGGGCGGCCGTGCGGAATCGTGACACTTCTCGGGGCCGGCGGCCGAAACCCGGGCGTCCCTCGGTGCGTGTACCTCTTCCGGAAAGCCGGATGGACCGGTGGGAGGGGGGCCGTCGTGCGACGGGTTTCGATGATGGGCGCGGTGCTGAGCGGGGTGCTGCTGCTGGCCGCGTGCGGTGCCGGCGGGAGCGGAGGCGGGGACGCCGGTGCCGGGGGTGACTCCGGCGGGGCGGGCCGGGGCGGGGAGAGCGGTTCGGCGCGGGCGAAGGCGTCCGCGGCCGTGCTGTCGATCGAGCCGGGGGACGGCGCGAAGGACGTGGCCCCGGGGGCGGTCAAGGTCTCGGTGGCGACCGGCAAGCTGACCGGCGTCACCGTCACCGACCAGGACGGCAAGCCGGTCGAGGGCGCCCTCGCCCCCGACGGCCTCACCTGGACCCCGGTCACCGGCGGGCTCTCGGTCGGCTCGACCTACCGGGTGAACGCCGAGGCCACCGACGCCGACGGCGTGGCCACCGCCGCCACCAGCACCTTCACCACCCTCGTCCCCAAGAAGACCACCAAGGTCGAGGACAACGTGGTGACCGGCCAGGACTTCGGCGTCGGCATGATCATCTCGGTCGACTTCGGCGGCGTGAAGGTCAAGAACAAGGCGGCGGTCGAGCAGGCCATCGTGGTCGAGGCCTCCGACGGCACCCAGGTCAGGGGCCACTGGTTCGAGAACGACACCCGGCTCGACCTGCGCCCCGCCGAGTACTGGAAGCCCGGCACCACCGTCCAGGTCCACCTGCGCACCAAGAGCGTGGAACTGGCACCCGGCGTGTACGGCGCGACCCAGCGCGACGAGCACTTCACCATCGCCCGCTCCCGGATCAGCGAGGTAGACGCCGCCGCCCACCGGATGGTGGTCAAGGAGGACGGCAAGCCCGACCAGACCATCCCGATCGTCGCCGGCACCGACGACAACCCGTCCTGGAACGGCACCATGGTCATCTCGGCCAAGAGCCGGATGGAGAGGATGACCTCCAAGGGGCAGGTCGGCCTCAAGGGCCCCGGCTACGACACGGTGGACCCGCACGCGATGCGCCTCACCTCCTCCGGCACCTACCTGCACGGCAACCCGGAAGCCCAGGGGGTGGCCGGCCACGGGAACATCAGCCACGGCTGCATCGGCATCCTCGACACCCCGGAGGGCGACGAGAACTCCCCCGCCGGCAAGGTCTACGCCGCCTCGAAGATCGGCGATGTCGTGATCGTCCGGAACTCGGTCAAGAAGCAGCCGCTCGACCCGGCGAACGGCCTCAGCGGCTGGACCCTGCCCTGGTCGCAGTGGTGACCTCGGCCCCGGTGCGGCGGCTTGGCGGCGGTGGCCGTCAGCGGGTGCGGCGGCGGTAGTCGGCCGGGGTGGTGGCCAGGGTGCGGGCGAAGGCCCGGCGCATCGCCTCGGCCGAGCCGTAGCCGCAGGCCCGGGCGATCTGCTCGACGCCGTCCCGGGTGTCCTCCAGGCGGCGGCGGGCCGCCTCCAGCCGGGCGTCGGCCACGTAGCGGCCGGGGGTGACGCCGACGTCCGCGGTGAAGACCCGGGCGAACTGGCGCGGCGACAGCGAGGCGCGGCGGGCCAGCGACTCCACCGACAGGTCCGCCTCCGGGTGCTCGGTGATCCAGCGCTGCACCTCGCGCACCGGGTCCCGTTCGGAGAGCTGCGCCGACAACTGGACCGAGAACTGGGCCTGGCCCCCGGGACGGCGCAGGAACACCACCAGCTCCCGGGCCACCGCCAGCGCGACCTCCCGGCCGAGGTCCTCCTCGACCAGGTGCAGCGCCAGGTCGATGCCCGCGGTGACACCGGCCGAGGACAGGAAGCGCCCGTCCCGGACGTAGATCGGCTCCGGGTCGACGGTCAGCTCGGGGTGGCGGGCGGCCAGCGTCGCGCAGTGCCGCCAGTGGGTGGTGACCCGGCGGCCCGCCAGCAGGCCGGCCGCGGCGAGCAGGAAGGTGCCGGTGCAGACCGAGACCACCCGCCGGGCGTCGGCGGCGAGGGCGGCGATCCGGGCCGACAGCCCGGGCGCGACCTCGCCGCGGGCGCCGGCCCCGCCGGGGACCAGCAGGGTGTGCGCGGGGGCGGCCAGGTCGAGGTCGGTGTCGGGCAGCAGGGTGAGACCGCTGCTGGTGCGCACCGGACGGCCGCCCGGCGAGGCGGTGGTGACGTGGTAGCCACCGCCGTGGAACACCTCCAGCGGGCCGCTGACGTCGAGGCTCTGCACCCCGTCGAACAGGACGAGCAGCACACTGCGGGTCGGCATGGCCCCATGCTGGCGGGCAGGGGCGGTGGCAGCAAGGACACGTACCCCACCTTTTCTGCCATCGGGCGGCGGGCGCGGGGCCCGGGGCGCGGGTCAGTGGTCGGCGGAGCGGTCGAGGCGCTTGTAGTAGTAGGTGGTGTCGGCGAGCGTGCCGTCCGGGGTGGCGGCGTGGGCGGGGACGGTGCCGAAGGCGGTCCAGCCGGCGGTGCGGTAGAGGTGTTCGGCGGGGCTGCCGGTCTGGGTGTCGAGCAGGAGCAGGGTGGTGCCGGTGTCGCGGGCGGCCCGCTCGGCGTGGGCCAGCAGGCGGCGGCCGAGACCCGCGCCGCGGGCGGTGCGGTGGACCAGGAGCTTGGCGATCTCGGCGCGGTGGCGGCCGTTCGGCTTCTCCTCGCGGATCAGCGAGACGGTGCCCAGGGCCCGCCCGGCGGCGTCCTCGACCACCCAGAGCAGCCGGGTGCCGGCGGCGACGGACGGACGCAGGCCGTCCCACCAGGCGGCGGCCTCGTGGCGGGCGGTGCGGTCCAGGAAGCCGACCGAGGCGCCGCCGGCCACCGCGTCCAGCAGCAGGTCGGCGAGGGCGTCGCGGCGGGCGTCCAGGGCCTCGGGGGTGAGCAGCAGCGGGGTCGGGGTCATGGCAGCACCAGGGCGATCAGGTAGCGGACGAGGTGGGGGCCGGGGCAGTGGAAACCGGAGGTGCCGTGCAGGCGGTAGCGGAGGCAGTCACCCGCGGCGAGGTGGTGCACGGTGCCGTCCAACTCCAGGTGCAGCTCTCCGTCCAGCACCCACAGGTGCTGCTCCAGGCCGGGGACGGGCGGGGCGTCGTAGGAGATGACCGCGCCCGGCGGGAGGGTGCCCTCGACCAGTTCGGCGCGCAGCCCCGGGTGCGGCGGCGAGACGGAACGCCGGACGAACCCGGTGGCCGGGTCGTGCCAGCGCGGCTGGTCGGCGGCACGCAGCAGACCGGGCGGCTCGGCCTCCACCTCCGCCAGCAGCCGGGAGACGGTACGGCCGTACGCGGCGCAGAGCCGACCGAGCTGGGCGGCCGTGGGGCTGAGCTCGGCACGCTCCAGCCGGGACAGCGTGGAGCGGCTGACACCACTGCGCCGGGCGAGCTCGTCCAACGACCAGCCCCGGTCGGCGCGCAGGGCGGCGAGACGGGCGGCCAGGCGGTGGTCCTCCTCGCCCGGGAGGTCTTCGTTTCTCACATCAGGGAGGATATCCCGGATTGGAGAGAGACGGGTGGGAGGGGTACGCCCGAGGACCGGCCGCAGGTCGGCGTGGGGGCGGGGAGCCTGGGCACAGGGCGGACGGTCGCCCGAGGCGGGCAGGGTCGGGGGGACCACGGCCACCGGGCGGCCGGGCCCGGCCGCGCCGAGGCCCTGGGCGGTCGCGGGCCGCGCGGCGGTGATGCAAGGCCGACACTCGGTCCCGGGCCGGGACGTCCGGCGGCAGAGCGGCGGCTCTCACGCCTTGGAAGTGCCGTCCCGGCGGAGACTGTGGCAACGGGCAGCGCGCTCGTGGTGCAGGGCGGCACGCGGGCCGGTGCCGGGGCGTCCGGTGCCGGGGCGTCCGGCGCCGGGGTGCCCGGCGGCGGGGTGCCCGGCGGCGGGGTGCCCGGCGGCGGGGCGGCGGCGCTCCCCTTCCGGGGGTGTCGTGGCGGAGGGGTGGTGGTGACCCGCGATCGGGGGAGATGTCAGGAGTGGTTACCGTGGTGGGGTGTACCGGTTCCTGCTCAGCCCGCGGTGGCTCGTCGGCACGGTCGTCGCGGTGGCGGCGATCGTGGTCTGCCTGATGCTGGGCACCTGGCAGCTGGACCGCTTCGAGTCCCGGGTCTCGACCTATCAGGAGAACGACCGGGCGGCGGCCGCCTCCGCGCGGGCGGACGTGGAGCCGCTGGCGGCGGTGCTGCCGGACGGGGCGGCGAAGGTCGGCACCGACACGGTGGGCCGGGCGGTGCGGGTCACCGGCACGTACGACGGCGCGCACCAACTGCTCGTTCCGGACCGGACGGTGGGCGGCCGGCAGGGCTCCTACGTGCTGACGCCGCTGGTCACCGACGGGGGCCGGGCGGTGGCGGTGGTGCGCGGCTGGGTGGCGGGCGATCCGGGGGCGGTGCCGGCGGCGCCGGGCGGGCAGGTCAGTGTGACCGGCCGGTTGCAGGCCCCGGAGAACAGCGGCAGCGGCGGCGCGGTGGCGGGCGGTCTGCCCGCCGGGCAGCTCGGCACGATCAGCCCGGCCACCCTGGTGAACGTGCTGCCCTACCCCGTGTACGACGGCTGGGTCGCGGCGGACGACGTCCAGGCCGGGCTGACGGCGGTGCCCACGGTGCAGCCGCAGGGCGGGGACGGGCTGAGCCTGCGGGCGTTCCAGAACCTGGGCTACACCCTGGAGTGGTTCGTCTTCGCCGGGTTCGTGGTGTTCATGTGGTTCCGGCTCGTGCGCCGCGAGGCGGAGGCCGCCCAGGACCGGGCCCTCGGGCTGGACCCGGTCCTGGACTGACCCGCCGCCGGTCGGCGCCCCGTCAGCGGGACTTCGACGGCGACGGCGCCGCGGCCGGGGACGGGGGCTTCGACGGCGGCCCGGTCGGCAGCCCCGTCGCGGGGACGCTCGCGCCCGGGGTGCCGCACGGCACCGGCGGGGCCGCGGCGACCGCCCCGGTGCCGGTGGGCGCGGGCGAGGGCGTGCCGGTGACCGGGGTGGCGCAGTCGTCCCGGAAGTCGCCGCCCACGATGCCCGGCGCGGGCGACGGGTTGCCGCAGTCGTCGACGTAGTCGTCGGTGCGGGTGGAGCCCGTGGTGCGGTGGTGGTAGTGGTGCACCACCGTGCTGCCGCCGCCGCTGTAGTGGGTGACGCCGGAGCCGCTGGAGCCGGTGGTCTTCTTGGAGCCGGAGCTCTTGGAGCCCTTCGAGCCGCGGCTGCTGGAGCCGCCCTTGGAACTGCGGCTGCCGCCACCGCTCTTGGCAAGCACGACGCTGCCGGTGTCGGCACCGGCGAGCAGCGGCCCGCGGGCAGCGGCGTGACCGCTGCCCGGGCCCGCGAGCGTGAGCCCGGTGTCGGCGGCGACGGCTCCCGCGGCCTGGACGCAGTCGTGGCTCCCGCTGTTCGACGAGCAGCCGGCCGCGGTCAGCAGGACGGCGCCGACCGCGACGACGGCCAGCGCGGCGCGTCCACCCATCAGTTGTCCCCCTCGTCCACCGGGCCGCAGCTCACCGGACGGTGCCGGGCGCCAGGTGGCGCCGGACGAAGTCGATCTCCAACCGGAGCTGCTTGATCCGCTCGTCGACGACCAGCGAACCGTGCCCGGCATCGTAGCGGTACACCTCGTGGACCTTGCCGAGCTCCTCCAGCCTCCGCACGTAGTTGTCGATCTGCCGGATCGGGCAGCGCGGGTCGTTGAGGCCGGCCGAGAGGTAGACCGGGGCCTTGACCCGCTCGACGTAGGTCAGCGGGGAGGAGGCCCGCCAGCGCTCCGGGACCTCCTCGGGGGTGCCGCCGAACAGCGTCCGGTCCAGGGACTTGAGCGCCTCCATCTCGTCGTCGTACGCGGTGAGGTAGTCGGCGACCGGGACGGCGGCCAGGCCGAGCGTCCAGTGGTCGGGCTGGGTGCCGAGGCCGAGCAGGGTGAGGTAGCCGCCCCAGGAGCCGCCGGAGAGCACCAGCCGGTCCGGGTCGGCCAGGCCGGAGGCGACCGCCCAGTCGCGGACCGCGCCGATGTCCTCCAGCTCGATCAGGCCGACCCGCTCGGTGAGGGCGTCGGTCCAGGCCTGCCCGTAGCCGGTGGAGCCGCGGTAGTTGACCCGGACGACGGCGAAGCCGTGGTCGAGCCAGGCGGCGGGTCCGGCGGCGAAGGAGTCGCTGTCGTGGTGGGTCGGGCCGCCGTGCACCTCGAAGACGGTCGAGTGCGGGCCGTCCCCGGCCGGGCGCTGCACCAGGGCGTGCACCCGGCCTCCGGGGCCGTCCACCCAGACGTCCTCGACCGGCACCGAGCCGGGCGGGACCGGGCCGGGGGCCCGCAGCACCACCGCGCCGGAGGTGGAGCGCACCGCGGACGGCTCGGCGGCCGAGGACCAGAGGAACTCCACCGTGCCGTCGGGGCGGGCGGTGGCCCCGGCGACGGTGCCGCGCGGGGTGTCCAGCCTGGTCAGCTCGCCGGCCGCCAGGTCGTACGAGAACAGCTCCGAGCGGGCCTCGTACTCGTGCTCGATCAGCAGCGAGCGGGCGTCCGGCCGCCACTGCGCGGAGAGGTCGCCGGGGAACGGGCGGCCCCGCTCGTCGCGGAGCCGCAGCTCGGTCTCGGTGCCGGCCGCGACGTCCCACAGCATCGGCTCCCAGCGGCCGGTGCGCTGGTGGGCGACCAGCAGCCGGGTGTCGCCGGGGGCGGGCGCGAAGCCCAGGCAGGCGACGCCGCGCGGCTCGGCCCGGCCGGTGACCTCGTCGAGCTCGGCGACGGTGGCGCCGTCCGCCAGGCGCAGCACCCGGATCGCCGAGTGCATCGCGTCGCCGTGCTCGGTGTGGTCGACGGCCAGCAGGGTGCTGTCGTGCGAGAGGTCGCCGACGCCGCCGTACTCGGCGTGGTGGTAGACCACCTCGGGCTCGGCGGCGCCCGGGCGGCGCAGGTACAGGGTGGTGCCCTCGTCGTCGGTGGAGGTGCCGACCACCACGGTGCCGTCGCGGCCGAGCGCCAGGCCCGCCGAGTACGCGGCGGGCACGCCCGGGACCGCTTCCTGGTCGGGGCCGCCCGCGAAGGGCTGGCGGCGCCAGACCCCGAACTCGTCGCCGTCGGTGTCGTCGAACCACCAGATCCACTGCCCGTCGGGGGCGAGTTCGGCGTCGGTGGTGCCGTTGGGCCGGTCGGTGACCCGGCGGTGCTCGTCGGTGGAGCGGTCCCACGCGTACACCTCGTAGGTGCCGGTCGCGTTGGACACGTACAGCGCCCGGTCGGGTGCCTCGTCCGCCCAGTCGGGCAGGGAGACCCGCGCCGCCCGGAACCGCTGCTCCCACTCCGGAACGACGTTCGTCTGCTCGTTCATGTCCTCATCCAACCCGATGCCGGGGGGTGATCGGAACGGATCGGCGCGGCGGAGGGGATCGGTTCGGACACGGAGCTGGTGCGGTGCGGGGCCTGACGGGCTATCAACGGTACCGTGACAAACACGGACATATCGACCGGAGGAGTCTCCCCGTGACCGTCCCCGCGCCCCCGCTCGACCGGCTCGACGCGCGCGAACTCGCGCGGGAGCTGGGCCTGGTCGAGGAGATCGAGCGGTACCTGGCCGGGCTGCCCGGGCCCGCCGCGCCGCTGCCCGGACCGTCCGGACCGTCCGGGCCCGCCGCCCCGGCGCCGTACCCGCCCGGCGTCCACGGCAGCGTCCGGCAGCCCTGGAACCACGGGCACCCGCTGCCCCGCCGCTCGCTGCTCGACCTGCTGGCCCGCCGCCCGGCCCGCCCGGCCGAGGTCACCGTCGCCGGGCACCTGCGGCTGACCTCCCGCTACCTCGCCGAGGCCGGCTGGACGCAGGGCGCGCTCTGGGACGACCGGGGCCGGGTCTGCCTGCTGGGCGCGCAGACCGCCGTCCTGGCGCACGGCTACGGCACCGCGTACACGGTGCGCCGGGCCCGCGCCCAGGTGATGGAGGTGCTGCACGCCACCGGCCGCCCCGTGCCCTCCCCCGACGTGTGGAACGACCGCCCTGGCCGCCGCCAGGCCGAGGTGCACGCCCTGCTGGAGCGGGCCCGGGCCCGCGCGCACGCCCTCGGGATCTGACCGGCCGCGGCGGGCGCCGCCGACGGCCGCGCGGTCAGCGGGCCGGGCCGGGCCGGATCGAGACGGGCCGGATCGGATCGAATCGAGACGGGCCCGGCCGGATCGGATCGGATCGAGACGGGCCCGGCCTGCGGTACGGCCTCGGTCAGCGGCCGAGGGCCGGGCCCGGGCCCGACGGCACGGCCGCGGTGAGCACCGCCAGCCGCTCGGCCGTCACCGAGCCCGGCTCGACGGTGTAGACGACCAGCAGCAGCCCCGGCTCGCCGGGCGGGGCCAGCGTCTCGTACCCGAAGTCCAGCTCCCCGGCCCGCGGGTGGCACAGCAGCTTGTGCCCGGACGCCTTCTCCCGGACGCCGTGCCGGGCCCACAGCTCGGCGAACAGCGGGCTCCCGGCGGTCAGTTCGGCCAGCAGCGCGGCCAGGTCGGGGTCGTCGGGGTGCCGGGCCGCGTCCAGCCGCAGGTGGGCGACGGTCTCGGCGGCGACCCGCTCGAAGTCCCGGTAGAGCCGCCCACCGGCCTCGGTGAGGAAGGCGTGCCGGGCCATGTTGCGTTCGCCGGGCGGCAGTTCGGAGAACCCGATCACCGCGTCGGCCGGGGCGTTCCAGGCCGGGACGTCCATGCAGCGGCCGAGCGCGAACGCCGGGGTCGCCAGCGCGTCCAGCACCAGCCGCAGCCCCGGCCGGACCTGCCGGGGCGGACGCCGGGACGCCCCGCGCGGCGGGTGCGCCAGGGCGTGCAGGTGGCCGCGCTCGGTGCCGTCCAGCCGCAGCACCCGGGCCACCGCGTCCAGCACCTCCGCGGAGACGCCGCCGCCCCGGCCCTGTTCGAGCCGCACGTAGTAGTCGACGCTCACCCCCGCCAGCTGCGCGACCTCCTCGCGGCGCAGCCCCGGCACCCGGCGGCGCCGCCCCAGCTCCGGCAGGCCGACGTCGGACGGTCGGATCCGGCCCCGGCGCTGCCGCAGGAACTCCCCCAGTTCGCTCATGCCCCGACGATACGTCCGGGGCGCCGGCCGCCGCGAAGGTGGTTCTCCCGGACCCAGGAAGAACAGCGCCCTGGGTGGCCCCGCCGTCCGCGACCAGACTCGTCCCGTCGGCAGGACGCGGCACGCAGGCACGCAGACACGCAGCACGCAGCACGCAGGCACGGACTCGATTCGAGGAGAGCGATTCCCATGGGTTACCCCGCACTGAACGGTCGGACCGCGGTCGTCACCGGCGCCGCCAGCGGCATCGGCGAGGCGATCGCCCGGCAGCTGGCCGCGGACGGCGTCCGGGTCGCGCTGCTGGCCCGCCGGGCCGACCGGCTGGCCGCGCTGGCCGCCGAACTCGGGCCGCGGGCGCTCGCGGTGGCCGCCGACGTCACCGACCAGGGCTCGGTCGACGCGGCGCGGCGGCTCGTCCACGACGCCTTCGGCCGGGTCGACCTGCTGGTCAACGCGGCCGGCGTGATGCTGCCGAACCCGATCGGCGACGGCCGGGTCGACGAGTGGTCCCGCATGATCGACACCAACCTGACCGGCGCGCTGCGGATGATCCGCGCCTTCGGCCCCGACCTGGTCGCCGCCGCGGCGGCCGGGGCCACCGCCGACCTGGTCGACATCTCCTCGATCGGCGCGGACGTGGTCTTCCCTCACTACGCGGTCTACGGCGCCACCAAGGCCGCGCTGACCCAGCTCTCGGCCGCCCTGCGCAGCGAGTACGGCCCGCGCGACGTGCGGGTCACCAACGTCGAGCCCGGGCTGACCGACACCGAGCTGGGCACCCACATCGACAACCCGGGGCTGGGCCCGGACGGCCAGCTCGGCGAGATGTTCGACGCGATCGGCACGCTCGCCGCCGCGGACGTCGCCGACCTGGTCGCCTACGCGGCCAGCCGCCCCCGGCACGTGAACCTGCGCCAGCTGGTGGTGCTGCCCACCCGGCAGGCGTGACCGCTCCGCACCGGGGCGCCGGTCCCGGTGCGCACCGGACGGCCCGGACGACCTGGGCGGCCCGGACGGCCCGGACGGCCCCGGCGCCTCAGGTCCCGGTGCCTCAGGGCGTGGCGCTCGGCGAGGGCTGGCCGGCGGGGCCGGGGGCGGGCTCCGGACCGGTCCAGTAGACCGTGCCGCCGCAGCCCGCCGGCAGCGTGGTGCCGACCGGGCGGCCCGCCGCGGCGGTGATCGGGTCGGGGGTGTAGCCGAGCGCGAAGGCGACGGCCGGCGGGGGGCCGGCGGTCGCGCCGGAACTCGGGTCGGCGGTCGGGGTCGGGTCGGCCGCGACGGCGGCCTGGGTCGGCCCGGGGGCCGGGTCGGCGGCGGCGACGGCGGTGTCGGTGCCGCTGCCGCTGCCGGGCAGCGCGCCGCCGCTGGCGGCCGGGGTGGGCTGTGGCGGCCCGGCCGGGCCGGTGGGCGAGTCGGAGGCGGTGGGGCAGCGGGTGGGCACCCAGGCGAAGCGCACCAGGGACGAGCCGCCCGCGCCGAGCAGGACGTCGGCGGGCAGCGCCGCCGGGTCGGGCAGCGAGCCGGCCGGGTCGCCGACGCTGTGCGCGAGCAGGCGGACGCCGCTCGCCCCGGTGCCCAGGGCGAGCGTGCCGGGGCCGGGGAGCCGGCAGGTGCGGGTGCCGGTGTTGGTCAGCCGGAACCAGCCGTACACCTTGCCGCTGACCGGGTCGGCGGCGGCCTGCTGGACGTCGGCCCGGCCGAGGTCGGTGCCGGTGCAGGCCGGTGCGGCGGCGGGCGAGCTGCCGGGTCCGGTGGCGGCGGACGGGTCGGCGGAGGCCCCGGGGCCGGTCGCGGCCGGGCCGGTGGGGGGCAGGGCGGCGGTGGTGTGCGGGTGGCCGGGCCGGCTGTCGGGCGTCCTGGTCGGGCTGCTGCCGGGGCCGGGCGCGGCCGGCCCGCCGGTGGAGTCCCCGGACAGGCTGAACGGCTGGGTGGCGTTCACCACCGGCAGCGCGGCGATGGCGGCGGCCAGCACCACGGCCCCGCCCACCGCGCGGCGGCGCACGGCGCGGCGGCGCGGTACGGCGGCGCGCAGCCGGGGCAGCGCGCCGGGTCCGGGTTCGACGGCGGCGACGGCCCGGTGCAGCCGCTCGCGGAGCCGGTCCTCGGTCAGGCGCCCGCCCGGCGCACCCCCGGGGAGACCGCCCTCGCTCGGCGCGCCCCCGGGGAGGCCGCCCTCGGGGCGGGCGGGACCGTCCTCAGTCATCGCCCTGCTCCATCCGCACCCGCAGGGCGGCGAGCCCGCGCGACCCGTACGCCTTCACCGAGCCGATGGAAATGCCGAGCACCTCCGCGACCTGAGCCTCCGTCAGGTCCGCGTAGTAGCGCAGCACCAGTACCTCCCGCTGACGGCGTTGCAACCCCCGGAGCGCGGCCTTGAGTTCGTCGCGCTCCAGCGCATCGTAAGCCCCCTCTTCTGCACTGGCCATGTCAGGCATGGGCTTGGGCAGCAGGCGGCGGCGCAGGGTCGACCGGGACAGGTTGACCACGGTCTGCCGCAGGTAGGCGAGCGTCTTCTCGGGGTCGCGGACCCGGCGCCGGGCGGCGTGCACCCGGATGAACGCCTCCTGCACGACGTCCTCGCAGGAGGACAGGTCGTCCAGCAGCAGCGCGGCGAGCCTCAGCAGGGAGCGGTAGTGGGCCCGGTAGGTGTCGGTGAGCTGGTCGACGCTGGCCCCGGTCGCGTCCGTTGCCGCCGCGGCAAAGCCCATCCGACTACCGCCCCGCCGGGCCGCCCCGGGCAGGGCGGCCGCCACCGCCGCCCCGGTCACGTTCATCACGATGGTTGGACACACGATCCCCTGTCCTGGTTGCCCCGGCCCGGGGGCATTCTTGCGGGAAGAGGAATCCCCCTCCCGAGCGCACTGGCTCCGAAGGGGGATTCTGGCAGACCCGGCGGACGGGCCTGGTCCGCTTCACCCGTCCCGCACACAACCGTTGCGGTGTGGGTATCCGGCGAACCCGGACGGGCCGCGCCGGCTCAGCGGCCGGTGCCGCCGTAGACGACCGCCTCGTCGCTCTCGCTGTCCAGGCCGAACGCGGTGTGCACGGCGCGGACCGCCTCCGGCACGTCCTCCGCGCGGGTGACCACCGAGATCCGGATCTCCGAGGTGGAGATCAGCTCGATGTTCACGCCCGCCTCGGAGAGCGCCTCGAAGAACGTCGCCGTGACGCCCGGGTTGGAGCGCATGCCGGCGCCGACCAGCGAGATCTTGCCGATCGCGTCGTCGAAGCGCAGCGACTCGTAGCCGATGCCCTCCTTGACCCGGTTCAGCGCCTCGATGGCCTTCTGCCCCTCGTGGGTGGGCAGCGTGAAGGAGATGTCGGTCAGGCCGGTGGCCGCGGCCGACACGTTCTGCACGACCATGTCGATGTTGACCTCGGCGTCCGCGATCGCGCGGAAGATCCGGGCCGCCTCGCCCGGCTTGTCGGGCACTCCCACGACGGTGACCTTGGCCTCCGACGTGTCGTGGGCGACTCCGGAGATGATGGCCTGCTCCATCTCGCCCCCTTCGGGCTTCTGGTTCGGGTTGGTGCCGCTGACGATCGTCCCCGGGAGACCGGAGAACGACGATCGTACGTGAATCGGGATGTTGTAGCGCCGCGCGTACTCGACGCAGCGGTCGAGCAGCACCTTCGAGCCGGACGAGGCCAGCTCCAGCATGTCCTCGAAGGCGATCCAGTCGATCTTGCGGGCCTTCTTGACCACCCGCGGGTCGGCGGTGAACACGCCGTCCACGTCGGTGTAGATCTCGCAGACCTCGGCGCCCAGCGCGGCCGCCAGCGCCACCGCGGTGGTGTCCGAGCCGCCGCGGCCCAGCGTGGTGATGTCCTTGGAGACCTGCGACACGCCCTGGAAGCCCGCCACGATCGCGATGTTGCCCTCGTCCAGGGCGGCCCGGATCCGGCCCGGCGTCACGTCGATGATGCGCGCCTTGTTGTGGGTCGAGTCGGTGATCACGCCGGCCTGGCTGCCGGTGAACGACTGGGCGTCGAAGCCCAGCGTCCGGATCGCCATGGCCAGCAGCGCCATCGAGATGCGCTCTCCGGCGGTCAGCAGCATGTCGAACTCGCGGCCGGACGGAATAGGGGTCACCTGTTCCGCGAGCTCGATGAGTTCGTCCGTGGTGTCACCCATCGCGGAGACCACGACGACGACCTCGTGGCCGGCCTTCCTGGTGTCCACGATGCGGCGGGCGACGCGCTTGATGCCTTCGGCATCCGCGACGGATGAGCCGCCGTACTTCTGCACGACAAGGCCCACGGGGGCTCCTCGACTTGGGGTGGTAGGTCGCGGTCAGTCTAACGAGCAGGGGTTCTCCGGCCGACGCTTTCCGCATCGTGAGATGCGGATATCGAACTCTGGTCACCGCCGACCGGCAGGTCTGCGGGTCCCGGCCGCCCGCCCCGAAGAATCGCCGCCCGGGCACCGCCCGCCACCCGGAATCTTCGCCTCCGGGGTGCCGATGACAGATGCGTCACACCCGGAACACCCGGAGGCGGGCCCCCGCGGACCGCGTGGGCCTACAGCCCGAGTTCGGCCGCCATCAGGTCGCCGGCCTGCTGCTCCAGCTGCTCGTCCGTCAGCCCGTCGTCGTCGGTGTCCGCGCCGTCCGGCACCGCGCCCAGCGGCGAGTCCAGCCGGACGTGCGCGACCAGCGACTGCAGCGCGCGCAGCACCGCCGAGCAGGTCGAGCCCCAGTTGGACAGGTAGGAGAACTGCCACCACCACAGCGCCTCCGAGACCCGGCCCTCGCGGTAGTGCGTCAGCCCGTGCCGCAGCTCGCTGACCACGCCCGCCAGGTCGTCCGAGATCCGGAACGCGCTCGGCTTCTCCGGCGGACCGTACGGGTCGAACACCTCGTGGTAGACGTCGATCGGCGCCAGCAGCTCGGCGAGCCGCTCGCGCAGCTCCACCCCGTCCGGCTCCGGACCGGTGTCCGGCTCGAAGCGGTCCTCGGGCAGCACGTCCTCGATCGCGCCCAGCCGGCCGCCCGCCAGCAGCAGCTGGGAGACCTCCAGCAGCAGCAGCGAGATCGCGCTGCCCGGCTCGTCGCCCTTGGCGACCTCGGTGACGGCCAGCACGAAGCTCTCCACCGAGTCCGCGATCTGCACCGCGAAGTCGTCCGGGGCCTCGGTCCGGCCCAGCGGGCCCGGCAGTCCGGACAGTTCAGAGGTGTCGGTTCGGTCAGACATCGAGCAGTCGTCTCCCTTCGAACGCCCGGCCGAGGGTGACCTCGTCGGCGTACTCCAAGTCCCCGCCGACGGGCAGTCCGCTCGCCAGCCGGGTGACCTTGAGGCCCATCGGCTTGCACAGCCGGGCCAGGTAGGTCGCGGTCGCCTCCCCCTCCAGGTTGGGGTCGGTGGCCAGGATCAGCTCGGTGACCGTGCCGTCCGCGAGCCGGGTCATCAGCTCGCGGATCCGCAGGTCGTCCGGGCCGACCCCCTCGATCGGGCTGATCGCCCCGCCCAGCACGTGGTAGCGACCGCGGAACTCGCGCGTCCGCTCGATCGCCACCACGTCCTTGGGCTCCTCCACCACGCAGATCACCGCGAGGTCGCGGCGCGGGTCCAGGCAGACCCGGCACCGCTCGGACTCCGCGACATTGCCGCAGACCGCGCAGAACCGGACCTTCTCCTTCACCTGCTGGAGCGCGTGCGCCAGCCGGCGCACGTCCACCGGATCGGCCTGGAGGATGTGGAAGGCGATCCGCTGGGCGCTCTTCGGACCGACCCCGGGCAGTCTGCCCAGTTCGTCGATCAGGTCCTGCACCACGCCCTCGTACACCGTCACGCCTTCCTTCGACCGGGGTCCGGGGTTCGCACTCCGGTGCCTTCTCCGGTGCCATCATCCAACGAATCGGGCACCGGACACACCGCCCGACGCCCTACTGGCCCATAAATCACACAACCCGTTACCGGGGGTCCCCGACCGTGCGCCCGGCGTGCACGCCCCGGCGGGTCCGCGGGTCCGCGGGCCTACAGGTCTGCGGGCCCACGGGACTGCCGGGAGGGGCGGTTGCCGGGCGGGTGCCCCGTCGGCGGCAGACGGATACCCCCCGGAGCGGACCGAATGCCCTCCGGGGACGAGCAGCTGCCCCCGGTGTCAGAACGGCAGGCCGGGGATACCGCCGCCGCCCAGGCCCTGGGTCAGCGGGCCCATCCGCTCGGCCTGCAGCTTCTGCGCCGCCGCGGCGGCGTCGCGGACCGCGGCCACCACCAGGTCGGCCAGGGTCTCGGTGTCCTCCGGGTCGACCGCCGCCGGGGAGATGGTCAGCGCGACCAGCTCGCCCGCACCGGTCGCCGTCGCCTCCACCAGGCCGCCGCCCGCGGAACCGGACACCCTCGCCTCGGCCAGCTCCTGCTGCGCCCGGGCGAGGTCCTCCTGCATCTTCTGCGCCTGCTTCAACAGCTGCTGCATGTTCGGCTGCCCACCAGGGAACACGGGACTCTCCTCGATCCGTCGACACTGCACACACCGGCGCGCGCCCGGCCGAAACCGCCCGCGCCGGCACCTCGCCCCCGAGCCTACGCGGCCGTCCGTCGGCCCCACGTCAGTTCCCGGCCGCGGTGCCGTCCGCCGTCCTGCCCGGCGCGGGGCGGGGCGGCGCGGGGCGGCGGTCAGTTCGGGCGGTGGTGGATCTCCTCCAGCACCGTCGCGCCCAGCTCGCGGACGATCAGCTCCTGGGCGGAGAAGACGTCCTCGTTCAAGTCCGGGTCGTCCTCCTCCGGGACGTCGTCCTCCGGCGCCACGGCGGGCGGGGCCTGCACCGGCTGCGGCTGGTGCGGCTGCTGCCGCTGCGGCGACGGCGGCTGCGCGGACGGGGCCGGCACCGGGGCGGGCGCCTGCTGGACCGGGGCGGCCGGGGCCGGAGCCGGGGCCTGCGGGGCGGGGGCCGACCACTGCTGCGGCGGCTGCGGCTGCGGTGGCTGCGGCTGGGCGGCCGGGCGCGGGGCCGGGGCGCCCCAGCCGCCGGCCGCGGGGGCGGGCGGGGCCGCGGGCTGACCGGCCGGCGGGTTCGTCGCGCCCGACGGGTCGACGATGCACTCCACCCGCCAGTCCACGCCCAGCGCGTCCGTCAGCGCCTGCCGCAGCACCTCGTCGCTGTGGCTGCCGACGAAGCTGTCCCGGGCGCCCGCGTTCACGAACGACACCTGGAGGGTGCTGCCGTCGAACCCGGCCACCTGGCCGTTCTGGCTCAGCAGGATCCAGGTGAACCGGCGGCGGTTCTTCACCGCCTCCAGGATCTGCGGCCACATCTGCCGGATCTGGCCCGCGCCCTGCTGCGCCGCCACCGAGGGCTGCACGCCGATCGGCGGCTGGACGGGCGCGGGGGCCGGGGCGGACGCGGGCGCGGGTGCCGCCGGAGCCGGAGCCGGGGCCATCGGGGCCGGGGCGGCCGCCTGCTGCTGCGGCGGCTGCTCACCGGGCGAGAAGCTGCGCGGGATCGGCCAGGCGCCCGGAGCGGGACCGGCCGGTGCGGGGGCCTGCGGGGTCTGCGGGGCCTGCGGAGCCGGCGTGGGCTGGACGGCTGCGGGCGCCGGGGCCTGCTGCTGCGGCTGCTGCTGGGGCTGTTGCTGCGGCTGGGGCTCCGGCGCGGCGGCCATCGGCTGGAACGCCACCGGGGCGGCGAAACCGCCCGTCGCGGCGCGGCGCTCCAGCTTGTCCAGCCGGGCCTGCACCGAGAGCTCGTCCCCATACGCGCCGGGCAGCATCACCCGGGCGCAGATCAGCTCCAGCTGCAGCCTGGGCGCGGCGTTCCCGCGCATCTCGGTCAGGCCGGTGTTCACCAGGTCCGCGGCGCGGCTCAGCTCGGCCGGGCCGAAGCGGTCGGCCTGCGCCTGCATGATCGCGATCCGGTCGGCCGGGGCGTCGATCAGGCTCTTCTCCCCCGCGTCCGGCACCGTGGCCAGGATCACCAGGTCGCGCAGCCGCTCCAGCAGGTCCGTCACGAACCGCCGCGGGTCGTGCCCGCCCTCGACCACCCGGTCGACCACCTGGAACACCGTCGCGCCGTCCTGCGCCGCGAAGGCGTCCACCACCTCGTCCAGCAGCGCCGCGTCCGTGTAGCCCAGCAGCGACGTCGCCATCCGGTACGTCACACCGGCCTCGCCGGCGCCCGCCAGCAACTGGTCCATCACCGACATCGAGTCGCGCACCGACCCGGCGCCGGCCCGCACCACCAGCGGGAACACCGCGTCCTCGACCTCGATGGCCTCCCGCCCGCACACCTGCGCCAGGTAGTCGCGCAGCGTGCCCGGCGGCACCAGGCGGAACGGGTAGTGGTGGGTGCGGGACCGGATCGTCCCGATCACCTTCTCCGGCTCGGTGGTCGCGAAGATGAACTTCAGGTGCTCCGGCGGCTCCTCCACCACCTTCAGCAGCGCGTTGAAGCCGGCCGAGGTCACCATGTGCGCCTCGTCCAGGATGAAGATCTTGTAGCGGCTGTGCACCGGCGCGAAGAACGCCCGCTCCCGCAGATCGCGCGCGTCGTCCACACCACCGTGCGAGGCGGCGTCGATCTCGATCACGTCGATCGAACCCGGCCCGCCCGTCGCCAGGTCCTGGCAGGACTGGCACTCCCCGCACGGCTCCGGGGTCGGCCCCCGCTCGCAGTTCAGGCAGCGGGCCAGGATGCGGGCGCTCGTCGTCTTCCCGCACCCGCGCGGCCCGCTGAACAGGTACGCGTGGTTGACCCGGTTGTTGCGCAGGGCCTGCTGGAGGGGGGAGGTCACGTGCTCCTGCCCGATGACCTCCGCGAAGGTCTCGGGGCGGTAGCGGCGGTACAGGGCTAGGGACACACCCTCGAAGATATCGGGACCAACCGACAAACGCCGCCGCCCACCCGCCAACACCCACGAAACGCAAGGACCCCTCGCGCACCCGCCAGAGCCCTCCTACCCTTGCTGCCTTCCGGCCCTGGGGGAGTTCAGAGAGATAGCGCCACGCGAGGGGCTGCCCCAAGAGTAGCGGATCCCGACCCCCACTCCCCCCACCCACCCCCAACTCCGATCCCCAGGCCACCCCCACCACCCACCTGCGAGACCGTGGTCGCAACCACCCCTCCACGTGTACTAAGCTCTCCCACGGAGGATTCGCCTAGAGGCCTAGGGCGCACGCTTGGAAAGCGTGTTGGGGGCAACCCCTCACGAGTTCGAATCTCGTATCCTCCGCCTGATCGAAGGCCCGGACCGCAACTGCGGTCCGGGCCTTCGGCGTTCCTCGGCCCGGCCATCAGTCGTGTCGCGTCCGCTCCGCTCGCGCACTGGCCGCACGCCGGAAGCGCGGTACGGATTCCCGGAGGATGTCGCGCCGGAACTCACGCGCGGCGGATTCGGCGGCCATCGCTCCCCCGCGACGAGCAGGTTCGCATCATCCGGCGCATCCCGGCCCCTGACAGTGCGGCCGTCCAGCACCATCGCTTCCGGCTTCTCGGCCGCAGCAATGGCTCGACCCCCGCCACCTACCCCGGCGCACTCGCTAGACGTACGTTATTCTGTACGTCATGAAGACGATGAGTGCCACCGAGCTCCGCGGCAACCTCGCCGCCGCGCTGGACGCCGTCGAGAGTGACGCCGAAGAGCTCGTCATCACACGCGCCGGCCACGAGCCGCTGGTCGTCGTCTCGCTGGCCGAGTACGCCTCGCTCCGCGAGACCGATTACCTCCTACGGTCCCCGGCCAATGCCGAGCACCTTCGCCACTCCCTGCGGGAGTACCGGGAAGGCCGTACGGCGACCCACGAACTGATCGACCCCGGGGACCTCACCGAGCAGGGCGCGTGAAAGTCCAGTTCACCGAACACGGCTGGGCCGACTACCTGTCCTGGCAGGCGGACGACCGCCGACTCCTCAAGCGCATCAACCTGCTGATCGACGACATCCACCGAAACGGCAACGAGGGCATCGGCAAGCCCGAACCCCTGCGGCACGAGCTCATCGGCGCCTGGTTCCGCAGAATCGACCAGGAACACCGCCTGGTCTACGTCCTGGAGGAGCAGACCGACACCTTGTGCGTCATCGCGTGTCGCTACCACTACGGCAAGTAGGACGCGCGGTCCCGTGGTCTCACTTCTGATCTCGTTCACTCCGGTCCAACCGGGTCCAAGCCCCGTCCAACGGTTCGCTCCACTGCTGTTCAGGACGGCCGCGGATCCCGGTGAACGACATCGAGGCGAATGGGAAAGCGCGTTGGGGGAAATCCCGCACGGGTTCGAATCCCGCACCCTCCGCCTGATCGAGGGCCCCCTACGATGCGCGGGTGGGGAAGCGACGCGGGCTGGTGGGGCGGCGGTTGGTGGGGGCGGTGGCGGTGGCGCTGGTGCTGGCCCACCTGTTGAGGGGGGTCGGGCGGGCCGCTGCGGAGCCGGTGGTGGGGGCGGTGGTGGTGGGGGTCTGCCTCGGGCTGGTGGGGTTGCAGTCGCGGCACACCCGGAAACGTCCCGGGTGGGCCGGGTGGGCCGGGTGGGCGGTCGTGGAGGTGGGGGTCGGGTTCCTCGCGGTGGGGCCGCTCGGGGTCTCGGTCGGTCTGCTGTGCCTACCGGTGGCTTCGTCGCTGGTGGAGCGGCGTCGGGTGCTGCTGGCCGTGTTGGCGGTGGGGGCGGTGCTGGTGGAGGCGGTCCGGGCGCCGGGGGTGCGGGAGGCCGTCGACCTGCTGCTGACGGTCGCCCTGGGCGGCGGCATGCTCTACGCCGTGACCGCGCTGGCGCTGCTGGCGGGCCGGGTCCACGACGCCCGGCTGGAACTCGCGGCCTCCGCGGTCACCGGCGAGCGGCTGCGCATCGCGTCCACGATGGGGAGGGGGTTGGACCCGGGCATGGCCGCGATCCGGGCGGCGGCGGAGCGCCGGGATCCGGCGGCGCTGGACGGGTTGATCGGCGTGGCCCGCCGGACGCTGGCGGCGGTCCGGGCCGCCGCCGCCGAGCTGCGCAGCCTCTCGCTGGCGCCGGAGGCGGCGAGCGCCCGCGCCCTGCTGGGTTCGGCGGGCGTCGCGGCCGAGCTGCGGATCGGGCACCGGGAGCCGCTGGGCCCGGCCGGGACGGTGTTGGCGACGGTGCTGCGGGAGGCGGTCACCGCGGTGGTGCGGGTCGGGGACGCCCGACGGTGCGAGGTCTCGACCGAGGAACGGGCCGGGCGGGTGGTGCTGCGGGTGGTCAGCGACGGCGTGCCGACGGCGGCGCTCGGCGCGGACCTGCTCGACGACCTGGCGGGGCGGGTGCGCGCGGTCGGCGGCCGACTGGCGGCGGGGCTGGAGGCCGACGGGCGCTTCGCGGTGGAGGCGTCGGTGCCCGCGACGCCGGCCTCGCCCGCCGTGGACCCGCCGGAGCTGCGTACCGCCCTCGGCCTGTACTGGTTCGTGCTCGCCGTGTTCTGCGCCAGGGCGTTGATGTTCGTCCCCGGCCCCCGGCTGCTCCTCGGGGCGGGATGCGCGGCGGTCTTCTGCGCCTTCCAGGTCCGCTTCTCGATCCGGGACGCGACGCGGCACGCCCGCGCCGCGCTGCTCGCCTCCGCGGTGCTGGCGCTGCTACCGCTCCCCTGGCTGGGTCGGAACTGGATCGGCGCGGCCGGCATCCTGGCCGGTTCGCTGCTGATCGCCCTGCCGCTGCGCGCGGGCGCGGCGCTGGCCGGCGCGGTGGCGGTGTCCGCCGGGGCCGTCGGTGGCGGCGGCGCGGCCACGGTGGCGCTGACCGCCGTGAGCGTGCTGATCACCTGCGTGGTGGTGTACGCGGTGCTCCGGCTGGTCCGGCTGGTGCGGGAGCTGGAACGGACGGCGGACGGGCGGGCCCGGGCCGCCGTCGTCGCCGAGCGGCTGCGCGCCGCCCGGGACCTGCACGACCTGCTCGGGCACGGTCTGACCGCGATCCTGCTCAAGGCCGAGCTGGCCCGGCGGCTGGCGGACGCCGATCCGGTCCGCTGCCGGGCCGAGCTGGCGGACATCGTGCGGCTGGCCGAGCGCGGCCGGGCCGAGCTGGGGGCGGTGGCCGCCGACGGCCCCCGGCTGTCCTTCGGCGCCGAACTGGCTTCGGCGGCGGCGGTGCTGGAGGCCGCCGGGATCACCGTGGAGCTGGAGGACGGGCCGGTACCGGACGCGGCGGGGGCCGTGCTGGCTGTGGTGCTGCGCGAGGCCGTCACCAACGTCCTGCGGCACAGCCGGGCCCGGTACGTGCGGATCGCCGTCTCGGCGGCCGGGGAGGCGGTGCGGCTGGAGGTGGAGAACGACGGCGCCGGGGCGGACGTCACCGTGCCCGGCTCCGGGATCGGCGGGTTGGCGGTCCGGCTGGCCGGGGCGGGCGGCACCCTGGCCGCCGGGCCGGACGACGGCTGGTACCTGCTGCGGGCCGAGGTGCCGCCGCGTTGAGCCGCGGGGGCCGGCGGCGGTCAGAGCCAGCCGGTTTCGCGGGCGATCCTGACGGCGTCCGTGCGGTTGCGGGCGTTCAGCTTGCCGACGACCGCGGTCAGGACGTTGCGCACCGTGCCGGTGGACAGGTGCAGGCGGGCGGCGATCTCGGGCGGCTCGGCGCCGCCGGCCAGTTCGCGCAGGACGTCGTTCTCGCGGGGGGTGAGCGGGTTGTCCGCCAGGTCCCAGGCGGCGACGGCCAGGGCCGGGTCCAGCACCCTTCCTCCGGCCGCCACCCGGCGGATGGCCGCGACCAGTTCGGCGGGCGGCGCGGTCTTCAGCAGGAAGCCGTCGACCTTCGCGTCCAGGGCCCGGCGGAGCAGCCCGGGTCGGCCCAGTGAGGTCAGCACCAGCGTCCGGCAGGCCGGCAGTTCCTCCTTCAGCGCGGCGGCCGCCTGGAGGCCGTCCGTCCGACCCGGCATCTCGATGTCCAGGACCGCCACGTCGGGGTGGAAGACCCGGGCCCGGGGCAGCACGTCGTCCGCCGAGTCCGTCTCCGCGACGACCTCCAGGTCGGGTTCCAGCCCGAGGAGGGCCACCAGTGCCCCGCGCACCACGTGCTGGTCCTCGGCCAGCAGGAGTCTGATCACGGCCCGACCCTACCCGTGACGACGTCACGGGTGCCGCGTGATCCCTTCCCTGGGAAGGGAGTTCGCGGGCCGGGAGGCTGGAGGCATGAGCGAAGCGATCACGTTGGACGCCGTGAGCAAGGTCTACGGCAAGGGGCGGGGCGCGGTCGCCGCGCTGCGGGAGGTGACGGTGCGGCTGCCGGCGGGCGGTTTCACCGCGGTGATGGGGCCGTCCGGTTCGGGCAAGAGCACCTTCCTGCACTGCGCGGCGGGCCTGGACCGCCCGACCGCCGGGACCGTCCGGCTCGGCGGCACCGACCTGTCCCGGCTGAGCGAGAAGGAGCTGACCGAACTGCGGCGCGAGCGCGCGGGGTTCGTGTTCCAGTCGTTCAACCTGGTCTCCGCGCTGACCGTCGAGCAGAACGTCACGCTGCCGCTGCGGCTGGCCGGGCGCCGGGCCGACGCCGGACGGCTGGCGGAACTCGTCCGCCGGGTGGGCCTGCGGGAGCGCACCGGCCACCGGCCGGGCCAGCTGTCCGGCGGCCAGCAGCAGCGGGTGGCGATCGCCCGGGCGCTGATCTCGGACCCCGAGGTGGTGTTCGCCGACGAACCGACCGGCGCGCTGGACACGATGACGGCCCGTGAGGTGCTGGTCCTGCTGCGGCAGACCGTCGACGAGTTCGGCCAGACCCTCGTCATGGTCACCCACGACCCGGTCGCCGCGTCCTACGCCGACGAGGTGCTGTTCCTGGCCGACGGGCGGGTCGCCGACACCATGACCGGACCGACCGCCGCCAAGGTCGCCGACCGGATGATCCGGCTGGGGGCGTGGAACCGGTGATGCTGGGACTCGCGCTCGCCACCCTCCGGCACCGCCGGGCCGGGTTCGCCGGCGCCTTCGTCGCCCTGTTCTGCGCCGCGGCCCTGGTCTGCGGCTGCGGGACGCTGCTGGTCACCGGCCTGGTCGGCAGCGTCCGGCCGGAGCGCTACGCGGCCGCGCCGATCGTCGTGTCCGGCGACCAGGAGGTGCACGCCGCCGTGGACAAGGGGAAGGGCAAGGTCAAGGAGAAGGCCAAGCCGATCGCGGACCGCGCCTGGGTGCCGGCCGCCCTCGCGGAGCGCGTCGCGGCGCTGCCGTCGGTGCGGGCGGTCGCCACCGAGGTGACCTTCCCGGCGCTGCTGCCCGGCGGCCTGGACCGCGGTTCGTGGGGCCACGGCTGGGAGTCCGCGCCGCTGGCCGGTCTCGCCCTGGCCGCCGGCCGCGCGCCCGCCGCCGACGACGAGGTGGTCGTCGACGCGGGCACCGCGGCCCGGGCGCACCTGACGCCCGGCTCCGCCACGGTCGTCCGGGCTCCCTCGGGAACGCTGGGCGTGCGGGTGGTCGGGGTCACCGCGCGGGGCTTCGACAGCCAGGCCGCGGTCTTCTTCACCACCGGCCGGGCCCGGACGCTCGCCGGCCACGACGGGCTGGTCAGCGCGATCGGCGTCTTCCCGTCCGCGCCGACGGCCGCCGCCGACGTCCGGGCGCTGCTGGCGGGCGCCCCGGGCGCGGTGGTCCGCACCGGCGACGACCGGGGGCGGGCGGAGTTCCCGGACGCCGCCGGGGCCGGGGTGCGCCTGGTCAGCACGGGCGCCGTGCTGGCCGGCACCTCGCTGCTGGTCGCCCTGCTGATCGTGGTCGGCACCTTCGGCCTGTCGATCCGGCAGCGGCAACGGGAGATCGCGGTGCTGCGGGCGGTGGCCGCGACCGGGCGGCAGGTCCGGAGGATGATCGGCGGCGAGGCGCTGGTGCTCGGCCTGTCCGCCGGGACTCCGGGTGCCGCCGCCGGTCTGCCGCTGGGCGGTTGGCTGTACGGCCGGTTCGTCGCGCTCGGCGTCGTCCCGGCGAACCTGCCCGTGGTGTTCTCGCCCGTCCCGGCGCTGGGCGCCGCGGCCGTCACGCTGGCGGCCGGCTGGGTGGCGGCCCGGATCTCGGCGCGGCGGGCGACCGCGATCAGGCCGGTCGAGGCGCTCGGCGAGGCGGAGACGGAGCCGCCGCGCCTGGCTCCGGTCCGGATCGGCTTCGGGGTGCTGGCCACGGCCGGCGCGACCGTGCTGACCGCCCTGCTGACCGTCCTGCACTCCGACCAGGCGTCGACCCCGGTCTGCTTCCTCGCCGTGCTGCTGTGGTGCACGGCGCTCTCGCTGCTCGGTCCGCCGGTGGCCGGAGCCGGGGCGGCCGTGCTGTCCCTGCCGCTGCGCGTGTCCCGGACCGGCGGCTGGCTCGCCGTCCAGCACCTGCGGGCCGGGGCGCACCGGCTGGCGTCGGTGGTCGTGCCGCTGACCCTGCTGATCGCGATGGCCTGCACCATCCTGTTCACCCAGGCCACCACCGGGCACGCGGCCGCCGCCCAGCGCGAGCGCGGCAGCACCGCCGACTTCGTGGTCGGCCCGCACGCCCCGGCCTCCGCCGCCGAGGCGCTCGCCGCGGTGCCGGGCGTCCGGACGGTGACCCGGGTCCTGCACAGTCAGGTCCGGGACGGGCTCACCCGGCGCGGCGTGCAGGCCGTCACCCCCGGGCGGCTGGCCGACACCCTGGACCTCGGCGTCACCGCCGGCGACCTCGACCGGCTGGCGGACGACACGGCGGCGGCCGCGGACGGGCTGGGCTACCGGCTCGGCCAGCGCGTCCGGCTGACCCTCGCCGACGGCACCCCGGCGGAGGTGACGGTGGTCGCGCTCTACGGCCGCGGCCTGGGCTTCGGCGACCTGACCCTCGCGCACCACCTGGTCGCCGCCCACGTCGACGTGCCGCTGGACGACGAACTGCTGGTCCGCGGCGACGGCCTGACCCGGCAGGCGCTCACCGCCGCCCTGCGCGGCGACCCCGGGCTCGGGGTGCTCGACCGGGCCTCCGCCGCCGCGACGGACCGGTCCGGCGCGCAGATCGGCTACGTCATGCTCGGGCTGATCATCACCTTCGTGGCCATCGCCGTCGTCAACACCCTGGCCATGGGCATCGCCGACCGCCGCCACGAGTTCACCGCGCTGGCCCTGGCCGGTGCCACCCGCCGCCAGATCCGGCGGATGCTCGGCTGGGAGACCACCGCCGCCGTCACCCTCGCCACCGTGCTCGGCCTGGCCGTCGCCCTCACGGTGCTCGGCACCTACGCCGAGGGGATCACCCGCGGCACCGCCGGGGCGGCCGTCCCCGTTCCCGAACTCGCCCTGGTCCTCCTCGGCACGGCCTCCCTCGCCGCCCTCGGCACCTGCCTCCCCGCCCGCACCACCCTGCGCCGACCGCACCGCCGATCCTGAGGGGACCCGGCCGGGCGGCACGAGCCGGTCCGCGGGGCCGGTCCCTGGTCTCTGGTCCGGGTTCCGGTCCCGTTCACCAGCGGTGTACGGGGGTTCGACCGGAGAGGCGAGGTGCCGGTGGTGGATGACCCGCTCGGACTCGGTCGGCCCGGGGCCCTTGGGGGTGAGGGCGCCGCGGGGTGCGTGGAGGGCGTGGAGATCCGGGTCTGCGCCGGCCCGACGCCGGGCCCTGCTGTCACCGGGGCGGGGGCACGGCACGGGCCGGGGCGTCGGTGCGCTGGGGGCCGGGCGGGGGCGGCCGGAGGGCGGGGGGTGGTTTTCGGGGCTTCGTCGTACCCCGCTCGCGGGGGTGCGCCATGCTGGGGGTCGCGGGCGGGTCCGGGAGGGTGGGGCGGCCCGGTGGGTGCGGTGTTCCGTCGGTGGGGAGGGTGGGTCGGTGCTGGCCGGGTGGTTGTACGGGCTGGGTGCGGCCGGGTTGGAGCGGGTGCTGGTGGCGCGGCCGGATGCCGCGGTGGCGCCGGAGCCGCGGTCGGTGGGGGAGTTGGCGGAGCGCCTTGAGCGTCCGGCGTCGGTGGCGTTGGCGTTGGCGCGGCTGACGTTGCCCGGTCTGCAGGTGGCGGAGGCCGTCGTCGCGCCGGCGTCCGGGTCGCGGGAGGAGTTGGCCGGGCTGCTGGACGCGGTGGACGGCGACCGCGCCCGCGGGTTGGACGCGGTGCTGGAGGAGTTGGCCGACCACGCCCTGGTGTGGCCGGCCGGCGAGGGGTTGTTGCGGACGGCGGCGCCGCTGCGGAACACGTGGGGTTCGCCCCTGGGGCTCGACGCGCCGCTCGGGCGGCTGTTCGCGGGCGCGGCCTCCGACGAGCTGGGCCGCGTACTGGCGAGGCTCGGCGTCCGGCCCTCGGCCAACCGGAAGGCGGCGCGGCTGGCGGCGCTGGTCGAGCACCACAGCGATCCGGTCCGGGTCGTCGCGCTGGTGGCCGGGGCGCCCCCGGCGGCCCGGGAGCTGCTCCGGCGGCGGGCGCACGAGGCCGCGGACCGGTCGGGCGCCATCCTGTTCGGGGGCCCTCCGTCCGGTGCCCGGCCCGGTGAGCGGTGGGCCCTGGAGCGGGGGCTGCTGGTCGAGGACCGCCACCGCTACGGGCCGGCCCGGATGCCCGCGGAGGTGGCGCTCGCGCTGCGCGGCCCCGACTGGCACGCCCCGTTCACTCCCGTCCCGCCCGAGGTGCGGTCGGCACCGGTCACCGGTCCCGGCGTCGAACGGGAGGCCTCCGCCGCCGCGATGGCGTTCACGGCCGCTGCCGTGGCCGTGCTCGGGACGTGCGCCACCGCGCCGCCGGCCCGGCTCAAGTCCGGTGGGGTCGGCGCGCGCGAGCTGTCCCGGATCGGCAGGGCGGCGCGGTGCGACGAGAGCGTGGTACGCCTCGTGCTGGAGGCGGCGGGCGCGGCCGGCCTGCTGGCCCCGGACGGCGACCGGATGGCGGCGACCGCGTCCTACGACGCCTGGGCCGAGCAGGACCCGGCCGGCCAGCTCGCCGTGCTGCTCCGGGCGTGGTGGGAGCTCCCGCGGACCCCCGGCGGGAGCCGCGACGAGGACGGGAAGTCCCTGCCGGCGCTTGCCGGAGCACCGCCCTGCCAGGGCTGCGTCCAGGCCCGGCACGGGCTGCTCGCGGCTGCGGCGCGGCTCCCGGCCGGCGAAGGCGCGGTGCGCCCGGCAGCCCTGGGGGAGCTGCTCGGGTGGCTGCGCCCGCTCGCCGACGGGCTCTCCCAGGACGCCACGCCGTTCGCCACCCTGATCCGGGAGGCGGAGCTGCTCGGCGTGCTCGCGCTCGGAGCGGTGTCCCCGCTCGGGGCGGCCCTGCTTGCCGTCGCTCCCGGCGCTCCCGAAGCCCTCGACGCCGCCGGAGCCCTCAACGCCGCCGGAGCCCTCGATGCCGCCGACGCCCTGGCCGACGCCTGCCGGCGACTGCTGCCCGCCGCCAGCGCGACCGCCCGCTTCGGCAGCGACCTGACGGCCGTGGTCGCCGGCACCCCGACGACGCGCCTCCGTGCGCTGCTGGACTCCGCCGCGGACCGGGAGAGCTCCGGTGCGGCGTCCGTGTGGCGGTTCAGCACCGGGAGCGTCCGCCGGGCCCTCGACACCGGCCTCACCGCCGACGCCCTCGTCGCCGACCTGGCCGCCGCCGGCGGGCCGCTCCCCCAGCCCCTCTCGTACCTGGTGCACGACACCGCGCGCGGCCACGGCCGGGTGCGCGTCGCCTCCGCCGCCTGCGTGGTCCACGGCGCGGAGCCCGCCCTGCTGGCCGAACTGGCCGCGCACCGCGGGCTCTCCCGGCTCGGCCTGCGGCAGCTGGCGCCCACGGTGCTGCTCAGCCTGACCCCGCCGGACGAGACGCTCGCGGCCCTGCGCGCCGCGGGCTACGCCCCCAGCGCCGAGGAGCCCGACGGGTCCGTCCGCATCGAGCGGACCCCGCGGCAGCGGGCGACGAGCCCCGTTCCGTCCCCGCGCCCGCCCGGCGGCAGGCCCCGCACCCGACGAGCGGCCGTCCCCGCCGCGGGCGGCCGGACGGGCGTCGACCTGCCGGCCCTGGCCGCCCGGCTCGTGGACGCCCCGCAGGACGTTCCGGAGCCCGATCCCTGGGACGGCCGTCCGTACCACAGCGACACCGAGGAGATCATCGCCGGGAGCGCCCGGAACCTGTCCTTCACCGACGCCCGCCAGCTGGCCCACGCCGTGGACGAAGGGCGGCGGATCACCGTCGAGTACACCGCCACCTCGGGCAGCACGACCGTCCGCACCCTCAGCCGGCTCGAACTCGACGCGCCCTACCTCCGGGCCTGGTGCCACCTGCGGGACGCCGAGCGGGTGTTCACCCTCTCCCGCATCCACGGCGTGATGCCCGGGTAGGCCGGGTGGCCCGGACAGGCCGGACAGCCCGGTGGCCCGGGGCGGGGTGGCCGGGGTCGGCGTCGGTCGGGCCGGTTCCGGGCCGTCAGCTGCTCGCGGAGGGTGGGGCAGGTGACGATGCCGGCCGGGGCGCGACGGCTGCCGCGCGCCCGGTGGTGGCGGTCGGGGAGAGCGTGGAGGCCGAGATCGCCGCCGCGGCGATCGGCGGGGCCGTGGACTTCCCGGCGGGCGCCCCGGCGGCCGTCCGGGCCTCGATCGCGCGGGTCGCGGCCTGACCGACCGCACCTTCGCCGAGCGTTCCGAAGCGCTGCGGGAGCGCTACCGCACGACGCTCGGAGCCGTCCCGCCCGCCGTGGAGGACCGGCTGCGGCCGGCCCGAGGCTTCGGGCGGCCCTCCACGGAGGAGGCGTCCACGGCGCTGCGCCACCTCGTCCTGGCCGACAGCCCGCTCGGCGACCGCGTCCAACAGCTGGTCCACTTCGGCCAGTTGCCGGCCCGTTGCCGGGCGGAACCGGCCCGGATCCACGCCCGGGGCGCACTCCACGCGGGCGCCGGGATCGCCGACCTGATCGGGGTCGCGGAGACGGCGCTGATCACCTCGGGCACGCCGTCCTACCCGCTCGGCCTGGAGATCGCCGCCGAACTCCGGCCGGACGACGACGACCACGGGCCGGTCCGCTGACCGCCGCCGCTCAGGGCTGGTGCGGACCGGGAGGGACGGCGGTGGGGCGGGCCGGGCGGAGCCGGTGGCGGACGGCCCAGGTCGCTGCGGCGAGGGCGAAGCCGTAGGCGGAGACCAGGCCGTGGCCGTTGTCCTGGGCGAGCCACATCGCGAGGCCGAGCACCGGGACGCCGGCGGCCAGGGCGATCTCCTTGGGGAGGCGGGTGCGGGTGAGGAGGGCGAGGGCCAGGGTGGCGCCCAGGAAGTAGGTGGCGCCGGAGCTGCCGGCGAAGTTGCGGGGGTCGGTGCCGGGGCCGTCGCCGAGGCCGAGCAGGGCGTCGACCCGGCCGGGCAGCAGGACGCCCGCGAGGAAGAGGACGAGGGTGAGCGGGCCGCCCCAGTACCACTGGGCGAGCGCGGCGACGGCGGCCAGGGTGAGGAGGTTCCACAGGCCGCCGAACAGGCCGCCGTTCTGCATGAACACCGAGGTGAGTTCGCGCCACCAGCCGGACTTCGCGGGGTCGGCGTCGAGCGCGTCCATCGCTCCGGACCACGTCAGCTGGAGCAGGACCCCGGCGACGGCGGTCGCGGTGAGGGCGATCGCCGCCCAGGGGAGCGGTCGTCCGCGCAGGGTGTCGCGGCCGAGCACCGCGAGGCCGCAGTTGAGCATCATGACCATCAGCGCGGCCGTGGTGACGTTGAAGACGATGGCCCCCATGTCCCGTTCCTCCCCCTGTCACGGTGTTTCCAACACCGTTCGAAAACCCGTGGCGCAAAACTAGCACGATTTTCGAACAGTGTTGGAAAACCTTGTACGGTGGGCCCATGAAGCTCACCAAGGAGCGCATCGTCGACGCGGGCATGGCCGTCTTCGCCGAGGTCGGCTACCAGAACCTGTCCATGCGCCAGGTCGCCGACCGGCTGGACGCCCACGCGGGCAGCCTCTACTACCACGTGCGCGGGAAGGAGGAACTGCTCGCCCTGATGGCCGACCGGGTCTGCCGCTCCGCCTACGACGCCGGCAGCGCGGCCCTCGCAGCCCTCCCGCCCGGCGCCGACTGGCCGGACCGGGTGGCGGTCCAGGCCACCGCCCTGCGGCTGAGCATCAAGCAGCACCCCGGCGGCGCCCAGCTCCTCGCCGAGAGCCCCGGCACGCTCAGCACCGGCGCCCTCGCCCTGATGGAACGCCTGCTGCGCACCCTCCTCGACGCCGGACTGCCCGCCGACCACTGCGCGGTCTGCGCCGACACGCTGCTCAGCCACGTCACCGGCTTCGTGCTCCAGGAGCAGAACCAGCCCGCCGCACCGCCGTCCGTCACCGCCGAGCGCTACGCCGAACTGTGCGAGCGGTTCCCGCTGCTGATGGGCCCGTCGATGCCGCGCCTGGGCCAGGACGAGAAGTTCACCCGGAGCGTGCGGCTGCTCTGCGCCGGTTTCGCCGCACCCGTTCGGGAGGGGTGAAGCCGGACGGGGTGGGGCCGGGCGGGGTGGTGCCGGGCGGCATGAAACCCGGACGGCGGGAGAGAAGCCCGGACGGCGGGAGAGAAGCCCGGGCGGCGGGAAGCGCGGGCCCGCCCGCGGGCCGTCGACTCCGGGGCCCGGGAAGGTTCGTGGCACGCCTGCGCGTCGGCACCGGTGGTGCTCGGTGCCGACGGTCGGCGGGTGACACCGGGGCCGTCTGGCTGCTCAACCGACTCCGGCGTCACCGGGCGCCTGCCAGTGCCGCGGCGGCCCAACCACGGCCGCCGCGAGGCGGACGTGCGGGCGGGCGGCGCGGGGGTGCCGGGTCAGAGGTTGAACATGCCGGTGAACGGCTGGACGACGCGCTCCTGTCGTGATCCGAAGTCGACCAGCACCGCGGTGTCGCCCTCGACGCCGATGACCCGGCCGAGGCCGTAGGCGTCGTGGGTGACGCGGTCGCCGACGGCGAAGTGCTTGCGCGGTGCCTCGGTCCTGGCTTTGAAGGGGCTGGTGGGCAGGTGCCGGCGGACTGCTTCAGATTTTTTCATCCACTCCAGTATGCGCCGCGGGGAACGGGGTTGGGACTCCTCGGGCCACCCGAATTCCGCGGAGCCCGAAATTCCGGGTGTGTCGGACGACACTCCCGGGCGGCTCGGGCCCGGGAGCCGGCCGCCGGGAGGCGCCGCCGCGCTGCCCGGCGGCCGGTGGTCTTCGCAACTCGACTCGGAGGCAGTCCAGTTGACCGGACCGGCGGCCCGGGGGCGGTGACCCCGGGCGACCCGCCGGAAAATTGGCATGGAGTCTTCCGCCCGCCGCGGCCCCCGGGCTGCTACAGTCGAGGTAGTTGCAGTAGTGGTTCCCATGAACTTTGTGTGCGCCCGCTCGTGTAGCGGGCGCATTTTTGTTTTCCGGCGTTTTTTCCGGGCGGGCGCTCATCGCGGTGACTCGGCTTCCGTAACGTGCGGATGCCGGAAAGTCCCTTGAAGGAGATTTTTTACATGGCTAATGGCACCGTGAAGTGGTTCAACGCGGAAAAGGGCTTCGGCTTCATCGAGCAGGAGGGTGGCGGCCCGGACGTCTTCGCCCACTACTCGAACATCCAGGCCAACGGCTTCCGCGAGCTGCTCGAGGGCCAGAAGGTCGAGTTCGACGTCACGCAGGGCCAGAAGGGCCCGCAGGCGGAGAACATTCGCCCGCTGTAGTTCCTACTGCCGCGGCACCCGCCCGGCGGCGGAGGGCCCGCACCGTGTGCATCACGCCCGGTGCGGGCCCTCGCGCGTTTCCACCCCCCCTCCGGCTGCTCCGGCCCGTTCCCGGCCGCCGACGGCCCTCCCGCGCGAAGGCGCGGCAACACGCGGTGCCGTGTCCGAACCGGTGCCGCGTCCGAATCGGTACCGGACCCCGTGGTCCGGGGTTCACCGGGCCCTCGCGGCCCGGGGTCCGAGGTCTTCCGCTCCCGCCCGTTCGGTGAGCGCCGACCGCACGTCAGGCGCCGTCCAGAGGAAGGCCTCCCGCATGAACCGTTCGACCCGTCCCAGTCGCCCGCCGTTCCAGCACTCCGGCTCCCGGCCCGCCGCGGCGGGTGGTGCCGGACGTGCCGGGCACGAGTTCGCGATGCCGGTGAGCACCACCCCGGCGCTGCCGCCCGTCGAGTCCTTCGACCAGCTGGACCTGCCGAAGGCCCTGCTGTCGGTGCTGGCCCGGCGGGGCGTCACGGCGCCGTTCCCGATCCAGGGCGCGACGCTGCCGAACGCGCTGGCCGGCCGCGACGTGCTGGGCCGGGGGCGGACCGGCTCCGGCAAGACGCTGGCCTTCGGCCTGGCCGTGCTGGCCCGCACCGCCGGACGGCAGGCCGAGCCGCGCAGCCCGCTGGCCCTGGTCCTGGTGCCCACCCGTGAGCTGGCCCAGCAGGTCGTCGAGGCGCTCACCCCGTACGCCCAGGCGGTGCGGCTGCGGCTGGCGACGGTGGTGGGCGGGGTGCCGGTCCGTCGGCAGGCGCAGGTGCTGAACCGCGGCGCGGAGATCGTGGTGGCCACGCCCGGCCGGCTGGGGGACCTGATCGAGCGCCGGCTCTGCCGGCTGGACGCGGTCGAGGCCACCGTGCTGGACGAGGCCGACCAGATGGCCGACATGGGGTTCCTGCCGCAGGTCACCGAGCTGCTGGAGCAGGTCGCCGAGGGCGGCCAGACGCTGCTGTTCTCCGCCACCCTGGACCGCAACGTCGACCGCCTGGTGCGGCGCTTCCTGAAGGACCCGGTCACCCACGCGGTGGACCCCTCGGCGGGGGCGGTCAGCACCATGGAGCACCACGTGCTGCACGTGCAGAACGCCGACAAGGACGCCACGATCGCCCACATCGCCGCCCGCGACGGCCGGGTGATCATGTTCACCGACACCAAGCACGGCGCGGACCGCCTGGTGCGCAACCTGCTGGCGAGCGGCGTCAGGGCCGCGGCGCTGCACGGCGGCAAGTCCCAGCCGCAGCGCACCCGGACCCTGGAGCAGTTCCGGTCCGGGCAGGTGGCCGCGCTCGTCGCGACCGACGTCGCCGCCCGCGGCATCCACGTCGACGGCCTCGACCTGGTGGTCAACCTGGACCCGCCCGCCGACCACAAGGACTACCTGCACCGCGGCGGACGCACCGCCCGGGCCGGCGAGTCCGGCACCGTCGTCACCCTGGTGCTGCCCAACCAGCGCCGCGGGACGGCCCGGATGATGAGCACGGCCGGCATCACCCCCGTCACCACCAGGGTCCGGGCCGGCGACGAGGAGCTCACCCGGATCACCGGCGCCCGCGTCCCCACCGGCGTGCCGGTCGCGATCCCCGACCCCGTGATCGAACGCCCCCGCAACAACCGGTCGACCGGCCGCAACCGCTACGGGCGCCCCGCCGGCGGAACGCGCGGCGCCTCGCCCCGGCCGTACAGCGGGTGAACCCCGGCGGCGCCCGTCACGCGGCGCCCGGGTGGCCGCCCAGCGCCGTCCGGTGCGGGGACGCGGCGCCGCTCGCACAGGAACGGCGCGGCGTCGTCGCCGGTGGGGCCGCCCCGGCGGGCCCTCCGTGCGCGCGAGAGGGCGCGCGCCGTGGCCCGCACGCCGGAGCGTGAGCCCTCGACCGGCGGCGGCGGGCCCCCGGCCGGCCCGCCGCCGCGACCGGCGGCATGATCAGCGGCGGCCCGAACCGCCCCTCGCGGTCGAGCGGCATCCGCGGCGGGCGCTCCCCGGCCTCCGCCGTCCGGCCCGGTGCCGCCGGCGGGTCGGGTGGTCAGGAGAGGGCGGCGACCAGCTGGGCGGTGGCCGGGGTGGGGACGTGGTGGGCGGCCCCGGCGCGGAGGACGGCTCCGCCGATGGCGTCGAGTTCGAGGGGGCGGCCGGCTTCGGCGTCGCGCTGCATGGAGGACCTCATCGTCGCCGGGAAGCGGTCGAAGAGGGCGAGCAGGTCCTCGGCGTCCGCCGGTGCCCCGGCCGCGCGGGCGACCGCGGCGACCTCGTCGAGGACGGTGAGCAGTTCGGGGCGGTGCCGGTCGCGGACGGTGCCGACGTCGGTGCGGTGCCGGGTGGTCAGCAGGGCGAACGGGGCGAGGAAGGAGAGCTTGTTCCAGAGCACCGTGCTCTCGTCCGGGCCGAGGGCGACGCCCGGTCCGGCCGCGCGCAGCGCCTGCGCGAACGGTTCGAGCCGCTGGTCGGGGTCGGCGAGGACCAGGTTGGCGAACGGGCTGGTGTGGGCGATGCGGCCGGGGGCGGTGCGGGTGGCCTCGATCTGGATGGTGCCCGCGACGACCCGGGCGGCGGGGAAGCGGGCCCGGAGCACGGCGAGGTGGTCGACGCCGTTGAGGAGCGGGACCACGACCGCCGAACCGAGCAGGTCGGCCGGGACGCGGTCGAGTGCCTCGGCGAGCGAGGTCTGCTTGACCGTCACGAAGAGGGCGTCGACCGGCTCGCGCAGCACGGTGTCGGCCGCCACCGCCGCGGTGAACTCCCCGTACTGCTCGCTCTCGACGTGCAGTCCGTCCGCGCGCAGGACGGCGGCGGTCCGGTCTCCGGCCAGGCAGACGACGCGGTGTTCGGCGCGGTCTGCCGGAGCGGCTCGCTCAGCGGGGCCGCGCGTGACCTGGGGTGCACGCAGTCGGCGGTGAGCCAGCACGTGAAGCGGCTGGAGCGGGAGCTGGGCCTCAGCCTGTTCGAGCGGCAGCCGCGGGGGGTGGCGCCGAACCCGGCGGGGCGGCTGCTGCGGGGCGCGGTGACCGAGGGGCTGGGGCTGATCGACCAGGCGGTGCGGCGGATCGAGGAACTCGCCCGGGCCGAGGGCGGGTCGGTGCGGGTCACCACCGGGGCGACGACCGTGCGGCACTTCATGGCCGCGGCGGTGGTGGACTTCCGGCGCCGGTTCCCGCGGGCCAGCCTGGAGTTCCAGACCGAGACGTCCAGCCGCGGCTGTTTCGACGCGCTCGCCGCCGGGGCGGTCGATCTGGCCTGGATCACCCTGCGGCCGGCCGGCGGGGACGTGGAGCAGCGCGCCGTCGTCCACCTGCCCTGGTCGCTGGCGGTGGCGGCCGGGGACCCGCTGGCGGACCGGGCCCTGGTCGAGCCCGCCGACCTGCAGGACGTCCGGCTGATCGGGCTGCCGGAGAACTCGACCGCGCGCACCCAGCTCGGCGGGTGGCTGGCCGGGTCGGGCATCCGGCCGGTCTTCGACACCAGCGTCACGGACTGGGACACCGCGATCCTGCTGGCCGGACTCGGGCTCGGCCGGGCGGTCGTCCCCACCCTGCCCGAGTGGACCGGCCCGGGCCACCCCGACCTGCGGCTGGTCCCGATCCCGGCGCTGCCCCCGCTCACGGCGGGCTGGGCGGTCCGCCGCTGGGACGCCCTCTCCCCGCTGGCCCGGGCCTTCGCGGACACCGTCGCCGAGCACTGCGCCCGCCGGGACGGCCGGGCGACGGAGAGCCGGGCGACGGAAGGCCGGACGACGGAGAGCCGGGCGGTGGAAGGCCGGACGACGGAGAGCCGGGCGGCGGGAGCCTGAGCGCGGAGGCGGCCGGGCGGCGGAATGGGACGTACCCGTTGCGAACCCGTCGGCGCGCGCCTAGCGTGAGGGGCCGTTGATCCGTCCACGGGGGAGGGAAACGACCTGATGGTCATTCAAGTACGGAACGCAGCAAGGGCTTTGGTCGCTGCCGGCCTGCTGTTCACCGGTGTGCTCACCGCCGCGCCGCCGGCCACCGCCGCCGGCACCCTGACCGCGCCGACCACGATCCCGGCGTCCGACTTCACCCTCACCGCGGACTACCACCAGTACGACGCGCTCGACGCGGCGCTGGTCTCGACGCTCGGGACGAGCGCCGTGCACACGGTGATGGACCACGCGAACCACGACCGGCAGGGGCTGGCGTCCTCCTTCTCGGTCGCCGGGCTGTCCACCGGCTTCCGGTTCGACGACGGCGACGACGGCGACTGCCAGAGTTTCCCGCAGGGCATCACCACCAGCCGGGACGCGGTGGGCACCGCGAACAGCGGCAACTACGACGGACACCAGCTGGTGCTGGTCAGCTGGTACACGGCGGACGCCTGCAAGGGCGAGCACCAGCGCAGCCGGATCACCCTGGTCGACTGGGACGCCACCTATCCGAACAAGTACCGCAAGATCCTGCTGGTCGAGCCGACCGGCACCCCGGCCGCGCCCAGCTTCGAGGACATCCCGATCCACGCCGGCGGGGTCTCCTGGTACGGCGACCACCTGTACGTCGCCGACACCACGGTCGGCATGCGGGTCTTCGACATGCGCAAGATCCTGAACACCGACACCGGGGGCACCGCCGACCAGATCGGCCGCCAGTCCGGGTCGGTCTACTACGCGCACAACTACGCCTACGTGCTGCCCCAGGTCGGCACGGTCACGGCGCACACGCCGTCCTCCGTCACCGCGCTGGCGTGGTCGTCGATCTCGCTGGACCGGGTCAGCAAGTCGATCGTGACGACGGAGTACACCTGCCCGACCACCGCGCCCTGCGCGGACTTCCCCGAGCGCGAGCCGCGCGCCGTCCGCTTCCCGTTCGCCCCGGGGGCCACCACCTTCGCCGCGTCGACCACCGCGAGCCAGGCGCTCCGGCTGCCCTGGTACCACCTCAACGGCGTGGCCTCGCACAACGGCCGGTGGTGGTTCAACTCCTCGGGCGAGAAGAAGCTCTCCTACTGGACGCCGACCGCCGGGTCCGCCACCTTCGCCTGGGTGGGCGGCGGCGAGAGCCTCTCCTACTGGGAGGACGCCACCGGGCCCGACCTGCTCTGGTCCCTCCAGGAGACCACCGGCAACCGCAACGTCTTCGCCGTCACCCAGGCCACCTACGGCGGCGGCTGAGCCTCCCCCGGCCGCCGCGCCGCCCGTCACCGCACCACGGGCTACCGCCTCCCCCGCGCGTGCGCGAGACTCGGCATCACCCTCCCGCACGGAGCCCGCCCGGATCGTCTGCTGACCGGGCACGTGCCCGAGGGGTACGCACAGGAGGCGGCACGGTGGCGGAGAGCGGGACCCTGGACGGGACGGACACGGCGGGCGGGACGGACGCCGCGGGCGGTGGCGGGCGGGCCCGGCGGGCGGGGGTGCGGCGGTTGGGCGTGCTGGTGCTCGTCCTGGTGCTGCTCTGCCTGCCGCCGTGGTGGACGCTGCTGGCCGCCGGGGCCGACTGGCCGCTGCCGGTGGTGTCGGCGGGTACGGCGGTGCTGCTGGCCTGGATGGTCGGCTTCCCGTTCCTGATGGTCGCGGGCCACCGCTCGCGGGCGCGCGACGACCGGGCGGCCCGGATCGCGGACACCAGCCTGGGCGTGGTGTGGGTGCTGTTCACCTGGTCGGTGCTGGGCGGCCTGGCGGACCTGCTGCTGGCCGGGTTCGGCGTCGGCGGCACCGGCCGGGCCCGGGTGGTCGCGGCGGCCGTCGTCCTGGTGTCGGCCGGGCTGCTGGCCTGGGGGCACCACGAGGCGATGCGAGTGCCCCGGGTGCGGCGGCTGGACGTCCGCCTGCCGCGGCTCGGCGCCGGGCTGGACGGGACCAGGGTCGTGGTGCTGGCCGACACCCACTACGGGCCGATCGACCGGGCGGCCTGGTCGGCGGAGGTCACCGAGGCGGTCAACGCGCTGGGGGCGGACGTGGTGGTGCACGCCGGGGACATCGCGGATGGCACGCCCGACCAGCGCCGGGAGCAGTCCGCGCCGCTGGGCGCGGTCCGGGCCGCGCTGGCCCGGGTGTACGTGACGGGCAACCACGAGTACGGCGGCGAGGCGCAGGGCTGGCTGGACCGGATGGCGGAGCTGGGCTGGGAGGCGCTGCACAACCGCCACGTGGTGGTGGAGCGCGGCGGGGACGCCCTGGTGCTGGCCGGGGTGGACGACGTCACCGCGGCGTCCTCCGGCGAGGACGGGCACCGGGCCGACCTGTCCGGCGCGCTGGCCGGGGCGGACCCCCGGCTGCCGGTGCTGCTGGTCGCGCACCAGCCCAAGTACGTGCCGCAGGCGGTGGCCGCCGGCGTCGACCTCCAGGTCTCCGGGCACACCCACGGCGGCCAGATCTGGCCGTTCCGGTACCTGGTCCGGCTGGACCAGCCGGTGGTGCAGGGCCTGAGCCGGCACGGGGAGCGCACCCAGCTCTACACCAGCCGGGGCACCGGTTTCTGGGGGCCGCCGTTCCGGGTGTTCGCGCCGAGCGAGATCACCCTGCTGACGCTGCGCGCGGGCGAGGGGACCGGCGGGGCCGCCGGGTGACGGCGGCTCAGCGGGCCCAGGACGGGACCCAGGCGCCGGCCGGGGCGGCCGTCGCGGCGGCGGCGAGGTGGGCGCGCAGCGCCGGGAGCGCGGGGTGCGGATCGTCCCGGTGGTGCAGCAGGGAGTGCGGGTAGACGGGGACGGGGTCGGTCACCGGGATGCGGCGCAGGCCGTGCCCGGTGGGCCAGACCAGCCGGGTGTCCTCGCCCATGAAGGTCGCCAGGGCGGGGGTGTCGGCGATGGTGTCGAGCAGCGCGTCGGAGCCGAAGTTGGGGCCGGTCGACTCGATGGTCAGCCCGAACTCGTCCGCCAGGGAGGCGTAGTAGGCGCCCCACTCGCTGCCGGGGAGGAGGCCGGGCATCCAGATCCGGTGCCCGGCCAGGTCGGCGAGCGGCACCGCGCGGGCGGCGGCGAGGGCGTGCCCGGGGCCGGTGAGCAGGTGCAGCGGCTCGTCGACGACCCGGACGGCGGTCAGGTCCTCGGGCAGCGGCCGGCCGGGCATGGCGACGGCCCGGAAGGAGGCGTCGACGCTGCCGGAGCGGATCGCGGCGACGGCGCTCTCGATGTCGAGCAGCATCACGATGTCCAGCTCGACGTCCGGGTGGGCGCGGTGGAAGTCCCGCATCAGCCGGGAGGCCGCGCCGCGCGAGTTGATCACGTCGACGCGCAGCGGGCGTCGACCGGTGCGGACGGAGGCGGCGGCCCGGTCGGCGGCCCGCAGCAGGGCGCGGGCGTGCGGCAGGAACGCCTGGCCGTCGATGGTGGGTTCGGCGCCGCGCGGGGTGCGGGTGAACAGCCGGACGCCCAGGTCGCGTTCGAGCCCGGCGATCCGCTTGGAGACGGCCTGCTGGGTGATCGCCAGGTCGGTGGCGGCCTTCTGGAACTGGCCCGCCTCCGCGACGGCGACGTAGGTGCGCACGGCTTCGAGGTCCACGGCGGGCCACCCTACCGAACAACGGACGGTTGTGGGCCGGTCGTCGGTCTCCGGCGGTCCGGGCGGGGGTGACGCAGCGGCGGGACCAACCGTCGTCCGTGCGGCGGACGGCCGGGTGCCGCCGCCGGGGCCGGGACCGGGTGCCGCCGCCGAGGCCGGTGGCCGGTTCCGGGCGGTCCGGCTGCCCCCGAACCTGGCGTTCCGGCGGGGAGCGTCCGGGATTCAGCCGCCGTACACGCTGTCTCCACGTCGGGTCGCCAGAGTTCCGGCCCGTGCCTAACTCACACTCGCGTGTCGGCGTCGCCTCCGTGTGCGCCGCGTCCCTGACGTTCTCCGGGCTGATCGCCACCGGGCTGCTCGTCGCGCAGCCCGCCGCGGCGGCCGACCCGTCCGGCTACCAGAACGTGCGCATCAACGAGGTCACCTCCAACGGCAACGACACGGTGGAGCTCTACAACGGCGGCCCGGCGGCGGTGAGCATCAGCGGCTGGAAGATGTCCGACGACGGCTTCTCCCCGCAGTCCTTCAGCCCGTCCGCGAGCAGCATCCCGGCCGGCGGCTTCGTCACCTTCAACTCGCCCAAGGGGCTGGGCGACTCCGACAAGGTGGTGCTCTACACGGCCGGCGGCACGGTGGTCGACCGGGTCGACTGGGCCACCGACAAGGCCAAGCCCGCGATCGCCCGCTGCGGCGGCGACGGCACCGGCGGGTGGGTCACCGCCACCACCGCGGCCACCTTCGGCTCCGCGAACGCCGCGGGCTGCCCGGCCTCCGTGCCCGCCGCGAGCCGGGTCCGGATCAACGAGGTCGGCTCGGACGGCTCGGACACCGTCGAGCTGTACAACGGCGGCACCAGCGCCGTCAGCATCGGCTCGTGGAAGTACGTCGACGGCGACACCTCGCACTCCGCCGCCTCGATCTCGTCCTCCTCGCCGAGCGCGACCAGCATCCCCGCGGGCGGATACGTCACGTTCAACTCCACCATCGGGCTGGGCGACAACGACGCGCTGTTCCTGCTCGACGGCAGCGGCAACACCGTCGACTCGGTCACCTGGGCGACCGGCGGCGCCAAGCCCTCCGACGAGCGCTGCGCCACCGGCTTCCAGACCTCCGCGAACGCGACCTTCGGCGCCGTGAACTCCTGCGCGGGCAGCACCCCCGGCGGCGGCACCGGCGGCACCCCCACCGGCCACCTGCTCGGCGGCGGCGGCTCGCTCACCAGCGGCTGCGCCCCCGAGGCGCCCGGCGGCACCGGCGCCAAGCCCGCCGGCACGTCGGCCTGGCCCGGCGGCCTCGACGTCACCATCGCCGACAACGTCTGCGCGTTCACCACCTCCACCGGCCCCGAGGGCCGGGACGTCAGCGGCCTGGCCTTCGACCCGGCCAACCCGTCCGTGCTGTGGGCCGCCAAGAACAAGAACTGGTTGTACAAGCTGGTCAAGAGCAACGGCAAGTGGGTCCCGGACGCCACCTGGAGCGCCACCGGCAAGCAGATCCGCTTCGCGGGCGGCACCGGCGAGCCGGACTCCGAGGGCCTGACCGTCGGCCCCAACGGGCACCTGTACGTGACCTCCGAGCGCGACAACACCAAGAACACCGCGCCCAAGGACACCATCATGGAGTTCGACCCGGCCGCGACCGGCAGCACCCTGACCCCGCTCCACCAGTGGGACATGACCTCGCAGTTCCCGCAGCTCGACACCGGCAGCAAGGACGACGCCAACCTCGGCTTCGAGGGCGTCGGCTACGTCCCGGACAGCTGGCTGACCGCCGGCGGCTGGACCGACCCGCTCACCGGCTCCGCCTACAACCCGGCGAACTACCCGCTGCACGGCGCCGGCCTGTTCTTCGCCGGGCTGGAGTACGACGGCACCCTGTACGTCTACGGCCTCAACTCGAACGGCACCTTCACCACCTTCGGCACCGTCTCCACCGGCAAGCCGGGCGTGATGGACGTGACCTTCGACGCCGGCACCCAGCGGATCGTCGCCACCTGCGACAACACCTGCGGCGAGACCCACACCTTCCTGAAGGTCGGCGCGAGCGGCGCGATCGTGCCGGACGTGACCTACACCAACCCCGCCGTCATGCCGGTCGACAACCTGGAGGGCTTCGCCCTCGCGCCGACCTCCACCTGCGCCAACGGCTTCCGCGAGGCGGTCTGGAGCGACGACGGCGTCTACGGCTTCGGCTCCGGCAGCTCCTCGTACGGGCACGCGCTCTACAGCGGCACCTTCCCCTGCTGAGCGCACCGCCTCCCGAGCGCACCGCCTCCTGAGCGCACCGCCTCCTGAGCGCACCGCCTCCTGAGCGCACCCCCTTCCGAGCAGACCGGGCCCCGACCGCGCAGCACACCGCGGCCGGGGCCCGTCGCCCGGGACCGGGTCGCTGGGGTGTCCGGATGGCCACGACCTTCGCCGGGTCCGTCCTGCGCGCCGCCGAGCCGCACGCCGCCTGGGACGCCGAGCAGTTGGAGGCGCTGGAACGGGCGCTGCCGGCCGCGCCGCGGACGGCCGACCTGACCGAGTGCGCCCACGAGACCGGCGGCCGGACGCTGCGGGTGGGCCTGCTCGGGACGTACGACCCCGAGGGGCGGTCCTGGCTGTGGGGCTGGGCCGAGCCAGGCTTCGGCGGGGCACCCGTGACGGCCGCCTCCGCCCAGGTCGCGGAGTCCGGACGGGCGTACGGCGTACCGGAGTCGGCCGGACCCGGGATCGACCTGTCCGGTTTCGCCGACCCGCGGCACGCGGCGGAGGCGCCGGCCTTCACCGGCATGGGCGTGCTCGGCGCGCCCGGCTACATCGGGCAGGAGGCCGGGCCGCAGACCCGGGTGCACTTCGTGCCCGAGGACCCGGCACTGCCGTCGGCGCCGCTCGATCCGGTCACGGTGCCGCGCTTCCTGCCGACCGGCGCGGGGCTGTCCGGTCACGACACCCGGGCCGTGGTGCGCGGCTACTTCGCTCACCACGGCGTACCGGTGACGGAGGACCCCGACCTGATCACCGCCCGACGGCCCGACGGCCCGACGGGCGCGGCCTCCGGATGTCGTTCGACCCGCCGGGCCGGATCACCTCCGTCGAGGGCTCGGCAGGCGGGTGCTGACGGCTCAACTCCGGCTGTCCGCAGAGCCGTTCGCCTAGCCGTCCGTGGAGCCCTCCGCCGAGCCGTCCGTGGGGCCTTCGGCCGGGCCGTCCGGTTCCCGGACGGGTTTGGTGAACAGCACGTCGCGGCTCTGGTCGGCGGCGCGCAGCAGCATCTCGGAGAGGTGGTCGAGGAACCGGGCGACGTTCTCCAGCCGCGTCCCGGCCGGGCTGGTCGAGCCGAGCACGGCGACGCCCTGCCGGGCGGTGGCGGCCACCGCGGCGTTGGCGTGGGCGCTGGCCACCGCGGACTGATACCAGATCTCGTCGTCCACCGCGTAGCGCTCGCGGCGGCGCTCGTCGCGCTCCCGGCGGATCATCGACTGCTCGTCCAGGAACGCCACCGCCTTGGAGACGGACGCCGGGCTGACCTGGAGGCGCCGGGCGAGTTCGGTGGCGGTCAGGCTGCCGGAGTCGGTGAGCAGCAGCGCGGCCAGCACCCGGGCGGGCATCCGGCTCAGGCCGGACTGCATGAAGACGGTGGTGATCGCCTCCTCGAAGGCGTCCACCGCGCCGGGGTCGCGCCCGTCGTCGGGGCGGTCGGCCGGGTGCGGGTCGCGGGGCGGCGCGGCCCGGCGGTGGGTGCGGTGCTCGGTGGCCCGCTGGGCGAGGTCGGCCCGGTAGCCGGCCGGGCCGCCGTTGCGCATGACCTCCCGGGTGACGGTCGAGGTCGGACGGTCGAGCCGGCGGGCGATCTCCGCGTAGGCCAGGTCGTCGGCCAGCCCCAGCGCGATCTGCTGGCGCTCCTGCTGGGTGAGCCTGCCTCCCGGCATCGGGACCTCCTTCTGCGGTGCGTGACGTTGCCGCGCCCAGCATAGCGTTCACCGCCATTGCATTGCAACGAAAGCCACCCCTGACGTTGCGTTACCTCCAGGATCATTGCAATGATTTCCCTGCTTCCACCTGCGTCAATGGCATTCGATTGCAACAAACCTGTTGCCTGATCTGTGAACGCAACGTAGCGTTTCCAATGTCAGAAACGAAGCGGCGCCGCACCGGCACCGCACCGCGAGCAGGGAGCCCACCATGCAGAAGTTCGACACCGCCGCCCCGGTCACCGTCGTCCTGGACGTCCCGGCCGGCCTGGTCCGGTTCATCGCCGCCGACCGCACCGACACCGTGGTCGAGCTGCGCCCCGCCGACCCCGCCAAGGGCCGCGACGCGAAGGCCGTCGAGCACACCGAGGTCGGCTACGCCGACGGCGTGCTGCGGATCGTCACCGACTCCGCCGCGCACCGCCTGCTCGGCCCGGCCGGTGCGCTGGAGGTCACCGTGCAACTGCCCTCCGGCTCCACGGTCGAGGCGAAGAGCGCGGACGCCCGGCTCCGCGGCGTCGGCCGGCTCGGCGCGGTCACCTTCGAGAGCGCCCGGGGCTCGGTCAAGCTCGACGAGGCGTCCACCGCCCGACTCACCCTCCAGGACGGCGACATCGAGGTCGGCCGTCTCACCGGCCCCGCCGCGTTCAGCACCCAGCGCGGCGACCTGACCGTCACCGAGGCGGTGCGCGGCGCGCTCGAACTGACCACCCGGTCCGGCTCGATCGCGGTCGGCGTGGCCCGCGGCGTCTCCGCCTCGCTGGACGCCGGCACCGGCCACGGCCGCATCGACAACGCGCTGCGCAACGCCGACGACGTCCCGGCGGTCACCATCCGCGCCACCACGGCGCACGGCGACGTCTCCGCCCGCACCGTCTGACCCGCCGCCGCCCCGCTCGGCCCGGCCCGACCCGGCCCAACTCAGCACCGCCGTCCCCGCACCGACCCCCACACCCCCAGGAGCACCCCATGACCGGCCTGGCCATCGCGGCGAACGGGCTGCGCAAGTCCTACGGCGACAAGAACGTTCTGAAGGGCGTCGACCTCGCCGTCCCCACCGGAACGGTCTTCGCCCTGCTCGGCCCGAACGGGGCCGGCAAGACCACCGCCGTCAAGATCCTCTCCACCCTGGTCACCCCCGACGCCGGGGAGATCAGCGTCGGCGGGCACGACCTGGCCACCGAGGCCCAGCAGGTGCGCGCCGCGATCGGCGCCACTGGCCAGTTCTCCGCCGTCGACGGCCTGATCACCGGCCGGGAGAACATGCTGCTGATGGCCGACCTGCACCGCCTGCCCAAGGCCGAGGGCCGCCGGGTGGCCACCGAGCTGCTGGCCCGCTTCGACCTCACCGACGCCGCCGACAAGCCCGCCTCCACCTACTCCGGCGGCATGAAGCGCCGCCTGGACATCGCGATGACCCTGGTCGGCGGCCCCCGGATCATCTTCCTCGACGAGCCCACCACCGGGCTCGACCCGCGCAGCCGCCACGGCATGTGGCAGATCATCCGGGAACTGGTCGCCGGGGGCACCACCGTCCTGCTCACCACCCAGTACCTGGAGGAGGCCGACCAGCTCGCCGACCGGATCGCCGTCCTGCACGACGGCGTGATCGCGGCCGAGGGCACCGCCGAGGAGCTCAAGCGCCTGGTCCCCGGCGGCCACGTCCGGCTCCGGTTCACCGACCCCGCCGCCCACCGCGCCGCGGCCGACGCACTCGCCGAGGCCGCCCGCGACGACGAGGCGCTCGCCCTGCGCGTGCCCAGCGACGGCAGCCAGCGCGCCCTGCGCTCGGTCCTCGACCGGCTGGACGCCGCCGGCGTCGCGGCCGACGAACTCACCGTCCACACCCCCGACCTCGACGACGTCTTCTTCGCCCTGACCGGCGCCCCCGCCCTCCCGGCCCAGACCGCCGCCCCCACCGCCTCCGCCACCCAGGCCGCTTCCGCCAAGGAGAACGCACGATGAGCCAGCTCGCCCTCGCCGTCCGCGACTCGTCCACCATGCTGCGGCGCAACCTGCTGCACGCCCGGCGCTACCCGTCGCTCACCCTGAACCTGCTGCTCACCCCGGTGATGCTGCTCCTGCTGTTCGTCTACGTCTTCGGCAGCGCGATGAGCGGCGGCCTGGGCCGCTCCGCCTACGTCACCTACCTGGTGCCCGGCATCCTGATGATGACCATCGGCTCGACCGTGATCGGCACCGCCGTCTCGATGGCGACCGACATGAACGAGGGCATCGTCGCCCGGTTCCGCACCATGGCGATCCACCGCGGCTCGGTGCTGTTCGGCCGGGTGGCCGGCAGCGTGCTCCAGTCGGTGGCCAGCGTGGTGCTGGTCGGCGCGGTCGGGGTGGCGATCGGCTTCCGCTCGCACGACGCGAACCCGCTGGAGTGGCTGGCCGCGTTCGGCCTGCTCGCCCTGGTCGCCCTGGCGCTCACCTGGATCGCCGTCGGCATGGGCCTGGGCAGCCCCAACGCGGAGGCCGCCAGCAACGCCGCGATGCCGCTGATCCTGCTGCCGATGATCTCCAGCGCCTTCGTCCCGCTGCACTCGATGCCCGGCTGGTTCCAGCCGGTCGCCCAGTACCAGCCGTTCACCCCCGCCATCGAGACCCTGCGCGGCCTGCTGCTGGGCACCGGCATCGGCAACAACTGGTGGATCGCCCTGCTGTGGTGCGCGGCCCTCACCGTGCTCGGCTACCGCTGGTCCCGCGCCCAGTTCGACCGCGACCCGCGGTAGCCGCCACCCGCACCACACCCTCGGGGCCCTTCCGACGGCACGTCGAACCACCCGCACGGCGACGCGGTCGCCGCAGCGCGGGAAGGTGGATGACGAGCCGTCGGAAGGGCCGTTCCGCGTGCGCGCCCCGCACGCCTGCGGGCCCGTGACCGCCACCGCCGCTGCCGCGTGCGCGGGGGGACGGTGGGAGGCGGGTGGCGCGGAGGGCGCTGCGGCGCCGGGGGTCGACCGCCCGGACGCCCGGGGTCCGCGGATCGCGGCGCTGCCGCGCGGCGCGACCGTGGCCGCCGCCGGTCCGGACCTGGTGCGAACTGCTGCGAACTGCGAGGAAACGAACTGCACGAGCTGCACGGACCACGTGAGCCGTGTGTACTGCGGGTGTACTGCGGGTGCTGGCCGGTCCTCAGTGGCCGACCGGGGCGTCGGACGTCATCGCCCGCCACCGCCGGTGTCCGCTCCCGGTCGGTGGCCCGCCCCGAGGGCGGTGGTCCGCCCCGTTCCGGGTCAGGTGGTTCAGTGTCCGGCGGCCCCCTGCGTCCAGACCGGGTCGAGGACGAGGGCGGTGAGCGCCTCGCCGTTCAGCACCGGCGGTCCGGCGTACAGGTCCTGGCCGTGTCCGGGGAGCGGGACGTTACCGGACTCGGCCGCGATGACGGTGCCGTCGGTGCGGTACAGGTCGGCCCGCCACACCTGTGGGAGGTCCGCCGGTGCCGGCGGGAGGTAGAGCACCAGGGCGCTGCCGTCCGGCTGCCGGGTGGCGGAGCAGCCCGGCCGGTTGTTGCACGGGTCGGCCGGCTGTCCGGTCCCGTTCGGCAGGTGCATGATGCTGAGCTGCACGGTGCCGGTCTTCGTGCCGTTGGTGACGGTGTACCCCGCGCCGATCGTCTCCGGCAGGGGTCGGCTCGGTGCCGGGGTCCCGCCCTGGAGTTCGGCCAGCCTCTTCCGCTCCTCCGCGTCGGCGCCCGTGCTCCGGCTGTCGACCAGCGTCGGCCGGCCGTCCGCGTGGTAACCGGTCGGGAAGCGACTGCTGAGCAGGTCGGCGATCTCCGCGGGCGTGGTCGGCCCGGTACGGACGGTCGACGCGGAGAGGGAGGCGGACACGGAGGCCGTGCCCTGGCCGGCCGGGCCCACCGCGGCGGTGCTCGACGGGCCGCCCGCGAGGGCGGTCGCGCCGAACACCGCGACCGCGGCCACCGCGGCGGCGCTGCCCGTGACGGCGGCGAGCCGCAGCCCCCGGCGGCGGCGGCCGCGGTGCAGCAGCTCGGCCACCGGGGCCGGTCCGGCGGTGCCGTGACGGTCCGCCAGGTCCCGCAGCGCGCGGGACATCTCCTGGTCTTCGATGTCGTTCATCGGGTGATGTTCTCCTGGTTCTTCGACTGGATCAGCTGGGTCGCCCGGACCGGCGCCCAGTCCGACGGCCGGTCCGTGCGCCGGTCCGCCGGACGGTCCGCCGACAGGGCGGTGCGCAGCCGGGCCACCGCCCGGAAGTGCTGGCTCTTGACGGTGCCGACCGAGCAGCCGAGGACCGCGGCGGTGTCCTTCTCCGACAGGTCCTCGAAGTGCCGCAGGACGACCACCGCCCTCTGGCGGGGCGGTAGTTCGCGCAGCGCCCGGTACAGCTCGTCCGAGGCCTCCGGCGCCGCCGGGCCCCCGGTGGGGATGTCCGGCGGTTCGGCGATGAGCAGTTCCCTACGACGTCGCCGCCACCAGCTGATGTGGTTGTTGACCAGCATCCGCCGCAGGTAGGCGTGCGGGTCGTCGGCCCGTATCCGGCGCCAGCGCACGTACAGCTTGACCAGGCAGTCCTGGAGGAGTTCCTCCCCCCGGTGCCGGTCACCCGCGATCAGCGTCGCGGTGCGCAGGTGCCGGGGCCAGGCGGTCCCGACGAAATCGGCGTAGGCGTCGTCCTCGGTTTCTCGACTCACACCGACCAGACGCCCGGGCCCGGCGGAAAGGTTGTCAGCCCCGCCGACGAACTGCGGCCCGGGCCGCCACCGCCCCGGGGTCCACCCCCAGGGCCGGGCTCGGGGCCGGTTCGGGGTCGGTTCGGGGTCCGCCCCGGATGGCCCGGCGCGGCCCGGGCGGAAGACTCTTCCACGTCAGCGAGCAAGCAGTGCACGGGAGTTGGGGAGGCCGGGGATGAGCACGAGGATGACGGGAAGCGAGCCGGCGGGCACGGCCGCGATCAGCGCGCTGGTGGCGGCGCTCGGCGCGTCCGACGCGGCCGGCACCGGTGAGCCCGGTGCCGGTGAGCCCGGTGCCGGGGCGTTCGGCGCCGGGGCGTTCGGCGTCGGTCCGGCCGGGCCGGACGCCGCCGGGCCGGACGCCGCCGCGCTGCGGGCGTCGATCGCCGACCCGTCCGGCGCCGGGCTCACCAGCGCCGTGGTGCGGGTCGGTGGCACCGGAGGCCGCTGGACGGGCACCGCGGGGACGGGCGACCCGGCCACCGGGCGGCCGGTGCGGGCGGACGGCCGGTTCCGGGTCGGCAGCATCTCCAAGGTGTTCACCGCCACCGTGCTCCTGCAACTCGCCGCCGAGCGGCGGATCGACCTGGACGGCACCGTCCAGCGCCACCTCCCGGTGGCGCTGCCGGTCGGCCACCCGCCGGTGACGGTGCGCCAGCTCCTGAACCACACCAGCGGGCTGCCCGGCGGCAGCGAGCCCGGCGACGACGACGGCAGCGCCGCCTGGTTCGTCGCGCACGCCGCCGACCGCCGGACCCCGCAGCAGGTGCTCGACTCGCTGGCCGGCCGACCGGCGCGGTTCGCCCCCGGGACCGCCCAGCAGTACAACGGCGTCAACTACTTCCTGGCGGGCCTGCTGATCGAGCGGGTCACCGGCCGGAGCCTCGCCCGGGAGGTCACCGACCGGGTGCTGCGCCCGCTGGGCCTGCACCGCACCTCGGTGCCCGACGCCGCCGACACCTCGCTACCGGACCCGAGCGCGCACGCCGTGCTGGCCGTGCCCCGGCCGGACGGCGGCACCGACCTGGCGGACGTCACCCGGCAGAGCCCGTGGCCGTGGGCCGAGGGCGGCATGGTCTCCACCGCGCCCGACCTGGAGCGCTTCCTCACCGCTCTGCTCGGCGGCCGTCTGCTGCCGCCCGCCCAGCAGGCCGAGCTGTTCACCGTCCCGGACGTGCCGAACTTCCGGGGCCCGGGCCTCGACCTCGGCACGACCGCCGGCCGGGCCTGCCTCAGCGCCGGCCTGATGCGCCTCTCCCTCGCGCCCGGCCTGGTGCTGTGGGGCAAGACCGGCAGCCGCCCGGGCTGGACCAGCGCCGTGTTCGCCACCCGGGACGCCGCCCGGACCCTGGTGTACTCCTTCACCCCGACCTCCCGCCGGGGCGCCCCGTTCACCGCCCAGTACCGGGTCGCCGCCGCCGCGTTCGGCCTGCCCGGGCTGTGAGCGGCACCCGGCGGACGGAGCGCCCGACGGACGGGAACGACGGACCGGAACGGCGGACGGGGCCCGTGCCGCCGCGACGGCGGCGCGGGCCCCGTCCGGGGCGGTCAGCGGGCCGGTCAGCCCGCGGCGAGCAGCTCCAGGGTGTCGATCACCCGGTTGGAGAAGCCCCACTCGTTGTCGTACCAGGCGACCACCTTGACGTGGCGGCCGTCGACCCGGGTGAGCGCCGAGTCGAAGATCGAGGAGGCCGGGTTGCCGGTGATGTCGGAGGAGACCAGCGGGTCCTCCGAGTACTCCAGGACGCCCGCCAACTTGCCCTCGGCGGCCTCGCGGTAGGCGGCGAGCACCTCCTCGCGCGTGACGTCGCGGGCGACGGTGGTGTTCAGCTCGACGATCGAGCCGACCGGGACGGGCACCCGGATCGAGTCGCCGGACAGCTTGCCGTCCAGCTGCGGCAGCACCAGGCCGATCGCCTTGGCGGCGCCGGTGGTGGTCGGGACGATGTTGACGGCGGCGGCGCGGGCCCGGCGCGGGTCGCGGTGCGGGCCGTCCTGGAGGTTCTGCTCCTGGGTGTAGGCGTGCACGGTGGTCATGAACCCGTGCTCGATGCCCGCGAGTTCGTCGAGGACGGCGGCCAGCGGGGCCAGCGCGTTGGTGGTGCAGGAGGCGTTGGAGACGATGGTGTGCGCGGCCGGGTCGTAGGCCCCGGTGTTGACGCCGTAGGCGAGCGTGACGTCGGCGCCGTCGGACGGGGCGGAGACCAGCACCTTCTTGGCGCCGGCGGTCAGGTGGGCGCGGGCGGCCTCGGCGGAGGTGAACCGGCCGGTGGCCTCCAGCACGATGTCGACGCCGAGTTCGGCCCAGGGCAGGTCGGCCGGGTCGCGCTCGGCGAGGACCTTGATCCGGCGGCCGTCGACCACCAGGGTGTCGCCCTCGACGGTGACCGGGCGGCCGAGCCGGCCCGAGGTGGTGTCGTAGGCGAGCAGGCGGCCGAGCGTGGTGGGCTCGGTCAGGTCGTTGACGGCGACGACCTCCAGCTTGCTGTCGCGCTCCAGCAGGGCGCGCAGCACGTTGCGACCGATGCGGCCGAATCCGTTGACGGCGATGCGGGTCATGGGGTGGTGCCCTTCTCTGCGGCTCTCGCCCGCTGTTCCGGCGGGGCTGACCACTCCACTGTCGCTCGCCGGGAGGGGAGGCGGTAGTGGCACCCGTGCCATGGTGCGCAAGGATCGCGCCAAGCCGGGCGGGGGTGCTCACTCGCCCTTGGCGAAGGTCCGCCGGTAGTCGCTGGGCGTGGTCCCGAGGATCTGCTGGAAGTGCGCGCGCAGGTTCGCGCCGGTGCCCAGGCCGGTCTCGGCGGCGATCCGCTCGACCCCGTAGTCGGAGCGTTCCAGCAGCTCACGGGCGAGGTCGACGCGGGCCCGCAGCACCCACTGCATCGGCGTGTAGCCGGTGTCCTCGACGAAGCGGCGGGAGAAGGTGCGCGGCGAGACGGCGGCGTGCCGGGCCAGCGCCCGCACGGTCAGCGGCCCGCCCAGCCGGTGCAGCGCCCACTCCCGGGTGGCCGCGAACCGCTCGCCGACCGGCTCGGGCACGCTGCGCGGCACGTACTGGGCCTGGCCGCCGCTGCGGTACGGCGCGGCGACCAGCCGGCGCGCGGTGTGGTTGGACGCGGCCACCCCGAGGTCGCTGCGCAGCACGTGCAGGCACAGGTCGATGCCGGACGCGGCGCCCGCCGAGGTGAGCACGCTGCCCTCGTCGACGAACAGCACGTTCTCGTCCACCCGCACGCCGGGGTACTTGGCGGCCAGCGCCCGGGTGTAGTGCCAGTGCGTGGTGGCCCGGCGGCCGTCCAGCAGGCCGGTCGCGGCCAGTGCGAACGCCCCGGTGGAGATCGCCGCCAGCCGGGCGCCGCGGGCGTGCGCGGCGCGCAGCGCGGCCACCACGGCGGGCGGCGGGTCGTCCCGGTCGGGGTGCCGGTAGCCGGGCACGAACACCGACTCGGCCCACTCCAGCGCCTCCAGCCCGTGCGCCACGTGGTACGAGAGCCCGTCCCCGCCCGCGACCAGCCCGGGCGCCGCCCCGCACACCCGCACCTCGTACGGCATGCTGCCGCGGGTGGAGAACACCTGCGCCGGGATTCCGACGTCGAGCGGTTTGGCACCGTCCAGGACCAGCACGGCCACCCGGCGCAGACGAGGAGTCGACACCCGCCCAGGGTAGGCGCGGCACGGCGTCCGGCGGCGCGGGCGGGTGCGGGGCGGCGGCACGGCGGCGTCCGGCGCCCCGGCCGCGGCGCGGGCGCACCGCGGTGCCTCCCGGCGGGCCGGGAGGCGTCCGGTCAGTCGGCGATCCCGAGGACGCGCCCGACGGTGTCGGGGTCGTCGATGCTGCGCAGCATGCAGTGCGCGACGTCGGCCCGGGAGACCTTCGACCCGCCGCGCAGGTTCCGCCCGTAGGCGATCCGGTAGTCGCGGGTGAGCGGCTTGTCGGTGAGCTGGGGCGGGCGGACCACCGTCCAGTCCAGGCCGCTGGCCAGCACCGCGTCCTCCATCCGGGCCAGGTCCGCGTAGTGCGCCCGCAGCACCCGCTTGACCAGCGGCGTCAGCACGTACCGCATCACCGGGCCCTCGCCCGGGTCGTGCCGGGGCGGGTGCGGGCGGCCCGGTGAGGGCACCGTCCCGATCGGTGCGGCGCTCACCACCAGCAGCCGCCGCGCCCCGGTCTCCCGCATCGCGCCGACCAGCGCCCGCGTCCCGCTCTCGGCGACCCCGACGCCGGCCTTCCCGACCGCGCCGAGCCCCGACAGCACCGCGTCCGCGCCCGCCACCGCGTCCCGCAGCTCCGGCGCCCCGGCCGTCGCCAGGTCCGCCCGCACCACCCGCACCCCGGGCCGCTCGCCCAGTTTGGCCGGATCGCGCACCACCGCCGTCACCTCGTGCCCGGCCTCCAGCGCCTGCGCCAGCAGGTGCCGCCCGATCCCGCCGGTGGCGGCCACCACGGTCAGCCTCATCGCCCTCTCCACCTTCCCGATCATCCTGACGCTCCGTCAATTGTTTTCTGCAACACCACTGTTGGCGCCGCTCAGCTTGTCCGGGTTGGTCACGAAGTAGATGTCCGTGACCTGCCCGCCGTCGGCCGACAGGTCCAGCACGAGCACCGCGAACGGCGCCTCCCCGACGAACAGCACCGCCGACGGGTCCCCGTTCGCGGTGGCCCACCGGACCCGGATGCCCTGCGGGGCCCGCGCCGAGCCGCCGACCAGCAGCCGGGCGACCTGCCCCCGGCCGCGCACCGGGCGCGGCCCGGCCGCGGTCGCCTTGCCGCCGCCGTCCGCCCAGAGCGTGACGTCGGGGGCGAGCAGCCGCAGCAGCCCGTCCAGGTCCCCGCCGCCGACCGCGGCCGCGAACCGCTCGGTGGCCTGCCGCCGCAGCGTCGCGTCCGCCCGGTACCGGGGCCGCCGGGCCCGGACGTGCTCGCGGGCCCGGTGGGCGAGCTGGCGGACGGCGGCGGGGCTGCGCCCGAGGATCTCGGCGGTCTCCGGGTGGCCGTAGCCGAACACCTCGTGCAGCACGAACACCGCCCGCTCCAGCGGGGTCAGCGTCTCCAGCACCACCAGCAGCGCGATCGACACCGCCTCGGCCCGCTCCCCCGGGTCCTCCTGCGCCGGGGCGATCAGCGGCTCGGGCAGCCAGGGCCCGAAGTAGCTCTCCCGGCGCCGGCTGATCTCGGCCCGCCGGGCGAGCGCGGTGTTCACGGCGGTGCGCACCAGGTACGCCCGCGGGTGGACCACCGGCCCGGCCTCGGCGGACCGGTGCCGGCCGGACCAGGCCAGCCAGGTCTCCTGGAGGACGTCCTCGGTGTCGGCGACCGTCCCCAGCAGGTTGTAGACCATCGAGAACAGCAGCTCCCGGTGCCTGGTGAACACCTCGGTGGCCTCGTCCGTCGTCACGCCCGTCTCCTCTCCGCGGCTGCATCCCGAGAGTGTCAGCACGGCCCGGGTGTGACACGGAACCGGAAGAAAAACCGGAACGGGAACAGGGACGGGGGTGAGGACGGGGACGGGGACGGCCCGCGCCCTGACGTGGTGCCGTCAGCGGCGCGGGCCGTCCCCGCGGCGGAGCCCCGACGAGGGGTCAGCCCATGCTCTTCTGCCCGTCCAGCGCCTCCCGGATGATGTCGGCGTGCCCGGCGTGCTGCGCGGTCTCAGCGATGACGTGCAGCACGGTGCGCCGGGCCGACCAGCTCGTGCCGGGGGCGAACCAGGGCGCCGCGGGCAGCGGGTGCGAGACGCCCAGGTCGGCCAGCCCGGTCAGCATCTCGTCGGTGCCGCGGGCCACCGCCTCGTACGCGGTGAGCACGCCGCGCAGGGTCTCGCCGGGCAGCAGCCGGAACTCGTCCGTGCGGGCCTGGACGTCGGCCTCGGTGAAGGAGCTGAAGTCCGGCATCGCCGAGGTGCCCCGGACGATGAACGCGGCCCACTGCCGCTCCACCGAGGTGACGTGCTTGATCAGGCCGCCGATGGTCAGCTCGCTGACGGTGGTGCGGCGGGACGCCTGCTCGTCGTCGAGGCCGCGGGCGGTCAGCCGCAGGAAGTGCCGGATGGCGCGGAGCTCGGCGATCAGATCGGCGTGCTCGCCGGTCAGGCCCTCGACGGCGGCGGCGGGGTACTGGCCGACCGCGGTCTCGACGGCCTCGGCGGCCTCGGCGGTCTGCGCGGCCTCGGCGGTCTGCGCGGTCTCGGTGGTCTGCGCGGTCTCGGTGCTCATGGTGGTCGCCTCTCCGAAGTGCGGTGCTGTCGCGGTGCCGGTGCGGTGCGGACGGGGTGCGCCCGGGTGCCTCGTACCGGCGGCCCGGCGCGGTCCCCCTCGCTCCGTGTTCCACGCTACGGAGCATTGCGGCCACCTTCCGTCCGCAATTGCCGGAGGATGGGACCCATGGCCGACACCAGTGCCCGCACCCTGCGCCTGCTCACCCTGCTCCAGTCCCACCGCTACTGGCCGGGCGGGGAGCTCTCCGCCCGGCTCGGCGTCTCCGCCCGCACCCTGCGCCGCGACGTCGACCGGCTGCGCGAGCTCGGCTACCCGGTGGAGGCCCGGCGCGGCGTCGACGGCGGCTACCAGCTGGCCGCGGGCGCCGCGCTGCCCCCGCTGGTGATCGACGACGAGGAGGCGGTCGCGCTGGCCGTCGGCCTCCAGGCGGCGGCGGACGGCGCGGTGGAGGGCATCGCGGAGGCCTCGGTACGGGCGCTGGCCAAGGTGGTCCAGGTGATGCCGGCCCGGCTGCGCCGCCGGGTGGAGGCCCTGCGGGCGGTGACCGTCCCGGCGAACTGGCGCGTCGACACCACCGCCCCGATCGACCCGGACGTCCTCACCGCCGTCGCCCTGGCCTGCCGGGACACCGAACGGCTGCGCTTCGGCTACCGGGCCGCCGACGGCACCCCCACCGAACGGCACGCCGAGCCGCACGGCCTGGTCCGGCTCGGCCGCCGCTGGTACCTGGTCGCCTACGACCTCACCCGCCAGGCGTGGCGCACCTTCCGCCTCGACCGCCTCTCCGCCCCCGCCGCCACCGGCGCCCGCTTCCTGCCGCGCGCCCTCCCGGCCGACGACGCCGCCGAGTTCGTCCGGGCCGGGCTGCAGGGCCAGCCCCGCCCGCACCGGGTCGAGGCGGTGGTGGACGCCCCCGCGGCGGCGGTCCGGCCGAAGCTCGGCACCTGGGCCGAGATCGAGGAGGTGGACGCCGGGCGCAGCCGGGTGCGGATGGACGCCGACGCCCTGGAGTGGCCCGCGATGGCCCTCGGCTCGCTGGGGGTCGACTTCCGGGTGGTCTCCCCGCCCGAGCTGTCCGCCCTGCTGGCCGCCTGGGGCGAGCGCTTCACCCGCTGCACCGGCGGCAACGAGCAGGCAGAATCGGGGCGGTGACGACACAGCAGCTGCTCACTCCCGCCGAGGCCGCCGAACGCTCGGGGTTCAGCCTGGACACCCTGCGCTACTACGAGCGGATCGGCCTGCTCACCTCCATCACCCGCGCCACCAGCGGCCACCGCCGTTTCAGCCCCGACGACATGGGCTGGCTGGGCATCCTGCGCTGCCTGCGCGACACCGGCATGCCGATCGCCGACATGCGCCGCTACGCCGAACTCGCCCGCACCGAGGGCCCGGACGGCCTGCTCGGCCGGATCGAACTGCTGGAACGGCACGACACCGCCGTCCACGACCAGATCGCCCTGCTGGAGCGCCAACGCACCCACCTCCGCGACAAGATCGACTACTACCGCAGCGTCCTCGCCGCCGACTGACGCCCGGGTCGGGCCGCCCCCTCGGACCGGCGGCCCCTCGTACCGGCGGCCCCTCGGACCCGCAGCCCCGCAGACCCGCAGCCCCGCAGCCCCGCAGCCTCCTCAGACCCGGAGCCCGTCCACTACCAGCCCGAACAGGTGCTCGCTCCGCTCGGCCAGCACCGGTGCCTGGTCGGCGATCCAGCTGACGGCGTTGGCCAGCGCGAACAGGTCGGTGCCGGTGACGTCCGCCCGGATCCGCCCGGCCCGCTGGGCGGCGGCCAGCAGCCCGCCCCCGGCCTCCCGCATCGCCGTGCAGCTCGCGTGCAGCGGTGAGGCCGGGTCCCGGAGGGTGGCCAGCAGCGTGCCCGGCAGGTCCCGGTAGGCGCTCGCGCCCGCGCAGAACTCCCGCAGCCAGCCGACCAGCGCCGCCTCCGGGTCGTCCTGGTCGGCCGCCAACTCACCGGCCCGGAGCGCCAGTTCCTCGAAGCGCCGGGCGAGCAGCGCCTCCAGCAGCGCCTCCCGGTTGGGGAAGTGCCGGTAGAGCGTACCCAGTCCGACCTCGGCCCGCCGGGCGACGTCGCGCAGCGAGGCCCCGGCGCCCTGTTCGGCGAGCACCTGCGCACCGGCCTCCAGCAGCCGGTCCCGGTTGCGCCTGGCGTCCGCGCGCGGCGCCCGGGCGGTCGGCTCAACAGACATGACTCATCCCGTCGTTGACATTCGGAGCGATGCTCCGTTTAACTTTCCGGAGCAGCGCTCCGCATTCTACGGCAGCGCTCTCCGACCTGCGGAGGGGGAGACACCCATGACGATCGACAGCATGTGGGCGGTACGGCTGCACGCCTTCGGCGAGCCCGAGGTGCTGGTCCGCGAACGGGTGCCGCGGCCGGTGCCCGGCCCCGGCGAGGCCCTGGTCCGGGTGCACGCGGCGGGCGTCAACCCGCCCGACTGGTACGCCCGCAGGAACTTCGACACCATCCCGGCCGAGCTGCGCCCGCCGCTCGCCCTCCCGCTGATCCCGGGCAGCGACATCTCCGGCACGGTCGCCGCCACCGGCCCGGGCTCCGCCTGGGAGGTCGGCGAACGCGTCCACGGACTGGTCAACTTCCCCGGCCGGGGCGCCGGTTACGCCGAGTACGCGACCGCGCCGGACGCCCACCTGGCCCGCCTGCCCGACGCCCTGGACCACCCGACCGGCGCCGCCCTCCCGATGGCCGGCCTGACCGCCTACCAGTACCTCACCCAGCTGCTGCGCCCCGCGCCGGGCATCACCGCCGTGGTCAACGGCGCGGCCGGCGGCGTCGGCCACCTCGCCCTGCAACTCCTCCGGGCGGGCGGCGCCGGCCAGGTGATCGCGGTCGCCTCCGGCCGACACCGGGACTTCCTGCACGAGCTGGGCGCCGACCGCTTCGTCGACTACACCGCCGGGCCGGTCGCGGACACCGTCCGGGACGCCGACCTGCTCCTCGACACCGTCGGCGGCCCGGACGCCCACCGTCTGCTCCCGGTCCTGCGCCGGGGCGGCCGGGTCGCCCCGGTCTTCCTCGGCGACTACCACCGCGAGCACGCCACCAGCGAACTCGGCCTGACCTTCAACGACCGCTTCTGGCAGGTCCGTTCCAGCGGCGAGGACCTCACCGCCCTGGACGCCCTGGTGGCGGCCGGCACCGTCCGGGTCGCCGTCACCGCCGTCTTCCCCCTCGCCGACGCCGCCGCCGCCCACCGCCGCGCCGAACAGGGCCACCTGCGCGGCAAACTGGTCCTGCACGTCGCCGACTGACGCCCCGCCCCGGCCCGCCCCGCCCCGCCCCGCCGTAGGCCGGCTACGCGGTCCGGGCGTCCCGCTCCCGCAGCGTCGCGGCGCCCCGGCGCTCCCAGCCCTCCGCCCGGACCGCCACCTCCCCGATCCGGTCGATCGCCCGGGCGATCTCCTGCGCCGGGGGCCGGAGCGGCGCGCTCATCCCGGCCAGCACGGCCAGCAGCGCCCGGAACTGCTCCAGCCCGGCCAGCCCTTCGCGGACCGCCCCGGCCAGGCCCACCAGCTCACCGAGGAACGCGTCCGCACCCGGCACCTCCCCCGGCGCCGACGCGGTCCGGAGCAGGTCCAGCACGGAGCCCACCGCCCGGTCGATCCGCTCCACGTGGACGGCGAACCGGTCCGCCCGCTCCCGCAGTTCGCCCGCCGGTGCGGCCAGCGCCGCCGCCATCCGCCCGGTCACCGCGAGGCCGACGGCCCCGGGCGCGTCCGGGCTCCACGCCTCCCGGACCTGCGGGCCGAACCGCTCCATCACCTCCGCCAGGTCGTTGATCGAGCGGGTCAGCGCGTTCACGTCCTCGCCCACCGCCCCCATGTCCGCGCCGAGCACCTGCACGGCGCCGCCACCGACGGGGTGCTCTCGCGCAGCGTCCGGGACAGCGCCGCGATGCTGGACGTGCTGGCCGGCGCACCCGACCCGGCCGGCCCGTACCTGCCGCACCGCCCGCCCGCCCCGTACGCCGAACTGGCTCGCCGCGCCCCGGGCTCGCTACGGATCGGCTTCACCACCCGTTCCCCGCTGGGCACCGCGGTGCACCCGGAGGCGGTCGCCGCCGTCGCGGACGCCGCGGCCCTGCTGGAGGGGCTCGGCCACCACGTCGAGGAGGCCGACACCGGCATCGACGAACGCGGCCTGGCCCTGGACTTCCTGGCCATGTGGGCCACCGAGACCGCCGTCACGGTGGACGCCGTCAAGCGGCTCACCGGCGCCGGGAACACGGGCTTCGAGCTCGACACCCACGTGCTGGCCGCCGCCGGCCGCCGGATGCGCGCGCCCGCCTCCTACGCGGCCCACCAGCGCTGGAACCTGTACAACCGCCAGCTCGCCGCGTTCCACACCCGGTACGACCTGCTGCTCACCCCCACCTTGGCCCAACCGCCGCTCCGCATCGGCGAGTTGGACACCCCGGCCGCCGTCCGGGCGCTGGCCCGGCTGCTGCTGCCGCTCGGCCTGCTGGGCCTGCTCAGCCGGACCGGGGCGTACGAGGAGGCGGTGATCGCCAACCTGGCGCCGGTCCCGTTCACCCAGCTCGCCAACATCACCGGTCGCCCCGCCGCCAGCGTCCCGCTGCACCGCACCCCGGACGGCCTGCCGCTGGGCGTGCAGTTCGTGGCGCCGCTGGGCGGCGAGGGCACCCTGCTCGCCCTCGCCGCCCAACTGGAGTCGGCCCGCCCCTGGGCCCACCTGGAGCCCGCGCTGTGACCGGCCGGGCAGCGGACCAGCCGGGCAGCGGAACGCCCGGCGGCGCACTCGGACGTGTCCGAACGCCTGTTGCCCCGCGGTGACAATTCGCGCATCCCGCCAGGTCATTGGGCGGCGAGACTTGAGTCATCGCCCCGGACGACGGAACGGAAGAACCGGCGGGGGCCGACCCACCGATCACCACCGACCACCGTTCCTGGGGGGAACCGTCCATGTCCGTGCGCGCCCGCCTCCGCCGCTCCTCCGCCGTCGCCCTGGTCTCCGCGATCACCGCCGGCTCCGCCCTGCTGCTGACCGCCTGCGACCCGTCCGGCGACAGCACCGGCGCGCAGCCCGCCGGTACCGCCCCGGCCCGCACCACCCCGACCGCCCCGACCGCCCCGGCCGGCACCGCGAGCGGCACCCCGACCACCCCGACCACCGCCTCCGCCGCCCCGTCGGCCCCGGCGAGCGCCGCCGCGTCCTCCCCCGCCCGGCAGCAGCCGTCCGCCGCGCCGACCAGGGCCGCCGCCGTCAACCGCACCAGGGGCACCGGACTGACCGTCAGCGACGGCACCCGCTACGTCGTGATGGACGGCCAGGTGGTCGACTTCGGCACCGTGGTCCGCGACCTGGCCTGGTCCCCCGACGGCAAGCGCGCCGCCTTCATCGACGGCAACGGCAACCTGGAGACCTCCGACCCGGACGGCGGCCACCAGGTCCTGGTCGCCCGGGCCCCGTCCGGCGTCACCTGGTCCCACCCGACCTGGCAGGTGTTCGTCCCCAGCGAGAACGACGCCGCCATGTACCTGCAGCCCAAGAACAACCTGCAGTTCACCGCCGAGGACCACGGCACCCTGCGGCTGCTCACCGTCCCCGCCGAGGGCGGCGCCCCGCAGCAGCTCGGCCTGGGCAACTTCAGCGACGACGACGCCAAGCCGCTCCCGGACACCGGCAACCTGTGGCCGAACGGCGCCGGGCGCTACGGCTCCTCGACCTACGCCAACCGGAACGACGGCCAGGTGTACCTCCGCGACGACTATCTGCGCCAGCAGGGCGGCGCCGTCACCAAGGGCTCCCAGCCCGACCTGTCCGACGAGGGCGACCTGGTGTTCGTCCGCTCCGTCGACGGCCACGACCACCTGTTCACCAAGACCGGCGGCTACGACGGCCCGGAGCGCGACCTCACCCCGCAGGCCACCGCGGACTGCACCGAGCCGGTCTTCTCCCCCGACGGCAGGACCGTCGCCTTCCGCGCCCCCGACGGCATCTACACCGTCCCGGCCAAGGGCGGCGCCCCGGTCAAGATCTCCGACACCGTCGGCCTGCCCGCCTACCGCAGCTGAGCCGCCCCCGCCGCCCCGCCGCCCCCGCCCGGGCGGCACCACCGAGCCGTCCCGGTCCGCGAATTCAGGGTCCGCGGACCGGGACCTCCACCCGGTCGCCCGCTACCGGGCGAGCCTGGCCAACTCCTCCTGAAGGTTCGGCAGTTGCTGGTCCGCGTCGTCGTGCGGCAGCCACTCGACCGGGTCGAGGAAGCGGAACACCACCCGGCTCGGGGTGATCGCGTACTCGTACTCGGCGAAGCCGACCACCGCGCCCGTCCCGCCCCGCGCGGCCCCCCGCAGCACGTGCGCGGTGAGCCCGTCCGGGACGTCGCCCTGGACGGCCGACACCCGGCGGCGGGCGTTCGAGCGGGCCAGGTACGGGCAGACCATCGAGGCGTACAGCATGCACGCCCGGTGGCCGGGGCCCTCCGTGGTGGGCGCCGTGTTCCGGTAGGGCCGGTCGGCCGCCAGCGCCTCGCCGATCGCCACCGCCTCGGCCCCGCCGACCACCCGCCACACCGTGCCGCGCGGCATCAGCGTGTTGCACACCGAGCACAGCCGCTCCCGGGCGCAGGCCGCGGACCGCTCGTAGTCGGTCAGCGCGAACTGCGGCGTCCCGTCCTCCCACGGGGTGATCGCGGGCACCGGGTAGCCCCGCCCGTCACGCGGGCGGGCCGCCACCGCGGGCGGCTTGGGAACGAGGTCGAAGCGCATGGCCCCATCCCTATCACGCCCCCGCGCTCACCCTCGGGGCACCGCGTACTCGACCAACTCGGCACCGCCGGGTTCGAGTTGTCCCCACTCCCCGGGCACGTCCAGCACCGCGACCCCGGCCGTGGAGAACTTCTCCCGCACCCGCTCCAGCGCCTCGCCCCCCGGCTCCGCGGCCAGCGCCAGCACCAGCTCCCGCACCTCGGGCCGGTGCCCGACCAGCATCACCGTCCGCACCACCGGAGGCAACTCCCGGAGCAGGTCGATCAGTTCACCCACCTCGGCGCGGTACGCCCGCGGTTCCAGGACGAGTTCGGGCGCGCCGCCGAGCTCCGGCTCGGCCAGCTCCCAGGTCTGCCGGGTGCGCACCGCGGTGGAGCAGAGCACCCGGTCCGGCACCAACTCGTGCTCCGCCAGCCACCGTCCGGCCGCCGCCGCGTCGGTCCGGCCGCGCTCGGCCAGCGGCCGCAGCTCGTCCGGGACGTCCGGCCAGTCCGCCTTGGCGTGCCGCAGCACGATCAACCGCCGCTGTTCCGTCATCCCCCCAGTGTGACCCGATCCGCGGAGCACACTCCACCGGACGCGCGGACCGGCCCGGTACCGGCGGAGAACCGGACGACACCCCGGCCCCGTCCGGATCCCCGTCCCGGAGGGCCCGGCCGCCCGGACGAGTCGCTCCCCCGGAGGAGCGGGTCGCCCGGACGACCGCCGGCCTGACGGCGTTCCTCCGCCGGGTCCCGGCCTGACCGGCTCACGGCGCCGACTGGTACTCCGCCGTCAGCACGCCCCGTCCGAGCGCGTGCGCGGTCAGGTGGAACCCCACCTGCGCGGCCGGCGTGTCCGGCCCGACCTCCAGCGTCGGCACGTCCAGCGCGTGCACCACGAACACGTACCGGTGCGCCGGCCCGGGCGGCGGCGCCGCACCGTCGTACCGGTGCCCCGGGAAGTCGTTGCGGACGTGGAACGCCCCGCCGGGCAGCTCCCCGTCGTCCGCCCCCGCGCCCCGCGCCAACCCCGTGGTCCCCGCCGGCAGGTCCACCGCCAGCCAGTGCCACCAGCCCGCCGCGGTCGGCGCGTCCGGGTCGTAGCACGTCACCGCGAACGACCGCGTCCCCTCCGGAGCCCCCTCCCAGGACAACTCCGGCGAGACGTTCCCCGCCGCGTGCACGTGCGCGTCCGGCATGACCCCACCGTCCACCAGATCCGCACTGCGCAGCTCGAACGCCGGCACCGGCGGCAGGAAGTCGTACGGAAGCGGAATGCGCCCGGTCATCGTTCACCGTCCTCATCGAAGGTGTGGAAACTCCTCCGGCAGTCTACGGAGCCCCACCCCATCACAGGTGACACCACCTCAGCCCGCCACCGGCGCACCCCCACTCCCGCCACCCCCCGGCCCTTCAATCCCCCGGCCCCTCAACCCCTCAACTCCGCCACAGCGCCTCGACCGCCGCCCCCAGCACCGTCTCCACCTTCCCCAGGTCGAAGACCAGGTCGAAGTGGTTGCGCCCCCCGACCAGCAGCTCGTGCACCGGTACCCCGTTCTCCCGGGCCGTCTCCGCGAACTCCGCCTGCTGCCGCCCGAACTCCGCCGTCTCGTGCTCCCCCAGCGCGAGCAGCACCGGCGGCAGCGCCGCCAGCGCGTCCGGCGCGGCGTACAGCGGGCTGAGCCGGCGGGCCCGGTCGAGGTCCAGGCCGAGCGGCTGGTTGACGTAGCTGAGGGTGACGGGTTCCAGGTCGTAGACGCCGCTGAGCAGGGCCGCGCCGCGGATCCGCCCGCGCAGTCGGGGGTCGAGCAGGGCGCTCGCCGCCAGGTGCGCTCCCGCGGAGCTGCCGCTGAGCACGACGCGTGCGGGGTCGGTGCCGAGTTCCGCCGCGTGCTCGACCAGCCAGAGCACCGCGGTGGTGACCTGTTCGGTGATCTGCTCGACCGTCCACTGCGGGGCGAGCCCGTAGCCGACGGCGGCGAACGCGGTGCCGTGCGGGACGAGGTCGAGCGCGGGGAAGACCGAGTCCTCCTTGCCGAGCTCCTGCCAGAAGCCGCCGTGCACGAAGACGTGCAGCGGCGCGCCGGGGCCGGCCGGGAAGAAGTCGAGCCGTTCGGGCCCGGCGGTGCCGTAGCGCAGCTCCCGGTGCCCGGCGAGTTCCTGGTAGGCCCGGCGGCTCTGCGCCGCGTACGCCGCGAGTTCGGCGTCGAAGTCGGCGACCTTGGTGCTGGGCGAGTACTCCCGGTCGAGTTCCCGCTGGTCGAAGCCCCGGTAGACCGTCATGCCGCCGCTCTCCTCACCCAACCAGGTATAGACCAATACGGGAGCGCGCGGTTAGCGTGGTCACTCCCCGTACTTCCTTCTCCGGAGTTGCCCCGTGGAGACGTCCGTCCTCGCCTTCGCCACCGACCTGCTCGACGAAGGGGCCGACACCTTCTTCGGCAACCTTACCGACCGGGCGGGCGTCGGCGGCGTCACGCTGGCCTCGGTCTACCACGAGGCGCGCGACGTCTTCCCGCACAACCCGCGCCGGGTGCTGCGCTACCTGGAGCCCGGCGCCGCGTACTTCCGCCCGGACCCGGCCCGCTGGGCCGGCCGCCGGCTCTCCCCGCTGCCGTCCACCGCGATCGGCACCCGTGACCCGTTCGCCGAGGCCGCTGAGGAGACCCGCCGCCGCGGCCTGAAGCTGCACGCCTGGACGGTCTTCTGCCACAACGACCGGCTCGGCTTCGCGCACCCCGACTGCGCCCCGGCCAACGCCTTCGGCGACCGCCACCTGACCGAGCTGTGCCCGGCCAACCCGGAGGTCCGCGCGTACTGCCGCACCGTGGTCGAGGAGCTGGCCCGGTACGGCGTGGATGCGATCCGGGCCGAGTCGCTGCACTTCCACGGCCTGGCGCACGGCTACCACCACGAGCGCTACTTCGAGGAGCTGGGCCCGGTCACCGAGGCGCTGCTGTCGGTCTGCTTCTGCCCGCACTGCCTGGCCGCCGCGACCGCCGCGGGCGTCCCCGCCGAGCACGTCCGCGACACCGTCCGCACCGAGCTGCGGGCCCGCCTCGCCGACGAGTCGCGCGCCCCGGCGCCCACCCCGCTGGACGAGCTGGCCGGCGGTGCCTTCGCCGCCTACGTGGACGCCTCCGCCCGGACCGTCACCTCGCTGGCCGCCGAGCTGGCCACCACCGCCGCCGCGCACGGCATGCGGCTGACCTTCATGGACGGCGGCGGCCCCGGTACCGGCTGGCTGTCCGGCATCGACCTGCCCGCCCTCGCGGGCGCCGCCCACCAGATCGAGACGCTCGGCTACGCGAGGACCCCGGAGGAGGTCCGCGAGAAGGTCGCCGCCTTCGCCCTGCACGGCGTCCGCCCGCAGGACATGGCGGTCATCCTGCGCCCGATGGCCTCCGACTGCGACGGACAGGCCAACCTCGCCGCCAAGATCGCCGCGCTGCGCGAACTCGGGGTCCCCGAGGTCGAGTTCTACAACTACGGCCTGATGCGGCTGTCCTCGCTGGACCGCATCGGCCAGGCCCTGCGGTGAGGTCCGGCCGCCGCGCCGGGCGACCGGAATGCGCCGTTCGCACGGATAGAGACCGTTCCGTCCCCCGGTCCGTTCAACGCACCGTTGGCCCCGCCTGCTGCGCCCGGAGCGTCCCGAACGGTAGGCTTTCCGTGTGATCTTCAAGCGCATCGGCAACGGGCGGCCGTACCCGGATCACGGCCGGACCAGCACCCGCCAGTGGGCGGACGTCGCGCCGCGTCCGGTGCGGCTGGACCAGCTGGTGACCACCAAGGGCCAGTTGGACCTGGAGACCCTCCTCGCGGAGGACTCCACGTTCTACGGGGACCTGTTCGCCCACGTGGTGAAGTGGCGCGGCGACCTGTACCTGGAGGACGGCCTGCACCGCGCCGTCCGGGCCGCCCTCCAGCAGCGGCAGGTCCTGCACGCCCGCGTGCTGGAGATGGACTGACCGCACGCCGTCCGGGGTGCCGGCCGGGACCATCCGGGACCATCCCGGGGCACGGCGCAACCGGTGCCGGTACCGGTACGTCCTTTCGAGTGCCGTCATCCCCCGGATGATGATCATCTAGTACCTGCGCACCCGTTGTCGGATTAGTCTGCTGACTACAGCGGTTCCGCGGTCCGTTCCCACGGCCGCCCCGCGGTCACCGGCACCCCACCCTGGCACCTATGGGGGAGACAGACCATGAGCATGTTGACTCCCCGGGGTTTGAAGGGGAAGCAGTACCGCGTCACCGGAAACGCCTACCCCAGGCTCAGCCGGCCCCCGCGCCGCGGCCGGAAGGTCGCCGTCGCGCTGGGCGGCGTCCTCGCCCTGGGCCTGGTCTCGGTCGGCGGCGTCCAGCTCTACGACGTCTTCACCGGCAAGAACGCCAAGGACGCCGCCGCCCAGGCGTGCGCCACCTCCTCCGGCAAGCCGCTGGCCGCCCCGGAGGGCTCCCCGTCGGCCGCCGCACCCGCCGCCGCGGCCGCCGCCGTCTCCGGCGCCCCGGCGCCCGCCCCGAGCAACACCGCGGTGCCGCAGCCCGCCGCCGTCACGGTGAACGTCTACAACGCCACCGACAAGTCCGGCCTGGCCGCCCGCACCGCCGACGAGCTCCGCAAGCGCGGCTTCGTGGTCGACAAGGTGGGCAACGCGCCCGCCGCGCTCGACAAGAAGGTCCCCGGCACCGCGCAGATCGTCAGCGGCCCCGGCGGCCTCGGCGCGGCCACCCTGCTGTCCTCCCAGGTCGCCACCGCGACCGCCACCGAGGACACCCGGGCCGACGCCACCGTCGACTTCGTCATCGGCGACACCTTCAGCGCCCTCGCCGACCCGGCCCAGGCCGCCGCCGCCCTCGCCGAACTCACCAAGCCCTCCCCCACCCCGGAGCCCGGCCACTGCTGAGCCCCGGCGCTCCCGGAGCAGCACGGCGGAGGTCCGGCCGGAGGCGGAACTCCCGCCCCGGCCGGACCTCCGCCGTTCCTACCGCCCTGCCGTCCTGCCGCCCGTACCGTCCTCAGCCGGCCGTGCCGTACAGCCGGTCGCCCGCGTCGCCCAGCCCCGGCACGATGTACCCGTGCTCGTTGAGCCGCTCGTCGACCGCCGCGGTGACCACCGTGACCGGCCGCCCCGCCAGCTCGCGCTCCATCAGCGCGACGCCCTCGGGCGCGGCCAGCAGCACCACGGCGGTGACGTCGGTGGCGCCCCGGTCGAGCAGCATCCGGATCGCCGCGACCAGGGTGCCGCCGGTGGCGAGCATCGGGTCGAGGACGTAGATCTGCCGCCCGGAGAGGTCGTCCGGCATCCGGGTCGCGTAGGTCGACGCCTCCAGCGTCTCCTCGTTGCGCACCATCCCGAGGAAGCCGACCTCGGCGGTGGGCAGCAGCCGGGTCATGCCGTCGAGCATGCCGAGACCGGCCCGGAGGATCGGGACGACCAGCGGGCGCGGGTAGGAGAGCCGGGTGCCCCGGGTGACGGCGACCGGGGTGGTGATCTCGACCGTGTCGGTACGGACGTCCCTGGTCGCCTCGTACGCGAGCAGGGTCACCAGTTCGTCGGTGAGCCGCCGGAAGGTCGGCGAGTCCGTGCGCTCGTCGCGCAGGGTGGACAGCTTGTGGGCGACCAGCGGGTGGTCGACGACGTGGAGACGCATGACACCAACGGTAACGGGCGCGGGTACGTGTGTACGACTCCGTACGAACCGGGACGACCGGTACGACCCGCCGGAATGCGCCGCGATCCGCCCGCAGCCACGGAATTCGGGCCGCTCCTGTGGTATCGGCGGGGCCGATCTGGGAAAGTCGGGACCTATGAAGAGCAACCCGACGCGGGCATCCACCGCCGGCGCGGGCGGGTCAGGCTCGACAGACGAGTCCCGTCCGGAGTCAGAGAAGGGCGCGCAGCGCGCCGCGGAGACCGCTGCGGAACGGCGCAAGCGCCGGGCCGTGTTCCTCCGCGAGTTGGCCGAGGCCCGGGAGTTGCGGGCCCGGGTGCAGCCGAGACGGACCAAGGAGCGCCGGATGCGCGAGGCGCTGCGGATGCGCACCTTCCGGACCTGACCGCCGGGGGCCGCACCCCGCACCGGAGTTGCGCCCCGCGAGGCCCCGGACGCCCCCTCCGCGAGGGGCCGGGCGGTCAGGACGCGCACCCTGAGCGGCCGGAAGCCGACCATTCCGACACGACCTGCGAAGACGCGCTGCCGAACACTCCCCGCAGCGGCGGGCTTTCTGTCACGATGCGGTGGGACGGTCCGAACAGCGGACCTCCTTCTGGCGCGGGGGCGGCCGGACCGCACCCGCCCGAGATCGCCGACAGCCGAGACCAATCTTGGGAGTGTCCCTGGTGGCGTACTTCGCTGCAGTGCTTGCTCGCACCGGTGCCGGGTGGGATGTGAGCGAGACGGAACTCGACGACGTAGAGACCCTGGCCGACCTGACCGACCTGGCCCGCGAAGCGGCCGAGGACGACGACACCGTGCTGGTCTTCATCGAGCAGGAGGACGCGTGGTTCGCGGTCCTGCGCATCGACGGTGAGGACGACCCGCGGATCTTCGTCTCCGACGCGGCGGCCGCGGCGCGCAGTTCGTACGGCGCGGTGCTCACCGACGAGTTGATCGAACAGGACGGGGAGGCCGACTTCGACGACCTCGACGGTCTCGTCGCCGGGCTCGACGACGAGGACGCCGAGGACGGCGCGGTCCCCGAGGACGAGGACGAGGAGCCGGCCGGCGGGCGGGGCGCGAGCCCGATCGGGCCGATCGGCGACTCCGAGCTGCTGACCGAGTTCGGGATGGCCGCGGCCGACCTGCTGGAGCTGGCCGGCGAGGGCGCCGCGCCCGGCGACGCGCTGGGCGAGATCGCCGAGGCGCTGGGCTGCGGCGAGGTCCTGGAGGCCGTTCGGTAGCGGCGGGCCCGGTGCCCGACACTGGGTCCATGCAGCCCGTCCCCGCCCCCCTCACCGACCCCGCCGACCCTGGCGAACGGCCGCGGATCGCCCCGCTGCCCGCCCCCGAACGCCCCGACCCGGTCCGCGACCGGTGGCGGGGCCGGATGCGCCTCGCGATCGAGGAGGCCGCACTGGCCACCGCCACCGGTGACGTCCCGGTCGGGGCGTTCGTCCTCGGACCGGACGGCACCGTGCTCGGCCGCGGCCACAATGTCCGGGAGGCGGTGGGCGACCCCACCGGCCACGCCGAGGTGGTGGCGATCCGGCAGGCCGCCCGCACCGTCGGGGAGTGGCGCCTGACCGGCTGCACCCTGGTCGTCACCCTGGAGCCCTGCACCATGTGCGCGGGCGCGATCGTCCTCTCCCGCCTCGCCCGCGTCGTCTTCGGCGCCCACGACCCGAAGGCCGGCGCGGCCGGCTCCCTCTTCGACGTGGTCCGCGACAACCGCCTCAACCACCGCCCCGAGGTGGTCGGTGGCGTCCTCGCCGACGAGTGCACCGCCCAACTGCTGGCCTTCTTCGACACCCGGCGCCAAGCCCCCGACAACGGATTTCGCCCCGCCTCGCCGATCCGGTAGAGTTCCCCTCGGTAGCGTGTCCGAGCGGCCAAAGGAGCACGCCTCGAAAGCGTGTGTGGGGGCAACTCCACCGTGGGTTCGAATCCCACCGCTACCGCCACTGGCAGGAAGAACGAAGGGCCCGACCGGCTTCCGGTCGGGCCCTTCGCCGTGCCGGGGCCGGTCCCGGCCCGGGGAAGCGCGCGGTGCGGCGAGAGGCTCCGCACTCCCGGGCGGTTGACCACCGTGCCCATGGGGAGTGCGGAGCCTGGACGGACCTCGCGGTCCGCGGCGGGGGCAGCAGCTCCGGGGGGACGAGCCGCTGCCCCTGGCGGAGGTCCTACAACCGGGTCCGCGTCGGGGGAAGCCGCGGGGCCCGGTCCCACAGCGGGGACCTCCGGATCGCCGTACCGGGGATTCCTGCCAGATCCTCGGTACATCAACCATCCTGCCGCGCCGCCCCGGTGGGGACATCCGGAGAAAGCCCCGTCCGCGCGGGACCTTCGTCCCCGCGGGTGAACACGTCCCTCACCCGTTGCGCCGTCCGGTGGATAAGCTGCCGGGTGGCAGGGCCGTGCGGGGAGAGGACGGCGGCCCGACTCAGGGAGGCAGGCCCGTTCGATGGCTCAGGCGAAGAAGGTGGCCATGTGGATCCTGGTCGTCTTCGTCATCTACACGATCATCACCTCGCCGGAGCGCTCGGCGGACCTGGTGAAGTCCGGGTTCGTGGGCATCTCGGACGCCGCCAGGGCGGTCGGCTCGTTCATGACCGGACTGGTGCGCTAGTACCGTTGCGGGGTCCGTCCGTCGGGGGCGCGCCCGCGACCGGGCGCGCCCCCTCCCACCCGCGAGGAGCGGCATCGTGATCCGGCACCTGGTCCTGTTCAAGCTGAACGAAGGCGTCACCAAGGAGGACCCGCGGGCCGTCGCGGGCGCCGCGGCGTTCGCCGAGCTCGGCGCGCTGATCCCCGAGCTGCGCGAGTGGGAGTGCGGCTGGAACTTCGCCGAGCGGGACATCGCCCGGGACTTCGCGATCAACAGCCTGGTCGCGGACCGCGAGGCGCTGGCCGCCTACCTGGGCCACCCGGCCCATCAGGCCGCCGCCGCGCAGTGGCGCGAGTTCGCCACCTGGGTGATCGCCGACCTGGAGGTCTGACCCTCCCCCACCATCCGTCGCACACGCACGATCCTGCGGTCCCCGCCCTCCGTCCGCGCGCGGGGGCCACAGCACACTCCGCCGAATGCTGGACGGTCCGTCAACACGCCTCCGCCGGGTGCTTGCCCGGCCACAGAGCGACTTGTGATGCTATGACCGGTTTTGCCGGAAATTGGCGAGGTGGTTGACGAGGGAGGGGTGACGTGTCCGTACGGACGCAGCAGGGCAGTGCTCCGGAGGACCGGACCGAGGACAGGCCGGACCCCGTCGAGCTGGCCTCCCGCCGCCCCGGCACCCGCGGCGCGCTGGACGTCCGCACCCTCACCCGGATCCTGTTCGAACGGCTCGCCGAACTCCCGGCCGACGCCCCCGAGCGCGCCCGGGTCCGCTCCGCCCTGATCGAGATCAACATCCCGCTGGTCCGCTACGCCGCCACCCGCTTCCGCAGCCGCAGCGAGCCGATGGAGGACATCGTCCAGGTCGGCACCATCGGCCTGATCAACGCCATCGACCGCTTCGACCCCGAGCGCGGCGTCCAGTTCCCCACCTACGCGCTGCCCACCATCCTCGGCGAGATCAAGCGCTACTTCCGCGACAACGTCCGCACCATGCACGTCCCGCGCCGGCTCCAGGAGCTCTGGGTGCAGGTCAGCGGCGCGATGGAGGAGCTGACCGTCACCCACGGACGGACCCCCAAGGTCCCCGAGATCGCCGCCAACCTGCGCATCCCCGAGGAGGACGTCCGGGCCTGCCTGGACGCCGGCCGCGCCTACAACGCCGCCTCCCTGGAGGCCGCCCAGGAGCACGAGGGCGGCCTCGCCCTGCTCGACCGGCTCGGCTACGAGGACTCCGCCCTCACCGACGTCGAGCACCGCGACATGGTCCGCCACCTGCTGGTGCAGCTCCCCGAGCGGGAGCGCCGGATCATCATGCTGCGGTTCTTCGCCAACCTCACCCAGTCGCAGATCTCCACCGAACTCGGCATGTCCCAGATGCACGTCTCCCGGCTGCTGTCCCGGATCCTCTCCCGGCTGCGCACCGGCAACGCCTGGGAGGAGTGAGTCGTCCCTGTTGCCGCGTGTCACCGGTGGGTGACGAGTCGCGACGAACGGGTTTGCCGGGGCCGGTGGGCCGGTATTGAGCAGTCAGACCCGTCAGCCGGGAACCACTGCGCGGTGGCGACCGTTCGACAGCCAGTCACCAGGGGGTGGGCGCGTGTTCACAGAACCGGGCAGTGCGGTCATCGAAGTCGAGGCCGAAACCGTCGTCGTACCGATCCCGGCCCAGGCCGGTCCCGCCGAGGCCCCCGACCGGGCCCTCGACACCCGCACGCTGTCCCGCACGCTGTTCCGCCGGCTCGCCGGGCTGACGGCCGGCAGCGCGGAGCACACCTACGTCCGGGACACCCTGATCGAGCTCAACCTGCCGCTGGTCCGGTACGCGTCCGCGCGCTTCCGCAGCCGCAACGAGCCGATGGAGGACATCGTCCAGGTCGGCACCATCGGCCTGATCAAGGCCATCGACCGCTTCGACCCGGACCGCGGCGTCGAGTTCCCGACCTTCGCCATGCCCACCGTGGTCGGCGAGATCAAGCGCTTCTTCCGGGACACCAGCTGGTCCGTGCGCGTCCCGCGCCGCCTCCAGGAGCTGCGCCTGGCCCTCACCAAGGCCGGCGACGAGCTCTCCCAGCGCCTGGACCGCTCCCCCACCGTCCCCGAACTCGCCGCCTACCTCGGCGTCTCCGAGGACGACGTGGTCGAGGGCCTCGCCGTCGGCAACGCGTACACCGCCAGCTCGCTCGACTCCACGCCCGCCGAGGACGACGGCGGCGACGGCCCGCTCGCCGACCGGCTCGGCTACGAGGACCTCGCCCTCGAAGGCGTCGAGTACCGCGAGTCCCTCAAGCCGCTGCTCGCCAAGCTCCCGCCGCGCGAGCGCCGCATCATCATGCTCCGCTTCTTCGGCAACCTGACGCAGTCCCAGATCGGCGACGAGATCGGCATCTCCCAGATGCACGTCTCCCGGCTGCTCACCAAGACGCTGGCCCACCTCCGCGAGGGCCTCACCGCCGAATAGGCACCCGGCGGGGGCCCTCTCCGGGCCCCCGCCGGACCACCGCTAGACGGTGCAGGCGGCCCGGAGGGCGGCGAGGTGCCGTTCGGTGAGCCCCAGCCCGTCCTGCCAGAAGTGCTCGAAGCCGGACCAGCCCAGGGCCAGTTCCTCGAAGGCCGCCTCCAGGTAGACCGCCTCCGCGCGGGCCAGCGGCTGCATCAGCGGGTCGACCCGGGCGATCAGGGCCGCCGAGCGGTCGTTGGTGAGCAGGTAGTCCGCGAGGACGGTCTCGCGGTCGACGCCGAGCGCGGTGAGCAGCAGCGCCGCCGTCCAGCCGGTGCGGTCCTTGCCGGCAGTGCAGTGGAAGAGCACCGGCGCGCCGTCCGCCTCGGTGATCAGCCGCAGCACGGTGGCGAAGCGGGAGCGGGCGACGGCGTCGGTGACGAACCAGCGGTACATCGAGGTCATCATCGCGGTGCCCCGCCCGTCCCCGAGAACGGCGTGCATCGCCGTCGGGTCGCCGGTGCCCAGCGCCCGGCGCAGTTCCACGTACAGGTCGAAGTCCGCGGAGAACACCGGCAGGTGGTGCAGGGTCGGCCCGAGCCCGTCGGCCGACGGCACGCTCAGGGTGGCCGCGGCGTCCACCGGCAGCACGGCCTCGGCCAGGCCGGGGACGAGGTCGGCGCCCAGGTGGCGGACCTCGTCGAGGCTGCGCAGGTCGATGACGTGCCGCAGTCCGATCGCGCCGAGCAGCGCCCGGTCGGCCTCGTCGAGCCGGCTGAGCGCCTCGGTGCGCAGCAGCGCGCCCGGGCGCACGGTGCGGCCGTCCGCGGTGCGGTAGCCGCCGAGGTCGCGGGCGTTGACGGCGGCGGCCAGGCCGAGGCTTCTGGCGGTCTCGGTGGACGGCGCGGTCACGGGTGCCTCCTCGCGGCGGTGCGGCGGACCCGGTCAGTCTAGGCACGCCGGGCGCCGGGGCCGCCCGGGGTGTCCGGTCGGCCCCGGGCGGGCGGGCGCGGGCGCTACTTGACGGCCAGCCAGATCACGCCGGCGACGACCGCCAGGGCCACGATGGCCCCGATGACGATCATCGGGGTGCGGCTCGACGAGGAGCTGCTGCCGTAGGTGGTGACGGTGCCCGGGGCCTGCGGGGCCGGGGCCTCGTCGACGAACGCCCGGAACATCTGGGTCGAGCCGGCGGGGTCGTAGTCGTTGTCAGCCATGGAACGGGACTCTAGCCCTTCGGGGCCGCCCGCCGACACCCCGGTCCCCGTCCCGGGCCCGGTCTGCACGGACCCCTCACCTCGGCCGACCGGGAGGTGAACGCGCGGTCTCCCGGAATCAAGCCGGACCCGAACGGGTTGTCCTCCGTCATGACCACCAGTGAAGCCCCCCGGGTGACCCTCGGCCCCTCCGACCTCGCCGTCTCCCCGCTGTCGCTCGGCGGCAACGTGTTCGGCTGGACGGCCGACGCCGCGCAGTCCTTCGCCGTGCTCGACGCCTACGCGGCGGCGGGCGGCAACTTCATCGACACCGCGGACGTCTACTCGGCCTGGGCGCCGGGCAACTCCGGCGGCGAGTCGGAGACGGTGATCGGCGACTGGCTGCGCAGCCGGGGCGACCGCGAGCAGATCGTGGTCGCCACCAAGGTCGGCTCGCTGCCCGGCCTGGACAACCTGCGGGCCGACACGATCAAGCGCGGCGCGGAGGCCTCGCTGCGCCGGCTCGGCGTCGAGCGGATCGACCTGCTCTACACCCACAAGGACGACCTCGACACCCCGGTGGAGGAGATCGTCACGGCGCTCGACGAGCTGGTCCGCGCGGGCAAGGTGCGCGAGGTCGCCGCGTCCAACATCGGCCCGGAGCGGCTGGCCGCCTCGCTGGAGTTCGCCGGGCGCGAGGGCCTGGCCACGTACGTCGCGGTGCAGCCGCACTACAACCTGGTCTCCCGCGACACCTACGAGGGCCCGCTGGCGGACGTGGTCGCCGCCCACGGCCTGTCGTGCGTCCCGTACTACGCGCTCGCCTCCGGCTTCCTGACCGGCAAGTACCGTCCGGGCACGGTCGTCGACTCCGCCCGCGCCCAGGGCGCCGGCCGCTACCTGGACGACCCGCGCGGCCCCCGGGTGCTCGCCGCCCTGGACGAGGTGGCCGCCGCCCACGGCACGCAGGTCGCGACGGTGGCCCTGGCCTGGCTCGCCGCCCAGCCGACGGTGGCCGCCCCGCTGGCCAGCGCCCGCACGCCGGAGCAGCTGCCCCCGCTGCTGGCCGCCGCCTCGCTCCGGCTGACCGGCGCCGAACTCGAGCTGCTCTCCGAGGCCTCCGCCTGACCCCCGCCCCGGCCCGCACCGGCGCCCCTCCCACCGACCCGGCGGGAGGGGCGCCGCCGTCTTCCCGGGCGCTCAGTAGCGGCCGAGGAAGTCCGGGTAGTAGCCGCTGGTGAGGCGGGAGACCCGGACGTTCGTCCCGGGGCGCGGGGCTTCGACGTACGTGCCGTCGCCGAGGTAGACGGCCACGTGGTGGATGCCGGAGGCCCGGTCGTTGCCGGACCAGAACAGCAGGTCGCCGCGCCGCAGTTGGCCGGAGCCGATCGGGGTGGCGGCCCGGTACTGGTCGGCGGCGACCCGGGGGGTGGAGATCCCGGCCCGGCGGAACGCCTGCTGGACCAGGCCCGAGCAGTCGAACCCGTCGGGTCCGTTGCCGCCCCACATGTACGGTTTGCCGACCTGCGCCAGCGCGTAGGACACCGCCGCCTCGACCCCGCTCGCGGCGGGTCCGTCGGACTGTCCGGCGGACTGTCCGGCGGACTGTCCGGCGGACTGTCCGGCGGGGGCTCCGCTGTCGCCGGTCCGGGAGACGTAGACGTCGTAGTGGCTGGTGTAGCGCCACTCGCCGGCCGCGTTCCTGAACCAGTAGACCTTGCCGTCCCAGCCCTGCCGGATCCCTCCGGAGGACTGCGCCGGGGCGGACTTCGACGGCGGGGACTGCGGCTGCGCGCCCTTGGCGCCGCCGGTGCGGTCGAGGTAGACGTCGTACCACTTGGTGTAGCGCCACTCGCCGGCCGCGTTCTTGAACCAGTAGACCTTGCCGTCCCAGCCGGGGCCGGACGGTGCGGGCAGGGCCTGCGCGGCGGTCGCGTCGAGGCCGAGACCGGCCGCTCCGACGCCCGCCAGCACGGTGCCGGCCAGCAGGGTCGAACGCACGGCCCGGTGTATTCGGCCCGCCCGCTCGGCCGCGCCGGACCCGCCGGTGCGGGCCGCCGGCCGGGCGCACGGGGCGCAGCGGCAGGTCGGGGCACCGTCGGATTCGGCGAAGCCCAGCAGCGGGGCCCCGGAGAAGTCCGGAAGGTCGGTGGGGTCGGTGGATATCGAGGCGAGCGCGGTGGTCACGCGGGTTTCCCTTCCTTGCGGTTCGGGCGGGCGGCCGGGGCGGGCACCGAGGCGGTGACCCCGGCCGGGGCGACGAACGCGACCAGCAGCTGCTCCATCAGGGCGCTGCGCGCGCTGTCGTCCAACTCGTGGGCGGTGGCGTGCTCCAGGCGTCGCACCGCGAGCGCCGCGGCCTCCACCGCGTCGTCCACCAGGACGGTCCGCAGCCCGGCGTCCAGGTCGGCGAGCCGGCGGCGGCGCATCGACTCGGCGACCTCCGGCGCGTAGTCCAGGGCCAGCGGCTGCACCGAGTAGACCTCGACCCCGGCCGGGGCGGTCTCGGCGGCCAGCGCCCGGGTCAGCTCGTCGGCGAACCACTGGCCGTCGCGCAGCGCGGGGCCCGGCGCGGAGTTGGAGTCGCACGGCAGCAGGGAGGCGGTTCGGGTGAGAACGGCCTGCACCTGCTCGCGCAGGTACGTTTCGTGTTCGGCGATGCCCAGCGTCACCCGGGCGGTGTCCTTGACCCGCCACACGATCAGCAGCCGCACCACCAGCGGCGTCCCGGCCCGGTCGGTGACGTGCACCGGCTCGCTGCGCCAGTGCCGCAGCCGGACGTCCACCCGGCGGCGGCGCAGCATCGGGTTCACCCAGAGCAGGCCGGTGCGGCGGACGGTGCCCCGGTAGCGGCCCCAGCGGGTCAGCACCCGGGTCTCGCCGCCCGGGTTGGACAGCATCCCGCCGAGCGCGGCCAGCATCACCAGCCCGATCGCGCTGACCGCGGCGACCGTGCCGTCGTCGACCGCGGCCCGCCCGCTGTCCAGCGCGGCCGGGCCGCGCAGGTCGGGCACCCCGGCCGGTTGCGGGAGCGCCCCGGCCCGGGCCAGCACCAGCAGCACCCCGGCCGCCCCGGCCAGCAGCACCAGCAGCGGGAGCCAGCCCGGCAGGGCGAAGGCGCGCCGCTCGCGCAGGGACTGGTCCGCGCGCGGCGGCCGGCGGTGGGTCGCGGCCTCCGCCGCCGGGGGCGCCGGCGGCTGCTTCGCGGTGGCCGCGCTGAGCCGGCGGAGCCCGCCGGAGACCGCACCGCGCGGACCGGTGGCCGCGGGTTCCACGGCGGTCGGTTCGGCGGCGGGGCGGGGCGCGGGCGGGAGCACGGACGGCTCGTCCGCGCCGACCGGCACCAGGCGGGCCGGGTCGACGGCCGGGTTCACCACCGGGAGCGGCTGGGTGGCCGCGCCCCGGTCGAGGTCGTCCTCGACCGGCGGGGCGGCCGTGATCAGCGGTTTGGCGACGGCCTTGGCGACCGCCTTGGTCAGTTGGGTCGCACCGACCGGGGGCTGGGGTGCGGCGGGGGGCCAGGAGTGGGGTCGCGGCGACGAGTCGCGGGTGACGTCCATGCACGTGTCCTAAGGGTCAGTGTGTCGCGCAACGGGCGGCCCGGATCTGACGGGCAGTGCCAGACTCAGGCTAGGTTGATAAGTCATCAAATGCGATATTTAGCGGGCAGTGTGTCGGTCTGTCCGCTCTGCGGATGCGCGTCGGCCCGCCCGCCCTGAACTGCGGGAACGAGCGGGCCGACCGGGGATCGGAACCGGACCGGACGGCCCGTCAGCGACGCCGGGTGCCACTCCCCCGGCCGAACACCCGGCGAGTCAGCAACCCGACGCCCGCCGCGACCAGCAGCGCCCCGCAGGCCAGCCCGCGCCACCCGGTGGCCGCCGCCCGGTGCGCCGCCGCCACCACGTCCGGCGGCGGCGCGGCCGGCGTCCGCGACTGCGGCTGCGCCTGCACCGCCTCGTCCGCCGGATCGTCCGGGGCCGAGTCGCCGTCGGCCTCCGGCCCCGAACCCGGATCGGGAGCGAGGGCTGACGGGCCGTCGGACGGCGGGGTCGGCGCCTGGGCGGACGGGGACGCCGAGGGCGAGGGCGGCACGGAGGCGGGAGCGGGCCCGGACGGGGCCGGGGACGGCGGGGCGAACGGCACCGTCACGTCCGCCGGGGCCCGCCGGGTCGCACTCGGCTCCACCGGCGGCAACGGCGTGCCGACCGGGGGCGTCGCGACCGGCGGCGCAGTCGTCGCGGGCGGGGCGACCCGGCTTGGCGTGGCCGTCGCGGGCTGCACCGGCCGGGCAGGCGCCCCGGGCGGCACGGCGGGCACCGGGGTGACCTGACCACCCGTCGGCTCGGCGGTCGGCGGCACCGCGCCAGCGTGCGCCTCGGACGGCGAGGGCGCGCCCGGGACGCCGGGTGCGCTCGGCGCGTCCGGGAGGACGCTCGGCGCGGGCGGGGCGGGGGCGGTCGACGCCTCCGGGGTCGGCACGACGACCGGCACCAGGTCGGACGGCACCGGCAGCGTCAGCTCGGGCTCGACCACCTTGTCCGCCCCCGGCGCGGACGCGGACGCGGAGACGGGAACGGAGGCCGACGCGCTCGGCGACGGGGCGGACGTGGGCGTCGGGCTCGTGCCCGCACCGGCCTGGGCGCCCGTCGGCGGGACCACGATCGGCAGCACCTCGGGCGGCACCGGCGCGTCCGGCACCGCCGGGGAGGCCGACCCCGCGGGCGGGCCGGAGGGTACGGCGCTCGACGGCGCACCGGACGCGGAGGGGGAGGCGGACGCGGAGGCGGAGGCCGACGCGCTCGGCGACGGGGCGGACGCGGGCGTCGGGCTCGCGTCCGCACCGGCCGGGACGTCCGTCGGCGGGACCGCGATCGGCACCGACGCGTCCGGCGCCGCCGGGGAAGGCGCGGCGCTCGACGGCAGGTCGGACGCCGACGCGCTCGGCACGTCCGCCGCCGCCGGCGACGCACTCGGGCTCGCGCCCCCGCCCCCGCCCGCCGCCGCGGCGAGGTGGACCGGGACCGGGTCGCCCGGGGTGCCGTTGCCCGCGGGGTCGGTGGCGGTGGCGAGGAGGGTGAGGTCGCCGGGGGCGAGGTCGCGGGCGGGGGTGCAGGACCAGGTGCCGTCGGCTCCGGTGACGGCGCTGCAGACGGTGGTGCGTTCGTCGCCGTGGCCGGTGGCGGCGGTGACGGTGACGGTGGTGCCGGGCTCGGCGCGGCCGGTGATCCGGGGGCGGGCGGTGTGCAGGAGTTCGCCGCTGCCGGGGGCGGTGAGCTGCGGGCGGTCGGGGGCGGCGGTGTCGACGGTGAGGGCGACCGCCTTGCCGTCGGAGCGGTTGCCGGCGCCGTCGGCGGCCCGCGGGGTGAGCTGGTAGCGGCCGTCGGCGAGGTTCTCGACCGGCAGGCAGGACCAGGTGCCGTCGGCGGCGACGGCGGTGGAGCAGAGTTCGCCGCCGTCCCGGCCGGGGATGCCCGCGGTGACGGTGACGGTGGAGCCGGGTTCGCCGAGGCCGGTGAGCAGCAGGCCGGGGTCGTTGGTGTAGGCGGGCAGGGTGAGGACGGGGGCGGTGGGCGGCGTGGTCCGGACGGTCAGCCGGAACTCGTCGCCGCGCAGCACCATGCCGCTGCGGGTGGTCTCCACCGGTACCAGGGTGTGGGTGCCCTCGGTGAGCGGCTGGTCGGGGCGGCAGTTCCAGGAACCGTCGCTGCCGGCCTTGGCGGTGCACAGGGTGGCGCCGTTCTCCTGGACGGCGATGCCCGCCCCGGCGACCGCGCCGTCGCCGCGGAACTCGGGGCGGGGTTCCCGGGTGGTGCTGCCGGGGATGGGCAGTCCGACCTGGGGCTTGGCGGCGCCGATCGCGAGGCCGACCTTCTGGTCGACGACCTGCCCGGAGTCGGCGAAGCCGCCGGGGGCGACGACCTGGGCGCCGCTGCGGGCCAGCCGCAGCCGGACCCAGGTGTCGCCGCCGGTGGCCCCGGCCGGGACCTGCCACTCCAGGGCGGCGCGGTCCGCCCCGGCGGGGACCTCGGTCTGCACCCGCTCCAGCGGGTCGAAGCGGCCGTTGTGGTCGAAGTCGATCCAGCCGGCCAGGACGGCGGGGCCGCTGCCCGCGTTGACCGGCACGTCCAGGTGGTAGGAGCGGCCGACGGCGGTCTCGGCGGGGAAGCTCAGCGTGGGGTCGGCGCCCTGGTACTCGGCGCGGCCGGGCTGGAGCAGCGGCGGGGGCGGGCTGGCCCAGGGGCTGCGGCGGCTCTCCCCGCCGTCGACCTCCACGCTGGGGGCGACCGGCCCGGCGTCGGGCGCCGGCGGGGGCGGGCTCGCGGGCGGGCCGGGCTGGAGCGGCCGCTCGACGGTCTGGGCCAGCCCGGGGCGGGCCCGGGTGGCGGTGGTCGCGGCGTCCTGGCCGAGGAACAGGTCGGAGACCAGGTGGGAGACGTTCCCGTAGTCCTGCGGGGCGCTGCCGAGGCCCTCGTCGAGGGTGACGGTGTACGCCTGGCGGAGCGGGGCGGGCGGGGTGGTGGAGCCGTTCTCGGCGGTGGAGCGCTGCTCGACCCGCAGCGACACGGTCGAGACGGTGCCGGCGAGTTCGAGGGTGCCGGTGCCGTCGGCGCTGCCGTCCGGCCCGGCGTCGGGGGCGGGGGCGAGCTCGCCGGAGCCGACCGTCCAGCCGCGCCAGCCGGTGCGGCCGACCAGGGCGGGGGCGGCGGGGCTGCCGCCGGTGACGGTCAGCCGGGTGCTGGTGCCGGTGCCGCCGCCCTTCGAAGTGGCCTTCCCGGCCAGGCCGCTGACGTGCAGTCGGGGGTTGCGGACCGGGCGGGAGAAGGAGAGCTGGAGGGTGCCCAGGGTGTGCCAGGAGCCGTCGGCGGCGGGGCGGCGCTCGGCGGCCCGGAAGGTCTCGGCCGGGTCGCCGGGGCGGATGCCGTCGGTGTAGGGGCCGTCGCCGCCGGGGCGGTCGGCGAGCCGGCCGGGGGCGGTGTCGACGCTCACGCCGGGGACGGCCGCGTAGTCGAACTGGACGGTGAGGCCGGAGGGCAGGACGGCGCGCCGCTCGGCGGACCAGGCGTCCGGGGTCTGCTGGGCGGCCGTCGGCGGGACGGCCAGGCCGGTGAGCAGCCCGGTGGCGATCAGGGCGGCGGTGCGTCGGCCGATGCGGGGGCGGGCCCGGTCACGGTCGGCCGGGCGGACGTCGGGGGCCGGGGCCCGGTGCGGGAACTGTCGGCACATCCGGCTCTCCTCTCGGTGTCGTCGCCCCCCGGAATCGCGGTCCGATCGCCCTGCACCCGAATGGTCATGACGATCCGACAAAAGGTAATCACGATCTGGTTTCGGTCATACCGCGACACCTGCTCATTTCCGCCGACACCACCCGATCGGCGGCCACTCGGTCAGCAGTATCCGGATACCCGCCCGACTCGCCGTCAACTCCCACGAACGTGAACCAATCGGGCACTACCGCCCACTGATTGACTTCCCGTCAGCCATCTCTGTTCGAATTGGTGGGTTTATCAGTAGAGTCGGCGGGCGTGACAATCGATCCCACTCTCATCAAGAGCAGCTTCGCCGTCGTCGAGCCCCACGGCAGCGAGGTCACCGCCTACTTCTACACCCACCTGTTCGAGCACAACCCGGATGTCCGCAAGCTGTTCGCCGAGCACATGAACGAGCAGCAGGACCGCCTCTGGGCCGCGATAGGCACCCTGGTCGCCCGGCTGGAGGACACCGACACCGTGGTCAACGTGCTCCAGGGCCTGGGCCGCCGGCACGCCGGCTACGGCGCCCTCCCCGAGCACTTCCCGGCCGTCGGCGGCAGCCTGCTCGCCGCGCTCGCGCACTTCGCCGGCGACGCCTGGACCCCGGAGGTCGAGGCGGCGTGGACGGCGCTCTACGGCGTCATCACCGAGGTCATGAGCGCGGCGCTGACCGAAGAAGCCAAGGGCTGAGAGCCCCCCGGTGGCCTTCGACCCCGCGGTCATCCGCGCCAGCTTCGCCGTCGTCGAGCGCCGCGCCGATCAGCTGACCAAGTTCTTCTACGCCCACCTGTTCACCAACAACCCCGGTGTCGAAGAGCTCTTCCCGGCCCGGCTCGCCGAACAGCGCGACCGCCTCTTCGCCGCGCTCACCCAACTCGTCCTGCGGCTGGAGGACCCGGAGAAACTCACCGACTACCTGGGGGCGCTCGGACGCGACCACCGGAAGTTCCAGGCCGCCCCCGAGCACTACCCCGCCGTCGGGGCCAGCCTGATCGCCGCGCTCAAGCACTTCTCCGGCCACTACTGGACCCCCGAGATCGAGAAGTCCTGGATCGAGGCCTACACGGCCATCTCCCAGGCCATGATCGACGCCGCCGCGGCCGTCCCGGAGTCCACCCCGCGCTGGTGGAACGCCGAGATCACCGGCCACCGCCGCGCCGCCCCCGACCTCGCGGTGCTCACCCTGCGGCCCGACCGGCCGTACCCGTACACCGCGGGCCAGTACCTGACGGTCTGCTCCGACCGCCGCCCCCAGGTCTGGCGGCCCTACTCCGTCGCCTGCGCCCCCCGTCCCGACGACACCCTGGAACTGCACGTCCGCCGGGTCCCCGACGGGGCGGTGTCCACCGCGCTGGTCGACGAGGCCCGGCTCGGCGAGCGCCTGCGGATCGGCCCGCCGCTGGGCGACGCCGTGCTCGCCCCCGGCTCCGACCGGCCGCTGCTGATGGTCGCCGCCGGCACCGGCTGGGCCCCGGTCAAGGCCCTGCTGGAACAACTCGCCCAGGACGGCGGACGGCCCGCCACGGTCTTCGTCGCCGCCCGCGGCGACCAGGACCAGTACGACCTGGACGCCGTGCACGGGATGGTCGGGGAACACGCCTGGCTGCACGCCGTGCTCGCGGCGCCCGGCCCCGGCGCCTCCCGCCACGAGGCCGCCCGGCTGCTGCGCGAGGGCCTGCGCGAGTACGGGGACTGCTCCGGCCACGACATCCACCTGTCCGGCCCGCCCGACCTCGTCCCCGCCGTCGGCGCCCAACTCCTGGAACAGGGCGCCGAACCCGGCCTCCTCCGGCACGACCCCGTCACGCCCACCTTCAACCGCAGCCGCCCGCTCACCCCCGCGGAGTGGTTCCTCGAAGAGCGCGACGTGCCCTGGATCAACCGGACCGAACTCGGCTGACGCCGCTCCCGCCGCCCCCCGGACACCACAGCGGGGGGCGGCGGGACCGGCGGCACCCCCCGGAAGCACGACGAAGGCCCCGGGCGGTAACCCGGGGCCTTCGGCTGGTGCGCTCAGCAGGATTCGAACCTGCAACCTCTTGATCCGTAGTCAAGTGCTCTATCCGTTGAGCTATGAGCGCTCGGACGGCCCCTTGCGGA
>NZ_QLLT01000008.1 GCF_003259315.1 Kitasatospora sp. SolWspMP-SS2h | reverse complement strand
GTCATGCAGAAGCAGCTGTCGTCCCAGAACGCGTTGACGTAGTTGCTGCCGTAGTGGACCCGGCTGTACGCGCCGACGCCGTCGTTGCGGATGCCGTTGCGGCCGAAGGTGTTCTTGTAGTAGTCCCAGGTGGACGCGACGCCGTAGTGGGCGTCCACGGCCGCGGACTCCTTGTTGGAGACGGTGCCGTCGCCCCAGGTGTCGGTGGTCTTCGAGTACAGCGTGCCGGTGCCGCTGGTCCCGTTGTTCAGGTTGGTGGTGTACATGTTGCCGCGGGTCGGGTCCTTGAGCTGGTAGTTGGAGCCCGACTGCGAGGTGCCGAGGGTGACGTTGCCGACGAAGACGCCGTTGCCGGTGCCGGTCTCGATGCCCTCCCACTTCTGGATCACGTCGCCGGTGGTGGCGTCGGTGACCACGTGGAGCTTGCTCGGGGTGCCGTCCTCCTGGACGCCGGAGACCACGGTCTCCCAGGCCAGCCGCGGGCTGTTGTCGGCGGCCCAGACCACCAGGCGGGGCGCGGTCTCCAGGGCGGAGCCGGACTGGGCGGCCAGCGCGGCGGCCTGGCCCTTGGCGGCGGCGAGCTTGGGGGTGGTGGACAGGCCGGTCAGGGTGGCCGAGGAGGCCCGGTCGACGCCCTTGGTGGTGCCGTTGGCGGCCTGGTGGACGATCAGGTCGCCGCCGAGCACCGGGAGTCCGTCGTAGGTCCGCTCGTAGCGGAAGTGCCGGGTGCCGTCGGCGTCCTTGGACGCGTCCTTGACCACGAGCTTCTCGGCCAAGCCCAGGCCCAGGTCCTGGGCGAACGTCGCCGAGCGGCTGCCCGCGTCGGAGAGCAGCTGGGCGTGGCCGGCCACCGCCTGCGGGGAGGCGGCCTGGCCGGTCTGGGAGGGAGTGGCGGGGGCGGCCTGGGCCACCGCCACCGGGATCGCGGTCACCAGTAGGGCGGTGGTGGCCGCGAGGGCGGCCATGCTCACGCGGGCATGCGTGCGGCGAGACATGCGGGACTCCTTTACCGACCGTCGCGGGGTCACGAGCGGTGGAGAGAATCTGGCCGCGGTTGCGGCGCAGCGGGGGCCCCTGCCGCCGGTTCGCGGCGCGGGGTGCGGTGCACGTACGCGGTACCGGGCACGTGGGGTACGCGTGCCGGGCTGCGGCCGCCGGAGTCCTGGGGAGGGTTCCACCGGCGGGGGTCGGGGCTACCTGTCGCTCCGCAGCCGGGGGAATCCTGGCAGCAAACACCTCGTGAATGACAGATGCATGCCACGGATTGACTGATTAATGACCGCGCCCCGGTCCGGTCAACGGCCGCCCACGGTCCGGTAGATGGGACGCATTCGAGGAGGTCCGTGCCAAACATCGCCGCGTGGCATCGGTTTTCGGCCAACACGGGACGGGGCCCCACCCGGAGGTGAGGCCCCTGTTACCGCTGGGAAACCATCAGTTCTGGACGAACACCGCCACCGTCCGGCCCGGCACCGTGAAGGTCCCCGTGGCCGGGTCGAAGGCTGCCCGCTTGACCACCGGGTCACCGCCCCGCGCCTGCACCCCGTGCAGCTGCTGCCGGCTGCCGCGCAGGCCCGCCACGGTCTGGTTCTGTGCGGTCGGGGTGGCGTTGAAGACCACCGTGAGGCCCTTCTCGGCGCCCTTCAGCCCGGTGCCGTCCAGGTGCATGGTGATCACGCCCGGGTGCTCCCCCGCCGTGCCGGACAGCGGGAAGGACAGCCGGCGCTGCACCTCGGCCGCGGTGGGCAGCGCGAACAGCGGCGAGGACTGCCGGATCCGCAGGAACTGCTGGTAGATCGCGGTGGAGCTGCCCGTCTCGTTGCAGCCCGCCCGCAGCTTCGGATCGGCCAGCAGCAGCTTGGCGCGGTCCCACATCTCCTTGTTGTCGGCCGCCATCGGCAGGCCGCGGCCCCAGCCGTTGCCCTGCCGGCAGTCCCAGGAGATCGCGTTGAACCAGTCGCCGGAGTCGAAGGAGTTGGCGTCCAGCGACTTGGAGCGCAGCAGGTCGCTGCCGGCCTGGGCGAAGCCCGGGCCCTGGCCCAGCGCGGTCAGCGACAGGCCGAGCGCCTGCATCCGGGCCCGGTCGGCGGGCGCGGTGCCCTGCGGGAGCTTGAACGCCAGCGCGTCGTACAGGTCCGCGTTGTCGTGCGCGTCCAGGTACTCGACGGCCTCGCCGGGGTTGGCCGCGTAGCCGGTCGGCGCGCCGTTGTAGTCCACGCCGGCGCCGGTGACGGCCTTCCCGGCGGTGTCGGTGAACCGGTACCCGGCCAGGTTGCCGGTCAGGCCGACCTTGATCTGGTCCATCTGGTGCAGCAGCCGGGCCTGCTGCTCGGCCGGGGTGCCGTTGTCCGCCGAGCCGTTCGGGTCGGTGAACAGGCCGGAGGCGAAGCCCTGCTGCGCGGCCGAGGAGAGCTGGTAGTTGCCGCCGCGCCCGGCGTCCCGCATCCGGTCGTTGAAGGTGGCGATGCCGGTGCCGGCCATGTTGGCCTGGGTGGCCTGGACAAACCGGGCGTCGTCGGCCACGGTGCCGAAGTTCCAGCCCTCGCCGTACAGGAAGACGTTCTTCCCGTCGACGCCGTCCCGCTGCGGGGTCAGCCCGCGCAGCGCCGCCTGCACGTCCAGCATGGTCGACTTCGGGTCCAGGCCCATCAGGTCGAACCGGAAGCCGTCCACCCGGTACTGCCTGGCCCAGGTCACCACCGAGTCCACGACCAGCTTGTTCATCATGGCGTGCTCGGGCGCGGTGTCGGCGCAGCAGGAGTCGGTGGTGACCTTGCCGCTGTCGCTCAGCCGCTGGTAGTAGCCGGGCACGACCTTGTCCAGCACCGACCTGTCGTCCTGCCCGGCCGCCGCGGTGTGGTTGTAGACCACGTCCAGCACCACCCGCAGGCCCGCCTCGTGCATCGCCTGCACCATCTCGCGGAACTGCACGGTGCGCGCCGTCCCGTTCGGGTCGGTGGCGTAGGAGCCCTCGGGCACGTTGTAGTGCAGCGGGTCGTAGCCCCAGTTGTAGGCGTCGTCGGCCTGCACCGCGGCCACGCACTCCTGCTGCTTGTCCGAGTCGGCGGGCAGCGCGGCCAGGTCGCAGGCCGGGAGCTTCTGCTCGGCCCGGTTCTCCCGGATGGTGGCGATGTCGAAGGTCGGCAGCAGGTGGATCGTGGTCACCCCGGCGTCGGCCAGTTCCTTCAGGTGCCGCATGCCGGCCGACTTCGACCGGGTGAACGCCAGGTAGGTGCCGCGCTCGTCGGCCGGGACGGTGCTGTCGGCGGCCGAGAAGTCCCGCACGTGCAGTTCCTGGATCTGCTGCTTCACCGCCGGGACGGGCTCCGGGCTGCGGTGCCGGTCCCAGCCCTCGGGCTTGGTGGCCGCCGAGGACAGGTCGGCGACCAGGCTGCGCTTCGAATCCGTCGACAGCGCGGTCGAGTACGGGTCGGTGACGGTGTTCACCACGTTCTGCCCGACGCTCGGCGCCCACACCTTCACCTGGTACAGGTAGTACTTGCCGTCCAGCTCCTCGGCGTCCTCGGTCAGCGACCAGACCCCCGACGCCTCGTCGCGCTTCAGCGGGACGGTCCTCGCCGTGCCGCCGACGGCCTTGTCGAACAGCTGGACCGCCACCCCGGTCGCGGTCGGCGCCCAGAGCGAGAGCGTCACCTTGCGCTCGTCGCGGCCGAACCAGCCGTGACCCTTCCGCACCGAGTACACCGGGCCGAGCTGCGCGGAGGCCGCCTTCGCCGCGTACAGGTCGTCCAGCACACCGGGGGTCTGCACGCCGGTGGCCGCCAGCGCCGCGCCGTTCGGCAGGTGCTCGGTGAAGAGCAGTTGGGCGCGCAGCGCGGCGGTGGTCCGGCCCGCGTCGCGCGGGTCGACGGTGAACGCCCGGTACCCGGCCAGGTGCGGGAACTTCGCCTTCTGGGCGTCGGTGAGCCCGGCGGCCGGGTTCAGCCTGATCCAGTGGCCGGGCCCGGAGAGCACGCCCTGGTCGACGCTCAGCCCGCCCGCGGGGTCGTAGACCAGCTGGGCGCTGGTGCCGCCCTTCAACTGGGCGTCCCCCGCACCGTAGTTCGCGGGCACCACGACGGTCCTGGCGTCGATCCACTGGGCCTTGGCCGAGCCCGGGTCGAGCTGCGAGGAGGTGCCGCCGGCCTGCGGCAGCAGGTGGCCCTCCTGGCCGCCGATGATCCAGACCTCCCGGCCGGCGGTGGCGAAGTCCAGCGACTGGTCCTGCGGCAGGTCCTTGTCGCCGCCGTTGTGGATGATGTAGCTGAGGCTGGTCGCGCCCTCGGCCAGCGGCACCTCGAAGACCGCGCCGAACGCGTCCTGCCGGGCCGGCGCCAGCGGGCTGCCCCAGTCGGTCGGGGTGGCGGCGCCGGTCCAGTCGTGCAGGCCCCAGCCGGTGTAGTTCCCGTCGGCCCGCCGGTAGTGGATGACCGCCTTGCCCTCGGGCACCGGCTGCGCCCCGTCCGGGTTCGCGGTGCGGACGGTGGCGTCGCCCTGCTTGATCCACACCTCGCCGGTGGCGGAGACGTCGACGTGCCGGTCCTGGTCGACGTCCTTGGCGCCGTCCTTCTCCACCACGAACCCGACGTCGGACGCCCCGCCCTTGAGCTTCACGTACGCGAACGCCCCGTACGCGTCCCGCCCGACGAAGCCGTGCCCGGCCGGCCAGGTGGTCGCCTCGCCGTCGGCGAGGTCGCCCCAGGCGTACAGGTTCCAGCCGTCGTAGTCGCCGTCCTCGCGCTGGTAGTGCACCACCGCGTACTCGCGGGTCACCGCGCTGGGCACCGGCGCGGGCGGCTGCTGCCCGGTGGTGAACTGCCCGGTGGCGGAGGCCAGTCGGCCCGCCGAGTCCTGGACCACGGCCTTGTAGCGCACCACGGTGCCGGGCGCGACGCCGGCCAGGTCCTGCGTGACCTTGAAAGTGACGTGGCCGGCGGAGCCGGACGCCCCGTTGTCGGCGGTGCCGAGCGTCTGCCAGGCGCCGTCCCCGACCTGCGCCGCGAAGGTGACCCGGTTGAACCCGCCGCCGGGCACGTCCGCGCCCAGCGTGACCGTCCCGTACGAACCGCTGTCCGGCACGCTGACGGTGACCGACGGACCGGCCGCCGGCTTGGCCAGCCTGTGCTCGGCCTTCAGCACCAGCGAGGACATCGCGGGCACGGTGACCGTCACCTTGCCGTCCGCCCCGCTGGTGACCCTGCCCTTGAACCCGTACAGGCCGTCGAAGTCCATGCCCGCCGAGAAGGTGTCCAGCGCGACGGTCTTCGGCTCGGCCGCGTTGTTGACCGCCGCCAGGTACTCGACCTGCTCCTTGGCGTCGATCCGGGAGAACGCGTACACGCCCGGCCCGTCCGCCGCGTACCGCTCGACCTGGGCGCCGTCGGCCAGCGCCGGGTTGTCCTTGCGCAGCTTCGCCAGGCCCGCGATGCCCCGGTACAGCGCGCCGTCCTCGCCGTAGCGGTCCTTCGAGCCGGGGGCGCCGCCGATCACGGTGTCGGTGTTGTAGGAGGGGGTCTTCGAGGCGAACATGTCCTGCCGGGCGTCCTTGTCGCCGCCCGCGCCGGTGAAGCCCTGCTCGTCGCCGTAGTAGACCACCGGCTGGCCGCGGGTCAGGAACTGCAGCTCGTCGGCGAGCCGGTCCTTGGCCAGCAGCGCGTCGTTCGAGGCGCCCGGGTCGTCGCTCCGCAGGAAGGAGCCGAACCGGCCCATGTCGTGGTTGCCGAGGAAGGTCGGCAGCTCGTAGGCGTCGGTGTCGGCCGTGGTGTACCGGTAGTCCTGCGCGTACAGCGCGCTGAGCGCCTTGGCCGAGCCGTTCTGCGAGACGTACGCGCGGGCCGCCTCCTGGAAGGCGAAGTCCAGGGTGGCCTGGAGCTTGCCCCGGGTGACGTACGGGGAGGTGACCGCCGGGTCGCCCGAGTACACCTCGCCGAACATGAAGAACTTCTTGTTGCCGTGCTCGGCCGCGAACTGCTTGAGCGCGGGCGCCCACTGCTCCCAGAACGCCAGGTTGACGTGCTTGACGGTGTCGATCCGGAAGCCGTCGACGCCGGTCTCGGCGACCCACTGCCGGTAGATCTTCTCCATCCCCGCGACGACCTCGGGGTTCTGGGTGTCCAGGTCGTCCAGGCCGGAGAAGTCGCCCTCGGTCGCGGACTCGCCGACGAAGGTCGAGTTGCCCCGGTTGTGGTAGAGCGAGGGGTCGTTCAGCCAGGACGGGGTCTTCGCGGTGGTCCCGGCCTTGTCGCGGAAGACCGGCGTGTAGGGGAAGGAGTCCTTGCCGGTGTCCGGCCACTGCGCCCGGGCGTCGGCGACCGCGGTCTCGTCGACCGGCTTGCCGTCCGCGTCGAGGGTCGGGTAGGCGCCCTCGGAGCGGTAGTCGTACGTCTTCTCCGCGTAGTCGATGACGTCGGCGGTGTGGTTGGTGATGACGTCGAAGAAGACCTTGATGCCGCGCTTGTGCGCCTTGTCGATCAGCTCCTTGAGCTGGGCGTTGGTGCCGAAGTGCGGGTCGACCTGGGTGAAGTCGGTGATCCAGTAGCCGTGGTAGCCGGCCGAGGCGTCCGCGCCGGTGCCCTGCACGGGCTGGTTCTTGAAGATCGGCGCCATCCAGATCGCGGTGGTGCCCAGGTCCTGGATGTAGTCGAGCCGGTCGATCAGGCCCTTGAGGTCGCCGCCGTGGTAGAAGCCCTTGTCGGCGGGGTCGAGCCCGTTCTCCAGCCGGCCGCCGGTGATGCCGCCGGTGTCGTTGCCGGTGCTGCCGTTGGCGAAGCGGTCCGGCAGCACGAAGTAGAACTGCTCGCGGGTCAGGTCGTGCCGGGCGGCGGTGGCCGCCAGGTCCTTGTCGGACGGCGGGGCGGCGGGCCTGGCGGGCGCGGCCACGGCCGACGGGACGGCGCCCAGGGTGGCGGCGATCAGCGAGGCCGCCAGCAGGACGGCGGCCCGGGCGGGGCGGCGGTGGGGGGTGGTGCGGCGCTGGGGGCGGTACGGGGCGTCGGCCACGGCAGGGCTCTCCCTCGGGGGCGCTCGGGCAAGGGGTGGGTGGCGTGGAACCTAGCGCCCTGCAAGATGTTTCAGCAAGATGCGAAAGCTGTTTCGTCCCGGAGTCGTACCGAGTCGTGACCTGAATCCCCGGCCCCCGCCGCCCCCGGGCCGCACCCCCGCCCCCGCCCCGCCCCGACTGCGTCCGTGTCCGAACCAGACCCCGGTTCGACCCCTCGTAACCCGCGCGCCACAATGGACGGCATGCGCCTCGACAACCGATCGACCCCTACCCCCGTAGGGGGACAGTCGGTGAAGAATCCCCAACCAGAGGATGAGCGGGCGGCCACAGCCCGTCTGGCAGACTTCTCGTCCATGGGGGAACCGACCGAGATCCACACAGCCGGCGCCGAACGCGCCGACCGGACCACGCACGACGGTTCCGACCCGGGCGCGGCCCACACCGCCCGTACGCCCGGCGGAGCCACCCGCGTCGCCCAGTCGCCGACCGCCGCCGTCCGCAACCGCCTGCGCGAGCAGCGCCGCACCCCGCGCCGTCCGCGCCTGCTCTTCGAACTCGCCCTGATCGGCCTCAGTTACTGGCTGTACTCGCTGGTCCGCAACGCCGTCCCCGAGCAGGCCGAGATCGCCCAGAAGCACGCCACCTGGGTCTGGCACCTGGAGCACACCCTCGGCATCGCCGTCGAGCGCTCCGTCAACCACGGCGTGAACTCGGTGACCTGGCTCATCGTCGGGATGAACTACTACTACGCCACCCTGCACTTCATCGTCACCATCGGCGTGCTGGTCTGGCTCTACCGCGCCCACCCCGGCCGCTACGCGGCCTCCCGGACGGTGCTGTTCGTCACCACCGGCATCGCGCTGGTCGGCTTCTACTGCTTCCCGCTGGCCCCGCCCCGGCTGATGGCCGGCGGCGGCTTCGTCGACACCGTCAGCGTCCACCACACCTGGGGCTCGCTGGCCTCCGGCGCCGGGGCGACGGTCTCCAACCAGTTCGCCGCGATGCCCTCCATGCACATCGGCTGGTCCACCTGGTGCGGCCTGACCATCTTCTTCCTGGCCCGCCGCAGCTGGGTCCGCGCCCTCGGCCTGGCCTACCCCGTGGTCACCCTCAGCGTGATCGTCTCCACCGCCAACCACTTCTGGCTGGACGCGATCGGCGGCCTGGTCTGCCTGGCCGTCGGCTTCCTGGCCGCCCGCCTGCTCTACCACACCTGGGTCTACCGCCTCCCCCGCCGCACCGGCGGGCCGGCCGACCGGGAACTGACCGTCCCGGCCCAGTGGGACACCAAGGTCGACGCGTAGCACCGCGCCCCCGCCCGGAGATCCGGGACCGGGGGCGCGGGACTCGGGGGCGCGGGCGGGCCCTACTCCCCGCCCCCTACTCCCCGCCGTAGAACAGCCGCTCCACCACCCGGCGGGCCCGCCGCGTCGTCCGCCGGTACTCGTCCACCAGCTCCCCCGAGTGCCCCACCCCGTAGCCGAGGTAGCGGGCCACGCCCGCCAGCTCCCGGGCGTCCCCGGGGAAGCCGTCCCCGGCCCGGCCGCGCACCAGCATGACCGCGGCCCGGACCCGGGAGGCCAGCACCCAGGCGGCGTCCAGCACCTGCGCGTCCTCCCGGTCGACCAGGCCCGCCCCGGCGGCGGCGGCCAGCGCCGCCCTGGTCCGGGTGGTGCGCAGCTCCGGCACCGCGTGGCCGTGCCGGAGCTGGAGCAGCTGCACCGTCCACTCGACGTCCGCCAGCCCGCCGCGGCCGATCTTGGTGTGGGTGGTGGGGTCGGCGCCGCGCGGCAGCCGCTCGGTCTCGATCCGGGCCTTGATCCGGCGGATCTCCACCAGGTCCCGGTCCGGGACGCCCGCCGCGGGGTAGCGCAGCGGGTCGACCAGCTCCCGGAAGCGCGCGCCGAGCCCGGCGTCCCCGGCCATCGGCTCGGCCCGCAGCAGCGCCTGGCTCTCCCAGGCGTGCGACCAGCGCGCGTAGTAGGCGGCGTAGGAGGCCAGGGTGCGGGTCAGCGGCCCGTTGCGGCCCTCGGGGCGCAGGTCGGCGTCGACCAGCAGCGGGGGTTCGACGGACGGGGCGGCCAGCAGGGTGCGCAGTTCGCCGATCACCTCGCGGGCGGCCCGGGCGGCCTCCTCGTCGCCGGCGCCGGGCTGCGGTTCGTGGACGAAGAGGACGTCCGCGTCCGAGCCGTAGCCGAGTTCGTGGCCGCCGAACCGGCCCATCGCGACGATCGCGATCCGGACGGGCAGTTCGCCGTTGCGGGCCGCCCAGCCGTCGGCGGCGGCCCGCAGCGCGCCCTGGAGGGTGGCGGCGGTGATCGCGGTGAGCGCCTCGCCGGTGAGGTCCAGGGCGCGGGCCGGGTCCCCGTCGAGCCGGCCCAGCACGTCGGCGGCGGCGGTCCGGAACAGCTCGCGGCGCCGGACGGCCCGGACGGCGGAGACGGCGGCGGCCGGGGTCCCGGCCCGGCCGACGGCGGCCAGCACCTCCGCCTCCAGGGCGGCCCGGCCGCGCGGCAGCAGGCCGCCCGCGTCGCCCAGCATGGCGACCGCCTCGGGGGCGCGCAGCAGCAGGTCGGGGGCGAGCCGGCCGGCGGACAGCACCCGGGCGAGCTGTTCGGCGGCGGCGCCCTCGTCGCGCAGCAGCCGCAGGTACCAGGGGGTGCGGCCGAGCGCGTCGGAGACCTGGCGGAAGTTGAGCAGCCCGGCGTCGGGGTCGGCGGAGTCGGCGAACCAGCCGAGCAGCACCGGCAGCAGGGTGCGCTGGATGGCGGCCTTGCGGCTGACCCCGGAGGCGAGCGCCGAGATGTGCCGCAGCGCGGCGGCCGGGTCGGCGTAGCCCAGGGCGGCCAGCCGCTGCTTGGCGGCCTCGGTGCTGAGCCCGGCCGCGCCGGAGCCGGTGACCCGCAGTTCGGCGACCGGCAGCTCGGCGACCGCGTCCAGCAGCGGCCGGTAGAACAGCCGCTCGTGCAGCCGCCGCACCTCCACCGCGTGCCGCTTCCACTCCCGCTGGAGGGCGGCCACCGGGTCGCCCTTGGCGTCCCCGCCGAGCTGCGGGGCCATGGTGCGGGCCAGCCGGCGCAGGTCGGCCGGGTCGGTGGGCATCAGGTGGGTGCGGCGCAGCCGCTGCAACTGGATGCGGTGTTCGAGGGCGCGCAGGAAGCGGTAGGCGGCGTCCAGCGAGGCGGCGTCGGCCCGGCCGACGTAGCCGCCGTCACTGAGCGCGGCCAGTGCCTCCAGGGTGTTGCCGCTGCGCAGCGACTCGTCGGTGCGGCCGTGCACGAGTTGCAGCAGCTGGACGGCGAACTCGACGTCGCGCAGGCCGCCGGGGCCGAGTTTCAGCTGCCGGTCGAGTTCGCCGGCCGGGATCGCGTCGACCACCCGGCGGCGCATCTGCTGCACGTCGGCGACGAAGTTCTCCCGGGCGGCGGCCTGCCACACCAGCGGGGCGATGGCCTCGGCGTAGGCGCGGCCGAGCTCGGCGTCGCCGGCGATCGGGCGGGCCTTCAGCAGGGCCTGGAACTCCCAGGTCTTGGCCCAGCGCTGGTAGTAGGCGAGGTGGCTGGCCAGGGTGCGCACCAGCGGGCCGTTGCGGCCCTCGGGGCGCAGGTTGGCGTCGACCGGCCAGATGGTGCCCTCGCCGGTGGTGTCGGAGCACAGCCGCATGGCGTGCGCGGCGAGCCGGGTGGCGGCCCGGGTCGCGGTCTGCTCCTCGACGCCCTCGCGGGCCTCGGCGACGAAGATCACGTCCACGTCGGAGACGTAGTTGAGCTCCCGGCCGCCGCACTTGCCCATGCCGATGACGGCCAGCCGGCAGGCGGCGGACGCGTCCGGGTCCTGCTCGGCGGCGAGGTCCAGGGCGGTCTGCAGGGTGGCGCCGGCCAGGTCGGCGAGTTCGGCGGCGGTCTGCGGCAGGTCGGTGGTGCCGGACAGGTCGCGGGCGGCGATCGCGAGCAGGCAGCGCCGGTAGGCGGCGCGCAGCGCGTCGGCCCGGTCGGCGTCCGGCTCGGAGCGGACCCGGCGGGTGAGCTCGCCGAGGAAGTCGCCGCGTCCGGGGTGGATGTCGCGCAGCTCGAAGGAGACCAGGGCGTGCCAGTCCCGGGGGTGCCGGGCCAGGTGGTCGGCGAGCGCGGTGGAGGCGCCCAGGACGCCGAGCAGCCGGTCGCGCAGCGGCTTGGAGGTGGTCAGGGTGTCGCGCAGGGTGTGCCGCTCGTGCGGGTCGAGCGCCTCCAGCAGCCGGGCCAGGCCGAACAGCGCCTGGTCCGGGTCGGCGGCGGCGCCCAGCGCGTCCAGCAGCACCGGGTCGGCGGCGAGGCCGTGCAGCGCCGGTTCGTCCAGCAGCCGCACCGCCTGGTCGGGGTCGGAGAACCCCCGCCGCACCAGTCGGGTCTCCAGCCGGCTGACCCGGCTCCCGGCCCGTTCCTCCACCGCGCTCCCGCCTCCCACGCCCGAAATCCCTGCCCGAGGGGCCCGCGCCCCGTCCGGGGCCCGCTCCCCGCCCCTGCCCGAAGGGTACGTTCCCACCCGCCCCGCACGCTCCCCGTGACGCACCGCCGCCTGGGCCCCGTCCCCCCTCGCCCGCCCGTGACACCCCCGCCACCCGGCTCGTTGGCCACGGGGTGACACCCTTCCTCCGCCCCTCCCCTCCCCCTTCCTCCCGCCCTTCCCCTCCCCCTCTCCCCTCCTCCCTCCCCGCCCGGCTGCCCTCGCTCACCGGGCTGCGCTTCCTCGCCGCGCTGCTGGTGGTCTGCTACCACCTCTCCCGCCAGGTCGGCGCCCTCCCGGTGCTCAGCCCGCTGGCCTGGTACGGGCGTTCGGGCGTGACGTTCTTCTTCGTGCTCTCCGGCTTCGTGCTCGCCTGGACGTACGCCGACTCCCCCGTCCCCGCCCACCGCTTCTACCGCCGCCGACTGGCCCGGATCTGGCCGCTGCACGCGCTCACCACCGGCGCCTCGCTGGCGGTCTTCGCCGCGGTCGGAGCGGCCGTGCCGGTGACCGCCGCCCTGTGGTCGCTCCCGCTGCTGCACCCGTGGGACCGCGCCACCGTGATGGGCGGCAACCCGGCCGGCTGGTCACTCGGTGACGAGGGCTGGTTCTACCTGCTCCTCCCCCTCCTGCTGCGCCTGCGCCCGGGGCTGCGCACCGCCGCGCTGTGCTGCGCGAGCGGCCCCCTGCTCTGGCTGGCCGGCTCCGCCGTCACCGACCCGTCCCTGCGCAGCTGGCTGCTGGACTACCTGCCGCTCAGCCGCACCCCGCAGTTCCTGCTCGGCGTCGCCCTCGCCCTGGCCCTCCGCCACGGCCGGCTGCCCGCCCTGCCGCTCCTCCCCACCGCCCTCGCGGTCGCGGCCTTCCACCTCGCCCTGGTCCCCTGGCACCACGCCGTCCCCGACCCGGCCTGGCACAGCCCCTACATCGCCTCCCAACTCCTCTCCGCCCCGCTGTTCGCCGCCCTGATCACCGCCGCCGCCCAAGCCGACCTCCACCGCCCCGGCGGCCCGCTCACCCGCCGCCCCTGGACCCTGCTCGGCGACTGGTCCTTCGCCTGGTACCTGATCCACGAAATCACCTTCCGCCCCTGGCTCCACCACTACGGCCACCCCGCCCCGGGCCTCCCCACCGCCACCACCTGGCTCCTCCTCCTCACCACCTCCCTCACCCTCGCCGCCACCCTCCACCACTGGGTCGAACACCCCCTGGAACGCCTCCTCCGCGACCGCCCGACCCCGCCCTCCTCCACCCGCCTGCCGCGCCCCCGCCCCCGTCCCGCCGACGGATCGACCGGACGCCGGGCCCCCGAAGCGCCGTCCGCGGCGCGACAGCGGTAGGCCGAGCCGCCGCGGGGCAACGCTCGTGCGCAGCAGGGCAGTTCCGCAACTACCCCGCCGTCCCTCACCGGCGGAACGGCGACCTGCGCACCGCCCGCCTCAGCAGACCGGCCCCGCACCCCGCCGCTGCCCGACGACGGTCTCCCGCAGCTCGGCCGGCGTGGGCCACGGAGCCTTCCGGTGGATCATCCGATGGCAGTTGGCGCAGATCAGCGCGAGGTCCGCGAGCTTCGTCGTCCCCTCACCCGCCACGTGCAGGGGCACCACGTGGTGGCACTCGACGTAGCCCGCGCCGCGCTCCCCGTACACCGCCTCGTAATCGAACCCGCAGACCTCGCAGGCCAGGGTCCCCCCTTCCGCAGCACCGATTCGATCTTCTTCTTCCGGAGCTTCCGGTCCCGCTCCCTCGCCCGGTGCCGACGCATGAGCAACCGCCCCTCGGGCGCCTCGTACTCCTCGTCCTCCTCCGTGTCCGCTGATGTCCCGGTCAGGGCCTCCCCCATTGCCAACTGCGCCCGAATGAGCCGTGCCGCCTCCGCCATCTCCTCCGGGCGGTCGAGGAACTCACGCAGTACCTTCCGGTCGGTCTCGCCGCCCTTGGTCGCCTTCCCCTTGTAGTCGGGGTGCCTGGTCGCGATGTCAGCGGTCTTGCGGGCGACGCTGTTGTGGTTCCTGAACTTCTCACCCCGCGCCTCTTCCCCGTGGAACGGGAGCAGTTGGAGCAGGTCGGAGAGTTCCCGGACCTTCTGGTCGTTGGCATCGAGTTCGTGCCAATCATTCGATGCCACGAGATCGCAGGCGAGAATCACCTCGTCCCAGACCCAGTCCGGATTCTTGACCTCCTTGACCGTGAAGCCCAGCTGTCTCAGCCAGGCAGCCGCGTGGTCCTTGCCGCCACTGAAATCGTCCGCAGGCAGCACCTGGCCCTGCGTCCACTTGTGGGCGACCCCCGCGATGGCCTTCGAGTCGTATTCCTTGCCCTCGTGCACCAGGATGTAAGACTGCGCTCTGTGGAAGCCATGATGGGACAGGAAGTCTTCACGTCCCATGTCATCGTGCTCCTTGATGGCTTTCAGCACAGACTCTCTGGTGATCTCTCCTCGCCGCATGGCACGAGGGTACGACTCGCCCCCGCCAGGAGGGCAACGGGATCTAACCGTCCAAGCCCGCGCTACACCCGCCGCCACGGCTGCGCGAACACCGTGTAGAAGTACGGCAGGTTCTCCTCCGGCCCGTTGTCCATCCGCTTGAACACCTTGCCGATCGGGTTACACACCTGCCCGCTCGGCAGCTGCACCACCAGCGGGAACCCGAACACCGGCGCCTCCTCCGCGCCCACCTCCCGCCAGGCCGCGCCGCCCTGGCGGACCATCACCTCGCCGACGTAGCAGCCGAACGCGAACAGGGTCTCCCCGACCTGCCCGCTGCCGATGCCGCTGCCCCGGAAGTCCTCGATGATCTCGTCGACCAGCGCGAGGCTCCCTACCGAGTAGTCCAGCTGCACCCCGCTGACCTGCGCCGCCGACGCCACGATGTCCGCCGCGAACCGCCCCGCGTTCGCCGCCTCCGGCGCGTACCTCAACCGCAGTTCCATCTGCCCTCCCGGCCCATGACGATCGACAGGGTTCTGGTTACCCCGTCCCGCCCCCGTGCACAACACGATCCCGGCGAGCGCCCGCTCCGAAACTGAGACCGGGCTCACCTTCCGCTAGCGAACTATTCTCGGAAGATCCGCGTTATTAGGCTCACGTCGCCAGTTGAGACCCAGGGGGACAGGGCATGAGCATCAAGGACCTGACGAGCGCCTCAGCCATGGAGGAGGCCCTCAGGGAGTACGACAGCCTGGGGGGACATGCCTTCCGCACCAAGCACGGGTTCGGCCCTTCTACGCAGTACTACCTCAGTCACGCCGACCTGCTGTACGACGCCAAGGCAATCGCCGGGGTTGCTTACGGCTACCAGCACCAAGCCACTGGCCCGCTGTCGAACACTCAGTTCCACGGTGGCGAGGCAGCCACGAATCCCGTCCTGCGCGCTATGGGGTTCAAGGTCCTCAACAGCCACACGGAGACCGTGGAGGAAGAGCGGGAGTGGCGTCTAGCCGTGTGGCGGAACCTGCTAGAGCGGCGGAACAGCTCGGGATTGGTCACCACGGACGCCGTTCGCTCAGTGGGCGCGTACGGCAACTACCGCGGCATCTGGGTAGACAAGGCCCGCACCCAGAGGATCCACCCCCACGGCGTGACGATCGGGCTCAAGCACACCGGCCATCACTACCCCGATGACCTGAGCGAGAGCGGAGCTCTCTACCACTACCCCTCCACCAAACTACCGAGCCGTGATCTCGCCGAGGTCAACGCCACGAAGGCAGCTGCCGAACTCCAGCTCCCCCTGTTCGTGATCACCCAGCACGGGGACTTCCGCGGTGTGCACCTGGCATGGGTGGAGGGGTGGGAAGACGAGAGCGACCTGTTTCTGGTCAGCTTCGGTGAGACCCCGCCCGTGCAGGTCCTGGACCGCGACCGCTCGGAAGAGCAACCGTTCCAGCTCGAAGGAAACAGGCGCCAGCGACGGAGCGGGACCGTGGTAACTCGACCGGACCAGGCCCGGTTTAAGCTCGAAGTGTTCCAGCGGTACGGCCCGCGCTGCCCGTTCTCAGGTATCAGCGTCCCTCAGATGATCGAGGCGGCACACCTCCGAGGCGACGCAGACGGCGGCTCCTCCGATGCCCGCAATGGCCTGCCGATGAACGCAGCGCTACACAGAGCCTTCGACGCTCACCTCTTCGCCATCAACCCCGACACTCTGACCGCTGAAGCACGTCCCGGCGGACCGAGCCTGGAAAGCATGGGAATCGTGCACCCGAAGCTCGCCCTGGAGCGCTCGCCGCACCCGGAGGCGCTCAGATGGCGCTACGACGAGTGGCTGCGCCGCACCGGTCAGCAGGGAGAAGCAGCAGCCGATCAGTAGGCGGACCGGTACTGCAGCGTGAAGGCTCTGGGCCAGGTGGTTCGCCGCCCGGTCCAGAGCCTTCACGGATTCAAGTTCACACGACTGACCGGAGGTCAGAGCACCTGGAGCACCTTGCGCAGCTCGAACGGCGTGACCTCGGAGCGGTACTCCTCCCACTCCTGGCGCTTGTTGCGCAGGATCTGAGGGAACCCCATATCGAGCTGCGGCCCCACCTGGCCAACCCGCCTTGGCCAGCTCTAGAGCCGTTAGCGTTTGTCTATGCCGGTGGCCTTCGACCCGCCTCGCACGGCCCACAGACGGCCCAGAGAGGGGTGCCTGCTTCACAAGGCCGAGCGCACCACCAGACCTCTGCCCAGTGTGCACGGCGACCTCGACAAGGGTCCGCTGACGGCGCATCGGAGATCTCGGCTCCCCCTCGGCGCTCCTCCCTTCCCTCCCACTCCGCCTGGCGCGATTGTGCGCGGGCTCGCCCCTGTACGCTCGGCCGACGCCCAGATACCTCTCCGAGACGGGGCTCAATGTCAGCACTAGTCGACCTTCGTTCCATCCTGGGCGACCCGCGCTCACTCGGCTCAGACGCGGACTCCACCTGGAGCGACATCGAAGCCGAGCTGTCGACCGCCGTTCCGCGCGACGCCCGAGACTTCCTGAACGCCTACGGCGGGCTCGTGATCGAGGGCTTCCTCGCGATCCACCACCCCGGGGCGATCCTGGACGTCCATCAGGAGCTCGGGGCCCCGATCACCCGCAACGAGTGGATCCCGGACCCCTTGCTGCCGGCACCCGGCGGCATGCTGCTCTGGGGGAACACCGTGATGCCGACCAGCTCTTCCTGGTGCAGCGCGCCGGAGGTTGGCACGTTGCCGCTTGATGCCGCCAATGGGTCGAGTGGTACGAGACGGGCCTCGGTTTGCCGGAGTGGATCTCCCACGCCCTCTCGCCAGAGCAGAACGTCCAGTGGCTGCCCGAAAGGGAGTTCCCGCTGTCGGTCCAGGAGCTGTAGCCCAGCTCAATAGCTCAACCATTGAGCGTCTCGGCCAGCAGCGCCGGGCCGAACAGGCTCTGCACGCTGTCCGACCCTGTCCGGGCTTATTCTCCCAGCTCAGATGGGCTGCCCGGACAGCAGGACACCCCGGACACATCCCAGCCATCACGACTGTCCCGCTCGAGATTCCCCCGGAGACGCGTCGGCCATTGCCCCTCGACGGGCACCCGCACGCGGCGACTGAACCACCAGCTAGGGGTGTTTCAGCCTCATCGACCGCGACACCGCTGGCAGAGGCTGTCACTGCAGTGTCACTGCGATTCGGGCAGGTCAGCGGCCCTTCAGTGACAGAGTGACAGGTGTGACAGTAGGCGACCGCCGGAGTTTTCACGCCTCAGGCGACAGTCGACGCCTCACCCTCCTGACGCCTGTTGCGCAGGAACTGACGTGCCAGTAGTACCAGGAGTGACGCACCGCCGATGTGGCCTGCGGCGTTGCTAACGGGAAGAGCGATGACCTGCGGGAACTCGTTATCAACCGTCAAAGTTGAGCGCCATCGACCACCCTTGCACGGCCCACAGATGGCCCAGGGGCGAGCGGCAGTGCCGCCTGTGGTGGCACTACACAACTGCCTGAACCGCCAGGCGCCTAAAGCTGATTGACCAAGCCTGAGACCGTCTAAGCCTTGGGAAGCCAGGCCGAGGCGACGTAGACTTCCACCTCTTACAATCATGCTGGGTGATCGCTGGGGGGCGAGTGGTGCCGTCGGCTGGGGACGCCGTGACAGCCAATGCGCTGGATCTCGCGAAACGCCTACTGGCAGGAAATCAAGATTTTTCGGCCATCCCTGATGTGGCTGGCTATGCGGACATATCACACCAGTGGGATCAGGGCTACAAGAAGGCGCTTATCGCTTCAATTCGCGACGGGGATTGCCTGCCCACTTATACCGAGATTGTTGATTTCCCAAAAGACGCGATTACATTTAGGCCGCTGGCAAGGTTTTCGGCGCGAGATAGGCTAATCTATGATGCCCTCATATATTCGATTGCACCTATTGTCGATAGGCATACGGATGGCCGGGTTCTGAGCTACCGCTGGGATCATGGGCGTCGCGAGCCGATATTCTGGTCAAAGCTCTGGGATGCAATGCAGAAGGTGTCGCAAAAATTTCTGAATAGCAGTCCCTGGATGAGAATGGCAACGCTGGATGTCTCATCCTTTTATGAGCACATAGACGTAGGAATTCTCTCTGATGATCTATCCTGCCTCACCGGCGGGCGGGGTGATACGCAGAATTTGATTCGATTCCTCTCTGCCTTTCAGCGAATTAACCATGCCTGGGGACTTCCACAGGGGTCCGATGCTTCCGCGATATTGGCAAACCTTTACCTGTTTCCGGTTGACGAGTTTCTAGGGAGATCAGGCGCGGGTTTCGCTAGATATTCTGATGACATCAGAATATTTCACTCTGACTGGACCGAGCTAAGAGACATTCTCGGGGAGGTTAGTCGGATCTTCCGGTCTCGACGGCTTTCTGTATCTTCGCAGAAGACGGCGATTCTGGACCGCCTTGAGAGCCTGGCGCAGATTCGAGATCCGAGGATGACTTCGCTGAGTGCGGCCTGCCATATGGAAATCCCTGGCGCTCAGGGCGAGGTACGCGCCTTCTTTGACGAGACAATCAAGGAGGATAAAGTAAAGCAGACGCAGATTCGGTTTGCTCTAAATCGATTTGCCAGGTTTGGCGACGATTATGCCGTCAACTGGTGCCTTGATAACCTTGCCTACTTGCCACATGTCGCCAAGGAGCTATTCAGGTATCTGGGGGCATGCAAGAGTCGGGCAGGGGATATAGAGCGGGAACTCTCGCGCTTTATGACCTCGGGGGGAAGTGCGAGTTATCCCTATCTGGAGCAGAGGATCCTACGCTACTTCCTGGTCTCAGGGGAGCGAACTGCCCAGCTCAAGGAGGCCGCCTGGAATATTTTCGACGACAGGAATCGTGAGGACTTCCCTCGCGAGTTTGCGGCTAGATACCTGGGACGCGATGCGTCGATCGGGGAGGCGCAGCTGCTTCGGCATAAATTTGAGGATGAGCCCAGTATTGCGATGCGTCGATCCCTTCTGATGGCACTTTATGAATCGGGAAATATTTCCCGAAATTACCTTAATGAAGTACAAGAGTACCTGCCATCCCTGAAATGGGTTTGCCGGTACTTGAGTGATCGTCCTAATATTCCGATCTGTTGAGAGGTGTAATTCCAGTGTTGACTCAAGAGCAGGGCGACCTACTAAAGGCACAGCTGCAAGATATGCACGAGAACTGCCTGTATAGCGCGCAGGCGTATTTCGAAGCATCAAAGCGATCTGAGCGCTGGGGAAGGCTGATGATCTTCTTGCCTGCCTGCGCATCTGCCACTTCTGGATTTATGTCGGCGCTGGCAAGTAGGCCGATATGGGGTGCGGTTTCAGCAGTGGCTGGTGCCGTGGCTGCTACTGCTTCATTCCTGGGAGGGGCCAAGAAGTCGGTAGATTTTCTTGGGTCTGCTCGGGCTTACACTGTGCTGCGACACAAAATCAAGCTTGAGCTTCAACTCATACCCCAAGCTGAAGAAATGGAAAGAGTTGTGGAGAGAGTAAGACTCCTAAATGAAGAATATCTCCAAATCGTATCCACGGACTCGCCCGTACCGAATAGGTCATTTGAATTGGCCCGGAAGAGGATTCAACAGGGAAGGGCTGCTTGATTGAGGACGGATGGGGCGCTTTCATGTGGCCTGCAATGCGATGAAGCGATGGAACTTATTCCAAGCGCCTCGGATAGTTATTTCGCAATTCTATGTGCAGCCTGAACGCCCCGGGATGGGAATGAAATCCGGACGTTTTGGCGAGTGGCAGTGTCGCGCGCTGGCGTGCTGTGCGCGCCTTAACATAAACGCGATCGGTGTGGGGTGCCTGTGACTGAACTATCAGCGGTCTAGGCGTAGGCGTAGGCCCGGACAAGCCATGCAAGCTGTCCGGTCTATTTTCCCAGTTCAGGTGGTATGACCGGACAGCCCGGCCAGTAGACCCTAGTCACTGGCCTTCCGGTCGGTTCCTGATGTGGGTTCCGCAGCCCCTGAGATGGGTTGCTACGGCTCGGGCACTGTCCGAGCACCGTCGCCTCTCGGCCATACTGGCCAAGCCCTCGATGAGGCTCCCGCAGTGCGGCATCCTTCATCGTGGCTGAAGATCGCAGGATGAGAAGGGGCGGCCAGTGAGTGATCGAAGTCCACGCGGTACGTACCTACAGATCGCTGAGGCGTTGCGCGCCGAACTCGACGAGAGTTCCGGACCGACGACGCTCCCGTCCGAGGCGGAACTCATGGCCCGGTACGGGGTGGCTCGGACGACCGTCGGGCGCGCTCTCAAGGTGCTGGCGGACGAAGGGCTCATCCGCTCGCGACAGGGTGCTCGCCGGACGGTCGCGGCCGCCGAGGAACCGCCTACGGTCTATGACCAGATTTCGGGAGTAATTGCCGCGCAAGGGCTAGAGCCTGGCGACGAGTTCCCGTCGGAGAGCGACCTCTGCAAGTTGACCGATGCGTCCCGCGGTACGGTCCGCCGCGCCTTGGCCCAGCTTGAAGGTGCTGGCGTGCTGGAGGTCCGACGGGGCAAGGGCCGCTTCATCCGTGCGTTGCCCGGGACGAACACCGCACCGCCAACTTCCTAGAAAGGACATCACCATGTGGGCCTACGACCTCGCCGAAGCCCTGCTCTCCGATGACCTTCCCCGCCGCTGGGCCCACTCGCTGGGAGTGGCCAGCCGGGCCCGCTTGCTGGCGCCGATCCTCGGGCCAGACGCGGAACTGCTCGAATCCGCCGCCGTGTTGCACGACATCGGCTACTCGCCGCGCATCACCGACACCGGCTTCCACCCACTCGACGGCGCGCGGTTCCTTCGCCACGTCGAGCACCTGGACGAGCGGGTCGTCCGGCTCGTCGCGCATCACTCCTGTGCCTTGCTGGAGGCCGAGGAGCGGGGGCTGCGCCAGGAGCTGGAGGCTGAGTTCCCGCTGGAGAAGCCCGAGTTGGTCGACGCGCTGATCTACTGCGACATGACCACCACCCCGGACGGCACCGCGACCACGACGCCGGCGCGGATCGCGGAGATCGTGGGTCGGTATGGACCGGACAGCATCGTGGGCAGGTTCATCCGGCGGGCAGAGCCGGAAATCCACGCGGCGGCCCAGCGGGTGGAGCACCGGCTGGAGCTGGCGGGCCCCGCGGTCTAACCGATGTACGGCTGGACGCGGTCCGGGTCGAGCGCGTGTTGGATCCGGAGCCGCATGGACGGGTGGATGTCGAGGCCGGAGAGGTCCGCTGGGTCGATCCAGCGGACCTCTTTCGATTCCTCGCTCGTCCGCAGGGTTCCGCCGATCGCCTTCGCCCGGAAGGCGATGGAGAACTGCTGTCGGACTTCTCCGTCGTCGTACTTCATGACGTGTCCGGGGTCGGTGTAGAGTCCCGTCACCGTCACGACCTCGACGTCGATGCCGGTTTCCTCCCGGACTTCCCGGACCACCGTGTCGGCGACGAACTCACCGATGTCGTGCCCACCGCCGGGGAGAGCCCAGAGCCCGTTGTCCGTCTTGTGGATCAGGAGCACTCGCCCGAGGTCGTCCTGGACGATGGCCACGACCGATGGGACGACGGAGTTGGCCGCTGGGGCGTTGGGGTCGTTGATGTAGTCGATCCGGCTCATGCCGCCTCGCCTTCGAACAGGGGGGAAGTGATCCTCCGGGAACTCTCCCAGATTCGCTCGATGCTCGCGGCGTACGTGCTGAACAGCTCACCGCCGGGCACTTGCGATAGGTGGAGGACCGGCGCGAGAAAGGCCCCAACGCCGAAGACGTGGCCGTTGACGAGCATCTCGTCGTCGGCCCGGTAGAGCGAGTTGTAGAGCGTGGTCGAGTGCAGCCGGAACTCGACTCCCGGGACGTTGAAGACCGGCGCGTAGTTGGCCAGCGCGTTGCGAATTTTCCCTGCCATGGCCGGGCCGATCCCCTCCTCCTCGCCGCGCTGTGCGACCTGAGGCGAGTCGGGGTCGCCGAGCATCATCCGAACGGGGACGCCCGCGCTCGCCTTCTCCTTGATCAGTCGGAAGAAGAGCGGGTCCTCGGAGAGCCAGAAGCCCGCGTAGACGACCAGGTCGAAGTTCCGGGTGGCCCCCGAGTAGAGCGAGGTCCACAACTCCTTCGGCGCTACGGCACGGTGCGGGTAGAGCTTGGTCAGCTCGGCGCGGCCGGCCTCGGCCGTCTGGCTGGTGGTTTGCTCGTCCGACCAGAGGTCCGACAGGTCACGTTGCAGGAGGTTCGCGAGGGCGTACTGGAAGCGTCGGTACGGCCGACGCTGGTCCTTGGCCTCGACCCACCGCTCGACCGTGCGGGTGCTAACCCCCAGCCGTTCTGCGATGTGTTCGACCGTCAGGCCGCTTGCCAGGATCGCTCCTCGAAGCCGCTCATTGGCCATGTCGCCCTCCCCCGGACGATGTGGTGGCGCTTGGACGATGCGGGACGACCTGACCGTAACGAAGCCGGTTCGGGGTCGTCCAGTCTCGTCGGAGATCGACAGGCTCCGAACCGCGAATCTAGTGGCACGCGGTCAGGGAGTCTCCGACTCGAATCAACGAAGGACTTGACGATGCGTCGGTTCAGCGTCATCGTAAGAGACATGTTCAACATGTCTCGCACGGCGAGGCCGATGAACTGCCAGCCCTTTATAGGGCTGCCCTGAGCTGCACGAATACGCCCGGAAGTCGGCTCCTGCGGGGGTCGGCCAGGGAAGCGCTGTTCCTTGACAACGCTGCCGTCCTACGGCCCTCGAAAGGGGCCGCGCGGCAGCGGACCGGGTCTTCGGTCTCGGTCCCATCGCGCAACTGATCACCTGCGGTCCGGCCCTTCGGGATTCGGCCGCAGTCCTCGACCACGGGCCGTGCCGGCCGGTGGTCCCCTTCTGCCCGAAGTGCGGGGCGGCTTCCTGACCTTGGCCGGGAGAGAAGCCGCCCCGCCGGGCCCTCAACCCTTGGAGAAGGACCCGTGAGACTGATTGTTGCAGGCCAGGAAGCCGTCACGGCCTCCGAGTTCGCCGAGTTGGCCTTCGGCATCGACGTGGAGCTGTTCACCGGCGCCGACGACGAGACGGCCGCCGACACGGTGGTGCGCTTGGACGTCGCCCGGGACGTGCTGCGCGACCTCGCCCCCGAGCCCGCCCGCTACGCCAGTGCGCTGATGCGCACCGCGGAGCGGAACCGGACGCTGGTGTGGAAGGCGGCCGCGTGATGACCCGGATCGTGCGCCGCGGCCTTCGCGGCACCGCCCGCCCGCACCTGAGCGCCAACCCCGTCGCCTCCGCCGCCGCGCTCGTCCCGTCGCCGGACGGCGACCTGCACGGCGCCGCGTGCCAGGGCATGAACCCCGACCTGTTCTACGCCGCCCCTGACCCGGACGAGAACGAACTCGACCCGCAGTGGGTCGAGTTCGCGACCCGGCGTGCGAAGGCGGTGTGCGCCGGCTGCCCGGTCAAGGAAATGTGCCTGGCGCTCGCGGTGCGCCGCAGCGAGCCGCACGGCGTCTTCGGCGGGCTGACCGCCGAGGAGCGCCGCCAGCTCAAGCGCCGCACCGGCCGCAAGGCGGTGGCGGCATGACCACCGCGTCCAAGCGCCTGGGCCTGGCGCTGCTGCTGCTCGCGGTGGCGTTCCCCGCCGCCGCCCGGATCCTGTTCGGCGCGCTGGCCGCCGTCGCCGCAGCAGCGCTGGCACACCCGAGTGCCGCGTTCGGCCTTGCGGGCGGGCTGCTGCTCGCCACCGCCCTGCCGGGCCTGCGCCGCCGGGCCTCTCGCCGCCTGCGCACGGTGCGCCGCCTGGTGCGCCTCGCGGCGTCCTGAACGACTTCGACATCTCTCCCGAGGGGGACTGAATGAGCGTCACCGAACTGCGGCCGACCGGCCGTACCCGCCCGGCGCCGAAGTCGGGCGCGAAGGAAGCCGCCGAGGCCGAGGCCCTGCGCGCGAAGACCGCGGCCGGCGCGGCGGCGGCGGACATCGCCAACCAGCTCAAGGCGGCGAAGGCCGCCGCCGACATCGCCAAGGGCCAGGCGGAGGCCGACCGGATCCGCCAGGAAGCCGCCGACGCCCAGCGCGAAGCGGCCCGCCTGCGGGCCGAGACGCAGGCCGCCCGCGAGAAGGCGGAGCGCTCCGCCGCCCAGTGGCGGAGCTGGGCCCGCGCCATCGCCGTGATCTGCGTGGTCGTGTCGCTGCCGCTCCAGATGATGGCGTTCTGGTCCCCACACGCCCCGTTCCTGCTGGCCGCACCGCTCGTCCTGGAGGGCCTGGCCTGGGCGCTGCTGAAGGGCGCCGAGGCCGCGATCGACGACCACCGCCCGTCCTGGCACTACCGGGCCCTGGCCGGGGCGGTCGCGCTGTTCGCCGCGACGGTCAACTACCTGCACGGCTCGACCGCGTTCGGCCTCGGCACCGGCCTGGGCGGGGCGTTCTGCTCACTGGCCGGGCCGATGGTGTGGGACCTGCACGAGCACGGCCGCATCCGCAAGCGCGACGGCAAGGTGAGCCGCCGCCAGCGCCGCGCCCAGGCCAAGCACGCGGCGGCCGAGGCCGCCGAGAAGCTCGCCGCCGAACAGCGGTCGGAGGGCGAGCGGGAGGCGCTGGCCGCGACCCGCGCGGTGCAGTGGCCGCAGGTGTGGGAGCGCACCGTCGCCCTCGCCGCCGCCATGGGCGAGCTGTACCCCAGCGAGGCCACGTGGAAGCGCGCCTGGGACGACACCCAGGGCGCAACGCTCGGCGACACCGCCGACTCCATCGCCGCGAAGGTGGCCGCCAAGGCCGCCGTGCGGACCGCCTCGAACGACCGGACGAACCAGGTCGAAAAGGTCGAAAAGGTGCAGGTTGAATCCCAGATGACCCGCCCCGCGAAGACCCCCGCCGCCAAGCGCCCCGACGGCCGCCGCAACAACGGCGGAACCCCGCCCGTGCGCCGCGCCGGCGACACCCTCGCCTACTCCCCGGCCGCCCGCCGCGCCATGTCGCTCGCCGCCCGCACCCGCCCCGCACGGGCCGCCGCCGCGAGCTGACGCACACCCAACCCACCGCCACCGTCACGAGATTGAAGGAGCACACCGCCATGCCCGTCACCGTGAACACCCGCGCCGCCCGCTTCGCCGCCGCGTACGCCCTGCTCCGTGCCGCCGCCGACGTCGCCGACCACTGGGTGCAGAGCGACCACCAGGCCACGACGAAGGGCCAGCACGACCACAACGAAGGCCAGTCCAGCACGGCCGGCCGCGCAGCGTGCGCCGCCCACGTCGCCACCTACACCGCCACCCAGGCCGCCGCCCTGCTCGCCGGATCCCGACTCCTCGGCGTCCGCCTGCGCCCCGGCCCCCTCGCTGCCGGCCTGGCACTGTCGGCGGTCACCCACTACATCGCCGACCGGCGCGAACCGCTCCGCCGCCTCGCCGACGCCACAGGCAAGGCCAACTTCGTGCGCCTGACCGACCACGGCATGAACGGCGCGTACGCCCTCGACCAGGCGTGGCACCACGCCTTCGAGACCGCCGCCGCCCTCATCGTCTCCGCCTGACCCGACAAGGGAGAACCCCGCATGTCCAGCATGAGCATCCCGCTCGACCAGTCGACCGGCCTGCCCGTCGGCACCGACGCCGTGTTCCTCACCCTCGGCTCCGCCATGGTCGCCCTGTTCTACGTCCCCGACGAGCGCATCCCCCACAACGAGCCCGCCTACCGCTGGGCGTGCATGGGCTGCTGGGACGGCTCCCGCTCGGCCGCCCGCACCAACGCCCGCAACACCGCCAACACCCACGCCTCCGAATGCCGCGCCATCCCGATGCCGCAGGCCCCCGGCGCGTGACTCCTCTGTCCGGGGCGGCCGTTCTTGCTTGCCGGCGCGACGGCCGCCCCGGAGTCCCTCAACCCACCTGAACAGCGAGGAAGGACCCCTCAGTGAACCACGACGAACACGCCCAGGCCGGGGACAGCGGCCCGGAGCCGACCGAACAGGACAGAGCCGAGGACGCCGCGGTGCTGCCCTTCCCTGACCGCTTCACCAAGCCCGCCCCCGCGCCGGTTACCCGCCCGGGTACGGCCTCCGGAGACGACTCCGTCTACCTCGCCGACCCGGACCCGGTGGCCGAGGTGTCGGCGGTGGTGGCGGCGAGCCTGCGTGAGGACGTGGCCGGGGACCGGCCGTTGATGCCGCAGTGGATCCGCACGAAGGACGGGCGGCGCACGATGGCCCGCGCCCGTTCCACCCAGGCCCGCCGGGCCGCGCGCAGGTGGCTGGCCCGCCAGCGCACCCACCGCGGCCACGGCGCCCAGGCATGGCGCGGGATACGGCGCTCGGCGCAGTGGACGGCCGGGTTCGAGGGCGCGCACGTCCAGGCGGCCGGCCACCAGGCCCACATCGCCACCCGCGAGGCCCGCGACCTCGCGCGCCGCGCCCGCTTCACCCTCCTGCCCGGCGACCGGGCGCTCGCGCAGAAGCAGTCCGAGGCCGCCCTCGCGGTCGCGGTGGCCGCGGTCGCCGCACACAGGAAGGCGAAGTCCAACCGGCGCCGGATCCGGTTCCTGCGCGCCTTGGTCGCCTTCGGCATCCCCGCCGCGGTCGTGCTCGCCGCCTACGTCGCCCTCGGCGCGGCGGGCCTCTGGCTCGGCCTGGGCGCGGTGCTCGCCGCGGAGGCGTTCCTCGGCCGCCGACCGGACCGCGAGACGGTGTGGGACGCCGACACCCGGGCCCTTTCGGACGGCGACCCGCTGACCGAGTCGATGCTCGACCGGGCGTTCAAGGCCGCGAAGGTCATCGGCGACTCCCAGCGCCTCACCATGGTCACGCCGTGCGCGATCGACCCGGCCGTGCCGAACGCCTGGCACGCCGTCATCGACCTCCCCGACGTCACCGTGAAGAAGGCCCGCGACAAGGCCGACGAGATCGCCGCCGCGATGGGTATCGACCGCACCAACCTCGACATCCGCCAAGTCGGCTCCAACGGCCGCCGGATGGCGATCTGGGCCTGCGGCCAGGACCCGTTCCTCGCCACCCGCCGAAACCCCCTGGTCGCCTCGAACGCCAAGTCCGTGAACACGTGGCGCGACGGCTTCCCCCTCGCCTTCGACAAGCGCGGCAACGTCCTGCGCCCGACGCTCTCGGACTACTCGTTCCTGTTCGCCGGCGCGACCCGCTCCGGCAAGGGCATGGGCCTCGCGAACCTGCTGGCCGCGGCAATGCTCGACCCCCGGGTCCGGATCCGCCTGTTCGACGGCAAGGGCGCGGGCGAATACGTCCCCCACGCCCGGGCGCTGTCCACGTTCGTGCGCCGCAACCCCAGGCGGCTGGTGCAGTTCCTGCGGCTGATGGTCGGCGAGATGAACCGCCGCACCGAGATCCTGGTCGAAGCGGGCCTGTCGAAGGCGAACGAGAAGCTGATCGACAAGCTCGGCGGCATCGAGCTGGTCATCATCGACGAACTCGCCACCTACACCGCCAAGAACGGCCCCTCCGGCAAGTACGCGGAGGAGATCACCGAACTCCTCGCCCAGATCGCCGCCGTCGGCGCCGCCGTCGGCATCGTCCTCGCGCTGGCCACGCAGTACCCGGAGGCGGAGATCGTCACCCCGCGCCTGCGCGGCAACCTCTCCGCCCGCATGGCCATGCGCGTCGAATCCCCGGGCGCCTCGAACGTCGTCCTCGGCGACGGCATGGTCGGCCAGGGCTACGACGCCTCCAAGATCCCGATCGAGAAGACTAGCCGCGGCCGCGCCTGGCTGACCACCCCCGACACCGGCGTCATCGAGGTCCGCTCCCTGTTCATCGACGAGAACGCCGGGGAGATCCTCCCGCTGATCGAGCGCGGCATCGCCCTGCGCACCGACGCCGGGTGCCTGCCCGGCCACTGCGACGACCCGATCGAGGCCGCCATGGCCCGCACCACCGGCGTCTCCGCCGCCGCCGGCGGACCCGACGGCCTCGGCACCGTCATCCACCGCACCGTCCTCGACCACATGATCGCCGCAGCCGACGCCGAAGGCGGCGTCATCCCGGTCATGGACCTCCTCGCCCGCCTCGCCGACATCGCCCCCGACCGCTACGCCCGCACCGACCGCGAGACCGCCAACGCCTGGCAGTCCCGCGCCTCAAAAGCCCTCAAGAGCGAACTGGCCGCCCTCGGCGTCGACGTCGACCAGGTCCGCATCAGCCTGCCCGACGGCTCCCGCCCGATGGGCTACGCACTGGCCGACCTCCGCGCCGCCGCCGAGGCCATGGACAAGGCCGCCTGACGCCCGTTCTGTCCCGGTTTCGACCGCCGCCGCACCGCCGCCAGCCCCGGAAAGCCGCAGGTCACAGCCCTGTGCACCGCGTCCCGACCGACGCCAGACACCGCCACTGCCACTCCGCCAGGACGCCCCCGTCAGGGCGGTGGCGGCGGTCGGCACCGCTCTGACCTGCGACTTTCCATGCCCGGCAGGGGTCCGCCAGGCCCAGCGAAACGGGCAATCCATCCCAAAGTCGCCCCCTGGAAGGGGAGTTCACCTCATGGTCTTCAGCATCTCCGCCGTCGCGCTGTTCGGCATCGTCCTCGCCCTGATGCTCCGCTTCCGCGCCGTGAGCGCCGGCGGCGCGACCGTCGCCGCGCTGTTCGGCTTCTTCGTCGCCTCCACCGGCATCGCCCCGGTCGTGAACAGCACCATCACCGATCTTCTGCACGCCCTTCCCGGCCTCCACTGACCGAAGGAGCACGCCGTGACCGCCGCCGCCCACACCTCCGCAGAGCCCGACCCCCAGCAGGACGTCCTGCTCGACGTCTTCACCCGCTCCCGCCTGACCGTCGCCCACACCGCCAGCACCGCCCACCCCGGCCAGTGGTGGCACCTGTGGACCGCGAAAGGCCGCTACCTCGGCTCCGCCAACCGCCCCGAACTCCTCGGCCACCTCATCCACCACACCCGCTGACCCGCCCCTGCGCCGCCCGCCGCGAACGGAGGAACCACCCATGCACGGCACCACCCGCACCCCCGCCCGACTTGCCCTGCCTGACCTCGCGTTCGTGGCCGACGGCGCCGAACTGGTCCGCGAGATCGAGCGCTACCTCGCCGCCCAGCCCCACGCCGCACGGATCCCCGTACCCGTCGTCAGCACGCTCGGGCAGGCCCCGATCGCCTGGGACCTCGGCATGACCCGTCCCCAACCGACCCTCACCGACCGGCTGATGCGCCGACCCGCCGCGCCGACCCCGATCGACACCGCCACACACCTGCGGCTCCTGTCCCGCTACTTGACCGTCCACGGCTGGTGCCAGGGCGCCCTGTGGGACGAGAGCGGCCGCCGCTGCATCCTCGGAGCCCAACTCGCCGTCCTGGAAGCCGGATACGGCACCGGGGACACCGTGATGCGCGCCCGCCGCCACCTCATGGAGCACTTCGTCGCCCAGGACCCCGCCATCCGGTCCGTCGACCAGTGGAACGACCACCCCGGCCGCACCGCCGCCCAGGTCCACCGCGCCCTCGACATCGCCGCCGCCCGCTCCCGCACCTGACCCGAAGGACCAACTGCCATGACCGGAAACGTCGTTCTGAACCCTGAAGGACCGTACTTCCTGCGCCGCAAGGTCGCGCGGCTGCTGCCCGACGCCGCCCGCACGGTCGAGCGCCACATGCGCGAGACGCTGCCGCCCACCACGGTCCGCCTCGCCCACCCCTCCGAGTTCGGCCCCGCCGTCCTGGCCGCCGCCGACGCCAGCGCCAGCCTGTGGCGCACCACCCTGGTCAACACCCTGCACCGCCGCCTCGCCCGCGACGCCCAGGGCCTGACCGTCCCCACCCACGACGGCGGCGCCCTGGTCCTGCTGCACATTGCCGCCGTCCGCGACCCGGACCAGCTCCACACCGTCCTGATTCACGAACTGGTCCACGCCGTCCAGATGGGCCGCCCGAGCATCGCCGCGAACGCCCTGGCCCGCACCCGCCACGCCCTCGGCAACGAGCACCGCAACCGCCGCTGGCTCGCCGACCACGACGCCTCCGTCGACCGCGACGAGGACGAGGCGTACCGCATCGAGCACCTGCTCTGCGTCGCCTGAACCCCGGCCTGTGCCGACCGGCCGTTCCGCCCAACGACCGCTCCGTAGGTGGTTGTTGGGCGGTGCGGGGGACGGACAGACCCGCTCCCGACACTCCGAGTGCCCTTGGAGGCCCTGTGTCCGTGGGAGAGACCCCGATCACCGTCGTCGGCAACCTGACCGACGACCCCGAACTGCGCTTCACCCCCGCCGGCGTCGCCCTCGCGAAGTTCACCATCGCCTCGACCCCGCGCACCTACGACAAGACCACCGGGCAGTGGAAGGACGGCACCGCCCTGTTCCTGCGCGCCACCGCCTGGCGCGAGATCGCCGAACACGCCGCCGACAGCCTGACCAAGGGCATGCGCGTCGTCGCCACCGGCCGACTCGTCCAGCACAACTGGCAGACCGACCAGGGCGAGAACCGCTCCATGCTCGGCCTCGACCTCGACGACATCGGCCCCTCGCTGCGCTTCGCCACCGCCAAGGTCACCCGCGCCCAGCGCACCAACACCCCCGCCCAGACCGACCCCTGGGCCACCGCCGCCCCCGCCGCAGCCACCACCGCGGGACCCGCGGCGCCGTCGGGCGGCTTCGGCGGAAGCCCGGCCGGATTCAGCGAGGAACCGCCCTTCTAGGCCCCGCCCCAACAGCGCAAACGGGCCCCGCAGCAGCCGAACAAGCCGCCAAGCACGCGACTGCCGCGGGGCCCTTCCCGACCCGCTCTCACGAGATCAGGAAGACCAGCATGCCCGAGTTCACCACCCGCACGCCCGCCCTCATCGACGACAACGACCGCGACAGCGGCGACCACCGCACCATCCAGGCCGGGGGTGCCCGGTGACGCTGACCTACATCGACTTCTTCTGCGGCGCGGGCGGCAGCAGCGCCGGCGCGGAGCGAGTGCCCGGGGTGAAGGCCGCACTCGCGGCGAACCACTGGGACAAGGCCATCGCCTCGCACTCGGCGAACTTCCCCGACGCCGACCACTTCCTCGGCGACCTGCACGACGCCGACGTCGCCAAGTTCCCCGCCGCAGACCTGTTCTGGGCCTCCCCGGAGTGCCCGAAGTGGTCCACCGCCCGCGGGGTGAAGCGGGACTTCGACAAGCAGCCCGACCTGTTCGGCGAGACCCTCCCCGACGCCGCCACCGACCGCTCCCGCGCCCTGATGTGGGACGTCCCCCGCTACCTGGAGGCCATGGCCTGCCGCGGCAAACCCGTCCTCGCCGGCGTCGTGGAGAACGTCATCGACGTCCGCGCCTGGGACCTGTGGACCCGCTGGGTGCAGGACATCCGCGACCTCGGCTACGCCACCCGCCTGATCGCCCTCAACTCCATGCACGCCCGACCCGCCGTCACCCCCGTCGCGCCGCAGTCCCGCGACCGCCTCTACCTCGCCTACTGGCGGCGCGAGTTGGGCCGCACCCCCGACTGGGACAAGTGGCTGCGCCCCAAGGCGTGGTGCACGACGTGCGAGGAGTGGGTGCGCGCGGTGCAGGCGTTCAAGCGCCCCGGCGCGGACATGGGCCGCTACCGCCAGCAGTACGCCTACCGCTGCCCCCACGTCACCTGCCGCAACCAGATCGTCGAACCGCCGGTGGTCCCCGCGGCGAGCATCATCGACTGGTCCCTGCCCGGCCAGCGCGTCGGCGGCCGCGCCAAGCCCCTCGCCGACAAGACCCTCGCCCGCATCCAAGCCGGCCTTCGCCGCTACGCCACCCCCGACGGCACCCCGCCGTTCCTGGTCCCGCTGCGCTCCGACCGCAACCGCTCCCTCCTCGCCGGCCGCGACCCGCTCGCCACCGTCGTCGCCGACGGCGGCAACCACGGCCTCACCACCACCGCCCCGCCGCCCCTGCTCGTCCCCACCGAAGGCCGCGACGGCAAGAGCGCCACCGCCGCGATCGAACCGCTGCGCACCCAGACCGCCCGCAACGAGACCGGCCTCGCGTGGCTGCCGTTCATCGCCGAACTGCGCGGCGGCTCCTCCGACGCCCGCCCCGTCCTCGACGCCCTCGCCACCGTCACCGCCTCCGGCAACCACCACGGCCTCGCCCTCCCCACCGGCGGCCCCGTCGACTGGTCGGCGCTGCTCACCCCGTACTACGGCACCGGCGCCGCCCGCCCGTCGCCGAGCCCGTCGGCACGATGACCACCCGCGACCGCTACGGCCTCGCCGCCGTGGGCGGGAGCCCTGCCGCGGTCGACGACGTGCTGTTCCGGATGCTGGAGCCGCACGAGATCGGCGCGGCCATGACCTTCCTCCCGGACTACGTGGTCGTCGGCAACAAGCGCGAGAAGGTCCGCCAGTTCGGCAACGCCGTCACCAGCAACGTCGCCGAAGTCCTGGTCTCCGCCCTGGTGGAGGCCGTCACCGGCCAGGAACTCGCCACCGGATGGGCCGCGTGAGCGCCCCGACCGCGCCCGCTCCGCTGGGCGACACCGGCCTGTGGCGGGCCGTCATGGCCGCCGCCGCCGACCGCTGCCAGTGCTCCGGCGCCTGCGGCAAGTCTCACGCCAAGGACGGCGACCGGTGCCCCGCGAGGACGGCTCCCACCGCACCCACGGCGGCGGCCGGGTCCGCCTCCTCGCCGCACCCGCCGACCCCGCCGACCTGGCCCTGCCTGACCACCGGGCCGCCGCCCTCCCCGCGGCCCGCCTCGCCGCCTGGTGCCCGACCTGCCACCACGCCGCCCGCACCGCCGCCCGCAAGAGCGCCGCGGCCGCGCAGCCGCCCGCCGAACCCGCCGCCCTGTTCTGACCAGGAGGAACTAGCCGTGCCCGTCACCCTGCCCGACCTGCCCGGCATCATCCGCCGCCTCGCCCCGCACATCAGCACCGACACCACCCTCCCCAGCATCAACGGCATCTACCTCGAAGCCACCGGCACCCACCTGTTCGCCTGCGCCACCGACCGCTACACCTTCGCCCTCACCCGCCACGAAACCCCCGACGACACCGCCAACGGCCCCTGGCGCGCCCTCATCGCCAAGTCCGACCTCACCGCCCTCAAGGCCCTCTTCACCTGCCGCCGCCACCGCACCGAGCACACCCTCACCTACGAGCAGGCGTGGCCCGGTGCCGAGACATGGCTGTCCGTCAGCGACGGCGACCGCGCCCTTCAGCTGTCCGCCCACGCCGAGGAAGCCTCCCACTTCCCCAAGTGGCGGCACCTGTTCGCCGACGCCCTCGCCGCCGAACCCCAGCTCACCCAAGAAGCCCACTACAGCGCCGACTTCCTAGCCCGCTGGCACCACGCCCCCGCCGAACGCCACGAACCCCTCACCCTCTGGTCCGCCGGACCGGACAAGCCCCTCCTCATCGCCGCCGGCCACGACTTCCTCGGCCTCCAGATGCCCATCCGCCTCGACTCCTCCGCCGTCGACCACCGCGACCGCACCCACCTGCGCACCGCATGGACCGACGCCCTCACCACCAACCCGCAGCCCGCTCGGGCGCTCCGCGCCGCCTGACCGTCCCTCCCCGCGGCGGGCCCCGCCGGCCCGCCACACACCCCACCGCTGAAAGGAGAACCAGCATGAGCAGCATCCTGCGCCTCGCGGTCCACCTCGCCCGGGCGAATCTGCCCGCCCTGCCGCTGCGGAACGGGAAGCTCCCCGTGGGCAACTGCTGGGACTGCGCCGCGAACGCGTGCGGCGGCCGACCGAACATGAAGGCCGCAGGGTCCTGCGCGTGCCCCAGGCCATGCCACGGCTGGGCCGCCGCGACCACCGACGTCGGCGTTCTCACCAGCCCGGCCTGGGTGGCCGCGTGGCGCGAGGCCACCACGGTCGCCTACCACCCGGGCGGCGCCGGGGTCACCGTCCTCGACCTCGACACCCCCGCCGCGGTCGCCTGGGCCCGCTCCGCGATGCCGCCGACCAAGACCGTGCCCACCGACCGCGGTGAGCACTGGGTCTACCGCGACGTCATGCCCTCCGCGAACTCCGTCCGCCCCGGCGTCGACATCAAGTCCCACGCGTCCTACGTCCGCTGGCTCGGCCCTGGCACCGGCACCATGACCACCCTGCCCGACGCCGTCCGGGCACTCGCCTCCCGCAGTGAAAGCACCACCCCCGCCCCCGCGGGAGGGGTGGGCCTTTCCACCCCCGCCGCACCCTGGACGCGGACACTGGGCCACGGGTGCAGGCACAACGACACGTTCATCCGCACCGGCATCGAACGCGCCGTCGCTAGGATCCGCAGCCGCACCGAGACCGGCGCGGGCTCGCAGACCTACTTCGTCGCCGGGTTCCTCGCCGCCCAGCACACCCGCTGCCCCGGTCCCTGCGCCCTCGACGCCGCCGCCGAACACCTCATCGCCGCCGCCGTGTCCGTCGGCGTCCCCCACGCCTACGCCGCCCGAGCCGTCGCCAACGGCTACGCCACCGTCGGACGCGCCGCGTGACCCGCCCCGCCGGGCCCGAAGACCCCCGCCCCACCACGCCGCGACTGCGCGTCGTCCACGACGACCCCGCAGACGCCTCCTGGCCCGACGAACCCGCCCCCGACACGGACCCGTGGGCCGCTGCCACCCCCGCACCCCCGCAAGGCGCTTCTGCGGCCCAGGGCCCGCCCAGGCCCCGCGCGGTGTGGAATGCGGCCGACCTGATGGCCACCGACTTCCCCGAACCCCGCTGGGCCGTTCCCGGGTTCTTCGCCGAAGGCGTCAGCCTCCTTGCCGGACCGCCCAAGGTCGGCAAGTCCTGGCTCTCCCTCGGCCTCGGCCTCGACGTCGCCGCCGGCCGACCCGCCTTCGGCTCCGTTCCCGTCGAAGCGGGCCCGGTGCTCTACCTCGCCCTGGAAGACACCCCCCGACGCCTCAAGACCCGCATGGGCAAACTCCTCAACGGCCGCCCCGCACCCCGCGACCTCACCATCGCCACCGAATTCCCCGCCCTGCCCCAGGGCGGCGCCGACGCCCTCGACAACTGGCTCACCCGCAACCCCGACGCCCGACTCGTCGTCATCGACGTCTTCGCCAAAGTCCGCGGCACCTCCCCGCCCGGCATCGCCGCCTACGACGCCGACTACGCCGCCATCGGCTACGCCAAGCAAGTCGCCGACCGACACTCGGTCGCAACGATCCTGGTCCACCACGTCCGCAAAATGGGCTCCGACGACTTCCTCGCCGAGGTCTCCGGCACCAACGGCCTCGCCGGAGCCGCCGACGCCACACTCGTCCTCAAACGCTCCCGCGGCAAAGCCGACGGCGTCCTCCACATCACCGGCCGCGACGTCGACGAAGCCGAACACGCCCTCAGCTTCCAACCCGAGAGCGGCAGTTGGCTCCTCCTCGAAGGACCCGCCGGCGACCACACCATCGGCGACACCCGCTCCACCATCCTCAACCACGTCCGCAACAACCCCGGCACACGCCCCAAAGACATCGCCACCGCCACCGGACTCGACTACGCCAACACCCGCCAGACGTGCGCCCGCATGGCCAAGGACGGCCAGCTCAGCACCGACGCCAGCGGCGCGTACGTCGTTCCCGAGCCGGTGTGACAGTTCCGCCGCGCCTGTATCTGTCACAGCTGTCACCGCTGTCACTACGGGGCTCTGAGCTGCATAAATCGCAGTGACACCCCGCTGTGACACCCCCTTCGCCTGTCACATCACTACCTGTTCGGTTCAGACCATCCCCGCTCACTCACACAAGGAACTCGCATGCCCAAGCCCCAACGTCCGACGTCCGTCCACCTGGTGCACAGCGCCGACAAGACCGCGGCGCCGCTCCCCGACCGGTACCTCAAGCCCGAGGACCTGGTAGAGCTGTTCGACCTCCCGTCCGTCGAGACCGTCTACCAGTGGCGTCGCAAGCGCACCGGCCCGCCCGGATTCCGCGTCGGCCGGCACCTGCGCTACGACCCCGCCGAGGTCGCCCAGTGGGTGGCCGCCAAGGGACGGGAGGTGGCCTGACCTTGGCCGGACACGTCCAGGACCGCTGGTTCAAGACCGAGCCCGGACCCGACGGCAAGCCCATCCGGGTCAAGTCGGACCGCCACGGCATCGGCATGCGCTATCGGGCCCGCTACATCGGCCCCGACGGCACTGAGAAGTCGAAAAGCTTCCCCGACCGCCAGAAGCGCAAGGCCGAGATCTGGTTGTCCGAGATCGAGACGGACATGTCCCGGGGCCAGTACGTCGACCCGAAGGCCGCCCGGACCACGTTCCGCCAGTACGCCGAGCGGTGGCTGGAGAACCAGCTCACCAGCGGCACCACACAGGCGTCGGTGCGGAGCCAGATCACCCTGCACGCGATCCCGTACCTGGGTACCCGCCCGATGGAGTCGTTCCAGCCCTCGCACATCCGCGCCTGGCTGTTCGCGCTGGAGAAGGCCGTTCCGGCGTCGTCCTACCGGCGCGTCATCTTCACCAGCGTCTCAGCCATCTTCACCGCTGCCGTCGAAGACCGCATCCTGACGACGAACCCGTGCCGGTCCCGTTCCGTCACCAAGCCCAGCAGCACCCGGGCCAGGGTGCGGCCCTGGACGGACGAACAGGTGGGAGCCGTCCGCTCCGCTCTGCCCGGCCGGTACCGGGGAATGGTGGACGTGGGCGGCGGCTGTGGTCTTCGGCAAGGGGAGATCTTCGGCCTGCCGGTCGACGAGATCGACTTCGCCACCGGCTGGGTGCACGTCACCTGCCAGATCAAGGACATCGGCGGCCACCTGGTGTTCGCTCCGCCGAAGCGCGAGAAGGAGCGGGACACGCCGATGGCTCCGGCCACCGGACGGGCCTTGCAGGGCCACCTGGCGGAGTACCCGCCCGTCGAGGTGACCCTGCCATGGATCAGGCCGGGCGGGCGCATGGTGACGAAGCTTCTGGCTTTCACCAAGGACGACGGCGGACCGATCCGCCGCAGCGACTTCAACACCTATGCGTGGAAGCCCGCGCTGGTGGAGGCGGGCGTCATCCCCGCGCCCGAGCGTGGTAAACGCGCGCCGGCCGCCCGTGAGCACGGCATGCACGCGCTCCGGCACTACTTCGCGTCGGTCCTGCTGCACCGCGGTGAGAACCCAAAGGCGCTGAGCAGCTACCTCGGCCACAGCGATCCGGGGTTCACCCTGCGCGTCTACGCCCACCTGGTCAAGGACGCCGCGAACCGTTCGCGCGGCCTGCTGGACCAGGCGTTCCAGCCGGATCTGCTGGGCCTGTACGCGGGCATGCTGCTCCAGCAGGTGGCATCCACGACGCTCGACCTCCCGGAGGAGCTGTTCCGCGACGGGATCGCGGTCGTCCATCTGCACGGCGGCCGGTACGGCGACCGGTGGGTGGTGGGTGTCCAGGAGTCGGCCGGCGGGCCGGTGTTCGGTCGTGTCGAGATCGCCCCGGCACCCGAGCAGCCCCTGGCGTCGTGGTTCGCTCGGCAGTGGCTCGCGATGCACTGCGAGCAACAGGGCATGGAGGTGCTGAGCGTCGAGGACATGAGCGACCGGTACGGCCCGGCCGAGCGGGAGCACTTCGTGCTGAGCCGCGTGGTGCTGGCGCGGTCGCGGCCCGAGCCGTGGGGAGCGCCCGCGCTGCCCCCGGTCTGACGAGCCGACGGCCCACAGGCGGCCCAGGAAGGAAGAGAGGCCCCGTCCCGGTGCGAATCCGCACCCGGGCCGGGGCCTCTCTCATGTCCGCGTATGGACCGCCGACCAGGGACTACAGCACCTGGAGGACCTTGCGGAGCTCGAACGGGGTGACCTCGGAGCGGTACTCCTCCCACTCCTGGCGCTTGTTGCGCAGGAAGAAGTCGAAGACGTGCTCGCCCAGGGTCTCGGCGACGAGTTCGCTGCGCTGCATGAGGTCGATGGCCTCGCCGAGGTTCTGGGGCATGGGCTGGATGCCGAGGGCGCGGCGTTCGGCGTCGGTGAGGGCCCAGACGTCGTCGTCGGCGCCGGGGGGGAGTTCGAGGTTGTCCTCGATGCCCTTGAGGCCGGCGGCGAGGGTGACGGCGTAGGCGAGGTAGGGGTTGCAGCCGGTGTCGAGGGAGCGGACCTCGATGCGGGTGGAGCCCTGCTTGCCGGGCTTGTACATGGGGACGCGGATCAGGGCGGAGCGGTTGTTGTGGCCCCAGCAGATGTAGGAGGGGGCCTCGCCGCCGGCGCCGGCGGTGCGCTGGGAGCCGCCCCAGATGCGCTTGTAGGAGTTGACCCACTGGTTGGTGACGGCGGCGGTCTCGGCGGCGTACTTGAGCAGGCCGGCGATGAAGGAGCGGCCGACCTTGGAGAGCTGGTACTCGGCGCCGGACTCGTGGAAGGCGTTGCGGTCGCCCTCGAAGAGGGAGACGTGGGTGTGCATGCCGGAGCCGGGGTGGTGGGAGAACGGCTTGGGCATGAAGCTGGCGTGGACGCCCTGTTCGAGGGCGACCTCCTTCATGACCAGGCGGAAGGTCATGATGTTGTCGGCGGTGGAGAGCGCGTCGGCGTAGCGCAGGTCGATCTCCTGCTGGCCGGGGGCGCCCTCGTGGTGGCTGAACTCGACCGAGATGCCCATGGATTCGAGCATGGTGATGGCCTGGCGGCGGAAGTCGTGGCCGATGCCGCGCGGGGTGTGGTCGAAGTAGCCGGACTGGTCGGCGGGGGTCGGCGGGGTGCCGTCGCCGGGGAGGTCCTTGAGGAGGAAGAACTCGATCTCGGGGTGGGTGTAGAAGGTGAAGCCGAGGTTGGAGGCCTTCTCCAGGGTGCGCTTGAGGACGTAGCGCGGGTCGGCGTAGGAGGGGGAGCCGTCGGGCATCAGGATGTCGCAGAACATCCGGGCGGTGCCGGGGTTCTCGGAGCGCCACGGCAGTATCTGGAAGGTGGTCGGGTCCGGCTTGGCGATCATGTCGGACTCGTAGACCCGGGCGAAGCCCTCGATCGCCGAGCCGTCGAAGCCGATGCCCTCGTCGAAGGCCTGTTCCAGTTCCGCCGGGGCCACCGCCACGGACTTGAGGAACCCGAGCACGTCGGTGAACCACAGCCGGACGAACCGGATGTCACGCTCTTCGAGCGTGCGAAGCACGAACTCCTGCTGCTTGCCCATGGGGACAGTCTCACCTCTGCTCTTTACGCCCGTGTTACGCCGCCCGCACCGGCGGCCCGGACCGGCGAGGACCTCGCACGGACCGCGTCGCCCCCCATCATGGCGGATCTTCGCCGACTTGCCGACCCCGGGACGGTCCGGACCGGAACGGCGGCGTCCGCCGTGCCGGAGGGGGTCCCCCCGCGACATAACGTCAGTTAGACGATTACACTCGGGGGCATGCCGAATCTGCGTCTCGCCCTGTGCCAGATCGACCCCTGGGTCGGTGACCTCGCCCGCAACAGCGAGGAGGTGCTGCGCTGGTCGAAGCGGGCCGCCGAGTCCGGCGCCGACCTGATCGCCTTCCCGGAGATGGTGCTGACCGGGTACCCGGTGGAGGACCTGGCCTTCCGCGGCTCCTTCGTCGAGGGCTCCCGCGCCGCCCTGGTGGACCTGGCGGAGAAGCTCCGGGCCGAGGGCCTGGGCGACACCCCGGTGGTGGTCGGCTACCTGGGCCGCGGCGAGCCGGGCACCCGGTACGCGGGCAAGCCGCAGAACTGCGCGGCGGTGCTGCGCGGCGGCGCGGTGGTGACCAGGTTCGCCAAGCACTTCCTGCCGAACTACGGCGTGTTCGACGAGTACCGGTACTTCGTGCCGGGCGACCAGCTGACGGTGCTGCGGCTGCACGGCGTGGACGTCGCGCTGGCGATCTGCGAGGACATCTGGCAGGAGGGCGGCCGGGTCGCGGCCACCGGCCAGGCCGGCGCGGGCCTGCTGCTGTCGATCAACGGCTCGCCGTACGAGCGCGACAAGGACGACGTCCGGCTGGAGCTGGTCCGGCGCCGGGCCGCCGAGGCGGGCTGCCCGCTGGTGTACCTGAACATGGTCGGCGCGCAGGACGAGCTGGTCTTCGACGGCGAGTCGATGGTCGTCACCGAGGGCGGCGAGCTGCTGGCCCGCGGCCCGCAGTTCGAGGAGGCGCTGCTGGTCGTCGACCTCGACCTGCCGGCCGCGGCCGAGGGCGGCCTGCCGGACGGCACGGTGCTGGCCGACGGCCTCCGGCTGACCCGGGTCGACCTGGGCGGCGCGCCGAAGGAGCGGCCCGCCGAGCCGGCCGAGCCGCGGGTGGCCGAGCGGCTGGACGACGAGGCCGAGGTGTACGCGGCCCTGGTCGAGGGCACCCGGGCGTACGTCCGCAAGAACGGCGCGCGCTCGGTGCTGATCGGCCTGTCCGGCGGCATCGACTCGGCGCTGGTGGCGGCGATCGCGGTGGACGCGATCGGCGCGGAGAACGTGTACGGCGTCTCGATGCCCTCGCGCTACTCCTCGCAGCACTCCCGGGACGACGCCGCCGAACTGGCCCGCCGCACCGGCCTGCACTTCCGCACGGTCTCGATCGCGCCGATGTTCGACGCGTACCTGGGCGCCACCGAGCTGACCGGGCTGGCCGAGGAGAACCTGCAGTCCCGGCTGCGCGGCACGCTGCTGATGGCGATCTCCAACCAGGAGGGGCAGCTCGTGCTGGCCCCGGGCAACAAGAGCGAGCTGGCGGTCGGCTACTCGACGCTGTACGGCGACTCGGTGGGCGCGTACGGGCCGATCAAGGACGTCTACAAGACGCTGGTCTTCCGGCTGGCGCGCTGGCGCAACGCGGCGGCCGAGGCGCGCGGCGAGGTGCCGCCGGTCCCGGAGAACACCATCTCCAAGCCGCCGTCCGCCGAACTGCGCCCCGACCAGGTGGACACCGACTCGCTGCCCGACTACGACCTGCTGGACGCCGTCCTGACCAGGTACGTGGAGGGCGACGAGGGCCGGGACGCGATCGTCGCGGCCGGCTTCCCGGCCGAGGTGGTGGACCGGGTGGTGCGGCTGGTCGACACCGCCGAGTACAAGCGCCGGCAGTACCCGCCGGGCCCGAAGGTCTCGCCGAAGAACTTCGGCCGCGACCGCCGGCTGCCCATCACCAACCGCTGGCGGCAGGGCTGAGCGGGGCGCCGGGCCAGGCGGTACGGGGGCGGGCTGACAGCGGGGGCGCGAGGGGTTAGGGTGAGCGCCGCAGTGCGCGCCCGGTCACGCCCGGCGCGCCCGGACCGAGGAGGTGGGAGAGATCACCGTGCAGGTCGTCGAGGTGCTCCCCCGCCGCCGGGTCGCGGCCTGACCGGACGGGGAGCCCGCCAGGCTCTTCGAGAGGTCCCCGTGTCACTCCCCCACCCCCTCGCCACCCACACCCTCGTCACCGACCGGCTGCGCGCGGCCGGGTGCGTCTTCGCCGAGGACGAGGCCCGGCTGCTGCTGGCCGCCGCCCCCGACCCCGGACAGCTCGACCGGATGCTCGAACTCCGGTGCGCCGGACACCCGTTGGAGCAGGTGGTGGGCTTCGCCGAGTTCGCCGGCCTGCGCGTGGCGCTCGCCCCCGGGGTGTTCGTGCCGCGCCGGCGCAGCGAGTTCCTGGTCGAGCGGGCCGCCGCGCTGGGCCGCCCCGGCGCGGTGCTGCTCGACCTGTGCTGCGGCTCGGGCGCGATCGGCGCGGCACTGGCCGCCCGGCTCGGCCCCGGCGTCGAACTGCACGCCGCGGACGTCGACCCGGCCGCGGTGGCCTGCGCCCGCCGCAACCTGGCCCCGTACGGCGGCCTGGTCCACCTGGGCGACCTGGACGAGCCGCTGCCGCCCGCCCTGCGCGGCCGGGTCGACCTGCTGCTGGCCAACGCCCCCTACGTGCCGACCGGCGAGATCCCGCTGCTGCCGCCCGAGGCCCGCGACCACGAGCCCGCGGTGGCCCTGGACGGCGGCGCCGACGGCCTGGCCGTCCAGCGCCGGGTCGCCGCGGCCGCGCCCCGCTGGCTGGCCCCCGGCGGCCGCCTGCTGATCGAGACCAGCGCCCGCCAGGCCCCGGCCACCGCCGCACTGCTGACCGGGCACGGCCTGGCGGCCCGGATCGAGCAGGACGGCGAGCGGGACGCCACCGTGGTGGTCGGCGCCAGGAACTGATGCCGGTAGGCGCTAGGGCCCGTCTTCACACCCCTGTCGCAGCCCCGCGGCGTCTGGTGCGTGCTCTCGGCGTGCCGGGTGGAAGGTCGCGTACTGGATGTCCTCGGCCTTTCGCCCGGTGCGGCGAGAGGGCGTGCCAGGCGTCGCGGGGCAGACGGGGGTGTGAAGACAGGCCCTAGTACCGGTAGTCGGCGGCCACCGCGAGGTGGTCGCTGGCGTCGGCCGGGAGGGTGCGCGAGTCGGTGGGGACCAGGCCGCCCTTGCTGAGGATCTGGTCGATCCGGGCCAGCGGGAAGGCGGCCGGCCAGGAGAAGCCGAAGCCGTCGCCGGCCGCGCCCTGGGCGGAGCGCATCTGCGAGGTGACCGGGGCCAGGCTGCGGTCGTTCATGGTGCCGTTCAGGTCGCCGAGCAGCAGCACCTTGCCCAGCTGCTCGTGCGCGATCGCGTCCCCGAGGGCCTGGGCGCTGACGTCGCGCCGGCCGGCCGTGAAGCCGCTGTCGAACTTGACCCGCACCGAGGGCAGGTGGGCGACGTACACCGCGAGCGGGCCCTCGGGGGTGCTGACCCGGGCGCGGAAGGCCCTGGTCCAGCCCATTTTGATGTCGACCACGGCGACGCCGTCGATCGGGTAGCTGGACCACAGCCCGACGGTGCCCTCCACCACGTGGTACGGGAAGGCCCCGGCCAGCCCGGCGGCGTAGACCGGGGCGGCGGAGGCGGACAGCTCCTCCAGCGCGACGATCTCGGCGCCGGAGCCGGTGAGCATCCGGATGGTGCCCTGCGGGTCGTCGTTGGCGGCGGCCACGTTGTGGGTGAGCACGGTGAAGTCGCCCGGCCCGCTGCTCTTGTCGACCAGCAGCGCGCCGAACAGGTTCAGCCACACCGCGCCGGGCAGCAGCGCGGCCACCAGCGCCACCCCGGCCCGCCGCCACAGCGCGAGCGCCAGCAGCACCGGGACGACCAGCCCCAGCCAGGGCAGGAAGGTCTCCAGCAGGCTGCCCGTGTTGCCGACCGCGTTGGGCACCCGGGCGTGGCCCACCAGCAGCCCGGTGACCAGCAGGCCGAGCACGGTGAGCGGCCATCCCCGGCGCCAGGCGAACCAGCGGCGCAGCCCCTCCCGCCGGGCCCCGCCCCGTCCGTCCCGCACCGCCGCCACCGCCGGGCCGTCCGCCCGCACCATCGTCCGCTCCTCGCCGCCGCACCCGGCCGGCTCTCCCGCCGACCCCGTCCCTGACCTGCTCCGATCCGATTCTCGGCTCAGCCTATGACGGGATGGACGCGGCGGAGCGCCCCGGGAGTTCCACCGGGTGCCGAACGGCACGGGAGGAGGGGCGGGAGGCGGGGCGGGAGGAGGGAGGAGGTACGGGGGAAGGGCGGGTCAGCGCGCGGGGGACGGGGCGGGCCGGGCGCCGATGCCCTGGAGGGCGGCGTCGACCATCTGCCGGGGCAGGTCCGGGTCCTCCAGCGGGGAGTCGTCCCACAGGACGGTGCGCAGCAGGATCGGGCCGATCAGCAGCTCGCAGAGCAGCTCGACGTCCAGGTCGGAGCGGAGTTCGCCCGCCTCGACGCCGCGCCGGACGATCTGCCGGACCAGCTCGCGCCGCGGCCGGACCACCCGTTCCTGGTAGGTGTGCTTGAGCTCCGGCCAGGTGTTCATCTGGCCGAGCGCGGACTTGACGATCCAGCGGGAGCGCTTGAGCAGGCCGCGCCGGCGCATGTAGTCGACGGCGTTGATCAGGTCGTCCCGGTAGGTCGGGCCGAGCAGCGGGGGCAGCGGCTCCTCCAGCCGGGCCACCACGTCCACCAGCAGGGCCTCCTTGTTGGGCCAGCGCCGGTAGATGGTGGCCTTGCCGACGCCCGCCTCGGCGGCGATCCGCTCGATGGACAGCTCGGCCAGGCCGGTGCCGTCCTCCATCAGCTTCTCGACGGCGCCGTAGATCGCCTGCTCGGCCGCCTCGCTGCGCGGGCGGCCCCGCCGGGGAGCGTCCTGCTCCCCGGCGGGGCCGTGGCACGGCTGGAGCGGAGTGTCGGCGCTCGTCATGGCCCTATTCTCCACCCTCGCGGTCACACCTTGGCGGTGCTCGCGCCGGAGCCGGTCCGGTCCTGCGGGCCGGCCGCCGGGGCGCCCGGGCCGCCGGGGCCGGCGACCTTGCCGGGCAGCAGGAGCAGGGCCAGCACCGCGCCCAGCACGGTGACGCCGGCCGAGACGCCGGAGACCACGTGCATGGCGTGGATGAAGGCGTCCTTCGCCGGGTCGACCAGGGCGGGCAGGTGGAGCCGCTCGGCCACCCCGAGGGTGGACTCGATCGACTCGCCGGCCCGGTCGCGGACCGGGGCCGGGACGGCGGCCAGGTGGTCGTCCATGCCGTTGCGGTAGACCGTGGAGAGCAGCGCGCCGAGCACCGCGATGCCGAGCGAGCCGCCGACCTGGCGGAAGGTGTTGTTCAGCGCGGAGCCGGCGCCGGCCTTCTCGCGCGGCAGCGCGCCCATGATGGCGACCGTCACCGGCGGCATCACGTGCGCCATGCCGGCGCCCATCACGAAGCCGAGCACGATCAGCAGCCAGATCGGGCTGGTCGCGGTCAGGAAGGCGTAGCCGAGGAAGCCGAGGGTGACCAGCAGCATGCCGCCGGCGCAGGTCAGCCGGACGCCGAACCGGTCGACCACCAGGCGGGCCCGGGGCGCGAAGACCAGCTGGGCGACGGCCAGCGGCAGCATCAGCTCGCCGGCCTCCAGGGCGCTGTAGCCGCGCACGCTCTGGGTGTAGAAGACGCCGAAGAACGAGACGCCCATCAGCGCGAAGAACACGATGCCGACCACGCCGATCGAGGCCGAGAACACCTTGTTGCGGAACCAGGTGACGTCCAGCGCCGGGTGCCGGCTGTGCTTCTCGAACAGCACGAAGGCGACCAGGGCCAGCAGGCCGATCAGGGTCGGGACCCAGGCCTTCGGGTCGGTGAAGTCGGCGAGCTCGCCGCCCTTGATGATGCCGTAGATCAGCGCCACCAGGCCGATGATGGAGAGCAGCACGCCGATCGGGTCGAGCTTGCCGGGGTTGGGGTCCTTGGAGTCCGGGACCAGCCAGCCCATCAGGCCGAGCGCCACGATCACGATCGGGACGTTCACCAGGAAGACCGAGCCCCACCAGAAGTGCTCGATCAGCAGGCCGCCGGTGATCGGGCCGATGGCGATGGCCAGGCCGACCGCGCCGGCCCAGATGCCGATCGCCTTGGGCTGCTCGTGCCGCTCGAAGACGTTCATGATGATGGCCAGCGTGGCGGGCATCACGAAGGCGCCGCCGAGGCCCATCACGGCGCGGTAGCCGATCAGTTCGCCCGGGCTGGCGGCCAGCGCGGAGAGCAGCGAGCCGAGGCCGAAGACCAGCATGCCGGCCAGCAGCGTCCACTTCCGGCCGAACCGGTCGCCGAGCAGGCCGGCGGTGAACAGCAGGCCCGCGAAGACCAGCGTGTAGGAGTTGATCGCCCATTCCAGGTCGCTCTGGCTCGCGCCGAGGCCCACCGGGGCGGGGGTGGCGATGGTCTTCATCGCCACGTTGAGGATCGAGTTGTCGAGGACGACGACGAGCAGGGCGAGCACCAGGGTGCCCAGGATCCACCAGCGTCGGCGGTGTATTGCTTCGGGCACCCGGGGTGCCTGGACAGCGGCGGTCGGCGAGGTCATACGAACAGCCTAGACGCCTTTTCAATACGGAACCGTCTCGTATTGAGGTTCCGGGGGCCAAGGAAAGGCAAAGACTTCCCCAAGGGCCCCCGGTCCCCCGCGCACGCCGAGGACCCCCGACCCTTTGCGCACGGCCCGCGGCGTGCAAGCATGGAGCCAGATCCGGGGACGCCGTACGGCGCCACGAGACGACACACACCAGGAGTCTGTTCGATGAACGCTTCTCCGCTCCAGCCTGCCCAGACGCAGGACGCCCCCGCCGGCACCGCCCTCTACGGCGGCGTCACCAACCGTCGGGTGACCGTCCGGGACCTCGCCAGGGCCAAGCGCGACGGCGAACGCTGGGCGATGCTGACCGCCTACGACGCCCTCACCGCCGGGGTCTTCGACGAGGCCGGCATCCCGGTCCTGCTGGTCGGCGACTCGGCGGGCAACTGCCACCTCGGCTACGAGACCACCGTGCCGGTGACCATGGACCAGATGGTGATGATGTCCGCCGCCGTGGTCCGCGGCACCCGGCGCGCCCTCATCGTCGCCGACCTGCCCTTCGGCTCCTACCAGGAGTCCCCGGCCCAGGCCCTGCACAACGCCGCCCGCCTGATGAAGGAGGCCGGCGTCCAGGCCGTCAAGCTGGAGGGCGGCGAGCGCAGCGCCCGCAGCATCGAGCTGCTCGTCGAGGCGGGCGTCCCGGTGATGGCCCACATCGGCCTCACCCCGCAGTCCGTGCACGCCTTCGGCGGCTACCCCGTCCAGGGCCGCGGCGACGAGGCGGCGCACCAGCTGCTGCGCGACGCGAAGGCCGTCCAGCAGGCCGGCGCCTTCGCCGTCGTCCTGGAGGCCGTCCCGGCGGAGCTCGCGGCGCAGGTCACCGAGCACTCCGCGATCCCCACCGTCGGCATCGGCGGCGGCCCCGGCACCGACGCGCAGGTCCTGGTCTGGACCGACTTCGCCGGCATGACGGCCGGCCGCGTCCCCAAGTTCGTCAAGCAGTACGCGAACCTCCGCGCGACGCTGGCCCAGGCCGCGACCGAGTTCGCCGCCGACGTCCGCGAGGGCGCCTTCCCGGGCCCGGAGCACAGCTTCAGCTAGCACCCCGCCCCTCCCCCGGGACCCCCAGGGACCCCCGTCAGCCCGCTGTCAGCCCGCCTGACAGCGGGCTGACAGCGTCGTGACAGCCGGGCCCGGCACGGTGGTCCCATGACACGAATCGAGCGCAACGCCGTGGAGGTCCACGGCATCGTGAAGCACTACGGGGAGACGAAGGCCCTGGACGGGGTCGACCTGACGGTGCGCGAGGGGACGGTGCTGGGGCTGCTCGGGCCGAACGGGGCCGGGAAGACCACCCTGGTCCGGGTGCTGTCGACGCTGATCAAGCCGGACGCGGGCACCGCGTTCGTCGGCGGCTACGACGTGCTGCGCCAGCCCAAGCAGCTGCGCCGCACCATCGGCCTGACCGGCCAGTACGCCTCGGTGGACGAGCTGCTGTCGGGCTACGAGAACCTGTACCTGATCGGGCGCCTGCTGGACCTGTCCGCGAAGGACGCCAAGGCCCGCGCCGCCGAGCTGCTGGAGCGCTTCTCGCTCACCGAGGCGGCCAAGCGGCCCGCCAAGGGCTACTCGGGCGGCATGCGCCGCCGGCTGGACCTCGCGGCCTCGATGATCGGCCGCCCCCGGGTGCTCTACCTGGACGAGCCCACCACCGGCCTCGACCCGCGCACCCGCAACGAGGTCTGGGACGAGGTGCAGCGGATGGTCGGCGAGGGGTCGACGGTGCTGCTGACCACCCAGTACATGGAGGAGGCCGAGCAGCTCGCGCACGCCCTGACCGTGATCGACAAGGGCCGGGTGATCGCCAACGGCGGCGTCGAGGAGCTCAAGACGCAGGTGGGCGGGCAGAGCCTGCAGGTGCGGCCGACCGACCCGGCGCAGCTGCCGGAGATGGCCCGGGTGCTCCGTGAGGCCGGCGTCCCGGCCACCTTCTCGGCCGAGTCGGAGCTGCTGTCGGTGCACCTGACCGACGCCGGGCAGCTGACCACCGTGATCGGGGTGCTGGGCACCCGCGGCTACGGGGTGGCGGGCATCGACACCAAGCTGCCCAGCCTGGACGAGGTGTTCCTGTCCATCACCGGCAAGTCCGCCGTCCCCGCCCAGACCCGTGACAAGGAGCCCGTCGCATGAGCACCGCCACCCTGAACCCCGCCCCCGCGCCGGCCGCCGTCACCGAGGACGACACCCGGATCGGCCTGCGGGCCAACCTGCGCCACCTGGGCGCGCTGACCCGCCGGAACCTGATGCGGATCAAGGCCGACCCGGAGTCGATGCTGGACGCGCTGCTGGTCCCGGTCATCATGATCCTGCTGTTCGTCTACGTGTTCGGCGGCGCGATGGCCGGCGGACAGCACCAGTACATGCAGTACATGGTGCCCGGCCTGCTCGGCACCACCGGCCTCAACCTGGCGATGGCGCTGGGCACCGGCCTGAACACCGACTTCCAGACCGGCGTGATGGACCGCTTCCGCACCCTGCCGATCGGGCGCTCCGCGGTGCTGCTGTCGAAGATGATCGCGGAGACGCTGCGGGCGGTGGTCGCCTTCGCGGTGCTGATCGGCTTCGCGATGGCCCTCGGGATGGACATCGACGGCGGCCCGTTGAAGCTGCTGGCCGCGGTCGGCCTGTCGCTGGTGTTCGGCTCCTCGCTGATGTGGGTGTCGATGCTGCTGGGCATGTCGCTGCGCAGCGCCCAGGCCGTGCAGGGCATGTCGATGATCGTGATGATGCCGCTGCAGTTCGGCAGCTCGATCTTCGCCGACCCGACCACCATGCCGGGCTGGCTGCAGGCGTTCACCAAGCACAACCCGCTGTCCGCGCTGGCCGACGCCTGCCGCGCCCTGATCAACGACCAGCCGGTGGGCAACTCGGTGGTGACGGTGCTGCTCTGGGCGGCGGCGATCACCGTGGTGACCGCGCCGCTGGCGGTGGCCCGCTTCCGCAAGCGCACCTGACGGTGGGTCAGCGGGACCCGGCGCCGAACGGGCCGGGGTCGTTCAACAGGGCGGACGCCTCGCGCAGCGTGAGGCGTCCGCCCCGCGCGTACGCGGCCAGGTAGTCGTCCTCGCCCAGCAGTTCGCGGGCCGCGGCGACGCACCGGGCGTGCTCGCTGCGCTCCATGAACGAGCCGGGCATGCCGCTGATGCCGTCGTGGGCGCCGAGCAGTTCGGCGGCGCGGCGGGCGGCGGCGGGATCGTCGAACGCGCGGGCGTACTCGACCAGGGCGCCGGCCACCGGGGTCATCAGCATCATCGCCATGTGCTCGACGAAGACGGTGGCGCCGGCCTCGACCTCGGTCATCGCGCGGCGCCCGGCCCGCATCAGCTCCAGCCCGGCCACCGGGTCGCCGGCCCGGGCCACCACCCAGCCGCGGATGCAGCCGACGATGCCGGTGAACACCGAGGGCACCGGGCCGCGCGCGCCGGGGTCGACCGGCAGCTCGTCGAGCACCGCGAGCGCCCCGGCGTAGTCGCCGCGCCGCGCGGACAGGTTGCACAGCACCAGCCGCCCGTACATCCGGGCGCCCTCGGCGTCGGTCCGGTCCTCGGACGCGGCGGCGACCGCCTCGCGGACCATCCGCTCGCCGGCCTCCGGGTCGCGCTCGGCCAGCACCTCGCCGAGCCGGGCCCGCAGCATCGGGACCTCCTGGTGCGCGCCGAGCTGGACGGAGAGCTCGATGGCCTGCCGGAAGGCCGCCTCGGCCTGGACGGCGTCGCCGTACTTGGTGGCGTTCTCGGCCTTGCCGGAGAGCGCGTCGGACATGCCCCAGCGGTCGCCCAGCGCGGTGTAGAGGGCGAGCGCCTCCTCGCTGTCGGCGATCGCCTGGTCCAGCGCGCCGGCCAGGTCGTTGAGCAGCCGGGCCCGCAGTTGCAGGGCGAAGGCCAGGTCGAGCGGGCCGCCGTGCACCCGGGCGCCGGCCACCGCGTCGTCCATCACCTCGCGGGTGCGCTCCATCTCGCCGGTCAGGAAGACGGTGAACACCCGGGCGAGCACCGGCTGCCGGTAGGACTGCGGCAGGTCGGGGGTGTAGGTGGCCAGGATGCGTTCGGCGGTGTCCAGCGCGCCCGAGCTGTCGAGCAGGCCCAGGTCGCCGGAGAACAGGCTGATCAGCCGGTGCAGGCCGAGCTGGCGGCGGGCCTCGTCGAGCAGTTCGGGCGGCATCGGCGGCGGCGCGTCCAGCGGCCCGGCGGTGAGCGGGACGGCCGGCGGGGCGTCGTCCGCGTACGGGTCGGGGCCGAGCGCGGCGACCGCGTCGTACCAGGCGCGGGACTCGGCGCGGTAGTCGCGCAGCATCCAGTAGCCGGCCATCGACAGGACCAGGACGAGGCCCTCCTGCTCCCGGCCGGTGTCGACGGCGCGGCGCAGCGCGGCCCGGACGTTCTCCTGCTCGCGGTCGAGGCGGGCGAGTTCGTCGAGCTGACCGGGGCCGTGCAGGTTCAGGTAGGCGGTGCGGCTGAGTTCGCGGTAGTGGGCGGTGTGGCGGTGGCCGGTGTCGGGTTCGGCGGCCTCGGCGAGGCGTTCGGCGGCGTACTCGTGGATGGTCTCCAGCATCCAGTAGCGGGGCTGCTCGCCCAGCCCGGCCACCAGCAGGGACTTGTCGACCAGCGAGAGCAGTAGGTCGGCGACCTCCTCGCGGCGCACCAGCTCGCCGTCGGCGACGACCTGCTCGGCGGCCTCCAGGGTGCAGCCGCCGGCGAACACCGACAGCCGGCGCAGCGCGGCGCGCTCGCGGTCGCCGAGCAGGTCCCAGGACCAGTCGACGACGGCGCGCAGGGTCTGCTGGCGGGGCAGCAGGGTCCGGGAGCCCGCCGTGAGCAGGGCGAACCGGGAGTCGAGGCGGTCGGCGAGCTGGCGCGGGGTCATGCCGCGCAGCCGGGCGGCGGCCAGTTCGATGGCCAGCGGCAGGCCGTCCAGGCGGCGGCAGATCTCGGCGCAGGCGGCCGGGTCCTGGTCGGTGCGGAAGCCGGGGCGGGCGGCGGCGCCGCGCTCGGCGAGCAGGCGCAGCGCGGTCGGGTCGGGCAGCGGCTCGACCGGCAGCACGGACTCGCCGGGGACGCCGAGCGGTTCGCGGCTGGTGGCGAGCACGGTGACGCCGGGGCAGTCGGCGAGCAGCCGGTCGGCGAGGTCGGCGGCGGCCTGGATGACGTGCTCGCAGTTGTCGAGCAGCAGCAGGACGCGGCGGCGGCCGAGGTGGTCGACCAGCCGGGAGACCGGGTCCTTGCGGCCGCCCTCGATGGCCTCGGCGACGGTGCCGCCGGTGTGCAGCACGGTCTCGCGCAGGCCGAGCGCGGAGGCGACGGCGTCGGGGACGGCGGCCGGGTCCTCCAGCGGGGCGAGTTCGACCTGCCAGACGCCGCCGGGCCAGCGGGCGGCGTCCTGCTCGCGGCGGCCGGCCTCGACCGACAGCCTGGTCTTGCCGGAGCCGCCGGGGCCGGTCAGGGTGGTGAGCCGGCCGGCCGTCAGGGCGTCGGCCACGGTGGTGAGTTCGCCGTCCCGGCCGACGAAGCTGGTCCGGCCGGGGCGGAGGTTGCCGGCCGCCGGGGCGGTCGGCGGCGCGGCGGCGGGGGCCGGCGCGGGGGGCGCCTCGGCGCGCAGCAACTCCTGGTGCAGGGCGCGCAGTTCGGGGCCGGGGTCGGTGCCGAGCCGGTCGGCCAGGGTGCGCCGGACCTCCTCGTAGCGGTCGAGCGCCTCGGCGGTGCGGCCGGCGGCCCGCAGGGCGCGCAGCTGGAGGGCCTGGAGCTGCTCGTCGAAGGGGTGGTCGCGGCAGAGTTCGGCGAGTTCGGCGGTGACCTCGGCGGTGCGGCCGAGGGCGAGCGCGGCGGTCAGCCGGTGCCGGCGGGCCTCCGCGCGCTGGTCCTCCAGGCGGGCGGCGGGGGCGGTCCGGTCGGGCAGGTCGGCCAGGGCCGGGCCGCGCCAGAGCGCGAGCGCGGCGGTGAGCTGCTCGGCGGCGGCGGCCGGGTCGCCGTCCCGGAGGGCGCGGGTGCCGTCGGCGGCCCGGCGCTGGAACTCGGCGACGTCGGTGCGCGGGTCGGTCAGCCAGTACCCGGCGGGCCCGGAGCCGATCTCGGCCCGGCCCACCGTGCGGCGCAGCCGGCCGACCAGGGTCTGCAGCGCGGCGGCGGCGTCCTGCGGCGGCTCGTCGGCCCACACCTCGTCGGCGAGCAGCTCGGCGGGCACGGGGCGGCCCTGGCGCAGGGCGAGCGCGGCCAGCAGGGCGCGCAGCCGGGCGCCGCCGAGCGCGACCGGGGTGCCGTCGTCGTGGTGGGCGGTGGTGGTGCCGAGGATGCCGTAGTGCACCCGCCCATTCTGGGGGACGCGCCGGGGCCGGACGCACACCCGTACGGAACGCCCGGCCGGGGGGACGGTCCGGGCGGCAGTCCGGGGGCCCGGGCGGCAGTCCGGCTCCTCGGCCGGGCGTTCCGTACGGGGCGGAACGTCCGTCCGCTTCCGTGCGTTCACCCGGGGCCGCTTGTCCGCCGCTTGTCTGCCGCGCCCGGTCGGCGGCATGATCGGACGCCTGTCCCGCCCCCCATCCCCGGAGCCCTCTCGTCATGACCTACGCCAGCACCGGCCAGCGCAGCGCGGAGAGCCGGGTCAGCCCGATCTTCCTGGCGCTGGCCGGCACCTTCCTCGCCTCCGGCATCGCGCTGGCCTCGGGCTGGGGCAACGACCGGATGGGCGTGTTCCTGTTCGTGGTGGCGGGCTGGATGGTCTCGCTCTGCCTGCACGAGTACGCGCACGCCCGCACCGCGCTGGCCGGCGGCGACCTCACGGTCGGCACCAAGGGCTACCTGACCCTGAACCCGCTGAAGTACGGGCACGTGGTGCTGAGCTTCGTGCTGCCGGTGGTCTTCGTGATCATGGGCGGGATCGGCCTGCCCGGCGGCGCGGTGTACATCGAGCGGGACCGGATCTCCGGCCGGCTCAAGCACAGCCTGATCTCGGCGGCCGGGCCGCTGGTGAACGTGGCGTTCGGCGTGGTGACGCTGGTGCTGATCAGCCAGGGCTGGTTCGACAACCCGGACCTGCCGTCGAGCGCCGACGGCATCGAGTACCCGCTCTCGCCGCTGCCGGCCGCGCTGGGCTTCCTCGCCTACCTCCAGGTCACCGCCGCGATCCTGAACCTGCTGCCGGTGCCCGGCCTGGACGGCTACGGCATCGTCGAGCCCTGGCTGTCGTACCGGACCCGCCGGGCGATCGCGCCGTACGCGCCGTACGGCATGCTGCTGCTGTTCGCGCTGGTGTGGCAGAGCCAGGTCGGGCAGTGGCTCCAGGAGGGGACGCTGCACGTCTTCGACCTGTTCGGCGTCGACCCGGTCTACCCGGCGCTCGGCGACCACCTGTTCCGGTTCTGGCAGAACTAGGCCCCGTCCGGCGGGGCCGGCGGCCCGGCGGCGGCTCAGCGCCGGCCGGTGGCGGCTCAGCGCCGGTCGGCGGCGGTGGTCGCGGCGCGGCGCTCGGCGCGGTCCTTGCGGACGTGGTACCAGGCGATGTTGCTGGCCACGCCCGCCATCAGGATCCACACCACGCCCAGCCAGTTGCCCTTGACGAAGGAGACCACCGCGGCGGTCACCGCCAGGACGAGGACGATCGAGGCGTACAGGGCGTTGCGGGGCATGGCGGGGCTCCTCGGAGTGGCGGTGTGCCCGGCCATTCTCGCCGACCGAACGGGTCCGCCGGGCCGCGGGGTGGGGCCCGGCGGGGCGCGCGCCGGGGCGCGGGCGGGGCCGCGGCGCGCGCCGGGCTCACACGTCGGTGATCCGCAGGCCCGCGTGGGCCTTGTAGCGGCGGTTGACCGAGATCAGGTTGGCGACCAGCGACTCCACCTGGTGGGCGTTGCGCAGCCGCCCGGCGAAGACGCCGCGCATGCCGGGAATGCGGGAGGCCAGCGCCTGCACGGTGTCGGTGGCGGACCGGTCCTCGCCGAGCACCATCACGTCGGTGTCGATCCGCTCCACGCTCTCGTCCTGGAGCAGCACCGCCGACAGGTGGTGGAAGGCGGCGGTGACGGTGGAGTCGGGCAGCAGCGCGGCGGCCTGCTGGGCGGCCGAGCCCTCGGGGACCTGGAGCGGGTAGGCGCCCTGCTTGTCGAAGCCCAGCGGGTTGACGCAGTCCACCACGATCTTCCCGGCGAGTTCGGCGCGCAGCGAGGTGAGCGTCTCGGCGTGGCCCTCCCACGGCACCGCGACGATCACCACGTCACTGGCGGCGGCGCAGGCCGCGTTGTCGGCGCCGCGGATGCCCAGGCCCAGTTCGGCGGCGCAGGCCGCGGCGCGCTCGGCGCTGCGGGAGCCGACCACCACCCGCTGTCCGGCCCTGGCCAGCCGCAGGGCGAGGCCGCGGCCCTGGTCGCCGGTGCCGCCGATGACCCCCACCACGAGGCGGGAGACGTCGGGCAGGTCCCGGCCGGGTCCGGCCGTCGCGTCCGGGGCCTTCGCGTTCGGGGCCTTCGTGTCCGTGGCTGTCTCGTCAGCCGCCGTCGCGTGCGCTGCCGTCGCGTTCACTGAATCGGGTTGCGTCATGGCCAAGATCCTGCCAAACCGGGCGTCGGGGCAGCATGCTGTCGCGCATGGACGCGGTGAGAGTTTCCGCACTCCGGCAGTCGCTGGCCGGCACCGGCTGGCCCGAGCGGGCGGGCGCCTTCGCCTCCGCGCTGCGCACCTCGGTGACCAGGCGCAGCGCGACCGGCCTGCTGCTGGTCGGCACCCCCCGCTACGAGCCGTGGCACCTGGCGGCGCACCTGAGCGACGAGGCCGCCTACGGGGGCCTGCCGGAGCTGGCCCCGACGCTGCTGCGGCACGCCGTCCCGCCCGGCGCGCCGGAGCACCTGGCCTGCGGGCTGCCCCGGCTCGCGGAGGCGCGCGCCGGCGCGACGGTGCTGCTGGTGGCGCCCGGCCCGGCCGACGCGCCGCTGCTGGAGCGGCTGGACGACGCCCGCCGGGCCGGGGCGGTGCTGCTGGCCCTGGACGACGGCGACCCGGAGCTGACCGACCTGGCGCACGAGCGGCTCACCGTGCCGGAGGCCGCGCCGGAGCCGTTCGAGCTGGTCCAGCACCTGGTCAGCTCGGCCGCCGCGACCGCTCCGTCGCGCTCCCGGCTGTCCCGGCTGGCGGAGCGGCTGGCCGCCTCGCCGGTGCTGCGCTGGTAGCCGGGGCCGTCCGGGCCCGACCGGAGCCGCCCGGTCGTGCCACCCCGGCCGTGCCGCCGCCACCGCCACCGCCGCCCCTCGCCGTCGCAGCTCCGGAAAACCGGTTGCCCCGGCCCGTCCCGGTCGCGCACCATCTGGCCATGTGACACGTACCGCCCCGTTCTTCCGCAGGCTCCTCCCGGATCTCACGCCCTGGCGCGCCTCCCGGGACTTCCGGCTGCTCTGGGCGTCAGGGTGCGTGACCGGCTTCGGCAGCTTCCTGTCGTTCGTGGCGCTGCCGATCCAGCTCAAGCAGCTGACCGACTCGACCTTCGCGGTGGGCCTGGTCGGCGCGTTCGAGCTGGTGCCGCTGGTGGTGTTCGGCCTGTGGGGCGGCGCCCTGGCGGACGCGCTGGACCGGCGGCGCCTGGTGCTGCTCAGCGAGGCCGGGCTGGCCCTGCTGTCGGCGCTGCTGCTGGCCAACGCGCTGCTGCCGCACCCGCTGCTGTGGCCGATCTACCTGGTCGCGGCGCTGACGGCGGCGCTGGCCGGTCTGCAGCGCCCGGCGCTGGACTCGATGGTCCCCCGGGTGGTGGCGCACGACCAGCTGCCCGCCGCGTTCGCCCTCAACTCGCTGTACCGCAACGTCGCCTCGGTGGCCGGTCCGCCGCTGGCGGGCGTGGTGGTCGCGGTGGCCGGCGCCCGCAGCGCCTACGCGCTGGACGTGCTGACCTTCCTGCTCTCGCTGGCGCTGATCGTCCGGATGCGGCCGGTGCCGCCCGCCGAGAGCGCCGAGGCCCCCTCGCTGCGCACCATCGGCCAGGGCCTGGGGTACGCCTGGAGCCGCAAGGACCTGCTGGGCACGTACGCGATCGACCTGGTGGCGATGGTGTTCGCCTACCCGGTGGCGCTGTACCCGTTCCTGGCCGCGGAGCTGGACGCGGAGTGGGCGCTCGGTCTGCTGTACGGGGCGACGGCGGCCGGGGCGCTGGTGGTGGCGGCCACCGGCGGCTGGACGGCCCGGGTGCACCGGCACGGCCGGATGCTGCTGTTCGCGGCGCTCGGCTGGGGCGGGGCGGTGGCGCTGGCCGGGCTGGTCGGGAACATCTGGCTGGTGCTGCTGTTCCTGGCGCTGGCCGGCGGGGCCGACCAGATCAGCGGGGTGGCCCGGTCGACGATCTGGAACCAGTCCATCCCCGACGGGCTGCGCGGGCGGCTCGCCGGGGTGGAGGTGCTCTCCTACTCGGTGGGCCCGCAGCTGGGCCAGGTGCGGGCCGGCGGGATGGCGGCGCTGGCCGGGGTGCGCGGCTCGATCTGGGCCGGTGGCGCGCTGTGCGTGCTGGGCGTGCTGGCGCTGACCGCGGCGATCCCGAAGCTGCTGGCCTGGGACTCGCGCACCGACCCGCACGCGCTGGCGGTGCGGGACCAGCACGAGCGCCAGGCCGCCGGCGTCTCCTGACGGGTCGTCAGCCCTTGGGGCCGTCGTCGTTCCAGCGCGGGTCGTCCCGCCACTCCTGGTTCCGCTCGGCGGCGGTCTCCAGGGCGTGCGCGGCCTCCTCCCGGCTCGCGTACGGGCCGAGCCGGTCCTTGGCCGGGCAGTCCGGGCCCTCCTCGACCTTGCCGTGCTTGATGCAGTAGAACCACTCCCCCGGTTGCCCGGTGGGCTTGCGGCCGAACGTCATCGTCTGGTCTCCCGTCCTGGTGGGCGCCGCGGCGGGCGGGCCGCGGCGGTCGGTGGTGATCCTTTCCCGCCGCGGCGGCCCTACACGTGGCCGGGGGCGGGCGGGCGGCGGCCGATACACTCGCCGTCATGGCTCTGGTACCCGGCACGCTGTCCCCCACCCGCAAGGTCCCCGCGCACATCGCGCGTCCGGAGTACGTCGGCAAGCCCGCGCCGACGCCGTACACCGGCCCCGAGGTGCAGGACGCGGAGACGATCGAGAAGATGCGGATCGCCGGCCGGATCGCGGCGCGGGCGATGGCCGAGGCGGCGGAGCTGATCGCCCCCGGCGTCACCACCGACGAGCTGGACGCCGTCGCGCACGCCTACATGTGCGACCACGGCGCGTACCCGTCGGACCTCGGCTACCGGGGCTTCCCGAAGTCGATCTGCACCTCGGTCAACGAGGTGATCTGCCACGGCATCCCGGACTCGACGGTGCTGCGGGACGGCGACATCGTGAACATCGACGCCACCGCGTTCATCCACGGCGTGCACGGCGACCTGAACGCCACCTACCTGTGCGGCGAGGTGGACGAGGAGTCCCGGCTGCTGGTCGAGCGCACCGAGGAGTCGCTGAACCGGGCGATCAAGGCGGTCAAGCCGGGCCGGCAGGTCAACGTGATCGGCCGGGTGATCGAGTCGTACGCCAAGCGCTTCGGCTACGGGGTGGTGCGCGACTTCACCGGCCACGGCATCAACACCTCGTTCCACTCCGGCCTGATCATCCCGCACTACGACAGCGACCGGGCCACCCAGGTGATCAAGCCCGGGATGACCTTCACCATCGAGCCGATGCTCACCCTGGGCAGCTACGACTACGACATCTGGCCGGACGGCTGGACGGTGGTCACCAAGGACCGCAAGCGCACCGCCCAGTTCGAGCACACCCTGCTGGTCACCGCGGACGGCGCGGAGATCCTCACCCTGCCCTGACGCCCGTCCCGCCGACCGCCCTGACCGCGCGTCACAGCGGCCCGCCACCCCGTGCGGTACGGGGTGGCGGGCCGCTGCCGTGCGCCGTCGTTCCTGCGGTTCGGCCGGGCGGCCGGTTCAGCCGATCAGCCACTGCTCCTGGGCGACCGCGCCGACCTCGGTGCACGCGTCGGTCAGCACGTCCAGCACCCGCAGCGGGTCCGGCAGGGGCTGCTCGGGGCCGCGCAGCCAGCGCACCTCGGAGCCGTCCGGCAGCGCGGCCGGCGGGACGAGGGTGTACGAGCCGCGGCAGTGCCAGCGCAGGCCGGGGTGCTCGGAGACGGTGTCGGGGGTGGCGTCCAGCGCGCTGGTCCACCACTCGTCCTCGTCCTGCGGAGTGCCGCGGGTCGCGGTGAAGAACAGGTAGCGGTCGGCGCCGACCGCGGCGACCGGGCCGCCCACGCCGAGCGCCTCCAGCCGCCGCAGGGCGAGCACGCCGGCCTCGGCCGGCACGTCCAGCACGTCGTGCGCGCGGCCGGTGGCGGTGACGAAGTTCGCCTCCGGGTCCCGGTCGAGCCAGCGCGCCACCTGCTCGGCGTCGGTGGTGGCCTGGGACTGCCAGGCGAAGGAGAGCGGGTGCTGGGCCGGGGCCGGACAGCCGACCCGGTCGCACGAGCACCGGTGCCCGGCCGGGTGCGCCGCGGGCGCCACCGGGAAACCCGCCCCGGCCGCCCCCAGCAGCAGATCCAGCCTCGCGGCCGCGTCCCCTCCGGCACCGGGGCGGTCCCGCTCCCGCCGCCACCAGGACGTCCACCTGCTGCTGGTTTCCATCTGGCCCCTTCCGCACGCACCTGTCCGAGCCGCCGTGCCAGGTACGGCACGGCCACCGACGCAACAACCGACGCCAACGCACGGAGCCGCTCGCTGCTTCCCGGAGGGGGCACCGCGCGCGGGGGCGTCCTGCCGCCGACCGGGCCGGGGTCTCCGGGCGGCCGACGTCCGGGGTCGGGTACGGGGCGCGAGAGTCGCGCCCGGCGGACGGACGCACCTCGGCGCGCCGCGCCCGACCCGTACGGGCCCGCGGACCCGGGTGATCCCCGGGGGCGTACGTAGCAGGATAAGGCTCCCGGAACCCTCCGGATGACCGGGAGCGGTGCCGCCCCCGTCACACCCGCTCCACACCACCGGCCCGGAACGGACATACCCGGGCGGTCCGCCTCCCCGGCGGCGCGCCTACCCTTGGTCGGGTGAAGAGCGCCGACACCGAGTTCACCGGGGGCCCGCTGGACGGCCGGGTCCTGCCGGTCCTGCTGGGCATGACGCACAGCGTCCCCAAGGTCTACCGGGTGCCCGTCCCCGCGCACGGGGACACCCCGGCGACCACCCTGGTCTACCGCCGCGCCAAGGAGTACGGCCCCAAGGGGCGCTACCGCTGGCGCTACGAGTACGACCCGGAGGGCTGACCGGGCCCCGGCCCCCGTCGCCTCAGTCCTCCTCGGCCAGGATCAGGTAGAGCTTCTTCTTCGCCTCGGCCAGCACCGCGAGGCCCTTGGCCCGCTGCTCCTCGGTGCCGGTCGCCATGACCTGCCGCACCGCCTGGTCCACCGCCGCGAGCGCGGTGCCGACCTCCTGCACGGCCTCCCAGTCGCCCTGCCGGCCGGCCTCGTCCCACGGGGACTCACCGGCCCGCTCGGCCTCGGCCAAGCCTTGCTCGGTCAGTTCGAACAGCTTCTTGCCGGACTCCTCGTTGGCCTTGATCAGCCCCTCCTCCTCCAGCATCTGGAGCGTCGGGTACACCGAGCCCGGGCTGGGCCGCCAGACCCCGCCGGTGCGCTCACCGATCTCGGTGATCATCTCGTAGCCGTGCATCGGCCGCTCCCGCAGCAGCGCGAGCAGCGAGGCCCGCACGTCACCGCGCCTGGCCCGCCCGCCGCGCCGGCCACCTCCGTGCCCGCGCGGCCCGTGCCCGCCGAACCCCCGCCCGCGCGGCCCGAACCCGGGCCCGAACGGCGGCATCGGCCGCCCCGGCGCCCCGAACGGCCCGAACGCGGCCCGTCCCTCGAACTCGTCGGCCCCCTCACCGGGCACCCCCGCACGCCCCGGCCGCCCCGGGCCCTCGGCCCAACGACGCCGGCCTTCTCCACCAAAACGCTTGTCGTAACGCATGACGAACACCTGTCTTTCCACAGTCCGGACGCTCCGACTACCGAAGCATCTCGATACCTCGACGATATATCGCTAACTATCGGATGGCAACCCGTTTCGACACCTCTGCCTCCGACCTGGGGCCGTGGAGGCGGACGGCGTGCCCTCAGAGGTGGGCCGATGCCGGGACGCGGCCGAGGTGACACGGCCGCTCGGCCCCGGCGAGGTGGCGGACGGCGAGCTGGTCCGTTGACCCGCCCGGTCGGCAGATCGAGGCCCGGGGAACCTTCCGAGGTGAGCGACGGCCGCGTCCGTTCCGCCCGCCGTCGTGGGACGATCACGCGCATGACGCCCGCACCGCAGTCACCCGCTGCCGTCCACATACGCCTGCTGGCCGGTCACGCGCCCTCCGGGCGCCCGGTGTTCGAGGTGCTGCCCGCGCGGGCGCTGGAGTCGGGCTCGTTCGAACTGGCCGGCAGCCCGGGCCTGGTGCTCGGGTGTGCGGCCGGCGACGTGCTCCGGGTCGGCGAGGAGGGGGGAGTTCGAGGTCGTCGAGCGGGGCGGGAACCTGTGCGTTCAGGCCCATCGGCAGGGCCGTTTCACCCCCGGGTCCTTCGCGGAGCTCAGGACGGCGGTCGACGCCCTCGGCGGTCTGGCCGAGGCGCCGGCGGACCTGCGCTTCGTCGTCGCCACCGTCAGCCGCTCGGTCGGCCTGCCCGTGATCGAGCAGCTCATGGACAGCTGGGCCGCGGGTGGCCATGGCATCGAGTGGTGGATCGGAAACGGCGACCGGGAGGACCCTGCTCCCTGAACCCGGCACCGGAGGGCGGGTGCCGGATGGCCGGGAGCGGGCTCTCCCGGCTCCCGCCCGCACGCTCCGGGTCCGCCGCTCGACGGGTTCCCCCCCGGCAGCCTCGGGCAGTCGACGGTCGAGGGGGTCCCGGGCCGACCCGCCGTCCGACACGGGCCCGTGCCACTCCCGCCGACCCGTTCGGACCCACTACCGTGACGCCATGGCAGCCGAACACGACCTCGACGCCCTGCTCTCCGGCCTGCGCCCCGTCCGCAACCCGGGCCGCTACGTGTACTGCACCCTCCCCGGGCGGGTGCCCGCCGGGCTGCGGCCGGTGGTGACGGTGGCCGAACCCGAGGGGGTGACCTTCGTGGTCGCCGAGGAGGAGGCCGACGCGCTCGGCCTGCCGTACACGTACGTCGCCGCCTGGCTGACCCTGCGGGTGCACTCCGCGCTGGAGGCCGTCGGGCTGACCGCCGCCGTCGCCACCGCGCTCGCCGACCACGGGATCAGCTGCAACGTGGTGGCCGGCTTCCACCACGACCACCTGTTCGTGCCCGTCCACGAGGCCGACCGGGCCCTGGAGGCGCTCAACTCGCTCTCGGCGCCCCGCTCCTGACCCCTCGGACCGGCCCCGCCCCGGCCCCGGCACCCTGGCTCCGAGGGCCGGGGCGGGTGACAATCCGGGGGAAGGCCCCGCCGGTCCGGACGAGAGGGACGCCGTGTCAGCCGATCCGCAGCAGCCTGCCGCCGACTGGACCGCCGCCACTGCCACCGCGCTGGGCGCCCTGCTCGGGGCGGCGGTGGACGGCGGGCAGTTCCCGGGCGGGGTGCTGGTGGCCGGTCAGGCCGGGGCGGGCCGGACGGTGGTCAGCCGGGGGGTGGTCGCTCCCGAGTGCGGCGACGCCAGCCCCGACGAGCACACCCGCTACGACCTGGCCTCGCTGACCAAGGTGCTCGCCACCTGGCCGCTGGTCGGCACCGCCGTCCGCGCCGGGCTGCTCGACCTGGACGCCCCGCTGCGCGCCGCCCTGCCCCAGCTGCCTTCCCCAGGGGGTGAGTTGACGGCTCGCCAACTGCTGAACCACACCTCGGGGCTGCTCCCGCAGACCGGCCTGGCCCGCTACCAGCACACCGGACGACCGCTGATCGAGCACCTGTGCGCCGAACCGCTGGTCTCGGTGCCCGGCGCGCACCACCGGTACATCGACCGGGGCTTCATCCTGCTCGGACTGCTGCTGCCCGAACTGCTGGGCCGACCACTGGCGGTGCTCGCCGACGCGCTGTGGCGCGGACTCGGCCTGGACGCCACCGCCTACGGCCCGCTGCCGCGCGACACCCGGCTCGCGCCGACCGAGCAGCGGCTGCGCGGCGCGCCCCGGACCTGGGGCATCCCGCACGACCCGAGCGCGGCCCTGCTCGGCGGGGTGGCCGGGCACGCCGGGGTGTTCTCGTCCGCCGCCGACCTGGCCGCCTTCGCCGAACACCTGCTCGCCCCGTCCGGCCCGCTGCCCGAGTGGTTCACGCAGAGCCGCCGCCCGCTGGTCCCCGTCGAACCGGACCTGGCCCGGGGCCTGGCCTGGATCGTCACCGCGAAGGGCTCGGTCGCCTACCACCACGGCTTCACCGGCACCAGCCTCTACCTGGCCCCGCGCACCCGCCGCTTCGTGGTGCTCTGCACCAACGCCGTCTACCACGGCTGGGACCGCACCCGGCTGGCCGAGCTGCGCGCCCGCGCGCTGCGCTCCCTGCTGCCCGGCGACTGACCGCGCGGCACCCGGCACCCGGCGACCGGCGACCGGCGACCGGCGACCGGCGACCGGCGACCGGCGACCGGCGACCGGCGACCGGCGACCGGCGACCGGCGACCGGCGACCGGCGACCGGGTGAGGAACGAGCGGGGGGGGCGGGCCGGAGCCGGGCGGGGGCGGGTTCACCCGGACGGAGTCGCCCGAATGCCCGGGGGCGGCCGGGGGCGGAGGGTCGGGGCAAGACCTGCTTCGGCCTAGGAGGTTCCATGAGCTCGTCTGTCGGTCCGACCGCGACACCGCCCGCCGGTTCCCGCACCGGTGGTACCGCCGGTGGTCCCCCGGGCCACCGGAACAGGGGCTGGGTCTCCGGGATGGTGCTGTTCGCGGGTGTGGTGATGCTGGTCAACGGCATCCTGGAGGTGTTCCGCGGGATCATGGCGATCGCCGAGGACGACGTCTTCGTCAGCACGCCGCGGTACGTCTTCCGGTTCGATCTGACCTCCTGGGGCTGGATCCACCTGGTGATCGGCGCGCTGGTCGCGCTGGCCGGCTTCTTCGTCATCCAGGGCGCGGCCTGGGCCAGGATCATCGGTATCTTCCTGGCCGCGCTGAGCCTGATCGGCAGCTTCCTGGCGCTGCCGTACTACCCGCTGTGGTCGCTGGTGATCATCGCGCTGGACGTGTTCGTGATCTGGGCGCTGTGCGCCTACCGGGAGGACTGAGCCGCCGCCCGGGCTGCCGCACGGGTACGCCGTGGGGACCCCGCGGGCCCGCTCCTCCGGGGGCGGGCCCGCGGGGTTGTGCGCCGGGCGCGGGGGTGGCCGGCGGCGCCGCGCGGGGTGGGTCACCTGTTGAGCACGGCCGCACCCGCCTGGGCGAACTGCTCGTCCTGGTCGGCGCTCGGGGCGCCGGCCACGCCGACGGCCGCGATCGGGGCGCCCTTGACCTGGACCGGGGTGCCGCCGCCCAGGAACAGGGTGCCGGGGATGTCCTTCAGGTTCGGGGCCTGGGCCAGGCGCTTGACCAGCTCGGAGGTCGGCGCGTTCCAGGACACCGCGGTGTACGCCTTGCGCTCGGCCGACTCGAAGGACTGCGGGCCCGAGCCGTCGCCGCGCAGCTCGACGATCACGCTGCCGTTGCGGTCGACGACGGCGACGGAGACCTTCTGACCGGCCTTGGCGGCGGCGTCCAGGCTGGCCTGGGCGGCCTTGGTGGCGGCCTCGACCGTCAGGTGGGTGGACTGGAAGGTGTTCTTGCTCTGCACGTCGGCGTGGACGGCGCCGGCCGGGGCCGCCTGCGGGGTCTCGGCGCTGGCGGAGACGGCGCCGACGACGCCGGCACCGACCGCGACGACCGTGACGGCACCGGTGACGACGCGGGTGCGGGTGCTCAGCTTCTTCATTTTCGGCTCCTGTATCGGGTGCATCGGGCGTATCGGGGATCGGGAGGGGGTTCGTTCGGTGCCGGATCGCGGTGCGCCCCGGCCTCGTCCTCCATGTTTCGCCCCGGCACCCCCTCCCCGGATCGGCGAACCGGCTCGCTCTGCGGCGCATGATGGACGACATCCGTGTCAACCGATCGGTGGATGTGCGGGCGGCCGTCCCGGTCCACCATCGCTATGACGGGCGTGACGCAGCGTGATGCTCCGCGAGCGGAGGTGACGCGCCGTGCTCCCGTCGGGAAGCCCGGGGCGTGCCGACGGCACGTCGGCACGCCGGCAGCACGCGTGCGGCACGCCGCCGGGAGCGACGAGGACGAAGGAGGCAGCCATGATGCGTCAACCCCTGTCCCGGGCCGTCGACCCGGACGCGGGCTGGCTCACGGTCGTCATGCGGCTGGCCTTCCTGCTGCTGCTCGGCACCTCGCTGGCGAGGTACCTGGCGCACCACCTGTACAGCCCGCTGACGCCGTGGGTGGTGGGGCTGAGCCTGGCGCTGGCCGTGGGCCACCTGTCCGGGCTGTCCGAGCGGCGGCAGCCCTGGCTGGCGGCGGTGCTGGCCAGCTGGGCGGTGCTGGTGCTGATGGCGCCGAGCTTCGCCTGGTGCGCCGTCCCGCTGGTGTACACGGTGCTCCGGGCGCTGCCGCCGCGGGCCGCGATCCCGCTGGTGACGGCGCTGACGGTGCTGGTGGTGGTCTCCGAGCTGCGGCTGCCCGGCGGCTTCGACCCGACGATGCTGCTGCTGCCCCCGGCCGTCGCCGCGCTGGCCACCGCGGTCTTCCTGTACATGCAGCGGCAGGGCGCCCGGCAGCGGAAACTGATCATCGACCTGATCCGCACCCGGCGGGAGCTGGCCGCGGTGGAGCGCCGGCAGGGCGCGCTGGCCGAGCGGGAGCGGCTGTCCGTCGAGATCCACGACACCCTCGCCCAGGGCCTGTCCAGCCAGCGGATGCTGCTCCAGGCCGCGGAGCGGACGTGGGAGCAGGATCCGGCGGCGGCCCGCGGCCACGTCCGGACGGCCGCCGCGATCGCCGCGCGGAACCTCGCGGAGGCCCGCCGCTTCGTCCACGACCTGGCCCCGGCCGACCTCGCGGAGCAGGGCACCCTGGAGGGCGCGCTGGCCGCGCTGGCCGACCGGGAGGCCGCCGAGAGCGGCCTGGCCGTCCGCTTCCACCTGGACGGGGCCCCCGCGCCGATGCCGACCGCCGCGCAGTCCGCGCTGCTGCGGATCGCCCAGGGCGCACTGGCCAACACCAGGGAGCACGCCCGGGCCGAGCACGCCTCGATCACGCTCTCCTACCTGGGCGACCAGGCGGTGCTGGACGTCGCGGACGACGGCTGCGGCTTCACCCCGGGCCGGTCCGGGCGGGGCGAACGGCCCGGGCGGGCCGAGCCCGGCGAGCCCGGCACGCCCGGCGAACGCGGCGCGTCCGACGACCACGGCGCACTCGGCGGACGCGGCGGACGCGGCGGACGCGGCGGACGCGGCGAGCGGCCGGTCGACGGGAGCCGGGGGCACGGGCTTCCGGCGATGCGGGCCCGGCTGCGCCAGCTCGGCGGCACGCTCACCGTCGAGTCCGCCCCGGGCGAGGGCACGGTGGTCTCCGCGGCCATCCCACTGGAGGGCCGCTGATGGAGAGCCACTGAGCAGCGATCCGGCGACGGCGCTCGGCCGCGCCCGCGAAGGCAGTCCGGCGGCGGCCCGGCGTCAACCGGGCAGCGGCCCGGCAGCGAGTCGGCAACCCTCCCGGCGGCCACCCCGGCCGATAGCGTCGGTCGCCGTAACGACCCGCCGAGGGCGGCCCCACGACCCCAGAGCCTCAGGGCCCCACGGCGAGGACAACGGACAACACGGAAGGAGCGGGTTCATGAACGACACCGTCCGGCTGGTCATCTGCGACGACCACGCCATGGTCCGGGCCGGGCTGCTGGCCCTGCTGTCCAGCGACCCGGCGATCGAGGTGGTCGGCGAGGCCAGCACCGGCGAGGAGGCGGTCTCACTGGCCGCCGCCCTCCGGCCGGACGTGGTCCTGATGGACCTCCAGCTGGGCGGCGGGATCGACGGCGTGGAGGCCACTCGGCGGGTGCTCGCCGGGCCCGGGGAGAGCCACGTCCTGGTGCTGACCACCTTCGACACCGACACCGACATCAGCCGGGCGATCAGCGCGGGCGCCACCGGCTACCTGCTGAAGGCCGAGAAGCCGGAGGAGCTGTTCGCCGCGATCCGCGCCGCGGCGGCGGGCCGGCCCGCGCTCTCCCCGCCGATCGCCTCCCGGGTGATGGCCCAGATGCGCTCCCCGCTCCCCCAGCTCACCGACCGCGAGCAGGACATCCTGGACCAGCTCGGCCAGGGCCTGGGCAACAGGGAGATCGCCCGGGCGCTGTTCATCAGCGAGGCGACGGTCAAGACCCACCTCGGCCGGATCTACGCCAAGCTCGGCGCGGACACCCGTTCCGGCGCGGTGGCCATCGCCAAGGAGCGCCGCCTGCTGCGCTGAACTCCCGCCATCCGCCAGCTCCTTGACAACCGAACAGGTCGGCAAGGCAGCAGCTGCTCCCCAACGGCCGCCCCGGTCAAGGAATCTGACGATCCGGTGACGGCCGGGAGGTGCAGAAGTGTCGGGAGAGGGGTAACCACACGGGGCCCGCCGGTGTGACGCGAACGCGTAAGGAACGCGCCACACCCCGCTCACCCTCCCCTCGCCGGCCGGTCGTTCGGGCGCGACACGGTGTGGCCGGAACCGACGTCACGAAAGGCGGACGCGCCCCATGCCGACCGCACCACCCCCGCAGGCGCCGCCGCGCCGCCTCGGGGAGCACGGCCTCGCCTGGGTGTTCCTGCTCCCCTCGGTCGCCGTCTTCGCCCTGTTCATCGGCTATCCGCTCGGGCGCACCTTCTACCTCAGCGCGCACGCCAACGACCTGTTCGGCGCGCCCTCGCGCTACGTCGGCCTGCGGCACTACACCGACCTGCTGGCCTCGGCCGAGTTCCGCGACACCCTGCTCACCACCGCCCTGTTCGTGCTGCTGACGGTGGTGCCCGGGGTGCTCGGGGCGCTGCTGCTGGTGCTGCTGCTGGAGAGCCGGATCCGCGGGGTGCGGCTGCTGCGCTCGGCCTTCGCGCTGCCGTTCGCCTTCTCGGTGGCCAGCGCCTCGGTGGTCTTCTCGGTCTTCTACAACCCGGCCAGCGGGGTGCTCAACGGGCTGCTGTCGCAGTTCCACCTGGGCCCGGTCGGCTGGCTGACCGACTCCCGGTACGCGCTGCTCTCGGTCGCCGCGTCCACGGTCTGGATGAACCTGGGCTACAACGTGCTGGTGCTCTCGGCGGGCATCGGCTCGATCCCCGCCGAGATCACCGAGGCCGCCCGGCTGGACGGCGCCGCCGGGCTGCGGCTGGCCCGTTCGGTGACGGTGCCGCTGCTCGGGCCCAGCCTGTTCTTCCTGGTCGTGGTCTCCACGGTGAACGCGCTGCAGAGCTTCGGCCAGATCCACATCCTCACCCGGGGCGGCCCGGACGGCTCGACCCGCACGCTGGTCTACTCCGTCTACCAGAAGGCGTTCGCCTACGGCTCCAGCGACTTCGGCACCGCCAGCGCCCAGGCCGTGGTGCTGTTGCTGGTCGTACTGGCCTGCACCGCCGTCCAGTTCGGCGTCCTGGAACGGAAGGTGCACTACGCATGACCACCGCCCGCACCGAGACCGGGGCGCCCGCCGGGGCCGCCCCCGCCCGTCCCGCCCGTTCCGCCCGGCGCCGCGCGCACCCGCGCGGGGTGGCGGCCAGGGCCGCGGTTCACCTGGTGCTGCTGGCCGCCGCGCTGACGGTGCTGTTCCCGGTCTACTACGTGTTCGCCGGGGCGCTGATGCGCCCGGACGAGATCGCCGGGTACCCGCCCGCGCTGGTGCCGCACGCGGTCACCGGGCGGAACTTCTCCGGCGCGGTGCACGCGGTGCCGCTGGTCCGCCAGTACGCCAACTCGGTGCTGGTGGCGGGCGTGATCACCGCGGCGCAGCTGTTCACCTCGGTCCTGGCCGCGTACGCCTTCGTGTTCCTGCCGCTGCGCGGCCGCGCGGTGGTGTTCGGGCTGTTCCTGGCCACCCTGATGGTCCCGTGGGAGGCCGTGGTCATCCCCAACTACCTGACGCTGTCCGGCTGGGGCCTGGGCAACACCTACTTCGGGCTGGTGCTGCCGTTCCTGGCCTCCGGCTTCGGGACGTTCCTGCTGCGGCAGTCGTTCCGGCAGTTCCCGGCCGAGCTGCGAGACGCCGCCCGGATCGACGGGGCGGGCCACTGGCGGTTCCTGTGGCGCATCCTGGTGCCGCTGAACCGGCCGGTGCTGGCGGCGCTCGCCGTCTACGTCTTCCTGTCCGCCTGGAACCAGTACTTCTGGCCGCTGATCATCACCCGCACCGCCGAGATGCAGACCCTGCAGATCGGCCTGTCCACGCTGCGCGACTCGGAGATGGCCGATCCGGGCCTGATCCTGGCCGGCGTGGTGCTGTCGCTGCTGCCCACGCTGGCGCTGGTGGTGTTCGGCCAGCGCTTCATCGTCCGCGGCCTGACCGCCGGAGCCGTCCGCTGACGCCCCGCCGGCCACCGCACCCTCACCCGCACCCGGGCTCACCCCCGTACCCGTACCCGCATCCGCTCGACTCTCCCGGCACCCACCCTCGTAGAAGAGAGAAGCCCCGTGAAGAAGAGTGCCCGCGCGCTCGCCGCCCTGCTGGTGTCCGGCCTGGCCCTGACGGGCTGTAGCTCCGGCGGTTCCGGGGGCGGCGCCTCCGGTGACGCCGCCGCGCCCGCCGCCTCCGCGCTCGACCAGGCGTCCGGGGTGACCACCGTCGAGTTCTGGCACTCGATGACGGGCAAGAACGCCGAGACGCTGACCTCGCTGGTGTCCGCGTTCAACTCCGCGCACCAGGGGAAGATCGAGGTGAAGCCGGTCTTCCAGGGCAGCTACGACGACCTGATCGCCAAGTACAAGGCGTCGGTGCAGCAGAAGGCCACCCCGGCGCTGGTGCAGGTCTACGACATCGGCACCCGCTTCATGATCGACTCCAGGCAGACCGTCCCGGCCCAGGCGTTCGCCGACCGGGACGGCTACCCGCTGGACGACCTCCAGCCCAACATCCGCAACTACTACTCGGTGGACGGCAAGCTCGCCTCGATGCCGTTCAACTCCTCGGTGCCGCTGCTGTACCTGAACGACGACGCCTTCAGGGAGGCCGGCCTCGACCCGGCGAAGCCGCCCGCCACCCTGGCCGAACTGGGCGACCTCGCCAAGCGGCTGACCAAGAAGGACGGCAGCGGGCAGACCGTCCGGTACGGCTTCGGCGCGGCGGTCTACGGCTGGTTCGTCGAGGAGCTGCTGGCCGAGTCCGGCTCGCTGTACTGCGACAACGGCAACGGCCGCACCGGGAAGGCGGCCAAGGCCGGCTTCGACACCGCCAAGGGCGCCGAGGTCGTCCAGTGGTGGGCCGACCTGATCAAGGGCGGCTACGCGGCCAACACCGGCCGGCAGACCACCGACGCGCAGGCCGCGTTCAAGGCCGGCACGGTGGCCATGCACCTGGAGTCCACCGGCGTGCTGCGCGGCTACACCGAGGCCGCCAAGTTCACCGTCGGCACCGCGCCGTTCCCGAAGACCGCCACCGGCGACCAGGGCGGCCCGGTCATCGGCGGCGCCTCGCTCTGGGTCTCCGGCCCGGGCCACTCGGACGCGCAGCAGCGGGCGTCCTGGGAGTTCGAGAAGTTCCTCGCCTCCCCCGAGCAGCAGGCCGCCTGGCACGTCGGCACCGGCTACTTCCCGGTCAACACCAAGGCGCTGGACGTCGCCGCCGACAAGCAGTGGGTGGCCCAGTACCCGCAGTTCCAGACCGCCATCGACCAGCTCGCCGCCACCAAGCCGACCCCGGCCACCGCGGGCTGCCTGCTCGGCGTGATGCCGCAGGCCCGCAAGGGCGTGGAGACCGCGATCGAGCAGACCGTCTCCGGCTCCAAGACCGCCCAGCAGGCACTGGCCGACGCCGCCAAGGAGCTCCAGCCCGCCATCGACGGCTACAACTCCTCGGTCGGCTGACCCCCGGGCCGGGGACGCCGGAGGGCCCGGCCGCGGGTGCGCGGCCGGGCCCTGGAGGCGGAGGGCGGCGGACGAGTCGGCCTGTACGCCGGGTTCTGTCTCCCAGGTCGCTCGCGCGGCCGGGGGAGGCGGCCATCCATCTAGGGCTGCCGTTGCCGACAGCCTCGTGCGGTCTACCCGCGAGCTCGGGCGAGCAGCCCTCGAACACTCGCGCACGGTGCCCGGGGGCACCGATCTTGACCTTGCTCCGAGTGGGGTTTACCGAGCCGGCCGAGTCACCTCGGTCGCTGGTGGTCTCTTACACCACCGTTTCACCCTTACCCGCCGCCGGAGCGGTGGGCGGTCTGCTTTCTGTGGCACTGTCCCGCGGGTCACCCCGGGTGGGCGTTACCCACCACCCTGCTCTGTGGAGCCCGGACGTTCCTCGGCGGGCCCCGAAGGGACCCGACGCGACCGCCCGGCCGGCTCGTCCGCCGTACTGGCCATCGTAGCCGCTCCGCGGCGTGCCCCCGCACGGTGCCCCCGCACGCCGTCCGGCCCCGTCCACCGCGCCCGGGCCGGGTGCCGGTCAGCGGGTGCGCTCGGCGGCGTCCTCCCGGACGGGGGCCGTCGGCCGGTCGAAGCGGGCGGCGACCCGAGCCGCGGTGCCGGCCGCCCAGGGGGTGGTGGTGACCAGGCCGAGGACCAGCACGGTCAGGCCCAGGCCGGTCACGATCCACCAGCCGGCGTGGGTGGCGGGGGCGAAGCCGCCGGCTGAGGCGACCGCGCTGGTCACCACGGTGCCGATCACCGCGACGCCCAGCGACTGGCCGATCTGCCGGCTGGTGGAGGCCACCGCGGCGGCCACCCCGGACTGGGAGAGCGGCATGCCGGAGACCGCCGAGTTGGTGATCGGGGCGTTCACCAGGCCGAAGCCGATGCCGAACAGCGCGTACGCGGGCAGCAGCAGGAGCGCCGGGGAGTCGGCGGCCAGCCGGGTCAGCAGCAGTCCGCTGGCGGTGATCGCGGCGCCGGCGCCGAGCAGCGGCAGGCGCGGGCCGCGCCCGGCCACGATCCGGCCGGAGAGCGGGGCGGCGAACAGGGTGAGCCCGGCCATCGGCAGGGTCCACAGGCCGGCCACCACCGGGCTGTAGTGGCGGACCTCCTGGAGGTACAGGGTGTTGAGGAACAGGAAGCCGCCGAGCGCGGCGAACGCGCACACCGCGGTGACGGTGGCGCCGGTGAACGGGGCGCTGCGGAAGAACCGCGGGTCGATCAGCGGTTCGGCCACCCGGAGCTCCCAGAGCGGGAAGGCGACCAGCGCGGCGACGGCGGTCACCGCCAGGGCCAGGATGCCGGGCGAGGTCCAGCCGTGCGCCGGGCCCTCGATGATCGCGGCGGTGCCGCAGCCGAGCAGCAGCAGCATCAGCAGCTGGCCGACCGGGTCCAGCCGGCGGGGCCGGGGCGCCCGGGACTCCGGCACGTAGCGGAAGGTCAGCAGGCAGGCCGCCAGCCCGACCGGGACGTTGATCAGGAAGATCGACGGCCAGCCCGCGGTGTCCACCAGGAAGCCGCCGATCAGCGGGCCCAGCGCCATGCTGATGCCGACCACGCCGCCCCAGACGCCGATCGCCCGGGCCCGCTCCGCCCGGTCGGTGAAGGTGTTGGTGATGATCGACATCGCCACCGGGTTCATCATCGACCCGCCGACCGCCTGCACCGCCCGGAAGCCGACCAGCCAGCCGAGTCCGGGCGCCAGGCTGCACAGCAGCGAGCCGAGCACGAACAGCACCAGCCCGGTCATGAACACCCGCTTGCGGCCGATCCGGTCGGCCACCGAGCCGGAGAGCATCAGCAGCGAGGCCAGCACCAGCGTGTAGGCGTCGATCACCCACTGCAGGCCGGAGGCGGGGGCGTCCAGGTCGGTGCGGATGGCGGGCAGCGCGATGTTCACGACGGTGTTGTCCAGGCCGACGATGAACAGGCTGAGGCAGCAGATGGCCAGGATCAGCAGCCTGCGGCGGCGGTCCGGCGCGGTACTCGGTCGACTCACCGTCCGATCATCCCACCATTTCATGAGGTGAGGCCGACACCGCCCGGCGGCACCGCCCGGCTCCACGGACCGCGCCCTGAGCCACCCGGCCGCACCGCCCGGGCCCGGAGCCGCCCGGCTCCGCCGCCCGGCCCGGGGCTACCCGTCGGCCGCCAGCGCGAAGCGCACCGTGCGGGTGACCGGGTCGGCCAGGGTGAGCCGGACGGTGACCCGGTGGCCCAGCGGCAGCCCGTCGGCGGCGTCGCACTTGGCGACCACCGCCGGGTCGCGCAGCTGCACGGTGCCCACGGCGGGGTGCCGCTCGTCCACGTCGACCACCACCGCCTCGAACTCCTCGCCCTCCCGGCCGCGCAGCAGTTCGGCCTCCACCAGGTCCACGCAGGCCCGCTCCACCTCGTGGGCCCGCCGGTCGCCGCTCTCCATCAGCCCCGGCACCAGCGGCAGGGTGTCGCGCACCCAGCCGGGCACGTCGGTGCCGCCCGCCACCGCCAGGCAGACCTCCAGCGCGTACCGGTCGCCGAGCCGCCGCAGCGGCGCGGTGCAGTGGCTGTACGGGGCGGCCAGCGCGGCGTGGCCCGGGTCGGCGGGCGGGGCGGTGCCGCGGGCGGTGTCGAAGGCCCGGTAGCCGGCGCCGCGCAGCAGGCCGGTGCACTCGTTGAGGAAGGCGGCGTCGGCGGTGCGGGCCGGGTCGAGGGAGCGGATCAGCGCCGGGTAGGAGAGGTCCTCCGGCCAGTCGACGCCGAGCGCGGCGGCGGTGCGGCGCAGCCGGGCGTACGCGGGTTCGGGGGCGGCGGGCAGGGTGCGCAGCAGGCCGATCCCGGCGTCCAGCATCAGCTCGGCGGCGGCCATGCCGGTGAGCAGCGAGATCTGGGCGTTCCAGCCGTCGGCGGGGCGGGGGGCGCGGTAGCCGAGCCGGTAGCCGCCGTCGTCGGCCGTCACCTCCTGCTCGGGGATGGGCAGGCTGACGCCGCCGCGGTCCCGCTCCCGGGCCTCGCGCAGGGTGCCGACCTCGGCGAGCAGGGCGAGTTGCTCGTCGGCGGTTCCGGCGTCGATCCGGCCCTGGACGGTCGCGTAGTCGAGCCGGCGGCGGGAGCGGACCCGGGCCCGGCGCAGGTCGGCGAGGACCAACTCGCCGTCGGCGTCCAGGTCGAGCTGCCAGAGCAGGGCGGGGCGCAGTTCGCCGGGCAGCAGGCTGGCCGCGCCCTCGGAGAGCCGGGCGGGGTGCAGCGGCACGTTGCCGTCCGGGAAGTACAGCGTCTGGACCCGGTGCGCGGCCTCGGTGTCGATCGCCCCGCCGGGGGTGACGTACGCGCCGACGTCGGCGATCGCGTAGTGCACCCGGTAGCCGCTGCCCCGGCGGGAGAGCCGCATGGCCTGGTCGAGGTCGCGGGAGTCCGGCGGGTCGAGGGTGAACAGGTCGAGGTCGGTGGCGTCGAACTCCGGCAGCCGGGGCAGCGCGGCCGCCCGGTCGGCTTCGGCGAGCACCTCCGGGGGCCAGTCGGTGCGGATCTCCAGACGGGTCCTGAGGTCGGCGAGTTCGGTGTTGATCCTGGCGGTCTGGGCGGCCCGGACGTTGAGGTGTCGGCGCGGCATGCTCAGCAGCGTACGGCGTGACGGCGCAAAAGTCGTACCGGAAACAGGTTGTGGCGCACGGGGATTGGCGGCGGGGGCCTCGCGGGCGCGGCGGGATTCGGGGAGCGGGTGGGCTGGTCGTTAGGGTGGTCGGGTTCGGGTGCCACAGCTTGTTGAAAGAGGATCGCCGTGCTGGTTCTGCTGCCGCCGTCGGAGGGGAAGGCCGCGCCGGAGGCGGGTGCGCCGGTGGAGTGGGGCGGACTGTCGCTGCCGGGGCTGACCGGGGCCCGGCAGCGGGTGCTCGGCGCGCTGGTGGAGCTGTGCGCGGGGGACGGCGAGCGGGCCGCCGAGGTGCTGGGGCTGAGCAGGGGGCTGCGCGGGGAGGTCGGCAAGAACGCGGCTCTGCTCACGGCGGGGGCGCGTCCGGCGGGCGAGGTGTACACGGGGGTGCTGTTCGACAACCTGGGGCTGGCCAAGCTGGACGAGGCCGCGTACGCCCGGGCCGAGCGTTCGCTGCTGGTGTTCTCCGGGCTCTGGGGGGCGGTGCGGATCGGCGACCGGATCCCGCCCTACCGCTGCTCGATGGGCGTCAAGCTGCCGCCGCTGGGCGCGCTCGGCCCGTACTGGCGGGGCGTGCTGGACGGGGTGCTGCCGGAGGTCGCGGACGGGCTGGTGCTGGACCTGCGCAGTGCGGCGTACGCGGCGGCGTGGAAGCCCGCCGGGGAACTGGCGGGCCGGACGGTGACGGTGCGGGTGCTGCAGGAGCGCGAGGTGGACGGGGTGCCGAGGCGCTCGGTGGTGTCGCACTTCAACAAGGCCACCAAGGGCCGGCTGGTGCGCGACCTGCTCGCGGCCGGCCACGAACCGGCCGCGCCCGGCGAACTGGTGGACGCGCTGGAGCAGTCGGGCTACCGGGTGGAGGTCTCGGCGCGCGGCACCGGGCGCAGGCCGTGGCAGCTGGACGTGGTGGTGACGGACGTGCACTGACGTCCCGGCCCGGCGGCCGGGCACCGCCGGGCCGCGCAGGCGGTCGGCGCAGGCGGTCAGCGCAGGCGGTCCGCGCAGGCGGTCAGCGCAGGCGGTCAGCGCAGGCGGTCAGCGCAGGCGGTCAGCGCAGGTGTGAGGTGTCGTTGAGCAGCCGCAGCGAGGCGTTGCCGTCGCGGTAGTACTGGACGGCGCAGAGCGAGGCCGGGGACAGCTCCATCCGGTGCACGGCGTCCGGCGGGGCGCCCAGGGCCAGCCGGACCAGGGTCTTGATCGGGCTGACGTGCGAGACCACCAGCACGGTCTGCCCGGGGTACCGGGCGGTGATCCGGTCGCGGGCCCGGGCGACCCGGTCGGCCAGCGCGGTGAGCGATTCGGCGCTGCCGGTGGGCGCGGCCTCGGGCGAGCCCAGCCAGGTGGTGAGGTCGGCGGGGTGGCGTTCCCCCACCTCGGCGAAGGTGAGCCCCTCCCAGTCGCCGAAGTCGAGTTCGCGCAGGTCCTCCTCGATCCGCACCTCCAGGCCGAGCCGGCGGGCGGTGGCCTCGGCGGTCTGCCGGGTGCGCAGCATTGGGGAGGCCACCACGGCCTGCACGGTGCCGCGCGCGGCCAGCGAGTCGGCGGCGCGCTCGGCCTGCCAGCGGCCCTTCTCGGACAGGCCCGGGTCGCTGCCGGTGCTGCCGGAGAAGCGCTTGAGCGGGGTGAGCGGGGTCTCGCCGTGCCGCAGCAGCACCAGGGTGGTGGGGGTGCCGAGGTCGGCGGGCCCGGCCCAGCCGGCCCGGGGGGCGGACGCGGCGGCGGGCCCGGGGGCGGACGCGGGGGGCACCGGCTCGTCCACTCCGGCGGGCACGGGCGCGACGGCGGACGCGGGCACGTCGGGTGCGGGCACATCGGGTGCGGGTGCGGCGGGCGCGGGTGCGGCCACGGGCGCGGCGGCCCGGGGGGCGGGCTCCCACCGGCGGCCCTGCTTCCCGGCGTCCATCGCCTCGTTGGCGAGCCGGTCGGCGTCCTTGTTGCGCTCGCGCGGGATCCACTCGTACGTGACGTTCCCGGCCGGGAGGACGGCGCGGGCCTCGGCGGCCAGCGGACGCATGTCGGGGTGCTTGACCTGCCAGCGCCCGGACATCTGCTCGACGACCAGCTTGGAGTCCATCCGGACCGCGACCCGGGCGTCCGGGTCGAGGTCGCGGGCGGCCCGCAGCCCGGCGATCAGGCCCCGGTACTCGGCGACGTTGTTGGTGGCGCGGCCGATGTACTCGGCGACCTCGACCAGGACGCGCCCGGTGTCGGCGTCCCGGACCACCGCGCCGTAGCCGGCCGGCCCCGGGTTGCCCCGGGAGCCGCCGTCGGCCTCGACGACGTACCTGGCGCCCGCCACCGGGTCAGACGCCCGACTCGCCGGTGCGGACCAGGATGCGGCCGCAGTTCTCGCAGCGCAGCACCTTGTCGGCGGGCTCGGCCTTGATCGCGTTGAACTCGGTGATCGAGAACTCGGTGCGGCAGCCCTCGCAGCGGCGCTGGTAGAGGCGGGCCGCGCCGGTGCCGCCCTGCTGCTCGCGCAGGCGCAGGTAGAGCTTCATCAGGTCGGCGGGGACGACGTTGGCGACGGCCTCGCGGTCGCGGCGGACCTTGTCGGCCTCGGCGTCGATCTCGGCGAACTCGGCGTCCCGGCGGCCCTCGGCCTCGGCGACCACCACGGAGGAGTGCTCCAGGCGGGCGGTCAGCTCGGTGACCCGGGTCTGCGCGGACTCCAGGCGCTCCATCACCTCCAGGACGATGTCCTCCAGGTCGCCCTGGCGCTTGGCCAGCGAGACGTTCTCGTGCTGGAGGTTCTCCAGGTCCCGGGGGGAGGTGACCGCGCCGGAGTCCATCCGCTGCTGGTTGCGGGCGGCCCGGGAGCGGACCTGCTCGACGTCCGCCTCGGCCTTGGTCTGCTCGCGGGTGGTGTCGCCGAGCTGGGCCTGGGCGGCGACCACCAGGTCCTTGAGGGCGGTGTGGTCGGCGGCGGCCTTGTCGATCTCGGCGTGCTCGGGCAGGGTGCGGCGCCGGTGGGCCAGCTGGTCGAGGCGGGAGTCGATGGCCTGCAGGTCGAGCAGGCGGATCTGGTCGGCGGGCGCGGCGTTCACGCGGCGGGCTCCTGTTGAGTTGGTTCGACGGGGAAGGTCAGGGGGCGTACGGCATCGGCGCGTGCGCCGTCCACGGGTCGGTGACCCGAGTGGAGACGCGGGTCTCCAGCGGCCAGCCGCGCCGGTCGGCGCGGTCGGTGAGCTCGCGGGCGGCCAGCGCGAGCCAGGGCCACTCGGTGGCCCAGTGCGCGGCGTCGACCAGCGCGACCGGGGCCGCCTCGACGGCCTCGGAGGCCGGGTGGTGCCGCAGGTCGGCGGTGACGTACGCGTCCACGCCGGCCCGGCGGGCCTCGGCCAGGAAGGAGTCGCCGGCGCCGCCGCAGACCGCGACCCGGTGGACCAGCCGCTCCGGGTCGCCGGCGGCGCGGACGCCCGCGGCGGTGGCGGGCAGGCCGGCGGCGACCTGCGCGGCGAACGCGGCCAGCGTCATCGGCTGCGGGAGCTCGCCGATCCGGCCGCTGCCGCGGCGGCCCGCCGGGTCGGTCGGGTCGGCCACCAGCGGGCCGGTGACCTTCAGCCCGACGGCCTCGGCGAGGGCGTCGGAGACGCCGGGGGCGGCGTGGTCGGCGTTGGTGTGCGCGACGTGCAGGGCGACGTCGTGCTTGATCAGGGTGTGCACGGCCCGGCCCTTGGCACCGGTCGCGGCGACCGTGGTGGTGCCGCGCAGGTAGAGGGGGTGGTGGGTGACCAGCAGGTCGGCGCCCCACTCGACGGCCTCGTCCACCACGGCCTGCGCGGGGTCGACGGCGAACAGCACCCGGTGCACCTCCGCCCCGGGATCGCCGCAGACCAGGCCCACCGCGTCCCAGGACTCCGCCCACTGCGGCGGGTAGACCTCTTCGAGCACGGCGATGACGTCGGAGAGTTTCGGCACCTGTCGAGACTACCGCGTGCCGCGGCCCGGCCCGGCCCCGCTCCCGGATGCGGACCGGCCGCCGCCGTCGTACACCCGCGCGTCAACCGGTCGCCGGGGCGCTGCGACGGGCGGCCCGTCGCCCCCGAACCGTTCGCCGCCCGCCGCTCCCCGGGCGCACCGGACCGGCCGGGTGCGGGCGGAAACCGCACCCGATCACCCTTACGGGTGAAGTGACCCGGCCGGTGTTGAGTCACACCCGCCCCGAAAGTACCTTCTAGTCCTGCGAACGGGAGTTGCTCGACCAGGGGGGTCGAAAAAGGCGACCGGCCGGAATTCCACCAGGAATTCGGCGGGCGCCGCCGAGCCTCCCGTGACTTCCGCAGGCCGTTCGGTCGAGTCCACCGCGAAGGGGTGTGGAGCAGATGGGGGCGGACACACCGCCGCGCAGGACAGGGGGGCCGGGTCCGGTCGACGGCGAGCCGGATGTGGACGGCACGTCGGTGGAGGTGGCACGGGCGACCGCGACCGGCAGCAGGGCCCGGGGAGGCGGCGACCGGACGGTCGCGGCCGGGGGCCCCGGCTGGACGGTCCGGCCGCCCGGCCGCGAGCCCCGGGGTCGGGCCCGGAACTGTGGTCGGGGTCGGGGGTGGGACGTCGGCGCGGCCTCCCCGGGGGCGGTCGAGGTGCGCTGCGCGGTCGCCTCGGCCGCCCCCGACCGGGGAATTCCGCGTGACGTCAATGCGCACGACGGCGCGCGGAAATCGTCCGGGGAATTCGTCGCCGCCTGGATCGGCGACGGTGATGGCGACGGCGGGCAATTCCGGCGGACCGCTGCGGGAATCCGCCCGGCCACCGCCGGAATTCCCGGACCGGCGGTCTCCACCGCCCGCCGCCACCGGCCGGGCCGTCGGGTGGGGCGCCACTGCGGCGCACTGCTCGGCGACGGCGGCCCGGGCGAGCACCTGCCCGACCGCCGACCGCCCCGGGTGGCCGACCCCGTCGAGGGGGCGGGATCGACCACCGGCGGCAGCCCGGACCGCGCCCGCCCCCGGGCCCGGCACCCGGCGCGGCGGCTGCTTCGGAGGCGTACGCGGTGGGGGTGACGGCGGGCGGACACCTGCGCCCGGCGCGGCGGTGGCCCGCCGGAGGGCCACCGGGACCGGACGTCGAAGGCACACGTCGAGGTCGACCGAGCCGCGTCGACGGGCCGCGCCGACGGGCCGCGCCGCTCGACCGGCTCACCGGCAGCGGCCTCGTCTCCCGGGCTCACCCCCCGGCCTGCGGCCACCCGGCGTACCGGCCTCGGTCCAGGAACGGCCGTCCGTTCGGGCTCCGGCCGACCGGGGCCCGAACCGGCCGAGTGGACGCGGGCCGGGGCCGGGCCGTTCCCGCCCGCCCTGCTCGCCCCGCTGGAACGGGCCCACCGGCCCGGCGTCGCGCTGCGTGACCTCTCCCCCGGCCACGTCCGGGCCGTTCCGGACAGCAGCCCACCCTGACCGGCACCCGCCGCTGCTCCTTCCCGGAGGGCCGCAAGCCTCGCCCCGGGCGACCGACCCGGGCGACCGACCCCGTCGGCCGCTGCCGAAAGGCCACCGATGAGCACGCAGACCACGCACCTCGCGCTGCGACGCTTCGGCTTCGCCTTCACCCCCGACGGCTCGCACGCCGCAGCCGTCCACCCCCGCTCCCTCCCGGAAGGCCGAGAGTCCCGCCCGGGCCGACCGACCGCGCCGGACGGACCCTGGCCGAAAGGCTCCCGATGAGCACGCAGATCGCGCGTCTCGCGCTGCGACCGTCCGGCTTCGCCTTCACCCCCGGCGGCCCCGCACCGCAGCCCGCCCCTGACCGCCGTCCACCCCTACTACCCCCCTCCCGGAGGGCCGAGAGTTCCGCCCGGGCCCGCCGGCCACGGCGGACCCCTGCCGAAAGGCCACCGATGAGCACGCAGACCACGCACCTCGCGCTGCGACGCTTCGGCTTCGCCTTCGCCCCCGACGGCTCGCACGCCGCGTGCCTCGCGGCCGGGGCCGACGGCGGCTGGTACGTGGAGAGTTGGCGGCTGCCTGACGACGGGCCCGCCGTGCCGACCGGACTGCCGTTCGCCCAGGGTCTGCGTGCGCAGGTGGTGGCGCTGTCGGACGGCCGGGTGGTGGTGTGTCAGCCTGCCGGGGAGGGGCACGTGGTGGTGCTGCTGGCGGCCGGGGAGGCGGCGGAAGTGCCGCTGGCGGACGTCCGGGTGCCGGCGCTGCGGATGCTCGCGTTGCCGGGGGCGGCGGCGTCCGGGGCGGGGCCGGTCGCGGTGCTGGTGGGGACGGACGCCCGGCCCGTGACCTCGGTGTGGCTGCTGGCCGCGGACGGGTCCGCGCCGCGGGCGGTCGCGGAGTTGCCGGGGGTGCACGGCGGCGGGGTGTGGCTGGACGCGGCGGGGCGGCTGCTGGCCCTGGACCGGCTGGCCGGGGGCCGGTTGCGGACCGTGGTGCTGGATCTCGAACGGGGCGTCACCACCCCGCTGTTGGAGCTGGGTGAGGACAGCAACGACCGGCTGGTGCTGTTCGACCCGGCGACGGGTTTCGGGATGCTGCGCAGCGACGCCCCGGGCCGGGACCGGCTCGGCTGGGGGCTGGTCGGCGGCGCGGAGCCGGTGCGCTTCCCGGACTGCCTGGACCGTCCGGACCGGCTGCTGCGGCCGGTGGCCACGGCACCGGGGCGGCCGGGGCAGCCGGACCCGGAGCCGCAGGTGGTGCTCCAGGTGGACCACGGCGCGGCGTCCGCGCTGGTGCTGTGGCGGGCGGGCGAGAAGCGGCTGCGTCCGCTGCCGGTGCCGCCGGGGCGGCTGGGCGGGGTCGGGCACTGGTCGGCGGCGGGCCTGCGGATGCCGTACTCGGCGCCGGACCGCCCGGCGGCGCTGGCCACCCTGGACGTGGCGGCGCTGCTGGCCGCCGAGCCGCGCGCGGGGAGCGCCCCGATGGCGCTGCCGCTGACGCTGGCCCCGCTCAACGGCGGTGCGCCGCAGGCGAGTCCGGGCCCGACGACAGCGCACGTGCCCGCGCTCGTGCCGACGGCGCCCGTGCCCGTACCGACGGCGCCCGTGCCCGTGCCCACGGCGCCCGTGCCGACGGCGGCAGGGGCGGGCTGGCGGCTGGACGGGTCGGCCCCGCCCGGGGACGGCGGCCGGTGGCGGTCGGCGCAGTGCCTGGAGCTGACGGGCCCGGCCGGTCCGATCGAGGCGGTGGTGTACGGCGGCGAGTCCTGGCTGTCCGCGCCCCACCTGGTGCTGGCCCTGCACGGCGGCCCGGCGGACGCCTGGCGGCTGGAGTTCGACCCGGCGCTGCAACGGATGGCGGCGGACGGCCTGGCGGTGCTGGCCCCGAACCAGCGCGGCTCGACGGGGTACGGCCCGCAGTACGCGGCGGCGGTCCACGGCGCGTGGGGCGGACCGGACCTGGAGGACGTGCTGGCCCTGCTGGAGCGCGTCGCCGGGCAGCGGGCGGCGCTGGGCCTGGAGCCGCCGGCCCTGTTCGGGGTGAGCTACGGCGCGTTCCTGGCGCTGCTGGCGGCGGCGCACGCCCCGGCGGGGTCGGTGGCCCGCTGCGCGGTGGTGGCCCCGTTCCTCTCCGGCCGCCACCTGCTGGCCGAGGCCGGCCCGCCCGTCCGGGCGCTGACCGTCCGGCTCGGCGGCGATCTCGACGTCGAGGACGCCCGGGGCCCGCGCGACGTCCTGCGGGTGGCCCACCTGCTGCCCGCGCCGCTGCTGGTGGTGCACGGCGACCGGGACGAGGTGGTGCCGGTCGGGCAGTCCCGGCTGCTGCGCCGCGAACTGCTGCGGCTGGGGCGGCTGGAGGGCGCCGACTTCCGCTACGTGGAGGCGGCCGGGGCCGGGCACGAGCTGCTCGCCGAGGAGGGCTCGGCCGTCCTGCACGAGCTGCTGGCGGTCTTCCTGCGCACCGGCCGCCCGGCCTGACGCCGCCCCCGCCACCCTCGTCCTCCCCGTCCCCGTCCCCCGTCCGCTTCCCTCGTATCCCGCTCTCGTCGCCCTCCGTCCCGGGTGCTTCGATTTCGCGGTCCGTCGGAGGTTCTCCGCACGGCGGCGGGGTGTTTCGGTAGGCTCCCTATCCGATTCGGCCGTTGCCGTGGCCCCGGACGGGCCCGAGGGCGGCCGGTTGTCCGCTGCCCGGATTCCTCGGCAGCGTCGAGCCCGCAGACCGCGATCCCCGCACGGAGAAGACTGACCTGATGTCCGAGTCCTTCGACGACAGCACCGAGCACGACCACCGCGCACCGAGCGCCGACCAGACCGCCGACGGCGGGGAGCACGGCCGGCACCGGGGCGGCACCGCCGGCGACGACGCCCCGGAGGCGGCCCCGCACGGCCGCCACCGCCGCTGACGGTCGGCCGCAGGAGAGACCACACCGCACCGTCGACGCCCCCGCTCCCCGTCACCGTCCTGACGGGAAGCGGGGGCGTCGGCCGTTCGACGGCCGGACGGACGGGCGCGCGGGCGGTCAGTCCGTCAGCAGGACGGTGCGCAGGGCCTCGCCGGCCCGCATCTGGGCGATCGCCTCGTTGACCCGGGCCAGCGGGAGGCGGTGGGTGATCATGCCGGCCAGGTCGAGCCGTCCGGCCCGCCAGAGGGTGACGGCCAGGTCGACGGTGCGGCGGACGTCGCCGCCGCCGTACAGCGAGGGCAGCAGGCGCTTCTCGTTGAAGAAGAGCTCGCCCATGCTGAACGAGACCCTGTCGTCCTGGGCGCCGGCGCCGATCACCACGACCGCGCCGCCGCGGCGGGCCGCGTCGTACCCGGCCCGGACGGTGGCGGCGCGGCCGACCGCCTCGAAGACGTGGTCGTAGCCGCCGGCGGGCAGCGCGCGGGCGGCGGCCTTGAGCTGCTCGGGGGCGAGTGCCTCGGTGGCGCCGAAGCCCAGGGCCCGTTCGCGGCGGGAGGCGACCGGGTCGACCACGGTGATCCGGGCGGCCCCGCTGATCCGGGCGGCCTGGACGGCGGCGATGCCGACACCGCCCGCGCCGATCACCGCGACCGTCGAACCGGCCTCCACCCGCGCGGTGTTGACGACCGCGCCGAGGCCGGTGGTGACGCCGCAGCCGATCAGGGCGGCGAGTTCGTACGGCAGGTCGGCGGGGACGGGGATCAGGCTGTCGGCGGCGACGACCAGTTCCTCGGCGAAGGCGCCGGTGCTGTAGAAGCCGTACGCGCCGGTGCCGCCGCCGATCCGGAAGCCCGGGGTGGAGAGCCGCCGGAGCGAGGCGACGCACAGGTGGCTGCGGCCGCCCCGGCAGGCGGGGCACCGTCCGCACGGGGGCATCCAGCAGAGCACCACCCGGTCGCCGGGGGCGAGGCCGCTGACGCCCTCGCCGACCTCGACCACCTCCCCGGCGCCCTCGTGGCCGGGCACGAACGGGGCGGGCTGCGGCAGGACGCCGGCCATCGCGGACAGGTCGGAGTGGCAGAGGCTGGCGGCCCGGATCCGGACCCGGACCCGGCCGGGGCCGAAGCCGACCGCTTCGACGTCGTCGCGGACATCCAGGGTGTCCTGTCCGGTCTGCTGCAGGATCGCTGCGCGCACGGGCTGCTCCCGGGGGTCGGCCGCCGCGCGTCGGCGGCGCTTGGGTGGAACGCGTTCTGCCGCGGGCCGTCCTCTGTATAGCGCATCGGCCGCCGTCCGGGGCGGGCGGAGAGCGACTTCCCGCCGGTCAGCCGGATGTGGCAGGATCCGCCGCCGTGTCCGTCATCGAACCCCCCGCCGTCCCCGTCCCTGCGCCCGCACCCGTCCCTGTGCCGGCACCCGCGCCCGCGCCCGCCGCCGAGCGGTGTCCCGCCTGCGGGGCGCCGGTGGCCGTGCACGAGCGCTTCCCCACCTGGTGCCCGGCCTGCGAGTGGAACCTGCTGCCGCCCGTCCCGCCCACCGAGGCCCGGACGGGGCGGGCGCGGCGCCGCGCCGCCCGGGAGGCGCGCCGTACCGAGCGCCGCCGCCAGGACGTCAGGGAGCGGGCCGAGCAGGTGTTCCGGCTGGTCGCGGCGGGCGGCTCCGGCCTGCGGCACGGCGCGTCGGTGGGCGCGTTCCTGCTCGCGGGGGCGGTGCACCTGGTGTCGCTGACGGTGCTGCTGACGGGGGTGGCGCTGCTGGCCGGGTGGCCGGTGGCGAGTTGGCCGCTGCGGGTGCTGGGCGCGGTCGCGCTGGCGGTGGCGGTCCTGCTGCGTCCCAGGCTGGGGCGGCCGGAGCGCGCCGGGGTGCTGGCGCGCGCGGACGCGCCGGTGCTGTACGAGCTGGTGGACCGGGTCTCGGCGGAGCTGGGCGCGCCGCGGGTGGACTCGATCGCGGTGACCGGCGAGTTCAACGCCGCCTTCGGCACGTACGGCCTGCGCCGGCACCGGCAGGTGCGGATCGGGCTGCCGCTGTGGACGGTGCTGGAGCGGCAGGAGCGGGTCGCGATGCTCGGGCACGAGATCGGGCACGGCGTCAACGGGGACACCCGGCGCGGGCTGTGGACGGGTTCCGCCCTCAACGCGCTGGTCGAGTGGTACCGGCTCACCGTTCCGTCGCGCGACCACGAGGTGAACTCCCACGCGCTGACGGCGCTCGCCTCGATCGCCGCCAAGCTGCTGCTGGGGGCGGTCAACCTGGGGGTCCGGGCCCTGGCCGGGCTGATGCACCGGCTGCACCTGCGCAGCGGGCAGGCCGCGGAGTACCGGGCCGACCTGATGGGGGCGCGGCTCGCCTCGGCCCGGGACGCGCAGGGCGCGCTCACGGCGCTGTTCAACGCGCAGACGCTGGAGACGGTGCTGGTCCGGCAGCGCGCCCTGCCCCGGGCGGGCGGTCGGGCCGGGCGGTCGGCCGCCCCGGTGGCCGACCTGTGGGAGGCGCTGGCGGAGGCAACTCGGTCGGTCCCGGCCACCGAGGTGGAGCGCCGGGTCCGGCTGTCCGAGCGGGAGGTGTCGGCGACCGACTCCTCGCACCCGCCGACCTACCTGCGGCTGCGGATGCTGGCCACCGCCGCCCCGGCGGTCGACCGGCCGCCGCTGGTGCTGGACGCCGGGCGGGCCGCCGCGATCGAGGCCGAGCTGGCCCCGAGCCGGGCCCGGGTCGCCGCCGAACTGCTCTGACCGTCGTCCCCGACCGTCACCGGGGCGGTCCCTACCATCCAGTAGGGTCCTGGTCAGCCACCCCCGTCCGGCAGGAGCCCCGCGATGACCGACCCGACCCCCGCCGTCCCGTCCGCGCAGGTCCTGGCGGCGTTCCGGGCCGCCACCGGCTTCATGCCGGAGGACGAGGGGTTGGCGCTGTACGCGGCGGCGCTCGACGCGGCCGGGCGCACCGGGCTGCCGCTGCTGGAGATCGGCACGTACTGCGGGCGTTCGGCGATCCTGCTGGCGGACGCCGCCCGCCGGGCCGGGACGGTCGCGCTGACCGTCGACCACCACCGCGGCTCGGAGGAGCAGCAGCCGGGCTGGGAGTACCACGACCCGTCGCTGGTCGACCCGGAGGTCGGCCTGATGGACACCCTGCCGCGCTTCCGCCGCACCCTGCACGCGGCCGGGCTGGAACAGCACGTGATCGCACTGGTCGGCCGGTCGCCGCAGGTGGCGGCGGTCTGGCGGGGCCCGCTGGGCCTGGTGTTCGTGGACGGCGGCCACACCGACGAGCACGCCACCGGCGACTACGAGGGCTGGGTGCCGCACCTCGCCGCGGACGGCCTGCTGGTGGTGCACGACGTGTTCCCCGACCCGGCGGACGGCGGCCAGGCCCCCTACCGGGTCTACCTGCGGGCACTCGCGGAGGGCTTCGAGGAGCTGTCGGTGACGGGTTCGCTGCGGGTGCTGCGCCGCCCGGCCGCGACGGCCGGCTGAGACCGCCCCGCCGGGCGGGCCCGGCCCCGTCGCGGCTCGGTTCCGACGCCGTCGCGGCCCGGCTCCGGCCCGGGGTTCCCGGCCCGGGGCGGGAACGATCGCCGCCGCTGCCGCGTCGTCCCCACCGCGACGCGTTGCCGATCCGCCGTGACCAGTCGCACCGGCGGCCGGTACGGTGTCGGCGGCAGACGACGGACGGCCCGTTCGGGGAGCGGCCCGTCTCGGAGCACGGCACCGGCCACCGGTGCCGGACCGGTTCAGTGGGGGGCGAGGGCAGGGCATGACGGAACAGGGCGGTACCGCGAGGGCGGTCTGGGACCCGACCGCGAACAACGGCGCGGGCGGCTGGGTCCGCCGCCCGGTGGCGGACGCCCCGGCCGCGGCGGGCCCGCCCACCACCGCGATCCCACTGCCGCCGGTCCCGGACGGCCCGGTCGCCCCGGCCGCGCCCGTCCCCCCGCCCGCCGCCCAGCAGCCGCCGCAGCAGCCTCCGGCCCAGCAGTCGCAGCCGTCCCAGCAGTCGTTCCCGCCGGCCCGGACGCCCGCGGCCACGCCGCAGCGACCGCAGCCGTTCCCGGCCGGCCCGCCGCAGCCCCCGCACCAGCAACAGCCGTTCCCGCCGCAGCCGGGCTTCGGCGGACAACCCGGCTTCACCCCGCCCCCCGCCGACGGCCCGTCCTACGGGGGCGCCCAGAGCTTCGGCGGCCAGAACTTCGGCGCCCACCCCCCCCAGCAGCTGCCCCCGCAGCAGCAACAGCAGCCGCAGCCGTTCCCGCCGCAGCCGGGCTTCGGCGGACAACCCGGCTTCACCCCGCCGCCCACCGGCGGCCCGTCCTACGGCGGGAACCAGCCCTTCGGCGGTCAGCCCCCGCAGCAGTTCGGCACCGGCCCGGGCGGCTACGGCGGCTACCAGCAGCCGGAGTTCGACTACGAGGAGGACCCGCGCCGCCGCCGCACCCCGCTGCTGGTCGGCGCGGCCGCGCTGCTGGTGCTGCTGATCGGCGCGGCCGTGGTGTGGGCGGTGCAGAACAGCGACTCGTCCGGGGGCCCGTCCGCAGCGGACAGCAACTCGCCCGCCGCGCAGCCGAGTTCGGGCGGCACGGGGACGGGAGGCAGCCAGGGCGGCTCGCCCTCCGCGTCCGCCGAGGCGTCCGCGTCCGCGTCGGCGTCGGCCTCCGGTTCGCCGTCGGCGGGCCCGCAGGCGCAGGCCCAGGCGCAGGCGCTGGACGCGCTGCTGAGCGAGGGCGAGGAGGCGAAGGCCCCGATCGGCAACGCGGTGGCGAAGGTGCGCAGCTGCCCGGCGAAGGCGGAGGTCGACAGCGCCGCGAAGGTGTTCGACACCGGTGCCGAGCAGCGCGACGCGCTGCTGACCAAGCTGGCCGCCCTGAAGACCGACGGCCTGCCGGGGGGCGACGCGGCGGTGGCCTCGCTGAAGACCGCCTGGCAGACCTCGGCGGACATCGACCGGGCGTACGCGGCCTGGGCGCGCACCGTCTCCGACAAGGGCTGCGCCAACAACCAGGTGCCCAGCACGGCGGACCTGGCCCGCGCCAACGACCTCAACCCGAAAGCCACCCAGGCCAAGCAGGACTTCGCCGCGAAGTGGAAACCGATCGCCCAGGCGTACGGGCTGACCACCCGTACCGGGGACAGGATCTGAGGAACACGTGACTGGCCGTACCACCCCGCACCACGACGACCCCGGCGAGCAGGAGCCGTACGACCCGTACGGCGCGGCCTCCGCACCGGCGGGCCGCGCCGCCCGCTGGCGGCCGGCCGCGAAGGCGGCGGCCGTGGTGCTGCCGGTCTGCCTGATCGGCTGGCTGGGCTGGCAGGCCGTGGCCAACAGCTCCCGGGACGTCTCCGCGTCCGCCGCCGCGCACTCGCCGGACGGCCGGGTGGGCGGCGCGGCGAACGACCGGGCGGCCGCCGGACCGACCGACGGGGACGGCGGCGCGTCCGAGCGGCCCGCGGCGGCGGACCGGACGGTCCCGGCGGCCCCCTCCCCGGCCCCCTCCCCGTCCCCGGCGGCCTCCGCGAGCGGCCCGGACCGGCCACTGACCGGCCGGACGGTGCTGCTCGACCCGGGGCACAACCCGGGCAACGCCAAGCACCCCACCGAGATCAACCGCAAGGTGGACATCGGCAACAGCCGCAAGGAGTGCGACACCACCGGCACCGCGACCGACGCCGGGTACCCGGAGGCGGAGTTCACCCTGGACGTGGTGCACCGGGCCCGGCAGATCCTGGAGGACCGGGGCGCGAAGGTGGTGCTCACCCAGGACGGCGAGCGCCCCTGGGGCCCGTGCGTCGACGAACGCGCCGGGATCGGCAACGCGGCGAAGGCGGACGCGGCGGTCTCGGTGCACGCGGACGGCGCGCCGGCCTCCGGCACCGGCTTCCACGTGATCCTGCCCGGCCGGGTGGTCGACGGGGCGGCCGACACCTCCCCGATCGTCGGGCCCTCGCACCGGCTGGGCGTGCTGCTGCGCGACGCCTTCCGGGCGGGCACCGGCGAGCCGTACTCGAACTACCTCGGCGAGCAGGGCCTGGACACCCGTACCGACCTCGGTGGACTCAACCTGTCGAAGGTACCGAAGGTCTTCATCGAGTGCGGCAACATGCGCAACTCCGGCGACGCCGGGCGGATGACCGATCCGCAGTGGCGCCAGCTCGCCGCGCAGGCCCTCGCCGACGCCCTGACCAGCTATCTCACCGGGTGAGCCACCGCGCGCACCCCCCGCCCGACCCCCGCGCCAACCCGTTTTCCGGCGCCCCCGTTCCGTACCGATTCGGTGCGGATCCGGAGGGCGCTGTGCACGCGGCGTCGCGTTGGCTCTAGGCTTTTGCCCCGTCGTACCGTCCCGGTACCACGGGGGCCCGGTCAACCGCCGCCGACCACGACTACACCAATGAGGGGAACGTCAGTGAATCTGCGCGCTCTCACCAGGGGAGACGCCGCCGTCGCCGGTGCGGCCGTATTGCTCCTGATCTCGTCCTTCCTGAAGTACCGAGGCGTCGACTGCGACGGCGGTATCTACTGCGCGAAGAGCCAGTTCAACGCCTGGGACGCGTCCTTCTTCCCCGCGCTCCAGTCGGTCTTCCTGCTCGGCGTCATCGGCGCCGTGCTGATCCTGCTCTTCCGCTTCCAGAAGGCGACGCTGGGCAACAAGGAGATCATCGGACTGCGCCTCGACCAGTGGGGCACCGCGGCGATCGTGATCGCCCTGTGGGGCATCCTGTGGTCCCTGATCGGCGGCCCGGACGGGCTGAAGAACGGGGCGGGCTCCTGGCTCGCCCTGATCGCGCTGCTCGTGATGGCCGGCGCCGTGATCGCCGCCCCGGCGCTGCCCGCCCTGCAGGCCCCGCTGGCCGGCCCGGCCGCGCCGGGCGCCGCCCAGCAGCAGCAGTTCCCGCCCTACGGCGCCCAGCAGCAGGGCGCTCCCGGCGCCTACGGGTACCCGGGCGCCCAGCAGCAGCCGTTCCCCGGCCAGCCGCAGTCCGAGCAGGGCGGCGCCGGCCAGCAGCAGCAGCCGTTCGGCCAGGGCCAGCAGCAGCCGGCCCCGGGCGGCTACGGCTACCCGCAGGCCGCCGCCCAGCAGCAGGCCCCGGCCCCGTCGGCCGCCGCGCAGGCCGTCGCCCCGCTGCCCACCGCGGTGCAGCCGGCCGTGCAGGACCACGTCCCGGCGCAGGCCGCCGCCCCGTTCGCCCCGTTCTGGTTCGCCGTCCCGGCGGTGCGCCAGCTCGGCAACAAGGACAACCCGGCCGCCCCGCCGGTCGGCGAACTCGTCCCCGGCACCTGGTACCTGGCCGTCGACCAGCGCGGCGCCGCCCTGGTCGCCCAACTGCCGGACGGCACCCACGGCGTCCTGAACGACACCAGCGGCATCCAGCGCGGCTGACCACGAAGCACCCCCACCACCGAAGGTCCGCCCCGGGAGGAAACCCCTCCCCGGGCGGACCTTCGCCATTGCCCCCCGCTCCCCACACGCCAGAGGCGCGAAGAACACCCCAGGGGCTCGGGGGAACACACCGAGGGTGCGGAGGAACACCCCAGGGGCGCGAGGAACCGCGCGCAGCGGAAGACAGCAGCGCCGAAGATCCGCCCCGCCAGAGAACCCCCTCCCCGGACGGACCGCCCGCAGCACGCGCACCCGCCGAACGGCCCGACGCCGGAACGCCTAGCAGCAGTCGTTGACCGCCAGCCCCGCCGGCAGGCGCTCGCCGCCGAAGACGCTGACCGTCGCGTCGTCCCCGCCGAGGGCGGCGACGGCGAGCAGCAGGGCGCCGGCGGTCCAGGTGGTGCGTTCCTCGGGCCAGATCGCGCGGTCCTCGTAGACGTAGCCGGTCCAGTAGGAGCCGTCCTCGTGCCGCAGGTGCTGGATCCAGCGGAGGATGTCGACGGCCTGGTCGGACTGTCCGGCGGCCCACAGCGCGAGCGCGAGTTCGGCGCTCTCGCCGCCGGTGACCCAGGGCCGGTCGCTGACGCAGCGCACGCCGAGGCCGGGGACGACGAAGCGGTCCCAGTCGGCGGCGAGCCGGCGGGTGGCGTCCTCGCCGCGCAGGGCGGTGCCGAGGACGGGGTAGTACCAGTCCATCGAGTAGCGGTTCTTGTCGAGGAACCGCTCGGGGTGCCGGGCGATCGCGTGCCGGAGCCGTCCGGCGGCCAGTTCCCAGTCGGGCTGCGGCCGGTCGAGGTGGTCGGCGACGGCGAGTCCGCAGCGCAGGGCGTGCAGGATGGAGCAGGAGCCGGTGAGCAGTGCCTCGGTCGCGGCGGTGCCGTCCTCGTCCTGGCGCCAGGCGATGGCGCCGCCGGGGAGGCTGAGCCGGACGGTGTGGTCGAGGGCGCGGCTGACGGTGGGCCAGATCCGTTCCAGGAAGCGGTCGTCGCCGGTGGACAGGTGGTGGTGCCAGGCGCCGACGGCGACGTACGCGCAGAAGTTGGTCTCGCGGGCGAGGTCGGTGGCGGTGCCGTCGGGGACGCCGGGCTGTCCGTAGGCGTAGGCGGCGTACCAGGAGCCGTCGGGGTTCTGCCGGTCGGCGAGCCACTGGTAGGCGGCTTCGGCGGCGGCGTGTTCGCCGGCGGTGTCGAGGGCCATCGCGGCCTCGGTGTGGTCCCAGGGGTCGAGGTGGCCGCCGTGGAACCAGGGGAGGGCGCCGTCGGGCTGCTGGTGCGCGAGGATCGAGCGGACGGTGTCGGCGGCCTGCGCGGCGTCCAGCACGCCGTCCAGCAGCAGGGCGGCGGGGACGGCGGCGGTCACGCGTCGGCCCCGGCCTCGCGGGGCTTGCTGGCGTAGACGACGAAGGACTTGCCGAGCACCGGGTTGAGCGCCTTCTCGGCGGCCTTGGTGAGGGTGGAGATGACGGGGGTGCCGACGATGTCCCAGACCAGCAGCCGGTGGTAGGCGCGCACCGGCAGGGCCTTGTCGTTGTCGACGCCGACCGCGCACTTGATCCACCAGTACGGGGCGTGCAGGGCGTGCGCGTGGTGGCTGCCGTACGGGGTGAGGCCGGCCTCGCGGACCTTCCCGACCAGTTCGTCGCCCTTGTAGATCCGGATGTGGCCGCCCTCGACCTCGTGGTACTCGTCGGAGAGCGCCCAGCAGATCTTCTCGGGCAGGTAGCGGGGCACGGTGACGGCGAGCAGGCCGCCGGGCTTGAGGACCCGGACCATCTCGGCGAGGACGCCCTTGTCGTCGGGGATGTGCTCCATCACCTCGGAGATGATGATCTTGTCGAAGGTGTCGTCGTCGAACGGCAGGTTCAGCGCGTCGCCCTCCATGGCGGTGGCGCTGGCCCCGGCGGGGGCCTCGCCGGCCTGCTCCATGGCGGCGAACCACCTGCGGACCTCGGCGATCTCCTCGGCGTTCCGGTCCAGGGCGATCACGTTGGCGCCGCGCCGGTAGCACTCGAACGCGTGCCGGCCGCCGCCGCAGCCCAGGTCGAGCACCCGGTCGCCTGGGGCGAGCGGGAAGCGGGAGAAGTCGACGGTCAGCACTGCGGGGCTCCCATTCACGAAGGGGGTGGTACCAGTGGTACCAGGAGATTGACGGCGCGTCAGCCGACGTGGCGTCAGCCGACGTAGCGCCAGCCGGGGCCGGAGCGGGCGGTGGCGCCGGCGCCGGTGGCGATCGCGGCCCGGTAGCGCTCGACGGTGAGTTCGGCGGCCCGGGCCCAGGTGAACCGGGCCAGCACCCGCTCGCGCCCGGCGGCGCCGAGCCGTTCGCGCAGGGCGGGGTCGTCCAGCAGCCGGCCGAGCGCGGTAGCCAGCGCGCCCGCGTCGCCGGGCGGCACCGCCAGGCAGGTCTCGCCGTCGGGTCCGGCCACCTCGGGGATGGCGCCGCCGGTGGTGGCGACCAGCGGGGTGGCGGTGGCCATCGCCTCGGCGGCGGGCAGCGAGAAGCCCTCGTAGAGCGAGGGGACGCAGGCGGCCTCGGCGGAGCGGTACAGGTCGACCAGTTCGGCGTCGCTCAGGCCGGTGCGGAACTCGATGTGCCCCTCCAGCCCGAACCGGCGCACCGCCGCGGTGACCGGCCCGGCCTCCTTCTGCGGCTTGCCGACCACCACCAGGTGGGCGTCCCGCTCGGTGCGGACCTTGGCGAGCGCCTCGACCAGGTGCACCAGGCCCTTGAGCGGGACGTCGGCGCTGGAGGTGGCGACGATCCGGCCGGGCACCCGGGCGACCCCGGCGGACGGCGACCAGAGCCGGGTGTCGGCGCCGATCGGGACGACGGCGAGGGCGTCCGGGTCGGTGCCGAGCTGGGCGGCGATCTCGGCCTTCGAGCTCTCCGAGACGGTGATGACGTGCGCCAGCCGGGCGGCGACCCGGCGCTGCATCCGGGTGAAGGTGTACCAGCGGCGCTTGCCGAGCCGCTCCAGCCGGGTGCGGGCCGCGTCGATCTCCAACCGCCGGTCCACGGTGACCGGGTGGTGCACCGTGGTGACCAGCGGGAAGCCGTGCCGGGCCAGGCCGAGCAGGCCGTAGCCGAGGGTCTGGTTGTCGTGCACCACGTCGTAGCGGCCCCGGTGCCGGGCCAGGAAGGCGCGGGCGCGCAGCGAGAAGGTCAGCGGCTCGGGGAAGCCGCCGGTGCGCATCACCGCGTACTCCAGCAGGTCGACCGGGCCGCGGAACTCGCCGGCGGCGGGGGTGCGGAACGGGTCGTCGGCGCGGTACAGGTCGAGGCTGGGCAGTTCGACCAGCCGGACGGTGCCGGGGCCCTCGACCCGGTCGAGCACCGGGTAGGGCTGGGCGCCGACCACGTCGACGTGGTGGCCGAGCCGAGCCAGTTCCCGCGACAGGTGGCGCACGTACACGCCCTGGCCGCCGCAGAACGGGTCGCCGCGGTACGACAGCAGGGCGATCCGCAGCGGCGGCGGCGACACAGCGGTCATCCCCAGTCCCCATTCCTCGCTACTCACCGGGACCGGCGACGGAGAAGGCCGCCGACCGGTAAAGTAGATCACGTTTCACAGCGGTGCGGGCTCGTCGTTGGAGAAAGTGAACAACGAGGGACCTCGAAGATTACCGGCCCGTAGCTTGTCGTCAGGAGCCCCGGCGGGTGATTCGCACCACGCCGCGACCGCTCCCCACGACCGCCGTTCCTGGAGTCCACGTGACCGCCACCGCCGCCGACGGGCCGCTGACGCCGCGCCAGGCCGAGCGGCGCCGGGGCATCCTGCGGGCGGCCACCGCGCTGGCCGCCCGGGGCGGCTACGAGGCGGTGCAGATGCGCGAGGTCGCGGAGGGCGCGCGGGTCGCGCTCGGCACCCTCTACCGGTACTTCCCGTCCAAGGTGCACCTGCTGGTCGCGGTGATGCGCGAGCAGCTGGAACTCCTGCGCGAGCAGGTGCGCCGCCACCCGCCGACCGGTCCGGACCCGGCCTCCCGGGTCGCCGAGGCGCTCACCGCCGCCTTCCGGGCGCTGCAGCGCGAACCCCGGCTGGCCGAGGCCATGGTGCGGGCGCTGTCCTTCGCGGACCGCTCGGTGGGCAGCGAGGTGGACGAGGTCGCCCAGGTGACCGGTGCGATCGTGCTGGCGGCCGCCCGGCTGCCCGGGCCGCCCACCGCCGAGCAGCAGGCGGCGCTGCGGGTGGTCGGCCACACCTGGCACGCCACCCTGCTGGTGTGGCTGTCCGGGCGGGCCTCGCTGGCCGAGGTGCGGGCCGACCTGCACACCGCCGCCCGGCTGCTGACCCCCGCCGGGCCGGTCCCCGACGTTCCGCCCGCCCCGGCGGAACTGCAACCCGTTCCACCACCTGCCGCCGGGGCGGCGCCGGTCGGCGGCTAGAGTCGTGGAGGCGCGGACCGGCCCGACCGGACCGCCCGACAACTTCATCATCCGCCTCCGAGGCCGGGGGAAGCCGGTGCGATTCCGGTACTGACCCGCAACCGTGAGCCGCCCCCGCCGCCGGGGCGCGGCGCAGTCGGACTGCCCGGCCGGGGGCGAGCGGCCCTCCTCCGTCGTGGGTCCACGGGCGGGAACCGGGGCACCACCCGGCCCGCTGCGACCGCTCAGAAAGGCTCCACCCCCATGCTGACCGCTGCCCGCCTGGGCGCCGCCGCGCTGACCGGCGCCCTGCTCGCCGGCACCGCCGCCGCGCCCGCGCTCGCCGACACCGCCTCGCCCGCGCCGTCCTCCGCCGCGCCGTCCTCCGCCGCGTCGGACGCCGCCGCCCCGGACGCCTCGGGCTCCGCGTCGGGCTCCGGCTCCGCGTCCGGTACCGGTACCGCGTCCGGTTCGCCGTCCGCGTCCTCGGGCGTGCCCGCCGGGCTGTACGGCAAGGGCGACCCGCAGTACGACGGGGTGTGGCGGCAGTCGCTGGCGCTGATCGCGCTCCAGCAGGAGAAGGTCGAACCCGCCGACGCCGCCGTGCGCTGGCTGCTCGACCAGCAGTGCGAGGACGGCGGCTGGCCCTCGTACCGGGCCGGCGGCGCCCCGTGCACCCCCGCCACCGAGGACACCAACGCCACCTCGCTGGCCGTCCAGGCGCTCACCGCGCTCGGCGGCCACCAGCAGCCCGTCGCCCGCGCCACCGACTGGCTGCGCGCGCACCAGAACCCGGACGGCAGCTGGGCGTACAACCCGGGCTCGCCCGGCGACGCCAACTCCACCGCCGTGGTGCTGAACGGCCTGCTCGCGGCCGGCCTCGACCCGGCCGGGGTCGCCGTCGGCGGCCGCTCGGGCTGGGACGGCCTGGCCTCCTTCCAGCTCGGCTGCGCGGACGCCGCCGACCAGCGCGGCGCGTTCCTGTACCAGCCCGCCGCGGGCGTCCCGGCCGCCGCCGACACCATCGCCTCCGCGCAGTCGCTGCTCGCCGCCGCGGGCGGCCACCTCCCGGTCACCGCCACCGACCGTCGGGACGGCCCGCCCAAGGCCCTGGCCTGCGACGGCGGCCAGGCCGCCGGCCCGGTCGCGCACGCCGACTCCGCCGAGGCCGACGCCGCCTGGCTGACCGGCCGGCTCGCCGCCGGCGGCGGACACCTGACGGCCACCACCCCCGGCGCGGACACCGCCACCCCCGACTACAACTCCACCGCCTGGACGGTGCTCGGCCTGGTCGCCGCCGGCCACCCCGCCGAGGCCGCCGACGCCGCCGACTGGCTGGCCGGCAACGCCTACCCGTGGGCCGCCCAGGGCAAGAACGGCATCGACCCGGCGGCCACCGCCACCCTGGTGCTGACCGCCCGCGCCGCCAAGCTCGACCCGTACAACTTCGGCGGCGCCAACCTGGTCCAGCTGCTGGCCGACTCCGGCCCCAAGCCGAAGTCCGCCCCCGCGGCCGGCGACCCGCAGGCCACCCGGGCCCCCGGCTCCGCGATCACCGAGCCCGACGAGAACAGCGGCTTCTCGGCCGGCTGGCTGATCGGCGTCGGCCTGCTGGTCGGCGTCGGCGCGGGCCTCCTGCTCAGCCTCAACCGCCGCCGCCACAAGCCCGCCGGGGCTGCCGGGGCCGCCGAGGACGCCGCCGCCGAGGGCCCGGACACCGAGGAGCGCCCGGCGCAGGACCACCCGGAGCAGGGCCGCCCGGAGCGGGACCGATGACCGGCCGGGCCCCCCGCGTCCGCTCCGCCGTCCTCCTCACCCTGCTCACCCTCCTCACCGCGGGCGCGACGCTGCTCGGCCCGGCCGCCGGGTCCTCCACCGCCGCCGACTACCGCTACTGGTCGTTCTGGAAGGGCGGCGCCGACGGCTGGGCGTACCAGCAGGTCGGACCGGCCGGGAACGTGCCGGCGGACGGGGCGGTGGACGGCTGGCGGTTCGTGCTGAGCCCGGACGGCGGCCAGGACACGCCCCGGCCCGGCCCGGCCCCCGACTTCGCGGCGATCTGCCGGGACACCGCGCCCGGCGAAGGCCACAAGCGGGTCGCCGTGGTGCTGGACTTCGGCACCGCGCAGGACGCCCCCGGCGGCGAACAGCCGCCCGCCGCCCGCGCGTCGTGCGCCTCGGTGCCGACGGCGGCGAACTCCGCCGAGGTGCTGGCCGCGGTCGCCGCGCCGCTGCGCTACGACTCCGGCGCGCTGCTGTGCGCGATCGCGGACTACCCGCGCGCGGGCTGCGGCGAGCCGGTCGCGGCGGGCTCGAACTCCGGGACCGGCGGCGGTGGTTCGGGCGGCGGGGACGGCGGTCCGGCGCTGGGCCTGGTCGCCGGCGCCGGTGCGGTGGTGCTGCTGGGCGCCGGGGCGGTCTGGCAGGCCCGTCGCCGCCGCACCCGCTGAGCATGTCCGTCCACCGTCTGCGCCGCCCGGCCGCCGACCCGGTCGCGGGGGGCGGCCGTCCGGCCGCCGCGCACAGCCGGGCGCTGCCCCGGCAGCTGCACCCGGGCGCGTGGTGGCTGTGGTCGCTGGGCCTGGCCGCGGCGGCCAGCCGGACCACCAACCCGCTGCTCCTGCTGCTGCTCCTGGCGGTGGCGGGCTACGTGGTGGCGGCCCGCCGGGGCGACGCGCCCTGGTCGCGCTCGTACGCGGCGTTCCTGCGCCTGGGCCTGCTGGTGCTGGCCGCCCGGGTGGTGTTCGCGGTGCTGCTGGGCTCCCCGGTCGGCGGCACCCACGTGCTCTTCACGCTGCCGCAACTCCCGTTGCCCGCCTGGGCGCAGGGCGTCCGGCTGGGCGGCGCGGTGACGCTGGAGGGGATGCTGTTCGCGCTGTACGAGGGGCTGCGGCTGGCGGTCCTGCTGGCCTGCGTGGGCGCGGCGAACGCGCTGGCCTCGCCGTCGCGGCTGCTGCGCTCGCTGCCGGGCGCGCTGTACGAGGCGGGGGTGGCGGCGGTGGTGGCGATGACCTTCGCGCCGAACCTGGTCGCGGACGTCCGGCGGCTGCGCGCGGCGCGCCGGCTGCGCGGGCGCTCCGACCGGGGGGTGCGGGCGGTGCTCTCGGTCGGACTGCCGGTGCTGGAGGGCGCGTTGGAGCGTTCGGTGGCGCTGGCGGCGGCGATGGACACCCGCGGCTTCGGCCGGACGGCCGACGTCCCGCGGCGGCTGGTGCGCGCCGCCGGGGCGCTGACCCTCGCGGGGCTGCTGGCGGTGTGCTCGGCGACGTACGGGCTGCTCGCCGCGGGCCGTCACCCGTGGGCGCTGCCGGTGCTGCTGGCGGGCGCCGCCGCGGCCGGCGGCGGCCTCGCGCTGGGCGGCCGGCGCTCGGTCCGGACCCGCTACCGGCCCGACCCGTGGGCGCTCCCGGAGTGGCTGACGGCCGTCTCGGGGGCGCTGGTCGCGGCCGTGCTGATCTGGTACGCGGGCCGCTGGCCGCTGGCGCTGTCCCCGAGCGTCGTGCCGCCGACCGCACCCGCCCTACCGCTGCTGCCCGCGCTGGCCGCGCTGGTCGGCCTGCTGCCCGCCTTCGTCACCCCCGAGCCGCCCCGGAGCACCCGGTGACCGCCCCCGGCCGGACCGGCCCGCGACCCGGCCGCCCACGACCCGGCGGTGCGCGGCACACCGGCCGCCGGTCCGCCGGCCCGCGCGCCGCCGCCGCGCGGCCGCCGTCCCCGTCGCCCGTCCCCGTCACCCCCGAGCCGCCCCGGAGCACCCGGTGATCACTTTCGAGCAGGTCGGCGTGCAGTACGCCGACGCCGCCGCACCGGCCCTGAGCGGTGTCGAACTGACCGTTCCCGAGGGCGAGTTGTGCCTGCTGGCCGGGCCGTCCGGGTCCGGCAAGTCGACCCTGCTGGGCACCGTCTCCGGGCTGGTGCCGCACTTCACCGGCGGCACCCTGACCGGCCGGGTCACGGTGGCCGGGCGGGACACCCGGACGCACCGCCCGCGCGACCTCGCCGACGTGGTCGGCACCGTCGGGCAGGACCCGTCGGCGCACTTCGTCACCGACACCGTCGAGGAGGAACTCGCCTACGGCATGGAGTCGACGGGCCTGGCCCCGGCCGTCATGCGCCGCCGGGTCGAGGAGACGCTCGACCTGCTGGGCCTGGCCGACCTGCGCGGGCGCGCGCTGTCCTCGCTCTCCGGCGGGCAGCGCCAGCGGGTGGCGATCGGCTCGGTGCTGACCGTCCACCCGAAGGTGCTGGTGCTGGACGAGCCGACCTCCGCGCTCGACCCGGGCGCCGCCGAGGAGGTGCTGGCCGTCCTCCAGCGCCTGGTGCACGACCTGGGCACCACCGTGCTGCTCTCCGAGCACCGGCTGGAGCGGGTCGTCCAGTACGCCGACCAGGTCCTGCTGCTGCCCGGCCCCGGCGAGCCGCCCGTGCTCGGCGACCCGGCCGCGCTGATGGCCCGCTCCCCGGTCCGGCCGCCGGTGGTCGAACTCGGTCTGCTGGCGGGCTGGACGCCGCTGCCGCTCACCGTCCGCGACGCCCGCCGACGGGCGACCGCCCTGCGCGAACGGCTCACCGCCGCCCCGCCGAAGGCGGCCGCCGAACCGCCCGCACCCGCCGAACCGGTCGCCACCGTCAGCCGCCTGGTGGTCTCCCGGGGCGCCGTCCCGGCCCTGCGCGGCGTCGAACTCACCCTCGCCGCAGGGCAGATCACCGCCCTGATGGGACGCAACGGCGCCGGCAAGTCCACCCTGCTCGGCACCCTGGTCGGCCTGCACGCCCCCGCCTCCGGCACCGTCCGGGTCGACGGCCGCACCCCGCACCGGACCCGCCCCAAGGACCTGATCCGCTCCGTCGGACTCGTCCCGCAGGACCCGCGCGACCTGCTGTACGCCGAGACCGTCGCCGAGGAGTGCGCCGCCGCCGACCAGGACGCCGGCGCCGAACCCGGCACCTGCCGCGCCCTGCTGGCCACCCTGCTGCCCGGCGTCGCCGACGACCGCCACCCCCGCGACCTCTCCGAGGGCCAGCGCCTCACGCTCGCCCTCGCCGTCGTGCTGACCGCCCGCCCCCCGGTCGTCCTGCTCGACGAACCCACCCGCGGCCTCGACTACGCCGCCAAGGCCCGCCTGGTCACCGTCCTGCGCTCCCTCGCCGACCGGGGCCACGCCGTCCTGCTCGCCACCCACGACGTCGAACTCGCCGCCGAACTCGCCCACCGCACCGCCGTCCTGGCCGAGGGCGAGATCGTCGCCGACGGCCCCACCCCCGACGTCGTGCTCGCCTCCCCCACCTTCGCCCCGCAGACCGCGAAGATCCTCCCGCCCCACCTCACCGTCCCCGACGTCGCCGCCGCCCTGGCCCCGGAACCACCGCGATGAAGCCACCCGCCACCCGCACCGCCCCCGGCCCGGACCGCAACCCCGCCCCCGGCCCCCCGCTCTCGCGTCCCGTCCCGCTCGGGCGGCGCTCGGTGCTCTTCCTCTCCCTGGTCTCCGCGATCGGCGCGGCCGCCTTCGGCTGGCCGCTGCTCGCCTCCCGCGAGTCCGACCTGGTCGGCCACTCCGCCGACGCGCCCTGGCTGTTCGCGCTGCTGATGCCGCTGCTGCTGGCCGTGCTGGTCGCCCAGCTCTCCGAGAGCCGCGACGCCACCGGCGCGCCCGGCCTGGACGCCAAGGCCGTCGCCATGCTGGGCGTGCTGGCCGCGGCCGGTGCCGCGCTGCGGCCGCTCGGCGCGGGCACCGCCGGGCTGGAGCCGATGTTCTTCCTGATGGTGCTCTCCGGCCGGGCCCTCGGCCCCGGCTTCGGCTTCGTGCTGGGCGCCCTCACCATGTTCGCCTCGGCCCTGCTCACCGGCGGCGTCGGCCCCTGGCTGCCGTTCCAGATGCTCGCCATGGGCTGGGTCTGCCTCGGCGCCGGACTCCTCCCGGGCGCCGCCCGCCTGCGCGGACGCCCCGAACTCCTGCTGCTCGCCGCCTACGGCACCCTCTCCGCGATCGGCTACGGCACCGTCATGAACCTCCAGGGCTGGCCCTACATCGGCGGCCTGGGCACCTCGATCTCCTTCGTCCCCGGCGACCCGCTCGCCGCCAACCTCACCCGCTTCGCCCTCTACTGCCTCACCACCTCCCTGGGCTGGGACCTGCCCCGCGCCGCCCTCACCGCCGTCCTCTGCCTCACCGTCGGCGGCCCCCTGCTGCGCACCCTCCGCCGCGCCACCCGCCGCGCCGCCTTCCGCTGAGGGAGGACGGGGCCGGTCTCCCCCGGACCGGCCCCACCGCCCCTCCCGCCGCTACGCCTCGGGCCCCGCCTGCTGCACGACCTCGAACGACCAGACCTGCGACCCGCTCGCCGCCGGCCGCGGCCGCTCGCCCCCGCCCTGGTGCGCCTCCTTCATCGGCCCCTCCATCCACGCCCGGAACGACTCCTCGTCCCGCCACCGCGTGTACACCAGGTACTGGTCCGTCCCCTCCACCGGCCGCAGCAGCTCGAACCACTCGAACCCGTCCGACCCCTCCACCGCCCCGGCCCGCGAGGCAAACCGGCGCTCCAGCACCTCCCGCTGCTCGGCGGGAACGGTCAGCACGTTGATCTTCACGACGCTACCCACAGGACACCCCTCAGATTGTCCGTCCGACCCGAACGACGGCCGGACCTCGACCACGTACGAACAGTCTCGTCCATCCGGGGCCCGCGCCGGGGCGGACGGCCGGGGTCGCGCCCCGGGGGGCTCCCGACAGTCGCTGACGATCCGCCCAAAACCCGGCAATCCGGGCGGGAAGCCGGTCCGGGCCCGGACCTCCCTGTCGCCCCGTGGAATGCTCCTGCATAATCACCCCCGTTCGATTCCGACCCGAGGAGGACCGGCCCATGCCGGCAGAGCGCTGCCCCCGCTGCGGTACCGCACGCACGGCCGGCAGTTGCGCGTGCAACGCCGTCTCCCCGACGGAGGAGACCGCGGTCCTCCCGCACCTGGAGGGCCCGCCGCTGGTGCGGCCGTACGTGGCCGGAGCGGCCGTGGTGGAGCCCGGCGACCCGGCGGGCGACCCGTTCGCCACCCGGCCCCTGCCGCCCCCGGTGCAGCCGATCACCGCGGCCCCGCCGCCGTCCGGTCCCCCGGTCGCGGTGCCGCCCAGCGCGGCGCAGCCGCCCGCCGTGCAGCCGATCACCGGCCCGCCGCCGGGGTCCGCACCGCCGCCGCCCCCGCACCGTCCCCCGCACGTCCCGCAGGCCGCCAGCCCGTTCGGCCCGCCGCAGCCCGCGCCCTCCCCCGTCCAGCCGCCGCAGCAGCCCCGGCCCCGGCCGGACGCCGACGCGACCCAGGTGCTGCCGCCCGTCCCGCCGCAGCAGGAGCAGCCGCCCCGGGCGTCCGGCGCGCCGGGCCGCTTCGTGCCGATCCCGCCCCCGGGAGCGGCGGCCGGCCAGGGCGAGGTGCCCGCGGCCGAGCAGACCATGCCGCTCACCCTGGGCCCGGTCAAGGCGCCCCCGCAGCGGCCCGCCCCGGGCCGGGGCGCCGGGCCGGACGAGACGACCCGGCTGACCCCGGTCGGCGGCCCGAACGGCGCGGACGGCCCGAACGGCAGACCCGGCGACGGGCCGCGGCCCGCCGCGGCCGGTGCCGACCTGGGCATGTTCACCTTCCGCGAGGACGGCGCGGACGGCCCGGTCAGCCGGGCCGACCACCGCGAGCGGCGCCGGCGGAGCGCCGACCGCCGCCGGCTGGTGATCGCGGGCGGCGCGGTCGGGGTGACCGCGCTGGCCGCGAGCCTGGCGATGCTGCTGTCCTCGTCGCCGTCCCCGGTCGACGACGCGCTGCCCGCGCCGACGGCCCCGGCGGCGGTCTCCTCGGCCGGCCCCGCCCCGGACCCGGCGCCGAGCGCGACCGCGTCCCCGGAGCCGTCCGCGGGGAGCCCTTCGCCGACCCGCACCAAGGCCCGCCCGAGCCAGACGGCGGCGAGCAGCAAGGCCGCGGCGGCGGCCCCGACCACCGAGGCCCCGAGCGCGTCGGGCAGCCCGTCCCCGGAGCGCACCTCGCAGTCGCCGTCCGCCGCGACGACCCTGCGGCTCAACGACACCGGCCCGGACGTGACGCAGCTGCAGCGCCTGCTGATGGCGGTCAACTGCAACCGGATCGGCCAGCTGGACTCCGACCGGACCAGCGGCAACCAGCCCGGCTTCGGCTACTGGACGCAGACCGTGCTCGCGGGCTTCCAGCACCGGGAGCGCAGGCTCAAGGGCGTCGCCCTGGGCGTCTACGACCCGCAGACCCGGTCGGTGCTCCAGGAGGCGGCGCAGGACCCCGACTGCTGACGCCCGGCGCCGCGCGTCCGTCCCGCCGCCCGCCCGTCCCCTCGCCCGCCCGTTCCGTCCCCGGGCGGGCCGTCCCGGGCGGGCCGTCAGATCCAGCTCTCGAACCACATCCGGGTGTGCCACTCGGACATCGGGATCAGCTCCCCCGTGTACAGCGGGTAGAAGAACGCGAAGCACCCGAAGACCGCCGCCACGATCAGCCCGGCCCCGGCCGCGCCCCACCGGCGGCGGACCGGCGTACTGCCCTCCGGTCCGAGCATCGCGCCGAGCATCTGCGCGACGGCCAGGCACAGGAAGGGCACCAGCACCACCATGTAGAACGAGAAGACGGTGCGCTGCTGGTACTGGAACCAGGGCAGGTAGACGGCGGCGACGGCCGCCAGGATCGCGCCGGAGCGCCAGTCCCGCCGGAAGAACCAGCGGTAGAGCGCGTAGGCCAGCGCGAAGCAGGCCGTCCACCACAGGAACGGGGTGCCGAGCGCGAGGATCTGGCTGGCGCAGCCGTCGGGGGCGGTGCAGCCGCGCTCGCCGGGCTTCAGCTGCTCCCAGTACATGGACACCGGGCGGCCCTGGACCAGCCAGCTCCACGGGTTGGACTGGTAGGTGTGCGGGGAGGTCAGGTGGGTGTTGAAGTCCCACATCTGCGCGTGGTAGTGCCAGAGGCTGCGCAGCGGGCCGGGCACCCGGCTGCCGGCCCGGCCGTCGGCCCAGTGCCGGTCGTAGCCGCCGCCGGTGGCGAACCAGCCGGTCCAGGACAGCACGTACACCGCCAGGGCACCGACCGGCAGGGAGAGCGCGGCGGGCCACAGGTCGCGGCGGAGCATCGAGCGCCAGGGGCGGTGGGCGCCGGCGGCGCGGCGGCCGGCCTGGTCCCAGAGCAGGACGAGCAGGGTGAAGACGGCGAGCACGGGCGCGCCGGTCCACTTGACGGAGCAGGCCGCGCCGAGCAGCAGTCCGGCGGCGAGCCGCCAGGGGCGCAGGCCGAACCGGACCTCGTCGGCGGCCGACCCGCCCTCGGCGCGGGCGGCGCGCAGCAGGTCGCGGGTGCGGTCGCGGTCGATCAGCAGGGCGCCGAACGCGGCGAGCACGAAGAACGCGGAGACGCCGTCGAGCAGGCCGACCCGGCTGAGCACGAACTGGAGGCCGTCGACGGACAGCAGCAGTCCGGCGACGCAGCCGATCAGGGTGGAGCGGAACAGCCGGCGGCCGATCCGGGCGACCATCAGCACGCTGAGCGTGCCGAGCAGGGCGACCGCGATCCGCCAGCCGAAGGGGTTCAGGCCCCAGACGTACTCGCCCAGGCCGATGACCCACTTGCCGAGCGGCGGGTGCGCGATGAAGGTGCCGGCCCGGCCGAGCGGGACGATCTGCGGGTCGCCGAGGATCTGCTGGTTGGCGTTGTCCGGCCAGACCGACTCGTAGCCGTCGTGCCAGAGCGACCAGGCGTCCTTGGGGTAGTACGTCTCGTCGAAGACGAAGGCGTGCGGGGACTTCAGGTTCCACAGCCGCAGCACCCCGGCGAACACGGCCACCGCCAGCGGGCCCCACCACCGGTACCTGTCCTTCGCCTGCTCCGTCGGCGCGGCGTGCACCGCCTCCTGCTGCCGCCGCTCCGTCACCGCCAGCGCCATGCCCTCCCCGTTCGACCGCAGTTGACGACTTGTCCGCAATGTCCGCATCCTAGCCTGCGGCCGCGGACGTCCGCGGGTGCTGCCCAGGGGTGCTCGCAGCATTCTCCACCCTGCCCCGCGCGCGGTTACGGTTGACCCTCTACCAGGTCGAGGGGCGAGGGTCGGTCCCGTGGAGAGCACCATGCACAGCATCGGCGAGCTGGCCAGGGCCAGCGGCCTCAGTCCCGGCACCCTGCGGTTCTACGACCGCGCGGGCGTCTTCGTCCCGGCCGCCGTGGACCCGCACACCGGGTACCGCTGGTACGCGGACGAGCAGCTGCCGGACGCCCGGCTGCTGGCCCGGCTGCGCCGGGTCGGGCTGCCGCTGGCCGGGATCACCCGGGTGCTGACCGGCTCCCCGGCCGAGGCCCGGGCCGAGCTGGACGCGCACCTGCGCCGCCTGGAGGACGGTCTGACCGACGCCCGCCGGGAGCTCTCCACCGTCCGCGCCCTCCTCGACTCCCGGGAGTTCCCCGTGCCGCAGACCCGCCTGACCGTTCCCGCCCCCGCCCTGGCCGCCGCCCTGGACGCGGTGCGCTTCGCCGCCCCGGCCGACGCCGCGCTGCCCGCCGTCGCCGGGATCTTCCTGGACGCCGAGGACGGCGTCCTGCACCTGGTCGCCACCGACCGCTACCGGCTGGCGGTCGCCGACTGCCCGGCCGCGCTGGACGGCCCGCCGGCCTCGGCGCTGCTGCCGACCGCCCTCGCGGACGCGGCCCGGGCCCTGCTGGCCGACGCCGAGGAGGCCGAACTGACCTTCGACGGGGCGCAGTTCACCGTCCGCGCGGCGGGCCGTTCGCTCTCCGGCGAGCGGGGCGGGGCGGACTTCCCGGACTACCGCCGCCTGCTGCGCCTGGAGCCCACCCACCGGGTCACCCTGACCGCCGCCCAGCTGCGCGCCCTGCCCGAGTCCACCGCCGAGGACACCGGCGCCCCGGTGGCCGCCCTGACCGCCACCGCCGCCGACGCCCTCCCGGGCGGGGGCTCCCCCGCCGACCTGCTGGTCCACGTCAACCGGGACTTCCTGCTGGAGGCCGCGGGCGGCGCCGAGCAGCTGGTCCTGGAACTGGGCGGCCCGATCGCCCCGCTCGCCATCCGCTTCCCGGCCCGCGCCGACACCTTCTCGCTGCTGATGCCGGTCGCCCGCTGAGCGCAGCGCCCGACGCCCGACGGAACGACGGAACGACGGCGCCGCCCGTCCGGAGGGAGGAACTCCTCCCCGGACGGGCGGCGCCGTCTCCGCTCAAGCCCCGCTCGGGCCCGGCTCAGGCCGCGGTCTGGAGCTCCCGCGCCTCCCGCTGCTCGCGCCGCGGGACGGACAGCACCCGGACGTTGTCCTGCGCGGGCGTGAGGTGCTCGCGCAGCCGGACGGCGAGGGCGACGATCAGCAGCGTGCACAGCGCCATCGCGGCGAGGTACAGCGGCCAGGTGCCGGAGCCGACCAGCAGCACGCCGACGGCGGGGCCGACCGCGACGGCGATCTGCTTCACCAGGGCGTACCCGGCGTTGTAGGTGCCCAGCAGCCGGGCGGGCGCCAGGTCCGCGACGATCGGGCCCATGGTGGGGGCGAGCAGCGACTCGCCGACGCCGAACAGCGCGTAGACGGCGACGATCGCCACCGTCGCGGCCATCGCCTCGGTGCGGATCAGCCCGGCGACCACGGCCATGCCCCAGGCGGCCAGCCAGACCGCGCCGGCGGCGGCCATCGCGGTGGTGCGGCGGCGGCGCTCGGTGATCCGGACGACGAACATCTGCAGCAGCACGATGGTCAGCGCGTTGGCGCCGATGGCCAGGCCGAGGGTGGACGGCGGGGTGCCGACGGTGTCGGTGGCGAACGCGGCCACGCCGGACTCGAACTGCCCGTAGCAGGTGAAGAAGATCAGCCCGGCGAGCACGCACAGCCGCAGCATCGCCTTGTCGGCGACCATCGCCCGCAGCCCGCCGCCGCGCTTCGCCGCCGCGCCGGCCGGGGCCGGCTCGACCGCGACCGGGGGCATCTTCGCGGTGCCGGTGACGGCGGCCAGGCCGAGGAAGGTCAGCGCCTCGATGGTGAACAGCCTGGTCAGACTGGCCGGGTCGGCGGTGTCGACGATCTGGCCGCCGACCAGGGCGCCGATGCCCATGCCCAGGTTGACCAGGGTGAACTGGAGCGCGAAGGCCCGGGAGCGCTCGGTGCGCCCGGTGCAGCGGACGATCATCGTGGCCAGCGCGGGCTGGCAGGTGGTGACGCCAGCGCCGAACAGGAAGGAGGAGAGCAGCAGCCCGGACGTGCTCGCGGCCTGCCCGAAGGCGAACGCGCCGACGGCGGCCATCGCGGTGCCGGCCAGCAGCACCGGGCGCGGCCCGTACCGGTCGATGCCGCGGCCGGTGAACGGCAGCACGGCCAGCGCGGCGAGCGCGAACACGGTGAACACCGCGCCCGCCGCCGCGGCCCCGAGGCCCCGCACCTGGTCCACGTACACGAACATGTACGGCAAGGTGAAGCCGCTGCCGAAAGCGCTGAGCGCGTTGCCGATCTGGACGCGGCGCAGTCGGCCGCCCCACTCCTTCACTGGACACCCCTTTTCCACACGTCGGGCCGGGCTCCCCGCCACGGCTTTACTCCGTAAGATTTCAGACCTAAAGTCTTACCAGAGAAAGCGTACGACAGCAAAGGCTTAACAGCTGCACCCTGCGTGGGACAATGACCGCATGAGCGCACGCAGAGCGGAGCCCCAGACCGCCGCCGAGCTCGGCATCGCCGAGCAGGTGGCCCTCTACCAGCGGGAGTTCCCGCTGGTGGACCCGCAGGTGGAGACCATCGTCTCCACCGTCTCCCGGCTCGCCCGCCGGATGAACGTGGCCTACGGCCGCCAGCTGGCCACCCTCGGCATCACCTCCGCCGAGTGGGAGGTGCTCAAGGCCCTGGTGTTCACCGGCGCCCCCTACCAGCTCGGCCCGGGCGAGCTGGCCAAGCGGCTCGGCCTGACCCCGGCCGCGATGACCCACCGGATCGACCGGATGGTCGCCGAAGGCCTGGTCACCCGGGCGCGCGACGAGGCCAACCGGGTCCGGGTGATCATCGAGCTGACCGCCGAGGGCCGCGACAAGTGGCTGGAGCTGATGCGGATGGCCGCCGTCTTCGAGGCCGACCTGCTCCAGGACGTCCCCGGCGGGGCCCGCCCCGAGCTGGCCGCCACCCTGACCCGGATGCTGCGCCGGATCGAGGAGACCCAGCCGGACGCGCTCGGCCGCACCGACGACCTGACCTGCTGACCCGGCTCCGGCCCCGGCCCCGGCCCCGGCGGCCGAAACGACCGGGACGACCGGGACGACCGGAGCGGGAACGCGAACGAGGGGCGCGGGGAGATCACTCTCCTCGCGCCCCTCGCGGGGTTCAGCTCAGCGGATCAGCCGGCCGACCGGTGGTCAGCAGGCGCCGTTGTCGGCCCAGGCGCCCCACTGGCCGCTCAGGGACGGGTCCTCGTTGGTGGTCCACCACTTGTTGGTGTAGTAGTGGCCCTTCCAGGAGACCTTGGTGCCGGCGGTCGCGTAGACCGCCGAGGCGCTCCAGCTCGGGGCGCCGGAGCAGGTGCCGGTCGAGGCGGAGGCCGACGGGCTGGCCGACTGCGACGGCGAGGCCGAGGCGGACGGGCTGGCCGACTTCGAGGGCGAGGCGGACGCGGACGGGCTGGCCGACTGCGAGGCCGAGGCGGACGGGCTGGCCGACTGGGTCGGGCCGGCCGGGCAGGACGCGGCGGAGCCGTTGGTGGCGCTCACGGTCTTGTCGAACAGCGCGGTCTGGGTGCCCAGGTCGTACATCGAGAACATGAACGAGCCGCCGAGGCCGTTGCAGTGCGCGTAGTCGAGCTTGGCCTGGACCGACTGGGCGTTCTCGCCGGACCAGAAGGTGGTGCCGTCGTAGAAGTACGCGGCCTTGGCGGTGTCGTCCCAGTAGGTGTACGCCGGGTTGTCGACGAAGCCGGTCAGCTCCTTGTACATCTTGATGCCGGCGACGCCGCCGGAGTAGGTGCCGCCGGGGGCCGGGGCGGACGCCTTCTGGAACAGGCCGTGGGTGGTGCCGGCGGAGACGCCGGTCCAGCCGCGGTAGTAGAACGGGACGCCGACGTTGATCTTCTTCGCCGGGAAGCCGCCGGGGATGCCGTACTGCGGGTCACCCACGGTGTAGGCCTTGACCGCCGCGTCCACCGAGTACTTGCCGTTGCCGCCCGGGACGGGGGTCATCGGGTCGTTCGGGTTGGTGTAGATCGGGGCCTGGTGGTTGGTCGGGCCCTGGGCCTCCCAGCCGCCGTGCATGTCGTACGTCATGATGTCGAGGAACGTCAGGTACTGGCCGATCTTGTCGGTCTCGACGTTCTTGATCTTGTCCTGGCCGGCGCCGACCGCGGCCGCCAGGCCGTAGGTCTTGCCGTCCGCGGCGCCCTGGGTGTTGAGCTGGCTGCGGAACTCGGCGAGCAGCGAGGTGAAGTTCTGCTTGTCGGCCGGCGCGGCGTGGTTGCCGGTGTGGCCGCCGCCGCCCGGGTACTCCCAGTCGAGGTCGAAGCCGTCGAAGACGCCGGCGCCGGTGCCCGGGCCGCCGTAGCCGCCCTCGGAGGGCAGGTTGCCCTTGATGAACATGTCGATGCAGGAGGAGACCAGCTTCTTGCGGGAAGCGTCGGTCGCCGCGGCGTCGGAGAAGTACTTGGAGTACGTCCAGCCGCCGATCGAGAGCAGGACCTTGAGGTTCGGGTTCTTCGCCTTCAGCTTCTTGATCTGGTTGAAGTTGCCGACGATCGGCTGGTTCCAGGTGTCGGCCACGCCGTCGACCGAGATGTCGGCGCCGAAGCTCTTCTGGTAGTCGGCGAACGAGTCGCCCGCGCCGTCACCCGCGTTGGGGTCGTCCTCGTTCTGCGACGCGGCCTTGTTCGCCTCGAAACAGGAGAGGGTGGTCGGGTTGATGTTCGCGAAGTCGTAGATGATGTAGTCGAGCTTCCCGGCGGCGCCCGTGTCCTGCATCGTCTTGAGGTAGTACGCGTTCGAGTAGATCGACCACTGGTCGAAGTACGCGACCTTGATGCCGCCGCTGGTGGCCGGGGCGCCGGTCGAGTTGGTCGGCGCGGCCTGGGCGGTGCCGCCGGTCAGCGCCAGGGTGCCGCCGAGCAGCAGGGAGGCCGCGGTGCCGGCCGCGAGCGCGGCCCAGCTCTTCGGCCGCCGCCGCGAGGGCGACTGGGGGGAAACGGAACGAAGCATGGCTGCGTGACTCCTGGTTGTGGGGGTCCCGTCAGGACCAGGCACGCACCGCGCGAGGTGGGGTCGCACGACCTGGGCATGGCGGGGGAATCGAGCGGTGGCCTGCACGAACACCGGGTGCGGATAGGCCGAACCGGCGCCGGTGGTCTGAACCACCGACGCCGGTCCAGGGGCTCCCTGCACCTGCCAAGTAAAATGGACTAGACCAACTCGACCGTCAAGAGCGGGACCTGACGCTTACGCCGCGCTTAAGGTTCGGTGGCCGGTCAGTACCGCAGCGCGTTCGCCACCACGGGCGTCACGCTGCCCTCCAGCGAACGGTTGCTCTCCGCCGTGGCCTGCGCGGACGCCCCCGCCGCCACCTCGGGCACGTTCACCACCACCGCGTCCAGCAGGTTCCCCGACCCGTCGTCGAAGTTGACCTGAATCGTGTACTTGCCGGACTGGGAACCGTGGTTGGTGACCGTCAGCGGGACGGAGAGCTTCCCATCCGAGCCGGTGGCGGCCTTGCCGAGCGCCACGTCGTCCTTCGCGTCCAGCCCGCCCTTCACGCTCGCCAGCGCCGAGGAGGCGGCGGCCTGCGCGGAGGCGCCCAGCGAGGAGGCGGCCGAGCCGATCGCCGCCGTCGCCGAGGAGGCCGCCGAGGCCACCGCCGACTTGGCGCCCTCCAGCGCCGAGGACGTCGCGGGGGACGGCGAGCCGTCCGAGGAGCAGCCGGACAGCGCCGCGGCGCCCAGCAGGGCGGCGGCCGTCCAGCCGGCGGCGGCCCGGGTCGATCGCTTCATCAGTGCGGATCCCTTCGGTCGTGAGCGTCCGGCGCGGTTCAGGAGAGCCCGGTCCCGTTCTGGCGGGCCGCCTCGTCCGCGGCCCGCGCCTCCCGGCGGCGCACCTCGTCCTGCCGGCGGGCCACCACCACGGCGGCCCCCAGCGCGCTCGCCGCGAACGCCAGCGCGCCGACCCACGGGCGGGCCAGCGCGTGCCCCAGCGCGGCGTCCACCGAGTAGCGACCCGCGCCGGCCACGCCCAGCGCCGCGCCGCAGGCGCCCAGCAGGGCCGGGTACTCGTAGCCGCCGCCCTGCGCGAAGAAGCCCGCCGGGGCGTGCACCGAGATCGCGCCCGCCATCGTCCCGGCGACGACCGCGCCGGCCGCGGGGGTGGCCAGGCCGAGCACGAGCAGCGCGCCGCCGCCCGCCTCGCCCAGACCGGCCGCCCGCGCGTTGCGGTCGCCCGGCAGGAAGCCCATGTGCTCCATGGCCTGCGCGGTGCCCTCCGGCCCGGGGCCGCCGAACCAGCCGAACAGCTTCTGCGCCCCGTGCGCGAACAGGACGCCCCCGACGGCGGTGCGCAGCGCCAGCAGGCCGAGATCCTTGCGGTGCAGACAGGTCATGTGTTGCCCCTGGGGTGGAAGAGAAGACTTGGGGCCATCCCAACGCGCGCACCGGCCCCGTTCGACCCGGCGAACCCATCCGGGCGACGCGCACCGCCAGACAGGAGCACCCGATGCCCACCGCACCGAAGCCGTCCGCGTACGTCCTGCACGGCGGGCGGATCACCGACGAGCCCTCGCTCTGGGCCGAGCTCGGCCGCGCCGTGCAGGCCCCCGACGGCTACTACGGCCGCAACCTGGACGCGCTGGCCGACTGCCTGCGCGGCGGCTTCGGCCCCCGGCCGCCGTTCACCCTGCTCTGGGAGGGGTCAACGGCCTCCGCGCAGGCGCTGACCCGCCGGGTGACCGGCCCCGACGAGGAGGAGCGCTCCTACTTCGACGCGGTCCTCGACGTGCTGCGCCAGGGTGGCGTCACCGTCCGGCTGCGCTGACGGCCCATCATGGGCGCATGTCGGCGATCTCCCTGAGCACCGTCTTCGTCACGTTCTTCGCCGTGGTCGGCCCGCCCAAGGTGCTGCTCGCGTTCGCGCAGCTCAGCCAGACCCGGACCCCGGCCGAGCTGCGCAAGCTCACCCTGGCCTCCTCGCTGGTCGCGGCCCTGGTCGGCCTGGTGCTGGCGTACAGCGCGGACTTCACGGCCGCGCTGTTCCACATCTCCGACCAGTCGCTGCAGATCGCCGGCGGGGTGATCTTCTTCATCTACGCGGTGGCCCTGGTCCTGGGCGTCCACCTGGGCGGCGGCAAGGACGGCGAGCACCTCGCCAACCCGCTCGCCGACGGCATCCGCGAACTGCTGCTGCCGTACGTGGCCAGCCCGCTGGCGATCACCGCCCTGCTGGTCGAGTCACTGACCCGGGACACCCTGGGCTGGCACTCCACGGTCGCCGCCATGTACGTGGCGGTGATCGCGGTGGACTGCGCCTGCGTCCTGCTGCTCGGCCCCCTGCTGCGCGCCAGCCGGCGCACCTCCCTGGAGGTGGTGTCCCGCCTGCTCGGCCTCCTGCTGGCGGCGGTCGGCGTGGAGATGGTCCTCTACGGCCTGGAGAGCCTGGGCGTCCACCTCGCCGAACCGAAGAACGGCCACTGACCCCCGGACCCGGGACGACCCCCTTCGCCCACCCCCGGCACCGGACACCAGCCACCAGCCCGTGACGCGTCGCCCTCCCCCACCCGCGCGCCGCCAAGCGCCCCCCGGGCCGCTTCCTCCCCATCCCCCTCGCCCACCGCCAGGCACCCCCACCCGCCCGCCGTCAGGCGCTCCTCCCCCGGCGGGGCAGCAGCAGGCAGAGCGGGACGGCCAGGGCCGTGAGCGCGGCGGACCAGGTGAAGGCGGTGGTGAAGCCGTCGGCCGGGGTGCCGGTGGCGGTGGTGGCGTGCTGGAGGACGACGATCAGCAGGGCGGTGCCGGCCGAGCCGCCGATCTGCTGGGCGACCCGGGTGATGACGCTGGCGTCGGGGACCTGTCCGCGGTCCAGGCCCAGGTAGCCGGCGCTGCCGAGCGGGACCATCGCCGTGCCCAGGCCGACGCCGCGCAGCAGGAGGGCCGCGCCGAGCAGGAGTCCGCCGTCCGCGCCGAGGGCGAACGGCACGGTGGCCGCCGCGGTCAGGGCGAATCCGCCGAGGGCAACCGGGCGCGGGCCGAGCCGGTCGGTGAGCACCCCGGCCCGGGCGCGGGCCAGCAGGACGCCGACGCCCTGCGGGATCAGCGCCAGTCCGGCGCCCAGCGCGTCCTGGCCGCGCACCTGCTGCCAGTACAGCGGCAGCAGCACCATCGCCCCGTACAGCACGACCCCGCCGAGGAAGCCCAGCGCGGACGCCGAGGCCAGCGGGCGGTGGCGCAGCAGTCGCAGGTCGACCAGCGCGCCGGGGTGCCGCAGGGCGCGGACGGTGAACGCGGCGAGCAGGGCGGCTCCGGCGAGCAGCGGGAGGGTCGCGCCGCCGGTGCCGGTCCGGGACAGGCCGTAGAGCAGGGCGGCGGTGCCGGGCGGCAGGAGCAGCAGGCCGACGGTGTCGAGGCGGGGGCGCGGGGCGCCGGGGGCGGGGCGGTCGTCGGGGAGGTTGCGGTGGGCGAGCCAGGCGCCGACGGCGCAGAACGGGAGGTTGACCAGGAAGAGCCAGCGCCAGTTGCCGAGGTGCAGGATCAGGCCGCCGAGGACGGGGCCGAGGATCGGGCCGAGCGCGGTGGGGAGGGTGACGGCGGCCATCACCCGGCCGAGGCCCCGGCCGCGGGCGGCCTGGATGACCAGGGTGACCATGAGCGGCATCATGACGCCGCCGCCGACGCCCTGGACGACGCGGCCGGCGATCAGCGCGGGGGCGTTCGGGGCGAGGGCGCAGAGCAGCGAGCCGAGCAGGAAGACGCCGAGGGCGCCGGTCCACAGGCGTCTGCCGCCGAGCCGGACCTGGGCCCAGCCGGCCAGTGGGATGGTGGTGAAGACGGCCAGCAGGTAGCCGGTGCCGATCCACTGGACGGTGGCGAGCGGGGCGTGCAGGTCGGCGGCGAGGTCGTTCAGGGCGACGCTGGTGATGGTGGTGTCGAAGACCACGGCGAGGGCGCCGACCACGACGGTGGCGGCCAGGCGCCGGACGGCGGGGTCGACGGGTTCGGGCGGGGCGGCGGCGGTGGCCGTCGCGCGGGCGTGCCGGATCACGGCAGGGCCCCCTTAAGATATAGAGTCCTATCTTGCGGTCCCCACCGTAGGGCCCGTGGATAAGATAGGCAAATCTATCTAAAGGTCGGACCGAGACGGGCCGAGACCGACCGAGACCGAGACCGAGGAGGAGCGGATGGCCGAACGACGCCGCGGCGCGGCCCTGGAGGCGGCCCTGCTGGACGCGGCCTGGGCGGAGCTGACCGAGAGCGGCTACGCCGGCTTCACCGTGGACGCCGTGGTCAAGCGGGCCGGCACCAGCCCGCCCGTCCTCTACCGCCGCTGGCCGGACCGGGACGCGCTGGCCCGGGCCGCCATCGGGCACGTGCTGGAGCGCTCCCGGCTGGCGGTGCCCGACACCGGCAGCCTGCGCGGGGACGTGCTCGCCCTGATGCGGGCCATCAACGCCACCCGCTCCGACCTGGTCGCGCTGATGAGCGTCCAACTGGCCGGCTACCACCGGGCGACCGGCACCCCGCCCGCCGAACTCCTCGACGCCACCGGGCCGGACGGCACCGAGGCGCTGTACGAGCGCGCCGTCGCCCGCGGCGAGGCCGACCCGGCGCGGCTCACCCCGCGGATCCGGGCGCTGCCCTTCGACCTGCTCCGGCAGGAGATGCTGACCAGTTCCGCCCCGGTGCCGGACCACGTGCTGGAGGAGATCGTCGACGACGTCCTGCTCCCGCTCGTCACGCTCCGGGGGTGAGCGGCCGCCACGGCACCGGGCTGGACAGGATCATCGAGCTGGTGGGCTGCCCGTAGCCGCCGAGCCGGTCGGTCAGCCGCGCAAAGGAGGGCATGTCCGGCACCCCGACCAGCAGCACGCAGCACGCCCCGCCGGTCACCCGGTGCAGCTGGAACACCTCCGGCCAGTCGGCCACCTCCGGGTCGCGCAGCAGGCAGCGCACCCCGTAGCACTCCACCGTGACCAGCGCCATCACCGCCGCCCCGGCCTTCGCCGGGGCCAGGTGCGCGTGGTAGCCGGTGATCACCCCGTCCGCCTCCAGCCGGCGCACCCGCTCCGCGACGGCCGGCGGGGAGAGGTTCACCCGGCGCGACAGCTCGTTGTACGACAGCCGCGCGTCGGCCTGGAGCTCGGCCAGCAGCAGGCGGTCCACCGCGTCCACGGCGGCTCCTTTGCGTTCGTCAGGCGATCGGGGGGCAGCGCCTTGCGAACGGCAGGCCGGTGCCCCCATCCGGGCTACGACGCCCATTCAAGAGCAGGCCGCCGCGCCGCACAATGGGGGGCGCCCGCCGCGACCCGAGCGGGCGGCACCGAGGAGGTAGCGGCCATGACCGGCCAGACCCACCAGCCCCACCTGCGGTTCGGCCCCGACCAGGAGCCCGGCCCGTCCACCCCCTACGCCCGGTACGTGCGCCTGGCCGAGCTGCACTCCCTCCAGCGGCCGCGCAGCGCCGAGCCCGCCGAGTACGCGTTCATCGTCAGCACCCAGGTGATGGAGCTGCTGTTCGACCTGCTGGAGCGCGACTGGACCGCCGCCCGCACCGCCCTGCGCGCCGACGACCTGGACGGCGCGCTGGCCGCGCTGCGCCGCGGGCAGCACACCCAGGACGTGCTGACCGGCTCCTGGGACCTGCTGGCCACCATGACGCCCGCCGAGTTCAACTCCTTCCGCCCGGTCCTCGGCGAGGCGTCCGGCTTCCAGTCCTCGGCCTTCCTGCGGCTGGAGTTCCTGCTCGGCAACCGCAGCGAGGGCCTGCTGGAGATGTACCGGGACTCCCCCGCCGAGTACGACGCGCTGTTCGCCGCGCTGCGCACCCCCGGCCTGTACGACGAGGCGCTGGCCGTGCTGGCCCGGCGCGGCCTGGCGGTGCCCGCCCGGCCGGTCACCGCCCGGCACCGGCACGACGAGGCGGTCGAGGCCGCCTGGCGGGCCGTCTACACCGACCCCGCGCTGGCCGACCTGGTCCGGCTCGGCGAGGCCCTGCTGGACACCGCCGAACGCGTCACCCGCTGGCGCCAGCGCCACTACTCCGCCGTCAAGCGCACCATGGGCGGCAAGCCCGGCAGCGGCGGCTCCAGCGGCCTCAGCTGGCTCAAGCACGCCGCCGACCAGGACGTCTTCCCCGAACTGTGGGCCGTCCGCAACGATCTCTGAACGCGACCCGCGGACGCGATCCCCGATGAACGCGCCCTCCGAGCACCCCCGACCCCCGGGAGCAACGCCGTGACCCCCACCCGTGAGCAGTGCGCGGCCCGCGACGCCGCCGACCCGCTGCACGCCCTGCGCGCCGAGTTCGCGCTGCCCGACGGGGTGCTCTACCTCGACGGCAACTCGCTCGGCGCGCTGCCCCGCCGCACCCCCGGACACCTGGCGAAGGTCGTCGAGGGCGAGTGGGGCGGCGGGCTGATCCGGTCCTGGAACGACGCCGGCTGGTTCCACCAGCCCGGGCGGCTCGGCGACCGGCTCGGCGCCCACCTGCTCGGCGCCGCCCCCGGGCAGGTGGTGGTCTGCGACTCCACCTCGGTCAACCTGTTCAAGGTGCTCGGCGCGGCCCTGCGGCTGCGCCCCGGCCGCCCGGCGCTGCTCGCCGAACGGCACGCCTTCCCCACCGACCTGTACATCGCCGACGGCCTGGGCGCGCTGCACCCCGGCACCCGGCCGGTGCTGCTGGACTCCGCCGCCCACCTGGACGCCGCCCTCGACCGGGACGCCGCCGTGGTGCTGCTCTCGCACGCCGACTACCGCACCGGCGAACTGCTGGACCTGGCGGCCGTCACCGAGCGGATCCACGCCGCCGGGGCGCTCGCCGTCTGGGACCTGTGCCACACCGCGGGCGCGCTGCCGGTCGAACTCGACTCGGCGGGCGTCGACTTCGCCGTCGGCTGCGGCTACAAGTACCTCAACGGCGGCCCCGGCGCGCCCGCCTTCCTGTACGCCGCGGCCCGCCACCAGGAGGCCGCCCGCCAGCCGCTGACCGGCTGGTTCGGGCACGCCCGGCAGTTCGACTTCGAGCCCGGCTACCGGCCCGCCGCGGGCGTCACCCGCTTCCTCACCGGCACCCCGCCGATCCTCGGCCTGGCCGCGCTGGAGGCGGCGCTGGAGGTCTGGGAGCTGGCCGACCCGGCCGCCGTCCGCGCCAAGAGCCTCGAACTGACCGACCTGTTCCTGGAGTTGACCGCCGACCTGGACGTCGAACCGGTCACCCCGCGGGAGCCCGCCCGGCGCGGCAGCCAGGTCGCGCTGCGGCACCCCGACGGCTACGCGGTCGTCCAGGCGCTGATCGCCCGGGGCGTGATCGGCGACTTCCGCGCCCCCGACCTGATGCGCTTCGGCTTCACCCCGCTCTACCTCTCCCGCACCGACGTGCACGACGCCGCGACGGCCCTGCGCGAGGTGCTGGCCGGCGGCGAGTGGCGCGCGGAGCGCTTCGCCCGCCGCGCCGACGTGACCTGACCCTCCACGCCCGCACGGCGGACGGCCGGGGCCCGCGGGCCCCGGCCGTCCTGGTGCGGCGGCCGCGTCAGCTGTGGCGGCCCCGGGCGCGGCGGGCCAGCGCGATCACGCCGCCGCCCAGGCCCAGCAGCACCGCGGCGGCCCCCGCCGCCGGAGCGACCAGGTCACCGCCGCCGGTGTCCGGCAGCGGCGGCCCCACCGGGGTGGAGGCCGACCCGGTCGGCACCGGGGTGCTCCCGCTCGGCGACGGCGCCGGGCTGGTGCTGGTGCTCGGCGACGGGCTGGGGCTCGGGCTCTCGCTGCCCGACGGGGACGGCGACGGCGACGGGCTGGTCGAGTCGCTCGGCGACGGGCTCGGGCTGGTGCTGGGGTTGTCATCGTCGTCCGTCGGGGACGGGCTGGGGCTCTCGCCGCAGACCGGCAGGTCGCCGTTGAACGGGTAGTTGTGGATCTCGGTGCCGGCGCTGCCCTGCTGGAGCAGGTTGCCCGCCAGGTAGACCCGGCCGTTGGTGCCGGGGTTGGAGAGCGTGGTGGTGCCCGCCGGGTTGCCCGCCATGATCGAGCCCTGCCACTGGGCGTCGCCGGTGACCGCCACGCTGGTGGCGGTCGGGAAGTTCCACATCAGGTTCGGCCGCAGGACGGTCAGCGGGTCGTCGGCCGCGCCGGTGCCGCTGTTGGTGTTGACCGTGACGTCGCCGCCGGTCATGTTGACGATCACCGTCGCGCCGGCCGGGACGCCCGCGAACACCAGGGAGCGGCGCCCGCCGTCGGTGCCGATGTTCCGGCCGTAGTTGAACACCTGGCGGGCGCTGGTGCCGTCGCCGGTGAAGGTGACGGTGGTCCCGTCGTCCACCACCGTGCCGGTGGCGGACTGCCGGGCCATGCAGGCGGAGTGGTCCTCGATGACCGGCGTCAGGCCGCGGAACTCGTCGATCGCGGCCGGGTCCCGGATCGCCTGGCCGTCCGGGGTGATGTCGTAGGCGCCGGTCAGCGTGGTGCCGTACTTGAGGTTGCCCCACCGCGCCTTCGGCGGCTGGACGAAGAAGTCGGTGCCGCCGATGAACAGCCGGCTGGGGTTCGCCTGCGAGGCGTCCATGGCGACCGAGCCGCCCACCGTCACGTGGTCCGTGGCGTTCGGCGGGGTGACCATCGAGCCGACGCCCACCACGCCCATGTTGAAGGCGCCGCCCATCGCCTTGTTGATGTCGAGGTTGCCGACCACCGCGATCTTGCCCTCGGCCTCGGCCGCGTTCTGCCGCACCAGGTAGTCGCCGCCCACGTAGATGTTGAGCGAGGCGTCCGCCCCGTTGAACGGCCCGGTGTGCGGCGGGTCCCAGGTGCTCGGGCAGTCCGGGCCCGAACACGGCCCCAGCGGCGGGGCCAGCTGGTCGGCCTGGCCGACCGAGGCCAGGGTGAGCAGCGGAGCGGCGGCGAGCGCCGCCACCACGGCGAAGCGGAGCAGCGGGTTCTTGCCGCGGACACCGTGTCGCACGGGCACCCCTCTCGTTGACGGATGGGTCAGCAGACAGCAGACACCGGCCAGCAAAGAGGAACCGGCACACCGCCCCCGGACGGGTCGGCCCGGACGCGCCGGGCAGTCATTCGAACGGACTACTTTGATGTTCCGTCAGTGAAGGTGCCAGCCCGGAAAGGGAGAACCGTGCCGAACCCGCCGTTCGCCATGCTCGCCACCACCGCCGAGGTCCTCGCCCGGCCGGACGCCGACGAGCGGCTGCTCACCGCGTTCGAACGCGAGCGGTTGGGGCGGTTCCGGCGCCCCGCCGACCGCGACGACTACCTGGCCGCGCACCTGCTCGTCCGGTACTGCGCCGCCGCCCAGCTCGGCACCGAACCCGCCGCGATCGCCTTCGGCCAGCGGTGCCCCGGCTGCGGCAGCACCGAGCACGGCCGCCCCTACCTCACCGACCGCCCCGACACCCACCTGAGCCTCTCCCACACCAGCGGCATCATCGCCGCCGCGGCCGGGCCCGTCCCGATCGGCGTCGACGTCGAGCACCTCGGCGCCCGCGGCACCGACCCGGCCGCCCTCCGGCACGTCCTCACCCCGGCCGAGAGCGCCCTGGTCCACAGCCGGCCGGACCCGACCGGGGCCTTCCTGCGCCTGTGGGTCCGCAAGGAGGCGCTGATCAAGCTCGGCCGCGCCTCCCTGGACACCCTCGGCAGCCTCGACCTGTCCCACCTCCCCCTCGACCCGCCGCTCCAGCACCGGGACCAGGACCTCCACTACCTCGAACTGACCACCCCCGACGCCCTGTTCACCGCCGCCGCGACCCTCCCGATCGAGCTGGTGGAGCCGGCCGGGCCCGTCGGCGCGCCCTGACGGCGGCGGCCCGGCGGCATCCCGCCGGGGGCGGGGGCGGTCGGCGCGGTCCCGACGGCTTCCCCGAACCCCGGCAGCTTCCCCGAACCCCGGCGGGGAGCCGGCCGGGCGCGGCAGACTGGAGGCATGTGCCGAAGCATCAAGACGCTCCGCCCGCCGATGACGTCCGACGCCACCCCCGAGGACGTGCACGCGGCGGCCCTCCAGTACGTCCGCAAGGTCTCCGGGTTCCGGGCGCCGGCCGCGCACAACCGGGAGGCGTTCGACGCGGCGGTGGCCGCCGTCGCGGCGGCCACCGCCCAGTTGCTCGCCTCGATCGAGGTCCGCGGGGTCACGCCCCGTTCGTCGACCCCGGCCGGATGACCATCAGCACCAGGACCGCCGCCCAGAGCAGGTTGAACACGCCCGCCGTCATCGGCAGCGTCCGCAACCTGCCGGCGGCGCGGGCCGTTTCGGCGTCCCGGTCCTCGGTGGCGTCCAGCGCGTCCACGGTCGCCTGCTGACCGGGCAGCACCACCAGCAGCAGCACGCCCGCCGCGGCGGCCGTCAGCACGATCGACGTGATCAGCCAGGCGTTGCCCAGCACCCCCATCACCTGCGCGGTGCCGATGCCCAGCACCGGGATGCCGAGCCCGATCAGCGCGTACACGTTGCTGATCCGGTGCAGCAGCCGCACCGAGACCTGCGCGCCCGGCTGCTCCGGGCCCGCCGCGAGCGCGGCCTTCGCCTTCCGCGGGAACATGCTCACCGCCACCGCGACCGGACCGATGCACAGCGCCACGACCAGCAGGTGCAGACTCAGCAGGAACTTGGCCATCGCGGGCGCAACCCTTCAACCACGACACGGGGGACGGAACCCCGGTCACGCTAGCAGCGCTTATCCGCCCGCCCGACGGCGGAAAGCCCGCCGGGCGGGCGGCCCCACCACGGCGCGTCGGCGCTACGGCGGCGGACTGTTACAGAGCCGGGCGGTGGCCGTTACGCGGTCGGCGGCCGACCGAGGGGCGGGGTTCCTAGCGTGAGCGTCGTCGACCCGCGGCCGTCCGGCGGCGGGGGACGCGCAAGGGGAGGTTCCCGCATGTCAGGTACCACGTCCATCCGCCGCACGGTGCGGTTCGCGCTGGCTCCGGCCGTCGCCGTCGGTGTGCTCGCGCTGCCGGGCGCCGTCGCGTTCGCCGACTCCGCCAGCCCGGTTCCCGCCACCCCGGCCCCCGCCGTCTCGGCCGCGCCGTCCGCCCGGCCGGACGCCGCCGCCACCCCCGTGCCGAGCCCGGCGCCCACCCGGGCCGCGGCCGCGCCCGCCGACGGGGGGAGCCGCGTCCTGCCCAAGGGCGGGGCGCAGACCGGCGAGGGGGCGGACGGCGGCGGCTCGGCGACCGGGCTCGTGCTCGGGGCCGGGCTGGCGGCGGCCGGTGCGGCGGGGATCGGCCTGCTCGTCGTCCGGCGCCGTGCCGGCGCCCGGGTCTGACGAGGACCGCCGGGGCCGGCGCCACTGGTGGGCGCCGGCCCTGGCGGTCGGGCTGCTGATCGGCGGCGGGGCGACGCTGGTGGCCGCCCGCGCGGCCGACCCCGCGCCGGTGCGGATCGCCGTGGACGGCCCGGCCGGGACGGCCGCCGCCACCGCGCCGCCGTCCGCGGCGGCCACGGCCGCCGCGCCGGTCCGGGCCGCGTTCTCGCCGCCGGTGCGGGTGCTGGTGCCCCGGATCGGGGTGGACGCGCCGGTGGAGGGGGTCGGACTCGATCCGGACGGCGCCGTGCAGGTGCCGCCGCTGGACCGGCCGGGACAGGTCGACTGGTACCGCAGCGGCCCGGCGCCCGGACCGGACGAGCCGACCGTGCTGCTCGGGCACTACGACACCCACAGGGGCCCGGCGGTGTTCCACGGCCTGCCGGGGCTGCGTCCGGGCGACCGGGTCGACGTCCGGCGGGCGGACGGGAGCACGCTCTCCTACCGGGTGCGCGAGCTGCACCAGTACCCCAAGGACGCGTTCCCGACCGCGCTGGTCTACGGCGACGCCCCGGGCCCGCAGCTGCGGCTGGTCACCTGCGGCGGCACGCTCGGCGGCAACGGCCACTACTCCGACAACATCGTGGTCTTCGCCGACCCGCTGCCGCCGTCCCCGTGACCGTGACCGTGGTGTCGCCGTGACCGCCCGCCGGAGCGGGCCGCCCCCCGGGCCGGGGGGCGGCCCGCTCCGGTGGTGCAGACTGGCAGCTCCCCGCCCGACCCCCGAAAGGCGCCGTTCGACGTGAGGACCCGGCCCCCCGGCACCGGCCTGTCCAGGTGCCTGCTGCTCGTCCTGCTGGCCGTCGTCGCGGCCACCGGCTGCCGGGCGCCCGGCGCGCTGGAGGACGCCGGGGCGGCCCGGCCGGTCCGGGCCCACCCGAGCCCGCAGCCGCTGTGGCCGGACGCCGCGGCGGGCCCGGCGCCCGCCCGGCCCGCCGCGGTGGAGCAGCAGAAGCCCGCCCCGCTGCCCGGGCTGGCGCTCGACGCGCTCACCGGGACCGACGCCCGCACCCCGCTCGCCGCGGACCCGGCCCTCGGCCCGCCGGAGCGGACCGCCCTGGCCGCCGGGTGCGCGCACTGCGCGGTCCGCCCCGCCCAGTACCGCGACCTCGACGGAGACGGCCGCCCCGAGCTGCTGACCGCCGTGCTGTTCGACGCGGGCCCCGACTCCCCGCGGGCCGTGCTCCACGTCTACGCGCTGCGCGGCCGCGAGGTGCTGCCGGTGCTGGCCGTGCCGGCCGCGCCGGACTTCACCGCCGAGACGGTCGGCGCGGACCTGGTGGTGCACGAGCCCACCGGCCCGTTCGCCGAGACCAGCAGCACCTACCGCTGGAACACCGACCGGATGGTCCTCGTCGACCGGCGGATCAAGGTCCTCGGGCCGGGCGCGGACGTCTCCGGCTGCCTGCTGGCGGACGCCTGCGGGCCGCTGGTGGTGCTCGCCCCGACCCCGGCGCCGACGCCCGTCCCCTCCGCGGGCCCCGCCCCGGCCGCCGGCCGGACCGCCGTCCCCCCGCAGGACGGCCCGGCCCGGGCCACCCCGGTGCCGGACGGCCCGGCCCGCGACACCGCCCGACCCGCCCCGACGAGGACCCGATGACCCCTCCCGTGCCCGGCGCCCCGCGCATCCTGCTGGTCGAGGACGACGAGGTGATCCGCGAGACCACCCAACTCGCCCTGGAGCGCTACGGCTTCCCGGTGGTCACCGCGGCCGACGGCCTGGAGGGCCTGGAGCGCTTCCGGGCCGACCCGCCGGACCTGCTGCTGCTCGACGTGATGCTGCCGCTGCTGGACGGGGTCGGGCTGTGCCGGCGGGTCCGCGAGGAGAGCCGGCTGCCGATCCTGATGATGTCGGCCCGCACCGAGCCGATCGACGTGATCTCCGGCCTGGAGGCGGGCGCCGACGACTACGTGGTCAAGCCGTTCGAGACCGCCGTCCTGGTCGCCCGGATCCGCAGCGTGCTGCGGCGCACCTCCTTCGACCCGGTCGCCCCCGGCGCCGCCCCCGCCGCCACCGCCGCCGGACCGGCGCACCCGGTGCGGGTGATCGACGACCTGGAGGTGGACACCGGCGCGATGGAGGTCAAGGTGGCCGGGCGCCCGGTGCCGCTCACCCCGACCGAGCTGCGGCTGCTGCTGGAGTTCACCGCCGCGCCGGGCGTGGTGATGGAGCGCCAGACCCTGCTGGAGCGGGTCTGGGACTACTCCTGGGGCGCCGACAGCCGGGTGGTCGACGTGCACGTCCAGCGGCTGCGGGCGAAGATCGGCGCCGCCCGGATCGAGACCGTCCGGGGCTTCGGCTACAAGCTGCGGCGGACGCCGTGACGCTGCGGCGGCAGATCGCCGCCGTGATCGCGCTGGTCTCCTGCCTGGTCGCGCTCGCGGTGGGGGTCCTGGTCCACCAGGCGTCGGTGCGCCAGCACACCGAGCAGGCCCGCACGTCCGCGCTGACCGCGCTCGACTCGGTGCTCACCGGCTACGACGCGACCGGCGAGCTGGTCGCGGGCTGGCACGCCGCCGCCGACGACCCGGCGCTGCCCGCGGACCTGCGCCGGCTCGCCGAGCGCGGCCGGCGGGGCTCGGCGCTCGGCCCCGGCCCGAACGGCCCGGCGATGTGGGCCGCCGCCGGCGCCGACGGGCGGGTGCTGTCGGTGCGGATGGACTACGCCGGGGACGCCCGGGCGATCGCCGACCTGGACCGCGCCGTGGCGGTCGGCGCCGCGCTGTCCGTGCTGGTCACCGTGCTCGCCGGGGTGCTGGCCGCCGACCGGATCAGCAGCCGGCTGCGCACCGCCGCCCGCACCGCCCGCACCATCGCCGGGGGCGACCCGGACGCCCGGATCGGGCCGCTCGGCCGGCCCCGCGACGAGGTGGCCGACCTGGCCGCCGCGGTCGACTCGATGTCCGCCGCGCTGCGCAGCCGGCTGGCCGGCGAGCAGCGCTTCACCGCCGACGTGGCGCACGAGCTGCGCACCCCGCTGACCGGCCTGCTGACCGCGTCCGAGCTGCTGCCGCCGGGCCGGCCGACCGAGCTGGTCCGCGACCGGGTGCGGGCGCTGCGCGACCTGACCGAGGACCTGCTGGAGGTCTCCCGGCTGGACTCCGGGGCCGACGCCCCGGAGCTGGCCGACCTGCCGCTCGGGCCGCTGCTGGCCCGGGTGGTGGCCGCCGCCGGCACCGGGGCCGAGCTGCGGATCGCCGGCGACGCGGTGGTCAGCACCGATCCGCGCCGCCTCGACCGGGTCCTCGCCAACCTGCTGGCCAATGCCCACCGGCACGGCCGCGCCCCGGTCCTGGTCACCGTGGAGGGCGGTGTCGTGACCGTCCGCGACCACGGTCCCGGCTACCCGGAGGAGGTGCTGCGCGAGGGGCCGCGCCGCTTCCGCACCGGGGCCCGCGAGCGCGGCGGCGGCCACGGCCTGGGCCTCACCATCGCCCAGGGCCACGCCGAGGCGATCGGTGCCCGGCTGCGGCTGGCCAACCACCCCGACGGGGGCGCGCTGGCCCGCTTGGTGCTGCCCGGGCCGGGTTCCTGACCGGCCGTCCGACCGGGCCGTCGGCCGGTCAGGGCAGGTCGGGGACGCGGCCGAGGATCGCGGTGGTGTCCAGGCCGGTCGGCAGGGTGCCGTAGGCGAGGCCGGAGCGCCCGCCGAGGCGGGTGGCGGTGAAGGCCTCGGCGACGGCGGGGTGGCCGTGGCGCAGCAGGAGGGACGCCTGGAGGGCGAGGGCGAGCCGTTCGACCAGGTGGCGGGTGCGGTACTCCAGGTGCTCGGGGTCGGCGAGGTCCTTGCGCAGGGCGGCGAGGGCGCCGTCGTAGTGGGCGTCGAGCCCGCTCGCGGTGTCGAGTTCGGCGAACACGGCGGCCAGGCTCTCCGGTTGGCGGGCCATCGCGCGCAGCGCGTCGAGCGCGGCGACGTTGCCGGAGCCCTCCCAGATGGAGACCAGCGGGGCCTCCCGGTAGAGCCGGGGCATGCCGGACTCCTCGACGTAGCCGTTGCCGCCCAGGCATTCGAGCGCTTCGGCGGCGTGGCCGGGGCCGCGCTTGCAGACCCAGTACTTGGCGACGGCCAGGCCGAGCCGCCGGAAGCGCGCCTCCTGCTCGTCCCCGGCCAGCGCCCGGTCGGTGGCCTCGGCCAGCCGCATGGCGATCGCCGTGGCGGCCTCGGACTCGACGACCAGGTCGGCGAGGACGTTGCGCATCAGCGGCTGGTCGACCAGGTCCTTGCCGAAGGCCCGCCGGTGGCCGGCGTGGTGCAGGGCGCGCAGGGCGCCGTGGCGCATCGCGGAGGCGGCGCCGGTGGTGCAGTCGAGGCGGGTCATATTGACCATCTCGATGATGGTGCGCACGCCGCGGCCCTCCTCGCCGACCAGCCAGCCCACCGCGTCCTCGTACTCGACCTCCGCGGAGGCGTTGGACTTGTTGCCGAGCTTGTCCTTGAGGCGTTGCAGGCGCAGCGCGTTGCGGGTGCCGTCGGGCAGGACGCGGGGCAGCAGGAAGCAGGAGAGGCCGCCGGGGGCCTGGGCGAGGGTGAGGAAGACGTCCGACATCGGGGCGGAGGTGAACCACTTGTGGCCGGTGAGGCGGTGGGTGCCGTCGCCCGCGGGGACGGCGCGGGTGGTGTTGGTGCGGACGTCGGAGCCGCCCTGCTTCTCGGTCATCGACATGCCGGCGATCAGTCCGCGCTTGCCGTGCGGTGCGCGCAGGCCGAAGTCGTACTCGCGGGCGGTGAGCAGCGGTTCGTAGACGTCGGCGAGCGCGGGGGTGGTGCGCAGGGCGGGGACGGCGGCGTAGGTCATCGAGACCGGGCAGGTGTGTCCGGCCTCGACCTGGCCCCAGACGTGGAACTTGGCGGCGCGGGCGGTGTGCGCGCCGGGGCGGTCGTCGCGCCAGGGGGCGGCGTGCAGGCCGTGTTCGACCGCGGTGCGCATCAGCTCGTGCCAGTACGGGTGGAACTCGACCTCGTCGATGCGGTGGCCGTAGCGGTCGTGGGTGTGCAGGACGGGCGGGTTGTCGTTGGCCAGGCGGGCCCAGTCGGCGGCCTGTTCGGTGCCGGCCAGGCGGCCGAGGGCGTGCAGTTCCTCGACGGCCCAGTCGGCGCCGGCCCGGTGCAGGGCGTCCAGCAGGGTGGGGTCGGCGGCGACGTCGTGGCCGTACGGGGCGGGCACCTGGTTGGTGACCTCGTGGGTGGTTGCCATCAGTGGCCTCCGAGGGCGCGCAGGGTGAAGGTGACGAGCTCGGGCAGGACGGTCCCGGGCGGGCGGCCGTCGGTGAGCGGTCCGACCAGGGCTTCGGCGACCGCGCCGACGATCGCGGCGGCGGTCAGTTCGGCGTTCTGGGCGGGGAGCCGGCCGAGCGCGGCGGCCCGGTCGATGCGGGTGGCGATCAGGTCGCGGAAGGCGCGGCGGAAGACCAGGCGTTCGGCCTCGACGTCCTGGTCGGCGGGTTCGGCGAGCAGCGCGTAGGCGAGGCGGGGGGCCTGGAGGGCGCGGGCCGCGAAGGTGGCGACCAGGGCGGCGATGCCGTCGAGCGGGTCGGCGGCGCGTTCGGCGGCCTCGGTGACGGCGGTGATCTCGCGTCCGCAGACGGTGCGGAACAGGGTGACGGCGAGGTCGGCCTTGCCGTCGAAGTGCCGGTAGACGCTGCCGGTGGCGATGCCGGCGCGTTCGGCGACGGCGGACACCGAGCAGCCGGCGTAGCCGCGTTCGGCGAGCAGGGCGGTGGCGGCCCGCAGGACGGTCTCGCGGCGGTCGTCCAGCCGGGCCTGGACGGCGGCGGTGCGTCGGTAGGCCATGGAAAGGATTGAAGCACTGATTCACTGCTTCACGGAAGGACCCGGTCGGGGCTTTGCGCTGCTGTCACGCCGGACGCGCGCAGCCACCCGCGGAGGGGAGCGCGGGTGGCTGCGGGCGGGGTGCGGCTGCGGAGCCTACGGGCGGGGCAGCACGCAGCCGGACCGGGTCAGGTCGAGCACGTTGCCCGGGGCGAAGCAGTTGGGGATGGTGTAGGTCTCCTGGGCATAGCCGATGCCCTGGTGGATGGTCACGGTGCCGTTCTGGTCGACCTCGCAGGGGTTGTCCAGGGTGCAGCGCTGGCCGTCCTCGTTGATCGTGTTGTTCACGGCGACGACCTGGCCGCTGCCGGCGTCGACCACCGGCGAGCCGGAGGTGCCGCCGATGATGTTGCAGCCGGAGGTGTAGCGGACCGAGTCCTTGAAGGTCCAGCTGGACTCCTTGAGCCGGTACGCGAAGCCGTCCACGTTGCAGGAGTAGATCTTCTTCCAGTAGCCGGAGACCACCTTGATCGCGCTGCCGGCCACCGGGTGGGCGGTGGCCATGGTCAGCGGGGATATCCCGTAGGTGTTCCTGATCGTGGCGTAGCTGCTGCTCAGCCGGTAGAGGGTGACGTCGGTGTCGGTCATCGTCGAGTAGAGGACCCGGTTGGCCTTGACGGTGCCGAGGTTGCCGCCGCTGGAGCTGAGCAGGGTGAAGCTGCGGCTGGACGACTGGTTGGTGATCACCTGGCCGGCCGCGGGCATGCCGCTCTCCAGGCAGTGCCCGTTGGTGAGGATCAGCCCGGGGTCGCTGTCCACCGAGTTGGGCATCCGCACCAGCGAGCCGGAGCAGTTGCTGAGCGCGACCGTCCCGGCGAAGTTGACGGTGGCGGCGGACGCGGGGGCGGCGTTCACCAGGGCGGTGGCCCCGGCGAGCACGAGCGCGCAGAGCGCGCCGGTGAGCGGCTTCTTCATGAGGGTGCCTCTCAGGGGGTGTGGGGGTACCACTGGGGTTCCCCTAAATTGGCGCGCCCATGACACCGTGTCAAGAGTGCACCCGTCCCTGACGGACCGTCAGTCGGCCGTCCAGTGACGGCTCCCCAGGTTGATCAGCCGCAGCTGGGTGCGCACCGTCCGCGCGATCGCCGCCCGCTCCGCCGGGCCCGCCTCGACCAGGGCCAGCGCGGTGGAGACCATCCGGTCCACGTACAGCTCCGCCAGCATCCGGCGGTCCCGCGCCGGCCAGTCGGCGGTGTCCGGCTGGACGGCCAGCAGGGCCGCCAACTCCTCGGCGAACCGGTCCAGTTCGGCCGCGACGGCGTCCCGCACGGGCTTCACACCGCCGTGCCGCTCGCGGGCCAGGAACCGGACGTACGCGGGGTGCGCCGCCACGTGCGCGGCGATCACCTCGACCGAGCGGTCGATCAGCAGCTCGGCCTCGCCGCGGCCCGCGAACACCGCCCGGATCATCCCGTGCAGGTTGGCCAGCGACTCCTCCACCAGCACCACGCCGAGCTCCGCGAGGTCCGCGAAGTGCCGGTAGAAGCCGGCCGGCGAGAGGCCGGCGGCCCGGGTCACCTCGCGCACCCCCAGGCCGCTCAGGTTCTGCTCCGCCAGCAGGCCGAGGGCGGCGTCCAGCAGGGCGCGGCGGCTGGCCTGCTTCCGGGCCTGGCGGACACCTGGGGCGGAGTGCGTCGTCACGGCGTTCAGTAAACAGTCGTTTGCCGAATTTGGCCAGTCCCCGTAGAGTACGGAACGGCAATCAGCGAACACTCGTTCACCGAAAGCGGAGGTGCCGCCATGCTGCTCGTCGCCCTGATCGCGCTGGCCCTGATCGCCTGGGCCATCACCCACCTCTCCGTCCCGGTCCTGCTGGCCGCCCTCGCCGCGGGCGCCGCGTGGGCCCTGTTCGGCAAGCACCACCGCGGCACCGGGCGGCCGACCCGCCGGTGAGGGGGGCGGGCCGCCGACGAGGGGGGCCGCCGGTGAGGGGGCGGGCCCGGCCCGGGGTCACACCGCCAGCGGCCTGATCGCGGTCGGGGCGTCGCCCGGCGCAGTGGCCACCTCCTCCCACTCCATGACCTTGTCGATGTCCGCGGCGGCCATCGAGATGTTGGTGACCCGCTCCAGGATCGCCTCGACCACCACCGGGACGCGGAACTCCGCGGCCAGCTTCTTCGCCCGCTCGAACGCGGGCAGCAGCTCCTCGGGCCGGGTGACCCGGATCGCCTTGCAGCCCAGGCCCTCGACCACCCGGACGTGGTCGACGCCGTAGACGCCCAGCTCGGGGGCGTTGATGTTCTCGAACTCCAGCTTGACCTGGAAGTCGATGTCGAAGGTGCGCTGCGCCTGCCGGATCAGCCCGAGGTAGGCGTTGTTGACCAGCACGTGGACGTACGGGATGCGGTGCTGCGCGCCGACCGCCAACTCCTCGATCATGAACTGGAAGTCGTAGTCGCCGGAGAGCGCGACCACCTGCCCCTCGGGGTCGGCGGTGGCGACGCCGAGGGCGGCCGGGACGGTCCAGCCGAGCGGTCCGGCCTGGCCGCAGTTGATCCAGTGCCGGGGCCGGTAGACGTGCAGCAGCTGCGCGCCGGCGATCTGCGAGAGCCCGATGGTGGTGACGTACCGGGTCTCGGGGCCGAAGGCCCGGTTCATCTCCTCGTAGACCCGCTGCGGCTTGAGCGGCACGTTGTCGAAGTGGGTCCTGCGCTGGAGTTCGGCCCGCCGCCGCTGGGTGCTCGCGGCCCACTCCCGGCGGTCCTTCAGCTCCCCGGCGGCGGCCAGTTCGCGGGCCACCTCCAGCAGCAGCACCAGCGCGGCCCGGGCGTCGGAGGCGATGCCCAGCTCGGGCGGGAAGATCCGGCCGAGCTGGGTGGGCTCGACGTCGATGTGGACGAACTTCCGGCCCGCGGTGTAGACGTCCAGGCCGCCGGTGTGGCGGTTGGCCCAGCGGTTGCCGATGCCGAGCACGAAGTCGGAGGCGAGGAAGTTCTCGTTGCCGTAGCGGTGCGAGGTCTGGAGGCCGACCATGCCCGCGTTGAGCGCGTGGTCGTCCGGGACGACGCCCCAGCCCATCAGCGTGGGCACCACCGGGACGCCGGTCAACTCGGCGAACTCCAGCAGCAGTTCGGCGGCGTCGGCGTTGACGACGCCGCCGCCGGCCACGATCAGCGGCCGCTCGGACTCCTGGAGCAGCGCGATCGCCTTCTCGATCTGGGTCCGGTTGGCGGCGGGCTTGTAGACCGGCAGCGGCTGGTACGCCTCGGGGTCGAACTCGATCTCGGTGAGCTGGACGTCGATCGGCAGGTCGACCAGGACCGGCCCGGGCCGCCCGGAGCGCATCAGGTGGAACGCCTGCTGGAACACCCCGGGGACCTGCGCGGCCTCCAGCACGGTGGTGGCGGCCTTGGTGACCGGCCTGGCGATCGAGGCGATGTCGACGGCCTGGAAGTCCTCCTTGTGCAGCCGGGCGACCGGCGCCTGGCCGGTGATGCACAGGATCGGGATCGAGTCGGCGGTGGCCGAGTACAGGCCGGTGATCATGTCGGTGCCGGCCGGGCCGGACGTCCCGACGCAGACGCCGATGTTGCCCGCCTTCGCCCGGGTGTAGCCCTCGGCCATGTGGGAGGCGCCCTCGACGTGCCGGGCCAGGGTGTGCCGGATGCCGCCGGCCGCCTTGAGCGCGGCGTAGAAGGGGTTGATCGCGGCGCCGGGCACGCCGAACGCCACCTCGACGCCTTCGAGCTTGAGGATCTCCACGGCCGCGCGGGCGGCTGTCATGCGGGGCATCGGCTACTCCTGCCGTCGACGCTTCTTCCGCGATGCGGAAGAATAGTTTTGGGATGCGAAAGCAAGCTAAGGCGGCCGCGCCGGGGCCGTCAAGGTGCGTTTCAACAAACCGTTGCAGCGCCGCGCCCTGGGGCCGCTCCCCCGCCGCCACCGGCTGTCCGTTTTTCACCAGGCCCTGTCGGCCCGGCACCTCGCCCACCTGCCCGGAACGCCCGTACGGTCGTGCTGTCGACGGAAAACGCCAAGCTGCGGGCCCACCACGCCCCGGCCGACCCGCCGACCCGGCGACCCGGCGACCCGGCGACCCGCAGCGGACCCACCAGAGGAGACACCCCCGCGATGAGCACCATCACCCTGTACGGCGCCACCGGCACCATCGGCTCCCGCGTGCTGGACGAGGCGCTGCGCCGCGGCCACACCGTGACCGCCGTGGTCCGCGACCCCGCCAAGCTGACCGCCGCCCACCCGGCGCTGACCGTGGCGGTCGGCGACGTGCTCGACCCGGCCTCGGTGGCCGAGCACGCCGAGGGCGCCGACGTGGTGGTCAGCGCGGTCGGCGGCGGCGACGGGCCGGGCCACCAGGCGCTGATCGCGCCGTCCTTCGAGTCGCTGGTGGCGGGGCTGCGCACGCTGGGCGCCGACGCCCCGCGGCTGGTCACGGTGGGCGGCGCGGGCTCGCTGCGCACCCCCGACGGCAGGCGGGTCTGGGACGCCGAGGGCCTGCCGGAGTTCCTGCTGCAGATCATGCACGCCCACGGCGACGCGCTCGACTACCTGCGCACCGTCACCGACCTGCGCTGGACCAACCTCTCCCCGGCCGGCACCATCGCCCCCGGCGAGCGCACCGGCAGCTACCGCGAGGGCCTGGAGGACCTGCTGGTCGGCGCCGACGGCGAGAGCCGGATCTCCGCCGAGGACTACGCGGTGGCGCTGCTGGACGAGGTCGAGCACCCGAAGCACCTCGGCGAGCGCTTCACCGTCGCGTACTGACCGGGCGCACCGCGCGCTGGGCCGGGCGCCCTGCGCCGTGCACCGTGCACCGGATCGGGTGCGGCGCACCGGATCCGGGTACGGCGGAGGGCCCCGGAACACGTTCCGGGGCCCTCCGCGCGCTCTCCCCGGCTCAGTCGGGGATGACCAGGGCGGGGGTGTCCCGGGTGAGCACCTCGCCGCGGAAGAACGCCGGGCTGCGGCGCATCATGACGGCCATCACCACCAGCCCGAGGGCCAGCAGCCCGGCCCCGACCACGAAGACCGAGCCGACGCCGAACACCGAACTGCCGCTGCCGTACGAGGGGTCGGCCATGTCGACCAGCGACTTGGCGAAGATCGCGGCCAGGGTGAGCCCGCCGATCAGCGGGAGGACGCACTTGAGCAGCGCGTCGCGGACCGAGGCCCGCAGGTCGCGGCGGAAGTACCAGGCGCAGGCGAACGCGGTCAGCGAGTAGTAGAAGCAGATCATCAGGGTCAGCGCGGCGATGGTGTCGGCCAGCACGTGCGAGCTGACCAGGGTCATCACGGTGTAGAACACGCCGGTGCCGACGCCCGCGGTGACGATCGCCCGGCCGGGGGTCTTGTAGCGCTCGTTGACGGTGGTGAAGGAGGCGGGCAGCGCCTCGTACACGCTCATCGCCAGCACGGTGCGGCTGACCGGGATGAAGGTGGTCTGCAGGCTCGCGGAGGCGGAGGCCAGCACCGCGACGAACAGCAGCACGCCCAGGCCGGTGCCCATCACCGGGCCGGCCAGCACGGCGAGCACGTTGGAGGAGGTCTCCGGGTTGCCCAGGCCGGTGCCGGTGGTGCCGGTGCCCGCGTACATCTGCACCGCGACGGCGGTGAACAGGTAGGAGCCGACCAGCACCGCCATGGCGAGCATCGCGGCCCGGCCGGGGGTCTTCTCGCTGCCGCCGGTCTCCTCGTTGGCGCTCAGGCAGGCGTCCCAGCCCCAGTACATGAAGAGCGAGAGCGACAGGCCCGCCACGAAGGAGGTGAACGAGCCGGCCTGGAACGGGTCGAGCCAGCTCCAGGAGAAGTCCAGCGAGCCGGCCGCGCCGTGGCCGGTGGCCTTGGCGATCGCCATCACCCCGAACAGTCCGAGCACCGCCAACTGCAGTCCCACCAGGGCGTACTGGACGCCCTTGGTGGCGGTCATGCCGCGGTAGCTGATCAGGGTGGCGACCGCGATCAGGGCCAGGCAGGTGGCCACGTGGATCAGCTTGTCGTCGTTGAGCGCGGCCACCGAGTCGCTGCGGGTGATCTCGCCCAGCAGCAGGTACAGGTACTCGGTGGCGACGCCCGCCAGGTTGGACAGCACGATGATGGTGGCGATCACCAGGCCCCAGCCGCACATCCAGCCGACCTTGGGGCCGAACGCCTTGACCGTCCAGGTGAACGAGGTGCCGCTGTCCGGGATCGCCTTGTTCAGCTCCCGGTAGGCGAAGGCCACCAGCATCATCGGCAGGAAGCCGGCCAGGAAGAGGGCCGGCATCTGGAGGCCGACGGCGGCCACGGTGGTGCCCAGGGTGGTGGTCAGGCAGTACACCGGGGCTACGGTGGACACGCCGATCACCGCGTTGCCGAGCAGGCCCACCGAGTTGCTGTCGAGGCCCTTGGAGCGGACGCCCCCGGGGGCACTGGCGGCGGCGTCGGCGCCAGGGCTCGGGCGGTTGTGGAGCTGAACCATGCCGGAACCGTAACCCCCACTGTTTCCGCAGCGGGCCGAGGCGGAAGCCAGGGGATCGCCTTGGTTTCATCGCGATGATAGGGTCTGCTTCCGTTGATTACATGATCTTTATCCGCAGATCGCCTTCGTTTCGCCCCTCCGAGCCAGTGCTCGACCGGGGACGAAAACCGCACCCCACCCCTTTTCCGCCTTTTCGGTCACGAGTATGAGAAACGCCACATACCCGTGCGAAGCGGAACCGACCGTTCGGGCACCTCTGGTTTCCGCCGCCCGCGGGCCCCTATCGTTCCCCCGTCACTCCAGGGAGGGGACCGGCATGACCGGCACGCTGACGTCCGACACCGAGATCCGCACCGTCCGGGCCGGCGGCCCCGGCCCCGGGCCCGTCCGCTGCTCCGTCGGCGACTTGCTCCTCGCCGACCTGCCCGTCTCCGTGGTCTTCTTCCACGACCGACCGCTCGACCCCGACGCCCTCGCCGACGGCCTCGCCCGCGCCCTCGGCCACCTCCCCGAGTTCGCCGGCCGGCTGCGCACCGACGGCGGCGGCGGCCTCTGGATCGACCCCGACGACTCCGGCGTCCCCTTCACCGTCGCCGACGCCCCCTACACCCTCACCGAGGCCCTCGACCGGATGGCCCTGCCCGCCAACGGCCTGGTCGACCACGTCCGGGCCGGCCGGGCCCGCCGCGAACCGCTGCCGCTGCTCACCGTCCGCCTCAACCGGCTCGCCGACGGCGCCGCCGCCCTCGGCGTCTCCTGGCACCACGCCGTCGGCGACATGCAGACCTTCGCCCTGCTGATGCGCACCTGGTCCGCGTGCACCGAGGGCACCGCCCTCCCCGAGGTCCTCCGCGCCGCCGACCGGGACCTCCAACTCGACGCCCACCTCCCCGCCGAGGACTGCGGCACCCCCGCGCTGCGGCTGCCCGATCCCGCCGAGGCCGCCGAACTGCGCCGCGCCGTCGCCGGCGCCTCGCTCGCCAACCGCACCGTCCAGGTCTGGTTCTCCCCCGCCGAGACCGACCGCCTGCGCACCGCGTACAGCACCGGGGCCGGCCGCCGCCTCTCCGCCAACGACGCGCTCTGCGCCCACCTGCTGCACGTCCTGCGCGAACTCGACGGCGCGGGCGACGAGGAGCAGACGCTCACCATGCCGGTCAACCTCCGCCGCGTCCTCGGCCTGCCCGACGGCACCCTCGGCAACCTGCTCGGCGAGATCCGGCTGCCCTACCGCCCCGGCACCGAGCCCGCCCGGTACGCCGCCGAACTGCGCACCGCCGTCGAGGAGTTCACCGAGAAGCACCTCAGCGTCCGGAGCAACCTGCGCTTCCTCGACACGATCGGCCGCGACCGCGTCACCGACTGCGTCCCGGCCGGCTTCGACCCCGCCCGCCGCACCCTCACCATCTCCAGCTGGTGCCGCCTCGGCCTCCAGGACCTCCCCCTGGCCGGCCACCGCCCGATCGCCTTCAGCCCCGCCGCGACCCTCCAACTCCCGTGGACCTCCTGGCTCGTCGAGGGCCCCCGTGGCGAAGGCCACCTCTACACCCTCGTCCTCCCCACCCGCACCGCCGCCAGGCTCCGCACCGCCACCGCCCTCCTCCACCCGCACCGCCACCCCGACGACCCCGCCCCGGCCGTCGCCCCGCGCCGACTCCTCTGACCCGCGCCCGCCGCCCGCCGCCCTCCACCCGGTGGACCCGCCCCGGCCCGAAACCCGGTGGCCGGAGGGCCCGTGGCACCGGTAGCGTCCGCTCTCCCCCGAGCCGCACCGGCGGCCCGGCCGAGCGCGGAGAGCAGCCCCCATGACCAGCGAGCGTCCGACGACGACCCTGTGGCGACCCACCGGCCCCGGGGAACTGGAGCTGGTCCGCGAGCTGAACTGGCGCGCCTGGCCGCCCCGCCTGCCCGAGCAGCCGATCTTCTACCCGGTCCTCAACGAGGACTACGCGATCCGGATCGCGCGGGACTGGAACGTCAAGCACGACGGCGCCGGGTTCGTGACCCGCTTCGAGGTCGAGTCGGAGTTCCTGCGCCGCTACCCCGTCCGGCAGGCGGGCGGCCGGACCATCCTCGAACTCTGGGTCCCCGCCGAGGAACTGGACGAGTTCAACACCCACCTCGTCGGCGCCATCCAGCTGGTGCACGAGTTCCGGTAACCGCCTGCGCAGTCGCTCGTCCTCAGCGGTGACCCCGCCGGCGTCGCACTCCCGCCCTCCCGCGCGTCTCCGCGGTCGGGGGGAGCGTACCGGGGACCCCCGCCCTACCATCGGAGAGGACGGGCCCGGGGCCGCGGCCCGGCCGGCGGTGTGGGCAGGAGGGCGGGTACGGGCCGGTCGGGGCGGCCCGGGGCAGTACGCGCGAGGCCGGGCGGGCCCGTATCGTGTGGCAGTCCGTCCGCGTCCCGGGCGGGCGCCGCGTGGCGGCGGCCGAGGCGAGCAGCAGGAGTGCACATGTCCCTTCCGGTCGTCCTCTCCCTGCGGGAGCAGATCCGCGGGCACATCGTCGAGGGCATCGTCAGTGGCCGCTGGAAGCCGGGCGAGCGGATCGTGGAGCGCGGCATCGCCGCGGAGCTCGAGGTCAGCCAGGCCCCGGTGCGCGAGGCACTGCGCGAGTTGGAGATGCTGCGGCTGATCGAGTCCTCCCCCAACAAGGGCGTCAGGGTGCGGGTACTCACCGCCGCGGACCTGGAGGAGATCTACCCGGTGCGCGCGGGGCTGGAGCAGTTGGCCGCCGAAACGGCCGCCCGGCGTGCGGCAGCGGACCCCGCGGCGGGCGCCGCCCTGATGGCGGCTCTGGAGTCCGAGACGGCGGCGCTCCGCACGGCCGACCGCAGCCTCGACATCCGGGCGCAGGTGCGCCACACCGTGGCCTTCCACCGCGAACTGGTGCGGGCTTCGGGCAACAGCGTGCTGCTGCACACCTGGGAGTCACTGGGGATCGAGGTGTGGGCGGCGCTGTCGATCCGCTGGTTGGGCGCCCGCCAGCCCTCGTACGCCGAGGAGCACGAGGCGGTCCTGGAGGCGCTCCGGCAGCGCGATCCGCGGGTGGGCGAACTGGTCAGGGAGCACGTGCTCGACTGTGCACCCCGTGCCTGATCGACGCGGCCGGGGCGGTGTCGGAGTGGCACTGCGTGCCGACTTCGTCGCCACCATTTGATCGATCATCGATCAGAGCTAGAGTGGCGGCAAGCTCCCCCGGAACGCCTCGCTCCCCGTCGGCCGCACCGATGGAAGCAGGCTCCCGCCGTCGACCGGGGCCGATGGAGCTTCTCCGACCGGGCACCCGCCCGCACAGCCCGCCCGAGAGGCAACCGCCATGTCCGACCTCCCCACCCCCGCCCCCAGCGCCCTGGACCAGTTGCCCGACCGGGACGCCGAGGAGACCGCCGAGTGGGCCGCCTCGCTCGACGCCGTGGCCGCCGCGGCCGGCCCGCGCCGCGCCGGCTACCTGCTGCGCCGCACCCTGGAGCACGCCGAGCGCACCGGCCTGCCCGCGCCGCGCCCGCTGGAGACCGACCACCTCAACACCATCCCCACCGCCGCCGAGCCCGCCCTGCCCGGTGACGAGGCGCTCGACGCGCGCATCACCGCCTGGAACCGCTGGAACGCGGCCGCCATGGTCACCCGGGGCAGCCGCCACGGCCTCGGCGGCCACCTCGCCACCTACGCCTCCGCCGCCTGGCTCTACGAGACCGGCTTCCAGTACTTCTTCCGAGGCAAGGCCGACGGCTCCGGCGACCAGCTCTACGTCCAGGGCCACGCCTCGCCCGGCATCTACGCGCGGGCGTTCCTCGACGGGCGGCTCACCGAGTCCGACCTCGACCGGTTCCGCCAGGAGACCGGACCCGGCGGCCTGCCCTCGTACCCGCACCCGCGCCGCCTGCCCTGGCTGTGGGAGTTCCCGACCGTCTCGATGGGCCTCGGCCCGCTCTCCGCCATCCACCAGGCCCGCTTCAACCGCTACCTGCACCACCGCGGCATCAAGGACACCTCCGCCTCCCACGTGTGGGCCTTCCTCGGCGACGGCGAGATGGACGAACCCGAGTCCACCGCGGCCCTCGCCCTGGCCGGCCGGGACGGCCTGGACAACCTGACCTTCGTCGTCAACTGCAACCTGCAGCGCCTCGACGGCCCGGTCCGGGCCAACTTCAAGATCGTGCAGGAGCTGGAGGCGCAGTTCCGCGCCGCCGGCTGGAACGTGGTGAAGGCGCTGTGGGGCCGCTCCTGGGACGCCCTGTTCGCCCTCGACACCACCGGCGCCCTCCTCCAGCGCCTGCGCGAGGTCCCCGACGCCCAGGTGCAGACCTACGCCGTCCGCGACGCCGCCTACATCCGGGCCCACTTCTTCGGTGCCGACCCCGAACTGGCCCGCATCGCGGACCGGTTGGACGACGCGACGATCCTCGACTGCTTCCACTCCTCCCGGGCCGGCCACGAGCCCCGCAAGGTACACGCCGCCTACCGCGCGGCCCTGGCGCACCGCGGCGCCCCGACCGTGGTCCTCGCCCAGACCGTCAAGGGCCACACCCTGGGCGACGGCTTCGCCTCGCGCAACGCCAACCACCAGATGAAGAAGCTCTCCACCGCCGAGTTCCGCGCCATGCGCGACCTGCTGGAGCTGCCGATCCCCGACCGCGCCCTGGACGACGGCCCGGTCCCCTACGGCCACCCCGGCGCCGACTCGCCCGAGGTCCGCTACCTGCACGAGCGCCGCGCCGCCCTCGGCGGTCCCGCGCCCGCCCGCCGCCTGCACCCCGTCCCGGCCCTGCCCGAGCCGCCCGCCGCGCCCTTCGACGCGCTCGCCAAGGGCTCCGGCAGCCAGGAGATCGCCACCACCATGGCCTTCGTCCGCCTGGTCAAGGACCTGATGCGCGACCCGGCCACCGGCGCCCGCTGGGTGCCGGTCGTCCCCGACGAGGCCCGCACCTTCGGCATGGAGTCGCTCTTCCCCAAGCACGGGATCTACTCGCCGCTCGGCCAGACCTACGAGCCCGTCGACCGCGGCCAACTGCTCGCCTACACCGAGGCCCGCGACGGCCAGATCCTCAACGAGGGCATCACCGAGGCCGGTTCGATGGCCGCCTTCACCGCCGCCGCCACCGCCTACGCCACGCACGGCGAGCCGATGATCCCCTTCTACATCTTCTACTCGATGTTCGGCTGGCAGCGCACCGCTGACCAGATGTGGGCCCTCGCCGACCAGCTCGGCCGCGGCTTCCTGATCGGCGCCACCGCCGGCCGCACCACCATGACCGGCGAGGGCCTGCAGCACGCCGACGGGCACTCCCACCTGATCGCCTCGACCAACCCCGCCGCCCGCTCCTACGACCCGGCCTTCGCCTACGAGCTGGCCGTGATCGTCCGCGACGGCCTGCGCCGGATGTACGGGCCGAACCCCGAGGACGTCTTCTACTACCTGACGGTCTACAACGAGACCAAGGCGCAGCCGCCGATGCCGCAGCGTCCCGGCGTCGAGGAGGGAATCGTCAAGGGCCTGTACCGCTACCGGGAGGCCGGGCCCCTCCCCGGGCACGACGCCCCGCCCCGCCTGCAACTGCTGGCCTCCGGCACCGCCGTGCACTGGGCCCTGGACGCCCGGCGCCTGCTCGCCGACGACTGGGGCGTGGCCGCCGACGTCTGGTCCGCCACCTCCTGGAACGAGCTCCGGCGCGACGCGCTGGCCTGCGACGACGCACTGCTGCGCGGCGAGGAGCGCACCCCGTACGTCACCCGCGCCCTCGCGGGCGCCCCCGGGCCGGTGCTGGCGGTCAGCGACTGGATGCGCGCGGTGCCCGACCAGATCGCCCAGTGGGTCCCGCAGGACTGGAACTCCATCGGCACCGACGGCTTCGGCCTCTCCGGCACCCGCGAGGACGTCCGCCGCCACTTCGGCGTCGACCCCGAATCGGTCGTGGTCGCCGCCCTGGCCGCCCTCGCCCGGCGCGGCGACGTCAAGGCCGGGACCGTCACCGAGGCCCGCCGCAGGTACGGCCGCTGAACACCTGCCCCGCGCACGCCTCGCGGCACCCCCGGTCCGCGGCCCCGGAGCGGTGGGGGTCGGGTGGCGGGCGCCGGGCCCGGGGGCCGGTCGGCGGTGTCCGGCGGACGTTTTCCGCCACCTCGGTCACCGGTGTTGACAGGTTCCGTCCAACTGCCTTTTGCTGAGCGCGTCCAAGCCCCCGGCAGTCCGGCGGCAGCCGGGGCACCCGTGCCCGGAGCCGCGTCGACGGAGCGGTCACGCGTCCCGCTCGCGACCTGCCCGTTCGCCCCGCCGGCTGCCGCACCTGCCTCCACCGCGGACGCCACCCCCCTGCTCGTCGGACCCTGGCGGCGCTCCCGCCCACTCGGACAACGTTGTCATCCCGGGTGGGCCGCACGACCGAACGGAGAGAAGCGATGAAGCGGACGAGAGTGTTGAGCGCGGTGGTCGGAGGTGTGCTGGCCGCAGCCGGGAGCGTCGCACCGGCGGCGGCCGCTCCCCCCGCGGCGGTCGGCGGCGCCTGCCCCTGGGTCGGCTCGACCGTCCCGGTGGCCGACCGGGTCGCGCAGCTGGTCGGCGCGATGTCACAGGCCCAGAAGCTGTCCGTGGTCGCCGGGACCGGTAGCAGTGCCTACGCCGGGGTGGTCCCGGCGATCCCGTCCCTGTGCGTCTCGGAACTGGACCTGGAGGACGGCCCCTCCGGGGTCGGCGAGGGCCTGGGCGGCGTGACGCAACTGCCGGCCGCGGTCAGCGCGGCCGCCACCTGGGACACCGCCGCCGAGCAGGACTACGGCGCGGTGGTCGGCGCCGAGCAGGCCGGCAAGGGGTCCGAGGTCGACCTGGGCCCCACGGTGAACCTGGTGCGCGACCCGCGCTTCGGCCGGGCCTTCGAGACGATGGGCGAGGACCCCTACCTGGCGGGGAAGTTGGGCGCGGCCGAGATCCGGGGCGTCCAGGGCCAGGGGGTGATGGCCCAGGTCAAGCACATCGCGGTGTACAACCAGGAGACCCACCGCAACACCGACAGCGACAACGCGATCGTCGACGAGCGGACCCTGCAGGAGCTGTACCTGCCGGCCTTCCAGACCGCCACCCAGCAGGGGGCGGCGTCCTCGGCGATGTGCTCCTACAGCCGGATCAACGACGCCTACGCGTGCCAGAACGCGCACCTGCTGTCCACCGTCCTGCGCGACCAGTTCGGCTTCAAGGGCTTCGTGACCTCCGACTGGTGGGCGACGCACGCCACGGCGGAGTCGGCCGACGCCGGGATGGACATGGAGATGCCCGGCGCCGACCACTACGGGTCCGCGCTGGCCGCGGCGCTGGCCGACGGATCGGTGAGCCAGGCCACCCTGAACACCATGGTCGGCCGGATCTTCACCGAGATGTTCGCCTTCGGCCTGTTCGACCGGACGCCCACCGGTTCGACCGGGGCCGCGGTGAGCACCCCGGGCCACGTCGCGACCGGGGCGCGGATCGCCCAGGAGGGCACGGTGCTGCTGAAGAACGCCGGCGGCGTCCTGCCGCTCGGCACGGGCGGCGGCTCGTCGATCGCGGTGCTCGGCAACTGGCAGAACTCCGGCGGCGGCAGCGCCTCGGTCAACGCCTCCTCGGTGGTCAGCCCGCAGCAGGGCATCGCCTCGCGCGCCGGGTCCGGGGTCACCGTGCAGTACGCGCAGGGGTCGAGGACCGGATCGACGCTGGCCGTCGTGCCGACCGGCGTGCTGACGCCGAGTGCGGGCGGCGGCACCGGGCTGACCGGACAGTTCTACAACAACACCGACCTGAGCGGGACCCCGGTGCGCACCGCCAACAGCACCACCCTGGAAGCCGACTGGAACGGCGGGTCACCGGGCGCCGGCGTCAACGCCACCAACTGGTCGGCCCGGTGGACCGGGACCCTGAAGGCCCCGGCGACCGGCGTCTACACCTTCGCCACCACCAGCGACGACGGCAGCCGGCTCATCCTGAACGGCCGGAAGCTGATCGACCAGTGGGCCGACCAGGCCCCCGCCACCCGGTCCGCCAGCGTCACCCTGACCGCCGGCCAGAGCGTCCCGATCGAGGTCGACTACTACGACCGGAGCGGCGGGAGCCGGCTCAGCCTGGCGTGGACCCCGGCGAACTACACGGACAGCGACCTCGCCGCGGCCGTCGCGCTGGCCCGGAACTCCACCACCGCGGTGGTCTTCGCCAAGACCGACGAGGCGGAGGGATCGGACCTGCCGGACATCGAACTCCCCGGCGACCAGAACCAGTTGATCGCCGACGTCGCCGCGGTCAACCCGCGCACGATCGTCGTGCTCAACACCGGCTCCGCCGTGACCATGCCCTGGCTCGGCAGCGTGTCCGCGGTGCTGGAGGGCTGGTACGCGGGCCAGAGCGAGGGCACCGCGATCGCCGGGCTGCTGTTCGGGGACGCCAACCCGTCCGGCAAGCTCCCGGTCAGCTTCCCCGCGAACCTGACCGACGTGCCGGCCGGCACCGCCGCCCAGTGGCCGGGGCAGAACAACGAGGTGCACTACTCCGAGGGCCTCGCCATGGGCTACCGCTGGTACCAGAGCAAGGGCATCGCCCCGCTCTTCCCGTTCGGCTACGGCCTGTCGTACACCACGTTCGGCTTCAGCGGCCTGAGCGTGTCCGGTCCCGACGCCCACGGCGACTCCACGGTCACCGCGACGGTCACCAACACCGGCACCCGCGCCGGGGCGGACGTCGCGCAGCTCTACGTCAAGGCACCCGCGTCGGCCGGCGAGCCGTCCAGGCAGCTCAAGGGTTTCGTGCGCGTCGACCTCCAGCCCGGGGCCAGCAAGCAGGTCAGCTTCCCGCTCGGCCTGCGCGACCTGTCGTACTGGAGCACGGCCGCCGGCCGGTGGACCGCCGACACCGGCACGTACGGCGTCCTGGTCGGCGACACCTCGGACGGCCCGCAGCTCACCGGCAGCCTGAACGTGACCTCCACGGCCACCGGCAACACGGTCACCGTCGACGGCCCGGCGGGCATGAGCAGCCCGGTCGGCGTGCCGGCCGCCCTGACCGTGCACGCCTCGGACAGCGCCGCCGGCCAGAGCCTGGCGTACGCGGCCACCGGGCTGCCCGCGGGGCTGTCGGTCGACGCCTCCACCGGGGTGGTCTCCGGCACCGCCACCTCGGCCGGCACCAGCACTGTCACCGTCACCGCCACCGACGGCACCGGCGCGAAGGGGAGCACCACCTTCGTCTGGACCACCACCGCCGCCGGCGGACCGACCAGGACCGGCCCGGTCGTCGCGGGCGTGTCGTCCTCGCTCTGCCTGGACGACCGGGCGGCGGACACCGCGGACGGCAACCCGGTCACGGTCTACGGCTGCAACGGCACCGCGGCGCAGCAGTGGACGGTGGCGTCCGGCGGAACCCTCCAGGCGCTCGGCAGGTGCCTGGACGTCGCGAGCGCCGGGACCGCGGACAGGACGCCCGTGCAGCTGTGGACCTGCAACGGCACCGGGGCCCAGGTCTGGCAGCCCCGGACCGACGGCTCTCTGCTGAACCCCGGCTCCGGGCGCTGCCTGGACGTCCCGGCCGGGACCACCACGCCCGGGACGCAGCTGCAGATCTACGCCTGCAACGGCTCGGCCGCCCAGAAGTGGACCCTGCCCTGACCGACGGCCCGGGCCGCCGCGCGGACACTGCTCCGCGCGGCGGCCCGGGTCACGGCCGCGGGATCAGCCGTACACCTCGAACTCGTAGATGCGGGCGGCGCCGCCGCCACCCTGCTCGGGGGTCAGGACGTTGAGCTTCAGGTAGCGGGCCGTGGCGTTCACCGCGTGGGTGGTGACGTCGGCGGTGTTGCCCCGGGCCTGGACCAGGGTGGTCCAGGCGGTGCCGTCGTCGGACGCCTGGATGTCGTAGTCGCGGGTGTTCCAGGCGGTGCTCTCCCCGCCCGCGCCCGCGTGCCGGACGGTGACGGTGCGGACCTGGGTCGGGCCGCCCAGGTCCACCCGCCACCACTTGGTGCCGCCGAGCGAGCACCACTTGTCGCCGCTGCCGCCCGAGACGCTGCCGTTGACCGCCTTGGCCGGGCCCTCGTCGGTGTTGCAGGAGGAGTCGGCGGTGGCGGGCCTGTTCAGGGCCAGGTCGGCGGAGGTCGGGCCGGCGTCGAAGGACGGCGGGGCGTCGGCGGCGGCGGTGCCCCAGGAGGTGTTGGCGGTGCCGCTCAAGGTGAGGTCGACGGTGCCGCCGTCGGTGACCAGCGACTCCGGCAGCCAGGGGCGGGTCGAGGTCGTGCCGTTGACCCGCAGGCTCTGGACGTAGGGGGCGTTGGTGCCGGCGCCGGTGGCGTTCAGGGTGAGGGTCGCGCCGTTGCCGCGGTGCACCACGACCTGGCTGAACAGCGGGCTGGCGAGCAGGAGTTCGGCCCGGCCCGGCGCGAGGGGGTAGATGCCCGCGGCCGCGAAGACGTACCAGGAGGACATCGCCCCGAGGTCATCCTGGCCGGGAATCCCGCCCGGGCCGGCGGACCACAGCGTGTTGACGGCCTGGCGGACGGTCTGCTGCGTCTTGTAGGGCTGCCCGGCGAAGTCGTACAGCCAGGGGGTGCCGATCGAGGGCTCGTTGCTGACGTCGGAGTGGGTGCCGTCGGAGCCGGACAGCGCCCAGCTGTTGTCGGGGTTGTGGAAGAACCGGTCCAGTCGGCCCGCGGCCGTCGCCGCGCCGCCCATCGCGGTGAACAGGCCCTTGACGTTGAAGGGGACCATCCAGGTGTACTGGGCGGCGCTGCCCTCGGCGAAGCCGTCGTCACTGGCCGGGTCGAAGGACTGCCAGGCCCCGGCGGAGTCGCGCTGCTGGATGTAGCCGGTGGCCGGGTTGAAGACGTTCCGCCAGTTCTGCGCCCGGGCCAGGAACCGGCTGCCGTCGCCGGTGTCGTTCAGGCGCTGGGCCAGCTGGGAGATGCCGAAGTCGGCGGAGACGTCCTCGAGCGTCTCGCCCGCCCCGCCCCAGGCGTTCCCGTCGGAGGGCACGTACCCGATCGACAGGTACCGGTCCAGGGAGGGCCGCTCGCCGGTCACCATGACGTTCCAGCCGTCGCGGCCGCGGTCCTCGGCGGTGACGGTGGTGGCGGCGTGCACCATCGAGGCGAGCGCCCCGGCGGCGTCGAACGAGGTGCCGCCGAAGGCGTAGATGCTGGCCACCGCGGCGTGTCCGGGGTCGCCGGTCATCACGTGGGTGCCGCCCTGGTTGTGGGTCCAGCGGTCCCACACGCCGTTGTTCTGGTTGGCCTGGTTGTAGAGCGACTGGGCGATGTCCGCGCCGATGTCGGGCCGCAGCAGGGTCACCAGTTGGACCTGGTCGCGGTAGACGTCCCAGCCGGAGAAGTTGGCGTACTGGGCGTGCTGCCCGGTCGAGAGGGCGTGCGTCTTCTGGTCCATGCCGACGTACTGGCCGTTGGTGTCGCTGAACACGTTGGGGTGCAGCAGCGAGTGGTACAGCGCGGTGTAGAACGTCGACTGCTGGGCGGTGGTGCCGCCGGTGATCGAGATCCGGTTCAGTTCGGTGTTCCAGGCGTCGTGGGCGCGCTGCTTGACGGTGTCGAAGGCGGTGCCGGCCGGGTTCTCGGCGTCGAGGTTGGCCTTGGCGTTGGCGGCGCTGACGTAGGAGACGCCGACCCGCACCCCGACCGACTGGCCCTGGGCCGGGTCGAACGTGACGTAGCCGCCGGAGCCCTTGCCGGCCGCCGGCCAGCCGTCGGTGCCGTAGGTCGTCCCGCCGCTGGAGCTGGTGCTGCCCGCGGACAGGGTGCCGTCCTGCCAGGTCCCGGTGCCGGCGAACGGCCGGTCGAAGGCGGCGTAGAAGTACAGCGTGTAGTAGCTGCGCCGGTCGACGGTGTTGATGTAGCCGCAGAAGTTGCCGCTGGTCACCGATCCGCTGATCGCCCGGTTGGCGGTGTCGATGGTGGTCTGCGCCGCGCTGCTGCCGACCTCGGAGTTGGAGGTGCGCACCAGGAGCGACAGCGGCTTGCCCGTCGGGTAGGTGAAGCGGCCGGCCCCGGTGCGGGTGGTCGCGGACAGTTCGACGTTGACGCCGGAGTCCAGGCCGACCCGGTAGGAGCCGGCGGTGCCGGTCTCGTTGGCGTGTGAGAAGTTCGCGGCGTAGGCGGCGTCCGTGCGGTCGGCGCTCGGGGAGGAGGTGACCGCGCCCGCGTACGGCAGGAAGGGCACGTCACCCGCGCCGCCCGCGCAGCCGGTGCCCGACAGGTGGGTGAGGCTGAAGCCGCGGATCCGGGTGGCGTCGTAGTCGTAGCCGCCGGGCTGCGGGGTGCGGGTCTGGTTGCCCCGGGTGTTCTCCGGGCTCCACTGCACCATGCCGAAGGGGGTGTCGGCGCCGGGGAACGTCTCGCCGCTGTTGCTGGAGCCGATCAGGGTGTTGACCGTGGCGGCGGGGTCGCTGACGGCGGCGGCCGCGGTCGGTGGGGCGGCGAACTGCGCCAGCCCCAGGCCGGCGAGCAGTCCGAACGTGGAGAGCGCGGACAGCAGGCGTCTGTGCACGGGGGGACGGGTCATGGGGCCTCTCCGTTTCGGGGTGGGGAACTCGTCGATGACATCGTTGTCATCGAATGGCCTGGCGCTGGTGCGCCGGCGGCTTCCGAGCGGGGACGGGCGGGGGCGGGCCGTGAGCGGGCCCGCGGGGTGGCGGCTCCGCGGTCGGAGCCGCCACCCCGCGAGGAGCTGGCCTCAGCCGAGGGTGAAGCGTTGGGCGGTGGTGCCGTTGCAGTCCCAGATCTGCAGCGCGTCGCCGGACTGCTGCTTGTTCCCGGCGTCGTCCAGGCACCGGCCGGACTGCGGATTGAACAGGGTGCCGTCGGCGCGGGTGACCCAGGTCTGGGCGCCGGTGCCGTTGCAGTCCCACAGCTGGGCGGGGGTGCCGTTGGCGGTGGCGCCGGCCGCCGCGTCCAGGCACTTGCCCAGGACGTGCAGGGTGCGGTCCCCGGGGGCGGAGAAGCGCTGGGCGTCGGTGCCGTTGCAGCCGGAGAGCTGGGCGGGGGTGGGGGTGGCCGGGTCGGCGTTGGCGATGTCGGCGCACAGTCCGCCGGGGCCGGTCAGCGGGGCCGGCGGCAGCTTCCACGCCTGCGCGGCCGAGGCGTTGCAGTCGTAGAGCCGGAGTGCCGCGGCGCCGGGCGTGGTCGTTCCGTCGGGCACGTCGAGGCAGCGGCCCGAGCCGGTGTTGACCAGGGCGCCGTCGGTGCGGTGCGTCCAGGTCTGGGAGGGTCCGCCGGAGCATCCGGCCAGGCTGACCGGCGTGCCGTTCCCGGTGGCGCCGCCGGCGGCGGTGACGCACCTGCCCAGGACGCGCAGGGTGCCGTCGGCCGGGTGCGCGAAGGTCTGGGCCGCGGTGTGGTTGCAGCCCCACAGCTGCAGGCCCGTGCCGTCGGCGGAGCCGCCGCCCTTGACGTCCAGGCACTGCCCGCCGGCCCCGAGGACCTCGCCGGCGGTCGGGTTGGCGTTCGCGCTGCCGTTCAGCGTGACGGTGTGCGCCGCGCCGAGCGGCAGCGGGTCGGTGGTGACGGTCACGGTGCGCCGGTTGACGTTCCACGACCAGGCGGTCTCCGGCACCTGGACGCCGTCGACCAGGACGGCGGTGGGGGCCGCGGAGTTCGACAGCCGCAGCGTGTAGGCGCGGGAGGTCGGGGCGCCGGCGTAGCCGCCGCTCTGCGCGCCGACGGTCAGGGTGCGGGCGGCGTCGTTCCAGGACAGCGGTGCGGAGGTGGACTTGCCGGCCTTGTGGTCGTTGCCCTCGCCGGCGTCGGAGTAGAGCGAGAAGGCGCCGTCGGCGCCGGCCGCGACGTTGACGGTGAGGGCGGTCAGCGGGGCGCCCTGGTGGTCGACGTAGTCGGTCCGGGTGGGCAGGATGCCGCCGGCCTTGACGAGCACGGGCAGCTGCGACAGCGGGGCGGTGACGGTGACCGTGGCCGGGCCGGTGTAGGTGCGGCCGGTGAAGTAGTCGGTCCAACTGCCCGGCGGCACCCACACCGGGGCCGAGCCGTTGCCGTTCGCGTCGTTCGGCGTGGTGATCGGCGCGACCAGGACGTCGGGCCCGTACAGGTACTCGCCGGTGGCGGCGTACGCGGCGTCCTGGGTCGGGTAGTCGAGGTACATCGGCCGGACGATCGGCACGCCGGTGGCGTTCGCCTGCTGGGCGAGCGTGTAGGTGTACGGCACCAGGGCCTCGCGCAGCCGCAGCGACGCCTCGGCGCTGGCCGCCGCGGCGCCGGTGTAGTTCCAGGGCAGCCGGTCGCCGTGGTCGGAGTGCATCCGGTCGATCGGCTGGAACACCCCGAACTGCATCCACCGCGCGTACAGGTCGTCGGCGAGGTGGCCGCCGTGGAAGCTGCCGATGTCGTGGCTGACGTTGCTCAGGCCGGCGGCGGCCTCGTCGGCGGTGAAGCGGGTCTCGTAGGCGAGCATGTCCCAGGTGGCGGGGGTGTCGCCGGTGAACTGGAGGGTGTTGCGGCGCTCGGACCAGGGGCCGACGGGGTGGTTGCCGGCGTAGCCGTCGGGGGTGGCGGCGCCGATCCGGGCGAAGGAGAAGCCGCGCAGACCCTTGGCGGTGGCGTCGTCGGCGTAGGCCTGGTTGATCAGGTTGTCGGCGGCGACGTGCGGGTCGGAGGCGCCGGAGGAGTCGCAGCAGGCGTCGAGCCACCAGGTGCGGGTGCCCTGCCGCTCGAACGGCTGGTGCAGGGCGAGGTAGGCGGCGAGCTGCTTCGGGTCGGACCAGTCGAACTTGTACGTGCTCCCGCCGTCGGAGGCCAGCCCGCCGGCGGCGCTGTCGGTGGCGGCGAACTTCGGGTCCGCCCGGTCGATCGTCGGGTGGATGTTCATCGCCACCGACAGGCCCTGCTGCTTGGTCCAGTCGAGGAAGCCCTGCGGGTCGGGGAACAGTCCGGTGTTCCAGTTCCAGCCGTTCCAGCCGCCCGGGGCCTTCCAGTCGGTGTCCACCACCAGCCAGTCGACGGGCGTGTTCGTGCTGCGGAACTTCGGCAGCAGCGCGTTCTCGTAGTCCGCGGCGGAGTAGGCGTAGTAGCGGGAGTACCACACGCCGTAGGCGGACTGCGGCAGCAGGGCGGTCCCCCCGGTCAGCGCGTTGAGGTCGCCGAGCCCCCGCTTGTAGTCCTGGCCGTAGCCGAAGAAGTAGCCGTCCTGGTAGGGCCGACTGCCGTGCGAGGGCCGGTCGGTGACGGTGCGGTCGGCGCCGAGCAGGGCGGTGCGGGTGTCGTCCAGCAGGTACCAGCCGCCGCGGTTCAGGATGCCGGGGTGCTCGGCCACCGGTAGCGACGCCGGGTTGTCCAGCGAGCGGTACCAGCCGCCGAGGGTGCTGGTCGGTCCGGCGCCGTAGCCGGTGGTGGTGAGCGCGGTCGACGCCGCCGGGTACGCCGTGGTGGCGGCCGGGGTGACGGCCAGCGAGTCGAGGTTGACCCGGCCGGTGTCGCCGGCGTTCTGCACCAGGGACAGCGCGTCGGTCCCCGCGCCGAGGGTGACCGTCGCGGACGCGGTGGACCAGGCGTCCCACGAGGGGGTGGCCGGCAGGCTGAGCCTGGGGCCGGGGGCGCCGTTGACGGTGGTGGACAGGCTCCCCGTGCCGCCGGTGGCGTTGGAGTACCGCACCTGGAGCCGGTAGGTGCCCGCGGCGGGGACGCCCGAGACGTCCTGGCCGAGCGCGGCGCCGGCCTGCTCGAAGCCGGCGACGAAGCCCGAGCCGGTGTGGCCGGCGTGGTCGTACGCGGCCGCGGCCCGGCCGGTGAACAGGGCGTTCTCCGCCTCACAGGCGGTTCCCAGCGGGCAGTACGAGGGGAAGGCCGGCTTGGCGGTCGCCCCGGTGCCCGCCAGCGTGACGGACAGGTTGGCGGCGGTGAACGGCCCGCTGCCCTGCTTGTAACGCAGTGTCAGCGCGCTGGTCCTGATCTCGCGGTACCCGTCGGACGTCACGTTCGTGGTGTAGGCGGCGGCGGGGAAGTCCCGGCCGACCGCGTTGAACGTCGTACCGTCCTGGAACACGCCGTCGTCGGCGTACTCCAGCCGCACCAGGGTCGGGGTGAGCACCTGGAAACGGGCACCGCCCTCGATGACCGCGGACGTGGTGGCACCGGCCGCGGGCCCGGCGACGGCACCCGAGCCGACCAGGGCGGCGAGCAGGGCGAGGACGGCGACGGTGGTCGGTCCCCGCCCGGACCGGTGGAGCCGAAAGAGCCGCATGGACAACCCTCCGTGATGACAACGTTGTCAAAAGTGCCCGTGCAAGGAAAAGCGCCCGCGCGATGAACGGTCGGTCGAGGAGCGCGAAAGGGGGTGCGGAGCTCTCCCGAACGTAGGCACTTGGCGGGTCTCCGTCAATACCGTGGACCCTTGCCGTCCACGAGCCGACGGGCCGACGGGCCGACGGGCCGACGGGCCATCGGACGGACGCTCAAGGTACGTGCGGACGAAGGCCGTATCCGCTCACCACAGGGCGCCCGCCGGACAATTGCGGCTGCTCGCCAAGTTCAACGCCAGCGCTGCAGCGAGCTGAGGGTGGCGGGCCAGGAGTAGAGGCGGTCGTCCACGGCCCGGACGGCCGCCGTGTCCTCCCACTCCGTCAGCAGCCCGCGCGCCTCGCGCACCCGCTCCATGCCGGTCTCGTACCAGGTGATCCGCAGCTGCTCCAACGCGGCCACCAGGTGGCGGCACGCGTCCTCGGGGCGCCGGGCCCGAGCTTCGACGGTGGCAAGATCAGCGAGCACGACGACAGCCTGCTTGCCGTCCGAGTCGCCGAGCCCGTCCAGCGCGCGGGCCAGACTCTCGCGGGCCTGGGGCAGGTGGCCGGCGGTCAGCTCGGCGTTCCCCCTGAACGCAGTCAGCCGGGTGGGGTTGAACCAGGTGAACCACTCCGGCAGCACTGCGGGCTCGGCGCCGGCCAGGAGATCGCTGGCGCGGTTGAGGATGGACAGGGCACCGCGGACGTCCTGGCAGCGGGTGAGGCACTCGGCCTCGACGGCGTCCAGCCAAGCGTGCACCTCGGCGGGCGCGCCCCCTCGGCGGGCATACGCGCGGGCACCGCGCATCCGGTCGGCCATCTCCTCGCGCCGCCCGGCCCAGCCGGGGACGAACGCGGCGTGTCCGAGGACCGCAGCACCGAGCAGTGCGTCGTCAGCGGTGCCGGCGGCTTGCAGCCCGCGCACGAACGTCCCGTCGGCGGCGGCGACCTGGCGCAGGTCGAAGAACTCGATCCGGCCTAGCAGCAGCAGCGACTCGGCGAGGGCCGCGGCGAGCACGCGGCGGGCGACGCCGGACGTCTGGCCGAGCAGGGCTTCGCCCAGCGCGGCGTGCTCGGCGACGGATCGGTGCAGGGCGGCGGGGGCGACGGACCAGTACATGTGCCGGTGCGCGGCGGTGATGGCCGCGTAGGCGCTCCCGATGGTGTCCGGCTGGACGCCGTCGGCCCGGGCCGGGTGCGGTACGGCGGGGTGGATGGCGGGCGGGATGACGGGGGCCGGCCCGGGCCCGGTGTGCTGCTGGGCGCCGCCGAAGCCGAGCCGGGAGAGGGGCATCCTCAGCAGCTCCACGATCACGCGCTGGTGCTCGTCGCGGGGACGTGGGGGGTTGGGGGCGAGCCAACGGGCGATCTGGCGGACGCTGACGCTGTACTGCGGGATGCCGAGGCTGCGGCCGGTGCGTTCCAGCGCTTCTCTCAGTGCGCGGTTGCTGCCGATTCCGGCGGCCAGCATGGCCGCTCGCAGGGCGGTGTTGCCGTCGGTGGTGCGTGCCACCCGACCCTCCTGGTGAGCTCGTCTCGGGCCTCAACGGTACTGTGTGGGCCGTCGTTTGAGTGACTGTCACTCGGATGTATAGCGCTGAAAGTCATCAAAGAGGCATCAAAGAGGCATTGTTAAGGCATACATGCGCCGCCCTGAATGGCCGACTCTGGTCCTGCACCGCCTGGTGCCGCTCTTCGGCGATCAGAGGACTACCTATGGGCACGACGAAGCGACGGCCGCACGCCATCCCGTGGCCGCCGGACCCCGACGCGTACCGGAAGTGCCGGGCGTGCGACCGCTGCCGGACAGGCATCGGTCGCGACAAGAACCCGGACGCCTCCGACTGCCGGGACGTCGACCTCGATGCCACCGTCCGGCGGTCGGCGTGAACGGCCGGCAGCAGTCGGCCGACGGGGACCACGTCGAACCGGAGGGCCTGACACTCGGGTACCGCCTCCGGTGCGGCGGCTACGGGCGCGGCGAGTACATCGCGACGATCAACTCGCACTCCGACGCGATCCGCAACCACCGCGACTGCCCCGGGTCTCCGCCGCCCGGGACCCGGCCGTAGCCACTCGGCCGGGCCTCCTGATCACCCGCCGTTCAGCGCCCGCCCTGATCGGACGCCGGACGACGGGAGTCGGGCCGGTGACGATGCCGGGCGCATGCCAGGTGTGTTCGCCGCATCGCACTGGCCCGGCGAGCGCGGCGACCGTCCAGGGCGGAGACTGCCGCGCCGGCTCCCGGGCAGGAAGACCGCCCCCCTCCGCCGGGAGCCGCAGAAGTGCCCCCAGCCCCGGTCGCAGGTGCCGACTGGGGGCACTTCGCGCTCCTGGTGGGCGCCACCTACGGAAACACCATGATCGCTTAGGGGAATTCAGGAGGACCGCCCGCGTAGCCAGACCGTAGACCTTGCGCGGGTAAGCGCGGAGAAGGCGCGGTCCACGAGAAAGGCCCGGCCCGGAGTTGCACTCTGAGCTGGGCCTTTGCCGCGTCTTCCCTGCTGGCGAGGTGGGCGCAGACGGTTTCGAACCGCCGACATCCGCCTTGTAAGGGCGGCGCTCTACCGCTGAGCTATGCGCCCTCGCCGAAGTGGACCGGCGCGGCCGGTCACACGACGAGTGGACAGACTACCCGGTCCGGAGGGTGCTCCGCCGCCCCCTGTCCGGTGGGGGAGACGGACGGGGGGTGCCGGACGGGGCGGGTGATCGGCAAGAATGGCGGGGAAGCGGCGGGACGGATACGGAGCAGGGAGCACGTGGTGAGGGTGGCCGGCGGCGGTGGCGGGGGTCGGGGCGGCTGGTGGGGCGGTGGCCGGCGGGACGGCGTGCGGGCGGACGCCCGGGCGGCACGGGAGGCCGCCCAGGAGTCGTTCTACGAGCTGGACTCGGCCCAGCGGGACGCGCTGCTCGCGGTGGAGACCGTGAAGTCCGCGGGCGAGCCCGCCACCGCGCGCCGGGTGGAGCAGGACTTCGCCGACCTGACCGCCCGGATCGACCAGGTCACCGTCGCCTACCTGGGCGCGCTGGACGCGGTCGACCTGGAGTCCGCCGAGACCGACCCGGGCGCGGTCTCCCGGGCCAAGCAGCAGTTGGAGCAGGCCAAGCGCGAGCTGGACGCCAAGCGGACCGAGCTGGATACCTTTGTCAGCCGCCTGCAGCCGGTCCTCGACCACGCCGAGGCCCAGCTGATCCGGGTCACGCCCGCGGTCGAGCGGGCCAAGCAGGCGCTGCTCGCCGCGACCACCGCCCTGGAGCAGGTCCGCGGCGCGGGCCTGCGCGCGGACGACCTGGCGGCCCGGCTGGCCGAGCTGGCGCCCGAGCTGACCCGGCTCAACCAGGGCGTCTCGCAGCACGGCGTGCCCGCCACCCTGCAGCGGGCCGAGGACGTGGCCCGGCGGGCCGAGGCCGTCCGCAGCGAGGCGGCGCACCTGCCGGAGCGGGCTGCCGAGATCGACCGCCGGGTGGCCTCGCTGCGGACCCGGATCGACGCGCTGGAGAACCGGGCCCACACCGTCGACCCGGCGCTCAGCGAGCTGCGCCGCCGGTTCTCGACGGCCTGCTGGCAGGACCTCCAGCAGGTGCCCGCGCAGACCGCCGACGCCGTCCGCACCGCCCGCGCCAGGCTGACCGAGGCGGGCCGGGCCCGCGACGAGCAGCGCTGGGCGGACGCGACGGCCGCGATCGGCACCGTGCGCGCCCTGCTCGACACCGCCGGGGGCGCGGTCGACGCGGTCAACGACCGGTTGCAGCAGCTCAACGAAGTCCAGCACGACCCGCACCGCGAGATCGAGCGGGCCCGGTTCGCGCTGCGCGACGCCCAGCGCCTCGCGATGGCCGGCCGCCAGGCCCCGGACCCGCGCCACGCGGGTCCGCTGGACGCCGCGGTGGGCCGCCTCGACCGGGCCGTCGCCACCCTGGAGGAGGCCGGGCGGCACCCCGACTACTGGCGCTTCCTGACGGAGCTGGCCGCCGTCCGGGAGACCGCGGCCGAGGTGGTCTCGATGATCCGCGGGCACTGAACGGGCACTGAACGGGCGCTGAACCCCGGTCGGGCCCCGGACGCTGGGTACCCTGCTCGGTATGCCTCGCTACGACTTCCGCTGCCGCTCCTGCGGCGCCACTTTCGAGCTCAACCGTCCGATGGCCCGGGCGAACGACCCGGCCACCTGCCCGGAGGGCCACCCCGACACCGTCAAGCTGCTCTCCACCGTCGCCGTGACCGGTGCGGCGGCCGCCGCCCCGGCTCCCGCCGGCGGCGGCGGGTGCTGTGGCGGGGGCTGCTGCGGGTAGCGCGCGCGGGGTGCGTGCAGCGCGGGGCGCGGGGTCCCTCAGCCGAGGTGCTTGAGCATCTGCCGGAGGATCTCCTCCCCCGCGCTCACCCCGGTCTCGGTGAGGGCGGTGACGCCCTCCGCCGTCCACGCGGTCTCGGCGAGTTCGCCGTGGCCGGGGCGCCAGGCGAGGTCCGCGGCGAGCAGGAGTTCGGCGTCGAGCAGGGAGTCGCCGGCCGCCAGGACGGTCTCGGCCCCGGTGCGGCGGCGCACCTCGGCGAGGGCCGCGCTCTTGGAGAGCGGGGCGGGGACGGCGTAGACCTTGCGGCCCTGGAGGGAGACCTTCCAGCCGCGTTCGGCGCACCAGGCGCTGAGTTCGGCGATCCAGCCGGGCGGGAGCTCGGCCCGTTCGACGACCAGGTAGGCGAAGAGCTCGTCGGCGACCCGCCGCTTGTGGGTCCACTCCGGGTCGGCGGCGATGGCGAGGTGTTCGACGACCTGGGCCAGCGGCGCGCTCTCGGCGTCGAGGCGGGCGCGGATCGCGCGCTGCCAGTCCTGGTCGGGGACGCCGTCGACGAGCAGGTGGCCGCCGTTGGCGCAGACCGCGTACGGCGGGGTCCAGTCGGCGGTGGGGCCGGGGAGGTTGATCCGCTCGTACTGGGTGCGGGTGCGGGTGGTGATGGGGACGACCGGGGCGAGGACCGCGATCTCGGCGAGCAGCGCGGCGGCCTGTTCGGTCATGAAGGAGAGCGCCCTGCCGTCGTGCACTTCCACCGACAGCAGCCGTGGGGCGAGCCGGTCGGGCACGTCCAGGGCGAGGGCGCGGTTGGAGTAGACGAGGGTGCGGTCGAGGTCGCTGGCGACCAGGAACTGCGGCACGGGCGGGGTCTCCTTCGTTCGGGGGCGGGTCAGGTCCGGACGGCGGTGCCGTCCGCGCCGGTGGCGCCGCGGGTGTAGCGCGGGTGGATGAGGCCGACGCAGGTGTACGGCAGGTCGTCGGCCTCCTCGACGGGGACGCCGCGCTGGGCGGCGAGCAGGCGGACGTGGTCGAGGTCGGCCCCGGCGCCGCGGCGGGCCAGGATGCGCCAGGGGACGCGGCGCAGCAGCACCCGGGTGGTCTCGCCGACGCCGGGCTTGACCAGGTTGACGCTGTCGATGCCGTACTCGGCGCTGATCCGCTCGACGGCGGCCCAGCCCTCCCAGGTGGGGGTGCGGTCGGCGGTGGCGAGCCGGGCGGCCTCGGCGGCGACGGCGTCGGCGACGGCCGGGAAGGCGGCGGCGACGGTGTCGACGAACTGGCGGGAGACGTCGGCCCCGGCCAGCTCGCGGTAGAACTTGGCGCCGTGGAACTCGTCCGGCCCGATCAGGTCGGCGCGCAGCACGGTGCGGGAGACCAGGCCGGAGACGGTGGAGTTGAGGCAGGCGGAGGGGATCAGGAAGTCGTCCCGGGTGCCGTAGGTGCGCACGCAGCCGCCGGGGTCGGCGAGGACGGCGAGCTCGGGGTCGAAGCCGGTGCCGGCCAGGGCCTGTTCGAGCTCGCGGGTGATGGCGCCCTTGCCCGTCCAGCCGTCGACGAAGACCACGTCGGCGGGGCGGTGGTGGGCGGCGAGGTGGCGCAGGGCGACCTGGTCGATGCCGCGGCCGCGGACGATGGAGACGGTGTAGTGCGGCACGTCGAGGCCGTGCGCGTGGGCCAGCCAGCGGCGGATCAGGACGCCGACGGGGGTGCCGGCCCGGGCGAGCGAGGCGAGCACCAGGTGCGGGCCGCGCTCGCGCAGCAGCGTCTCGGCGACGGCGCCGACGGCGGTGGCCAGCCGGGTGGTGGAGGCGGCCAGCGCGGTGTGGAAGAGCTGCTGGTACTCGGGGCTGGGCTGGTACTCGACGGGCAGCGACTCGGCGTAGTGGGCGCCGCCGGACTGCACGGCCTCCTCGCGCTCCTCGGTGGGCGCTTCGAGGTGGACGTCGGAGAGGTCCTTGAGCAGCCAGGTGACGTCGGCGGCCGGGTAGCTGGAGAAGTCCGGGCCGTGCAGCGGGCGGGCGGTGGGCGGGGACGGGACGGTGTGTGCGGTCATGCTGTGCCTTCGACGAGTAACGGACATGCTCGGGCAGCGGGGCGTCAGGCGGGTGTCGCGGGGCGGTACGACGGGAGAACGGCGAGCACCACCCGGTCGGTGGCGGTGCGCAGGGCGGGCAGCAGGGCGGCCGGGCCGTGGTGCAGGGCGGGGGTGTCGGCGGGGTCGTCGACGACCAGGACGACGGTGTCGAAGCGGCGGGCGGGGTCGGCGCCGGGGGCGACGTTGTAGGCGTAGCGCTCGGTGGAGCGGTCGGCCGGGTCGTCGTGCGCGGCGAAGGCGAGGCGGGTGCGGATGGCGTAGCCGGGGTCGTCGAGGGCGAACACCGGGGAGCGGGTGGTGGTGGAGAACCGCACCTCGGCGTCGGGCCGGGCCTGCTGGAGGGCCCCGGCGAGCCGCAGCGGGGCGTACATCAGCTCCTCGCAGCCGAGCACCAGGACCCGGCCGGGGCGGGGGCCGACGGCCTCGGCGAGGGCGGCGCCGAGGGCGGGCAGGGCGGCGTCGAGGCGGCGGCGGTGGGCGGGGGTGAAGCCGTGCCGGCCGCCGTCGGGCAGGTCGGCGGGCCAGGGCAGGTCGGCCCTGGTCAGCTCGCCGAGCGGACCGGTGGGCGGCGGGGGCGCGGGGGCGGCGGCGATCAGCTCGCGGGCCCGGTCCAGCACGTCCGCCGGCAGGTCGACACCGCCGGCGGCGGTGGCGACCAGGTCGAGGCGGGCGCCGAGCTCGGCCGCGGCTGCGTGCAGCCGGGCCCGGTCGGCGGGGGTGCGCAGGTCGACCAGGGCGACGGCGACGTACCGCTCGCGCGGGTGCGCGGCGTGCAGGGCGCGGATGGTGTTGATGACGGTGGTGCCGGTGGAGAACTCGTCGTCGACCAGCACCAGCGGGCCGTCGCCGGCCAGCAGCTCCGGGTCCTCGGGGAGCAGCAGGTGGCTGGTGGCGTGCGAGTGCTCCTCCTCGAAGCCGCCGAGCGGGGCGACGCCGGGGACGGGCCGCCGGGTGGAGTGCAGGTAGGGCGCGTCGAGCCCGTCGGCGACGCTGTGGCCGAGGGCGGTGGCGGTCTCGGCGTAGCCGAGCACGACGGCGCGCGCGGCGTCCGCCGGACCGAGCAGGTCGGCGACCCGGCGGCCGAGGTCGAGCCCGGCGCCGTGCACCGCCGCGGGCCGCTGCGGGACGTGCTTGCCCAGCACCCGGGAGACCAGCAGGTGGGCCCGCCGGGGGTTGACCCGCAGGGCGAGGCCGATCAGCCCGGTCAGCTCGGGCCCGCCGGTGAGGCGGAGGCCGAGCCGGTCGGTGACCCACTGGCCGGGCCAGGGATCGGCCCCGACCGGCCCGGGGGCGGTGGTGTCGGTGTCGGTGTCGGCGGTCATCGGGGCTCCTCTCGACGGGCAGGCAGGTACGGACGGTGCGGGTGGTCGGGTGCGGGCGGGTCAAGCGGTACGGGTGGTGCCAGTGGGACGGACGCGGGCGCACGGCTGTGCGGTTCGGGTTCGAGCCTACGGGGCGCGCCAGCGTCCCCGGATCATCCGACCGGCCAGCGTCCGCGCACCGACCGGCCGCTCCCGGCGCGCCGAACGGCCGACCCGGCCATCGACCGATCGGCTGACACTCCGTCAAAAGACTTGCCGGTCAAGGACCCCACCCGCCGAGGACCCGCCCGCCGAGGACCCCGCCGGTCAGCACACGCAGGCCGACAGCAGCTCCGCGAAGGTGACCTCGGGCCGGGCCACGCCGAACACCTCGGCCCGCAGCAGCACCCGCTCCGCCCAGGCCCGGTGCGGCTTGGCCTCGTTCATCTTGTTGGTGTACGCGGAGCGGCTGACCCCGCCGCCGCCGCGGTGCTGCTGGAGGATGTCCCGGGCGTCGCACAGCTCCTCGTGGGTGACCACGGACAGCGCGTGCACGGCGGCGACGTGGCTGGGGTGGATGCAGGTCTTGCCGAGCAGGCCGTTGGCCCGGTCGAGTTCGATCTCCCGGATCAGCCCGTCCAGGTCGTGCTCGATCAGCCGCTGGCGGACCCCGTCGGCGGGCGGGGTGGCCTCGGTGAACGGGGTGCGGCGCAGCTGCGGCTTGAACATCCGCTCGTGCAGCGGGAAGTACTCCCAGACCGGCCCGGTGACGGTGTACCCGGTGCCGTCGGCCCGGCCGAGCACGTTGACCACGTCGCCGATCACGCCGGCCACCAGGGCCACGTCGTAGGCGGTCAGGTCGGGCGAGCGGCGCAGCCCGTACGCGGAGCACAGGTCGGTGACGCCGAGCCGGACGGCGAGGACCCGCGGGCGGTGCTTGTCGAGCAGCCGGGCGATGCCGTGCAGCTGGTCGCGGCGGCTCTCCAGGTGGGCGAGTTCGGGCGATTCGAGCACCGGCATGACGAACAGCCGCTGTCCGGTGCGCTCCTCGGCGTCGGTCAGCGCCTCCAGGAAGGGCAGGCCGCTGTCCTCGGTGAACTTGGGCACCACGAAGCCGCTGAGCAGGCGCAGCGCGGGGCCGAGGCGGCCGGCCAGGTCGGTGATCTGCTCGGCGGCCCGGACCCGGACGAACAGCAGCGGCAGTTCGGCGTCGGCGCCCTGCCCGGCCAGCGCGGTGAGCTGGGCGACCAGGTTCTGCTCGGCGTCGTCGACCTCGTGGTCGGCGATCGCGTCCTCCAGGCAGAGCACCATCGAGACCACCCCGCGGGCGGCCTGCTTCCGGATGTCGCGGGCCAGGGTGGGCCGGGTGGCGGGGCTGTAGAGCGTGGCGCCGAGCGCGGTGGCGAGGACGGACGCCTCGCTGTCGCGGTCGAAAGCGGCGGGCTGCTCGTGAAAGAGCCGGGTGCGGACGTCGTCCGCGAGATGCCCGAAGTGGCGCAAAGTGCTCTCCCGCTGTGGTCTGGTGGGGTCCGCCGACGGCGGGAACGGCTGACGCCTCTCCCTCCCGTGGGACGGTCGGCGCGGCCGGAAAGTTCGCCGGAACGCCGACACCGTCGCGGGGTGCGGAGCGCCGGGGCCGTCGGCGGTTCATCGTACGGGCGGATGACCTCCGCGAAAGAGTTCGAAACATCGAATTCTCGCAAGTTTGTCCGCGCTGTCATCGGCACCGGCGCCGCCCCGCCCCCGGAGCACCCCCGGAGCACCCCCGGAGCGCCCGGAAGGGGCCCGCCGGCGGGGCTCGCCGATGCCGCAACCCCGCATTGTCCCGGGCCCCCGGAAGACGGCAGGATGGTGCGCTATGACGCACGTGATGGCGAAGGGCGCAAACATCCCGCTGACGGCCGACGCCGTCCGTGCCGTCCTGCGGTGGACGGACACCCCGGGCGTCCCGGACGTGGACGCCTCGGCGCTGCTGGTGACCGACCGGGGCAAGGTCCGCGACGACACCGACTTCGTGTTCTACAACCAGCCGCGGCACCCGTCGGGCCTGGTCCGGCACCTGCCCAAGCAGACCGCGGACGGGACGGTGCGGGACGGGCTGGAGATCGACCTGGCCCAGCTGCCGCCCGAGATCGACCGGGTGGTGCTGGCCGGTTCGGCGGAGGGCGGCGCGTTCCCCGCGGTGCCCGGACTGCGGGTGCTGCTGTTCGACGCGGCGGCACCCGAGGGGGCGCCCGCGCTGGCCGAGTTCGCGATCGACGAGCACGAGCAGGTGACCGCGCTGGTCGCCGCCGAGCTGTACCGCCGGGCCGGGGGCTGGAAGTTCCGGGCGGTCGGCCAGGGCTACCTGGACGGACTGGTCGCGCTGGCCACCGACTTCGGCATCGCCGTCGAGGACGAGGACGCCGCCCCGGGCGGCTCCGCGGTCGTCCTGACCGACCACAGCGGCGACGTCCGCGTCCCCGGCCCGGACGCCGAGCCGCGGCCCGCGCCGCTGCCGGTCGACGAGGACGACTGGACGATCGCCCCGGCGACGCCCGCCGAGGGCTCCCGGCCGGTCTCGGACCCGTCCCCGGAGCCGGCCCCGGCCGCGCCGGTCACCGCCCCGCCGCCGCCCGCGCTGCCGCCGACCGTCCACCACGTCCAGCAGCCGCCGCAGCAGCCGCAGCCCGCCGGGTACGGCTACCCCCCGCCGCAGCCCCCGCAGCCCCAGGCCCAGCCCGGCGGCTACGGCTACGGCTACCCGCAGCCGGCCGCCGCCCAGGGGTACGGCTACCCCCCGCCGCAGCCTCAGCAGCAGCCGCAGGGCTACGGCTACCCCCAGCAGCAACCCCAGCCGCCCCAGCACCAGCCCCAGCAGCCACAGTCGCAGTCGCAGCAGCTCCAAGCCCAGCCCCCGCAGCAGCAGTCGGGCGCCCCGTTCGCCCTGCCGCCGCAGGGCCCGCAGTTCCAGCCGCGCTGAGCGCCCCGCGCCAAGCCGACCGCCGGACCGACCGCCGCACCCCGGCGGCACCCGCGCCGGGGCCGCCCCTGCGCGGCCGGAGAGCGACCGGGGCGGGGCCCTCGCGCCGCCGCCCCGGCGTGGCCGTCAGTTCCCGGGCTCGGACGGCGTCTTGTAGCCGCGCTCCCACTGCATGCCGAAGCCGTACAGCCGGTCCAGGTCGGACTGGAACCCGTGCACGTACCGCACCTCGCGCCGGATCGTCAGCTCGCCGCCCCCGTCGTTCTCGATCAGCACCACCGCGCACGAACGGGCCGCCGGGGCGCGCTCGTCGAGCTGGATCTCGATCCGCGGGCCGCTCTGCGGGACGATGGTGAGCACGGCCTGGGTGCGGTCGAAGGCCGGGGTGTCGTCGTAGATGTAGACGAAGATCAGCAGCCGCTTGAACTGGTCCTTCTTCTCCAGGTTGATGTGCATGGTCTCGCCGGAGGGCGCGCCCGACACGTCGTCGCCGGAGAGCTTGATGTACGGCGGCCGGTTCAGGTCGCCGAACAGCCGGCCGAGCGGCTGCACCACGCCCCGGGTGCCGTCGGCGAGTTCGTACATGCAGGCCAGGTCGAGGTCGACGCCGACCGGCGCGACCCCGGCGGTGGCGGGTGCCAGCGGGCGCAGGATGCGCGGGTCGAAGAAGCGGCGCAGGGCGCCGCTCCCGCCCGGGCCCTCGGCGCTGCGGGTCGACCAGTGCAGGTTGATGTACAGGTAGCCGGTGGTGGCCGCGGTGCCGGTGATGGCGTGGTGCGGCCGGGACTTGGTCAGTGTGACCTTGAACTGCCCTCCGGTGTCGAAGGTGTTGCTGCGGTCCCCTTTCAGGAACTCCCACACCGAGACCATCGCGTCCTCCCCCAGCACCGGTACCTTCCTCGCCCTCTCCATACCCACCCGGGGGGCCCTGAGTCAACGTCAGCGCCCCGGCGAGCCCTGCTGGCAGAGGGTTCGTCACTCCCGTACGATGCCCGCTCCCCGGACGCGATATCGTCTCTCCGCACAGGTGTACCGTGCGTCACCTCTCTTCCCCCTGCCCTGCGGAAAGCCGAGGCCCTCCCCGCGATGAACCTCTCCTCCATACAGCTGGTCTGGGCCGTGGTAGGCGGTGCAGCCCTGCTGTTCACCGCCATCCTGGTGGCCTTCCTGCGCTTCAAGAACAACAAGCCCGACGAGTCCTCCGGCGACTCGTGGGAGCGGAGCGAGGAGCGCCGGCGCCGCAAGGAGGCCATCTACGGCGGCGCCTCCTACGTGCTGCTGTTCTGCTGCGCCGGTGTGGCCGCCGCGCTGTCGTTCCACGGCCTGGTCGGTTTCGGCCAGCAGAACCTGAACCTGTCCGGCGGCTGGGAGTACCTGGTCCCGTTCGGCCTGGACGGCGCGGCCATGTTCTGCTCGGTCCTCGCCGTCCGCGAGGCCAGCCACGGCGACGCCGCGCTCGGCTCCCGGATGCTGGTGTGGCTGTTCGCCGTCGCCTCCGCCTGGTTCAACTGGGTGCACGCCCCGCGCGGCGGCGCGCACGACGGCGCCCCGCAGTTCTTCGCCGGCATGTCGATCTCGGCGGCCGTGCTGTTCGACCGGGCGCTCAAGCAGACCCGCCGGGCCGCGCTGCGCGAGCAGGGCCTGGTGCCCCGCCCGCTGCCGCAGATCCGGGTGGTCCGCTGGCTGCGCGCCCCGCGCGAGACCTACGCGGCCTGGTCGCTGATGCTGCTGGAGAACGTCCGCAGCCTGGACGAGGCCGTCGAGGAGGTGCGCGAGGAGCGGCAGGCCAAGATGGACGCCAAGCTCCGCGCCCGCAGCGCCGACCGCCGCGAGCGGGCCGAGCTGAAGGCGATCGCCCGCCAGGGCGGCGTGCTGGCCCGGGCCCGGCACGCCCGCCAGGTCCCGGCCCTGGCCGCGGCCGGTGGCGACACCCCGTCCGCAACGGAGCCTGCCCTAGCCGCCGAGGAGACCACCCTCGACCGGGTCGGCGCCTCCGCCCTGGAGCCCGCCGCCCTGAACGCCGGTCGCCGCCCCCGCGCGGCCGTCGAGTCCACCGGCAGCAGCTCGTCGTCGTCCCCCTACGCGTCGAGCAGCAGCTCCTCCTCCTCGTACTCGTCGAGCATCGACCTGACGATGGACGAGGACACCCTGTCGATGCCGAAGCTGGACTCGCTGGAGCGCAAGCTCCGGGCGATCGAGCAGCAGCTCGGCTGAGCAGCCGCACCACACGCGCCGCACGCGCCGCACGTACCCACGCGCCGCACGCACCGCACGCACGAAGAGCCGCGCCCACCGGGATCGTTATCCCGGTGGGCGCGGCTCTCGTCGTCGGCGGGCCGACGGCCGTCGGCGGGCGGTCGCTAGCCCTCCGCGCCCGCGCCCGTTCCCGTTCCCGCGCCCGTTCCCGCGTCCTCCAGCGCCTGCTGGCGCTTGTTGCGGACCATCGAGGAGGCCAGCGCCGCGCCGATGAAGGCGACGCCGATCAGGCCGGTGACGATCTCCGGGATGTGGTACTTGATCGAGGCGAGCAGGATCAGCGACAGCGCACCGATCGCGTAGTGCGCGCCGTGCTCCAGGTACACGTAGTCGTCCAGGGTGCCCTTGCGGACCAGGAAGACGGTCAGCGACCGGATGTACATGGCGCCGATGCCCAGGCCCAGGGTGATCTGGAAGATGTCCTGGGAGATGGCGAACGCGCCGACCACGCCGTCGAAGGAGAACGACGCGTCGAGGACCTCCAGGTAGATGAAGAGGAAGAACGCGGCCTTGCCGCCGACCTGGACGATCGACTTGCCGCTGCGCTCGGCCTGCTCCTCGGCCTCCTGCTGCTCCTCCAGTCCGGATTCGAAGACCTCGGAGAGGCCGTTGACGGCGAGGTAGGTGGCGAGGCCGCAGAGGCCGGCCAGCAGCACCGTCTCGGCGCGGTCACCGGCGAAGAAGCGGGAGGACAGGGCGAGCACCACCAGGGCGACGACCGAGGAGAGCGCGTCCAGCCGGCCGATCTTCTCCAGCGGCTTCTCCAGCCAGCGCAGCCAGTTGAAGTCCTTCTCCTCGAAGACGAAGTCGAGGAAGATCATCAGCAGGAAGACGCCGCCGAAGGCCGCGATGGCCGGGTTGGCCAGGTCGAGGTACTCGGCGTAGGTGTGGCCGTCGTGGGTCTTGCCGGAGTCGAGCGCCAGCTCGATGACGGTGCCGGGGCTGAGGTGCGCGGTGAGGCCGACGACCAGCAGCGGGAAGACCAGCCGCATGCCGAAGACCGCGATCAGCACGCCGACCGTCAGGAACAGCTTCTGCCAGAAGGCGTTCATCCGCTTCAGGACGGTGGCGTTGACGACGGCGTTGTCGAAGGACAGGGAGATCTCGAGGATCGAGAGGATCAGGACGACGCCGAATCCTTCGGCCCCCCAGATCAGGCCGGCGGCGATCAGGCCGGCGATCGTGATGGCGAAGGACCATCCGAACGTACGGAGGAACACGGGGTCGGTTACCTTTCTGGCTGCCGGAATTGACCGATTCCGGACTGAACTGCTGCGGTGGGCCGGATTACTGGACGTTGACGCCGAAGTCGAGCGCGATGCCGCGCAGCCCCGAGGCGTAGCCCTGGCCGACGGCCCGGAACTTCCACTCGCCCTGGTAGCGGTAGAGCTCGCCGAAGATCATCGCGGTCTCGCTGGACGCGTCCTCGGAGAGGTCGTAGCGGGCGATCTCGGCGCCGTCCGCCAGGTTGACCACCCGGATGTAGGCGTTGGAGACCTGGCCGAAGCTCTGCAGCCGGGCGTCGGCGTCGTAGATGGAGACGGCGAACACGACCTTGTCGATCTGCACGGGCACCAGGTCGAGGTGCACCTGCACCACCTCGTCGTCGCCGTCGCCGTCACCGGTGAGGTTGTCGCCCTGGTGCTCGACCGAGCCCTCGGGGCTGCGCAGGTTGTTGTAGAACACGAAGTACTCGTCGCCGAGGACGCGGCCGTTGGAGCACAGCAGCGCGCTGGCGTCCAGGTCGAAGGGCGCGCCGGTGGTGGACCGGGCGTCCCAGCCGAGGCCGATCTGCACCTGCGTCAGGTTCGGCGCGGCCTTGGTGAGCGAGACGTTCCCGCCCTTGGCGAGGGTGACGGACATCGGACTTCCTCCCAGCTCCCGTCTCCGGGGCTCCCGGGGCGTGCACGCGGTGGACCGCCGCCGTCCCGCCCGGGAGGGCCGGTCCGGCGGGCGCGTCCGGCGGACGCACCCCAAGAGGTCTACGCCCCCGAGCGGCCGTGCAGTGCTGCACACCCGACTGAACTTCCTGAACTCCGCGCGGCCGCCGACCCGGTCGCCCCGCCCGGCGGCCTCGGACCGCCCCGCGCGCGCACCGGTCGGTGTGCGGATCGCCGCCGAATCTATCAAGCTCCCCCGTCCCGCCCGGCGGCCTCGCCCACCGCCCGACGCCCGCCCGACGCCCCGGCTCGACGCCCCGGAGGACCTCGGCGAAGTCCCCTGCGGGAGACGGCCGGAGACCGCCCGGGGCCGCTCCGGGCCCGGCCGGTACGCTGCCGGGACCGCCGGGCCGGGCACCACGCGGCACGGCACCCGGCCGAACAGGGACCCGCGGACGAACAGAGACCCGCGGACGAGCAGAGGGAGCACCGGAGCGATGCCGTTCGAACCGCTCGACCGCACCGACCCCGAGTCGGTCGGCCCCTACCGCCTGCTGGCCGGACTCGGCGCCGGCGGCATGGGCCGGGTGTACCTGGCCCGTTCCGCCGGCGGCCGGACGGTCGCGGTCAAGGTGGTCCGCGCCGACCTGGCCGGGGACGCCGACTTCCGCGAGCGGTTCCGGCGCGAGGTGTCCGCCGCGCAGTCCGTGGGCGGCACCTTCACCGCCCCGGTGGTGGACGCCGACCGGGACGGCCCGTCGCCCTGGCTGGCCACCGCGTACGTGCTCGGCCCGGCGCTGGACGAGGCGGTGCGCGCCCACGGGCCGCTCCCGGTGGAGACGGTGCGCACCCTGGGTGCGGGCCTGGCCCGGGCGCTGGCCGCGATCCACGCCGCCGGGCTGGTGCACCGCGACCTCAAGCCGTCCAACGTGCTGCTGGCCGCCGACGGGCCGCGGGTGATCGACTTCGGCATCGCCCGGGCGCTGGACGGCGACCGGATGACGTCCACCGGCGTGGTGGTGGGCTCGCCCGGGTTCATGAGCCCCGAGCAGGCCGCCGGACGCCGGCTGGGCCCGGCCGGCGACGTGTTCTCGCTGGGCTCGGTGCTGGTCTTCGCCGCCACCGGCCGCGGCCCGTTCGACCACGCCGAGGACGGCGCGGCGCCGTCCGCGGCCTCGCTGCTGTACCGGGTGGTGCACGACGAGCCCGAGCTGTCGGGGCTGCCCGGGGCGCTGCGTCCGGCGGTCGCCGCCTGCCTGGCCAAGGACCCGGCGGGCCGCCCGACGCCCGCCGAACTCGGCGGGCTGCTGGGCGAGGCGGTCGTCCCGGTCCGCTCCGGCTGGCTGCCGGCCGCGCTGGCCTCGGACCTCGCCGCCCGCGCCGCCGAGATGATGGACCTGGAGGCGCCGGTCCGCTCCCGCGACCCCCGGTCGGGCCCGGCCGTCCGCACCCCGACCGAGCGGTCCGCCCCCGCCGACCCGGGCACCGTCCGCCTGCGCCCCGGCGTCCCGGCCCCGGCCGGCGCGGCCACCGGCGCCGCCGCGCCGGTCGGGCACCCCACCGAGCCGGCCGCCGGGGGCCGCCGCCCGTCCCGCCGGGCGCTGCTGTTCGGCGGCGGCGCGGCGGTGCTGGCCGGCGCGGGCGGCCTGACCGCCTGGACGCTGGGCGGCGGTCAGCGGCCCGGCCCGGGCCCGGACCCGGCCCCGCCGACCGGCTCCCCGGCCGTCCCGGCCGCCGCGTCGAGTGCCGCCCCGTCCCGGGCCCCCGGCATGCCGCCGGCCCCGCTGTGGACGTACCGGACCGAAGCGAGCAACGTCGGCAGCCTCGGCATGGCCTTCTCCCCCGGCCTGCTGCACCTCGGCAGCGCCGACCTGATCGCGGTGGGCCTGGCCGACGGGAAGGAGAGGTGGATCACCAAGGACGCGATGGCCTACCACCTGGCCTGCGCGGGCGGCACGGTCAGCTACGGCACCGTCTCCGACCTGATCACGGTGGACGCCGCCACCGGCACCGTGCTGTGGAAGTACCAGTCCGAGCGGGGGAAGCCGAACGGCACCCAGATCGCCTCGGACACGGTGCTGAACGCCGACGACCGCGCCGTGTACGCGATGTGCTCGTACCTGCAGACGGACGCCGACGGCATGCCCGACATGGGCGCCAGGACCGGCAAGGGCATCATGGCGCTGTCCCGCGAGGACGGCTCGATGCTGTGGAACCAGCACCGCCAGCAGACCGCCGACTACACGGTCAGCTCCGACCTGACCGCCGACACCCTGCTCTACACCGACAGCAAGGAGAACCTGGTCGCCCGGTCGCTGGCCGACGGCGCCCAGACCTGGTTCGCCGCCACCAACTCGCGCTCGGAGTACCGGCCGGTGCTCCAGGACGGCCTGGTGTTCTGCTCGGTCGACCCGAACGGCATCCAGGGCGTGCGGGTCTCCGACGGCAAGCGGGTCTGGGCGAAGACCTCGGACCGCTCGACCCGGATGTGGTACTCGCCGCCCGCGGCGGGCGGGCACGTCGTGTACTCGGTGCTCGGCGGCATGACGCTCACCTACCAGGGCACCACCTACACCCCGACCGCCCCGACCCGGGTGGTGGCCTTCGACGCCGCCGACGGCACCGAGCTGTGGCACCTGGAGCTGCCCACCGAGGTGTCGATGGACACCAGTCCGGTGCTGGTCCGGAACACCCTGTTCGTGTCCACCGGGGACCGCGGCATCTACGCCGTCGACGTGGTCAACCACAAGGTCCGCTGGGTCTTCCAGACCAACGCGGGCGCCGAGCTGCCCTGGCACCTGGCCGGCGGCGAGGACCTGCTGATCGCCGTCCAGGGCAACCTGGTGATGGCGCTGCCGCCGGAGTAGCGGCGCGGCGGGCCGGGGCCGCGGACGGCCCCGGCCCGCGCCGGTCCTGCCGCCGGGTCAGACGTTGACGCCGAAGTCCTGCGCGATGCCGCGCAGGCCGGAGGCGTAGCCCTGGCCGATGGCGCGGAACTTCCACTCGGCGCCGTTGCGGTACAGCTCGCCGAAGACCATCGCGGTCTCGGTCGAGGCGTCCTCGGAGAGGTCGTAGCGGGCGATCTCGGCGCCGCCGGCTTGGTTCAGCACCCGGATGAAGGCGTTGCGGACCTGGCCGAAGCTCTGCTGCCGGTTCTCCGCGTCGTAGATCGACACCGGGAAGACGATCTTGGCGATGTCGGCCGGGACGCCGGCCAGGTCCACCTTGATCTGCTCGTCGTCGCCCTCGCCCTCGCCGGTGAGGTTGTCGCCGGTGTGCTCGACCGAGCCGTCGGCGCTCTTCAGGTTGTTGAAGAAGATGAAGTCGGCGTCGGACCGGACCCGGCCCTGCTCGGTGCAGAGCAGCGCGCTGGCGTCCAGGTCGAAGTCCGTGCCGGTGGTGGTGCGCACGTCCCACCCGAGGCCGACGACCACGGCGGTCAGGCCGGGCGCCTCCTTGGTGAGCGAGACATTTCCGCCCTTGCTCAGGCTGACACCCACGTGGTCCTCCAAGAAGTCGGGTTCCCGTTCCGTCAACGGCCCGATCGTAGTGCCGGGTTCCCGGGCCGCGGCGGCGACTCGGCCCGGCGCCCGGCGGAAGTTCCGCCGGGTTCCCGGGCCGAGCGACGGAGGCGGCGGAGGCGGCAGGCTCAGAGCGCGCCGAGGGCGGCCAGGTACTCCTGGGTGTCCCGGGCGTCCGGCAGGCCGTTGACGACGCTCCAGCGGACCACGCCCTCCCGGTCGATGACGAAGGTGCCGCGCACCGCGCAGCCCTTGTCCTCGTCGAAGACGCCGTAGGCCCGGGAGACCTCGCCGTGCGGCCAGAAGTCCGACAGCAGCGGGTACTCCAGGCCCTGCTGGTCGCCGAAGACCCGCAGCGAGAACGGCGAGTCGTTGGAGACCGCGAGCACCTGCACCCCGTCGTTCTGCAGGCGCGGCAGCTCCTTCTGGATCTCGCAGACCTCGCCGGTGCAGACCCCGGTGAAGGCGAACGGGTAGAAGACCAGGACGACGTTCTTCTCGCCGCGGAAGTCGGAGAGCCTCACCGACTCGCCGTGCTGGTTCTTCAGCTCGAAGTCCGGGGCCTGGGCGCCGATCTCGATGGTCATGGGGGGACCTTCCTGCCTGGACGGTGGTGCGGGCAGGACGATCCTCCCACCCGGCGCGCCGGGTTCGGCCGTCCGGGTGAGCCGGGCGGGCCCGTCCGGGGGAGGCGTTCGCTGCGGGTGAACAGGCCGGGGCCGGGCGGGTCGCGGCCGGACGCCGACGGGCCCCACCGGCGAGGTCGCCGGCGGGGCCCGTCGCGGGTCCGGGTCCGAAGGTCAGCGCTTGCCGGTCTTCGTGGCCTTCGGGGTGGCCAGGCGGGTGCCCGCCCAGTCCTTGGCGATCGCCACCGAGCTGGTCTGCGAGAGACCGGCGGTCTTCGCGGCGTCGGCGATCTCGTGCGCCTCGACGTGCCCGTCGCGGCCGGTCTTCGGGGTGAGCAGCCAGATCAGGCCGCCCTCTGCCAGGTACTCCAGGGCGTCGACCAGGGCGTCGGTGAGATCCCCGTCCTCGTCGCGGTGCCACAGCAGGACGCCGTCGGCGACGTCGTCGTAGTCCTCGTCGACGAGTTCGGAGCCAGTGATGTCCTCGATCCCCTCGCGGAGCTCCTGGTCACTGTCTTCGTCGTACCCGAGCTCCTGGATGATCTGGCCCTGTTCGAAGCCCAGACGAAGCGCCGGGTTGGACTTGTCCGCGGGGTCCGCGGTCGCGCTCACGGGAATAACCTCCAGTATTCGGCCCGGCGTCCATGCCGGGGCTGTGGCCGTAGTCCACACGGGAGCGGCGGTTCGCGCAAGTACCCGACCCCCGATCCCACCCAAAGGTTGACGTGTCGCCCGGCGACACGCCGCCCACTGTGGTGGTGAACACACCCGTATGTCCCTGTCCGTACCGACAAGGATGCTTCGTCTCGTACCCGCCCGCAGCCCGTTCATCCCCCGCACGCCTGCCCGAGATGCGAACGGCATTCGGGGCGGAGCAGGGTGCGGGCGTAAAGTCTCCTGTTGGCCCTCATCCCGACCGGCCGCCATCGTCCGGCCGGGGTCCCAGGTCGGACCACCTCCTGACCGTACCGCCCCGACGGGCGGAACGGTTACCGATCGGTAGAGATGACGGATCTCCGAACGCGGTAGCACGATGGAGGCGGCGCGACAACTCAGCTTCGACCGACAGTGAAGGAACAGCGTGGCTTCCGGATCCGATCGCAACCCGATCATCATTGGCGGCCTCCCGAGCCAGGTCCCGGACTTCGATCCCGAGGAGACCGCGGAATGGCTGGAGTCGCTTGACGCCGCCATCGACGAGCGCGGGCGCGAGCGCGCCCGCTACCTGATGCTGCGGCTGATCGAGCGCGCCCGTGAAAAGCGTGTCGCCGTGCCCGAGATGCGCAGCACGGACTACGTCAACACCATCGCGACCAAGGACGAGCCGTTCTTCCCCGGCAACGAGGAGATCGAGCGCAAGATCCTGAACGCGACGCGCTGGAACGCGGCCGTCATGGTCTCCCGCGCCCAGCGTCCCGGCATCGGCGTCGGCGGCCACATCGCCACCTTCGCCTCCTCCGCGTCGCTGTACGACGTGGGCTTCAACTACTTCTTCCGCGGCAAGGACGCCGACGGCGAGTCCGGCGACCAGGTCTTCTTCCAGGGCCACGCCTCGCCGGGCATCTACGCCCGCGCCTTCCTGCTGGACCGGCTCACCGAGCAGCAGCTCGACGCGTTCCGGCAGGAGAAGTCCAAGGCGCCGTTCGGCCTCTCCAGCTACCCGCACCCGCGGCTGATGCCGGACTTCTGGGAGTTCCCGACCGTCTCGATGGGCCTCGGCCCGCTCGGCGCGATCTACCAGGCCCGGATGAACCGCTACCTGGAGCACCGCGGCATCAAGGACACCTCCGACTCGCAGGTGTACGCCTTCCTCGGCGACGGCGAGATGGACGAGCCCGAGTCGCTCGGCCAGCTCTCGCTGGCCGCCCGCGAGGGCCTGGATAACCTGACCTTCGTGGTGAACTGCAACCTGCAGCGCCTGGACGGCCCGGTCCGCGGCAACGGCAAGATCATCCAGGAGCTGGAGTCGCAGTTCCGCGGCGCCGGCTGGAACGTCATCAAGCTGGTCTGGGACCGCTCCTGGGACCCGCTGCTGGCCCAGGACCGCGACGGCGTCCTGGTCAACAAGCTGAACACCACCCCCGACGGCCAGTTCCAGACGTACGCCACCGAGACCGGCGCGTACATCCGCGAGCACTTCTTCGGCGGCGACCTGCGCCTGCGCGCCATGGTCGAGAGCATGTCCGACCAGCAGATCCAGCACCTGGGCCGCGGCGGCCACGACCACCGCAAGGTCTACGCCGCGTTCAAGGCCGCCCGCGAGCACCAGGGCCAGCCGACCGTCATCCTGGCGCAGACCGTCAAGGGCTGGACGCTGGGCCCCAACTTCGAGGGCCGCAACGCCACCCACCAGATGAAGAAGCTGACGGTCGAGGACCTCAAGCGCTTCCGCGACCGGCTGCACCTGCCGATCACCGACAAGCAGCTCGACGAGGGCTACCCGCCCTACTACCACCCGGGCCGCGGCTCGGAGGAGATCCAGTACATGCACGACCGCCGCGAGGAGCTCGGCGGCTACGTGCCCACCCGCAAGGTCCGCCCGCGCAAGCTCGAACTGCCGGGCGACGACGCGTACAAGGCGGTCAAGAAGGGCTCCGGCAACCAGACCATCGCCACCACCATGGCGTTCGTCCGGGTGCTCAAGGACCTGATGCGCGACAAGGGCATCGGCAACCGCTTCGTGCCGATCGCGCCCGACGAGTACCGCACCTTCGGCATGGACTCGCTGTTCCCGTCCGCCAAGATCTACAACCCGCTCGGCCAGACCTACGAGTCGGTCGACCGCGAGCTGCTGCTGGCGTACAAGGAGTCCCCGTCCGGCCAGATGCTGCACGACGGCATCTCCGAGGCCGGCTGCACCGCCTCGCTGATCGCGGCCGGCTCCTCGTACGCGACGCACGGCGAACCGCTGATCCCGGTGTACGTCTTCTACTCGATGTTCGGGTTCCAGCGCACCGGCGACCAGTTCTGGCAGATGTCCGACCAGCTGGCCCGCGGCTTCGTGATCGGCGCCACCGCCGGCCGCACCACCCTCACCGGCGAGGGCCTGCAGCACGCCGACGGCCACTCGCACCTGCTGGCCTCCACCAACCCCGGCGTGGTCGCCTACGACCCGGCCTACGGGTACGAGATCGCCCACATCATGCAGGACGGCCTGCGCCGGATGTACGGCTCCTCCGCCGAGCACCCGCACGGCGAGGACGTCTTCTACTACATCACCGTCTACAACGAGCCCATCAAGATGCCGGCCGAGCCGGAGGGCGTGGACGTCGAGGGCATCCTCAAGGGCCTCTACAAGCTCAAGGACGCCGAGGACGGCCAGATCCCCGCGCAGCTCCTCGCCTCCGGCGTGGCGGTGCCGTGGGCCCTGGAGGCCCAGCGCATCCTCGCCGAGGAGTGGAACGTCAAGGCGGACGTCTGGTCGGCGACCTCCTGGAACGAGCTGCGCCGCGACGCGGTCGAGGCGGAGGAGTTCAACCTGCTGCACCCCGAGGAGCCGCAGCGCGTCCCGTACGTGACCACCAAGCTCTCCGGGGCCGAGGGTCCGTTCGTGGCCGTCTCCGACTGGATGCGGGCCGTCCCGGACCAGATCTCCCGCTGGGTCCCCGGCCAGTACCAGTCCCTGGGCGCCGACGGCTTCGGCTTCGCCGACACCCGCGGCGCGGCCCGTCGCTTCTTCCACATCGACGCGCAGTCGATCGTCCTGGGCACGCTCACCGAGCTGGCCAAGCAGGGCAAGATCGACCGCTCGCTGCTGAAGGCCGCGATCGACCGCTACCAGCTGCTCGACGTGGCGGCGGCGGACCCGGGTGCCGCCGGCGGCGACGCGTGAGCGCCGGCCGCTGACCGGCCGACCGGCTGACCGGAGGTCCGCCCGAGGAAGGGGAGTCCCCTTCCTCGGGCGGACCTCTCCGTCTGCGCCTCCCGCTCCGCGCGGTTCCCCGCGCCCCGGCGGGGCGGGGCGCGGGCAGCCCCGGAGAACGGCCAGGTCCGCCCGGGGAGGGAAGTTCCCTCTCCGGGCGGACCACCGGCGCGCGCGGGTTCAGATGTGGACCGCGGGCCCCGTCTCGTTCACGCCGCGGCGGGTGAGCAGGCCCAGCCCGGCCGCCGCCAGGGCGACGACCGCGGCGACCACGAAGGCCACGCCCATGCCGCTGACGAAGGAGGAGTGGACGGCGTCGGCGACGCCCTGCGGGACACCGGACGGGGCGATGCCGAGCTGGGCGGCCTGCTTGAGCTGCTCGCCGTCCGGGCCGGGGGGCAGCGGCTGGCCGGTCGCGGCCTGCCACTTGCCGGGCAGCGCGCTGGTGACCTTGGAGGCCATCACGGCGCCGAGGACGGCGGTGCCGAGGCTGCCGCCGACCTGCATCGCGGCCTGCTGGAGGCCGCCGGCCACGCCGGACAGCTCCATCGGGGCGTTGCCGACGATGACCTCGGTGGCGCCGACCATGACCGGGCTGAGGCCCAGGCCCATCAGGACGAACCAGAGGGCCATCGCGCCGTTGCCGGAGTGGATGTCGAGGGTGGACATGCCGAGCATCGCGGCGGTGGTGAAGAGCATGCCGCCGACGATCGGGATGCGCGGTCCGACCTTGCCGATCAGGTAGCCGGCCAGCGGCGCGCCGACGATCATCATGCCGGTCATCGGGAGCAGGTGGACGCCGGCGTCGACCGGGGCCATCCCGTGCACGTTCTGCAGGTAGAAGGTGACGAAGAAGATGCCGCCGAAGAAGGCGAAGGCCATCAGCACCATCAGCAGGGTGCCGGCCGAGAGCGGCACCGAGCGGAACAGCGAGAGCGGGACCAGCGGCTCCTTGGCGTACTTCTGCCAGACCGCGAAGGCCGCCAGGGCGAGCACCGCGCCGCCCAGGAAGAGCAGGGTGGCCGGGTCGCCCCAGCCCCAGCTCGGGGCCTTGATGATGCCCCAGACCAGCATGAACATCGCGCCGGAGAGCAGCACGATGCCGGGGATGTCGAAGGACTTGGCGGCGTTCTCGGCCCGGACGTCCTTGAGCACCAGCAGGCCGAGGACCAGCGCGATGACGCCGACCGGGATGTTGATGTAGAACACCGACTCCCAGTTGACGTGCTCGACCAGCAGGCCGCCGACGATCGGGCCGGCCGCGGTGGAGGCGCCGATGACGCCGCCCCAGATGCCGATCGCCATGTTGAGCTTCTCGGCGGGGAAGGCCCCGCGCAGCAGGCCGAGCGCGGCGGGCTGGAGCAGGGCGCCGAACAGGCCCTGGAGCACCCGGAACAGGATCACCTGCTGGATCGAGCCGGCGAAGCCGATGGCGGCGGAGGTGGCGGCGAAGCCGACCGCGCCGACCAGGAAGGTGGTCTTGTGGCCGAACCGGTCGCCGATCTTGCCGGCGGTGATCAAGAAGACCGCGAGGGCCAGCAGGTAGCCGGAGGTGACCCACTGGATGTCGGCGGGCGAGGCGTTCAGGTCGTGCTGGATGGCCGGGTTGGCGATGGCGACGACGGTGCCGTCGAGGGCGACCATCATGACGCCGACGGCGACGGTGAGCAGCGTCAGCCAGGGGTGTCCCCGCAGCCGGCCGCCGGCGGACGGAGCCGCTTCCTTGTCGAGTACTACGGACTGGCTCATGTCTCGGGACTTCCCCGTTCGTGTGGTGGGCAGGAGACCGCGCTGGGCACGAGAAGGGCGGTGCCCGGCCCTCACGCCCGTCCCCACGAGCTCCACGATGGACGGACACCGCCACCGGGAACATTATGTCAGCCACTGACATTCGACAAACGGTGACTCCTGTCACTTGGTGCCATCTCCTGATCGCGGCGCTATCGTGGTGGCCATGGCCACCCCCACCACCGCCGCCGACCCGCAGCCCGTCGGCCTGCGGGAACGCAAGAAGCGGCGCACCCGGGACGCCCTGGTCGACGCCGCGCACCGGCTCTTCCTCTGCCACGGCTACGGACGCACCACGGTGGACGAGATCGCGTCCGAGGTGGAGGTCTCCCAGCGCACCTTCTTCCGGTACTTTGCCAACAAGGAGGAGGTCGCCCTCGCGGTGCTGGCCGAGGCCGAGGAGGCGTTCCTGGAGTTCCTGCGGGCCCGCCCGGCCGGGGAGAACCCGCTGGAGGCGATGCGCGGCGCGGTCCGCGAGGTCTGGCAGGCCGTCGACCGGGGGCGGGACAGCGGTCCGGCCGCCCTGGAGCTGTTCGAGCTGATCGAGTCCACCCCGACGCTGCTCGCCGCCCACCTGCGGCACGCCATCCAGCAGGAGGTCGAGGTGGCCCGGATCCTCGCCGACCGCGAGGGCCTCGACCCGGCCGTCGACCTGCGCCCGCGCCTGCTGGCCGCCGTGTTCGGCACCGTGGTGCGGATCTCGCACCTCGCCTACGCCGCCGCCCCGGACGCCGGGAGCCACTCGATGGACGGCATGCTGGAGCTGATCGAGCGCCACTTCGACCAGCTGGGCCCGGCCCTGGCCGGCTCCTGGCGCTGACGGCGGCCGACCCCGTACCCGGGTACCGCCCCGGACCGGCTACCGGAGGGTGAGGACAGCGCCCCGCCCCCGCCCTACCCTCGGCCCGGTGAGCCTGTGGAAAGAGTTCCTCCGCGCCCTCACCGAGCCCCTCGGCGACCACCGGCCGCCGCTGGCGACGGCCCGCCGGCCCTGGCTCCGGCGGGCCCCCTACGTGCTGGTGCTGCTCGTGGCCGGCTCGCTGCTGCCCACCGGCGTCGTGACGCTGGTCCGGTTCCACGGGGTGGACCCCGCGCTGGCCACCGCGCTCGCCGCGGTGCAGGCCGGGGCGCTGCCGCTGGCGCTGACCCGGCCGCTGCCGGCCTGGCGGCTGGTGGTGCCCTCGGTGCTGGTCGGCGCGGTCGCCACGCACGGCGCCACCGCCGAGCGGTCCTGGCCGTGGCCGGTCACCACGCTGCTCGGGTACCTGCTCCTGATGGTCCTCCTGGCCGTCCGGGAGCGCGGGCGCACCCTGCTCGCGGTCTGGGTCGTCACCTTCCTCGGCTGCGGCCTGGGCCGGACGGTCTCCGGCGCGCACTCCGACGGCTCCTCGGTGGTCGTCACCGCGCTGTCCGGCGTGGTCCTGCTGCTCGGCTGGAGCCTGCGCGGGCGCGGCGAGGCCAAGCGGCTGCTCGCCGCGCAGGAGCGGGTCTCGGAGACCGAGCGGGCCCGGCGCGCCCTGCTGGAGGAGCGGGCCCGGATCGCCCGCGAGCTGCACGACGTGGTGGCCCACCACATGTCGGTGATCACCGTCCAGGCGGACAGCGCCCCGTACCGGATCGAGGGCCTGCCCCCGGCCGCGGTCGAGGAGTTCGGGCAGATCGCGGCCGCCGCGCGCGGCTCGCTCGGCGAGATGCGCCGCCTGCTGGGGGTGCTGCGGACCGCCGACAGCGCCGCCGACCGGGCCCCGCAGCCGGGCCTGGCCGACCTGCCGAAGCTGCTGGCCACCGTCGGCCGGGCCGGGGTGCGGGCCGAACTGGCCGTCGGGGACGGGGTGTCGGCGCTCGGCCCGGTGCCCGAGGCGGTCGGCCTGTCCGCGTACCGGATCGTCCAGGAGGCGCTGGCCAACGTCGTCCGGCACGCCCCGGGCGCCGCCGCCGAGGTCGCGGTCACCGCCGCGGACGGCGCGCTCGCCCTGGCCGTCCGCAACGGCCCGCCGCCCGGCCGGGCCCGCGCCGCCGTCGAGGTCTCCGGCGGCACCGGGCAGGGGCTGGTCGGAATGCGCGAGCGCGTCCGGCTGCTGGCCGGCACCCTGGACACCGGCCCGACCGCCGGGGGAGGCTACCGGGTCACCGCCGTCCTGCCGTTGGACGGCACCGGGCCGGGGGAGATCACCGCATGACCATCCGCGTCCTCGTCGTCGACGACCAGGCGATGGTCCGCGCCGGATTCGCCGCCCTGCTCGACGCCCAGAGCGACATCGACGTGGTCGGCGACGCGTCCGACGGCCGGCAGGCCCTGGAGGTCAGCGGGCGCACCCGCCCCGACGTGGTCCTGATGGACGTCCGGATGCCCGGGATGGACGGCCTGGAGGCCGCCCGCCGGCTGCTCGACCCGCCGCCCGGCCCGGCGCACCGGCCGCGGGTGCTGATGCTCACCACCTTCGACGTGGACGACTACGTGTACGAGGCGCTGCGGGCCGGCGCCAGCGGCTTCCTGCTCAAGGACGCCCCGCCCGCCGACCTGATCTCCGCCGTCCGGGTCGTCGCGGCCGGCGACGCGCTGCTCGCGCCCTCCGTCACCCGCCGCCTGATCGCCGACTTCGCCAGGAACCGGCCCGCGCCGCGCCGCGACCCCCGGCTGCGGCTGAACGGCCTCACCCCGCGCGAGACCGAGGTCCTGGAGCTCATCGCCCGCGGCCTGTCCAACCGGGAGATCGCCGCCCACCTCGTCCTCGCCGAACAGACCGTCAAGACCCACATCGGCCGGATCCTCGCCAAGCTCGACCTGCGCGACCGCGCCCAGGCCGTCGTGCTCGCCTACGAGAGCGGCCTGGTCCGGCCCGGCGCGCAGTAGGCCCCGCGGCCGTCCCGGGCCCGGCGGGCGGTGGCGGTGGCGGGCGCGGCGCTGTTCGCGGCGTGCGGGCCGGACGCGGCGCACGCGCCGGACGCGGCCTGAGCGGGCGTCAGCTGTCGGCGGCGGCCCGTACGCTGGCGGCCATGGCGACCTTCGACGAGCTGACCGAGCTGGCCCTGTCCCTGCCGGGGGCCCACCAGGAGGAGACCTGGGAGCAGGTGACGCTGCGGGTGGGGCGGAAGATCTTCGCGATGGGCCGCCCGGAGTCCGGGGAGGCGACGGTGAAGGCCACCCCGGCGGAGCAGGCCGAGCTGATCGCCGCCGCGCCCGGGGTGTACTCGGTGGCGCCGTACACCGGCCGGTTCGGCTGGGTGCGGGTCCGGCTGGCCGGGACCGGCCCCGAGGAGCTGCGCGAACTGCTCACCGACGCCTGGCGGTCGGTCGCACCGAAACGGGCGGTGGCCGGGCACGGGGAGCGCGGGGAGTAGCGTACGGGCGAATGTGACGCGGAACACGGTTTACTCCCTGCCCCCGGGGTCGGTCGCCCTCTACGCTGGCTGACTAGTAGTCGGAAGTCACAGCACCGTCGGGCCCGTCCCGCCGCGATGTACGGCCCGAGGGAGTGGACGCCATGCACCGCAGGCGGGTGAAGCGGATCCTGATCGGCGTGTTCGCGGGCTGTGCCGCCCTGGTGGACGCCGGCGCGGCGGCCGCGCAGGCCGCCGCCTCCAACGAGCAGCTGGCCATCACCACCCCGCCCGCGGGCAGCTCCGCCTGGGTCGCCGACCACTCCCTCGGCCGCGAGCTGCCGGACCCGGCCACCGCCGCCCCGGCCGCCGTCGCCGCGTTCTTCGCCTCGCTGGAGCCCGCCGAGCTGGACCGGCTGGTCGCCGAGTACCCGCTGGTGGTCGGCAACCTGGACGGCGCCCCGCCGGCCGTCCGCTACCGCGCCAACCGGGTGGCGATCACCGCCGAACGGGACCGCGCCCGGCAGCGCGCCGCGGACACCGGCCTGGACCCCACCACCCGCGCGCTGGCCCTCTCCCGCGCCAACGACTCGGAGCGGCTGCTCGGCGCGGACCGCCAGGTCCTCGCCTTCGACCCGCGCGGCCGCGGCCTGGTCACCGAGGTCTGGGGCGACCTCGCCACCGCCCAGCGGATCGCCGTCCTGGTGCCCGGCTCGGACGCCGACCTCGGCCACTTCGACCAGAGCGCCGACCCGCTGCGCTCCCCCGCCGGGATGGCCCGCGCGCTGTACGCCGAGGAGCACGCCCAGTCGCCCGGCACCCGCACCGCGGTGATCGCCTGGACCGGGTACGTCACCCCGCAGGGCCTGGGCCCGGACGCGGTCACCTCCCGGCTGGCGGAGGCCGCCGCGCCCCGGCTGCACCGGCTGCTCGGCGGCCTGGAGCAGACCACCCACCCGGAGGCGCCGCCCGCGCTGCTGTGCCACTCGTACGGCTCGGTGGTGTGCGGCACCACCGCGCCCACCCTGCACGCCGCGCAGCCCACCGACGTGGTGGCGTTCGGCAGCCCCGGGATGGGCGTCGACTCGGCGGCCGAGCTGGGCGCCGGCGTCCAGGTGTGGGCGGCCCGCAACCCCGGCGACTGGATCGGCAACGTCCCCTACCTGGAGGTCGGCGGCCTGGGCCACGGCGCCGACCCGACCACCCACGCCTTCGGCGCGGTGTCGGTCTCCTCGCTGGGCGCCACCGGCCACACCGGCTACCTGGCCGAGGGCACCGCGAGCCGGCACAACTTCGCCGCCATCGCGCTCGGCCACTACGGGGACGTCAGCGGCCCGTCCGAGACCCAGGGCTGACGGACCGCCACCGGAACCGCCGGCCGACGGACCGCCGCCCGGGCCGCGGTCACACCTCGCGGGCGTCCGCCGTGGCGCTCATGTCGGCGTACCGGCCGCCGACCACCTGCCCGGCGATCGGCTCCAGCTCGGCCAGCTCCTCCTTGCTCAGCACCAGCCGGGTCGCGCCCAGGTTCTCCTCCAGCCGGCTGCGCTTGCGGGTGCCCGGGATCGGCACCACCGCGGTCAGGCCGTGCACCTCGGCCCGCTGCTGCACCCAGGCCAGCGCGACCTGCGCGGCCGTCGCCCCGCGCTGCTCGGCGATCCGCCGGATCGGGGCGATCAGCCCGGCGTTCCCGGCCGCGTTCTCGCCGGTGAACTGCGGCAGGTGGCGCCGGTAGTCGTCGGCGGCCAGCTGCCCGGCGTCGGGGAGCGCCCCGGTCAGGAAGCCCCGGCCGAGCGGCGAGTACGGCACCAGCGCCACGCCCAGCTCGGCCGCCGCCGGGACGGCGCTGCGCTCCAGGCCCCGCGCGAAGATCGACCACTCGGACTGCAGCGCCGCGATCGGGTGCACCGCGTGCGCCTCCCGCAGCTCCGGGCCGGTCACCTCGGACAGGCCCAGGTACCGGACCTTCCCGGCCGCGACCAGCTCGGCCATCGCGCCCACCGACTCGGCCAGCGGCACCTGCGGGTCGCGGCGGTGCATGTAGTAGAGGTCGATCACGTCCACGCCGAGGCGGCGCAGCGAGCCGTCCACCGCCCGGCGGATGTACGCCGGGTCGTTGTTGACGCCGCGGAACCTGGCGTCGTCGGCGCGCCGCTCGATGGCGAACTTGGTGGCCAGCACGACCTGTTCGCGGTGCGCCCGGACGAACGGGCCGATCAGCTCCTCGTTGGCGCCCGAGCCGTAGACGTCGGCGGTGTCGAACAGGGTCACGCCCAGTTCCAGCGCCCGCTCCAGGGTGGCCAGCGCCTCGTCGGTGTCGGTCGGGCCGTAGAACTCGCTCATGCCCATGCAGCCCAGTCCCTGCACGCCCACGATGGGGCCGCCGGTGCCGAGGCGGGTGGTGTCGATGCCGCTCATGCGCTCTTCCTGTCCTGTCCTGAGTGGTTCGCTGTCTCCTCGTCGCCGCCGACCGGGACGCCGGGACCGCCGTAGTGGTCGATCTTCCGGTCGATCACCGCGAGCGTGGCGTGCAGGTCGGCCAGCCGCCGGCGCACCTCCGCGCGGTGCGCGACCAGCAGCTCCCGGCGCTCGTCCCGGGTGCCGTCCCCGGCCCGGATCAGCTCGACGTACCGCACCATGTCGGCCACCGGCATGCCGGTCAGCCGGAGCTTGGTCAGGAACGCCAGCCGGGCCAGGTCCGCGTCGGTGTACCGGCGCTGCCCGGCGTACGAGCGGTCCACCGGCTCCAGCAGGCCGATCCGCTCGTACCAGCGCAGCGTGTGCGCGGTCAGGCCGCTGATCGCGGCCACTTCGCTGATCGGGTGGCGCGGCATCCGGTCCGGTGCGGAGCGCGGGCTGCGGAACGCCTCCTCGCACGCCGGCTCCCTCACCGGCCACTGCTCGGACCCTGCCATTGCCACGACTCCCGTCCTCGGCGACGACCCCGACGCTACTGAGTTGGAGCGCACTCCAAGCAAGCCTGACACACACCGGCCCGCGGCCCGCCACCGGTCGTTTAGAGTTCCGCCCATGCAGAGCTTGCGGATGATCGAGGACTGGCCGGTACCCCACGCCGCGGCGGCGGTGGTCCGCGGGAGCGACGGCGCGCTGCTGGGCGCGCACGGCCCGCAGGAGCACCTGTTCCCGCTCGCCTCGGTGACCAAGCTGCTCAGCGCGTACGCCGTGCTGGTCGCCGTCGAGGAGGGCGTCTTCGAGCTCGACGACCCGGCCGGGCCGGACGGCTCCACCGTCCGCCACCTGCTGGCGCACACCTCCGGCCTGGCCTTCGACGAGCACCGGGTGACGGCCGAGCCCGGCAACCGCCGCCTCTACTCCAACGCCGGGTTCGACGTGCTGGCCGCCACCCTGGAGGGCGCCTCCGGCATCCCGTTCGCCCGGTACGCGGCCGAGGCGGTCTTCCAGCCGCTCGGCATGCACGCCACCCTGATCAACACCGCCCACCGCGCCCCGGCCGGCGCGGGCGGCCTGTCCACCGCCGCGGACCTGGTCCGCTTCGCCGCCGAGCTGCAGTCCCCCAAGCTGCTCGACCCGGCCACCGTGCGCGCGGCCACCCGCGAGGTCGCCTTCCCCGGCACCAGCGGCGTCCTGCCCGGCTTCGGCCACCGCCGCCCCAACGACTGGGGCCTCGGCTTCGAGATCCGCGACCACAAGGCCCCGCACTGGACGGGCACCGCCAACTCCCCCGCGACCTTCGGCCACTTCGGCCAGTCCGGCACCTTCCTCTGGGTCGACCCCGACGCCGGCCTCGCCTGCCTCGCCCTCACCGACCGCGACTTCGGCTCCTGGGCGGCGGAGGTCTGGCCGCAACTCAGCGACGCGGTCCTCACCGAAGCGCGCTGACGCCCCCCCGACGACGCGGAACGAACCACCGCCCCAGACACCGCCGCACCAGACACCGCCGCACCAGACGCCGCTGCGCCGGGCGTTGCTGTGCCAGACGTTGCGAAGCCAGGGGCGCGGGGAACTGCGCGAGCAACCCCGCACCCGCCGCAAGATCGCGGGCAGACATCGACTCACCGCCCTCCTCGCGACCTCGCGGACACTCACCTGCCGCCGCGCGCAGTTCCCCGCGCGCCGGTCCGCACCGCCCCGCCGTCCCGCTGTCCCCGCCGTCCCGCTAGCCGTACTTGACCGGGCTGTGCATCTCCCAGAGCAGCAGTTCGACGCCGTCCTCCCCCGCCGTCGGGTCGGCGAAGGCGTCGCCCGTGATCCGGACGGAGTCGCCGGGCCCGGCCGAGCGGCCGCCGCCCTGCGGGCCCGGGACGGTGCGGTAGCCGACCGAGCCGGCGACCACGTGGACGTAGCGGAAGGGCGCGGCGGGGAGTTCGGGCAGCGGCGTCCAGGCCGGGGCCCGGACCAGCCAGAGCGCGGCGTCGCCGCGCCGCAGCCGCAGCGCCCGGTCGCCGTCCCGCCCGGAGGCGAGCAGGGTCAGCCCGTCCCCGTCGGGGACGGTGGCGAGCCCGAAGCCGGGCGGGGCGCCGTACGCGTCGGGCTGGAGCCACATCTGGACGAAGGTGACCGGTTCGACGGCCCCGCCGGGGTTGCGTTCGGTGTGGCTGATGCCCGTCCCGGTGGACTGCACCTGGACGGTGCCGGGCCGCACCACGCTGGCGTGGCCCGCGTCGTCGCGGTGGGCGAGGGCGCCGGAGACCACCCAGGTGACGATCTCGGTCTCGCTGTGCCGGTGGGCCGCGTACCCGGCGCCGGGGGCCAGCGTCTCCTCGTTGCAGGCGAGCAGCGCGCCGAAGGAGGTGTTCCTCGGGTCGTAGTGGCCGGCGAAGGAGAAGGCGTGCCGGGCGGTGACGCCTTCGGCGGGTTCCGACAGGTAGCGCTCGGCGGTGCGCCGCAGATCGGCCCGGCCGCGCTCCTTCCGGACGGACCCGGACGCCGGTTCGACGGGTTCGAATGCCTGCCCGCCCCAGGGCGAAGAATCCACGCTCACGGGCACCACGGTAGCCGGTGTGACGGGTGCCACCGGCCGACATCGGGCCCGGCGTGCACGAGCACCCGTCAGGGTGAGGCAGGCTAGTGCCGTGCCGTCCGCTTCAGCGAAACCCGACAAGCCCTCCGACCGGTCGCCCGGCGAACGCTCCTCCCCGGAGCGGTCCGCCGAACGGGCCCCGGAGAGGAAGCCCGCCAAGCGCGCCGCCGCGCCCGGGCGCCCCGCCGCCGTACCGGGCCGGGGGCGGATGACGGCCGAGGAGCGCCGGCTGGCCGCCGAGCGGGCGGAGCTGCGGGCGGCGACGCTGAAGCGGCTGGAGAAGTCGGCGGGCAAGCTGGCGTCCGCGGCGATCGCCCGGATGGACGACCAGCTGGCCTGGTACCGGCGGATGCCGCCGGAGCACCGCTCGTGGATCGGCCTGGTCGCGCAGGCGGGCATCGCGGCGTTCACCGAGTGGTACCGGCACCCGGAGGCGCCGCAGGCGATCTCCACGGACGTGTTCGGCACCGCGCCGCGGGAGTTGACCCGGGCGATCACGCTGCGGCAGACCGTGGAGCTGATCCGCACCACCATCGAGGTGATGGAGGAGGCCATCGAGGAGGTGGCCGCGCCCGGCGACGAGGCCGGGATGCGCGAGTCGGTGCTGGTCTACGCCCGGGAGATCGCGTTCGCCACCGCCCAGGTGTACGCGCAGGCCGCCGAGGCGCGCGGCGCGTGGGACGCCCGGCTGGAGGCGCTGGTGGTGAACTCGCTGCTGTCCGGCGACGCCGACGAGGGCGTGCTGTCGCGGGCGGCGGCGCTCGGCTGGGGACAGCCCAGCCAGGTGCGGGTGGTGATGGGCAGCGCCCCGGACGGGGACAGCGAGCTGGTGGTGGAGGCGATCCGGCGGGCCGCCCGGTACGCCAAACTGCACGTGCTGACGGGCGTGCTGGGCCGCCGCCTGGTGGTGGTGGTCGGCGGCGACAAGGAGCCGGTGCACGCGGCCCGGGCGCTGATCGGCCAGTTCGCGCCCGGCCCGGTGGTGGTCGGCCCGACGGTCGGCGACCTGCTCTCGGCGACCCGCTCGGCGCACGCCGCCGCGCAGGGCCTGAAGGCGTGCGCGGCCTGGCCGGACGCGCCGCGCCCGGTGCTGGCCGACGACCTGCTGCCGGAACGGGCGCTGGCGGGCGACGAAGTGGCGCGCCGTCAGTTGGTGGAGGAGATCTACACACCCCTGGAGGAGGCCGGTTCGGCACTCCTGGAGACGCTGAGTGTCTACCTGGAGCAGGCGTCCTCCCTGGAGGGCGCGGCCCGGATGCTCTTCGTCCACCCGAACACCGTGCGCTACCGGCTGCGTCGTGTGACAGACGTCACCGGCTATGCTCCGTCAGACGTACGTTCGGCGTTCACCCTGCGCATCGCCCTTGCTCTGGGGCGTCTCGGTTCCGGATCGGACCAGGGCTGAACGGACTGTAGGGAACCCACAAGCCGACGTGCTTTTCTTCGTCATCGTCGCCTACCCGCCCCCGGGCGTCCGGCGAGAGAGGGTTGAACCGTGCTCGTTATCGTCGCCCCTGGACAGGGTGCCCAGACTCCCGGCTTCCTCAACCCCTGGCTCGAACTGGACGGCGCCGCCGACCGGCTGCGCCGGTGGTCGGCGACGGCCGGGCTCGACCTGGTGCACGCCGGAACCGCGGCCTCCGAGGAGGAGATCAAGGACACCGCCGTCGCCCAGCCGCTGCTGGTGGCCGCCGGACTGGTGACCGCCGCGGCGCTGTTCCCCGCGGGCGCGGCCGGGACGGTCGGCGCGGTGGCGGGCCACAGCGTCGGCGAGATCACCGCCGCGGCGCTGGCCGGGGTGCTCTCCGAGGAGGACGCGCTGGGCTTCGTCCGCGAGCGCAGCCTGGGCATGGCCGAGGCCGCCGCGGCGACCGCGACCGGCATGACCGCGGTGCTCGGCGGCGACCCGGAGGAGGTCGCCGCGAAGCTCGCCGAGCACGGCGTGACCCCGGCGAACAACAACGGCGGCGGCCAGATCGTCGCGGCCGGCACGCTGGAGCAGTTGGCCGCGCTGAAGGCGGACCCGCCGGCCGGCGCGCGGCTGATCCCGCTGAAGGTCGCGGGCGCCTTCCACACCGCGCACATGGCCCCGGGCGTGGCGCGGCTGGAGAAGCTGGCGCCGACCCTGACCGCCGCGGACCCGGCCCTCGCGTACGTCTCGAACCGGGACGGCGAGGTGGTCGGCTCCGGCGCCGAGGTGCTGTCCCGCCTGGTCGCGCAGGTCTCCCACCCGGTCCGCTGGGACCTGTGCATGGAGACCCTGCAGCAGCTCGGCGCGACCGCCGTGATCGAGCTGTCCCCCGCCGGGACGCTCACCAACCTGGTCAAGCGCAACGTCAAGGGTGTCGCCACGCTGGCCCTGAAGACCCCCGCCGATCTCGACAAGGCCCGCGCCCTCGTGGCCGAGCACGGCGGCCAGGAGGAGAGCGCGTGAGCGCGACCATCAAGCCGGCCACCGGCGCCCAGTACTCCCGCATCCACGGCGTGGGCGGCTACCGGCCGACCCGGGTGATCCCCAACTCCGAGGTGCTGAACTGGATCGACTCCTCGGACGAGTGGATCCGCACCCGCTCCGGGATCGCCGAGCGCCGCTGGGCCGGGCCGGAGGAGAGCGTCGCCGAGATGTCGGTGCAGGCGGCCGGCAAGGCCGTCGCGATGGCCGGCATCCGCCCGGAGCAGATCGGCGGCGTGATCGTCGCCACCGTCTCGCACCTGAAGCAGACCCCGGCGATCGCCACCGAGATCGCCCAGCGGCTCGGCTGCGGCACCGCCCCGGCGTTCGACATCTCGGCCGCCTGCGCGGGCTTCGGCTACGGCCTGAGCCTGGCCGACGGCATGGTGCGCGGCGGCAGCGCCGAGTACGTGCTGGTGATCGGCGTGGAGCGGCTGTCCGACCTGACCGACGTGACCGACCGGTCGACCGCGTTCATCTTCGGCGACGGCGCGGGCGCCGCGATCGTCGGCCCCTCCGACACCCCCGGCATCGGCCGGGTGATCTGGGGCTCGGACGGCTCGCAGGCCGACGTGATCTCGCAGACCCAGGCCTGGGACACCGCGTTCGCCAAGCCGGACGCGGTCAACGGGCCCGGCGAGGAGGCGAAGTGGCCGGCCCTGCGGATGGAGGGCCAGACCGTCTTCCGCTGGGCCGTGTACGACATGGCGAAGGTCGCCGAGCAGGCCCTGGAGGCCGCCGGGATCACCGCCGACCAGCTCGGCGCGTTCATCCCGCACCAGGCCAACATGCGGATCATCGACGCCATGGTCAAGAAGCTGGACCTGCCCCCGAACGTCCCGGTGGCCCGCGACATCGCGGAGACCGGCAACACCTCCGCCGCCTCCATTCCGCTCGCCATGGAGCGGATGCTGGAGCGCGGCGAGGCCAAGAGCGGCGACCTGGCGCTGATCATCGGCTTCGGGGCCGGTCTGGTCTACGCCGCCGCAGTCGTTACGCTCCCCTAGGCGTTCTTCCCCCGCCCCCCCTGGAAACCCGCGTCGGTCCGCCGGACCGCACGCTGTCAACACCGAGAAGGAGCAGCCGATATGGCTACCCGCGAAGAGGTTCTCGAAGGTCTCGCCGAGATCGTGAACGAGATCGCCGGCATCCCGGTCGAGGACGTCGCGCTCGACAAGTCCTTCACCGACGACCTGGACGTCGACTCGCTGTCCATGGTCGAGGTCGTCGTCGCCGCCGAGGAGCGCTTCGGCGCGAAGATCCCGGACGACGAGGTCAAGAACCTCAAGACCGTCGGCGACGCGGTGGACTTCATCGTCGCCAACGTCTGACCTGCCGTCAGGCTCCCGGTCGGGGCGCGCCGGTCGCGCCCCGGCCGGTCCCCCTCCCACCGGCCTCCCGGGCCTCCCCAGATGTGAGAGAAGAAGAAACCAGTGACTGCTGAAAACCGCACCGTGGTCGTCACGGGTATCGGCGCCTTCACGCCGCTGGGCGGCGACGCCGCCACTTTCTGGGAGGGGCTGCTGGCCGGCAAGTCCGGGGTCCGCGCCCTCACCGAGGACTGGGCGGCCGAGCTGCCGGTGCGGATCGCCGCCCGGGTGGCCGTCGAACCCGGTGAGATCCTGCCCCGTCCGCTGGCCCGCAAGCTGGACCGCTCGGCCCAGTTCGCGCTGATCGCCGCCCGCGAGGCGTGGAAGGACGCGGGCTACCAGGCCCCGGCCACCGACGACGCCAACCCGCTGGCCCCCGAGCGCCTGGGCGCGGTCATCGCCTCCGGCATCGGCGGCGTCACCACCCTGCTCGACCAGTACGACGTGCTCAAGGAGCAGGGCGTCCGCAAGGTCTCCCCGCACACCGTCCCGATGCTGATGCCCAACTCCCCGGCGGCCAACGTCGGCCTGGAGGTCGGCGCCCGCGCGGGCGTGCACACCCCCGTCTCCGCCTGCGCCTCCGGCGCCGAGGCGATCGGCTACGCGATCGAGATGATCCGCACCGGCCGCGCCGACGTGGTCGTGGCCGGCGGCACCGAGGCCGCGGTGCACCCGCTGCCGATCGTCGCCTTCTCCAACATGATGGCAATGTCCAAGAACAACGACGACCCGCAGCACGCCTCCCGCCCGTACGACAAGGCCCGCGACGGCTTCGTGCTCGGCGAGGGCGCGGGCGTGGTCGTGCTGGAGTCCGCCGAGCACGCCGCCGCCCGCGGCGCCCGGGTCTACTGCGAGGCCGTCGGCCAGGGCCTCTCCTCGGACGCCCACCACATCGCCCAGCCCGAACCGACCGGCGCCGGCGTGGCCCGCGCCATCGACGACCTGTTCGCCCGCAACGAGCTGGACAAGTCCGAGGTGGTGCACGTCAACGCGCACGCCACCTCGACCCCGCAGGGCGACACCGCCGAGATCAAGGCGCTGCGCCGCACCCTGGGCGAGCACCTCGACCACGTGGCGATCTCCGCCACCAAGTCGATGACCGGCCACCTGCTGGGCGGCGCCGGCGGCATCGAGACCGTCGCCACCGTGCTGGCCCTGTACCACCGGATCGCGCCGCCGACCGTCAACGTGGTCGACCTGGACGACGACATCGACGCCGACATCGTCCGCGACGAGGCCCGCAAGCTGCCGGTCGAGGGCCGGATCGCCGCCCTCAACAACTCCTTCGGCTTCGGCGGCCACAACGTGGTGCTGGCCTTGCGCACCGTCTGACGACGGTACGCCGCACTGCCCGCGAGGGGGGGTGCGGGGGTTCTCCCCCGCACCCCCCCTCGACGCGTCACACCACCTGGTGCAGCCAGCGCACGGGCGCGCCCTCGCCCGCGTACCGGAACGGCTCCAGTTCGTCGTCCCAGGGTTTGCCGAGCAGCTTGGCGATCTCCGCCTCCAGGTCGCCGCCCTCGCTGCGGGCGCGCAGCAGCACGGCGCGCAGCCGGTCCTCGGGGATCAGGATGTCGCCGTGGAGGCCCGTGACGGCGTGGAAGACGCCGAGCGCGGGCGTGGAGGAGTACCGCTCGCCCTCCGCTGTGGCGCAGGGCTCGCTGGTCACCTCGTAGCGCATCAGCTGCCAGCCGCGCAGCGCGGAGGCGAGCTTGGAGGCGGTGCCGGGCTCTCCCTGCCAGGAGAGTTCGGACCGCCAGTGGCCGGCCGCGGCGGGCTGCCTGATCCAGTCGAGGTTGACCCGCACGCCGAGCACGCCCGCGACCGCCCACTCGACGTGCGGGCACAGTGCGCGGGGGGCGGAGTGGATGTAGAGCACACCACGTGTCGTCACCGGGACCTCCTGGCTGTGGACGAGGGTCGCCTTCCCCAGCTGCCTCGCTCCGTCACCGGCGGGTCCTGATCAGTGGCTACCCCGGGGAGCTCAATTTATTCGACATTAGGTCATCAAATCGAGCAAAACGGACAAGCTTTCACCCCATGCTAGTCGGTCGGTCCGGGAGGTCTACCCCCGCAGCGCCCAGCTCCCCCGAACGGCCGCACGCGTACGCCCCCGCCGGGGATCGCGCTCCGGCGGGGGCGTGCTGACGGTGCGGCAGCCGACGCGGCGTCAGGCGCCGACCTCGACCACCATCTTTCCGGTGTTGGCGCCGCGCAGCATGCCGAGGAAGGCGTCGACGGCGTTCTCCACGCCCTCGACCACGGTCTCGTCGGAGCGCAGCGCGCCCTCCCGCAGCCAGCCGCCGACCTCGGCGAGGAACTGCCCGCGCAGCGCGGCGTGGTCGCCGACGATCATGCCCTGCAGGCGCAGCCGCTTGCCGATGGCGAGCGCCAGGTTGCGCGGGCCGGCCGGGGCGGCGGTGTCGTTGTACTGGGCGATGGCGCCGCACAGGGTGACCCGGCCGTGCGAGTTGAGCGCGCCGATCGCGGCCTCCAGGTGCTCGCCGCCGACGTTGTCGAAGTACACGTCGATGCCCTCGGGGGCGGCCGCGGCCAGCTGCTCGGCGACCGGACCGGCCTTGTAGTCGAAGGCGGCGTCGAAGCCGTAGCGCTCGACCAGGGCGGCGACCTTCGCGGGCGAGCCGGCCGAGCCGACGACCCGCTCGGCGCCCTTGAGCCGGGCGATCTGCCCGACCAGCGAGCCGACCGCGCCGGCCGCGCCGGAGACGAACACGGTGTCGCCCTCCCGGAACGAGGCGACCTCCAGCAGCCCGGCGTACGCGGTCAGGCCCGGCATGCCCAGGACGCCCAGGTAGGCAGAGAGCGGGGCGAGCTCCGGGTCCACCTTGACGGCGTGCGCGGCGTCCAGCGTCGCGTACTCGCGCCAGCCGAGCCCGTGCAGCACCGCGTCGCCGACCGCGAAGCCCTCGGCCTCGGAGGCGACCACGTACCCGACCGCGCCGCCGTCCATCGGCGCGCCGAGCGCGTACGGGGGGACGTAGGACTTCACGTCGTTCATCCGGCCGCGCATGTACGGGTCGACCGAGAGGTAGGCGTTGCGCACCGTGATCCGGCCGGGTTCGGGCCGCCGGACCGGGGCCTCGACCAGGGCGAAGTCGTCGGGCACGGGCCAGCCCTGCGGGCGGGCGGCCAGGTGCCACTCGCGGCCGGTGGCGGGGAGGGCGTCCTGCTCCGTCATCACTTACTCCTCAGGGTGAAATATTCACTGGCTAAAGCAATCGTTAGGATGAAAGGTTCACGTTGTCAAATGTTCAGCTAGACTCGAAAGCATGGATCAGCAGCAGGAGGAGCAGGCCATGACGGCGGAGCGGACCCCGGTCGCCGACCCGATCACGCTGGAGGTCGTCGACCTGATGGCGCGCCTGGTCGGGCTCTTCCACCGCGAGTACGAGGAGGCCGCGGCCGCCCGCTCGCTCACCGGCGCCCAGGCCAAGGTGCTGGCCCTGCTCCGGCGCGGCCCGATGCCGATGCGGCACATCGCCCAGACCCTCTCCTGCGAGCCGTCCAACATCACCGGCATCGTCGACCGGCTGGAGGGCCGCGGCTTCGTCACCCGCGAGTCCGACCCGCAGGACCGCCGGGTCAAGCTGGTGGTCGCCACCGAGGCCGGCCGCTCCGCCTCCACCGAACTGCGCGAGTCGCTGAACTTCGCCCGCGAGCCGCTGGCCGCCCTCGACGGCGACGAGCGCGCGCAACTGCGCGACCTGCTGCGGCGGATGCTCGACTCCACGTCCGGCACCGCTCCCGGCCCGGCCTCCGCGCCCGGCCCCGCCTCCCCCGGCGGCCGGGCGGGCTGAGCCCGCCGGGGGCCGCCGGGCCCGCCCGCGCCCTCCCGCCGCCGCTCCTCCTTCCGCTCCCGCTGCCGTTCCTCCTCTCCTCGCTCCCCTCCTCGCGCCCGGACGACAGCGCTGACCTGCCCGGTTCCGGCGGATCGAAGAAATTGTCGAAAAAGATGGTTCGCGTGTAACCATTCCGTTCGCCGAACCGTCCAAGTAGTGACGAGTGCCGATCCGCAGTGCGGCGGATCAGCCGAGTGCCTTCCCTCGGGTACCAGTTGCCGCTGCGCGCAGAGAGACCGCCGACCGATGACCGACGCCACGCCGAAGGCCGCTCCGACCCGTTCCCGTGGCCGCCGAATAGCCCGGGGGCTCGGCGCCACCGCTGCCGCGCTCGTCGTCGCCGCGGCCGGTGCCGGTGCCTGGTACTACCAGCGGCTGGACCGCAACATCACGACCTTCGCGCCCGAGGGCATCGCCTCCAGCCGCCCCCCGGTCGCCACGCCCGCGCCCACCGGCGGGCGCCCGGTCAACATCCTGCTGCTCGGTTCCGACACCCGCGACGACGGCAACAGCTCGCTGGGCGGCGGCGACGAGGGCGTGGGCCACTCCGACACCGCGATCCTGCTGCACGTGTACGCCGATCACAAGCACGCCGTCGGTGTGTCGATACCGCGCGACACCCTGGTCACCGTCCCGCCCTGCCTGCTGCCGGACGGCAAGTGGAGCCCGCAGCGGACCAACCAGATGTTCAACTCGGCCTTCACCGTCGGCGAGTTCAAGGCCGGCAACCCGGCCTGCACGCAGAACACCGTCGAAGCACTGACCGGCCTGCGGGTCGACCACACCCTGGTCGTCGACTTCAAGGGCTTCGCCGCCATCACCAGCGCCGTCGGCGGCGTGGACGTCTGCGTCCCCAACGACGTGGACTCGTACGGCATCCACCTCACCAAGGGGCGGCAGACCGTCTCCGGGCAGCAGGCCGTGGACTACGTCCGGGCCCGGCACGGCCTCGGCGACAGCTCCGACATCGGGCGGATGCTCCGCCAGCAGGCCTTCATGTCCTCGCTGATCAAGAAGGTGCAGGGCGAGGGCTTCGACCTGACCACCCTGCTGCCCCTGGCCGACGCCGCCACCAAGTCGCTGACCGTCGACCGCGAACTCGGCTCCCCCTACAAGCTCGCCGAGTTCGCCCAGTCCCTCCAGGACATCCAGCTCTCCGACATCCAGTTCGTCACCCTCCCCTGGCGCTTCCAGGGCGCCCGCGTCGCCGTGGTCGAACCCGACGCGAGCATCCTGTGGGGCCTGCTGCGCCAGGACCGCACCCTCGACGGCCACCCCACCGGCGGGGCCGGCGCGAGCGCGAGCCCCGGTACGGGGGTGGGGGTGAGCGCGAGCCCCGGCGCGAGCGGCGAGCCGAGCCCCGGCGCCTCCCCCTCCGCCACCGCGGCGGCCAGCGCGAGCGGCGGCGCCGGCACGGGCGGCGCGGGCACGGACGGAGCGGGTACGGGCACGGGCGGCGCGGGCGTCACCGACGGCGCGGCGCTGAACGTGCCCGTCACCGTGCACAACGCCGCCAAGACGGCCGGGCTGGCCGGCCGCACCGCGCTCTCGCTGCGCGGCAGCGGCTACACCGACATCACCATCGGCGCCAACACCCCGGCCCGCCGCACCACCCTGATCGAGTACGCCCCCTCGCTGCGGTCCGCCGCCGAACAGCTCGCCCGGCTCTACCCCGGCGCCGAACTGCGCAGCAGCCCCCTCGACGGCATCGTCCTCACCCTGGGCCAGGACCGCGCCGACACCCTCGGCGGGCCCGACGCCGCCGACCCGGACGGCACCGGCGGCATCGGTGGTACCGGTGGCATCGGCGGCACCGGTAGCAGCGCCTCGCCCAGCGCCCTGCCCACCGCCATCCCGTCCGGCATCACCGACAACACCCGCCCCGCCGACACCGACCTCTGCAGCGACCTCAACTTCGGCTGACCGTTCGCCTGCTCGCCCGTCCGCTGTCCGCCCGTTCCCGAGACCGCTCCGGGAACGGGCGGGTGGTCGGGCCCCACCGCGTTACCCCACCGGGTCGCTCCACCGCGTCACCGCGCCACCCCGCCGCACGGCTTCACGGCGCCGGGTCGGGGACCCCCGTCACCACCACCGTCACCCGGCGGTCCCGCAACTCGCCCGCCCGCAGCAGCCCGTACACCGCCCACAGCGCCTTCGCCACGTACCTGCGCTCCACCGGCACCCCGTACGCGGCCTCGAACCAGCCGGCGAATCGTTCCAGCTCCGGGGGCACCCGCCCGTAGCCGCCGCCGTGCCAACCGTGGGCCAGCCGCCAGTTGGCGAACTCCCGCCCGCAACCGGCCCGGTGCAGCACCGTCACCTCGTCCTCCAGGTAGCCCTCCCCGCGCAGCACCGCCACGCCGAGCGCCTGCGGCCCCGCCGGCAGCCCCGCCGCGATGCCGGCCAGCGTGCCACCGGTGCCGACCGCGCAGCAGACCACGTCCCGCGAACCGAAGTCCGTGAGCTGGTCGGCGAGTTCACCGGCGATCACCGCGGCACCGCGCACGGCCAGGCCGTTGGAGCCGCCCTCGGGCAGCACGTAGTACCCCGCCCGCCGCTCAACCCGGCCACCCGCCACCGCCCGGTAGACGGAACGCTCGACGAACTCCAGCACCATCCCGTCCCGTTCGGCCCGCGCCAGCGACCAGTTGCGCGGCTGCCCGGCGAGTTCCGCCCCGCGGATCACCCCGACACTGGCCAATCCGAGCCCGCCCGCAGCCGCCGCCACCGCCCGCACGTGCGTGGAGTACGCCCCGCCATAGGTGAGCAGCCCCCGGGCCCCCTCCGCGACCGCCCGCTCCAGGTTGGGCGCGAGCTTGCGCCACTTGTTGCCGGGCACCGTGGGATGCGCCAGGTCGTCCCGCTTGAGCCACAGCTCCGCCCCCGCGGCGGCGAACTCCGGATCGTCGACCGGCATCAACGGCGTGGGCAGGACAGCGGCGGGAAGCATCCGCCCACCCTAGAGCCTGCCTCCCGGCAGCCCACCCGAGCGCCGCCCGGCGGTCCGACACCGCCGGGCACCGCCCGGCACCGCCCGCCGTCCGGCACGGCTCGCCGCCCGGCGGCCGAACCTCATCCGCCCTCCACCACTCCACCTCCCTCCCGCCGGGCATCGCTCGACCGCTCGACCGCTCGATCCTGTCCCGCTCTCCCTCTGCTGCTCCCCCTCGCCGACTGCCGGACCGTCAGAGCACTGCCACCCCCAGTGGCCGGTGGCCGGCCTCCACCCGGTGGGTGGCACCGCTGTCGAGGTCGACCAGGGTGATTCCGTCCCAGGAGCCGTCCCTGGTGAAGCCGCCGGTGACGTAGGCCGTGTGTCCGTCCGCCGAGAGCGCCACGTTCTCGTGCGGGATGCCGAGTGGGTAGATCCGTTCGCTGCCGTCGGGGTTGCGGACCGTCAGGCTGGGGCCCCGGTTGTCCTTGGTGATCGGGCCGGAGCCGACCACCAGCAGGCGTCCGTCCGGGGCGATGGTGACGCCGTGCTGATGGGTGTCGGCGGTCATCGGCTCGATGGCGACCTGGCCGGTGGCCGGGTCGACCACGGCGAGGCGCTCGCCCTCGAAGGGGAGCAGCAGTCTGCCGTCGCCCGGCCGGACCGCCGTGTAGTGCGGTTTCAGCCAGGAGCCGAGCCCGCCCTCGGTGCCGTAGGGCGCGACCTGGATCCGGCGGGTGGCCAGGCCGTCCGCCGCGACCACCGTCACGTCGAAGGAGTCGTGGCCGGTCGCGTAGACCTCCCGCCCGTCCGGCGAGACGTCGACGTCGAAGGGGCGCCGACCGATCGGGGCCGCGCCGGTGACCTCGCCCTTCGCGGTGTCGATGACCTCCAGCACGCCGTCGCCTCCCGGTATGTTCACGCCGACGTACAGCCGGGTGCCGTCGGGCGACAGGGCCAGCCCCATGCCGCCGCCCCGGTACTCGCCCGTGCCCGCGGGCCCGGCCCAGCTGCGGTACGGGATGCTCCGGAGCAGCGTGCGCGCCCGGGTGTCGATCTCGGCGACGCCCTCCGCGGTGCTCACCCAGGCCCGCCCGTCCGGCCCGACCGCCACCGCGTACGGCGCCGTGCCGACCCGCACCGAACCGACCGCTCCGTGCGTCGGGTCGACGAAGGTCGCGGTGTCAGACCCGAAGTCGGCCACCAGCAGCGTCCCGGCCGGGGTCGGTGCCGCGTCGGCCGATCGCGCGGCGGCGGGGGCGGAGGTGGGCACGGCGGGGGCTCCGGCCGCACCGTCGCCGTCCGGGTCGGCGCAGCCGGCCAGCAGGAGGGCCAGCACCGGCACGGCCGCCAGCAGCAGCCGCAACAGTGGACCGGTGCGGCAGGTGCGCCTGCGGCGGGTGGTCGTCATCCGGCGCCTCCGTTCTCCCGTTCGTTCCGGGCTCCGGCCCGGGTCCCGGCCCGAGTTCCGGCTCCGGCCTCGGCCTTCCGGAGCAGTTCGGCGAGGGTGCCGAAGCCGCGCCGTTCGGCGTGCCGCAGCGGTGTCACGCCGTCGGTGTCGGCGAGCCCCGGGTCCGCGCCCGCGGCGAGCAGCAGCCGGACGACCTCGGCGTGCGCGCTGCCGCCGTCGCCGAGGATCACGGCCTCCAGCAGGGCCGTCCAGCCCAGTCGGTTGACGTGGTCGACGTCGATGTCGGTCTCCGCCAGCACGGCTCGCACGTAGGCGACGTGGCCGCGCTCGGCGGCGGGTATCAGGCTCACCCCGCCGAACCGGTTGGTCAGCCCGAAGTCCGGCCCGGCGGGCAGCAGGGCGCGCATCATCGGCACGCTGCCGGTGACACCGGTGACCAGCCAGGGGCTGTCCTCCCGCTCGTCCTGGGCGTCCGGGTCCGCCCCGGCGGCGACCAGCAGTTCGGCGACGGGCACCCGGTCGGCGAGCGCCGCCAGCAGCAGGGGCGTCCGCCCGTGCGGATCGCGGGCCTCCGGGTCGGCGCCCGCCGCCAGGGCGGTCCGGGCGGCGTCGAGGTCGCCGGTGTGCGCGGCGGTGAGCAGGCGTCGGTCGTTGGCGGTGATCACGGTCCTCCTCCTGAGGGGCGGCAGGTACGGCACGGAATGCCTCGACAGATGCGGGCGGCGGGTGGGGGCGGGTCAGTCGACGTCCCGACTCCATATTTGCCCTGCCCCCGGCCCCACTTCGTCGGCGAACCGGCTCGACCCAGCGAGCGTTCCGGTGGACCCCCGCATCATCCGATCGGTCGATGCGCAGCCGCGCCCGTCCACATCACCGCAGCTCAGCGCGGCCCGGAAACGCCGAAGGCCCCCGCGCCGGTGCGCGGGGGCCTTCGGACGCGGATCAGAGCCCGGCTGCCGCGAACAGGGAGGTACTGGAGTCGCCGCCGGCCGGCCCGATGCCGTTCACGGGCGCGGCCCGCGTCCAGCGCCCGGCGACGTAGTCACCGTCCACCTCGATGATGTTCCCCGGGCCGTCCGAGTCCAGGGTGAACACCCGCAGGGTGCTGCCGTTCCCGGCGACCGTGACCTGGCCGACCTTGTTCATCCCGGTGGCGGCGCTGACGTCGCCCCAGTTGCTCCAGCGCCCGGCCGTGTAGTCGCCGGTCGCTTCGAGGAGCCGGTCCCACACCACGGCGAAGACGTGCAGCTTGCCGTCCGGCGTGGCCGCCACCCCGACCTGGACCGGCTTGGTGTACTGCGACGGCCAGGCGTAGCCGATCGATCCGGTCAGGTCGCCGCCGCTCCACCGGCCGCGGTTGTAGTCGCCGTCACCGATCCGGACGTGCCCGTCCGAGCAGACCATCGCCACGTGCAGCACGTTGCCGATGAACGCGGCGGACGCGCTGGTCGCGTTGGCCGGGAAGCCGAGCGCGCCGGTGACGTCGGCCCACTTCGTCCAGGTGCCGGCCGCCCGGTCGCCGTACGACTCGTACACCCGGCCGTTGGCGACCGCCAGGACGTGGATCCGGTTGCCGGTCGAGGCGGCCGAGACCTGGCTGATGCCGCTCAGTGCGCCCGCCCCGTTCGCACGGGTCACCTCGGTCCAGGGGAGCCACTGGCCCTGGGCCACTCCGCCGGCCGCCGGGCCGAGGTTGCGGTCGGCGCTGTACAGCTTGCCGTTCGCCAGCGCGAAGGCGCGCAGGTACTGGTCGGCGGTGGTCACCGAGGCCAGCGAGGTGACCTGCTTGGCGGGGAATCCGGCTCCGGGCACCGGCATGAACCCGCCCCACACGCCCGCGTCGTAGTTCGCCCCGGCGTCGCCGAGCCAGTCCTTGCTGTTGCGGATGAGCAGCTGCACCCGCCGACCGGGCTGCAGTGCCGCCGTGTCCCGGGCGCTCGCCACGTGTACGGTGCGCTTGGTGACCAGCGTCCGCCCGCTGTCGTCGCTGTCGGTGAGGGTCAGTTGGTAGTCGCCGGCCACCATGTACTGGTGGTAGTAGGCGCTCGACCCGTAGGTGCTGGACTCCTTGGGGGTGCCGTCGCCGAAGTCGATCTCCTCGGAGCTGAGGTACCACGGCGTGGTGACGTGCGGCAGGATCGTCGCGTACAGCCCCGGGTCGACCTCGATCGCGGGGTCGGCCGCGAGCTGGGTGGTGGCGACCTGGAAGGACGAACCGCTGGCTGAGGCCTTCGCGCCGTGCTTGTCGACGATGGTGAGGGAGGGTTGGAAAGTACCGGCCGTCAGGTAGGTGTGGGTGACCGTCGGCGAGGTGGAGTGCACCGTGGTGCCGTCACCGAAGGTGAACGCGTAGTCGGCCTGTTCGATCGGCCAGTCGCTCTGCACCGTGGCGGTGGCGGTCACGGTGAGCGGGGCGGTGAGCTTGGTCCCGCTCTGCCCGGAGGTCACCGCCAGGGTGACGCCCCGCTGGCCGGTGGCCTCGTACGCGCCCCGGTCCCGGATGCCCGGGTTGTCGGCCGCGTTCGGGTGGTCGGCGTAGGTGTAGCCCCTCAGGTCGGTGCCGACCCCGGGCGCGTCCGGATCGGCGGAGTCCGCCAGGACCGGGAGGAGGACCGGCAGCCGGGAGGACGGGATGTTGCAGTTCCCGTTGATGCAGCTGACGTCCACGTCGATGTCGTGCGCGCCCCGGCCGGTGGCCTGGAACGCTGCGACGGTCGGGTAGGGCGTCCCGCTCCAGGTGTAGGCGTTCGCGTCGGGCCACGGGTGGACGGAGTTGTAGTCCACCACGGTCCCGGCCGTGGACGCCGCGGACACCGAGATCTCGGTCTCGCCGCGGGTCGACCCCGCCGTACTGCAGCCGACCGGGGTGCCGGACCGCTGGGTGTACCCCGCGGTGATCACGTTGTTCTCGATCACCGCGTCGGGCGAGGCTCCATCGAGCCTGACGCTCTCCTCGCAGGAGAGGAGGATGGTGTTGTTGGTGATCGCGGTGCCCGGCGCGTCGACGGCCTTGACGGCGGCGGACGTGGTGTCGCTGAGCAGGTTCGCGGTGACCAGCGCGTGCTGGGTGCCGGCGCCGAGGTCGATCCCGCCGTGGTCCACGAAGGTGTTCCGGCTGATCGTGACGCCGTCGCTGCCGCCGGTGACCGCGAGGCGGCCGTCCGGGAACAGGCTGCCGTCGATGGTGACCCGGCTGCTGTTCTTCACCACGACGGACGGGTTGGCCGCGGTGCTGTCCTGGCTGTAGAAGCCGAAGCCGCGGAAGACCACGTCGTGCACGCCGTCCAGCGTGAGCGCGCTTCCCTGTGCCGGCTTCGGGTAGAGCGTCGGCTGTTCCGCCGCGCCGCTGTCCGTGAGCGGGGTGCCGAGGAAGACGATCGGCTGCTCCGGCGTACCGGAGCGGGTGAGGTGCACGGCCTCGTCGTAGGTGGTGATGCCGACGACCCGGACGGTCTGCCCGGGCCGGACGACGGCCGCGGCGGCGGAGATGGTGCAGAACGGCTGCGCGGCCGTGCCGCCGCCGGTGTCCGAGCAGGTGCCGCCCCAGTTGTTGACGTAGATGTCGGCCGGGGCCGCCTGCGCTGTCGAGACAGCGGGGACGGTGACGATGCCGGTCGCGGCGGCCACCGCGAGGACGGCCGACTGACGCAGGCTCAGAGGCACAGGCGCTTCTCCCAGGGGATGCCATCGGAAATTCGTCCGGCCGCACCAGCCGTGGAGGCGTGGTCGGAGCTGTCGCCCGTCCCCCGCCGCCCCGCGCGGTGCGGGAAACCGGCACAGCTTGGCACCCGGGCCGAGGCCCCGTCGAGCCGGTTTTCCGGAACATCCGGCAACGTCCGATTGTTCGGGTCCCACCGACGGGATCGGCGGGACCCGGTGCCGGCTGCGGCGGTGCGGATCAGCGGCCGGCCACGCTGAAGACGTCGAGACCGGTGGTGCCGAACGGGTCCACCGTGCCGGTGCCGGAGGGGCTGTCGACCCGGCGGTACGGGCTCCAGCGGCCGGCGGTGTAGTCGCCGTCGGCGGTCACCAGCGCCCCGTCGGTGGTGAGGGCGAAGAGGTGGAGGCTGTTGCCGGTGGCGGCCGCCCCGAGGCGGGTGGCATCGGGCATGGAGGTCGCGTTGGAGACGTTGCCCCAACCGCTCCAACCGCCGGATGCATAGTCTCCGGTCGTCTGGTGGATCTTGCCGTCGACCAGCGCGGCGAGCTGGAACCTCGAACCGGGGGTGACCGCCGCGACCAACTGCTGCGGGATCGCGGGGAGCCCTCCGATCTGGGCCGTCAGGTCGCCACCGCCCCAGCGACCGCGGTTGTAGTCGCCGTCGGCGACCCGGATCCGGCCGTTCCGGCTGAGCATCGCCACGTGCACCACGTTTCCGGTGGAGGCCGCCGCCACGCCGGTCACGTCCGCCGGGAAGCCGAGCGCGCCGGTGACGTCACCCCACCGGGTCCACTGCCAGAGGCCGCGCTCCGCGTGCGTCTCGTAGACCCGGCCGCCGGCCACCGCCACCAGGTGCACCTGGGAGCCGATCGTGGTGGCCGTCAGCTGCGTGACGCCCGGCAGCGCGCCGGCCCGGTCGGCGGCCGTCAGCTCCGACCAGGGGCCCCACTGGCCGGTGGCGAGGGTGCCGTCGTTCGGCCCGAGGTTGCGGTCGGCGAAGTGGATCCGGCTGTCGGAGCCCAGCCAGAACGACCGCAGGTACTGGTCCTGCGTGATGACCGAGGCGGTCGCCCCGGCCCGGCCGCTGGGCCGGCCGTCGCTCCGCACCGGCAGGAACGGCGCCCACCGGCCCTGCGTGTAGTTGGTGCCCGCGTTGACCGGCTGCCCGTTGTCCGCACGGAAGCCGAACAGTTGCACGCGCTCGCCCGCGGCGAGCGAGGCCGTGTACCCGGCGCTGGAGACCGTCACGGTCTTGTGGACCACGGTCTGCCGCAGGGACTCGTCGTTGACGATGGCGGTGATCTCGTAGGTGCCGGGCGCGGAGTACTGGTGCTGGGCGGGGAGGCCGGGCGGCACCTGGCCGTCGCCGTTGTTGTCGCGGTCCCCGAAGCTGACGAAGTAGTTGCTGTAAGGGGCGTACGGCGAGGAGACGGTCACCGTCACGCCGGCCCCGAGCTGCTCGTCCGTCCGGACGGCCAGCTCGGCGGTCAGGTTCCCCGCCGGCCGGACGTCGACCCGGGTGGACTCCGAGCTGACGGGTGTTCCGAGGGTGTCGGTCGCGGTGACGAAGGCGTTGTAGACGCCGGGAATGGTGTACGTGTGGCTGACGGTCGGCACGGGCGAGTCGAGCGTCGTGCCGTCCCCGAAGACGAAGCGGTAGTTGGCCTGCTGGACGTTCCAGGCGTTGTTCGCGGCGGCGGTGAGCGAGACGGCGAACGGGGCCGGCCCCTGCAGGGTCCGCACGCCGGCGGTCACGGTCAGCTTGACCGACCGCTGGCCGACCGACTCGAAGGCGCCCCGGTCCCGGACCCCGGCACCGGTGTTGGGGACGCCCGGGTGGTCGACGGCACCGCTGCCGAGGATGTCGGTGTCGACGCCCGGCGCGGTCGGGTCGGTCGAGTCGATCGCCGCGGTGGCCGAGTCCGGCAGGCGCAGGCGGCCGTCGCCGTTCGGGTTGAACGAGACGTCGAGGTCGATGTCGTGCCCGGCCTGGCCGGGGACGGCGGCGCCGAACGCGGCGGCGGTCGGGTACCCGGTGCCGGCCCAGGCGTAGGCCGAGCCGTCCGCCCACGGGTGGACGAGGTTGTAGTCGACCTTGGAGCCGCCGACCGACCCCGCGGACACCGCGATCTCCGCCTCGCCCCGGTCGGTCGCCGAGCAGGCCGCGGCCGGGGTGACGTCGGTGTCCGCCCCGTGCTCGGCGGAGATGACGTTGTTCTCGACCACCGCGCCGGGGGAGGCTCCGTCGATCCGCACGCTCTCGCCGCAGGAGAACGCGATGGTGTTGTTGGTGACCACGGTGCCGGGCGCGTCCGTGACGGCCACCGCCCGCGTCCTGCTCCGGTTGAACTCGTTGGCGGTGATCAGCGTCCGGCGGGAGCCCGCGCCGACGGACACCCCTCCGGTGAAGGCGAACCGGCTGCGGCTGACCGTGACCTCCGAACCGTCCCCGGCGATGTCCACGCCCGACAGCAGCGAGGTGGCGTACTCGTTCTGGTCGAGACTGATCCGGGAGGAGCCCCGGACCACCAGCGGGGACGCCTTCTGGTCGACGGGGTAGCCCCTGACCTGGAACCCGCGGACCACCACGTCGTGCACGCCCGTCAGCACGAACGCGCTGGCGGAGCCCGACGCCGGACGCAGGACCGGCCGCGCGCCCGGCGACTGGAACGACACGCCCTGGAAGGTGATCGGCCTCTCCGGCGTACCGGACCGAGTGAGCGTCACGCTCTCCTGGTAGAAGCCCGTCCCCGGCACGACCTGGACGGTCTGACCCGGCTCGACCACCGCCGCGGCCGCCGACACGGAGCAGAACGGCGCGGCCTCGGCGCCGCTGCCGGTGTCGGTGCAGGAACCGGAGAGGCGGTTCACGTAGAGCGTGGTGCCTGCTGTCTCCGCCGCGGCGTGGAAGGCGGGGAAGACGACGGCAGAGGTCGCGGCGGCGACGACGAGGGCGGCTGATTGGCGCAGGCGCACGGAACGGGCTCCAGGAGTGTGGTTGACGGAGAGCGCCACAGCTTCCCACCCGAACTAATGTCCAGTCGAGGTTTTATATGCGCTTCCTTTGCCCGCACTTGGACATGACGGCTCGACGGACCGTTCGGCGGAACCGACGGCCCGGCCCACCGGCGGCTCTGCGACGAAGGGCCGCCACTGGACTCGACGACGCGGCTGCGAGCCCGCCGGGCGGACCCGGTCGAAGCGGGTGTGGACGGGGTGGCCCGGGTGCAGGGGGACGGGGTCGGCGGTCGGCTCGCACCGTTCGCCGAAGGAGCCGCCCCGCGTCCACGAGGCGACCACTGGAGGGTGAATTTACGGCCCCGAGGAGGTCGAGTGACGGTCCGATGCTCTACGATTTGCGTGACGCGATCAGCGTTTCGCCTGATCAGGGGGCCGGTTCCGCTGACGCGCCGTCAGCGACCGAGGTAGGGCGGGTGGGACTCGAACCCACGACCAAGGGATTATGAGTCCCCTGCTCTAACCGGCTGAGCTACCGCCCCCCGACTCGACCCGCCGGGGCCGACGACGCGGTCCTGGCAGCAGCAGACGGCCCCTCAGGGCCGTCCCCGGCAGCATAGCCGGTCGATCACCGGTGGTGCGCGCCGGGGGCGCATCCGGGTACGCCGGGTCCGCGGCCCCGCGCAACGGCACTGCCGACCCGGCGCACCGGCGGTGGCGGACCGGTGGTGACGGGCCGTCCGACGGCGGGTGACGCCCGGTCTCCGGATTGGCCCGAGCGCGAGCGGGAGCGAGCGGCCGGGTGTCGGGGACGGCCGTCGGGCCTCGGTTGCCCGGCCCGTGCGGGCCCTGGTAGATCTTGCTGGGACCACCCGTCCGGCATCCCGGGCGGGCCGCCGAGCGGAAGGGAGCGACGGTGTCGCGCACCTCCCCCGGACCCGGCGCGTTCCCGGCCGCGGCCGTCGGCGCGCTGGCGCTGCTGCTGGCCGCGACCGCGGCCGGTTGCGGCTCCGCCGAGCAGGCCGGCGACGGGCAGCAGGGGCAGGCCGTCGCCCGTCCCGCCGCCGCCGGTCCGGCCGCCGACCGGGTCGGCGCGCTGTTCGTCGGCGGCCCCGACGGCGCCCGCGCCTGCACCGCCGGGGTGGTGCACAGCCCCGGCCGGAACCTGCTGGTCACCGCCGCCCACTGCGCGGCCCCCGGCGGCGTCCGGACCGACGGCCTGGTGTTCGTCCCCGGCTACCGGGACGGCCGGGCCCCGCACGGGACGTGGCCGGTCACCGAGGTGACCGTCGACCCGGACTGGGAGGCCAGGCAGGACGAGGACCACGACGTCGCCTTCCTGGCCGTCGGGGCGCTCGACGGCGAGCAGGTCGAGGACGCGGTGGGCGCCGACGCACTCGCCGTCGGCCTCGGCTCCGGGCTGGACGTCACTGTCACCGGCTATCCCAACCAGGACGACGCCCCGATCACCTGCCGGGCCCGCACCTCCTCGTACAGCGCCACCCAGCAGCGCTTCGACTGCGCCGGGTTCACCGACGGCACCAGCGGCAGCCCGTGGGTCACCGACGCGGGCCGGGTGGTCGGGGTGATAGGGGGCCACCAGGAGGGCGGGATCAGCCCGGACACCTCGTACAGCGTGGCCTTCGACGCGCACGTCACCGACCTGTACCGACGGGCCTCCGGCTGAGCCGGGCCGGTTCCGGGAGCCCGCTCCGGTGACGCCTGGACCGGGTGACGCCCGCCCGGGAAACACGAAGGCCCCTCGGCGTTGCCGAAGGGCCCTCGCTCTGTACCGATCACCGCGACTTCCGGTGAAGCTCCCCCAATTGGACTCGAACCAATAACCTGCCGATTAACAGTCGGCTGCTCTGCCAATTGAGCTATGGGGGACCGCGCTCCTCCAATTGGACTCGAACCAATAACCTGCCGATTAACAGTCGGCTGCTCTGCCAATTGAGCTATGGAGGATCGTGCTTCCGCCTCGCCCACCCCGGTCTCCGGATCGCTCCGGGGCCCACGGTGCTCGCTGCGGGACATACATTAGCGCACTCAGGGGGGTGTTCCGCCAATCGCTTTGCCCGGCCCGCCCGCCCGCCCCGCGGCCACCTGCTCCCCCACCGCGGGGCCGCCTGCGCCCCGCCTTCGCCCCGCCCGGTCCGGCGCGCCCCGCGCGCGCCCCGCGATGCGGACGGGGATGCTGGTGCACGGCGGCTCCGGCCGCCCCGGACCCGCCACCGGAAGGGTGGTTCACGGCCCGGCCGGACGGGTAGACGCGGCACACAGACGCGCGGCGACGAAGGGTGGAACCAGGGCATGTGGAAGGTGTCGTTGTTGGTGGGTCTCGGGATCGGGTACGTCCTCGGCACCCGGGCCGGGCGCGAACGCTACGAGCAGCTGGCCGGCGCGGCCCGGCACGTGCGGGACAACCCGCGGGTGCAGGACGCGGCGGAGAAGGCCAAGCAGCAGGCCGGTGCGGTGGCCGGGAAGGCCGCCGGGGTGGTCGCCGACAAGGTCGGCGAGAAGCTGCCGAACGCGCTGACCGAGCGCGTCCCGTACTTCGCCAAGCAGCACGGCGAGGACGACGGCTGGGGCACCGTGCGCCCCTGAGCCGTGGAGCCCCGCTGAGCTGGGGCGGACGGTCGCCGGACGGGGTGGTTCCGGTACCGACTGGGCAACACTTGCGGCAGTCGGTCCCGCCCCGGCCGTCGACTGCGGCATGATCTCGGCATGGCCATCGTCGCGGGCATCGACAGCTCCACCACTCGCACCCGGATCGTCGCGTGCGACGCCGACACCGGCGCCGTGCTGCGGCAGGGCCGGGCTCCGCACCCGCTGCCGGAGGGCGAGGACGCCAGAAGCACCGAGGTCGACCCGCAGAACTGGCTGCACTCGCTGGGCGACGCCGCCGCCGGGGGCCTGCTGGAGGGGGTCCGGGCGATCGGGGTCTCCGCCCAGCAGCACGGGCTGATCGGGCTGGACGCGGGCGGCGTGCTGGTGCGCCCCGCGCTGCTGTGGAACGACCCCCGCTCGGCGGGTTCGGCGGCCGCGCTGCTGGACGCGCTGGGCGGCCCGCAGCCCTGGGTGGAGGCGATCGGCGCAGTGCCGGGCCCCACCTACACCATCGCCAAGCTGCGCTGGCTGGCCGAGTTCGAACCGGTGTCGGCGCAGCGGATCGCCGAGGTGCTGCTGCCGCACGACTGGCTGGTCTCCCAGCTGCTGGGCGGGGCCCGGCGGCGCACCACGGACCGCGGCGACGCCTCCGGCACCGGCTACTGGTCGCCGATCACCGGCGAGTACCGGCAGGACCTGGTCAAGCTGGCGCTCGGCCACGAGCTGAACCTCCCGGACGTGCTCGGCCCGGCCGAGCCCGCCGGGCACACCCCCGAGGGGCTGCTGATCTCGGCCGGCACCGGGGAGAACATGGCGGCCTCGCTGGGCCTCGGGCTGGGCCCGGGCGACGCGGTGGTGTCGCTGGGCGGCAACGGCACGATCTTCGCGGTGCACGACCGGGCGGTGGTCGACCCGTCCGGCCTGGTCTCCTCGTTCGCGGACGCCACCGGCCGGCACCTGCCGATGGTGGCCACCCTGAACGCCGCGCAGGTGCTGCGCTCCACCGCCGCGATGCTCGGCACCGACCTGGCGGGCCTGTCCGAACTGGCCCTGCAGTCCTCGCCCGGCGCGTACGGGATGGTCTTCCTGCCCTACCTGGACGGCGAGCGGACCCCGAAGCTGCCGCACGCGGCGGGCACCCTGACCGGGCTGCGGGTCGAGTCGATGGCGCCGCAGCACGTGGCGCGGGCCGCCGTCGAGGGCATGCTGTGCAACCTGGCGGAGGCGCTGGACGTGCTGCGCGGGCACGGGGTGGCGGTGAACCGGGTGTTCCTGCTGGGGACGGCCGGACGGCTGCCCGCCGTGCAGCAGATCGCGCCGCAGCTGTTCGGCCTGCCCGTGGCGGTCCCCCCGCCGGGCGGCGACCACGCGGCGCGCGGCGCGGCCCGGCAGGCTGCTTGGGCGCTCGCCGGGACGCCCGAGCCCCCGCACTGGGAGCTGCCCGACCTGACCGTGCTCGCCCCCGACCGGGAGCACGACCTGGCGGTCGGCGGCGCGGTGCGCCAGCAATTCGCGGCGGTGCGCGAGCAGTACCACCCGGAGACCGCCGCCGCCTGACCCGCCCCGGCCGCGCTTCGGTCCCGCCGCGGGCGGACGTGCGCGGGCGGACGTGCGGGGGCGGCGGGCCGGTGCCACCGTGGAGGTTCCACGAGTGGAGGGACGGTTCGCCATGGCGCTGCACAAGGGACAGGGCGAGGAGGACCGCACACTGCCGGTCAGCCCGCTGCACGCGCTGACCGATCCGCTGGGCGCGATGCAGCTGGCACCGGCGCTGCACCAACTGCCCCGGGTGCCGATCCCGCCGGACGTCGCCTATCAGTTGATCCACGACGAGCTGATGCTGGACGGCAACGCCAAGCTCAACCTGGCGACCTTCGTCACCACCCAGATGGACGAGCACGCGGACCGGCTGATGGCCGAGTGCTCCGACAAGAACATGATCGACAAGGACGAGTACCCGCAGACCGCCGAACTGGAGCGGCGCTGCGTGGCGATCCTCGCCGACCTGTGGCACGCGCCCGACCCGTCGGCCGCGGTGGGCTGCTCGACCACCGGCTCCAGCGAGGCGTGCATGCTCGCCGGGATGGCGCTCAAGCGGCGCTGGACGACCCGCAACGCCGACCGGTACGCCGCCGGGGCCCGGCCGAACCTGGTGATGGGCGTCAACGTGCAGGTCTGCTGGGAGAAGTTCTGCAACTTCTGGGAGGTCGAGGCGCGGCTCGTCCCGATGGCGGGCGACCGCTTCCACCTGAGCGCCGAGGAGGCGGTGGCGCACTGCGACGAGAACACCATCGGCGTGGTCGGCATCCTCGGCTCCACCTTCGACGGCTCGTACGAGCCGGTCGCCGAGATCTGTGCCGCCCTGGACGCCTTCCAGCAGCGCACCGGGCTGGACGTGCCGGTGCACGTGGACGGGGCGTCGGGCGGCATGGTGGCGCCGTTCCTGGACCCGGAGCTGGTCTGGGACTTCCGGCTGCCCCGGGTGGCCTCGATCAACACCAGCGGGCACAAGTACGGGCTGGTGTACCCGGGCGTCGGCTGGGCGCTGTGGCGGGACGGGGCGGCGCTGCCCGAGGAACTGGTGTTCAAGGTCAACTACCTGGGCGGCGAGATGCCGACCTTCGCGCTGAACTTCTCCCGGCCGGGCGCCGAGGTGGTCGCCCAGTACTACGCGTTCCTCCGGCTCGGGTTCGGCGGGTACCACGCGATCCAGCAGGCCTGCCGGGACGTCGCCGGGTACCTGGCCGGGGAGATCGCCGGGCTCGGGCCGTTCCGGATGATCACCAGGGGCGACCAGCTGCCGGTGTTCGCGTTCACCACCGTCGACGACTGCCCGTTCGACGTGTTCGACGTCTCGCGGCGGCTGCGCGAACGCGGCTGGCAGGTGCCCGCGTACACCTTCCCGGAGGGGCGGACCGACCTGGCGGTGCTGCGGGTGGTGTGCCGCAACGGGTTCACCCGGGACCTGGCGGACCTGCTGCTGGCCGACCTGCGGCGGCTGCTGCCCGAGCTGGAGCGCCAGCCCGCGCCGCTCAGCGCGCTGGGGATGCCGCCGCGCAGCGGGTTCCACCACTGAGACCCCCGGCCCGGCCCGGCCCGGCTCGAAGCGGGGTGCGGGTGCGCGTCCGCTCGACGGCGCGTCGGCGCTCTGGCGAGGCCGGGCCGTCGGGCGTCAGTCGAGGTAGCCGCGGAGCTGGTCGGCGAAGGCGTGGTCGCGGAGCTTGCCGAGCGTCTTCGCCTCGATCTGGCGGATCCGCTCCCGGGTCACCCCGAACAGGTGGCCGATCTCCTCCAGGGTGCGGGGGCGGCCGTCGTCGAGACCGTAGCGGAGCTGGACCACCTGGCGCTCGCGCTCGCCGAGGGTGGCCAGCACCGCCTCCAGGTGCTCGCGCAGCAGCAGGAAGGCGGCGCTCTCCGCCGGGGAGGCCGCGTCGGCGTCCTCGATCAGGTCGCCGAGGGCGATGTCGTCCTCCGCGCCGACCGGGGTGTGCAGGGAGACCGGCTCCTGGGCCAGCCGACGGATCTCCCGGACCCGCTCCGGCGACAGTTGCAGCGCCGCCCCGACCTCGGCGGCGGTCGGCTCCACGCCGCGCTCCTGCAGCATCGAGCGCTGCACCCGCAGCACCCGGTTGATCAGCTCCACGACGTGCACCGGCACCCGGATGGTGCGGGCCTGGTCGGCGAGGGCGCGGCTCATCGCCTGGCGGATCCACCAGGTGGCGTAGGTCGAGAACTTGTAGCCGCGCGCGTAGTCGAACTTCTCCACCGCCCGGATCAGGCCCAGGTTCCCCTCCTGGACCAGGTCGAGCAGGGTCAGGCCGCGCCCGACGTGGCGCTTGGCGACCGAGACGACCAGCCGCAGGTTGGCCTCGATCAGGCGGCGCTTGGCGATCCGGCCCAGCACCACCAGCCGGTCCAGGTCGCCGAGCAGGCGCTCGTCGGCGTCCGGGACGTGGTTCAGCGCCTCCTCCGCGAACAGGCCGGCCTCGATGGCGCGGGCCAGCTCCACCTCCTCGACGGCGGTGAGCAGCCTGATCCGGCCGATCTCGCGCAGGTACTGGCGCAGCAGGTCGGCGGCCGGGCCGGTGCCCTCGTCCAGCGCGGGTTCCGGCGGCTCGTCGGCGAGCTCCTCGACGGCGGGCTCCTCGACGGCGGGCTCACCGGCGGCGGGCTCCTCGACGGCGGGCTCACCGGCGGCGGGCTCACCGGGGAAAAGGCCGTCGGCGGTCGGGGTGGCCTCCTCGGCAACGGAGCCGGTGGGGCCGGTGTCCGGGCCGGGGGCGGGCACGACGGTGAGCTCGGGGACGGGCGGGCCGGGCTGGGGCGGGATCGCGGCGTCCCGGGCCGGGGCGGTCTGGGCCGGGCGGGCAACGGAAAGCTCCACGGGCATCCCTCCAGGGGCCGCGCGCGGCATGGGGGTTGCCGCGCCACACCCGAGGGGATACCCAGCGCGGCGGGCCCGGGCACCTGCGAGCGGTCGCGAGGTGGGCGAACGGCACCCTCCAGGCCTGCGGGTGCCGCGAGTTGACGCCCGGTCAGGCTGGGTCAGAGCGCGGCGGCGCCGCGGGACCGGAGCTGCTGGCCGTACTGCTGCAGGGCCCACAGCTCGCTCTGCACCGGGTGCTGCTCCTCGGCGGTGGCCCGGTCGCCGAGCCGGCGCAGGTGGGCGCGGACCTCGTCGATCCGGCGGTCCACGGCCTGCAGCCGCAGCTTGACCAGGAACTCCCCCGCGTACAGCTGGTCGGCCTTGCGGCGGGAGCGGATCGGCTCGACGGTCAGCTCGGTGACCAGGCCGCGCACCTGGTCGTCCGGGCTGGCCTCGCGGACGGCGGCGGTGAAGTCGGGCAGGCTCGCGCCGTACGCGGTGCCGCCGACCTGGCCGATCGCGCGGCGGACGGCCCGGTAGGGCGGGGTGGGGAACTCGTCCTCGCCGTACTGGTCGAAGGCCGGGCTGACCAGGTCGGGGTGCTGGAGGGCGAGCTTGAGCAGTTCGCGTTCGACGAACTGGGCCGGGTCGCGCGGGTTGAGCCGGAAGACCGGCCGCTCCGGGCGGGCGGGCTGCGGGGCGGCGTCGGGGCGGCGCAGCGTGCGCTGCGGGCCGCTCTGCTGGTTCTCGCGCTGCCAGCGGGCCAGCTGGGCGATCCGGTTGACCACGAAGCGCTCGTCCAGGATGCCGACCATGCCGGCCAGTTGGACGGCGTACTCGTGCTGGATCGAGCGGTCCTTGATCTTGACGATGATCCCGGCGGCCTCCTCCAGGGCGGCGGCCCGGCCCTCTGCGGTGTCCACCCGGTGCCGGGCGACGGCGGAGCGGAGCGCGAACTCGAACAGCGGGACGGGGTGGTCCACCAGGGCGCGGACCGCCTCGTCGCCCTGGGCCAGGCGCAGTTCGCACGGGTCCATGCCGCCCGGGGTGATGGCGATGGAGGTGCGGGCGGCGAACTTCTGGTCGTCCTCGAAGGCGCGCAGGGCGGCCTTCTGACCGGCCGCGTCGCCGTCGAAGGTGAAGACCGTCTCGCCGCGGTAGCCCGCGGTGGAGGTGGTGTCCATCAGCAGCCGGCGGATGATCTTGATGTGGTCCTCGCCGAAGGCGGTGCCGCAGGTGGCCACCGCCGTGGTGACGCCCGCCAGGTGACAGGCCATCACGTCGGTGTAGCCCTCGACCACCACCGCCCGGCCGGACTTGGCGATCTCCTTGCGGGCCAGGTCGATTCCGTACAGGACGTTCGACTTCTTGTAGAGCGGCGTCTCGGGGGTGTTCAGGTACTTCGGGCCGTTGTCGTCCTCGCGCAGCCGGCGCGCGCCGAAGCCGACCACGTCGCCCGAGCTGTCCCGGATCGGCCAGACCAGGCGGCCCCGGAAGCGGTCGATCAGGCCGCCGCGCTGGCCCTGCGAGGCCAGGCCGCCGACCGAGATCTCCTTGTCGGTGAAGCCGCGACCGCGCAGGAAGCGCACCAGGTGCTCCCAGCCGGCCGGGGCGTAGCCCACCCCGAAGTGCTTGGCGGCGGCCTCGTCGAAGCCCCGCTCGGCCAGGAAGCGGCGGCCGATCTCGGCCTCGGGCGTGGCCAGTTGCTCCTGGAACCAGGCGGCGGCCACCTTGTGCGCCTCGACCAGCCTGGTCCGCTCGCCCTGCTGGTGGCGCGGGCTGTAGCCGCCCTCCTCGTAGCGCAGGGTGATGCCCGCCTGGGCGGCCATCCGCTCGACCGCCTCCGCGAACGAGCAGTGCTCGATCTTCATCAGGAAGGTGATCGTGTCGCCGGACTCGCCGCAGCCGAAGCAGTGGAAGACGCCCTTGCCCGGGTGCACGTAGAAGGACGCCGACTTCTCGTCGTGGAACGGGCAGACGCCTTTCAGCTGCGCCCCACCACCGGCCGCCAGCTGCACGTAGTCGCCGACCACGGCGTCGATCGGCAGGGCGGCACGCACCGCCTGCACATCCTCGTCCCTGATCCGACCGGCCACCCGGGAAGTCTACGGGAGCGGGGCTGACACTCCGGGGCCCCGGCCCGGGGCCGAGTGGGGCTGCCGGGCGGCGGGGCCGCCGATCGGCCGAGGGCTCGCGGGCGACTCAGGGCTGCCGGGTGACCAGCTTCGCGTGCAGGGCGAGCGCGGAGGCGTCGGTGAGGGTGGCGATCTGGTCGATCACGCTGCGCAGCGCGGCCCGGTCGTCCTCGGCCTCCGCGTACTGGGCGGCGAACACCGGGTCCAGGCGGTGCGGGGCGTCGACCATCAGGGCGTCGGCCAGCTCGGCGATCACCACCCGCTGGCGGGAGCGGAGTTGGGCCTGCTCGGCGCGCTGCATCACGTACCGGACGGCGACCGCCTTGAGCACCGCGCACTCCAGCCGGACGCCGTACGGGACGACCAGCTCGGCGGCGTACCGGGTGAGCGGGCCGGGGCCGTAGCGGGCCCGGGTGGCCTGCTCGGCGGCCAGGCAGAAGCGGCCGATCAGCTGGCTGGTGAGGTCCTTCAGGCCGGCCCGGGCGCGGGCGGTGCCGTCGTAGCCGGCCGGCCACCAGTCCTCGGCCTGCAGGCGGTCGAGCGCCTCGCCGAACTCCTCCGGGCCGGCTCCGGGGACGAACCGCTCGGCGGTCTTGAACAGCTCGGCGCGCTCCTCCGGGGAGCGCAGCGCGGCCGGGTCAATGTGGCCGGCCTGCAGGCCGTCCTCCACGTCGTGGGTGGAGTACGCGACGTCGTCGGACCAGTCCATCACGGTGGCCTCGAAGCACTTGCGGCCGTCGGGCGCGCCGGTGCGCAGCCAGCGGAACACCGGCAGGTCGTCCCCGTACACGCCGTACTTGGTGGACCCGGGGTCGGCCGGGTGCTGGCCGCGCGGCCACGGGTACTTGGTCGCGGCGTCCAGCGCGGCGCGGGTCAGGTTCAGGCCGACGCTGCGGCCGGGCCACGGGGAGAGCCGGACCTCGGGCTCGTCCAGCGGAGCGAAGCGCTTGGGCTCCAGCCTGGTCAGGATGCGCAGCGACTGCGCGTTGCCCTCGAAGCCGCCGCAGGCCCGGGCGGCCTGGTCGAGCGCCTCCTCGCCGGTGTGGCCGAACGGCGGGTGGCCAATGTCGTGGGCCAGGCAGGCGGTCTCCACCAGGTCCGGGTCGCAGCCGAGCGCCGCGCCCAGCTCGCGGCCGACCTGCGCGCACTCCAGCGAGTGCGTCAGCCGGGTGCGCGGGAAGTCGCTGCGCATCGGCGCGACCACCTGGGTCGTCCCGGCCAGCCGGCGCAGCGCGGCGGAGTGCAGCACCCGGGCGCGGTCCCGTTGGAAGGCGGTGCGGCCGGGCCGCTTGTCGGGCTCGGGCACCCAGCGCGCCTCGGACTGCGGATCGTACGGAGCGGTGTTCTTCATATGCCAGTCACCGTACGCCGAACGACGGACATCCCGCCCCGCGCCGCGCGAACGGGCGCACGAACGGGAGGTGGCGGGCGGGGGCGGTGTGGGGGGTCGATCAAAAATTGCAGAGACTTCTCTGCAAAGAGGTCTATGCAGAGACTTCTCTGCAACCTACTCTGGACCCATGACCGAGCACCGCCCCGAAGACCCGTCCGCCGACCGCGCCCCCCGCCCCGCCGACGCACCGCGCCGCAGGCTGGACGCGGGTTCGCTGCGCGGGCTCGCCCACCCGTTGCGGATGCGACTGCTGGACGAGCTGCGGCTGAACGGCCCCGCGACCTCCGCCCGGCTGTCCGAGCGCACCGGCGAGTCCACCGGCACCGTCAGCTGGCACCTGCGCCACCTCGCCGCGCACGGCTTCATCGAGGAGGAGTCCGGCCGCGGCACCAAGCGGGAACGCTGGTGGCGCGCCGCCCGCGGCGCCCTGGTGCTGGCCGCCACCGACTTCGACCAGGACCCTTCCGCCCAGGCCGCGGTCTCGGTGTACCTGGCCGAGAACCTGCGCCGGCAGTACCAGCGGGTCGCCGACTCACTGGCCGCCGACTGGGAGGGCGAGTGGCACGGCGCCGGCTCCGTCACCGACTGGAACGACCTGCGGCTGACCCCCGCCCAACTCCAGTCCCTCATCGACGAGTTGGCTGCCGTGGTCGCCCGGCACACCCCCGCCCCGGACGTCGCCCCCGACCCGGCGGCACGGCCGGTCGTCGTCCAGATCCAGGCACTGCCCCGAAAGGAGGCCGACCGGCCATGACCACGAACACCACCGGCGACCGCCCCGCCGCCGCGCCCGGGCCCGACGCCGGAGCCGCGGCCGGGTCGGCGCTCGACGCCTCGGCCGTGCCCGCGCCCGCGCCCGCCGGACTCCTGCGGCGGCACCGCGACTTCCGGAGGCTGTGGATCGGCGAGACCGCCAACAAGTACGGCTCCGCGGTCACCGGGCTGGCCCTGCCGCTGGTCGCGGTCAGCACCCTGCACGCGAGCACCCTCCAGGTCGGGCTGCTCAGCGCCGCGGGCTGGCTGCCCTGGCTGCTGATCGGGCTGCCCGCCGGAGTGTGGGTGGACCGGCTGCGCTGCCGCCCGATCATGCTCGTCTCGACCGTCGTCTCGCTGCTGCTGTACGCCACCGTCCCGCTGGCCGCGCTCGCCGGGACGCTGACACTGGGGCACCTGCTGACCGTCGCGCTGCTCGCCGGGGCCGCCGGGGTGTTCTTCCAGACCGCCTACACCGCGTACCTGCCGCAGCTGCTCGAACCCGCCGACCAGGCCGAGGGCAACGCCAAACTGCACGGCAGCGCCTCGGCGGCGGGCATCGCCGGACTGGGCAGCGGCGGCCTGATCGCGCAGCTGGCCGGACCGGTCAACGGGCTGCTGGCCAACACCGCGACGTTCCTGCTCTCGCTCTGGTGCACCGCCCGGATCGGCCACCGCGAACCCGACTGCGGCGATCGGCCCCGGCGGGCGCTGGGCCGGGAGATCGGCGAGGGCCTGCGCCTGCTCGCCTCCGACGTCTGGTTCCGCACCTTCGCGCTGTTCGGCGCGGCCTCCAACCTGGTCCTGTCGGGCTACCAGGCGCTGCTGGTGGTCTTCCTGATCCGCGAGGTCGGCGTCAGCGAGGGCACCGTCGGCCTGCTGGTCGCGCTCGCCTCCACCGGCGGCATCGTCGGCGCGGCCGTCGCCCGTCGGCTCGTCGCCCGGCTCGGCAGCTCGCGGGCGATGCTGGTGCTGGAGTTCGCCCTGCCCGCGCTGACCGTCCTCATCCCGCTGACCGGCCGCGGCGCCGGGCTGGCCTGGTACCTGATCGGCGGGTTCGGCGCCACCTGCGGCGTCGTCGCCGGGAACGTCATCAAGGCGACCTTCCAGCAGCGCTACTGCCCGCCGGAACTGCTCGGCCGGCTCTCCGCCAGCAGCGCGGTGCTCAACTTCGGCTCCATCCCGCTGGGCTCGCTGCTGGCCGGCGTGCTCGGCACCCAGCTCGGCGTGCGGCCCGCGATGTGGCTGATGACCGCCGGGGTGCCGCTGGCCGCGCTGATCCTCTGGTGCTCGCCGATGCGCCGCGTCCGCGACCTGCCCACCGAGCGCCGCGCGCCGGTCGGCGGGAGCGGGAGCGGGAGTGGGAATGGGATGACGCCGGTGCCTCCGGTGGCACCGCGGGCCGGGCAGGTGCGGAAGGACCGGAGGGCCGCAGGCGCAGCGGAGGTTCCTGCGCCGGGTGGCGCCGCGGGCGGCGCGGCGTGCGCGCTCGACGCGGGCTGAGGGTGACGGGCCGCAGGTGACCGGCCGGGGGCGACGGGCCCGGGCGGTGGGCCGGTGGCGGTGAGGTGGTGGCGGTGAGGCAGTGGCGGTGGGGCTCAGCCGACCAGGAGGAGGGGGCGGCTGACGCAGGACTGGTAGCGCTCCAGGACCAGCCGGGCCAGGGCCGGGTGGTCGCCGAGCGGAGCTGAGGTCAGGGCGCCGCTGGCCGCGGCGGCCAGGCGGGCGAAGTCTCCCGGTGCGGTGAAGTAGGAGGCGACGGCGACCCGCGGGTGGCCCTCGGCGGTGAGTTCGGCGACGCGGGCGGCCACGCTGGGGCCGCCCGCCGCCACGTACCCGGGCCGGACGGTGACGCCCAGGTGGTCCGCGAGCAGCCCGGCCTGGGTCTCGGTGTCCCGGGCGGCGTCCTGGTCGCGGGAGCCGGAGGCGGCGAGGACCACGGGCTCCCCGCGCCATCCGGCCGACGCGAGGCGGTCGGCCAGGGCCGCGGTGAGCAGCGGGTCCGGTCCGAGCGGCGGGGCGCACTCCCCCGCCAGGTGCGGTGCGGCGGACAGCACCCGGGGGATGTCCGTCTTGCTGTGGTAGCCGCGGCTGAGCAGCAGTGGCACCAGGACCACCCGGCCGCTCAGCTCGTCCAGCACCTCGGGCAGCAGCGGGTCGTTCAGGCCGAGGTGGCCGAGCCGGATGTCCAGCTCCGGGCGGGCCCGTCGCAGCCGGGCGTGCAGCCGGCCGAGTTCGGCGGACGCGGCCGGGTCGTGCGAGCCGTGCGCCACCAGCACCAGGGCCGGGCGGCGGGCCGCGTGCAGCACCCGCAGCGGGGCGGTGCGGCCGGAGAGTGGAGTGGTGGTCATACCACCAGCTTGCCGGACCCCTGTTTCGGTCCGGTTGCCCACCTGTCACGGGTGCTTTCCCCCGCTCTCACCCGGCCGCTCCGCGCGGGTGAGAGCGGCCCGGCCGCCGTCCGCCGGTGGCCGTGGGCCCGCCCGGATCAGCGCCCCGAACGGGACTCGGCGGCCCGGGCCCCGGGCGCTCCGGGCCGCCGGAGGGCGGCAACAGGCGGTCGGCAGGCGGCAGGCGGCGACGGTGCGGCAGGGGCCGCGCCCGGTCACCGGCCGTCGTCGCCCGGTTCACCCGCTGCGGCAGGTGCGCCGGTCCCGACGGAGGGGCGGGCCGCTTCGCCGTACTCCTGGAGGAGCATCAGCGCCTCCCGGTGGGCCAGCGGGTCGCCCGCCTCGGCGGCCCGGCGGTACCACTCCGCGGCGTGCTGCGGCCGGCGGCGTTCGGCGAGCATCCGGGCCGCCGCGAGCAGGGCGTCCCGGTCGCCCCCGTCCGCCGCCCGCCCGTACCAGGCGAGCGCGTCGTCGACCCGGCCCCGGCTCTCCAGCATCTCGGCGGCCTCCCGGACGGCCGGGCGGTCGCCGCCGTCGGCGAGCCGCTGCACCCAGGCGACGGCCCGGTCGCCGCAGGTCGCGCCGGACAACATCCGGGCCGCCTCGCGCAGCCGCTCCGGCTCCGGGCGGTCGGTGGAGCGCAGCAGCAGGCTCGCCTCGAAGAACCGGCCGGCCTCCTTGAGCAGTTCCACCGCCTCGTCCAGCGTTGCCGGGCCGGGCCGGACGGCGGGGACGTCCACCGGGACGTCGCCGGGCGTGCCCGGTCCGGACGGGCTCGCGGCGCGGGCGGCCGGTGCCCGGGGCGGGGCCGGGTCGACGGGTGCCTGCGGCTGCCGCAGCTCGAACCGTCCGAGGCCGGGCGCGAGCGGGGCCGCGGCGGTGGGGACGGGCAGGACGGGGCGGCCGCCCGCCGCGAGCGCGGACCGGTACCAGTCGGCGGACTCCCGGAGGCGGCCCAGTTCGCCCAGCAGCCGGGCGAGTTCGCGCATCGCGTAGACGTCGCCGCGGGCGGCGGCGCGTTCGTACCAGCGGACGGCGCGGGTGCGGTCGCCGTGCCGCTCCAGCAGGTCGGCGCCCTGGAAGAGGGCGGTCTCGCTGCCCGCCTCGGCCGCCTTCCGGTACCAGTCGAGCGCGCCGTCCGGGTCGCCGGCCCGTTCGCACCGCTCGGCGCGTTCGCGCAGCGCCTGCGGGTCGCCGATGTGCGCGTACCAGGGGAGGTTGCCGTACTGGCCGTGCCGGGCGAGCAGGGCCGCGGCCTCGTGCCAGGCGGTCTCGTCGCCGGACGCCGCCGCGCGCTCGTACCAGGCGGCGGCTTCGTCGATCCGGCCGGCGGCCTCCAGCGTGCGGGCCGCCTCGTGCGCGCCGGCGGCCGTTCCCAGGGCCCAGGCGCGTTCCCACCAGGCGACCGCCTGGTCGATCCGGTCGGCGGCGGCGCAGAGCCTGGCGCCGTCGGCGGCCGCCTCGGGGTGCCCGTCGGCCGCCGCCCGTTCGAACCACTCCAACGCCTCGTCGGTGCGGCCGAGTTCGGCGAGCAGGCGGCCGGCCCGGTGGCGGGCGGTGGGGTGGCCGGCCCGGGCGGCCGCCTCGAACCGGTGCAGCGCCGGTGCGATCTCGCCGTGCCGGCCGAGCAGTTCGGCGCCGCGGCAGTGGGCGTCGACGTCCCCGTGCTGGGCGGCCCGGTCGTACCAGTCGACGGCCTGGGCGAACCGGCCGTCCCGCTCCAGCAGTTCCGCCGCCCGGACGGCGGCCTCCGGCACTCCCCGGTCGGCGGCGGCGCCGTACCAGTCGGCCGCTTCGGCGGTGCGGCCCGCCTCGGCGAGCAGGGCGGCGCCGATCGAGAGCGCGGTCGGGTCCCCCGATTCGGCGGCCGAGGCGCAGAGGCCGACCGCGATCCGGGTGAGGCCCCGGGTCGCCGCCGAGCGCGCGAGGGCGGACCGGTCGGCGGGGTGTGCGTACCTGGCCAGGCCCTCCCACAGTCCGGCCGGAACGGTGCGCCCCTCCCGTTCGGGCCGCAGCTGCCGCACCAGGGCCTCGGCGATCCGCACCTCGTGGCCGCCCGCCGTCCGGAGCGCCTCCGCCGCGCGGGCCGCCGCGGCGCCGTACGGTGCCCGACCGGCGGCGGGTCGACCGTCCCCGGTGCGGCTGCCCGCGGTGCGGCTGCCCGCGGCCCGGCCGGTGGTCAGCAGCGCGCCCGCCCCGGGGACCGCCTTGCGCAGGTAGGCCAGCCCGTCGGCCACCCAGCCGGGGCGCAGGGCGCTGAGCTCTCGGGACGTCAGGTAGTGCGGGGCGGACGCGGCCAGCAGCGCAGCCGGGAGGACCGGACGGTGGCCGAGGCGCACCGCGTCCAGCGCCGCGTCGACGACGGCCCGGGCGGCGGGCGGAGCCGAGCGGTAGCGGTTCACCAACCGCGCCCCGGCCGGTACGGGGCCGCTACTCACGGCCAGGCGGGCGCCGCCGACCGTGACGGCCGCCGTGGACCGGACGCGGCGGCCCGCGCCCTCGGCGCCCCGGACGGTCACCGACCGCCGGACGGCCGGGCACGACGCGCCGACGGCCGGCTCGGGCGGCTGGCGGTCGTTCCGCTGCCGGGGGAGCCGGGCGTGGCGGCGGTCGGCCTCCAGTAGGGCGGACCAGTGGCGGACCGACCGCACCGGCCGACCCGCGGCACGGGCCAACTCCCCGGCCACCGCGGCGAGTCGATCCGCCTCGCGGGGCACCGAACGCCCGGACAGCCAGCCGCGCAGGGTGGAGGGGCTGATCCCGGCGATGCGGGCGAGCCGTTCCTGGGTGATCGTCCGGCCGCCGGTCCGGCGGGCCTCGTCCCAGAGCGGCAGGAGTTCGCGCAGCACCGCGGAGCGGGTCGCCCGGCCCCTCACCTGCACGTCTGTTGTCATGCCAGCTCCCGGCCGGACTCGGACCGGATCTTCGAACCCGTTCCCCTGCGTGCAGGGTACGCACTCCCCCACCCCCTCGTGCCGACTTCTCCCCGAATCACGTTCCGGATCGGCGGTCCCGCCCCGCGCGGGCCCGCCGCCTGGTAAAGGGCAACCGGCCGGGCCTGGTGCCGGGCCGGGCCGGGACCGGGCGCTCTCACAGTCGGCGCCCGGTGCCGCTGAGGCCGAAGTTCCGGCCGTGAAACAGCGCGGCCCCGGTCGGGAAACACCCTCCGCACATGCTCGGTGGCACGACAGCGACCGGGCTCCGGGCCACCGGCGGCCCGCCCGGTCGGGGCCTCCGGCGGGACCGGAGGCGTGCCGCGCCCCGGACCGACGGCGGTCCGGTCGGCGCCCGGTCGGCCCGCCAGCTCCGGCCCCCACCGTCCGGAGCGCGACCTCGGAGGGACTTCCCGATGACCACCACCAAGCCCACACTGCTCCTGGTCGGCTACGGCATGGTCGGCCACCGCTTCCTGGAAGCCCTGGCCGACACCGGGGCGGCCGCCCGCTACCGGGTCGTCGTCCTCGCCGAGGAGCCCCGGCCCGCCTACGACCGGGTCGGCCTGACCTCGTACTTCTCCGGCCGGAGCGCGGACGACCTGCTGCTCGCCGAGGAGGGCTTCACCGATCGGCACGGGTTCGAGGTGCACCTCTCCTCCCCCGCCGTCTCACTCGACCCGGCGGCCCGGACCGTCACCACGGCCGCCGGGCGCACCCTCCCGTACGACACCCTGGTGCTGGCCACCGGCTCCTACCCCTTCGTCCCCCCGGTGGACGGCCGGGACGCCGAGGGGTGCTTCGTCTACCGCACCATCGAGGACCTGCAGGCGATCGAGTCCTACGCGGCCGGGGCCCGGGTCGGCGCGGTGGTCGGCGGCGGCCTGCTCGGGCTGGAGGCCGCCGGTGCGCTGCGGGGCCTCAGCCTGGAGACCCACGTGGTGGAGTTCGCGCCGCGCCTGATGCCCGTCCAGGTCGACGAGGCGGGCGGCGCTGCGCTGCGCCGGACCATCGAGTCGATGGGCGTGGTGGTGCACACCGGCATCGGCACCAAGGCGATCACCGTCGCCGGGGGGCGCGCGGTCGGCATGTCCTTCACCGACGACTCCGAGCTGGCGACCGACCTGGTGGTGTTCTCCGCCGGTGTCCGCCCCCGCGACCAGCTGGCCCGCGAGGCCGGGCTGACGGTCGGTGAGCGCGGCGGCATCGCGATCGACGAGCACTGCCGCACCTCCGACCCGCACGTCTTCGCGATCGGCGAGTGCGCCCTCGCGGTGGACGGCCGGGTGTACGGCCTGGTCGCCCCCGGCTACGAGATGGCCGTCGCGGTGGCCCGGCAGCTCGCCGAGCAGGCCCCGCAGCCGTTCACCGGCGCGGACCTCTCCACCAAGCTCAAGCTGCTCGGCGTCGACGTGGCCAGCTTCGGCGACGCCTTCGGCCGCACGCCCGGCTCGCTCGACGTGGTCTACTCCGACTCCCGCTCCGGCGTCTACAAGAAGCTGGTGGTGACCGGTGAGGGGGCGCTGCTCGGCGGCATCCTGGTCGGTGACGCCTCGGCCTACGCCACGCTCCGCCCGCTGGCGGGTACCGGGCGGCCGCTGCCCGTCCCCGCCGAGTCGCTGGTGCTGCCGGCCGGCGCGGACACCGCGGTCTCGCTGGGCGGCTCCGCGCTGCCCGACGACGCGGTGGTCTGCAGCTGCAACAACGTCACCAAGGGCACGGTCCGGGCGGCCGTCACGGACCACCGGTGCGCCACCGTCCCCGAGGTGAAGAAGTGCACCCGGGCGGGCACCAACTGCGGCTCCTGCGTGAAGCTGCTCGGCACGATCGTCGCGGACGAGCTGGCGGCGAGCGGCGTCGAGGTCGACCGGGGCCTGTGCCCGTGCTTCGCCCACACCCGTGCCGAGCTCTACGAGATCGTCCGGGTCAAGCGGATCGCCACGCACCGCCGGCTGCTCGCCGAGCACGGCCGGGTGCCGGAGGGCGCGGAGGGCTGCGAGGTCTGCAAGCCGACGGTGGCCTCGGTCATCGCCTCGCTGGCACCGGAGCTGGAGGCCTCCGGGCACATCCTGGACGGCGAGCAGGGCGCTCTGCAGGACACCAACGACCACTTCCTGGCGAACCTGCAGAAGAACGGCTCCTACTCGGTGGTGCCGCGCATCCCCGGCGGCGAGATCACCCCCGACAGGCTGATCGTGATCGGCGAGGTGGCCAAGGAGTTCGGCCTCTACACGAAGATCACCGGCGGTCAGCGGATCGACCTGTTCGGCGCCAGCGTGGACCAGCTGCCGATGATCTGGAGCCGGCTGGTCGCGGCGGGCTTCGAATCCGGCCACGCGTACGGGAAGTCGCTGCGCACCGTGAAGTCCTGCGTCGGCTCCACCTGGTGCCGCTACGGCGTGCAGGACTCGGTCGCCATGGCGATCCGGCTGGAGCTGCGCTACCGGGGGCTGCGCTCGCCGCACAAGCTCAAGTCCGCGGTCTCCGGCTGCGCCCGCGAGTGCGCGGAGGCCCGCGGCAAGGACTTCGGCGTCATCGCCACCACCAACGGCTGGAACCTGTACGTCGGCGGCAACGGCGGTGCCACGCCCCGGCACGCCGACCTGCTCGCCCAGGACCTGGACGACGAGCAGCTGGTCCGCCTGATCGACCGGTTCCTGATGTTCTACATCCGCACCGCCGACCGGCTGGAGCGCACCTCCACCTGGCTGGAGCGGATCGAGGGCGGCCTGGAGCACGTCCGCGAGGTGGTGGTCGAGGACTCGCTGGGCATCGCCGACGAGCTGGAGGCGCTGATGGCCCGGCACATCGGCGACTACCAGGACGAGTGGGCGGCGACCCTGGCCGACCCCGACCGGATGCGCCGGTTCGTCTCCTTCGTCAACGCCCCCGGGGTGCCCGACCCGAGCATCCGGTTCGTCCCCGAGCGCGACCAGGTCAAGCCCGACCTGGCGCTGCTGGCCACCGAGGAGCAGCTGCTCGCCGGCCTTGACCGCGACCGCGCCCCGTTCCCGTCCGCCCGCATCCTGGAGGAAGCCCGATGACCGCCACCGCCTCTGCCACCCGGGTCGAACTGCGCTCCGCCGCGGGCTGGTCGCCGGTCTGCGACCGGGACCTGCTGGTCCCCGGCCGCGGCGTCGCCGTCCTGCTGCCGGACGGCCGCCAGGCCGCCGTGTTCCGCGACGGCAGCGACCGCCTATATGCCGTCGACAACCGCGACCCGTTCACCGGCGCGTACGTCCTCTCCCGGGGCCTGCTGGGCTCCACCGCGGACGGCCGGGTCTACGTGGCCTCGCCGCTGCTCAAGCAGCGCTTCGACCTGCTGACCGGGGAGTGCCTGGACGACGAGGGCGTCCGGATCGCCGTCCACGCCGTCCGCTCCGCCTGACCCGGCGGCGCGCACCCGGCCGGCGGGCCGCCCCGGCCGCCGCCGCACTGCCCGGCCGGCCTCTTCCGGACCGGACCGGCCCCTTCCGGCCGGCCCCGGCGCCAGCCGTCCCGCCGACGGGGGCCGGGGTCAGTGCTGCTACCGGAGCGCCGCCAGGACGGCGGCGGCCATGCCCTGCTGCCCCTGGGCGTTCGGGTGGATCGGTGCCAGGCCCCGGTCGGCGGCGAGGGGCTCGATCCAGCGGCTGCCCGCGGCCTCGCACATGTCGTGGCCGGCGGAGGAGGCGTAGGTGTCGACGAAGCCCACCCCGGCGGCCTCGGCCCGCTGCCGGAGCATGCCGTTCAACTGCTGCTCCTGCTCGGTGACGAAGCCGAGGTCGGCGCCCGCGATGCCACTGCCCAGGGTCTCGGCGCAGCGGGCCGGGTCCTGCGGCAGCAGGGCCGGGTACCCGACGAGCAGCACCTCGGCCTGCGGGGCCCGCTGCTTGATCTCGCCGAGGGCCGCGGTGAGCCGCTCGCCGGTGGCGGTCATCTTCCGCTGGACCTCGCCCCGCCCGGCGCCGGTCGTGTAGTACGCCCGGCATGGCGCGGCGTCGCCCTGCCCGGTCAGGCCGTGCCGGACGTTCTCGACCGCGCAGCGGCCCAGGACGTCGAGGAAGCCGGCGTCGTTGCCGCCGATCCCGAGCGTGACCAGCCGGGTGGCCGTGCTGAGCGCGTCCAGTTGCGGCGGGTTGGTGCCGTCGTCGGTCCGCTGGGCGGCCGTCAGGTCTCCGGTGCGGGCTCCGCTGCAGCTGACGTCGGTGAAGTCCGCGAGGCCGAGCTGCCGGGCCACCAGCGAGGGGTAGTTGGCGCCCGAGCGGCCGCAGCCCTGCGGGGATCCCCCCTGGGGCGGGACCCGCAGGCCGGAGGTGTAGGAGTCCCCGAGGGCCGCGTACGGCCCGGTGACCGGGGTGGCGGAGGGGGTGGGGGACGAGGAGGCCAGGGCCGCGGGGGTCGGCGAGGCCCGGTCGGGCCCGGGGGCCGGGAGGGCCGCCCCGGCACCGCACCCGGCCGTGCCGAGCAGGACGGCACCGATCAGGGCAGCGCGGACCGGGGCCGCCGTGGCGGCCGTCCTCCGGCGGCGCACCTACTCGGCGCCGCGCTCGTGCTCGGCCAGGAACTCCTCGAACCTCCGGCCGAGTTCGTCCGCCGAGGGGAGGTCGCTGGCCTCGGCGAGCAGGCTATCCCGGCCGACGGCGCCGGAGACCGCGTCGTACTGGCCCTCCATGCCCTGGATCGCCGAGCGCAGTTCGCCGTCGCCCTGGGAGAGCTGGTCCTCGATCTCGGCGTAGACCTCGTTGACCCGGGCGCGCAGCTCGCTGCCGGGCAGGACCAGGCCGGTGGCGGACTGGACGGCCTCCAGGATCGTCACCGCAGCGGCCGGGTAGGTCGAGCGGGCGATGTAGTGCGGGACGTGGGCCGCGAGGCCCAGCACGTCGTGTCCGGCCTGGGTGAGCCGGTACTCGACCAGCGCCTGGGCGCTGCCGGGCACCTGGGCCTGGTCGAACCACTTGGGGTGGCCGGCCGCCAGGTCGACCCGGTTGCCGTGCGGGGTGAGGCCGACCGGGCGGGTGTGCGGGACGCCCATCGGGATGCCGTGGAAGGAGAGGGCGAGCCGGATCTCGAACCGCTCCACCAGGTCGCCGACGGCGGCTGCGAACAGCTCCCACTCGGTGTCCGGCTCGGGGCCGGAGAGCACCAGGAAGGGCGCGCCCACCGAGTCCCGCGCCAGCTGGAGCAGGATCTCCGGCGGGTCGTAGTCCGTCCAGCTCTCGCGGTCGAAGGTCATCGCGGGGCGGCGGGCCCGGTAGTCGACCAGCCGGTCGTGGTCGAACCTGGCCACCACCTGTGGGGATCCCTGCTCCAGCAGGTGCGCCACGACCTGGCCGCCCGCCTCGCCGGCGTCCATGAAGCCCTCGAAGTGGTACAGCAGCACCAGGCCGGTACCGGCCTCCGCGGCGGCGCGGGCCGCGGCCAGGGCCGTCACGCCCTGCGGCTCCAGCTCGTACAGCTCCTTGGGATCACGCACGGCGCATCCATCCCCGTTCCGTCTCGTCGTCTCGGAATGCTTTCGGACCTGATCTGTCCAGCGTGCGACGGCCCGTCGGCATTCCCGCCCTCGCACGAGTCTTCACGCCGTCTCTCGAATCCTCTCACCTCCCGGCAAAGCGCCTGGTCGCGGGCGTGGCACGCGGTCCGTCCGGCGGCACGGCGGGACGTCCCGGCGTGCCGGGAGGAGCCGTGCGCCCCTGTGGGCGCGCCGCGAGGTGACGCACCGCCTCCGGGCAGGTATCGTCCTCTCGCTGCCTCGCATCGTCGCGTCGTCGCGCCACGCCGTCTGTCACGTCGTGGGCCACGCCCCGGTCCGTTGCGCTGCCAGCCCTCCCATGCGCACCTTGCCTTCACTTGGCCGCCTGCTTCGCTTCGTGATCTCGTTTCTCTCTCGGCCATCTCGCGGACGCACACTGTCCCGTCGCTCATCCCGCCGGATCGGTCCGTCGACCCGTGTCCGTACCGGCACCGCGCTGCCCGCCTCCGGGCTGCCGTCCCGCCGCACGCCCGAGCCTCTGGCGTAGCGCCCCCGGGCGGCCGCTCTCCGGGGCCGGGGCGATACGCCCACAGCCCTCGCGCCGCGAACCCGGCACGCGGGCCCCGACGACCGCCGAAGGACCGAAGGATCCGTGCCCGTACCCGTCACCCTCTACGGCCGCACCGTGCGGCTGGAGCCCCTCGCCGAGCACCACGCCGCGGCCCTCGCCGCGGCCGGCTCCGAGGACCGTACGACCTACGCCTTCACTCCCGTCCCGCACGGCCTGGAAGCCGCCCGGGAGTACATCGCGCGCGCCCTCGCCGATCGGGCAGCGGGCCGGTCGATGCCATTCGCCACGGTGAGCACCGCGGACAACCGGGTCGTGGGCTCGACCCGGTTCCTGGAACTCGACTACTGGCAGGGCCCGCTGGTCTGGCCGCCCGCCCCGGGCGTCCCGCACGGCGACCCGCTGGAGGCGGTGCCGGACGCCGCGGAGATCGGGAACACCTGGCTGTCCCCGCGGGCTCAGGGCACCGGCATCAACACGGAGGCGAAGCTGCTGATGCTGCGACACGCCTTCGAGGTGTGGCGGGTGCAGCGGATCTCGCTGCGGGCCGATGCCCGCAACGCCCGTTCCCGGATCGCCATCGAACGGCTGGGCGCGACCTCCGAGGGCGTCCGCCGGGCGCACTCGCGCGGTCTGGACGGGGTGGTCCGGTCCACCGCCTTCTACTCGATCCTGGACGAGGAGTGGCCCGCCGTCCGGGACATCATCGAGCTGCGGATCGCCGCCGCGACCTCGCCCAGCGCGCCGGACCCGGCGCCGCTCAACCAGGAGTGCCTTAGACACGGCGGCTCTCTGATGCCGGCCGCCTGAGCCGACCGGACGGGCCCGGAGCGATCCGGGGCGGAGAGGTCCGGTGCTGGGAGGTCCGGTGCTGGGAGGTCCGGGGCGGAGAGATCCGGTGCTGGGGGGTCCGGGGCGGAGAGATCCGGGGCGGGACGGACGTCGCGGTGTCGGCGATGCCGCACGGCCAATCCGGCCGTCCCGGCCGCCGGGTCTCCCCTGCGGGGTTTCTCGGCACTCTGTCGAGTTGTCAAGGAGCGGGACAGCACGGGCTTCGGCCCACCTCCGTTCCTGGGGTCTGATCCTGCTGACACTCCGCAGGCCCGTCCCGCCCTCCGCCCCGGCTCAGCCCTCGGCCCCGCCCGGGCCGGAGCCGGGCTCGGGCCCTGGCCCGGCCGCGGAACCGGCCGCCTCCGCGGCGGCGGCCATGCGCTGCAGCCCCGCCAGGTGCGCCGCCAGCGCGGCGCGGCCCGGCGAGGTCGCGGAGAGCCAGGTGCGGGGCCGCTTGCCGACGTAGCCCTTGCGGGCCCGCAGGTAGCCGACCGTCTCCAGGCTCGCCGCGGTCTTGCTGAGCACCGAGTCCGAGACCTGGCAGTAGTCCCGGACGACGGAGAACTCGGCTTCCTGGCATCCGCTGAGGAAGGCCAGGACGGTGAGCCTGGTGGGCTGGTGGAGTATCGGGTCGAGTCCGTTCACCGCTCGCTGCTCATGCTCTGCTCCTTGACCTCTCGATTGGCCATCGTGATGACACCCCAGACGGCCAGGCCGCCGACCACGCCCGCGGCGGCCATGGCCCAGCCCTGGTCGCCGGTGGCCACCCAGGTGACGAGCCAGGCCAACACCGCGGCCAGGATCGTCAGGCCGAGCGCCCACAGGACGTTCGGCGGGATCTTCACCTTCTCCAGCCGCGCGGCGACGCCGCTGGAGCGCATGGCCACCCGCACTATCGCCGCCAGCACCGCCGCCAGGCCGGCCGCGCACAGCGGTATCAGCCAGTGCGCCTGCCGCTGGAAGCTCTGCCCGATCGCCGCGCAGTAGACCGCGAGGGAGGCGCCCACCCCGGGGCCGTACCACCAGGGCATCGGTACGGGCCGCCGGGCGGCGGCCCGCGCGCGCTCGGCGAGCGCCAGTGCCTCCGCGGGCGTGAGCCTCTCGGACTGCTCGTGCGCGTGCTGCTTGTCGTCAACCATCGGATCCCCCGAGCGGACATGCCGTCGGATCCGGCCTGCTGCCGGATCAAGTGCTACCACTCTGGCACATGCTTTCCGGAGAGGAAAGTAATTTTCCGACGGACCGTCAATGGGCTTCTCAGCAGCGCGGGTCGATCTCCTGGAAGGTGGCGTAGTGGTCGGCGGTCCAGTACTGCTCGCCCACGCCACCGGTGACGATCCGCCTGGTCCCGCGGTCGTCCGACCCGGGCGTGACCACGGTGAACTCGTGGTAGTACCCGCTGCCCTGACGGGGCAGCCGGCTCTCCCGGTTCTCGAAGACGACACCGTCCGAGCGGTACGGGTAGGGGCCGCCCCGGGCGATCAGGCCGAGGGTGTCGAGGGCCTGCGCGGGCAGCTTGCTGCGGCAGACGTCGGCCAGCGCCGAACCGGTGGGCACCCAGCCGCCCTGGGCGGTGGGCGACTTGGCCGGGGCCGAGGGCTTGGGCGCGCTCGTGGCACCGCTGCGGGTGGCGGTGGCGCCAGCGCTGGCGCTGGCGGCGACGGACGCGGTGGCCGGGGACTTCGCGCTGCCCGCGCCGTCCGAGTCGTGCCCGCCGTTCAGCAGGGCGGCGACTCCGGCCGCGATCCCGAGGAGGACCACGGCGAGGAGGCTGATCAGGCGGTTTCGGCTGTTCATGGCCCCAGCCTGCCGCACCGGCTCACCCGGACGGCGCACGGCACGCGCCCGGTCCGACCCGGCCAGGCCCGGACCCGGACCCGGACCCGGGAAACGCCGCCGGGGCGGGAACGGACGCCGTTGTCCGTTCCCGCCCCGGCTGCTTCCCGTACGGCGGCTCTCCTGCGCCGAGCTCCGCCGTACGCCCCTCCCCTTCGGAGGGGTGCGGTCAGTGAACCGCGCTGCTTCGTGTCAGCGCGAGTCGCTGCCCGCCGTCTCGATGGCGGCGCGGCCTGCCTCCAGGCGCGCCACCGGAATCCGGAAGGGAGAGCATGATACGTAGTCCAGCCCCACCTCGTGGAAGAAGTGCACCGAATCGGGGTCGCCGCCGTGCTCGCCGCAGACGCCGAGCTTGAGGTCGGGGCGGGTGGCCCGGCCGGCCTGGGCGGCGTTCCTGACCAGGGCGCCGACGCCGTCGCGGTCGATGGTCTCGAACGGGCTGACCCCGAAGATGCCCTTCTCCAGGTACGCGGTGAAGAAGGAGGCCTCGACGTCGTCGCGGGAGAAGCCCCATACGGTCTGGGTCAGGTCGTTGGTGCCGAAGGAGAAGAAGTCGGCGGCCTCGGCGATCTGACCGGCGGTCACGGCGGCGCGCGGCAGTTCGATCATGGTGCCGAGCTTGATGTCCAGGGTGACGCCGGTGGAGGCGGCGACCTCGGCGAGCACCCGCTCGCACTCGTCGCGGACCAGCTCCAGCTCCTGGACGGTGCCGACCAGCGGGATCATCACCTCGGGGCGCGGGTCGCCGCCGGCCAGCTTGCGCTCGGCCGCGGCCTCGGCGATCGCCCGGACCTGCATGCCGAACAGGCCGGGGATGACCAGGCCGAGCCGGACGCCGCGCAGGCCGAGCATCGGGTTGGCCTCGTGCAGCCGGTGCACGGCCTGGAGCAGGCGCAGGTCGTTCTCGTTCGGGTCCTTGCGGGCCTCCGCGAGGGCGACGCGCACCGACAGCTCGGTGATGTCGGGCAGGAACTCGTGCAGCGGCGGGTCGAGCAGCCGGACCGTGACCGGGAGGCCGTCCATCGACTGGAACAGCTCCAGGAAGTCGCCCTTCTGCAGCGGCAGCAGGCTGGACAGCGCGGTCTCGCGGTCCTTGTCGTTGTCCGCCAGGATCAGGTGCTCGACCTCCTTGCGGCGCTCCTCGCCGAGGAACATGTGCTCGGTGCGGCACAGGCCGATGCCCTGGGCGCCGTACCGGCGGGCGCGGTTCGCGTCCTCGGCGTTGTCGGCGTTGGCGCGCACCGCGAGGCGGCGGCGGCCGTCGGCGTGCGACATCAGCCGGTGCACGGCCTGGACCAGTCCGCCCTGGACGTCGGCACCGGCGTGCAGGGTGCCCTCGAAGTACTCGACCACCGGGGAGGGCAGCACCGGGACCTCGCCCAGGTACACCTTGCCGTTGGCGCCGTCGATGGAGACCACGTCGCCCTCGTGGACGACCTGGCCGTCGGCGGTGGTGAACTTGCGGTTCTTGGTGTCGACCTCCAGCTCCTCGGCGCCGCAGACACAGGTCTTGCCCATGCCGCGGGCGACCACGGCCGCGTGCGAGGTCTTGCCGCCGCGCGAGGTGAGGATGCCCTCGGCGGCGATCATGCCCTCCAGGTCGTCGGGGTTGGTCTCGCGGCGGACCAGGATGACCTGCTCGCCGGAGCGCGACCACTTCACCGCGGTGTACGAGTCGAAGACCACCTTGCCGACCGCCGCGCCGGGCGAGGCCGCGATGCCGTACGCGACCGGCCTGGTCTCGGAGGTGGGTGCGAAGCGCGGGAACATCAGCTGGGCGAGCTGGCCGCCGGTCACCCGGTGCAGTGCCTCGTCCAGGTCGATCAGGCCCTGGTCGACCAGTTGGACGGCGATCCGGAACGCGGCGGCGGCGGTGCGCTTGCCGACCCGGGTCTGCAGCATCCAGAGCTTGCCGCGCTCGATGGTGAACTCGATGTCGCACAGGTCCCGGTAGTGGTTCTCCAGGGTGTGCATGATGGACATCAGCTCGTCGTACGACTTCTTGTCGAGCTGCTCAAGGTCGGCCAGCTGGAGGGTGTTGCGGATGCCCGCCACCACGTCCTCGCCCTGGGCGTTCTGCAGGTAGTCGCCGTAGACGCCCTGGGTGCCGGTGGAGGGGTCGCGGGTGAAGGCGACACCGGTGCCCGAGTCCTCGCCGAGGTTGCCGAAGACCATGGTGCAGACGTTGACGGCGGTGCCCAGGTCGTTCGGGATCCGCTCCTGCCGGCGGTACAGCCGGGCGCGGTCGCCGTTCCAGGAGTGGAAGACCGCGTGGATCGCCAGGTCCAGCTGCTCGCGCGGGTCCTGCGGGAATTCCCGGCCGGTCTCCCGGAGCACGATCGCCTTGAAGGTGGCGACCAGCGTCCGCAGGTCCTCGGCGGTGAGGTCGAGGTCGTTGGCGGTGCCCTTGGCGTGCTTGGCCTCCTCCAGCGCCTCCTCGAAGAGCTCGCCGTCGACGCCCAGCACGGTCTTGCCGAACATCTGCACCAGGCGGCGGTACGAGTCCCAGGCGAAGCGCTCGTTGCCGGACTGGGCGGCGAGCCCGGTCACCGAGGCGTCGGAGAGGCCGATGTTCAGGACGGTGTCCATCATTCCGGGCATCGAGAACTTCGCGCCGGAGCGCACCGAGACCAGCAGCGGGTTGTCGGCCTGGCCGAGCTGCTTGCCCATCCGCTGTTCGAGGGCGGCCAGGTGGCCGGTGATCTCCTCGTTCAGCGAGCCCGGTTCGGTGCCGGTCTCCAGGAAGACCTTGCAGGCGTCGGTGGTGATGGTGAACCCCGGAGGGACGGGGAGACCCAGGTTGGTCATCTCGGCGAGGTTCGCACCCTTGCCCCCGAGAAGATCCTTGAGGTCCTTGTTTCCTTCGGTGAAGGAGTAAACAAACTTCTGCTGCGCCGTCACGGGTCGCTCTCCTCGCACACGGTTGCCCTGACGCCGGAGAACATACCCATTTCGAAGGCGGTCTAGGGGCGTGGATAGCTCGTACGAGCCGCGAAGTCGGAGGTTGGCCAGCGGATCTAATGCTCGGATGGACGTTTGCCTGCGTTGTTGAAATCGTCCGGGTGACGCTAGCCTTTGTTCAAGAATTGAACGCACCGATACATCGGGCTCACTCGAACCGGACACACGGTGACGGCATTCGCTCCGCCACGTTTCCCCGGCTTGATTTCCTGGAGTCAGCCGCAACGATCCGCCGGATGATCCGTTCGGGAAGGGATCCGGACTTGTACACCTTGGCGAAGTCCGCTGACTGACCGTCACTCGCCACGATATGTGGCCAGCATCACGAGCGCATCTCAGCTGTCGGGCCGACGACTCCTACGCCGGACGTCGCTTTCCGTTGATTCCTCTGTCGCTCTGTGTTGCTGGAATTCGCCTTTAAGGAGCCCTGTTGTCCATCATGGACAGTCCCGCCGGGACGCCACGGCCAGGCATGGGGCAGAGCTGAACCTGCCTTAGAGTACAGATCATCCGCCAGAGGTGTCCGATTCGGCATCTTCGGCCAGCCGGGCACACTCGTACGGATCGTCCAACCAGCCTTCGGGCAGGACCACCCGGTTGTTGCCGCTGGTCCGGCCGCGCGGGCCGTCGGCACCGATCGGCCAGCTCTGCTCCTGATCGATCAGGGCGAGCATCTCGGTCAGCTCGGCCAGCGAGCTGGAACCGGCGAGCTTCACCCGCAGCTCGGAGCCGACCGAGAAGCCCTTGGTGTACCAGGCGACGTGCTTGCGGAAGTCGATGACGCCGCGGGCCTCGTCGCCGAGCCACTCCCCCAGCAGCTGGGCGTGCCGCACCATGGCGCGGGCCACGTAACCGAAGGTGGGGCGGGCGTAGTCGGCGTCGCCCTCGAAGATCGACACCAGGTCCTTGAACAGCCAGGGCCGCCCCAGGCAACCGCGACCGACGACCACGCCGTCGCAGCCGGTCTCGCGCATCATCCGCACCGCGTCGTCGGCGGACCAGATGTCCCCGTTGCCGAGCACCGGGATGTCGGCCGGGACGGACTCGCGCAGGCGGGCGATGGCCGACCAGTCCGCGGTGCCGCCGTAGTGCTGGGCTGCGGTGCGGCCGTGCAGGGCGATCGCGGAGACGCCTTCCTCCGCGCCGATCCGCCCGGCGTCGAGGTAGGTGAGGTGGTCGTCGTCGATTCCCTTGCGCATCTTCATGGTGACGGGCAGGTCGCCCGCGTTGGCGACCGCCTGGCGCAGGATGTCGCGCAGCAGGTTGCGCTTGTACGGCAGCGCGGAGCCGCCGCCCTTGCGGGTCACCTTGGGGACGGGGCAGCCGAAGTTGAGGTCGATGTGGTCGGCGAGCCCCTCCGTGGAGATCATCCGGGCCGCCTTGCCGACCGTCTCCGGGTCCACCCCGTACAGCTGGATCGAGCGCGGCTTCTCGCTCGGGTCGAACTTGATCAGCTGCATGGTCTTGGCGTTGCGCTCGACCAGGGCGCGGGTGGTGATCATCTCGGAGACGTACAGGCCCCGGCCGCCGCTCTGCTCCCGGCACAGGGTGCGGAAGGGGGCGTTGGTGATGCCGGCCATCGGTGCCAGCACCACCGGCGGCCAGACCTGCATCGGCCCGATGTTCAACGGGGCGAACTCCGGCGCGCCGGATGCTGCCGGGGTGGCCTGGGCGGTGTCGGACGTGGTGGTCATGCGCGGCGGATCCTCATACGGGTAGGGCCCCAGTGTCGGGCTTCCGGACTCTCCATTCTCTCCCACCCGCCGGACCGCCCGGGCCGGGGCCGGGCGCGGGCTCCGCCGGGGGGCTGCGGTGGGTGGGTGACGGCCGGTGCGTGCGGTGGGTGGGCTGCGGCGGGTGGGTTGCGGCGAGGTGGTGGACCGGGTGGGGCGCTGGGCGGTGGCGGCCCCCAGCGCGGTCAGGGCTTCCCGGTGCGGCCGATGGTGACGGCGCCGGAGGCGGAGGTGATGTCGAGCAGCCGCGAGGAGTCGGCGTCCTGGAGGGACGGGTCGACCGTCTGGCCGCCGCCGTCACCGCTGAGGTCGATCCGGTACCGACTGCGGTCGTCGGGCAGGTCCAGGACCAGGTTTCCCGAGGCGAGGCGGGTGGTGACCGATTCCGGCGGGCGGTCGTACTGGAGGGTGACCTGCCCGGAGGAGGCGGACAGCTGGGTGCTGGACGCGCCCAGCCCCGTGCCGACGATCTGACCGGAGCCGCTCTTGGCCCAGATCGGGCCGCTGACCCTGGTCAGCTGGACCTGGCCGCTCCCGGTCTCCGCCGAGACAGCGCCCGTCACGTCCACGATCTTCGTGCGCCCGGAGCCGTTGCGGGCGTGGACCTCGGTCGACGGTGGCACCTGTATGTCCAGGACGACCGGGCAGCCGTGCAGGAGCCGGGCCTCCGGGCAGTCGACGGAGACCGTCATCCGGCCCGCGTCGATCCGCGTGTCGACCGTCGGCCTGCGCAGGGCCCAGCCCAGCTGTTCGGCCACCACCCGGTCGGTACCACCGGATCGGATAGTGACCTGGGCCGGGCCGGAGACGATGTCGAGCTGCCCGATCGTCTCGAAGTACGTCCGCTCCCGGGTGGTCTCCCGCTGGACGAGGGCCGCCCCCGTGACGGCGGCGCCCGTCAGGAGCGCGCAGGCGAGCGCCAGCACGCCGACGATCTGCCAGGCCCGGCGCTCACCGGGGCCCGGCACGGCGGGCGGGCCCGTCGGACCCGAGGCCGGCAGCCAGCGGGCGAGTCGGCCTGCCACGGGGACGAGCCGTGGCTGCGGCTGCGGTTGCGGCTGCGGTTGCGGTTGCGGTTGCGGTTGCGGTGGGACGGTCCGGGTCATTGGCTGACCTCCAGGAAGCGGAGCACCGCGAGCACCCGACGGTGGGTGTCCTCGGCGGGTGGCAGGTCGAGCTTGGTGAGGATCGAGTTGATGTGCTTGGCGACGGCGCTGTCGCTGACCACCAGGGAGTCGGCGATCGCGGTGTTCGAACGCCCCTCGGCCATCAGCGCCAGCACGTCCCGCTCGCGGGGCGTCAGCCGGTGCAGCGGATCGCGGTCGCGGCGCAGCAGTAGCTGGGCGACGACTTCGGGGTCGAGCGCGGTGCCGCCGGCGGCCACCCGCTGCAGCGCCTCCACGAACTCGTCGACGTTCGCCACCCGCTGTTTGAGCAGGTAGCCGACACCGCTGGTGTTCTTGGCCAGCAAGTCCGCCGCGTAGCGCTCCTCGACGTACTGGGAGAGCAGCAGGACGGCGGTGTCGGGCCACTGCCGGCGGATCATCAGCGCGGCCCGGACGCCTTCGTCGGCGAAGCCAGGGGGCATCCGAACGTCCGCCACGACGATCTGCGGGCGGTGCTCCTCGACGGCGGCGAGCAGCGTCTCGGCGTCCCCCACGGCGGCGGCGACCTCGTAGCCCTCGCTCTCCAACACCTTGACGATGCCGACCCTCAGGAGGACCGAGTCCTCGGCGATCACAGCTCGCACGGCAGCTCCATGGTGATGGTGGTCGGGCCCCCGCGGGGGCTGGTGATGGTGAAGGACCCGTCGACCGAGGCGGCGCGTTTGCGCAGGCCGGTGAGGCCGGTGCCGCGGCCGGCGTCCGCCCCGCCGATGCCGTCGTCGGTGATGGTGATGCGCAGCCGGTCGGCCACCCGGTGCAGGGCGAGGTCGACTCGGGAGGCCCGGGAGTGCTTGGCCGCGTTGGCCAGCGCTTCGGAGACCGTGAAGTAGGCGACCGCCTCCACGGTGGGCGCTATCCGGCCCGGCAGGTCGACCGTGAGGTGCACGGGGACGGGACTGCGGGCGGCGATGCCGGAGAGCGCCGCGTCGAGCCCGCGGTCCTCCAGCACGGCCGGGTGCAGGCCGCGCACCAGGTCGTGCAGCTCCTTGATGGCGGCCTGGGCCTCCTCGTGCGCGGCGGCGATGACCTCCAGGGCTTCGGGCGGGAGGTGCTTGAGGGTGCGCCGGGCGAGTCCCAGGTTCATCGCCAGCGAGACCAGGCGCTGCTGGGCGCCGTCGTGCAAGTCCCGCTCGATGCGGCGCCGTTCGGCGTCGGCGGCGTCCACCACGTCCACCCGGCTGCGGGCCAGGTGCTCGACGCGGCGCTCCAGCAGTTCCGCCCGGTTCGGGCCGAGCAGGGCCCGGACCGACCACAGGTCGACGGCGGCGAGCAGGGCGACCAGCCAGGGCGTGACGGCGAGCAGGAGCAGGCCGCCGACGGTCGCGGCGGCGCCCTCGATCGTCCAGCCCTGCGCCGCCCTCAGGGGGTTGTCGGGCGGTAGCAGCCACACCCAGCCGAAGAAGCCGAGCAGGACGATCGACGCGCCCCAGAGGCCGAGCACCGAGGCGGCGCACAGGGCCTGCACCGGAGCAGCCAGCAGGTGGTGCGCGGCCTGCCGCCACGTCAGCCCCGCGCGGAGCCGGACCAGCCAGGCCGCGCCTGGTGGGACCCGGCCCGGGACCTCCAGCCCGCGCAGGGCGCGGACCCGGCTGCGCTGGGCGACGGTCAGCAGGTCGAAGAGGACCACGAGCAGGGCCAGCCCGGGCAGCAGGGCTCCGCGCGGGAGGACGAGGAGCATCAGACAGGGCAGGCCGAACGGGAGACCGGCGGCCAGGAAGAGCGAGTCCCGTCGAGTGCCCGCGGACCAGGGCGTGCGCGCGGCTACGACGGCACGGACCGCGATGGCACGGGCAGTGACGGCATGGGCCGGGACCGCGTGGGCCGCGGCGGCCGGGGCCGCCCGGCGCGGGGGTGCGTCGATCTTCGACTGGAACATGCGGATCAGCGTAGGGGCCGCCTGACCTCGGCTTCCATGGCGCAGGCTTCCGTCTTTGGGGTGAAGCTGGCTACACCCCAAAGACGGAACCGCACGCTACCGACAAGGTCCTTGCGCCGAAGGATTCTTGACGGCATGACGAATACGAACCTGATGCGTTGTGACCGTGGTCCGCTCTCTCCTGCTCGGGCGGCAGCCTCGGAGTTCGCCGACCCTGACAACGAACTCTCCTCCTCAGTCGATGAGTTGGGTGCGTTCACCGCGATCGGCCCGTGGTCGGCGCGCCTGCGGGCGGGCCGTCGGCCGGCCATGGAGGTGTACGAGTACGGCGAACTGCTCGATGTCGTGGTCGAGTCCTCGCTCGGTGCGGCCGGACTGCGCGGGGCGCGGCGCGGCCCGGCCGGAAGACCGGGGGCGAGGGCGGGGGCGGTCGTGTGCGCCTGGGGCCGACTGCCGCCCTGCGGGGCTCCCCCACCGGTGCACTTCCTCACCGGCGGGTTGCGGCGGCGGGCGGCGGACGCCGTGGCCGTACGGACGGCGGGCCGGTTCTGGTTCGCCTCCGCGACCGGGAGGTTCCGCTGGGCGCAGATGTCGGCGGCGTCCTGCTGCGCCGAGCACGCGGAGCCGGGGAGGGCGGCATGAGCACGCTGGCTCCCAGGCTTTCCCGAGTCGGCGGCGTCGTTCCGGCGGGACGGCCGACAGGTGCGCTCCGACGGGTCGGGTGGTTGCGGCCGGAGGTGCTGTTCCCGGAGTGCGGGCTGGTCCTGCTGCCCTGGTCGGCACTGCTGGCCGTGCTGCCCGGTGGCCGCCCCTGGGCGGTGCTCGATCTGGCCGAGTCGGCGGCCCTGTCGGTTGCCGCCGCGGGCCTGCGGCGGGGCCGGAGCCCGTTCTGGCCGGCCGGGCTGGCCGGTGTCCTGCTGGTCACGGACGCCGGGTGCGACCTCGCGACGGCCGCCGGCGAGCCCGGGCTGCTGGGCGCTCTGCTGATGGCGGTGTGCGCGGAGTTGCCACTGGCCGCCGTGTGCTGGTCGGTGGCGTTCCGCAAGGGGACCGTCCGCGCGGGCGGTGGTCCGGCTCCGGCGGCCGGGCGTCGGCCACGACTCTGGATGTTCCAGGTGTCCGGGGTGTTCCGGGGGCGTGCCGTGGCCCCGGTTCCGGTGGGCGGCCCGCCCACCGGGTTCTTCACGAAAGGAGTGTCAGTGCAGACCATCCAGCTGACGGCGCGGTCCACTGCGGGGATCGTGTCCGGGGCTCCGACGAGCCGGTTGTACGCGGCGATGTCGAGCCGGTTGCGGGTCACCCCGGCCGAGAGCGTGCGGGGCTGCCCGGCGGCCGCCGCGACGGGGCGTTCCGCCGCTCCCCGGGGCCCGGCGGCCTCGGAGGTGCACCGGGGCCACCGTCCGGCGGGCCCGACCGGCCGGGCACTCACCGCCGGGGCCCACGCCCGGGCCGAGCCCCGGACGTCCCGTCCCGGCCCGGGCCGGACGCCCCGCACGGCGTCCGCCGTGGCCAGAGCGGCAGCCGCCTCGTCACGACACAGGCCCGTGCCGCGGCGGCCCGCCACGGAGCGGCCGACCTGCTTCCGGGAGCTGCGTTCCCGCAAGCTCCGTCAGAACGCGGCCGGCCCGCGCCGTCCCTCCTTCACGGGAGGTTGACCACCCGCCCGAATAGCCCCGCGCTGGAAGGAGCTGACCGCCCTCCACGTACCGGGCGTGCTCGAACAGCTGACCGGTCCGAAGCTGAGAGGAGCCACCCGACCCTGCCTACGACCTGACAGCCCGCGCTGTCACCGACCTGAACGCGTTCCTCCACACCGGCGTCTTCCGTTCCTTGACCACTGCATAGTGCGATACACCCTGCCGCCCACCGACCCCGCGTCGGCCGTCGACCCCCGCCCCGGGTGTCGCGCCGGCCGGCGCGGGGTGTGGTCGGCAGGCCCTGCCGCGGGCGAGCGGACGAGAACGGGGTCACCGTACGGGCGGACGGCGAGGGCGGGATCGGCGGCCGTGCCCTCGGCCAGGGGGCGGGTATCGGCGCAGGTGGCAGCAGGAAAATGGAGGGCCCGGCAGGCGGGGCCGGTGCGAGGATGGCGCCATGACGACGAACCCGACCCCCTCCCCCAGCGAGGTGCGCACCCGCGAGCAGCTGACGGTCGCGGTCGCATCCGGGGCGCGCCCGAAGTACCTGCATTTCTGGGGGCACCAGCCGCAGCGGGACGGGCGGATCGGGCCCGGCGCGCTCAGCCAGTGGTGGCCCTCCCCGTTCACCGTCGACGGGGTCGAGTACCGCACCGCCGAGCACTGGATGATGGCCGGGAAGGCCCGGCTGTTCGGGGACGAGGAGATCGTCCCGAGGATTCTCCGGGCGCGGACGCCCGCGGAGGCGAAGAAGTTGGGGCGCCAGGTCCGGGGGTTCGACGACGAGCGCTGGGTCGCGCAGCGTTTCGAACTGGTGGTGAACGGCAGCACCGAGAAGTTCGGACAGGACGAGCAGCTCCGCACGTACCTGCTCCACACCGGCGAGCGCGTTCTGGTGGAGGCCAGCCCGCTCGACCGGATCTGGGGGATCGGGCTCGCCGCCGACGACGAGCGGGCCGCGGCCCCCGCCCAATGGCGGGGACTGAACCTGCTCGGCTTCGCCCTGATGGAGGCACGGGCGCGTCTCTTGGGCTGAACCCGACCAACTGCCCCATGCAGGACGGCAGTTGTCCGCCATCTCGCACAAGTGGGTTGATTCGGGCGGAAGTCGGTCGCGACCCTTGAACGCCGCTGTCCTCCCGGGTCGCACCGGCCACTCGTATCGTCGCCCCGAAAAGGTTAAGACTTGCTCCCGTAACGTGGCCGCCGCATGACAGCGCCAGGATGGCCACCAGATTGTTGTGTTCGGAGGCCGGTCGGGCGGTCTCCTGGAGAGGTCGGGGCGGGGCGCGATGACCGTACGCAATTCGGGGCCGGATTCGGCCGATGTCCAGACGCTCAGGGCGGAGTTGGACGAACTCCTGAGGGCCCGGCAGTTCGCCGCACAGCGCGAGCGCAGGCTCGTCGAGGCCGTCCGGGCCGGCTACGAACCCGATCACTCGCCCGCTTACGGCCGCCCGCCCCGGCAGCCCGATCCCGAACTGGTGCGACAGCTCGCCCAGGTGCAGAACCTCCGCGAAGGACTCGGCGCCCGCTGTCTCGAACTGAGCGACCGCCTCCTGGCGGCCGAGGACCGACAGTTGGCGGGGCGGTTGGCCGACCGTCCCGCACCCGTACCCGACATCGACCCGGGCACCCCCGCCCGAGACCCCTGGGCGCACCGACCGGACGAACCGGCCGCCCCTCCGATGCCCCCACCGCGCTCGTTCCCGACCGGAGCCCGCTTCGGCGGAGACCGCAGATCGGGCCCCGCCCACGAACCGACCGCCACGTCCGACGGACCGGCGGACCTGACCGGCAGCGCCGACCTGGCCGCGGCCCTGCCCGCCGGAGGGCCGCCCCTGCGCGGCGCCCGCTTCGGAGCCAGCCGCCCCCGCCGCGCCGGCCGGAAGAACGACGACCGCACCACCACCGCCGCATCCCGACCCGCCGCCGACGCGCCCGGCGCGGTTTCCCGGCGCGGCGGAACGGACGCCCAACCGGAAGAGCCCGTCGGCACCTCCTGGGCCAGCACAGGCGGCCACGGCAACGGAACCGACTCCCACCGGGCCGACAGCACCGTCCGCCCGGACACGGAGCGCAACAGCACCAGACCCACCGGGCCGGGCACCGCCCCCGGCAGCAACGGCACCCGCAGTAACAGCACCGGGCTCGTGGGCACCGGGAACCGGGCGGAGGCCACCGGGCCGGAGGGCGGCATGCGGGCCCGGACGGGTGCCGAACTGGTCGCCCTCACCCAGCGGATCACCGACCTGCACCGGCAGGGCGCGGTGCACGAATCCGCGGGCCTCGTGGGCCAGGCGGCCCTGATGACCATGCCGAGCGATCTGGTCGGGCTGGCCGCGCTGCTGCGGGCCGAAGGGCCAGCCGGCTCCTCCACCTACCTGGCCCGATCGGTGGCCCTCGGATCCCCGACGCACGCGGCAGCCACCCTGGCGGAACTGCGTCAGGGCGGGCTGGTGGACGAGGCGGCCGACCTGTTCCACGCCCTGTGGTCGGTGAGCACGCAGACCTTCCCGGCGCTGCTCGCCGCCCTGGAGCGGTCGGGCCAGTCGGCCGACGGGCAGACCCTGCTGTGGGAGCGGGCCTCCGCCCCGGCCGATGAACTCGCCGAACTGTCGAAGGAGTTGCGCGTCGCGGGGCGCTCCGATGACATCCGCCACCTGCTGCGCCAGGCGGCAGGCCGGCCGATCAAGGAGGTCGCGACGATCGCCGCGGCACTGGACGAGGAATCCGCGGTCGAGCTGATCGGCGAGTTGGTGCGGCTGCGGTCGGCGAGCGACGTCGGGCACTTCGCGGCCGGGATCCAGGGCGCGGTGGAGCTGTACGACACGCTGCTGTTCGCCGCCGACGGCTTGGAGGAGAGCCGGGCCCGCAGCGTGTTCGCAGCGCTGCGCACCGCGGGGCTGCCGACCGAACCTGCTCCCCGCTCGCGGCCGAAGTCCCGCCAGCGCCGGTGAGCGGTGCCCCGCGAGAGGCCCGTCACCGCAATGGCTCCACCCCGCCTCACGTCCTGCGGACCGGCTTGCCCCGTACGGAAGTCGCCCGCACCGGCACCCGAACACCGAACGGCCGGCGGGACGCCCCCGGGAAGGGGGCGGCCCACCGGCCGCACGAAGGACCGCGGACTGCGGACTGCGGACCGCCGCGGTGCTCGGTGTCAGCAGCCGATCAGGCGGGTGGCCAGGTAGGACTTCACCTGGTCGAGCGACACGCGCTCCTGCGCCATGGTGTCGCGATCGCGGACGGTCACCGCGTTGTCCTCGAGGGTGTCGAAGTCGACGGTGACGCAGAACGGGGTGCCGATCTCGTCCTGGCGGCGGTAGCGCTTGCCGATCGCCCCGGCGTCGTCGAACTCGACGTTCCAGGCCGAGCGCAGGTCGGCGGCGAGGCCGCGGGCCTTCGGCGAGAGGTCGGCGTTGCGGGACAGCGGGAGCACCGCGATCTTGACCGGGGCCAGCCGCGGGTCGAGCCGCATGCCGACGCGCTTCTCCATGACGCCCTTGGCGTTCGGCGCCTCGTCCTCGAAGTAGGCGTCGAGCAGGAAGGCCAGCATGGCGCGGTTGAGGCCGGCCGCGGGCTCGATGACGTACGGGAAGTACCGCTCGTTCGCGTCCTGGTCGAAGTACTTGAGGTCCTGGCCGGAGTGCTCGCTGTGCACCGTCAGGTCGTAGTCGGTGCGGTTGGCCACGCCCTCCAGCTCGGAGAACTCGCTGCCGCCGAAGTTGAAGCGGTACTCGATGTCCACCGTGCGCTTGGCGTAGTGGGACAGCTTCTCCTTGGGGTGCTCGAAGAAGCGCATGTTCTCGGTCCGCAGGCCGAGGTCGACGTACCAGTTCCAGCGCTGCTCGAGCCAGTACTCGTGCCAGGTCTCGTCCTCGCCCGGCTTGACGAAGAACTCCATCTCCATCTGCTCGAACTCGCGGGTGCGGAAGATGAAGTTGCCGGGGGTGATCTCGTTGCGGAAGCTCTTGCCGACCTGGGCGATGCCGAACGGCGGCTTCTTGCGCGTGGTGGTCTGGACGGCGCGGAAGTTGGTGAAGATGCCCTGCGCGGTCTCGGGGCGCAGGTAGGCCAGACCGGCGGCGTCCTCGGTGACGCCGAGGTGCGTCTTCAGCATGCCCGAGAACTCCTTGGGCTCCGTGAAGGCGCCCTTGTTGCCGCAGTTCGGGCAGTTGATGTCGGCCAGGCCGTTGGCCGGGAGCTTGCCGTGCTTGGCCTCGTAGGCCTCTTCCAGGTGGTCGGCGCGGAAGCGCTTGTGACAGGAGAGGCACTCGGTCAGCGGGTCGTTGAAGGTCGCGACGTGGCCGGACGCCTCCCAGACCTCGCGGGCCAGGATCACCGAGGAGTCGATACCGACGACGTCCTCCCGAGCGGTGACCATCGCGCGCCACCACTGGCGCTTGATGTTCTCCTTGAGCTCGACTCCCAGCGGACCGTAGTCCCAGGCGGCACGCGTACCGCCGTAGATCTCGCTGCAAGGGTAGACGAAGCCACGGCGCTTGCTCAGGCTGACGATCGTGTCGATCTTGTCGGCGGCCACAGTGCTCTCTTCAGTACGACGGCACGGTCAGGGCGCGGCTGGTTGCGCGCGCCCGAATAACTCAGGGTACCGGGGATGCGGGGGCGGGGTTCAACTCGATAGTGGCACGGGCGGCCCGCCGGGTGGCTGTACCGGGAGTGAACAGCCGTGCGTTCTCCGGCGTGTTGGGGGTCGCGGGGTGAAGGCGCGGTGCCCGGCCGACACGGACGGCGCAACGAGGGGCCGCAGCACGCGGTGCGGGAGGACCGCCTCACCGCAAGTTGACAATCATTTCCAGATAAGATGAGAATGGTTGTCATGAAGATTCGCCGCCCCTCTCCCTCGATAGCCCTGGCCGCCACCGCCCTCACCGGATCCCTGCTGCTCTCCGGCTGCGGCGGCGTCAGCAGCGCGGCGGGGAAGGACGGCGGGAAGCTGGACGTGGTGGCCTCCTTCTACCCGATGGAGTTCCTGGCCCGGCAGATAGGCGGGGAGCACGTCAGGATCACCGATCTGACGGCCCCGGGCGTGGAGCCGCACGACCTGGAGCTGACGGCCAAGCAGGTCGCGGCCGTCCAGCGGGCCGACGCCGTGGTCTACCTGAAGGGCCTGCAGCCGACCGTGGACAAGGCCGTCGAGCAGGGCCACCTCAAGCACGTGGTGGACGCGACCGCCGCCTCCCCGCTGGTGGACCACCACCTCGACGAGGGCGGCGAGGACGAGGCCGAGGCGCACGACGGCGAGAGCGGGCACGAGCACAGCGGCACGGCCGGCGACCCGCACATCTGGCTGGACCCGGCCCGGTACGCGACGGTGGCCCGCAGCGTGGGCGCCGAACTCGCGGAGATCGACCCCGCCAACGCCGACGACTACCGGCACAACACCGACGACCTGGTGGCCCGGCTGACCTCCCTGGACCAGGAGTTCAAGGACGGCCTGGCGAACGCCGCCACCCGGACCTTCGTCACCAGCCACGCCGCGTTCGGCTACCTCGCCGACCACTACGGGCTGGAGCAGGTCGCCATCAACGGGGTCGACCCGGAGGCCGAGCCCACTCCGTCCCGGATGGCCGCGATCCAGCGCGCCGCCAAGGAGAACGGCGCGACCACCGTCTTCTTCGAGGCCCTGGTCAGCCCCAAGCTGGCCGAGACCGTGGCCGCCGACCTGGGACTCAAGACCGCCGTGCTCGACCCCCTGGAGGGGATCAAGGAGCCGGACCGGAACGACTACTTCTCCGTCATGCGGCAGAACCTGACCAACCTGCGGGCCGCGCTCGGCGCCAGCTGAGCGGACCTGGGCGAGCGGCGAGAGCAGAGCGAGGAACCACCATGAGCGCTGTCATCCCCACGACGGACTCCGACCACGACACCGACCGCAGCACCGGCCACGACACGGACCACCGGGGCATCAGCGGGCGCACCGCCGGGGAGGTCCGCGAGGAGGCCGGCGGCGAGGCCGGGCCGGCGGTCGTCGGGCTGCGGGGAGCGGTCGCCAGCGTCGGGGGGCGGCCGGTGCTGCGCGGAGTCGACCTCACCGTCCGGCCGGGCGAGGTGGTCGCCCTGCTGGGTGCCAACGGGTCCGGCAAGTCCACCACCGTGAAGAGCGTGATCGGCTCGGTGCCGCTGGACCGGGGCAGCCTGGAGCTGTTCGGCCGGCCGTACCGCAGGTTCCGGGACTGGCACCGGATCGGGTACGTCCCGCAGCGCACCACCGCGGCCGGCGGGGTGCCGGCCACGGTCCGCGAGGTGGTCTCCACCGGGCGGCTGCCGCAGCACGGGCTGCTGCCGTTCCGGCGCAAGGACCGGACCGCGGTGGACCGGGCGCTGACCGCCGTCGGCATGCTGGACCGGGCCGCCGACGGGGTGGCCCACCTGTCCGGCGGCCAGCACCAGCGGGTGCTGATCGCCCGCGCCCTGGTCGGCCGGCCCGACCTGCTGATCATGGACGAGCCGATGGCCGGGGTCGACGTGGACAGCCAGCAGGTGCTCGCCGACATCCTCCGCAGCGAGGTGGAGCGCGGCTGCGCGGTCCTGCTGGTGCTGCACGAGCTCGGGCCGCTGGAGCCGCTGATCGACCGCGCCGTGGTGCTCCGCGACGGCTGCGTGGCGCACGACGGACCGCCGCCCCGGGGCGTCGGCCAGCACGCGCTGCCCGGCCACGACCACGTCCACCCGCACGCCGACGACCACCACCGCACCACCCAGGGGCTACTGGCATGATCGAGATGTTCCAACCCGACTTCATGCAGCGGGCGTTCCTCGCCGCCGTGCTGGTCGGCATCACCGCACCCTCGATCGGCATCTACCTGGTGCAGCGCCGGCAGGCGCTGATGGGCGACGGCATCGGGCACGTCGCGCTCACCGGCGTCGGCCTGGGCTTCCTGTTCCAGGCCAACCCGATGTGGACGGCGGTGCTGGTCTGCGTGCTCGGCGCCGTCGTGATGGAGCTGGTCCGGGCCCGCGGCAACCAGCGCGGCGACATCGCGCTGGCGATGCTCTTCTACGGCGGCATGGCCGGCGGCAAGCTGCTGGTCTCGATGAGCAGCCAGTCCGGCGCGGGCAGCCTGGAGAGCTACCTGTGGGGCTCCATCCTGTTCGTCTCCCCCGGCGACCTGGTGGTGATCGCCGTGCTCGCGGCGGTGGTCGTCGCGGTCACCGTGGGCCTGCGTCGCCAGCTGTTCGCGGTCTGCCAGGACGAGGAGTTCGCCCGGGTCACCGGCCTGCCGGTGCGGGTGCTGAACCTGCTGCTCGCGGTGATGGCCGCGGTCACCGTGACCGTCGCCATGCGGGTGGTCGGCCTGCTGCTGGTGAGTGCGCTGATGGTGGTCCCGGTGGCGGCCGCCCAGCAGCTGACCCGCTCCTTCGCGGCCACCCAGGCCGCCGCGATCGGCGTGGGCGTGCTGACCGCCCTGTTCGGCGTCGGCACCTCCTACCAGGCCGACCTGCCGTCCGGCCCGACCATCGTGTTCCTGGCCATCCTCGCCTTCGCCCTGTTCAGCGCGGTCGCCGCGCCGCTGGCCAGGCGACGGCACCGGGCGTCAGCCGAACACGGCCCGGCGGTGTGCGACGTGGCCCTGCCCGGCCCCGCCACGGAGGGTTCCGCCGTGGGGGGTCCCGCAGCGGGGAGTTCCGCCGCCGGTCCGGGAACCACGCGGGGCGGGGTCGCCGTCCTGGAGGGAACGGAGCCGGTCCGGGCACCGGCAGGGGCGTCGGTCGATACACCGCCGTCGGGGGAGTCGCTGTCAAGTCGGGGGCTGGCACAATGATGTGCGAAACCACCCGATCAGCAGGAGGACCCACGGTGACCACCGCAGGCCCGTCGCCGCGCGCGCGATCGACTCGGCAGCGCACCGCCGTCTCGGCGGTCCTGGACGAGATTGAGGACTTCCGCAGCGCGCAGGAACTGCACGACATGCTCAAGCACCGGGGCGACTCGGTGGGTCTGACCACCGTCTACCGCACGCTGCAGTCGCTGGCCGAGGCCGGTGAGGTGGACGTGCTGCGCACCGCCGAGGGCGAAGCGGTCTACCGGCGGTGCAGCAGCGGGCACCACCACCACCTGGTGTGCCGGCACTGCGGGGCGACCGTCGAGGTCGAGGGCCCCGCGGTCGAACGGTGGGCCAACGCGGTCGCCGCCGAACACGGGTTCAGCGACATCGCGCACACCCTGGAGATCTTCGGCACCTGCGGCGAGTGCGCCGCCAAGCAGCAGCAGGAGGAGTAGGCACCACCGCGACCCGGCGGCGGACGCCGCCCGGCCCGGGCAACGGGCGAGGGCCCGGATCGGAACAGTCCGATCCGGGCCCTCGCCCGTACTCCTCGCGTCCCCGCGTTTCCCGCACCTGCCGCGGTTCCCAGCCCGTCTCCCGCGGCCGGTCAGCGCTGCGGCGGGACCTCGGCGCCGACCTCGTTGGGGAGGGCGCCGCCGAAGCGGCGGTCGCGGCGGGCGTACTGCTCGCAGGCGCGCCACAGGTCGCGGCGGTCGAAGTCCGGCCAGAGCACGTCCTGGAAGACCAGCTCCGCGTAGGCGGACTGCCAGGCGAGGAAGTTGGAGGTGCGCTGCTCGCCGCTGGGGCGCAGGAACAGGTCGACGTCCGGCATGTCCGGGTAGTAGAGGTACTTGGCGAACAGCTTCTCGTTGACCTTCTCCGGGTTGAGCTTCCCGGCGGCGACGTCGCGGGCGATGGCCAGCGCGGCGTCGGCAATCTCGGCCCGGCCGCCGTAGTTGACGCAGAAGTACAGCGTCATGGCGTCGTTGTTCTTGGTCTGCTCCTGGGCGACCTGGAGCTCCTGGACCACGCTCTTCCACATCTTCGGCATCCGGCCGACCCAGCGGATCCGGATGCCCATGGCGTCCATCTCGTCGCGGCGGCGGCGGATCACGTCCCGGTTGAAGTTCATCAGGAACTTCACCTCCTCCGGGGAGCGCTTCCAGTTCTCGGTGGAGAACGCGTACAGCGAGAGGTTCTTGACGCCGATCTCCAGGCAGCCGCGCAGCACGTCGAGGACGACGCCCTCACCGACCCGGTGTCCCTCGGTCCGGGGCAGGCCGCGCTCCTTGGCCCAGCGGCCGTTGCCGTCCATGACCACCGCGACGTGTTCGGGAACCAGCTCGCCGGGGATCTTCGGCGGCCTGGCGCCGCTCGGGTGCGGGGCCGGAGTCTCGTACGTCCGCTTGCTGCCGAACAGCCGTCGCGCGACCATGCTCACTTCTCCACGTATCTCATCGAGCGGATGCCCCGCTCCAGGTGCCACTGCAGGTAGGCGGCCACCAGCCCGCTGCCCTCGCGCCAGTACCGCGGCTCGCAGCCGTCGGCGGTCTGCCAGTCTCCGGAGAGCAGCGCGCCGAGCAGTACCAGTGTCTCAGGGGAGGGTACGGCACTTCCGGGCACCCGGCAGTCGCCGCACAGCACGCCACCGGCCTGGAGGGAGAAGAAGCGGTTGGGGCCGGGCAGCCCGCAGCGGGCGCAGTCGGTGAAACTCGCCCCGTAGCCGTTGACGGCGAGCGAGCGCAGCAGGAAGGCGTCCAGCACCAGGTGCGACTGGTGGGTGCCGGCCGCCAGCGTGCGGAGGGCGCCGACCAGCAGCAGGTACTGCTGGACGGCGGGCTGGCCCTCGTTCTCGGCGAAGCGCTCGGCGGTCTCCAGCATCGCGGTGCCGGCGGTGTAGCGGGCGTAGTCGTCGACGATCCGGGCGCCGTAGGGGGCGATGGTCTCCACCTGGGTGCACAACGGCAGGGTGCGGCCGACCAGTTCGCTGCCGCGGCTGAAGAACTGGATGTCGACGTGCGAGAACGGTTCGAGGCGGGCGCCGAACTTCGACTTGGTCCGGCGCACTCCCCGGGCCACCGCCCGGACCTGGCCGTGCTGGCGGGTCAGGAAGGTGATGATCCGGTCGGCCTCGCCGAGCTTCTGGGTGCGCAGCACGATGCCGTCGTCGCGGAAGAGACTCATGGTGGAACCCATTGTCCCGCACCCCGCCGACAGCCCGGGCCCCGACGGCCCGGGCCCCGACGGCCCAGGCCCCGACGGCCCAGGCCCCGCTGGCCCGGGCCCCGACGGCCCGCCGAAGACGGTCCTGACGGGGACGGGCCCGCCGGCGGCGCAGCCGTGAACCCGCACCGGGGCTGTGGGGCTTTCACCCGTGCGGTGCGGGACACGGCGGGCCCGGGAGGGGGGTGTACGGGCCCGGCTCATGGATGGGGCGGAGGGAGGGGACGCGGAGCGGTGGAGGGAGGGGGTCAGTGCGGGGTGCGGGTGGCCGCCTCCAGCAGCCGGTCCACCTGCGGGGCGGTGAGGCGCAGGCAGCGGCCGACCACGGCGAGCGCGGCCCGCTCCTGCGGGAGGTAGCGGCCGTCGGCGAGGGCGATCACGGCGCCGAGGGTGAGCAGGCGCTCGCGGCCCTGGAGGGCCAGGTGCGGGGCGAGCGGTTCGAGCGCGGCGTGCAGTTCGACGGCGAGTCCGCCGCCCTCGACGTCCACGTCCAGCGGGTCGCCGCCGCCGTGGCCGGAGAGCGCGGCGAGCGCGGCCAGCACCTGGGCCTCGCCGCAGTCGTCGAACCCGGCTTCCTTGATCACCGCGCAGGCGGCCTCCCGCCCACCGCGCCCGGCGGTGCCGCCGGCGGCGAGCGCGGCCAGCGCGACGGTGTACTGGGCGTCGCGGAGCATCGCGCCGAGCCGGACCGAGGTCAACTGCTCCAGGGCGTCGACCCCGTAGCGGCCGCGGCAGGAGGTGCACTGGACGCTGCGGGCCACGCCGCCGAGCGGCAGCACCGGCGTCCCGAGCAACCGCAGCCACCGCCGGCCGTGTTGTCGGCGGTAGTTGCGGTCTCCGCCGCAGCCCGGGCAGAAGAATTCACCGAGGACATCCGTCCGCCACCGAGGGCGAACACCCCACAACCCTGTCACGGCGCCACTCCCCAGACATGGCAGGCGGCCTGCACATCAGTGGGCAGGTCACGCGACCGGACGCCGGAGTCGTCCCACCGATCCCGGTTCCGGTCCGACGATGTTGCCACGGTTACCGGCTCGTGTCAGCACCCTGAACGGGTGCCGAGGGGAAAATTTGTGACCGGGGACACATGTGATCGACGACACGGCCCGAGCACCCGCGGGGCGGGCCGGACACGCCCCGACGATGCGTCAACTGCCGCGTGGGACGGGCCGGATGGGCGGCAGGAGGAGGACGGGCGGGCCGGAAACCTCCGAGGGGCCCGCCGGTGGCGGGCCCCTCGGGGCGGGCGCGGGTGCCGGAGCGGCGGGCGCCCGGACGGCGTCAGCCGCGCTGGGCCGACCGGTTGACGGCGCTGATCAGGGCCTTCAGCGAGGCCAGCACGGTGTTGGAGTCGATGCCCACGCCCCACAGCACCTTGTCGCCGACGGCGCACTCGACGTACGCGGCGGCCTGGGCGTCGCCGCCCTCGCTCAGCGCGTGCTCGGCGTAGTCCAGGACGCGGACGTCCACGCCGATCGAGGCCAGCGCGTTGACGAACGCGGAGACCGGGCCGTTGCCGCTGCCGGTCAGGGTGACCGGGGTGCCGTCGACCACGGCCTCGGTGCTCAGCGCGTCGCGGCCGTCCTCGGTGGTCAGGCTGCGGGAGCCGCTCAGCGAGATCCGGCCCCACGGGTTGGCCGGGGTCGGCAGGTACTCGTCCTGGAAGACCGCCCAGATGTCGGCGGGGGTGACCTCGCCGCCCTCGGCGTCGGTCTTGGTCTGGATGATCTTCGAGAACTCGATCTGCATCCGGCGCGGCAGGTCCAGCTTGTGGTCGTTCTTCAGCACGTAGGCGATGCCGCCCTTGCCGGACTGCGAGTTGACCCGGATGACCGCCTCGTAGCTGCGGCCGACGTCCTTCGGGTCGATCGGCAGGTAGGGCACGCCCCAGGTGTGCTCGGAGACCGGGACGCCAGCGGCGGCCGCGTCGGCCTCCAGGGCGTCGAAGCCCTTCTTGATCGCGTCCTGGTGCGAGCCGGAGAAGGAGGTGAAGACCAGGTCGCCCGCGTAGGGGTGGCGCTCGGCCACCGGCATCTGGTTGCAGTACTCGGCGGTGCGGCGGATCTCGTCGATGTCGGAGAAGTCGATCATCGGGTCGACGCCCTGGGAGAACAGGTTCATCCCGACGTTGACCAGGTCCAGGTTGCCGGTGCGCTCGCCCTGCCCGAACAGGCAGCCCTCGACGCGGTCGGCGCCGGCCATCACGGCCAGCTCGGCGGAGGCCACGCCGGTGCCGCGGTCGTTGTGCGGGTGGGTGGACAGGCAGACGAACTCGCGGCGGCTCAGGTTCCGCGACATCCACTCGATCTTGTCGGCGTAGACGTTCGGGGTGGAGCGCTCGACGGTGGTCGGCAGGTTCAGGATGATCTCGCGGCCCTCGCCGGGCTGCCAGACGTCCATCACCGCCTCGCAGACCTCCAGCGCGTAGTCCAGCTCGGTGTCGATGAAGATCTCCGGCGAGTACTCGTAGCCGAAGACGGTCTCGTCGCCCAGGATCTTCTCGGCGTACTCCATCACCAGGCGGGTGCCGTCCACCGCGATGGCCTTGATCTCTTCCTTGCCCGCCCGGAACACCACCCGGCGGAACAGCGGCGAGGTCGCGTTGTACAGGTGGACGGTGGCCCGCGGGGCGCCCTTCAGCGACTCGACGGTGCGCTCGATCAGGTCCTCGCGGGCCTGGGTCAGCACCGAGACGGTGACGTCCTCCGGGATCGCGCCCTCGTCGATCAGCGAGCGGACGAAGTTGAAGTCGGTGGCGCCGGACGACGGGAAGCCGACCTCGATCTCCTTGTAGCCCATCTTCACCAGCAGGTCGAACATCTTGCGCTTGCGGACCGGCGACATCGGGTCGATCAGCGCCTGGTTGCCGTCCCGCAGGTCGGTGGAGAGCCAGCGCGGGGCCCGGGTGATGACCTTGGACGGCCAGGTGCGGTCCGGCAGGTCGACGGTGCCGAAGGGTACGTACCGCTGGAAGGGCATGCCCGAGGGCTTCTGCTGCACGGTGGCGGCGGTGATCGGGGTCGGACGGTCGACGAACGCGCGGGCGACGGAGGACTGTTCGGTCATGGGTGAGGCTCTCGGCTTCCCTTGTCGAAGGCGGTCTGCGGTCGGGGGCAGGAACACCCGACTCGGCCGACTGAATGCGCCGCGAAGATCACGCTGGACGCAACACGACTCCCCGCGGCGAGGGGGCCGGCCTTCACTGGACTACAGGCCCTCGCCGCGGCAGCTAAGAAGGAGCAGCCGGATGCGCATGATGCCGCCACTGTAACAAGAGCGGACGGGCCGACGCAGTGAGCCCCGCCACGATCCCACCCACTGAGACGGCCCCGGAGCGCCCCCCGGCGGCCCCGGCGGCACCCGCCACCCCCTGGCAGCCGGGCCGGGCCCGGCCCGGAGCCCGCCCTGGAGCCCGGCCGCGCAGACCTGCGGAGATCTGGGAGGGACCCGCGAGGAGTTGGTGAAAAGCCTCGGCGGATTCCTCCGGTACGTAGCACACTGACAACCATGCGTATCCAGGTCACCCGCACCGGCGGGTTCGCCGGTCTGCTCCGGTATGCCGAGATGGACACCACCGAGCGCCCGGACGCCCCGCACGTGCACGCCCTGGCCCGCGAGGCGGTGGCCGGCGGGCTGCGCGCACCCGCGTACGGCGTGCCCGACGGCTTCCACTACGAGATCACCGTCGACGGCCGCACCGTCCACTGCGCCGACCCGAAGCTCACCGACTCCCAGCGCGAACTGGTGAGCCTGGTGCTCCGCGAAGGAGCCTGACGGACCGTCAACCGACAGCCGGAGAAGGGTGGTTCAGATCCACCCGTCCAACGAGGCGAGGAAGCCCGCCGGGTCGTCGCGGTGGATGCTGTGCCCGGCGCCCGGCACGGTGCGCACCTCGAAGCCGCGGCGGCGCAGCTCGGCGGCCTCCTCGTCCGACACCAGCCCGCTGGGGTCGGCGAGTTGGACGAGCGAGGGGACGGCCGGGGCGTCCGGCAGCGCGGACAGCTCGGGGTGCGCCCACAGGCCGAGCGCGGTGTCGGTGTCCCAGAGCGCGAGGGCGGCCAGTTCGGCGTCCACGTCCTCGACCGGCCAGCCGGGGTGCATGCTGGTGATGAACTTCCTGGTCCCGAAGCGCTTGAAGCCGACGAACGGCTCCGGCCCGAACCCGGGGCGGTCGTAGACGAACGCGGGGTCGCTGTAGACCGCCCGGGCGGGCTTCAGCCGCTCGACGGCCCGCCAGAGCGCCGGCGCGCCCATCGAGTGGCCGATCGCCACGTCCGCCCCGGCGGGCAGGGTGTCGACCAGGTCCTCGGCGAACTGCTCGGGCCCGTACCGCTCGCGCGGGCTCTCCCCGGTGCCGCGCGGGGAGACGCCGTGGCCGCGCAGGTCGACGGCGATCACCCGGTAGCCGCGCGCGGCGAGTTCGGGGCCGATCAGCCGCCAGGTCCGGTGGTCGGCCTGGATGCCGTGGACCAGCAGGGCGGTGCGCTCTCCCCCGCCCCACTCGTGGGTGTGCAGTTCCATCCCGACCGGCCCCTCCCCTTGCGACGCTCCGTCAGAAGCCGAGCTTACGCAGCTGCTTGGGGTCGCGCTGCCAGTCCTTGGCCACCTTGACGTGCAGGTCCAGGTAGACCGGGGTGCCCAGGAGCGCCTCGATCTGCTTGCGGGCGGTGGTGCCGACGTGCTTGAGCCGGGAGCCCTTGGCGCCGATCACGATGGCCTTCTGGCTCTGCCGCTCGATGTACACGTTGGCGTGGATGTCCAGCAGCGGGCGGTCGGCGGGCCGGCCCTCGCGCGGGATCATCTCCTCGACCACCACGGCCAGCGAGTGCGGCAGCTCGTCGCGGACGCCCTCCAGCGCGGCCTCCCGGATCAGCTCGGCGACCATGGTCTGCTCGGGCTCGTCGGTGAGGTCGCCGTCCGGGTACAGCGGCACGCCCTCGGGCAGCAGCTTGGTCAGCAGCTCGCCCACCAGCTCGACCTGCTGGTCGCCGACGGCGGAGACCGGGATGATCTCGGCCCATTCGATGCCGAGCTCGGCGCCCAGCTGGTGGACGGCGATCAGCTGCTCGGCGAGCCGCTTGGAGTCGACCAGGTCGGTCTTGGTGACGATCGCGACCTTCGGCGTCTTGCGGATCTCGGCGAGCTCCTTGGCGATGAACTTGTCGCCGGGGCCGAGCTTCTGGTCGGCGGGTACGCAGAAGCCGATCACGTCGACCTCCGCCCAGGTGGTGCGGACCAGGTCGTTGAGCCGCTCGCCGAGCAGGGTGCGGGGCTTGTGCAGCCCGGGCGTGTCCACCAGGACGAGCTGGGAGTCGGGGCGGTGCACGATGCCGCGCACGGTGTGCCGGGTGGTCTGCGGACGGTCGGAGGTGATCGCGACCTTCGTCCCGACCAGGGCGTTGGTCAGGGTCGACTTGCCCGCGTTGGGACGGCCGACGAAACACGCGAACCCGGAGCGGTACGGGGAGGAAGGGGCATTCATGACACCCATTGTCGCCGATCCCCGGAGCCGCCCCGGTCATCGGGCGTTCAGTCGGCCTTCTTGCCGCCGCCGGTGATCGTGCCGACCAGGACGAAGGCCAGCAGGGTCAGGGTGCCGGCCAGCCACCACGGGGACCCGGTCTCGTGCCAGCGCCCGAAACCCATGACGCAGAGCAGCAGTCCGCAGAAGAACGCCGCGACGCCCATGCCCCGTTCCCTCCCCCGCCGGGACGAGATCCCAGTCGGTGCGATTATCGCACCCAGCAGGGGGTGCAGGGAGGCCGACAGCGCCCCGGACACCCCGGCCCGGGGCACCCGCCCGCGGGCTCACTCGGCCGCCGCGGCCACCTTCAGCGCCCCGTCCGGCCCGGCCAGCAGCACCGGCGTCCCGGCCCCGCCCAGGTCCCGCACCGCGGCCAGGTCGCCCGCGGCCGGCGCGTCCGCCTCGGACACCACCGCGGCCGCCTCCAGCCCCTTCGCCCCGCTGGCCACCGCCATCGCCACCGCGGTCTGCAGCGCGCTCAGCTTCAGTGACTCCAGCGCCACCGTGCCGGCCACGTACGTCCGCCCGGTCTCGTCCCGGACCGCCGCCCCCTCGGCCACGCCGTTGCGGGCACGGGCCGAACGGGCCAGCGTGATGATCTTCTTGTCCTCGGGGTCCAGCTCGGAAATCTCGGTCATGGCCCGAGCATAGGCCGTGCCGGACCGGCCGACCGGCGCCGCTCAACCCTTGAGCAGCGCCCCCTCCCCGCCGGCGCGAACGCCGCGAGCGCCGCCTCGATCCGGCCCGGCACCGCGGCGTCCGGGGCCGGCTCCGCCCCGGCCCGGCTCTCCCGGATGTGCGCGGGGGTGCGGCTGCCCCGGGATCGGCACCACGTGGTCGGTCCTGGTGCAGTAGCCGGGCCGGTGCCGGCCGGCCGGGGGTGACGCCGAGTTCCGCGGCGACCGCGCGCAGCGGGGGCGTACCGGTCGTTGTTCGCGGCCGGGTTCCCGGCGGAGAACCCGGCGTGGTCGCGCCGGAAGTCGTCCTCGGCGACCCGCCGCACGGTGACGGTCGGGAAGCCGCCGCCGAGCGGGCTCCGGGCCACCGCGCCGACGCCCAGCTCACGGGCGGCGGCCGGCGGTTCCAAGTCGATCGGCTGCCGCACCGACCACTGGGCCCGCACCGCCGCGACGGGGTGCACCGCGTGCGCGGCCCGCAGCCGCGCGGCCGACGCGGGAGACGCCCAGGTGCCGCACCGGCCCGTCGGCGATCGGTTCGGCGACCGCGCCGACGGTGTCCTCGAACGGCACCTGCGGGTCCGGGAGGTGCGGGTGGTACAGGTCGACCACCTCGGCGCCGAGGTTGCGCAGCGACTGCTCCGCGTAGCCGCGCACGTGCACGGGCTCGCAGTCGACCGCCGGCTCGCCGAACGCGAAGTGAACCGGGAAGCGGTGCGGCTCGGCGCCCGCCGACAACCCGGAAGCCGGACTTGGTGGCCGGCAGCACCTCGCCCCGGCGGCCCCGCACGGCCCGAAGGCCCGAAGGCCCGACGGACCTGGCGGTCCGTCGGGCCTCGGCGGTCCCACCCCGCGACGGGGCGGTCAGTGCCCGGTCGGTTTCGGCGGGCCCGGGCGGAGCACCTTCACCAGCGCCGGCGGGCCGTCCGGCAGGTCGGCGTCGTCGGAGTGGCGCTCCTTCCAGTACGGGTTGTCCTGCGGCAGGTGGCTGCCGACCCGGCCGTACATGCCGAAGGTCAGGACCACGAAGCCGAACACGAAGCTGAAGATGACGTTGGAGATGTGGAAGGCGAGCCGGTTGGCGCTGGAGTCCAGCACCGTCAGGCCGACGAAGCCGGCCAGCACGAACAGCACGCCCACGATCATGTTGATGTTCGAGGCGGTGTTGCCGCCAATCACCGCGCCCAGGATCAGGATGCCGCCGGCCACCAGCGACAGCACGCTCAGCGCCCCGTTGCTGGACAGGCCGATCACCTCCTTGCCCGAGGTGTCCAGGAAGCCCGGGTGGGCCCCGGTCAGTCCGAGGATGCCGAACACGATCAGGAACAGTCCGCAGAAGCCCGCGCCGTAGCGGTAGACCCTGCCGAGCCGGTGGTCGACCGGAAGTTCGTCCTGCAGTCTCATCGGGTCCTCCCCGCGTGGTCGGAGTGGTCGGAGCGGAGGAACGGCACTTCGTGGAGGTAGAGCGACCCGCACTGCTGGCAGCAGTGCAGCCCGGTGCCCCAGGCCTCCTCCGGCCTGCTCTCGGCGTCCGAGGCTATCTCGGCGCCGCACATGCCGCGCGAGGGGTCGGCGGCGCGGACCACGTGCCACCTGGCCACCCCGCCGGCCGGCCCGCTCGGGCCGTACTCCGCGCGCAGTAGATGTGCCATGCCTTCCACGGTGCGCACACCCCGGGCGGCACCGCAAACGGGCCCCGGGACGAACCGTCCCAACCGGTCGCACCGATGGGACGGCCCGTCCAAGGGCCCGTCCGAGGGGTCGCCCGTATACGACGACGGGCGTCCGGGAGCCTAGGAGGCGGCCTCCTCGGCCGGCTCCTCGCTCTCCTCGGCGATCCGCACCGGGGTGGCCACCACGGTGCCGATCCGGTTGCGGCGCCCGGCCGAACTCTCCGCGGTCAGGCCGATCGCGGCCAGCCCGCTGCCCTCCGGCACCGGCACCTCGCACGAGGAGCCCGGGATCGGCACCCGGCCCAGGCACTTGGCCAGCAGCCCGCCGACGGTCTCCACGTCCTCGTCGTCCAGCTCGATGCCGAACAGCTCGCCGAGGTCCTCCACGGTCAGCCGGGCGGTGATCCGGTACGAGCCGTCGCCGAGGTCCTCGACCGGGGCGATCTCCCGGTCGTACTCGTCGGTGATCTCGCCGACGATCTCCTCCAGGATGTCCTCGATGGTGACCAGCCCGGCGGTGCCGCCGTACTCGTCGATCACGATCGCCACGTGCGAGCGCATCTGCTGCATCTCGCGCAGCAGGTCGGCGGCCGGCTTGGAGTCGGGGACGAAGACCGCCGGGCGCATCACCGAGTCGACCTGCTCGGACTCGGCGTCCCGGTTGATGTGGGTGCGGCGCACCAGGTCCTTGAGGTAGACGATGCCGACCACGTCGTCCTCGTTGTCGCCGACCACCGGGATGCGCGAGAAGCCGGAGCGCAGCGCCAGGGTCAGGGTCTGTCGGACGGTCTTGTGCCGCTCGATCATCACCAGGTCGGTGCGCGGCACCATCACCTCGCGCACGATGGTGTCGCCCAGCTCGAAGACCGAGTGCACCATCCGGCGCTCCTCGTCCTCGATCAGGTCGTCCTTCTCGGCCAGGTCGACCAGGGCCCGCAGCTCGGCCTCGGAGGCGAACGGGCCCTCCTTGTAGCCCTTGCCGGGCGTCAGCGCGTTGCCCAGCAGGATCAGCAGCCGCGGAATCGGCCCGAGGATCCGGGCCAGCGGCAGCAGCACCCAGGAGGCCGCGGTGACGGTGCTCAGCGGGTGCTGGCGGCCGATCGTGCGCGGGGAGACCCCGACCGCCACGAAGGACACCAGCACCATCACGCCGAACGCCACCAGCACGGCCTGCCAGGTCTGCTGGAAGCCGCGCACGCAGACCACGGTGACCAGCACCGCGGCGGCCATCTCGCAGGCCACCCGGATCAGCGTCGCCAGGTTCAGGTAGCGGATGCTGTCCGAGGCCAGCGTCAGCAGCCGGCCGGAGCCGCGCCGCCCGGAGCGGACCGCCTCCTCGGCGCGGAACCGGGAGATCCGGGAGATCCCCGCCTCGGCGCACGCGGCCAGCCAGCCGAGCACCACCAGCAGCAGGGCCCCGATCAGGAAACTCGTACTCTCACCACTCACAGCGGGCCGGCCCTCAGTGGACGGTCGGCGCGGGCGACAGGCCGGACAGGCCGCGGCCGGCCCGCCAGTCGTCCAGGATCCGCTTCTGCAGCGCGAACATCTCGCGCTCCTCGTCGGGCTCCTCGTGGTCGTAGCCGAGCACGTGCAGCACCCCGTGGACGGTGAGCAGCTGCAGCTCCTCGTCCATCGAGTGCTTGGTGGGGGCGGCCAGGCCCTGCTCCTTCGCCACCTCGGGGCAGAGCACGATGTCGCCGAGCAGGCCCTCCGGCAGGTCCTCGCCCTCCTTGCCCGGACGCAGCTCGTCCATCGGGAAGGACATCACGTCGGTCGGTCCTGGCAGGTCCATCCACTGGACGTGCAGCTCCGCCATCGACTCGCTGTCGTAGAGGATCACGGAGAGCTCGGACTGCGGATGGATCCGCATCTGGTCGAGGGCGTAGCGGGCGACGTCGAGGATGGACTCCTCGTCGACGTCCCACCCGGACTCGTTGGCGATGTCGATCGACATGGAGGGCTCAGTACTCAGCTTTCGGTGCGATGGGACTGGCGGGGCGCCCGGGCGCCCCGTCGTTGGGCGGGTTTACGGTCGCCGGACTCCTCGGCCTCCTGCCGGGCGTCCCAGCGTTCGTACGCATCCACGATGCGGCCGACCAGCTTGTGCCGCACCACGTCGGTGCTGGTCAGCACCGAGAAGTGGATGTCGGGCACGTCGACGAGGATCTCCTGGACGACCTTGAGGCCGGAGCGGGTGCCGCCCGGCAGGTCGATCTGGCTGGTGTCGCCGGTCACGACCACCCGGGAGTTGAAGCCCAGGCGGGTCAGGAACATCTTCATCTGCTCGGGCGAGGTGTTCTGCGCCTCGTCGAGGATGATGAAGGCGTCGTTCAGGGTGCGTCCGCGCATGTACGCCAGCGGGGCGACCTCGATGGTGCCGGCCGCCATCAGCCGGGGGATCGAGTCCGGGTCCATCATGTCGTGCAGCGCGTCGTACAGCGGGCGCAGGTACGGGTCGATCTTCTCGTAGAGGGTGCCGGGCAGGAAGCCCAGCCGCTCCCCCGCCTCGACGGCCGGCCGGGTCAGGATGATCCGGTTGACCTCCTTGGCCTGCAGGGCCTGGACGGCCTTGGCCATCGCCAGGTAGGTCTTGCCGGTGCCTGCCGGGCCGAGGCCGAAGACGATGGTGTGCTTGTCGATCGCCTCGACGTAGCGCTGCTGGTTGACCGTCTTGGGGCGGATGGTGCGGCCCCGGTTGGACAGGATGTTCGCCGTGAACACCTCGGACGGGGCCGGGCTGGCCGGGTCCTCGGCGGCACTCCTGAGCATGCTGATGGAGCGCTCCACGGCGTCCTCCGTCAGGGGTTGGCCGGTGCGCAGCACCAGCATCATCTCGGTGAAGAGCTGCTTGACGAGCGCGACCTCGGCGGGCGCGCCGGTGGCCGTCACCTCGTTTCCGCGGACGTGGATGTCGGCACCCGGGAAGCCCTGCTCGATCACCCGCAGGAGCGAGTCGGCGGCACCCAGCAGGGTGACCATCGGGTGCTTCTCCGGAATGACGATCCGGGTGCTGGTGGACGCCTCGTCGGGGCGCCGCTGTCCGTCGGTTCGGGTCTGCGGTGTGTCAGTCATGGGTCGGCGCTGCGGCCTGCCTCATCCCAATCCGTCGTGTCGTGTGGCTCGGGCTCTCCGGGTCACCAGGGTACGCCGCGCGGGTGTTCGCCGGAGCGGCGCGGCGGCTTCGATGGTGGGGTCTTCCGCCCCGATGTGCGAACGGTTTTCCGTACCTCGGGGGCCGGGGGCCGCCGGTGGCGCCCGGCCGCGACCGGGCGGCGGTCGACGGCGCGGTGCTCGACGGCGCGGTGGTCATCGGCACGGCGGTCGACGGCACGGCGGTCAACGGCGCGGCGGGACGGGGACCCGGGCCAGGTCCTCGGCGACCACGATCTCGCCGTCGAAGTGCCGGGCGGCCTCGGCGAGGTGCCCGGCCAGGTCGGGGTAGCGCTGCGAGAAGTGGGTCAGCACCAGTCGGCGCACCCCGGCCGCGGCGGCCACCCGGGCGGCCTGGGCGGCGGTCAGGTGGCCGTGCTCCTCGGCGAGCGCGGCGTCCTGGTCGAGGAAGGTCGACTCGATCACCAGCAGGTCGGCGCCCTCGGCGAGTTCGGCCACGCCGTCGCAGAGCCGGGTGTCCATCACGAACGCGAACCGCTGCCCGGGCCGGACCTCGCCGACCTGCTCCGCGGTCACCGTCCGCCCGTCCACCTCGACCCGGCCCTCGCGCTGGAGCACGCCCACCGCGGGGCCCCGCAGGCCGAGTTCGCGCAGCCGCTCGGGCCGCAGCCGGAAGCCGTCCGGCTCGGTCAGCCGGTAGCCGAACGACTCCACGGGGTGCGAGAGCCGCACCGCCTCCAGCGCGAACGGCGCGTCCGGCGCGGGGAGCGGGCCGGAGCCGGCGATCGGGTGCTCGCGGATCTCGGCCGTCGGGTGGTAGGCGCTGGCGTGCCGCAGCCGCTCGAAGAACACCTGCCCGGACGCCGGGTAGTACGCGTCCACCGGGTGCGGCACCCGGTCCAGGTTGATCCGCTGCACCACGCCGGGCAGGCCCAGGCAGTGGTCGCCGTGGAAGTGCGAGACCGCGATCCGGGTGATCCCGGTGGCGCTCACCCCGGCCAGCAGCATCTGCCGCTGGGTGCCCTCCCCCGGGTCGAACAGCAGCCCCTCGCCGTCCCACCGCAGCAGGTACCCGTTGTGGTTGCGGTGCCGGGTCGGCACCTGGCTGGCGGTGCCCAGGACGACGAGCTCACGCTGCGACAACGCTCAGACCAGTCCCTCGGTGAGCGGCTTCCCGCCCAGCACGTGCACGTGCGCGTGGAAGACCGTCTGCCCGGCCTCCGCGCCGGTGTTGAAGATCAGCCGGTACGACTCCAGGCCCTCGCCGCGCGCCGCCTCGCCCGCCTCGGTGAGCAGCTCGGCCGCGATCAGCGGCTCGGCGGCGGCCAGTTCGGCCGCGCTCGGGTGGTGCACCCGCGGGATCACCAGCAGGTGCGTGGGCGCCTGCGGGCTGATGTCCCGGAACGTCAGCGTCCGTTCGGTCCTGCGCACCACGGTCGCCGGGACGTCCCCCGACGCGATCTTGCAGAACACACAGTCCGCCTGCGGTTCGCCGGCCATCTCCCGCGCTCCTCACCTGGATCCGTCACTGGTGCCACGACCTTACAGCGGTCGGCGCACCGCGATCCGGTAGGTCCGGTGTTCGCGGCGGTCCCCGCCGAAGTCCCCGCGGGAGCCGCGGCGGTCGTCGACCGGCGGCCCGGTGCCGGAGGGGCGCCCCGGGGGACCGGCCGCCGGGCGGGCGGCCGGTCGTTCGCCGGCGGAACGCCTCCCGCGCCGGTCAGTCCAGGCCGGGCGCGGTCTTGGCGGGGGTGCGGGCCAGCGCCTCCAGGGCGAGCCGGACGGCGGTCTCCAGCTGGGGGTCGCGGCCGGCCGCCCAGTCGTGCGGGGCGATCGGCACCTCGACGTCGGGGGTGACCCCGCGGTTCTCCAGCTGCCAGCCGTAACCCTCCAGCCAGAAGGCGTACTTGGGCTGGGTGACCAGCGTCCCGTCGACCAGCGCGTACCGGCTGTCGATGCCGATCACGCCGCCCCAGGTGCGGGTGCCGACCACCGGGCCGATGCCGAGCGCCTGGATCGCCGCGTTGACGATGTCGCCGTCGGAGCCGGAGAACTCGTCGGCCAGCGCCACCACCGGGCCGCGCGGGGCGTCGCCGGGGTAGGGGTCGGGGCGGGCCAGGTCGCGGCCGTGGTTCCAGCCGACGATCCGGCGGGCCAGCTTCTCCACGATCAGCTGGGAGGTGTGGCCGCCGCGGTTCTCCCGCAGGTCCAGCACCACGCCGTCCAGGGACATCTCGAAGCGCAGGTCGCGGTGGAGCTGCGCCCAGCCCGCGCTCTGCATGTCGGGGACGTGCAGGTAGCCGAGCCGGCCGCCGGACAGGTCGCGGACGGCGGCCCGCCGCCCGGCCACCCAGTCGTGGTAGCGCAGCGCCTCCTCGTCGGCGAGCGGCACCACGACGGGGTGGCGCTCGCCGCCGTCCCGGCCGCTGACGGTGAGCTCGACGGGGTGGTCGGCGGTGCCGGCCAGCAGCGGGGCGGGGCCGGTGACCGGGTCGACCGGGCGGCCGTTGACGGCCAGGACCGCGTCGCCGGGGCGGACCGCCGCGCCGGGGGCGGCCAGCGGGGAGCGGGCCCGCGGGTCGGAGGACTCGCCGGGCAGCACCCGGGCGACCCGCCACACCTCGCCGTCGCGCACCAGGTCCGCGCCGAGCCGGCCCTGCTGCCGGGCCGACTCGGTGCTGCGGCCGGGCGGCAGCACGTACGCGTGCGAGGTGCCGAGCTCGCCGACCGTCTCCCACAGCAGGTCGACCAGGTCGGAGCGGCTGCCGACCCGTTCGACCAGCGGCCGGTAGCGGTCCAGAACGCCCGCCCAGTCGACGCCGGAGAGGTCGGCGCGCCAGAAGTTGTCGCGCATCAGGCGGCCGTTCTCGTCGAACATCTGCCGCCACTCGGCGGCCGGGTCGACGGTGACCCGGACCCGGTCGAGGTCGACCTCGGTCTCCTCGTCCTCCGCGGCCTTCTGGTCGGCGGGCACGATCCGCAGCGCGCCGTCCTCCAGCACGGCCAGCCGGGTGCCGTCGCCGCTGACGCCGAAGGTGTCGACGCCGCTGAGCAGTTCCTCCGCCCGGCGCCTGCGCAGGTCGAACCGCTCCAGCGCGGTCCGGGCCGGCTCCTCGTCCAGGGAGGCGGCGCTGTCGCCGAGTTCGCCGCCGAACGGGTACCTGGTCCAGAGCACCGCGTCCTTCGCGGCGCGCAGCACCCCGAACCGGCCCGCCTCCACCGGGAACGGCACGATCCGGTCGGCCAGGCCCTCCAGGTCGACCCGGGTGCTCGGCGCGGCCTCCTTCTCCCCGTCCTTGGCATCCTCCTCCTCGCCGCCGGCCGGCCGCCCGCCGCGCCGCGGGCCGAACGGCGACGGGGTGTCGGCGGCCAGCGTGAGCAGGTACGGGCGGGTGCCGCCGGGGAAGGACAGGTCGAAGGCGTGCTGGTCGTAGACCGGGTCGAAGGCGCGCACCGAGAGGAACGCCAGGTGCTTGCCGTCCGCGGTGAAGGCCGGCGAGTAGTCGTGGAAGCGCTGCGGGGTGGCCTCGCTGACGGTGCGCGAGGTCAGGTCGGCCAGCATGACCTGCCGCAGCGACCACGGGCCGAGCACCGGCTGCGACCAGGCCAGCCACCCCGAGTCGGGGCTGAACACCAGCCCGGAGACCTCGCCGTCGCCGCTGCGCGCCAGCTCGTTGACCGCGCCGTCGCTGAGCGCCACCAGCAGCACCCGGCCGTCGTGCGAGGCCACCGCGAGCTGCCGGCCGTCCGGCGAGACCGCCAGGCCGCGGACCCGGCCGAGCCGCCCGGCCGCCAGCCGCCGGCGCTCCGCGCCCAGCACCGCCGGGGCGTACTCCAGCGCGTCCTCGCCCTCCGCGTCGGTGACCCACACCGCGCCCTGCGCGCCCTCCTCGCCGGGGACGGACCGGGCCAGCCGGGCCCGCGCCCCCGGCGTCTCGTCCAGCACCCGGGCCGGGCCCTCCCGGTGGGTCACCCAGTGCACGGTGCCGCGCACCACCACGGCCGCGGCCCGGCCGGTGCGGTCCGGGGCGGCGCTCTCCACCTGCCCGGCGGCGGGCGTCGGGTGCGGCTGCCGCCGGGTGCGCGGCCCGGCCGTCCGGACGTCCAGCCGGCGCGCCCCGGCGCCCTCCAGGTCGTCCAGCAGCCACAGCTCGCCGGCGCTCTGCCAGATCACCCGGGTGCCGTCGGTGGAGGCCTGCCGGGCGTAGAACCCGTGGTCCGCCGGGCCGTGCGCCCGCAGGTCGGAGCCGTCCGGGAGGCTGGAGTACAGCCGTCCGACGCCCTCGTGGTCGGAGAGGAACGCGACCCGGTCGCCGACCCACATCGGGCACTCCAGCTGCCCGTCCAGCCCGGCGTGCAGGCGCTCGAACCGCGCGCCGCCGATCCACAGCTTCCCGGCCCGGCCGCCCCGGTAGCGCTTCCAGTGCGCGGCCTCCCGGTTGTGCGTGCCCAGCAGCACCCGTCCGCCGGCGGCGCCCTCCGGCACCGGTTCGAACGCCAGCGAGCCGATCGGCCCGTACGGCAGCCGGGTCGGCTCCCCGCCGTCCAGCGGCACCGCGAACGCCCAGGTCCGCCGGACGGTCGCCTGCCCCGCGGTGGTGATCGCGATCGGCCGCCCGTCCGCGCTCCACCCCGCTAGCGCGGTGGTCGGGCTCCCCCAGTACGTCAACCGCCGGGCCGCGCCGCCCTCCACCGGTGCCACGTGCACCTCCGGCGCGCCGTCCCGGGTCGAGGTCCAGGCCAGTGACCGCCCGTCCGGGGCGAACCGCACCGCCCCCGAGGGCGCCTGGTCCGCCGTCAACCGCCAGGCCCGCCCGCCGTCGACGGGCGCCAGCCAGACGTCGTCCTCGGCGACGAAAGCCACGGCGTCGCCGTGCAGGTGGGGGTGGCGCAGGTAGCCGCGCGTCGATTCCGTCATCCTGCCACCCTAGGCGGCGCGGCTCACGGATCGTCAGAGGTTGCGGGAGCCCGCGACCCGCGGCCGGGGCGGCGCGTCCCCGCCCCCGGCGCCGGGTCCGGAGGAGCGGGCCTACCCCCAGCGGCCGGTGCGGCCGAGCAGCAGGGAGCCGGCGGCGACGCCCGCCGTGGAGGTGCGCAGCACGGAGGGGCCCAGCCGGTACGGCGCGGCGCCGGCCCCGGCGAAGGCGGCGAGCTCGTCCGGGGAGACGCCCCCCTCGGGCCCGACCACCAGGACGATCTCGCCCCCGGCCGGGAGCTGCGCGGTGGCGAGCGGCAGCGCGCCCTCCTCGTGCAGGACGGCCGCGAAGTCCGCAGCGGCGAGCAGCGGCAGCAGCTGCCGGGTGGTCACCGGGTCGCCGACCTCCGGGAAGCGCAGCCGGCGCGACTGCTTGCCGGCCTCGCGGGCGGTGGCCCGCCACTTGGCGAGCGCCTTGGCGCCGCGCTCGCCCTTCCACTGGGTGATGCAGCGGGCGGCGGCCCAGGGCACGACCGCGTCGACGCCGGCCTCGGTCATGGTCTCGACGGCGAGTTCGCCGCGGTCGCCCTTGGGCAGCGCCTGGACGACGGTGATCCGGGGAGCGGGGGCGGGCGCGTCGCGGACGGCGGTGACCAGGACGTCGAGGGCGTCCTTGCCGTGCAGCGCGGCGACGGTGCCGTCCGCGCCGCGGCCGCGCCCGTCGGCGAGGGTGAGCGCCTCGCCGGGCTCCAGGCGCTTGACGGCGACGGCGTGCCGGCCCTCGGGGCCGTCCAGCCGGACGGTGGCGCCGGGGGCGGCCCCGGTCAGGTCGTCGACGACGAACACCGGTGCGGTCATCGGTACAGCAGCCCTCTCAGCAGTGGGTCGTCCGGCGGAACGGGCCGGGAGCGGCGAGGTCCCCGACCTCGCCGCTCCCGGCCCGGGAGGCCCCTCCGGCGCGGGAGGGGCGGGTCTCACCGGCCGTTGAAGGCGTCCTTCAACCGGGAGAACAGGCCCTGCTGGCCGGGCGCGAACTGCCCGGACGGACGCTCCTCGCCGCGCAGCAGGGCGAGCCGCCGCAGCAGCTCCTCCTGCTCCGGGTCGAGCTTGGTGGGCGTCTGCACCTCGACGTGCACTATCAGGTCGCCCCGGCCGCCGCCGCGCAGGTGGGTGATGCCCCGGCCGTGCAGCGGGATCGACTGGCCGGACTGGGTGCCGGGCCGGATGTCGACCTCCTCCAGGCCGTCCAGGGTCTGCAGCGGCACCTGGGTGCCGAGCGACGCGGCGGTCATCGGGATGGTGACGGTGCAGTGCAGGTCGTCGCCGCGCCGCTGGAAGGTCGGGTGGCTGGTCTCGGCGATCTCCACGTACAGGTCGCCGGCGGGGCCGCCGCCGGGGCCGACCTCGCCCTCGCCGGCCAGCTGGATCCGGGTGCCGTTGTCGACACCGGCCGGGATCTTGACCGTGAGGGTGCGGCGGGCGCGGACCCGGCCGTCGCCGGCGCACTCGGGGCACGGGGTGGGGACGACGGTGCCGAAGCCCTGGCACTGCGGGCAGGGGCGGGAGGTCATGACCTGGCCCAGGAAGGACCGGGTGACCTGGGAGACCTCGCCCTTGCCGCGGCACATGTCGCAGGTCTGCGCGGAGGTGCCGGGCGCGGCGCCCTCGCCGTTGCAGGTGGTGCAGGTGACGGCGGTGTCGACCTGGAGTTCCTTGGTGGTGCCGAACGCGGCCTCCTCCAGGGTGATCTCCAGCCGGATCATGGCGTCCTGGCCGCGGCGGGTGCGCGAGCGCGGGCCGCGCTGGCCGGTCGCGGCGCCGAAGAAGGCGTCCATGATGTCGGAGAAGCCGAACCCGGCCGCACCGGCGCCGAAGCCGCCCGCGCCGCCGCCGTTCGGCGACAGCGGGTCGCCGCCGAGGTCGTAGACCTGACGCTTCTGCGGGTCGGAGAGCACCTCGTAGGCGGCGTTGATCTCCTTGAACCGCTCCTGCGTCTTCGGGTCCGGGTTGACGTCCGGGTGCAGTTCACGGGCGAGGCGCCGGAACGCCTTCTTGATCTCGTCCTGCCCCGCGTCGCGTCGGACGCCGAGTACCGCGTAGTAGTCCGTGGCCACCAAATGCTCCGGTTTGTTCCGCCTCTAGAAGTGCCTGCGACAGCACGCTGCTTGTTGCGCCGTTCCGCTGCGGCCGCGCCGTCACGACTCCGCCAGGATCTGGCCGACGTACCGTGCCACCGCGCGCACCGCCCCCATTGTGCCCGGGTAATCCATCCGGGTCGGACCGATCACTCCCAGCTTTGCCACGCTCTGGTCGCCCGAACCGTAACCGACCGAGACCACCGACGTGGAATTGAGCCCCTCGTGCGCGATCTCGTGGCCGATCCGGACGGTCATCGCCGAGTCCGCCGTCTCGCCCAGCAGGCGCAACAGCACCACCTGCTCCTCCAGCGCCTCCAGGACCGGCCGGATGGTGAGCGGGAAGTCGTGGCCGAAGCGCGTCAGGTTGGCGGTGCCCGCCAGCATGATCCGTTCCTCGTTCTGTTCGGCCAGCGCCTCGAACAGGACCGTCAGCACGGTGCTGACGGCGGGCCGGTCGGCGGGCTCGAAGCCCGCCGGCAGATCCTCCAGGACGGTCGGCACCTCGGGCAGCCGGCAGCCGCCCGCCATGCCGTTGAGCCTGGCCCGCAGGTCGCCGAGCAGGGCCTCGCCGACCGGGGCCGGGCAGTCGACCATCCGCTGTTCGACCCGGCCGGTGTTGGTGATCAGCACCAGCATCAGCTTGGTCGGGGTGAGCGACACCAGTTCGATGTGCCGGACGGTGGAGCGGGTCAGCGACGGGTACTGGACCACCGCGACCTGCCGGGTGAGCTGGGCGAGCAGCCGCACCGTCCGGGCCACCACGTCGTCCAGGTCGACCGCGCCCTCCAGGAAGTGCCGGATCGCCCGGCGCTCGGGGGCGGTCATCGGCTTGACCTCGGCGAGCCGGTCGACGAAGAGCCGGTAGCCCTTGTCGGTGGGGATCCGGCCCGCGCTGGTGTGCGGCTGGTGGATGTACCCGTCGTCCTCCAGCGCGGACATGTCGTTGCGGACCGTGGCCGGGGAGACGCCGAGGTTGTGCCGCTCCACCAGGGCCTTGGAGCCGACCGGCTCCTCGGTGCCCACGTAGTCCTGGACGATCGCCCGGAGCACCGCGAGGCGCCGCTCGTCGAGCGGACGGGCGGCCGGGCGCGTGTCGATCAGTCGGCCGTCGGGCTTGCCGTCGTCCGGCATGGGGCACGCACCTCCGTCGTCGTCCGTTGACCCGGTGTCTGACCCGGCTTGGCACTCCACTGGTCAGAGTGCCAGGACCGTACCTGCCAGTGTACGGCCCGGGCCTGACGGCAGGAACGGTCCGCCCCCGTGATCCTGGACCGGAGGACCGGCGACGCGCCCGGGACGTGTCGCTTTCCCACCGAATTCCCATCGTTTCGGATGGTGCCCCCGGGGCCGGCCGGTGGCAGCATCGAAGGCGAGCGGGGCGGACGGCGCGGCAGCGCGGTCCGGCACCGCGCGAGGCACGAGGAGGAGCAGCGATGTCGGTGCCACAGCACTCCAGGTTCACCCCCGACCGCGGGCTGACCGGCCGGATGGTCACCACCATGTTCCTGATCGGGCTGGTCTACGTGGGCTTCACCGGCCTGCTGATCGTGCTGCTGCGCGGCGCCTGGCCGCTGGTGGTGCTGATCTCCGGCGGCCTGTTCGTCGCGCAGTTCTGGTTCTCCGACAAGATCACCGAACGGGCGATGGGCGCCCACCGGGTCACCCCCGAGCAGTACCCGCAGCTGCACGGCGCGGTCGACCGGCTGTGCGCGCTGGCCGACATGCCCAAGCCGCGGGTCGCGGTCGCCGACAACGACATGCCCAACGCCTTCGCCACCGGCCGCAACCCGCAGAACGCGGTGATCTGCGTGACCACCGGCCTGCTGCGCCGGCTGGAGCCGGAGGAGCTGGAGGGCGTGCTGGCCCACGAGCTGTCGCACGTCGCGCACCGGGACGTCGCGGTGATGACGGTGGCCGGGTTCCTCGGCGTGCTGGCCGGCGCGATGACCAGGATCGCCCTGTACGGCGGCATGATGGGCGGCGGCAACCGGAACAGCAACGACCAGAACGCGGCGATCGCCATGGTGCTGATCCCGCTGGCCTCGATGGTGGTGTACGCGATCAGCTTCCTGCTCACCAGGCTGCTGTCCCGCTACCGCGAGCTGGCCGCCGACCGGGCCGCCGCCCAGCTGACCGGCCGGCCCGCCGCGCTGGCCTCGGCGCTGACCAAGGTGACCGGGCAGATCGCCGCCATCCCGACCAAGGACCTGCGCCAGGCCCAGCCGTACAACGCCTTCTACTTCGCCCCGGCGCTGAGCGCCAGGGAGACCGCCTCCCAGCTGCTCTCCACCCACCCCTCGCTGGAGCAGCGCCTCGCCCAGCTGCGGAAGGTCTCCGACGAACTCGGGCACTGAGCCCGCCCCCGCCGGAGCCCCCGCGGTCACCGCGGTCACCGCGGCCACGGGAATCACCGAAGTCACCCCAAGTCACCCGAAGTCACCGAAGAAGGAGCTCGCGGCGTGGGATTCCTGGACGCCCTGTTCGGCCGGACCAAGCCGGTGAAGCCCGACCTCGACCAGCTGTTCGGCATCCCGTCGGCGGCGCTGACCCTGCAGGCCGCCAAGGGGTTCCTGCCGACCGGCCTGGGCTCGGTCTGCTTCGCCGCGGTCGAGGGCGCGGCCTTCACCGAGGTGCAGCAGCAGGTGCGGGCGCTGCTGGACGCGGACACCGGGCGCGGCGGCGTCCCCGTCGAGGCGTCCCGGGACGGGTACGGGTACTCCTGGCTGCTGGCCCGGCACACCCCCGAGGAGCTGCCCGACCTGGTCAACGACCTGCACGCGGTCAACAGCGAGCTGGAGGCCAACGGCTTCGGGCCGCAGCTGCTCTGCTCGCTGGTCGCCTTCCGGGACGCCGAGGGCCGCTCGCTGGCCCTGGTGTACCTGTACAAGCGCGGCACCTTCTACCCGATGTGCAAGGTCGCCGGGCAGGAGAAGCGGGACAACCCGCTGGAGATCGAGGTCTCCCACCTGCTCCGCGACGACCTGCGGATCGAGCCGGACCTCTCCCGCTGGTTCCCGGTCTGGGGCGCGCCGGGCATCGAGGGCTGACCCCCGTCAGTGCGCCCGGGCCCGGTAGGCCCGCACGGCGGCGTCCAGAGCGGTCCGCAGGTCGTCGGTCGGCCGGTCGGTGCCGATCTGCTGCACCGTCAGGACCACGTCGCCGAACCGGACGAACGCGGTCTCGTCGACCCACGGGTGGACGCCTTCGGGCGGCGGCATCGAGGTGATCCGCACCCGCAGGCTGTCGCCGACCTGGGTCGCGGTCGCGCTCTCCTGCAGCACCGCGCCGTCCTCCAGCACCGTGCTGAAGTCCGCGCAGCGTCCGACCGCCGCACGGACCGCGTCCAGGACGGCGGCCGCCCGCCCGAACGGGTAGCGGTCGAGCACCTCCTGCCCGCCCCAGCCGAAGTCGTCGTCGCCGACGGGTCGGCGCTCCAGGCCCACCGCGACGTCCTCCAGCGGCTTGGCGTGCGTGGTCAGGAAGGAGTCGATGCCCAGCTCGGAGCAGGGCATCGACTCCAGCGGCCCGGTGTTCGGCACGTAGGTGGAGGCGGCGCCCGGCGCGCGGGTGGTGGTCGACTCCACCTCCGAGGTGTTCAGGGTGAAGCCCTCCGGCAGCAGGTCCGCCGTCAGCAGGCCCGCGCGCAGCGGCGGCGGCGCCGGACCGGCCTTCGCCGGGCCGTCGGCCGTACAGGCCGTCGCGCCCAGCAGCAGCACCGCGGCGACCGCCGCCGCCACCTGCCCGCGCCCGTTCATCGTTCCGCCCCCGTCTCCGCCCCCGCGTGATCGTCGGGGTGTGATCGTCGGGCAATGTCCCACAGCGGTGGCGGCCTCTCGCTCCCGGGGCGGCACCCGTGACCGGCCGGACCGCGCCGGATCCGCCTCGGCGACGTCCGCACCCCCCGCACCCGGGCTGACGCGACGTCGGGCCGGTCGGTGTTTCGTAGACTGCGGTCCATGCGGAGCAGGGAGTACGGGCCGGATCTGACCCCGCCGTGGAAGCGGCAGCAGCCCGCGCCCGAGGTGGCGGCGGAGCGGGACCTGGTGGTGGAGGAGGCGGCGACCGGGTTCTGCGGGGCGGTGGTGCGCTGCGAGCGGACGGCCGAGGGGTTCACCGTCACGCTGGAGGACCGGTTCGGCAAGCACCGGGTGTTCCCGCTGGTGCCGCGCGGGTTCCTGCTGGAGGGGCGGGTGGTGACGCTGGTGCGGCCCGCCGCGGCGGCGCCGGCCGCGCCGCGCGGCCCGGGGCGCACCGCGTCCGGTTCGGTCGCGGTGCCGGGGGCGCGGGCCCGGGTGGCCCGCGAGTCGCGGATCTACGTCGAGGGCCGGCACGACGCCGAGCTGGTCGAACGGGTCTGGGGCGACGACCTGCGGATCGAGGGCGTGGTGGTGGAGTACCTGGAGGGCGTGGACGACCTGCCCGCCATCGTCGAGGCGTTCGCGCCCGGCCCGGGCCGCCGGCTGGGCGTGCTGGTCGACCACCTGCTGCCCGGCACCAAGGAGCACCGGATCGCCGCCCGGGTGACCGGCGAGCACGTCCTGGTGGTCGGCCACCCCTACGTCGACGTCTGGCAGGCCGTGAAACCCGCCGGGCTGGGCTTCGCGGCCTGGCCGGAGGTGCCGCGCGGCGAGGTGTGGAAGGAGGGCGTCTGCCGCCGGCTGGGCTGGCCGGTGGACACCCCCGCCGCCTGGAAGCGGATCCTCGCCTCGGTCGACGGCTGGAAGGACCTGGAGCCGGAACTGCTCGGCCGGGTCGAGGAGTTGATCGACTTCGTCACGCTGCCGGGCGGCGGCGGCGGGGCCTGAGCCCCCGGACCGGGTGCCGGGCCTGATCCCCCGGACCGGGTGCCGGGGCCCGGGTTCCCGGACCGGGTCAGTCGACCAGGTCGCGGACCACCCCGTCCGCCAGCAGCCGTCCGCGCAGGGTCAGCGCGGCCCGGCCCGCCGCGTACGGGGCGGGCTCCAGCAGGCCGTCGGCGAGGGCCCGGTCGGCGGCGGCCCGGCCGTCGGGGGTGAGCAGGTCGAGCGGGCAGCCCTCGGCGAGGCGTAGTTCGAGCAGGATGCGCTCGACCCGGCGGTCCTCGTCGGCCAGCACCTCGCGGCCGAGCGCGGGGGTGCGCCCCTCGGCGAGCGCCCGGGCGTACGCGGCGGGGTGCTTGGCGTTCCACCAGCGGACGCCGCCGACGTGGCTGTGCGCGCCGGGGCCGGCGCCCCACCAGTCGGCGCCGGTCCAGTACAGCTCGTTGTGGCGACAGCGGCCCTCGGGGGTGGTGGCCCAGTTGGAGACCTCGTACCAGGCGTACCCGGCGGCGGTCAGCGCCCGGTCGGCCATCAGGTAGCGGTCGGCGTGCACGTCGTCGTCGATCATCGGCAGTTCGCCGCGCTTGACCCGGGCGGCGAGGCGGGTGCCGTCCTCGACGATCAGCGAGTACGCGGAGACGTGGTCGGGGCCGGCGCCGATCGCCGCGTCCAGCGAGGCCTGCCAGTCCCGGTCGGACTCGCCGGGGGCGCCGTAGATCAGGTCCAGGTTGACGTGGTCGAAGCCGGCCGCACGGGCCTCGGCGACGCAGGCCTCGGGGCGGCCGGGGGTGTGGTGGCGGTCGAGCAGGGCGAGCACGTGCGGGCGGGCGCTCTGCATGCCGAAGGAGATCCGGTTGTAGCCGCCCGCGCGCAGTTCGGCCAGGTAGGCCGGGTCGACGGACTCCGGGTTGGCCTCGGTGGTGACCTCCGCGCCGGGGGCGAGGCCGAACTCCTCGCGCAGCGCGGCCAGCATCCGCACCAGGTCGCGGGCGGGCAGCAGGGTCGGGGTGCCGCCGCCGAGGAAGACCGTCTCGACCGGCAGCTCGGTGTCGCCGAGGACCCGGCGGGCCTGCCGGATCTCGGCGATCACGTTGTCCGCGTAGGTCTCCTGCGAGGCGACCGCGCCGGAGGAGCGCAGTTCGGTGGCGGTGTAGGTGTTGAAGTCGCAGTAGCCGCAGCGGCTGGCGCAGTACGGCACGTGCAGGTAGAAGCCGAACGGCCGCTCGCCGAGTCCGTGCAGGGCGTGGGCGGGCAGCGAGCCGTCGGACGGCACCGGTTCGCCGTCGGGGAGTGCGGAGGGCATGCGCCCATTGTCCGGTAGCGGCCGGCGAAACCCGAAAGGGGTCCTCCGGCCGCTACCGGACGGACGGGGCTCAGGCCTCGTTGGCGCCCGCGTACATCGCGCTGACCTCGTCGGCGTACGTCCGCTCGACCACCGGGCGCTTGATCTTCAGGCTCGGGGTGAGCTCGCCGTGCTCGATGTCCAGGTCGCGCGGGAGCAGCGCGAACTTCTTGATCGTCTGCCAGCGCTGGAGCTCGCCGTTGAGGCGCTTGACGAAGCCGTCGATCAGCTCGACGGTGGCCGGGTCGGCGACCACCTCCGCGTACGGCCGGCCGGCCAGGCCGTGCTCGGCGGCCCACGGCATGATCACCGTCTCGTCCAGGCCGATCAGCGCGGTGCAGTAGTTGCGGCCGTTGCCGATCACCAGGATGTTGCTGACGAACGGGCAGATCGCCTTGAACTTGCCCTCGACCTCGCTGGGCGCGACGTACTTGCCGCCGGAGGTCTTGAACATGTCCTTCTTGCGGTCGGTGATCCGCAGGTAGCCGCCCTCGCCGAGCTCGCCGATGTCGCCGGTGTGGAACCAGCCGTCCGGCTCCAGCACCTCGGCGGTCTGCTCGGGCATCCGGTGGTAGCCGCGCATGACGCCCGGGCCGCGCAGCAGGATCTCGCCGTCCTCGGCGATCCGCACCTCGGTGCCGGGCAGCGGCAGGCCGACGGTGCCGACCCGGAAGTCCTCGGCCCGGTTGACCGTGGAGCCGGCCGAGGTCTCGGTCAGGCCGTAGCCCTCCAGCACCGGGACGCCCGCGCCCTTGAAGAAGTAGCCGATCTCCGGCGCCAGGGCCGCGCTGCCCGACACCGCGCCGCGCAGCCGGCCGCCGAACGCGGCCCGGATCTTGGTGTACACCAGCCGGTCGGCCAGCGAGTGCCGCAGCCGCAGGCCCAGCGGGGCGCTCTCCCGCCCGGTGGCGACCTGGGCGGCCTGGACGGTCTGCGCGTACGCGCGGGCCGTCGCGGCCGCCCACAGGAAGATCTTGTACTTGGCGCCGCCCTCGGCCCGGGCCCGGCCCGCGATGCCGTTGTAGACCTTCTCGAAGATCCGCGGCGCGGAGGCCATCAGGGTCGGGCGGATCACCGGCAGGTTGTGGATGATCCGGTCCACCCGGCCGTCCACCGCCATCACGTGGCCGGTGGCGATCTGGCCGGAGATCAGCGTCTTGCCGAACACGTGCGACAGCGGCAGCCACATGAACTGCACGTCGTCCGCGCGCAGCAGCCCGCTCTCCTCCTGCGCCACGCCCTCGTAGGCCCAGCAGTCATGCACCAGGCGCACGCCCTTGGGGCGGCCGGTGGTGCCGGAGGTGTAGATCAGGGTGGCGAGCTGCTCCTTGTCGAGCGAGTCGACGGCCTTCTCCACCGCGTCGGGGTGCTCGGCCAGGTAGGCGGTGCCGCGCTCCTCCAGCTCGGCGAGGGTGAGCACGGTCAGGCCCTCGGCCTGCGGGACGCCGCCGGCGGGGGCCTCGAACAGGACCACCCACTCCAGCTCGGGCAGCGCGTCCTTCTGCTCGGCGGCCTTGCGCAGCTGGCCCTCGTCCTCGGCGAACAGCGCGCGGCTGCCGGAGTCGGCCAGGATGAACGCGGTCTCGTCGGAGTTGGTGCTCGGGTAGACGGTGGTGGTGGCCGCGCCGGCGCACATGTTGCCGAGGTCGGCGAGGATCCACTCGATCCTGGTCGCGGAGGCGATCGCCACCCGGTCCTCGGCGCGGATGCCCAGCGCCATCAGGCCGGCCGCGACCGCGGTGATCCGCCGGTGCGCCTGCGCCCAGGTCAGCGAGCGCCACTGCTCGGCGCCCGGAGCGCTGTCCGCGGCCTGCTCGTCCACCGGAACCGGGTACCGGTAGGCCTCACCGTTCGGAGTGGCCTTTACCCTGCTGAGCAACAGGTGCGCCACGGAGGGCGGGCGCCGCTCGATCATGGACTGCGCGGAACTCAACGAGGACCTCCGGGGGCGGGTGGACCGAGAGCGGGCGGGCGCCGGCCGCGGGGGCCGCCCGACACCGACTTAACCGGCGAGTAACAAAGGGCACCAGCAGCCTAGGGGGTGGAAAGCCGATCCGTAAGGGGGTGACGTGAGCTGGCACACTCCCAGGTCGGCAGTGCAGCAGCTGCCCGAACGTGAAGCTTTCCCCCCAGTACCCGAAATCGGGATGCGCCCATCCCCTCCGCAGACGAGAGTGTCACGGTGCTTTTCAGACTCCTACGCGCCCATCTGGGCCCCTACTCCCGGGACATCACCCTGCTGGTGCTGCTCCAGCTGGTGTCCACCATCGGCATGCTCTACCTGCCGACGCTGAACGCGGACATCATCGACAGCGGCGTGCTCAAGGGCGACACCGGCTACATCCTGCGGGTCGGCGCGGTCATGGTCGGCGTGTCGCTGGCCCAGGCCGCCTGCTCGATCGGCGCGGTCTACTACGGCGCGCGCACCGCCATGTCCGTCGGCCGGGACGTCCGCGCCGCGGTGTTCTCCCGGGTGCAGGACTTCTCCGCCCGCGAGCTCAACCAGTTCGGCGCGCCCTCGCTGATCACCCGCACCACCAACGACGTCCAGCAGGTGCAGATGCTGGCGCTGATGACCTTCACCCTGATGGTCGCCGCGCCGATCATGTGCGTCGGCGGCGTGGTCATGGCGCTGAACCAGGACGTGCCGCTGTCCGGCCTGCTGCTCGCCGTGGTCCCGCTGCTCGGCGCGGTGGTCACGGTGCTGGTCGGCAAGATGCGGCCGCAGTTCCGCGGCATGCAGACCCGGATCGACGCGGTCAACCGGATCATGCGCGAGCAGATCACCGGCATCCGGGTCATCCGGGCCTTCGTCAAGGACGACCACGAGCGGGCCCGCTTCAGCGGCGCCAACGGCGAACTCGCCGACTACTCGCTGCGGGTCGGCCGGCTGATGTCGCTGATGTTCCCGATCGTGATGGGCGTGGTGAACGTCTCCAGCGTCGCCGTCTTCTGGTTCGGCGCGCACCGCATCCAGAGCGGCGGCATGCAGATCGGCGCGCTCACCGCGTTCCTCTCCTACCTGATGCAGATCCTGATGAGCGTCATGATGGCCACCTTCATGTTCATGATGGTGCCGCGCGCCGAGGTCTGCGCCGAGCGCATCCAGGAGGTGCTGGACACCGAGTCCAGCGTCGTCCCGCCGTTGCGGCCGGTCACCGAGCTGCACGCCCGCGGCACCCTGGAGCTGCGCGGCGTCGACTTCCGCTACCCGGGCGCCGAGGTCCCGGTGCTGCGCGGCATCGACCTGACCGCCCGGCCCGGCGAGACCACCGCCGTCATCGGCTCCACCGGCTCCGGCAAGACCACCCTGCTCGGACTCGTCCCCCGGCTGTTCGACGCCACCGGCGGCACCGTCCTGATCGACGGCGTGGACGTGCGCGAGCTCGACCCGCGGAAGCTGTCCGAGATCATCGGCCTCGTCCCGCAGAAGCCGTACCTGTTCTCCGGCACCGTCGCCTCCAACCTGCGCTACGGCAAGCCCGAGGCCACCGACGAGGAGCTCTGGCAGGCGCTGGAGACCGCGCAGGCCGCGGACTTCGTCCGGAAGCTCCCCGCGGGCCTGGACGCCCCGATCGCCCAGGGCGGCACCAACGTCTCCGGCGGCCAGCGCCAGCGCCTGGCGATCGCCCGCGCGCTGGTCCGCAAGCCCGAGGTCTACCTGTTCGACGACTCCTTCTCGGCCCTCGACTACGCCACCGACGCCCGGCTGCGCGCCGCGCTCGCCCGGGAGACCGGGGACGCCACCGTGGTGATCGTCGCCCAGCGGGTCTCCACCATCCGCGACGCCGACCGGATCGTCGTCCTCGACGAGGGCGCCGTCGTCGGCACCGGCACCCACCAGGAGCTGATGGCCGACAACCCGACGTACCGGGAGATCGTGCTCTCCCAGCTCACCGAGCAGGAGGCGGCGTGACCAGCCCCGAGAACCACGGGAACCCCGAGAACGACCGGAACCCGGAGACGGCGGGGAGCCCGGAGGCCCCGGGGGCCGCGGAGGCCGCGCGGGCTTCCGGCGGGCCGGACCTGACCAAGACCGGGGCGGCCGGGGCCCCGGCGGCCTCCGGGACGTCGGGGGCGTCGGGGGCGGCCGGGGCCCCCGCCGAGGTGCCCTCCGGTTCGCAGGAGGCGGCGGCCCGGCGCGGCAGCGGCGGGCCCGGCCGGTTCATGGGCGCGCAGGGCACCGAGAAGTCGAAGGACTTCGGCGGCTCCGCGAAGCGCCTGCTCGCCCTGCTCGGCCCCCAGCGCAAGCTGCTGTTCACCGTGCTCGGCCTGGGCGTGCTCTCCATCGGCTGCCAGGTGGTCGGCCCCCGGGTGCTCGGCAAGGCGACCGACCTGATCGTGGCCGGGGCCACCGGGCCGCGCTTCGCCGGCGCGCCGGACAAGCAGGCCGTCCTGGACGGGCTGCGGGCTCGGGGCGAGGGCAACGTCGCCGACCTGCTCGCCACCGTCGACTTCACGCCCGGCCGGGGCATGGACTTCGACAGCATCGGCACCGTCCTGCTCTGGGTGCTGGGCATCTACCTGGCCGCCGTCCTGTTCGGCGTGCTCCAGGGCCGGCTGGCCGCGCTGGCGATCAACCGCACGGTGTTCCGGCTGCGCGAGGAGGTCGAGGCGAAGCTGTCCCGGCTGCCGCTCAGCTACTTCGACCGGCAGTCGCGCGGCGAGGTGCTCAGCCGGGTCACCAACGACATCGACAACATCAACCAGTCCATGCAGCAGACCATGGGCCAGGTGGTGAACTCGCTGCTGACCATCGTCGGCGTGCTGGCCATGATGTTCTGGATCTCGCCACTGCTGGCGGTGATCGCGCTGGTCTCGGTGCCGGTCTCGGTGATCGTCGCCACCAAGGTCGGCAAGCGCGCCCAGCCGCAGTTCGTCAAGCAGTGGGGCTCCACCGGCAAGCTCAACGCGCACATCGAGGAGATGTTCACCGGACACAGCCTGGTGAAGGTCTTCGGCCGCCAGAAGGAGGCCGCGGAGCTCTTCGACCGGGAGAACCGGGCGCTCTACGAGGCGTCCTTCCGGGCGCAGTTCATCTCGGGCATCATCCAGCCCGCGATGATGCTGGTCGGCAACATCAACTACGTGCTGGTCGCGGTGGTCGGCGGTCTGCGGGTGGCGAGCGGCGCGCTGTCCATCGGCGACGTGCAGGCGTTCATCCAGTACTCCCGCCAGTTCAGCCAGCCGCTCAGCCAGGTCGCCTCGATGGCCAACCTGGTGCAGTCCGGCGTCGCCTCCGCCGAGCGGGTCTTCGAACTGCTGGACGCCGAGGAGCAGTCCCCCGAGCCGCAGCACCCCGAGCGCCCCGCCGAGGTGCACGGCCGGGTCGCGTTCGAGGACGTCTCCTTCCGCTACGACCCCGACAAGCCGCTCATCGAGGGCCTGTCCCTGAAGGTCGAGCCCGGCCACACGGTGGCCATCGTCGGCCCGACCGGCGCGGGCAAGACCACCATGGTCAACCTGCTGATGCGGTTCTACGAGGTCAGCGGCGGGCGGATCACCCTGGACGGGGTGGACATCGCCGCGATGTCCCGCGAGGAGCTGCGCTCCGGCATCGGCATGGTCCTCCAGGACACCTGGCTGTTCGGCGGCACCATCGCCGAGAACATCGCCTACGGCGCCGAGAGCGCCACCCGCGAACAGGTGGTCGCGGCCGCGAGGGCCGCGCACGTGGACCGCTTCGTGCGGACCCTGCCCGAGGGCTACGACACCGTCCTGGACGACGAGGGCACCGGCGTCAGCGCGGGCGAGAAGCAGCTGATCACCATCGCCCGGGCCTTCCTCGCCCAGCCCTCGATCCTGGTCCTCGACGAGGCCACCAGCTCCGTCGACACCCGCACCGAGGTGCTGATCCAGCGCGCCATGGCCGAACTGCGCACCGGCCGCACCAGCTTCGTGATCGCCCACCGGCTCTCCACCATCCGGGACGCCGACGTGATCCTGGTGATGGAGAACGGCTCGATCGTCGAACAGGGCACCCACGACGGGCTGATCGCCGCCGACGGCGCCTACGCGCGCCTCTACCAGGCCCAGTTCGCCCAGGCGGTGGCCGAGGTCGACTGACCCCGCACCACCCGCCGCGCCGGGGGGAGGTCCGCACCGCGCGGGCCTCCCCCCGGCGCGTCCGCTCGTCCCTGACGGGAGGTCAGCACCGGCCCGCGGCGGCCGCCGTCGGGCGCGCTACCGTGGTCGGGTGTCCGAACCGACCGCCGCGCACCCGACCGCCGACGCCTCCCCCGCCCCCGCCGGCGGGCCGTCCCCGGCCGGTCCGGTGGACGCCTTCCAGGCCGAGCGCCGCTACCTGGGCGCGGTGGCCTACCGGCTGCTGGGCTCGGTCACCGACGCCGAGGACGTGCTCCAGGACGCCTGGCTGCGCTGGCGGTCCGCCGACCGGTCCGACGTGGCGGACCCGCGCGCGTACCTGACCACCGTGGTCACCCGGCTCTGCTACGACCAGCTGGGCTCGGCCCGGGCCCGCCGGGAGGCGTACGTCGGCGAGTGGCTGCCGGAGCCGGTGCTGACCGCCGCGGACTCCCCGGCCGAACGGGCCGAGCTGGGCGAGGCGGTGTCGGTGGCGATGCTCGCGGTGATGGAGCAGCTGTCCCCGGCCGAGCGGGCGGCGTTCGTCCTGCACGACGTGTTCGCGGTCGGCTTCGACGAGATCGCCCCGGCCCTGGACCGCTCCCCCGAGGCCGCCCGGCAGCTCGCCTCCCGGGCCCGCCGCCGGGTCCGGGACGGCGGCCGGCGCGGCCCGGTCGACCCGGCCGAGCACCACCGGGTGGTGACGGCGTTCACCGCCGCGGCCACCGGCGGCGACCTGGCCGCGCTGGTGGCGCTGCTCGACCCGGAGGTCGTCTGGCACGCCGACGGCGGCGGCGTCGTCCATGCGGTGCGCCGCCCGGTCCTCGGCGCGCTCCACGTCTCCCGGCTGCTGCGCAAGCTCACCACCCGCTGGATCGGCCCGGAGCAGCCGCTGGTCCCGGCCGTGGTCAACGGCGAGGCGGGCGCGGTCTGGTACGCGGCGCCCGGCACGGTCGGCGGCGTGATGGCGTTCACCGTCGAGAACGGCCTGATCACGGCCGCGTACGTGATGGTCAACCCGGAGAAGCTCGGCCACCTCGCGGCGGAGTGAGCCGAGCGGGCCGGGTGGAGCGGGCTTGGCCGACGGGGCGGGCCGGGCGGGCTTGGCCGGCGGAGCGGGCCGGGTGGAGCGGGCTTGGCCGACGGGGCGGGCCGGGCAGGCTGAGCCGTCGGAGCCGACGGAGTGACCGGGATCACGGTCACACCCTCCCCGGCCGCGCCGTCCCCCTTCCAGCACCGCCACCGGCGGGGTTCCGAAGGAGGACGAGATGACCGGCAAGCACATCGTGGTGATCGGCGCGGGCTACGCGGGGCTGTCCGCCGCCGCCGGGATCGGCCGAGGACCGGACCGGGTCACCCTGGTCGCCCCCGAGCAGCGCTTCCACCACCGCGTCCGGCAGCACGAGATCGCGGCGGGCCGCCGGGTCGCCCGCCCCGAGATCGCCCACGTGCTGCGCGGCCGCAAGGTCACCCACCGGGCCACCCGGGCCGTCGCGATCGACCTGGCCGCTTGCGAGGTGCGCACCGAGGACGGCGGGCGGCTGGCCTACGACACCCTGGTGTACGCGCTCGGCAGCCGCACCGCCTGGGGCGGGGTGCCGGGCGCCGCCGAGCACGCGTACTCGGCGGAACGCGCCGAGGAGCTGCGCCGCCGGCTCGCCGGAGCCGCCGCGCCCGGCACCGTCGCGGTGGTCGGCGGCGGCCCGACCGGCATCGAACTGGCCACCGAGCTGGCCGAGGCGTACCCGGCCTGGCAGGTCCGGCTGGTCGCGGCCGACCGGGTCGGCGGCTGGCTGTCGGAGCGCGGCCGGGCGCACGTCCTGGCGGTGCTCGGCCGCCTCGGGGTCCGGGTCGACGAGCAGCACCGGGTCACCGCCGTCACCGCGGCCGGGCTGAGCTGCGGGGACGACGGCCTCCCCGACTTCCCCGCGGACGTGGTGGTGTGGGCCGCCTCGATGGAGCCGCACCCGCTGGCCGCCGACGCCGGCCTGGCCGTCAACGCCCGCGGCCGTGCCCTGGTGGACGACCACCTGCGCTCGCTCTCGCACCCCGAGGTGCACGTGATCGGCGACGCCGCCGCCGTCGACCTGCCCGGCACCGGCGAACTGCGGATGGCCTGCGCCACCGCGATGCCGCAGGGCCGCTACCTGGCCAAGCTGCTCACCGGCCGCACCGGCGAGCCGTTCTCGTACCGCTACGTCACCCAGTGCCTGAGCCTGGGCCGCGGCGAGGCGCTGGTGCAGCTGATCCACGGCGACGACTCGATGCGGCCCCGGGTACTGACCGGCCCGGTCGGCCGACTGGTCAAGGCGGGCATCGTCAAGGGCCTGCCGCTGTCGCTGCGCTGACCCCGGGCGGCCGGGACGGCCATGGGCCCACGGCGGGCGGCCGGGACGGCGGCGGTGCGCCGGAACGGCGGCGGACCCACGGCTGGCGGCCGGGACGGCGACGGGCCGGCACCCCCTCGTACGAGGGAGCACCGGCCCGCCGTCATCGGCCCGCCTCCGGAGCTACTTCTTCTCCTTCGGGGCCTCCGCGTCCGTCGACAGCGCGGCGATGAAGGCCTCCTGCGGGACCTCCACCCGGCCGACCATCTTCATCCGCTTCTTGCCTTCCTTCTGCTTCTCCAGCAGCTTGCGCTTGCGCGAGATGTCACCGCCGTAGCACTTGGCGAGGACGTCCTTGCGGATCGCCCGGACCGTCTCGCGGGCGATCACCCGGGAGCCGATCGCGGCCTGGATCGGCACCTCGAACTGCTGGCGCGGGATGAGCTTCTGCAGCTTGCCGGCCATCATCACGCCGTAGTTGTAGGCCTTGTCCTTGTGCACGATCGCGGAGAACGCGTCCACCGCGTCGCCGTGCAGCAGGATGTCGACCTTGACCAGGTTGGCGGACTGCTCGCCGATGGGCTCGTAGTCGAGCGAGGCGTAGCCGCGGGTCTTGGACTTCAGCTGGTCGAAGAAGTCGAAGACGATCTCGGCCAGCGGCAGGGTGTAGCGCAGCTCGACCCGGTCCTCGGAGAGGTAGTCCATGCCCTGGAGGGTGCCGCGGCGGGACTGGCAGAGCTCCATGATCGCGCCGACGAACTCGTTCGGCGCCAGGATGGTGCCGCGCACCACCGGCTCGTACACCTCGGCGATCTTGCCGGTGGGGAACTCGCTCGGGTTGGTGACGGTGTGCTCGGTGCCGTCCTCCATGATCACCCGGTAGACCACGTTCGGGGCGGTGGAGATCAGGTCGAGGTTGAACTCGCGCTCCAGCCGCTCCCGGATGATCTCCAGGTGCAGCAGGCCGAGGAAGCCGCAGCGGTAGCCGAAGCCGAGCGCCACCGAGGTCTCCGGCTCGTAGGCCAGGGCGGCGTCGTTCAGGCGCAGCTTGTCCAGGGCGTCGCGGAGCAGCGGGTAGTCCGAGCCGTCCAGCGGGTAGAGGCCGGAGAACACCATCGGGCGCGGGTCCTTGTAGCCGCCGAGGGCCTCGGTGGCGCCCTTGTTCTGCGAGGTGATGGTGTCGCCGACCTTGGACTGCCGGACGTCCTTCACACCGGTGATGATGTAGCCCACCTCGCCGACGCCGAGGCCGTCGGCGACCTTGGGCTCCGGCGAGATGACGCCGATCTCCAGCAGCTCGTGGGTCGCGCCGGTGGACATCATGGCGATCCGCTCGCGCTTGGTGAGCTGGCCGTCCACGACTCGCACGTAGGTGACCACGCCGCGGTAGGCGTCGTACACCGAGTCGAAGATCATCGCGCGGGCCGGGGCGTTCTTGACGCCGACCGGGGCCGGGATCTTCTCGACCACGTGGTCGAGCAGGTCCTCGACGCCGAGGCCGGTCTTCGCGGAGACCTTCAGCACGTCGCTCGGGTCGCAGCCGATGATGTGCGCGATCTCGGCGGCGTACTTCTCCGGCTGGGCGGCCGGCAGGTCGATCTTGTTGAGCACGGGGATGATCGTGAGGTCGTTCTCCAGCGCCAGGTACAGGTTGGCGAGGGTCTGCGCCTCGATGCCCTGGGCGGCGTCGACCACCAGGATGGTTCCCTCGCAGGCCGCGAGGGAGCGGGACACCTCGTACGTGAAGTCCACGTGGCCGGGGGTGTCGATCATGTTGAGGATGTGCGTCGTGCCCGCCTGCTCACCGGACCTCGGCGCCCACGGGAGGCGGACGGCCTGGGACTTGATGGTGATGCCGCGCTCGCGCTCGATGTCCATCCGGTCGAGGTACTGGGCGCGCATCTGCCGGGGGTCCACCACGCCGGTGATCTGCAGCATCCGGTCGGCGAGCGTCGACTTGCCGTGGTCGATGTGGGCGATGATGCAGAAGTTGCGGATCACCGCCGGGTCAGTACGGCTGGGCTCTGGCACGTTGCTGGGGGTCGCGGGCACCTTGGTCCGATTTCTGATCCGATCAATATGGTTCTGTCCATCCTCCCATGCCGAACGGCCCCCGGGTCCTTCCCGGCCGGGCGGGTGTGCGGGACGATGACCTCATGATCTTGGAAAGCGCTCTGCTCGACGTCCTCCCCGGCCGGGAGGAGGAGTTCCTCGCCGCCTTCGCCGAGGCCCGCCCGCTGATCTCCGTCCAACCCGGCTTCCGTTCCCTGGAACTGCGCCGCTGCCTGGACGCGGGGCGCACCTCGCGCTTCCTGCTCCAGGTCGGCTGGGGCACCCTGGAGGACCACACCGAGGGCTTCCGCCGCTCCCCCGAGTACGCGCGCTGGCGCGAACTGCTGCACCGCTTCTACGACCCGTTCCCGACCGTCGAGCACTACGGCGAGCCGCTGCTCACCGCATGACCGCCGACCGCGGGCGAGGGACGGGCGAGGGAACTGCACGGGGACGGCCGGGGAGGACGGCCGGGGGCGGCGGTCCGGTTTGGGCGGCCCGGGGCGGCCCTGGTAGCGTGGGGCGCTGCACTCCGCCCTCGGCATGTCCTCTCAGCTGCCGGGCGGCGCCAGGGGTGCCACCCGTCGTAGCAACGATTCACAACAGACTGAGGCTCTTTCGTGGCGAACATCAAGTCCCAGATCAAGCGCAACAAGACCAACGAGAAGGCGCGCCTGCGCAACAAGGCCGTCAAGTCCTCGCTGAAGACCGCCCTGCGCAAGGCCCGCGAGGCCGCTGCCGCCGGCGAGACCGAGAAGGCCGTCGTGCTGGCCCGCGCCGCCTCCAAGGCCCTCGACAAGGCCGTGAGCAAGGGCGTCATCCACAAGAACCAGGCCGCCAACAAGAAGTCGGCGATCACCAAGCGCGTCAACGTCGCCGCCTGATCCGGTTCTTCCGTACGGCCCCGCCGTACACCCGGTGCCACCAGGCGCCACTCCGGTCGGCGTGAACCCGCGGCCCTCTACCCGCCACCGCCGACCACCCGCTCCCGGAAACCCCGGCCCTCTACCCGGATTCCGACGAGCCGTACGTCCCGTACCGCACGCGGCCTGCGTTCGCCACGCGGGTGCGGTACACAGCTTCACAGTGCGAGCGCCCGTCCACGGGCCTCCACTCCCTGCCCGCCCGGGCCTCCCGGGCGGGCAGTCGGCGTTTCCGGCC